>DASZVB010000076.1:0-19621 GCA_035547195.1 Polyangiaceae bacterium
CAACCACGAGACGGTGAAGATCGCCGCGGCCGTTCATCCCGCGCCGTCCGCCACCGAGACACCGAAGCCGCAGGCTTCGCCGCCGGAGCCGAAGCGCGAAGTGAAGCGCATCGACGAGCTTCCCATCGCGCCGCCGGAGACGCACGTCGTGACGCCGCCGAGCCACATCGAGGAATCCCTGCGCGGCGGCAGCAACCGGACGCACCTGAAGACGCCCGCGCTGTCCGAGCATCGCGCCGGAAGCGAGACGCTGCGACCCGGCGTGGACACGGCGCCCACGACCACCGCTACGGAATCGACTACGTCTTCCACGCCCGTGAAGAAGGTCGACCACGACAGCTTGTGGGGCCGGGACTAGGCGCGCTCATGCGCCAGCAGCGGTAGAGCTCGTAGTGGTGGGTATCGATGCGGAGGCGAAGGTACGTATACGAACTATCGTCGCGCGGTCGCGAGTCTCTAGTTTCGCGATGTTCACTTGCAGAAAACTCGCGATTTTTCGCGCTTCGCGCGGATTTCTCGACTGCGGGGTCGATGCGGCACGCTTCAAAAATCGCGCGTCTCTCGCGACCAGAGCCCCAGCGGGCTCCGGCCTCGCCGGTTTTTCTCGTGGCTCTTGCCCTCCACGACGATCGTGATCTGTTCTTCCAAGACCGCTCAAGTCGAGGCGAGTAGCTCGTCATGAAAGGAGTCGGCCGAAGCACCCCATTCGTGCGGCCGTGATGGACGCTATTTCGACGGCGGTGCGCTAGACCAGCGCTCAGCTGGGTCGAGCGAGCTCAGCCCTTTTCCGGAGCGCGATACCGGAGCTTCGGCTGCCGCGCCGCTCGCGCCTCGTCGAGGCGGCCGACGCGCGTGTTGTGCGGCGCTTGCTTGACGAGCTCGGGATTTTCTTCCGCTTCGCGGCGGATCGCGACCATCGCATCGACGAAAGCGTCGATGGTCTGCTTCGTCTCGGTCTCCGTGGGCTCGATCATCAGCGCGCCGCGGACGACGAGCGGGAAGTAGACCGTGGGCGGGTGAAAGCCGTAATCGATGAGGCGTTTGGCGACGTCCAGCGTCTTCACGCCGGTCTTCGATTCGATTTCGCGATCCGTGAACACCGCCTCGTGCATGGGCGGGTGCTCGTACGCGAGCGGGTAGTGCCCCTTCAGCTTCGCCGCGAGATAGCCGGCGTTCAAGACGGCCATGTCGGTCACGTCGCGGAGGCCCTTCGGACCGAGCTCGCGGATGTACGTGTACGCGCGCACCATCATGCCGAAGTTGCCCCAGAACGAACGCACGCGACCGATGCTCTGCGGGCGATCTTCGTCGACGACGAAGCGCCCGGACTCCTCGCGGACGACCGGGCTCGGCTGAAACGGCTCGAGGTGCCGCTTGAACGCGACCGGCCCGGCGCCGGGGCCGCCGCCGCCGTGCGGCGTGGTGAAGGTCTTGTGCAGGTTGTACTGGATGACGTCGACGCCGGCGTCGCCGGGGCGCGCGCGGCCGAGCACGGCGTTCATGTTCGCGCCGTCGCCGTAGACCTGGCCGCCGCGCTCGTGAACCAGACGGCAGAGCTCCGGGATCGCGCGCTCGTAAAAGCCGATGGTGTTCGGGTTCGTGATCATCAGCGCGGCGATCTCGCCGCCGGCGCGATCCACCGCCGCGAGCAGATCTGCCGGATCGACGAGGCCGCTCTGCGCGGGGATGGGCACGGTGTCGAACCCGTTGA
The DNA here is from genome assembly GCA_035547195.1 of Polyangiaceae bacterium. Classification (GTDB taxonomy): domain Bacteria; phylum Myxococcota_A; class Polyangia; order Polyangiales; family Polyangiaceae; genus DASZVB01. The sequence goes on from DASZVB010000076.1 coordinate 1,712, forward strand.
GCGAGCAGCTCGCGGGGTTCGTGCCGTGCGCGCTGTCCGGAATGAGCACCTTCTTCGGAGCGCGGCCGCGCGCGGAGTGGTACGCGCGGATCATCATCAGACCGGTGAGCTCGCCTTGCGCGCCGGCCGCGGGCTGCAGGTTGACGCCGTCCATCCCGGCGATCTCGGCGAGCATCGCCTGGAGCAGGACCATGAGCTCGAGCGCGCCCTGCGCGAGGTGAGGCGGCGTGAGCGGATGGAGCGCCGCGAACCCGGGCAGCCGCGCCGCCCACTCGTTGACCTTCGGGTTGTACTTCATCGTGCACGAGCCGAGCGGATAGAGCTGCGTGTCGATGCAGTAATTCCACTGGCTGAGCCGCACGAAATGGCGGAACGCCTCGGGCTCGCTCACCTCCGGCAGCGCCGCCGGCTCCTTGCGCGCGAACGACCCCAGCGCCGCCGCGACGTCGATGGGCGGGACGTCGAGCGCGGGCAGCGACGCCCCGCTGCGACCGGGCGCCCCTCGCTCGAAGATACTGGGCTCTGAGAACTGGACGCCGCGAGAGCCTTCTAGCGGCATGTCAGTTCCAATCGTCCGACTTCTTGTCGTCGCCGCCGCCGCCGGACTTCTTCGGCTCGTCCCAGTTGCTGTTGCCCTCGCCTTGCTTCTCCGCCTCGTCCGGCACGACGGACTTCAGATCCGGCTTGGCGTTGCGCTGCTTGATGGCGGTCCAGACGACGCCGGTCTGTTCCTGGCCGAGGCCCCATTCGCCGTGGATCTCGTCGTTCACGTTGTCGCCCTTCGGGCGCACGTACTGGAAGTAACCGCGGCCGGTCTTCTTCGCCGAAGGCCCGACCATGCCGATGGTCGTTTCTTCCCATTCGTAGTGCAGCATGTTGCCCGTGACGTCGCCGTGCAGCTGGCCCCACTTGTCGCCCGCGGCGTTGCGCCAAGCACCGCTGACGGCGCTGCCTTCCTTGACGATGTGGAGATTGCCGTACGTCGGGCTGTAATACACCCCCGTCCATTCGGCCCCTTCGGGCATGTCCCCGGGCTTTGGAATGACCTTCACTTCCTTCTGCGATCCGCCGCAGCCTACGGCGAAGGGGATCGAGGTGAGTGCGGCCAGCAAACCGAACCGAGCGAACGTACGCGCGACCAACATGGCCGGGGACCTTACCACGCCTCTTCGACCCTTTGGGGAGCTCCGAGCCGCGGGATCCGCGACGCGAAGACGGCGCAGCGGCGTCGGTCAACGGCGGGACGCCGGGAGGACTTCGGCGCAGAGCGCCAGGAGCGCGTCCGGCAGCGTGAGGCTTTGCCGAACCTCGGCGACCGTCGCGCCCTCGTAGGCGTCGCCGAGCTTCGTGGCGCACTTCGGCGTGGTGAGCCACAGGTCGACACGACGGCGACCGCCGCGCTCCCGGGGAAATGCATGGTCGGCGAAAAGACGCGTCTCCGCTGGACGGACGCCGCGCGCCCGAAGCGTCCGTAGGATGCGGTCGGCGCGCGCGACGGCGAGCACCACGCCGACGCGCGCGTCGCGGAGCTCGGTCAGCGGAGCGTGGCGCCCGCCGGGCAGGACGACCGTCACCTCCGAGGACGCGGTGAACACCGGAACGACGCTCGCCATCGCCGCGAGCGCGTCACGCCCGGCGGCGGCGCCAGGGGCTTCACCCGCCGCGTCCTCTCCGGCGTCGCGCACCGCGACCACGGCGTCGGTCGCGCCGAGGAGCGCCGCGCGCGACGCCCGGCGATCGCCGGCGGGCGGGCAGGCGTCGCTGCCCCACGGGCGCGCGGCGTCGACGGCGAGAAGCGACAACGTGAGTGGTCGAGGCAACGCCTGCAGCATCCCATCGACGACGACGACGGCGGCGGCGCGCGACGCCTCCGCGAGCGCCGCCTCGCGTTCTCCGACGACGACGGGGATCCCGGCGCCGGCGAGCGCACGGGCGAGCCACGCCGCGTCGTCGCCGACGCCGGCGGCGTCGTCGGCCGGAAGCACGACGCGCGGCGCACGAACGCGCGCGCCGTAGCCGTGTCCCACGACGGACACGGCCCCGCGCCGCCCGAGCGCGAGCGACAGGGCGAGGGTCAGCGGCGTCTTGTACGAACCGCCGAGCGTCGCGCCGCCGACGCCGATGACGGCCGTGCCCGACGGCAGCGGGACCTCTCGCACGACGTCCGCGCGTGCTTCCCAGACGCCCGCAGCTGCTCGGGCGATCGACCCGCGAAGGGCGCCCCGCTCCAGGGCGCGCGCAACGGCCGCGCGGATCACGCGCCCTTGAGCTCGCGACCGAGCTCGACGCCGACGGCGTGCGCCGCGGTGGGATTCGACGGAAAGGACGCGCGCAGCTCGCGAAAGACGGCGCGGGTGCCGTCGGGCTCGGCGAGCATGCCGCGGAGCCACAGGTCGCCGCCCTCGCGGACGGCGTAGGCGGCGACGGGCATCTGGCAGCTGCCTTCTACCGCGGACATCACGCCGCGCTCGGCGGCGACGGCGATCCACGTCGGAAGGTCCGTGAGGCGATCGACGATCGCGCGGGTCGCGTCGTCCGAAGCGCGCTGCTCGATCGCCAGCGCGCCCTGACCGATGGCCGGCAGACACCGCGACGGATCGAGGATCTCCGTCGCCCGCGCTTCGAGCCCGAGCCGCACGAGGCCCGCGCGCGCGAGCACGACGGCGTCGACGAGCCCCTCGGCGCATTTGCGCAGGCGCGTGTCCACGTTCCCCCGGATCGGCACGTACGTGAGGTCCGGCCGGAGAGCGCGCAGCAGGGTGGCGCGGCGAAGCGAGGAAGTGCCCACCTTCGCGCCGGCGCGGAGCTCTTCGAAGGCGCATCCCTCCCGTGTGACGACCACGTCGCGCGGATCTTCACGCGCGGGCACGCTGCCGATGACCAGGCTCGGGGCGAGCTCCGCGGGGACGTCCTTCATCGAGTGCACGGCGACGTCGGCGCGGCCGTCCAGCAGAGCTTCCTCGATTTCCTTGATGAACAGACCCTTTCCGCCGATCTGCGAGAGCGCGACGTCCTGAACGCGATCCCCCGTCGTGACGACGTGCAGCTCCGCGGTCTGGACGGAGGTCGCGCGGGTGAGCGCGGTCATCCACGCGCGCGCTTGCGCGAGCGCGAGCTGACTCTTGCGGGTGGCGACGGTGAGGACGGTCATCGGCCGATTCTGCCGGGAACCGCGGCCTTCGTCGAACCGGGCGGATCACTGCGCGCCGCGTCCGTCTTCGCGCCGAGCGCCGGACGGGGGACGGGATGCTCCGTCCCCGACGCGCTCGGGCTCGAATCCGACGCGCCGTGGTCCGCCGTCGGCGACAGCTCGAAGAGGTAAGTCAGCGCCGTGACGGCCTGCTCCAGATCGGCCCGCGAGCTCGGATCGGTGGCCAGACGCCGTAGCCCCGCGGTCGCCGGATGCAGCACCTTGTTCAAGGCGGCCTCCATCATGACCAGCAGCGCTTCGCGATCCGAGGGCGTCAGGTGCCGGAGCTTGCCGCCGAGGCTGCGGTCGACCTCCGACTCCAGGATCGCGCGGATCCGTTCCCGAAGCGCCACGATGGTCGGCGTGACCTGCTCGCCTTCGGCCCAGCGCTCGTAGCTCTGGGTCTCCTCGAGCACGATGGCCTCGGCGCGCTCGGCCTCCCGCTGACGGCTCTGCAACGATTCGGCAACCACATTGGACAGATCGTCGATGTTGTAGAGGAACACCGAGTCGAGCTCGCCGACCGCGGGATCGACGTCGCGCGGCACCGCGAGATCGATGAAGAATAGACTGCGCCCCCTGCGGGCGCGGCGCTGCTTGTGCACCTCGCGGGCGTCGATGACGTAGCCGGGCGAGCTCGTCGTGGTCACGATCACGTCGGCCTCGACGAGCGTCGCTTCGAGGCCGGACATGTCGCGCGCCTCGCCGCCCATGGCGACGGCGAGCTGCGCGACGCGCTCCATGTTGCGGCCGACGACGATCAACCGAGCGCCGGCCTGGCGCAAGAGCCGCGCGACGGCCTCGCCCATCTCGCCCGATCCGACGAGGGCGACGGTGTGCCGCGAAGGATCGCGGAAAATCTGTCGCGTCAGGTCGACGGCGACGGTGGGCACCGAGACCTGACCCGTGCCGATCGCCGTCTCGGAACGGACCCGCTTGGCGGAACGGATCGCGCGCGGGATCACGCGGTGGAGGACGGACGCCGCGGTGCCCGCTTCTCGCGCGATGTCGTAGGCGTCCTTCAGCTGTCCGAGGATCTGCGGCTCTCCGAGGACGAGCGAGTCGAGCGACGCCGCGACGCGGAACAGGTGCCGCACGGCGTCCGCACCGACGTGCGTGTACAGGTGCGACTCGATGCCCGGCGCGCGATCGGCGATCTTCGCTCTGGCCGCGGCGGCCACGCCTTCGAGATCGGAACGTGCCCCGTCCGTGCCGGCGACGACGAGCTCGACGCGGTTGCACGTGGAGACGATGAGCGCTTCTCCGACGGGGCCCTGCACGACGCTCTGGAGCAGCGTCGGCAGAGCGTCCCGCGGCAGCGCCAGCCGTTCGCGGACGTGGATGGGAGCCGTACGGTGGGAGAGACCGACGACGACGATCACAGACCCGCTCCCCCGCCGGCCACGTATATCCCGATGACCAGGACGAGACAGGCGACGCCGGCGAGAGTCCCGTAGGCCGCGCGACGGCCGCGCCAGCCCGCGACCGCGCGCAGGACGAGCACGCTGGCCACCAAGAACCACGTCGCATAAGCGAGCGCCGAGCGCGCGATGCCGGCGCCGGTCATCGAACCGAGCCGCGCGGCGAACACGGCTCCGCTGACGATCCCGAACGTCAGGAGAGGGAAGCCGGCGAGGAGCAGCCGGTGCTCGGTGAGATCCAGCGCCTCGAGCGGCGGCAAGCGGCCGAGCAGAGAAGGCGCGCGCTTCGCTTTCAGCTGCCGCTCTTGGAACAGATAGAATCCGCCTGCCGCGCCGGCCAGAACGTAGAGACCGACTCCGAGGATGTTCGCCGCGACGTGCATGAGGAGCAGCGTGTGCGGCACGTCCGTCGCGGGGCCTCGTCCGTCCAGGAACTGCGCGCCGACCAGCAGCGAAAGCGAGAGCGGCGCGACGACGACGCCGATCGCGTCGATGCGCATGCGCACGCGCAGCGCGAGATACACGAAGGCAATCGACGAAGCGAACAGCAGGAGCGCGAAGCGCAAGGACGGAACGGCCCTCGGGCCGTCCGAGAGATCGTCGATGATCGGAAGAAGTTGCATGGCCGCGCCGACGGCCAGGGCGCGGGCGCCCCACTTGGGCGCACCGGGTGTCCGCTCCGGTCGAGCCAGCTCCACGAAGAAGAGCGTCGCGGCCGCGGAGTATGCGACGACTCCTATGTAGAAAGCCGCGACGACGAGGGAAGGCACCATGGAGCGCTCTTCGATGGGTAGCGCGTACGGCAGGCTCCGTCACTCCGAACCGGAGCGAACCTACCGGAACCGCAACAAAAACGCTGCCTCAGCTCGCCGTTTCCCGTCCAGAAACGATGGCTGCCGGAGCCAAAACGCCTCCACGGATCTTGGGATTCTCGGCAAGAAATGCCTTTAGGTTGGAGTTCGCAGAAGCCGCCACACCGCGCGCGGGACGACGAGCCCCGAGGGCGTCGTATAGCCCACTGCAGAGTTGTGCTGCGTTTCCCGAGCATCTACATCCGCTTCTCCACGTAAGCGGGCCAATGACGGAGACCGTTGGAGTCGATGCGAGCTCTTCGATGGAGTCGCTCGCGGGGGACGAATATCGCTTCCCCGTCGTGGCGATCGGCGCCGACGCCGGCAGCGTCGTCGCGACGTGTGAGTTGATTGCACAGCTGGGAGCGGCTCCAGGCCTCGCCGTCGTGGTCGTTCAACGAGCGCTTCAAGCGACCGACGAGCACGTCGTGGCGAGCCTCGCGCACGCCGCCCTGATGCCGGTCACCGCGGCCGGCGATCAAGTCCGGATTCAGCCGAATCGAGTGTACGTCGTCCCCTCCGACAGCGCGGTCGAACTGGTGAACGGACGGCTTTGCCTGTTCCCTCGCATCAAGATCGATTCATTCACGGTCACCGATCGGTTGTTCGAGTCGATCGCGGCGGACGCGGGCGACGCTGCGATCGGCGTCGTCCTCGGCGGCGTAGGTTCGGACGGCAGCGTCGGAGCACGCCAAATAAAGGCACACGGCGGCCTGGTTTTCGCGCAGGATGCTTCCGCGAACCAACGCAGCATGCCGGAGGACGCAGTGGCCACGAGGTGCGTGGATCACCTGCTTTCCCCGGCGGAGATCGGCCGGGAGCTCTCGCGCATCGCCTCCCGCCGCCGCGAGCGAGGAACGTCGATGGATGGAACCCAACTTTCGAAAGAAGTCCCCATTCCCAAGGCGGCTCTATTCGAAACACCGGAGATCTTCGACGTGCTGCAGCTCGAGGTCTTTCCGGCGCTCCTCCACGGACGCCTAGCGAACGATCCGATTCGAGTCTGGGTTCCCGGCTGCGGTTCGGGCGAGGAGGTCTACTCTCTCGGCGTCGTTCTCCTCGAGTTCCTCGCGAGCGCTCGTGCGACGAACGTCCCGGTGCAGCTCTTCGGGACGGATCCGAGCGGGCGCATGGTCGCGGACGCTCGGAAGGCCCGGTTTCCCATGGAGGCCATGCGCAACGTCAACGAGCGCCGTCGGCTGTCTTTCTTCACGTACTCGAGCGGCACCTACGAGATCACCAAGCGCGTGCGCGAGCTCTGCATCATGGCGCAGCACGACACGCTGAAGGACCCGCCCTTGTTGCACATGGACCTGATCAGCGGCCGCGGCCTCGCGGCGAATCTGCACACGCCCATGCGAGAGCGGATCGTGAAGGCTTTTCAATACGCGCTCAAGACACGGGGCTTCTTGATGCTCGAAAGGGACGACGTCACCAAAGACTTTCCCGAATTGTCGCTGGTCGATGCAAAGCACGGCATCTTCGTCCGAACGGCGCGCGGGCCACGGCGCTCGTCCGTCTTCCTGGTCGCGCGCACCCCCGGACCCGCCCTCCCCATTTCGACCCGTGTGCCGAGCGAAGCGCGCCTGGACCCATCCGCGGACGACGCGAGCGAGCGACCCGACGGCGACGAGACCGACGCTTCGAAGGCCGAGCTCCGGGCCGAGCTGGTCAACGCGAAGCAGTCGCTGCGCTCGGTCGTCGGGCAGCTCGAGCAGAGCAACGAGGAGCTCAGAATCGTCAACGAAGAGCTCCGGATCAGCAACGAACGGCTGCAGCGCGCCAACGAAGAGCTGACCGGCGCCAAAGAGGAGCTCATCGCGAGCAACCGCGAGCTCACGATGCTGAATCAAGAGATGGCGGCGCGGAACGCCAGCGCAAACAGATTGAGCGACGATCTCGCGAACGTGCTCAACAGCAGCGAGATCCCCATCGTCATCCTCGCTCGGAACGCGAGGATCCGTCGCTTCACCCCGGCAGCCGCCGCGCTGTTCGGGCTGACGACGAGCGACGTGGGTCGCTCCATCGGCGTGATGAAGGGAACGCTGATGCGGCGCATGGCTCTCTTGGCGCTCGAGGTGCTCGAGAAGGGCCGGCCCTCCGAGGCTCGGCTCCAGGACGACCAGGACCGCTGGTTCATGCTCACGGCGCATCCTTACGTGACGGCCGGGAAGGCTCTGGACGGGGCGGTGATCACGGCCATCGACGTCGACGAGGCCACCAAAGTCAAGGAGCGGGCCGAGGAGGCGCGGCGGTACGCGGAAAACATCGTAAACACGGTCCGCGAATCCCTCCTCGTCCTCGACCGTGATTCACGCGTGCTCTCCGCGAACATGGCGTTTTATCAGACCTTCGAGCTCGGACCGGCGCAGGTCGAGGGTCTCCCGCTCTCGGAGATCGAAGGGCTCCCTTCGCTCCCGGCGGTTCGCGAGGGGCTCGAGCGGCTCGCGGAAGGCGGCGCATTCGAAGAGCTCCGCATCGCCGAAGAGTTTCCGAAGCTCGGCTTTCGCGCGTTCGTGGTGACGGCGAGCCGCATCGAGCGCACGCCTCTGCTCCTGCTCGTCATCGACGACGTCACCGAAAAGGAACGGGCGAAGGCGGCGTTGAAGGAGCAGGAGCTCGAGTTCAGAGAAATGCTCACGAACGCCGCTGAAGGCGTGGTGATGGCAAAGGCGGACGGAACCGTCGTGTTCGTAAATGGGACGGCGGCGCAGCTCTTCGGTTATCAGGCGGACGAGCTGCTCGGACGTCCGGTCGAAGCGCTGATGCCCACGCGGTTTCGCGATCGTCACCGCGCGCATCGGCGCGATTACTCGGCGGCGCCTTCGTCCCGCCCCATGACGGATCGCCGCGACATCCTTGCTTTACGGAAGGACGGAAAGGAATTCCCCGTCGAGGTCGTGCTGAGCCCGATGGGACGAAAGCGCGACATCGTCGTCGCGTTCATCACCGACGTCAGCAAGCGCCGCGAGTCGGAAGAGAAAATCCGCGAATATCAGGATCGTCTGCGGCAGATGGCGTTCGACGCGGCGGTCGCCGAGGAACGGGAACGACGACGGATCGCGGTGGACCTGCACGATCAGATCGGCCAGTCGCTGGCGCTCGCCCGGATGAAGCTCGACGCGACGCTGGAAGCGGTCTCGGGGGCGTCGCGCCGCTCGCTCGACGAAGCGCTGGAACTGCTGAGCCAGTCGATGGCTCACGTGCGCACGCTGACTTTCGACCTGAGCCCGCCGATTCTCTACGATCTCGGACTCCGAGAAGCGCTATCCTGGCTCGTGGAAGACATCGAGCAGCGGTGGGGCATCACCGTCCAGCTCGATGCCGACCCGGGGCCGGTGCCGCTCGATGACGCGGCAGCTGCCTTGGTTTTTCGTGCGGTACGAGAGCTTCTGATGAACGTCTTCAAGCACGCTGGATCCCGCGCAGCGATCGTCGCGCTCTTGCGGCGCGACGATCACGCGGAGATCGAAGTGCAAGACCGGGGCGTCGGCTTCGACGTCGAAGGCACCACCGCGCGCCACTCCGCGCGCGGATTCGGCCTGTTCAGCGTCAGGGAGCAGATCGGCCGGCTCGGTGGCGACGTGGAGATCTTGTCCGCGCCCGGCCGCGGCACGCGCGTTATTTTGCGCGTTCCGCTCATTCCGGCCGGCGCTCGACCGCGACACTCGAACGACGGGGGATTGTCATGAAGGTGCTGTTGGCAGACGACCATAGAATGATGCGCGACGGCCTGCGGGTCATCCTCGAAAAGCGAAACATCGAGGTCGTGGGCGAGGCCGGAGACGGCCGCGAGGCCGTGACGCTCGCGGAGCGGGTCCGTCCCGACATCGTCGTGATGGACATCGCGATGCCCGAGCTGAACGGGATCGACGCGACACGGCGGCTGGTCGGAAGCGTGCCCGGATCGAGGATCATCGGCCTGTCGATGAACGCCGACCGTCGCTACGTGCTCGCGATGTTCGCAGCGGGCGCCATGGGTTATTTGCTGAAGAGCTCTGCAGCGGAGGAGCTCGTCCAAGCGGTCGGCGAGGTCTTCAACGGACACAAGTACGTGAGCCCCGCGATCGCCGGCACGGTGATCGACAACATCATCGGGTCCGACGGCGGCATGCGCCCGCCTCCGAAGCGACCCGTGCCCGGGTTTCCCGCGACGAAGGCCCTCACCGCCCGCGAGCGTGAGGTGTTGCAGCTCGTCGCCGAAGGAAAGACATCGAAGCAAATTGCCACGTCTCTCGAGGTGGGCATGGCGACCATCGAGACACACCGGCGACAGCTGATGGACAAGCTCGGGCTTCGTACGATCGCCGAGCTCACGAAGTATGCAATTCGCGAAGGCCTCACGTCGCTCGATTGACTCGTCACCGTCACGGATCTCGCCCGTGAACGCCCCCAATTGTAGGGATGGTAAGGTCGATCGAGCTTGAGCCATAAGCGCTGTTCTGCGACGTAACCAGGGGCTCGGACGCGTATGCATTTGCGCGAGGGCTCTCGAAGAGTGGAGCACGAGGGAGGACAGCTCAATGACGACACAAGCGACGGCGGACGGACCGGGATTCGCGATGGACTGGCCGGCCACGCCGATGAGCCACGGGCGGCCGCGCGCGCGCGACGAGCGCGCATCGCACATCGATGACGTAGACGTGACGAGAACCGAGCGCTCCGTGCGCCTCGTGATCGTCGAGTCCGGAGTCAGCTCCGTCGATCTTCGATCGACCGTCGAGGGTTCTCCGGACGACGCGGTCGTCCTCGGGCAGTGCGCCGACGAGTCGCCGGGTTCGTTCGCCGTTCGCGTGCTACGCCGGCTCTCCTCGCTGCACTCCGATTCGAAGATCGAGCGAGCGGACGTCCTGGTCGGACCGAGGTCGGGGAACGCGTTCCGGAAGGCGCGGACCCTCTTGGCCCACACGCTGGCGTGCGACCTGGCGGTGTCCGATCTGGTGTTTCGCACGGACGGCGAGGCCGAGCCGGAAGTCCACGACGAACTGATCGAGCTGGTCGAGAGTATCCTCGAGAGCCCGGAGTGCGGATCTCTGCGAATTTCGATTCGAGTCAGCGGAGCGAGCAGCCGAGGGTCTCTGCAAGACCCGGCCTGAAGACACCGGTGACTCGTTCGATCGGGTCCTTCGTCTCAGGATCCGGCGTGATCGCCGATCATCTCGACGAGCTCCGGAGCGCGCGCGTCGCCGTCGAACACGAGCCACAGGCTCCGTGTTCCGCCTGCGCCCTCGCTGCGGAGCTCGACGTACCCGATGTGAGGTCCGGAGGCGATGATGGACGCTGCGCCGGAACCGCCGTTCGCCGGAGAGAAGCAATTGAAGTGCGGCTCTCCGACATGAAGGAAGTCGCGCGCGTAGAAGATGTGCTGGAACGCGTCCCGACAGTCGTACGGGGGCGGTTCCTCGTCACCGGGACCTACGGGCCAGGTGATGTGCACGCGGCTCGCCGCGCATCCGGAAAGCGCGCGCGGCGACAGCTCCTGACAAGGCGCGTTCTTCGTCGCCCGCATGCAGACGCCGTCCTTGCCGGCGAACGCGGCGAGCTTTTCGTACTTCCGGTGAGCGAGCGCGGACAATATCTCCTGCGAGATCCCCGTGAACGCCCGCTCGGCGACGTCGGGCGGCAGCAGCTTCTCGCGAGCGCTTTCGAGCCACTCGTTTCGCGGCGCCCCCTCGCCGATCCGCTCGTAGGCGAGCTCGAGCTCTCGTTCGAGGCCGCATTCGTCGTCCGCCGGCGACGCGCCGGCGCTCTTCGCTCGGTTCGATGCCGCGGCGGGCGCGGTGCTCGGCGCAGGTGACGTCTCCGCGGCGGATGCGTTCGCCGCCGGACCCGACGCGGTTCCGACCAGCGGCGTGGTCGAAGCGCCGGACGGCTTCGCCGGCGCGGCGTTCGGCGGCGGAGAGACGGCGCCTTCGGGAGCCGGCGCCGCCGGAGGGGCGGTGCCGGACGCGCACGACGCGGCGAGCGCCGAGACGAGGACGAGCAGCGCGCCGGCGCGGTCGCGCGAGCGCGCGCGGACGAGGGCTACTGCCCCATTTCGACGCGCGTGAGCGCGCCACACTTGACGATCTGTACCAGGCCTTCGGTTTGCCACTTGCCGAGCTCCGTTCCGAGGCGAATGAAACGGGGACCACACTTCGTCGCGATGGGCTGATTGGTCGTACCGGCGAGGATGCCGTAGAGGTACACGTTCGTCGAGAGCGGCGAGGCCACGTACAGGTAGCCTTGCCCCGGGCCGAGCGCCGAAAGAGCCGCGGAGTCGACCAATGCGCCTTCCTCGGAGGGGTGTGGCACGGCCGTCGCGCCGGCGCTCGGGGTCGTCGAAGGCGCCGCCGACTGCGCCGTGGCGGCTTTCGCCGTCTCGGTCGCCGTAGCGGTCGGCTCCGTAGCGGTCGGCTCCGTAGCGGTCGGCTCCGCGGGAGCCGGTGAAGAACGCGTGTCGCTGGTCTTCGGGGACTCCGGAGTGGCGACGGTGGCACGCGGGCTCTCGGTGGCCACGGTCGCGGCTTGGTCGCCGGGGGAAAGCCTGCGCAACGAAGGCGACGCGAACAGCGCCGCGGCGCCGCCGAGCACGGCCGCGACGGCGATCCACATCCCGAGCGACGATCGGCGTTTTGGTAGCACGTCGCCGCCGCTCGAGTCCGGTGCGCGGAGCTCGGGCGCGTTCGGCTGGAAACGGGCGGGACCGACCGCGGAGAGCGGAGGAAGGGGACCCGTCTCTGGGATGCCTGCCGCCGCCGGCCTCATCGTTTCACCCGTGGGCAACGCGTCCGAATCAGCGACCACCCGAGTGGTCGGTTGCGACGAGCCGGTCACCGCGCGTTCCACCGGGCGTGCCGGCGGGTCCTGCGCGAGGAGAGTCGATGCGAACGCGACGGACCGGGCGCGCTCGGCCTCCGCTGTCTGCACGGGGCTGAGCGCCGTTGCCGTCGGCCGATCCGACGCGGACACCGCGGGGGCCGGAGCCGACGGACGTTTCGACGATGACGGCGGCGGATCCGATGGACGCCGCGCGCCCGGCGGCGGATCCGATGGACGCCGCGCACCCGGCGGCGGATCCGACGGACGCCGCGCGCCCGGCGGCGGATCCGATGGACGCCGCGCGCTCGCCGGGGGTTCCGACGGACGCCGCGCGCTCGCCGGAGGATCGGAAGGACGGCGTGCAGCCGGCGCGGGCTCCGACGAACGCCGCGCTGCCGGCGGAGGAGCCGACGCTTTCGACAGAGCGGCGTCCGGAGGCGGATTCGACGACGACCCGAAGGGGTTGGGACCCGTGCCCGCGAGCGTTCCGCCACGCGAAGGCTGCTGCATCACGGGTCGCGCCGGCGACGAGGGGCGTGCGCTCGCGCGTGGCGCGGCGTCGGACTTTCGCTCTACGACGGGTGGAACGCGGCGCACCTCTTCGATGAGACGCCCGTCTTCCGAAAGGTCGAAGCCGATGGACGCGGGCGTGATGTCGCTCAAATCGAGGCCGCCGGTGTCGGCGGGAGGGCGGTCGCTCTTGCGCCGCAGCTCGGTGGGTACGACCGGAACGCCTCCGTTCGCGGGTGGGCGCGGGGTGAGCGATCGGGCGCCCTGTTTCTCCGTGGGCGCAGGCGCCCCGCTCGCGCGCGCCCGGGCGTCGTTCGGGCGTGGAATGACGGACGTCGCGCGGGGAGGCGCCGGCCGGTCGGCGCTCCGCGGGATCGCGAGCGGCGTCTTGCTCGCGTCGAGCGCGTTCGCGAGCACTTCCTGGCGAGCGCGCTCGGCGACGTAAGGCGCCGCGAGGGCCGGCAGATCCTTCGGCGCTTCGTGGACCGCGGTGACTTGATCTTCGAAGCCCGACGCGACGGCTCCGGGATCGGCGAGCTCGACGACGGTCCCGCCGTCGATGCTCAGCGGCGCCGCGCCCGCTTGCTCGTCCTCTGCCGCGGACTCGCTGAGCACCGAGGCGAGCATCGCCTCCACCGACGACTGCGGCGCGCGGGGACGGATCTCGACTTCACCGGGCACTGCCGGAGCCGGCGAGCTTCCGCCGGGTCGCGGCGCGGCGCCGTTGGGCTCGGCCGGAGCCTTTGCCGCCGCGACGCCGGTCCGCGCGGCGACGTCGTTGCGAGCCGCGATAACGTCGGTCTGCGACGACCTCGCCGGCGGCAGCGACGACGAGCGCGGACACACACGCGTCCAGGCGACGACGTCGCCGCCGGTGATGCGCAGCGCGAACCCGGCGGGCACCGGCTCCTTTCGCGTCGCGCCGAACTCACGACGCCACACGACGTCGCACGAAAGCGTGATCTTCTCGCTCGCGCCGGGCGGCGTGACTTCTACCGTGACCTTCGGCCCGGCGGGCGCGGCCAGGGTGCGAACGAAGAACCCGGTCGCGCTCCAGTTGTACGAGTAGCCGATGTCGTCGGGGCCGCCGTCGGCCCATCGCAGCCGCAGCACGCTGCCTTGCAGGATACGCCCTTCGCCGCGTCCATCCGCCGAGCGCGGTTCGATGAGTCGATTGATCTCGAAGAGCACGTCGTCGGGCGGTCCGTACGCGCTGAGCACCGAAACACGTTCCACGCGCGCGAGCTTCAGCCGCAGCTCCTCGAGCTGCTCCGGGCGCGCTCGAACGACCCACGCGCAGCGCGCCCCCTTCGCCTTCGCCTGAACGATGAGGCTCGGGACGTCGTCGAGCGAGGCGTCGACGACCGCCACCTTCAGCGACGGGCGCCCAGCCTGGAGCCGCGTCGAGAATCCGTCCACGGCGACCTCGACGCGAAACCCCGCGTCGCGCAGGACTCGCTCGACGACCTCCGCGCGCGTGCGGTCCGCGTCGGCCACGACGGCGTCCCCGCGAGCGTTGCCCGGCTGAGGGATGGCCGAGCGCGGCAGCACGCTGAGCCGCGCGGTCACCCATTCCGGGCGATCGAGCAGCAGCACTTCGTCGGCGCCGGCGCGGTAGGCGCGCGAGAACGTCGCCTCGTCGTCGCTGTCGACGAGCGACAGCACCGGGATGCGCGCCCGCAGGAGCTTTCCACGCGCGCGCATACAGGCGAGCGCCGCGCCCGGGGTTCCGAGGTGCACGACGAGCGCGTCGAAACGCTTCGCGGTGAGCTTCTGCGTCGCCGCTTCCGCGGATGGCTCCACGGTGGGCGAAAAGCCCGCCGCGGTGCACGCCGCTTCCAGGGCAGCGCGCTCGGAGTCGCCGATGTCGGCGAGGATCAGAACCGTGGCCGGCTGGGCCATCGCGGCGAACTTAACATCTAACGCCCCGGGTGCGTAAATGGCGCGGCCGCCGCGCCGAGCTTCGCAAAGGTCGCGCAAAAACGCGGCTTTGGCAGCGGTTTAGCATCGTTCTGCCAACGACTCTGACAGCAGTGTCAGTAACCCTTCTGCATGATGACGCGATCGCCCGGCTCGATTTCGAACCGCGACGCGGTCACGAGCGCCGCCGAGCTGTAGTCGTCGGCTCGAAGCACGCGGATCTCGCCGGTGACCTCCTCGGGGAAATCCTTCGTCTTGCCGTGCAAAGGAGTGACTCTCGTCTCGACGTGCTCCGGGGTTTCGAGTCGCACCTGGGTGCGCGCCATGGTCGTCGTCGTTTCGAGCGTGCGCCGCCACGCATCGCCGCGATGCACGAGGAACAATCGATTGCCGGGGACGAGCCCGTCCTTCGCGCCGCGGTCGATGAAGATAATCTGATTCTGACCGAGGATTTCGTGCGGATAGAGGCTCGTGAGCACGCGCGCTTCGACGTCGACGTCGTTCTGCTTCGGCGGCACGACCTCGAAGCGCCGGCCGACCGGCCCTACCTTGTCGCCCCGCTCCACCGCGTCGAGCGATTCGATGAGATGGCCTCCCGCGATGCGCGTCTTCGGGTCCCATTCGTCGACCTTGACGGTGCCCTTGAAAGCGATGATCTCGCCGGGCGGACGTCGCGCGCCGGGGACCGCCTCTGGCGTGCGCACCGAACGGAACACCGTGAGCAGCTCCCCCGGGTGCAGATCGACCCCGGGACGCAGGATCATGAACACGTTGTTGCCTTGCGTGAGGAGCATCTGCTCCTCTTGTGCGCCGACGAGCTCGCCCCAGACGTCCTTCTTCGGGTCGTCGATGTAGCCGGCGTCGCGAAGAAAAACCGTGTCCTTCGAGACCAGCGGGTGCCGGCTGATGAAGAACCCACCGCCGCCCGCCCCCATGCCGCGCGCGCCGATCACCAGCGAGCTGTTCTGATCGACGGGGCTCGCACCGAGGCGCAGCCTGAGCTGGTCGCCGGGGTAGATCCAGTGCGGGTTCTGGATCTGGGGGTTATAGCTCCAGATCTTCGGCCAGAGCCACGGGTTCTGGAAATACGAGTTACACAAGCTCCACAGCGTGTCGCCCTTCTGCACCTGATGCACCGAAGGAACGTTCGAGCTCACGCCGGCGGGGCGCTTGCCGAGGATCGCGGGGCCCTCGGCGGTACCGTGCACGGTCTGCGCGTTGCCTTGATTCGGGAGCAAATCGAAGTTGTCCTGCGAGCTCGAAGCATCGGTCGACGCTCGCGAGCTCGACGGGAGGTGCGCGTCGGGGTTCCACCCGGGTGGCGGGAGGCCGAACACGCTGTACGACGTCGTGGCCGCCGCCGGTTGCGGCGGCCCCATCACGACGCCGCCTTGCCCTGCGGCCGGCGCCTGAGCGCCCCCCGGAGCACCGGGATTGTTCGCGTCGTTGGCGTTACCGGGCGGCGCCGCGGGCGCCGCGTTCGGCGGCGCGGCGCCTTGATCGCCGATATTCTGCGCGCGCGCGCTCGACGCGGCGAGGGCGAGAGCAGAACCCGTGATCAGGCAGCGGGCGACCCGCGCGCGACGTGACATCGTCTTCAGTTTCCGTGACCGTCCCTGCCGAGCTGTGCCACGGAAGACGTCTTCGCGCCGTCCCGACTCGTCGATTCGTCGGACTCCCCGTCGCCGACCTTGATGACTCGATCGCCGGTCCCGCGGATGACCGGACGGTGCGCGGCGTCGTTGGTGCTCGGCGCTTGCGGTTCGCTCGCGGGCTCGGCGACAGCGCCGTCGTCGTCCGGCGAGAGGTGAATGACCTTGAGACGCGGCCGCTCCACGCGCTCGGCGGCAGGTGCGTTACCCGGGTGCGCCGACTGCGACGTCGAGAGCTCCAGCGCGGCGAGCCGCTCCTCGAGCCGGTCCTGGTCGGCGCGCATCGCCGTCAACTGCGTTTCGAGACCCGCAACCTGCTTCTTCAGGCTTTCTCCGCCTCCGCACCCCGTCAGGACCGGTAAAACGAGAACGGCGAGAATCGCCACAGGCTGGCGAACGCCCCAAAAGGCCGTGTTGTCCATGGAGCTCCATGGTACGGCGCGCCGCGAACACTGGCCAAATTGTGACGCGTCGTACATACGGGCCAGCCCACCTGGATAACGAAGGCCGCGGGCGTAAAGGCCCGACAACACGGCGACGCGTCTGCGCTCACGCGACCTTCGCACTAAACAAACGACGGCGTATGTGCGCATGGGACAGCGCGGAAGCGGCCCGGCGGGTGGACGCGCTACCCGGTGGCGAGCTAACATCCAAGGATCGTGGGTATCGGGCAACGACGACGCCGTGCACGCCCGCAGATTCGACGAGTCGATCTGCACAAGATGCTATTCGTCTTGCCGAACCTCGTCACGCTGGCGAGCGTCTTCTGCGGCTTCAACGCCATCTGCGTCGTCGCGCAGGACAACCCCTCGGTCGACGATTTCTATCGGGCGGCGGTGCTCCTGCTCTGCGCGATGCTATTCGACCTCCTCGATGGACGGATCGCGCGGATGACGCGTACGCAGAGCGCCTTCGGGCTCGAGCTCGACTCGCTCGCGGACATCGTCTCGTTCGGCGTCGCGCCTTCCGTCCTGGTGTACAAGTGGGTGCTGCATCGATATCCGGTGCCGGGCATTCTCACGGCGTTCCTGTTCACCGCGTGCGGCGCCATGCGCCTCGCCCGCTTCAACGTCCTTTCGAACTCGAACTCCGCGGCGCAGGCGAAGCCCGGCAAATACATCGTGGGGCTCCCGATTCCGCCCGCGTCCGGCATCCTCATCTCCCTGCTCGTCGCGAACCACGCGGTGGGCGGCGCGCTCGGCGCGCAGCAGTACACCGTCGCGCTCTTCGTCGTCACCATCGTGCTGTCGCTGCTCATGGTGTCGAGCATCAAGTTCAGGTCGTTCAAGGATCTGCGGTTCAACTTCGGCACGGCGTTCCTGGTGCTCTTCGCGATCGCTTCCAGCGCGGTCGTGTGGCAGCTCACGCGCCCGCCGTTCGTCCTCCTGTGGCTCATCACGTTCTACGTCTCCATCGGCCTCATCGACGCCGTGCGGACGCTCGCCGCCCGCGCTCGCGGCCTGGAAAACATGCGCAACTCCACCCCCGACGACATTCGCGCCAGCAAGCCGGACCACGTCGTGGGGGGGGGGGGGGGGGGGGGGGGGGGGGGGGGGGGGGGGGGG
>DASZVB010000077.1:0-40958 GCA_035547195.1 Polyangiaceae bacterium
ACGCGCGGATCGCCCGCGGGGTACAGCCGATGGCCGAAGCCGGCGATGGCTTCGCCGCGTAGCGTCCTCGCGGTGACGACGCCCTCGGCGCGTTTCGGAACGGAGACCTCGTCGACGAGCGCCTCGACTCGATCCGATGCCCCGCCGTGCAACGGTCCGGTCATCGCCGCGAGCGCCGCCGTGACGCAGGCGTACAGATCTGCGCCGGTGGACGCGACGACGCGCGCGGCGAACGTCGAGGCGTTGAGCTCGTGATCCGCACACAACGTCAGCGCGCGATCGATGGCGAAGACCGCGCGGGCGGGCGCGCCGAGCGCCACGGCGACCGATTGCGCGACGCTCTCCGCCCGAGCCGCGCGCTGGACACGCTTGCGATCGAAGGCCAGCGCCGACAGCGCAGCGAGCGCGCGGACGAGGATACGCGCGCGATCGAGCTCCGCGTCCTTCGGTGACGCCAAGCGCGCGCGGTCGAACAGCGCGAGGTGCGGCGTGGCGACCAAGAGCGTGTAGAGCGGCGGCTGGCCCTCCGGGATCTCGCTCCCTACGCGGGCGACGAGCTCGGCGGCGTCGTGCGCCGGCCAGGTCGCGCCTTCCGTCCGCGCCCCCGACCACAGGAGCTCGGCGACGTCCTCGTACGACGAGCCCCGGCAGAGCTCGACGGACGAGACGCCGCGATATCTCGGGCCGTCGGGGCCGATGAAGGAGATCGCCGTCGAGAGAACGGGCTCGCCGAACCTGAGCGCGCCCGCGGCTACGGGGCCGTGACCGGCGCGCGCATCCCCGCGCGTCCGCAGCCGCAGCAAATCCGCGCGCGAGTAACGATGGCCGCGCCCCTCGGGCGATGGCTCGCTGCGCAAGAGGCCGCGGCTCGCGTAGGCGTACAGCGTCGAGCGCTTCACGCCGAGCAAACGAGCCGCTTCCGCGGCGCCGACGTACTCGGATGGTTGATTGTCGAATGCACGTTGATCAACCCGATCCATGACCCTACCTTAACAGCGCGGACGGGGAACCGACCCCGGGCCCCCTTTTCCAAGGAGATCCGTCATGACTCAGCTCCGGAGCGGCCTTCAAGGCGTCGCCGTCGCCGAGACGGTACTCAGCCATGTGGACGGCGCGCGAGGGCGCCTCGTCGTCGCTGGACACGACGTCGAGCGCATCGCGGGCACGCTGTCGTTCGAGCGAGCGGCGGCGTTGCTGTGGGCGGACGGCGAGAGAATCGAACCCCGAGCCGTCGCCGAAGCGCTCGGGAGCGCGCGCGCCGAGGCGTTTGCGCTGTTGCCCACGCTGGGAGGCGCGCTCGACACGGGCGACGCCATGGACGCGCTCCGCGCTTCGGTCGCGCACCTGGTCGAGGGACGTGACGCGACTCGCCGGTGGGAAGCGTTCGCGCGGATCACCGGCGCGGTCTCGGTGTTCGCCGCGGCGTGGGCGCGAAGGCGCGCGGGTGAAGCCGCCGTGGCGCCGGATCCGTCGCTCGGTCACGCCGCGGATTATCTGCACATGCTCCGCGGCGACGCCGTGGAGTCGTACGAAGTGAGCGCGCTCGACGCGTATTTCGTCACGGTCATGGACCACGGCCTCAACGCGTCGACGTTCGCGGCGCGGGTGGTCGCGTCGACCGGCTCCGACCTCGTATCGGCGGTCACGGCCGCGATCGGCGCATTGAAGGGCCCTCTACACGGCGGCGCGCCGGGACCGGTGCTCGATTTGCTCGATCTGGTCGCGGTGCCCGAGCGAGCGCGCGAGGTGCTCGAGAGCGAGCTCGGCGCGCGGCGGCGGATCATGGGCATGGGACACCGCGTCTACCGCGTGCGCGATCCGCGCGCGGCGGTGCTGGAGGCCGCCGTCGAGCGACTCCGGGCCGCGACGCTCTCCGAAAGCGCCGCGCTCGGCGCGACGGCCGTCGAAGGTGGGGAGCGGGCGAATCACGTCGCCGCTCGGCTCGAGCTCGCGCGCGCCGTCGAGCGCGAAGCGACGGCGCTGCTCGCGGTCCGGTATCCGAGCCGCGCGCTGCGCGCGAACGTCGAGTTCTACACGGCGGTGCTGCTCGAAGCGATCGGCGTGCCTCGCGAGCTCTTCAGCGCGACGTTCGCGTGCGCTCGGACGGCGGGGTGGGCGGCCCACGTCGACGAAGAGCGACGCAAGGGGCGACTCATCCGCCCCACGTCGATCTACGTCGGCCCGCTGCCGGCGGAAGACGCAGCGACGCGTTCAGCCGGATAGCCACCGCCTTCACCACGCAAGACCCTGGAGCAACGAGCCTCGCTCAAATCGAGGCCAGGGCTACTCCCGCCCGAAGCCGACGCGGTCCCGACGCTCCTTCGCCAGCGCCTGATAGCGGGGCACCTGATCTGGACGAAGCTGTGCTGCGACGTCCTTGTCGAGGGTGTCCTGCGCCGCTCTCACCTTGTCGCCACATTGCGCGAACATTTCGCGCACCAGACGGCGCCGGTCGTCGGCGTACTTCTCCATGATGCTCTGGATCTTCGGCCGCTGCTGGTCGTCGAGGTCGAGGCGGCGCGCGAGGGCGCCGAAGCGCCGGCGTTCGAGCATGTCCGGCCGATCCCGGAACAGATGAGCGTAGTGGCGCTGCAGCGACGCGAACGCCACGCCGCCGCCCGTCGCCACGCCGAGCAAGAACGTGACGAGGATAACCGCGTAGCCCTTCAGGCGCCGCTCATTCGGCATCGAGATCCACCGATCCGTACGTCACGGCGAGCGCATCGTCCACCGTCGTTTGACTCTCGATCGCCCAAACGACCGCCGCGGCCGCGGCGATCGCGGCGATGGGCAAGAAGCGCCGCGACGAGGTCCAGAGCGCTTCGATGATGCCGAGCGGCTGCTCGCGTTCGATGGCCGCCATCACCTTCGCCGCGAAGCCAGCTCTCGGCCCGAGCGTAGCCGTCTGCCGCGCGAGACGCGAAAGCGTGGAGTCGAGCTCTTTGTCGTGGAACGTCATGACTGCTCCGCCTTCTTCTTCTTGAGCGCCGCGCGAGCGCGCACCAAGAGTTGTTCCACCGCCCCCTCCGCCCGTCCCATCATCCCGCCGATCTCCGCGGCGCTGAAACCTTCGATCGACTTCAAGACGAGGGCGGCCTTCTGATCCGGCGGCAGATCGGACAGCATGTCCGAAAGCTCGGACAAAGCGACGCGCGCTTCGGCGGTTCCCGCGCCGTCCCAGCCGAGGTCGGCGATCGTGTCGCTCGGGACCGCGCTTCGTGCGCGCGCACGCTTGGTGTCGATCGATCCGTTCACCACGATGCGGTAGAGCCACGTCTCGACGCGCGAACGGCGATCGAACTGACCCGTTACGAGCGACCTGTATGCTTTGACGTAAGCCTCCTGCACGACATCCTCCGCGTCTGCCAAATTACCGACTATCCGGGCGCTCAGACGAACGAGCCGAGCGCCGGTCGCTTCGACGATTCGCTGAAAAGCCGCGGCGTCGCCCTTTAGGACGCGCTCCACGGCTTCGTCGAGATTGTCCAATGCTGGTGGTCTCCCGTGCGGTCACGGCCGTTCGACGGCCGCCTACGCCCCGTCCCTACGCGTCACGCCGCGCGTGTCCGCCGGCGGGGCGGTTTCCAGCTCCGCCATCCTTGCGACTCGCGCGACGCGAACATAATCCATTGAAATAACTGGCATTTTTGACCCGCGTAGGGAACCGGTGGGCGCCCGCGTCCGAAGCAATGAACGAAGGAGACTTCATCAATGCGTACCACAACCCTTTCCTTGTCCCTGATTTCTGGTCTCGCGGCGCTCGCTCTCTCGGCGTGCTCGGGCGGCGAGGGCGGCGATCCGAGCCCGGCCGACGTCCCGCAAGGCACGGCGTCCGCGGCGCTCGAATCCGCGCCGCAAGGAAAGGCCGGCGCGACCCGTCACGATCCGTCGAAGCTGATTCAGAAATTCGACGCCAACGGCGACGGCAAGCTCGAGGTGAGCGAGCTCCCCGAGCGCATGCAGGCCTTCCTGGGCAAGGCGGACACGAACAACGACGGCGTCCTTTCGGTGGCCGAGCTCACGGCAGCTCGCGACGCGTTCCACGCGAAGTTCTCCGGTAAGAGCCTCGACCCGGCGACCGTGCTGAAGAACCTGGACAAGAACGGCGACGGCAAGCTCGAAGCGGACGAGCTGCCCCCCCGCATGCAGCAGTTCATGTCGAAGGCCGACACGAACGGGGACGGCGCCCTCACGCTGGAAGAGATGACCGCGGCGCGCGACAACTTCGTCAAGGCGCGCTTCGCGCGCGGCGACAAGAACGGCGACGGCGCGCTCACCGAGTCCGAGATCGGTGCACGTAAATGGGCGTTCATCAGCGTGGCTGACACCGACAACAGCGGCTCGGTGACGCTTCCCGAGATCGAAGCGGCGATCGCCGCGGGCAAGCTCCACTTCCCCCACGGTCACGGTCACCACTTCCACGAAGCCGGCAACACGGGCGCTGCCGGCTCCGCCGCCACCAACGGCTGAGCTCTCGCGCTCCTCACGCATCGGAACCTTCGCCTCTCACCGAGTGAGGCGAAGGTTCCGTCGTTTCATTCGACGAAATTCAAGTCTTTGCCGTACGTCTCGTCGAGGGAGACCAGCGAGACGATGCCGATCGCGAAGCACCCGGTGCCGACGGCGATCGCGGCTTCCGTGACGCCGAGCGGGCCCTTCAGCGCCGTGAAGCTCGTGGTGAGCAGGGCCACGGCGCCGCGCACGAAGTTCGGGACGGTCGTCGTCGCGGTGGCGCGGATGTTCGTCCCGAACTGCTCGGACGCGATGGTGACGAAGATGGCCCAGTAGCCCCCGGCGACGCCGAGCGCGAGGGAGCAGGCGTAAAAAATGACCAGCGACGTGGACGCTACGGTGAAATAGAGCACCATGCACAGCACCGAGAGCCCCATGAAGAGTCCGACGACCTTCTTTCGGCTGTGCCAGAGCTGGCTGAGCGAGCCGCTCGCGAGATCGCCGATGGAGAGGCCGATATAGGCGAGCATCACGGCTTGCCCCGCCTGGGGTCCCGGCTTCATTCCCATGTCCGCGCCGATCTCCGGCGAGAGGTTGATGAGGATGCCGATGACGAACCAGATCGGGACGCCGATGAAGATGACCGCCAGGTAACGCCGCAATCTGTCCGCGTTCGTGAACAAGCTGAAGAAGTTGCCGCGCGCGACGTCGCTTCGCTTCGTCTGCTCGAACATCCCCGATTCGAAGAGCCCCACCCGCAGGAGGAGCAAGAAGAAGCCGAGCCCTCCACCGACGAAGTAGGCGACGCGCCACGAGAAGGTGTCGCCGACGAGCGCGGCGATGACGGCGCCGAGCACGCCGACGGAGGCCACGACGGTGGTTCCGTAACCGCGGCTCTCGCGACTCATGACCTCGCTGACCAGCGTGATGCCGGCGCCGAGCTCGCCGGCGAGACCGACCCCGGCGATGAAACGCATCGCGGCGTATTGCGGGATCGTGTCCACGAAACCGTTCGCGATGTTCGCGGCCGAGTAGAGGAAGATGGAACCGAACAGCACCGAGAGCCGGCCCCGCTTGTCTCCGAGAATGCCCCACAGGATGCC
This sequence comes from Polyangiaceae bacterium, assembly GCA_035547195.1. Taxonomy (GTDB): domain Bacteria; phylum Myxococcota_A; class Polyangia; order Polyangiales; family Polyangiaceae; genus DASZVB01. Next base: position 5,556 of record DASZVB010000077.1, read on the forward strand.
GCCCATCAACATGCCGATCATCTGCGTGTTCAAGAGGAACACGCCGGTGTCGAGCAGCGCTTCGCGCGGAACACCGAGGCCCTTCAAGCTCGGGATCCGGACGATGATGAAGAGAATGAGATCGTAGATGTCGACGAAATAGCCGAGCGCCGCGACGATGATGGTCAAATAGACGGAGCGTGCTTCGACCTTCGCGGGCGGAACTTCCAGTTGCACGGCGGCGTGCTTATCCCGGCTTTGCCGAGGGAGCCAGAGGCAACCTTCGCGCTTCGGGGTTCTCGCGCCGCCAGATGACGTAGTCCATGAAGTAGTGATGGATGTTCACACAGACGAAGAACGCGGCGACGCAGGGCGCCGCTCCGAGGTTACCGGGATCGACGAAGTGCCCGCGCCGCGGAAAGAAGGCCGCGTCGAGCACTTCCGGCACGCCGTGGAACAGGAACCACGCGAGCGCGACGGCCGACGCCATCACCATGACGAAGCGCGTCGCGACGGAGCGCGACACGAACGGCCGCTCCTCGAGCGTCCGCTCCTCGGCGGATTTGAGTAACCAAACGAAATACAGGTATTGAACGGAGTGGAGCGCCGGAATGACGTACACGACGAGCGGCTCGATGCGTGAGTACACCGTCCACGACCACAGCGCGGCGAGGTAGCCGAAGAGCGGCGCGAGCGGCGGAAAGCGTCCCGTCGTGACACGGCGGCGCACGACGACGATGGCCACCGCGACGGCGCTCGCGACGAAGACCGCGAGCGTCACGTGTTCCAGCAACGTCCCGTGCGCGAGCGACGTGTAGACGACGCCGCGCTCCTCCATTTCCGTGCCCGGATCGGCCGGGCTCGCCCAGGCATACGCCCAGGCGGCGAAGGCGTGCGCGGAGTAGACGCGACGCTCGCCGTCGCCGAGACGCGCTCCGTGGCGCGCGGAAAGAATCGATAGAACGCCGAAGCCCTGGCGCACGTAGTGCCAGCCGACCAGGAGAAACATCAGCTGAATGAGCCACCCGAGCCCGACGGCGGAGCGCGCGACGAGGGCGCCAGCGGCCCACGCCACGAGCACCAGCGGCGCGACGAAACCCGCGACGACGTAACGGACCTGCTGCGCTCTTCCCCAGTACCCGGCGTCGAGGCGCTTTCTGAAATCCTTGTAGAAGAGCAGGTACGTCACCGAGAAATGAGGATCGTTGATGACGTGCGCGGCGTGAAACGCGAGAAAGCCGATGGCGAGCTCGGCAGAATCCGCTCCGACGGCGCGACGGGCGAGGGCCGCGAGCGGAAAGAGAAAAGGCGTGATGCCGCCGACGAGCAAAAACTCCCCGGCGCGCGAGCGTCGCGACGCCCGCGGCGCGTCCAGCGCGCCGGGCAACGTCACGGCCGCGGTGGTCACGCCCTTAGGATATCACGACGCGATGGCTCACCAGTCGCCGGGAGCGCGACGAGTCGCGCGGCGCATGGGAAAACCGGAGCGCTCGTCAGACCCGTGGCAAGGGCGGCGAAAGATTCGCCCCTCACCCAACGTGGAGGCGATCTTCCGGCAGCCGGAACATGGACGGGCGCTACAACGCCCCGGTCACCATCTCGGGCATCTTCTGCGCGACGCTCGCGTCGAGCACCGGCGGGCCGTGACCGACGACGACCTTGGACGGAGCGGCCTTGTCGAGCTCCGCGAGCCACCATTCCTTGAACCGCTTCTTCTCCTTCACGGCCATCATCGTGAAGAACCGCGCGACCTTGAACCCGGGCCCCGAGTTGGTCCACTGCATCAGCTTTCCAAAGAAGCCGCCCGGCAACTTCGGGAAGTTCATGACCGTGTCGTTGAACGACCAGAGCCACCCGCTCGGCGTGGACACGCGCACCATGACGTCCGGTATGCGCATGCCCGGCGGATCCAGCACCACGACGTCCGAGGGAAGGACGCCTTCGAGCTTCGAAAGCGGTTCGAACGCCCCGATGCCGGGGTACTTCTTGCCGATGCGCGCCGCCGTGGCGCCCGACGCGAACCGCTTCGCGTCCGGATATCGCTTGCTCCACTCCGGAACTCCGAGGTGGTGATACGGGTTCGGCGCGACGATCGCCGTCGGGCGGCCGTGTCGTTCGAGCTCCGCGAAATCCGCGTCCGACGTCTTGTACGGCGGACAGATGACGAGCAGCTCTCCTTCACGGAGCTTGATGGCGCAGGAGTTCGCCTGGTTCCCCTTCTTGTCGAAGGCGTACGACGTCATCCACGCGCGCTCGGGGTCGAGTGTTTGCCACGCCATGGATCGCGGCTTAGGCCACCTGACCCGCGCGTGAAAGAGAGAACGGCGGCGCGCGCCAAACAGCGGTGTTCACCGCGAGACATCGCGGCCGACGGCGTGGTCGAGCTGCACGCGCGCGACGCGGCCGTCTACGCGCGCCTGGATCATTTCCAGACGGGCGCGCAGCACGTCGGTCTCCGCGTCGACCAGCTCCACTTGCGTCGCGCGTCCGAGCGCGAAGAGCTCGCGGCGTACGCGATAGCTCTCTTCGGCGGCCGAGAGCCCGCGGTCCGCCGATTCGGCCTCCTCGACGGCCTCTTCCGTGGCGACGACGGCCGCGGAGATCTCGTCGCGCAGAGCGTCTTTCACCGCGGCGCGCTCGGCGTCGAGCTGCCGTCTCTTCGCGTCGATGGAGCGCGTCGAGGCGTCCGCACCGCCGAGGTCGTTGGGGCTCCACGTCAGCTGCACCCCGACGTCCCACGTGGCCTTCCATTCTTCGCGCTGCGGAAAGATGCGCGGGCTCGGGTTCGCGACGTAGCCGTTGCCGAACGCGTCGAGACGCGGGAGCCCCGTCGATTCGGTCGCCGTCCGCTCTGCGCGCAGCGACGCCTCGCTCTTCTCGAACGCGCGCATCTCGGGGCGCTTTCCGAGGGCCTCGGCGTAGAGGACCGCGGGAGCCTCGACGACCGGCTTCGGGAGCGGCGCGAGCAGGTCCTCTCCGATACGGTACGGAGCGCCGCTCGCGTCGTGAAGCAGCGTGCGCAGCCGTTCTTCGGCGACGCGCGCCGCGTTCGCCGTTCGCTGGTGCAAGAGCTCCGCGCCGGCGAGCGACGACTCGGCGCGCACGACGTCGACGTCGGGGGTGCGCCCGGCGTCGCGGCCGGCGCGCGCGAGCTCCAGGTGCCACCGCGCTTGCTCGACGGATTGCTCCGTCACCGCCTCTTGCATGCGGTCTCGCGCCCACGTGTAATAGGCGAGCTTCGCCTGAGTCGCGACGGAGCGCCGCGCCGCCTCGCGGGTGATCGCCGACGCCTGTTCGTTCGACACCGCCGCCTCTCGAGTCTGTCCGATGCGCAGGAAGTAGTCGGAGAGCGGAACGACGACGTTCGCCTGGAGCATGTAGTTGTCGAGGACGACCGGGAACGCAAAAGAACCGACAACTCCATTTGTCACAATAGTCCCCGGGGTTGGCGGCGGCTGATTCGGCGCCACGACCGGCGCGAGCAGCGGGCCCACGGCCGGCGGTGTGATCGCCGAAAGGCGCGTGTACCGGGCCGTGAGCGTCAGCTTCGGGTAGTACCCGACGTCCGCGCGATCGATCTCCGACGCCGCGGCCTCCACGTCCGCCTTGCGGGAGCGATCTTCGGGGCTCGTCAGCACCGCGCGCCGGCCGGCTTCGGCCGACGTGAGACCGCCGGGCTGCGCGACCCGTTCGCGCAATCGCGCGAGGAGCTCCGCGGAGCCGGGCGCGTCGTCGACGACCGGCGCGGGCGCGGGCTCCGCGAACGACGATCGCGTAGCGAAGACGAAGGCCGCGATGCAGGCCGGCCGAATCGGGTTGCAGAATGGCGAGCGATCACGCTTCATGGCTGTCTCCAGCGGCGGGCTTCGCCGCGACTCCTCGAAGAAAGATCTGGAGCATGCGGTCCGCGCTCCGCAGACCGCCTTCGGGCGGTGGAAAAGGCGAGCGGCTCTCCAGGGCGCGCAAGACGAGCTGCCCCGGACCCCCGAGCGCCATCATCGCCATGATCAGGAACACCGGCGGGATGCCCGGATCGAACGTGCCGTCGGTGAGCCCGTCTTGGATGAGCCGCAGCATCAGCGGCAAGTGACCGGCCTGGAAGCGCTCGATGAGGCGATCCAGCCGCGACGACGAGATGAGCGCCTCTCTCAGGATGAGCCGCACGACCATGCGCTCCTCGACGGAAAGCTGGCTCACGCGCGTGTACAGGCGATGAACCCGCTCCGGCACGGGCATGCTCGGATCGAGCGCCACGAGCAGATCGCCGAGCACGACCTGATACACCTCTTCGATGATGGCGAAGAACAGGTCGTCCTTGGTCGGGAAGTAGTAATAGATCATGCCGATGTTCGTGCCGGCCTCGGCGGCGATCCGCCGCAGCGACGCGCCGTCGACGCCGTCGTGTAAGAAGCGCTCGCGTGCTGCGTGAAGGACGCGGGTCCGGATCTCGCCTCGAGGTCGCGCCATCAGCCGAGCTTCTTCTGGAATCGCGTCGACGCGATCGTGACCAGGGCGACGAGGATGCCGGTCATCCACACGAGCTCTCCGGCGACGTCGGCGAACGCGCCGCCCTTGAGCACGATGGAACGGACGATGCGTAGAAAATGCGTCAGCGGCAGCCCCATCGAGAGCACCTGCGCGCCGCGCGGCATGCCTTCGAACGGGAACATGAAGCCCGAGAGCAAGATGTTCGGCAAGAGGAAGAAGAACGACATCTGCATGGCCTGCTGCTGCGTCTTCGCGACGGTCGAGAAGACCAGACCTATCGCGAGATTCGCGGCGATGAAGACGAACGCGAGCGCGTACAAGAGCGCGAGCGAGCCCATCACCGGAACACGGAAGATGGCGTACCCCGCGGTCAAGATGATCGTCATCTGCACGTAGCCGATGCCGATGTAAGGCAGGATCTTCCCGATGATGAGCTCCGCGCCGCGGATCGGCGACACGATGAGCTGCTCCAGCGTGCCGCGCTCGCGTTCGCGCGCGATGGCCATGGCGGTGAGCATGACCATGGTCATGGTCAAGATGACCCCGACGAGGCCGGGCACGACGTACACCGCCGTGCGGATCTCCGGGTTGTACCAGGTGTTCACCTCGAGCTCGAGGAGCTGCCCGGCGCGCGGCCCGAGTTGCTTCATGGCCAGCTGCATCGCGTCGGATTGAACGAGCGACGCCGCGGTGTTGGTCGCGCTGGCGACGGTTTGCGGATCGGAGCCGTCGACGATGAGCTGCAGGTGCGCCGGGCGACCGCTCGTGACGGAAGAGCCGAAGCGCGGCGGCACGACCAGCGCGACCTTCGCGATCCCCTGGCGCAATGCGCGCTCCACCTCGTCGTAGCCGCGGACGCTGCCGACGAGGTCGTAGAAGCCCGTGGCGCGCAGGCGCTCGCCGAGGGAGCGCGACGCCGAAGTGCCGTCCTGGTCGAAGACGACGGTCGGCATGTGGCGCACGTCGGTGTTGATCGCGTATCCGAACAGCAAGAGCTGCAGGAGCGGGAGGACGATCATCATGGCCAGCGTCGCGCGATCCCGCCGGAGCTGGATGAGCTCCTTCCATCCGATGACCAGCGCGCGCCCGAACGTGCTCACGAGACCTCCCTCCCGGCGCTCTTGCCCTCGTGTCGCACCATGGACACGAACGCGTCCTCGACGCTGACGCGCGCGGAGCGGATCCGCCGCGCGCCGATTCCGTGGCGGGAGAGGACCTCGGCGATCAGCGCCTCGGGATCGGCTTCTCCACGCGTCGCGACCCGCAGCATCGGACCGTAGTGCGAGACCTCGTCGACCTCCGGACGCGCGCGCAAGAGCTCCGCGGCCTCCGTCGCCCGGTCCGCTTCGAGCTCCACGACGCGGAGACCGCGGCGCTCCACGACCTCGTCGGGCGTCCCGGTATCGAGCAACGTCCCGCTGAAGATGAACGCGAGCCGGTGGCAGCGCTCGGCCTCGTCCATGTAATGCGTCGTCAACAGCACCGTCGTGCCGCCCGCAGAGAGCCGATAAATCTCGTCCCAGAACTCGCGACGGCTCACGGGATCGACGCCCGCCGTCGGCTCGTCGAGAAAGAGCAAGGGCGGCTCGTGAATGGTCGCGCTGGCGAGCGCGACGCGCTGCTTCCATCCGCCGGAGAGCGTGCCGGCGATCTGGCTCCTGCGGTCGCCGAGACCCGTCGAGCCGAGGACCGCTTCGATGCGCTGCTTGCGCTGGGCGCGGGAGACTCCGTAGATCCCGGCGTAAAAGCGCAGATTTTCCTCGACGGTGAGATCTTCGTACAAGCTGAAGCGCTGGGTCATGTACCCGATGCGCTGCTTGATACGCTCGGCCTCCGTGGCGATGTCGAAGCCGACGACCCTGCCGCTTCCGCCCGACGGGTCGAGGATGCCGCAGAGCATGCGGATGGTCGTCGACTTTCCCGCGCCGTTCGGCCCGAGGACGCCGAAGATCTCCCCGGCGTCGACCGAGAGCGACACGTCGCGCACCGCGACCAGCGACCCGAACGAACGCGAGAGCCGATCGGTCACGATGACCGGATCGCCCTTTCCTTCGTGGAACGCCTGCGCGGCGGTCATCGCCCACCCGCTTCGGGAACGAACGCCACGAACGCGGGCACCCCGGCATGCAAGCGCTCCCGAGGGTCGTCGATGCGGACTCGCACCCTGACGACCAGGTTCGGGCGCTCGCGTTCGCTGAAGAGGAAGCGCGGAGTGAACTCGGTGCGCTGCGCCACCGTCTCGACGACGCCCGCGAACGCGGCGCTTTCACCGTCGACGCGTACGTCCGCGTGCACGCCGGGTTTGACGCCCGCGAGCTCGCCCTGCGGAACGAAGACGTCGGCGAACGGGTGCTTCGTGTCGCCGAGCGTGACCACCGGCGCGCCCGGCGTCACGAACTCGCCCGACTTGACGTGCACGTCCAGGAGCGCGCCGTCCGCCGGCGCGTACAGCACGTGCCGCGCGATGCGTTCGTCCTCCAGCTGAACCTGGGCGCGCGCAGCGGCGGCGCGCGCCTCGGCCGCGGCGCGTTCTTCGGTTCGCGAACCCTTCTGCAGCGCCGCGAGCCGCTGTTCGACGGATTGTCGCTCGCCGACGGCTTGATCGAGGCGGCCCTTCAGATCGTCGACGGCGGAATCCGTGGAGGCGTTGCGCGCGCGCAAGGTCTCTTCGCGATCCAGGTTCTTGCGGAGCAGATCTTCCGACGCGCGCGCCGCGCGCAGCTCGGCCTGCATGGCGCGGATCTCCTCGCCGCGACTACCGGCCTTCACCAGCGCGAGCTCCGCTTGTGCGGCGTCGGCGTCGCTCGCCCGGGCGGCGCGGGTCGTCGTCTCGAGCTCGGTATCGAGGGACGCGAGGCGCTCTCCGGCGCGCGCCGATGCTCCGCGGACGGCGCTGACCGAGGCCACGCGGCCCGACAGCTCGAAGCCCAGCACCCGCTCGTCGAGCTCGACGATCCCCTGGTAGCGATCGCCTATGTTAGCGGAAACGTTACGACATCCGGCGCACGCTCCCGTCGCGAGCACGAGCAGCAGGCCGCGATTACTTATCATTCGACTGATAATAAACGGGCCCGGCCGACTTACAAAGCTGATCCAACGTGCAGGCTCGTTCGCCGGGGGCTATGGACGCGACGGGAACCGATGCGCGAGCACGATGCAGCGCAGCTGCGCCGCTATCTGGACGAGTCGAGGCGCGCGATCGCGTTCACCGGCGCGGGCATGAGCACCGAATCGGGGATTCCGGATTTCCGGAGCCCGGGGGGTGTGTGGACGAAATACCGGCCCATCGATTTCGGCGAGTTCATGGCGTCGCGCGACGCTCGACGCGAAGCCTGGCGGCGGAGGTTCGGCGCCGGTGAAGTGCTGGATTCGGCGAAGCCGAACCGTGGACATCTGGCGCTCGCCGAGCTGACGCGACGCGGACGCATCGACGCGGTCATCACGCAGAACATCGACGGGCTGCACCAAGCGAGCGGCGTCCCCGACGAGAAGGTCATCGAGTTGCACGGCAACACCACGTACGCCGCGTGCCTCACCTGCGAGAGACGATACGAGCTGCCGGATATCCGCGTCCGTTTCGAGACGACGGGCGAGCCCCCGGAATGCGAGTGCGGTGGTTACGTCAAGACGGCGACCATATCGTTCGGACAAGCGATGCCGGTCCAGGCGATGCGCCGCGCGGAGGCCGCGACGCTCGGGTGCGATCTGTTCATCGTGCTCGGCTCGTCGCTCGTCGTCTATCCCGCCGCCGCGTTCCCCGCGCTCGCGAAGGAGCGCGGCGCGCGCCTGGTCATCGTCAACCGCGACCCGACGGACCTCGACGGCGTCGCAGACCTGGTCCTGCGCGCGGAGATCGTCGCGACGCTCGACAGAGTGCTCACGCCCTCGTCCTGACCTATCCCGTCAGGACCTTGCCGGCGACGTCGCCCTTCCGGCTCAGGTGCTGGCTGATCTCCCGCGCCATCGCCGCGGGGAACGCGAACGGCGTCTCGTTCGAGACCGCGACCACCACGACGCCCGTGACCACGAATCCCTCGTCGCCGTCGTGGGTCAACAGGACCGGACGCAAGTGCTCGCGCTTCGGCTCCTGCGGGACTTCCAGGGAGTCACCGGCGGCGAACGACTCGCAGAGGCCGGTGCTCTCCTGATCGGCCATGCCGTCCGCGAGGCAATCGAGGGCCACCCTTCGAAGGGCGTCATCGGCCTCGCCACAAGAAGCCGCTTCGAAGGGCCCGTGCTCGCCGACGAGGTACATCACGCCGCGCGACGCGCCGCATTCGTCCATCACCATGGTCAGAGCGCAGCCGAACCGCGCGTCCGGCTCCGAACACAGGTCCAGGCGGAGGGTGCCCGTCGCGGTCGTCGCCGTGAGGCCGGCAGCGCCGAGACGCACCGCGCTGCTCATCCGACGCGGGGCCTCTCTTCGCCGCAGCTTCTCGAACTTGGTGACCAGCGCGGGGTTGCCCCGCGCCGTGAACACGTCCTTGCAGAGCGAGACCTGCCGCGCGAACTCCGCCCGGTCGCCGAGCGCGAGCGCCATCCGGGCGCGCGTCTCGTGGACTAGGCCGAGGTTCAGTCCGGTGCTGCCGAGCTCGGTGATGAGCAGAGCAGCGCGTTCCACCGTCTTCGACGCGGCGTCGCCGTCGCCGAGCCGGGCCTGCGCGATCGCGAGGGGCATCAAGATGTAGCTCGTCACGTACCCGAGCCGGACGTTCTCGGCGGCGAGCAGGTACTCCTGCCCGACCCGGACGGCCTCCGAAGCGCGGCCGAGGTCGTCGAGCGTGCGCAGATGGGCGCCCGCGAGAAACGCCCAGATCTGATGCTCGCCGGCGGACGTGAGCGAGAGAGCGGCTTCGAATTCCGAGAGCGCCGCGTCGTAGGCGCCGCCGGCGCGATGATATTCGGCGGCGCCGTAGTGCTGCACCGGCTTCCACCCGGGGAAGCGCGAAGCGAGGCCTTCGAGCTCGTCGAGGGCATGCTTCAGGTGGGTCAGGTCGTCGGAGAGACCGTGCGCGCTGATCTGGAAGAGGAGGTGCGTCCCTTCGAAGAGCTGTCGCGGGCTGTCCTGGATACGCAAGAGCTCGACGTGACGGCGGAGTCGATCGGCCTCCGCCACGTTGCCTTGCCACAGGTGGTAGAGAGCCCGAATCTGCACGGCGTTGACGCGGCCGTTGGGGATTCGTTCGAGCTTTTCGGCCCACTCGAGCGTGGACGCGAGGCCCATGCCCGCTTCCAGCATCCCGATTCCGTTCGCGACGCCGAGGCACATGTAGCCGTTGTGGGATCCGTCGAGCCCTCCGCCGTCGGGAGCGGTAAGGCGCTCCATGAGCTTCAGGTACCGGGCCCGCGACTCCTCGAGGCGTCCCGCGTAGCGGCTGGCCATGCCGTCGAAGAGCATCTGCACGACGCCGAACGCGGGGGACAGCGCGGAGAGCGGCGACAGAGACGGCAGAGAGCGCAGGTATTCGGCGTCCAGCGCGGCGGTGATCAACGCGCCGGTCTGCACGCACACGCGCCCGAGCTGCCGCAGAGCCAGCTTGGGCTCGATGACGCGATCCCGCTCCGGCGTCGCCGCGTAGCGCTCCTGCACCGCGCGCATCGCGCCGCGGAGCCGCTGCTCGGGCGGAAGCGACGGATCCATGGCGTGATAGCCGGCGAGCCCGGTGTAGTCGGCGAGCTCGCGCATGAGCGCCGGCAAGTGGGTGACGTCGCGTCGATCGGCGATGGCGATGATGCCGCAGAGGCGCGTGCGCAAGGCGTAGATGTCGCGCTTCGAGCGGTTCGTCTCCTCGCACAGCTCGATCGCTCGCTCGTAGATTTCGAGCCAATCGGGCGGGAGCGCCATCGTGTACTTGAAGAACGTCTCGGCGCTCCGGTTCGTCTGCTCCTGGGACGCGGCCGCGTGGGCGATCAACACGTCGAGACCGCGCTCGGTGTCGCCGCCGAGCAGCAGGTGTCGGCCGTACCGGAACTCCTCCGCTCCTCGGTGACGGAACATCTCCGCGACTCGCATGTTGAGCGCGCGCCGCTCGTCGGCCGACAGCTCACGCTGGAGCGCGCGGGCCCACGCTTCCTGCGATAGTCCGTAGCGATCGCCCGACGCTCGGAGCACGTGCGCGCGAAGCAGCTCGTCGAGCACCGCGGCCGGCGCTTCGGCGACGCTAGCCGAGCCGAGCAGGCCGACCTCCTCCAGCGTGATCGTCTGTCCGGCCGCCAGCGATAGAGCGCGGGCGACCTCGCGCGCGCCGGGAGAGAGCGCCGCGACCCTGGCCTCGAGCGCCTGAGCCATCGTCGCGGGCAAGCGCCGGGCGTCGAAGGCGCCGGGAACGGACCACGCGCCGCGCTCGTAGCGGATCGTGCGCTCTTCGACGAGGTGTTGGGCGAGCTCCAGAGTGTCGCGCGGATTGCCTGCGGCGAGGCCGTGAATGCGATGCGCGAGCAAGCCGATGTCCGGGCCGTTGCCGAACACCGATCGCAAGAGCTCCTCCGACAGCTCGTGAGTGAGCGGCGACAGCTGCACGATCTCGGAAGAGTCGACGAGCAGCTTGGTCGCTGCCCGCGCGAGCGGCGTCGCGGTCGTGTCGACCGACAGCAGCATCGCGAGTCCGGGCCGGTCGAGGCCGTGCGCGAGCACGGAGAGCGCGGCGGCGGACCCTTCGTCGATGCCGTGGAAGTCGTCGACGACGAGCGCCAGGCGCCGTTGCCTGGCGACGCGGGCGAACCAGTCGCCGAGCGCGCGCTGAACGGCGTGTCGCGCCGGCTCCGGTTCGTCCATGGCGGTCGCCTCCGCCGCGGCGAGCCCCGGAACCACCGATCTCAAGATCGGGCCGGCGTCTCCGATCGCGTCGCGGGCGCCGCCGTCCGTCTCCTCGATGAGCCGCCGCGCGAGCGCGCGCACGACTCCGTAGTCGCCTTCTCTGCCGTCGTGGGCGTTGGCCTGCACGATGATGGCGCCGCGCAGCTTCGCTTCGAGCACCGCCGCGGCGAGGAAGCGCGACCGGCCGACGCCGGACGGACCGGTGACGACGAGCGCACGCGCCTGCCCCTTGTCCACGCGACGCAGGCTTCGCCGGACGGCGGCGAGCGACGCGTCGCGACCGGTGAGGACCGGCGTCGCGAGGTATGCCTTGGCCACGCCGAGCTGCTCGTCGAACGGCGTCTGGTCGATCGCGCAGAGGCGCTCGATGACCTCGAACGCGCTCGACGGACGTGCGAGCGCGTCGAGGCGCAAGAGCTCCATCACGAGCGCGTCGAGAGAAGGGGGGATGCCGGGCGCGTACTCCGACGGGTGGGGGCACGCGAGCTGCCAGCGCTCGCGCAGCGCCTCGAAATCCTTGGCCGGATAAGCATGCCGGCCGGTGAGCACGTAGTACAGCGTCGCGCCGAGCGAATACAGGTCCGTGCGCGCGTCCAAGACGCCGCCGCTCAGGATCTCCGGAGCCGAGTACGACGGCGTTCCGACGATCCCGTTCCGGTTCTGGCCGATCGGAGCCATCGCGCCGAAGTCGATGAGCTTCGCGCCGCCCTCGGCCGTGCAGCGCACGTTGCGAGCGCTCACGTCGCGGTGGACCCTGGAGCGGGAATGGAGCAACGAGAGAGCGGAGCAAACGTCTTTCGCGAAGCGACAGGCGCGGACGGGATCCATCGGCACGAGCTGCGACAGGTCGCCGCCGGAGAGCAGCTCCATCGTGTAGTAAGCGCCCGATGAATCGATGGAGTAGTCGTAGACCTCGACGATGCGCGGATGCTTGAGCTGCGAGAGCGTCTGGTACTCGCGCTCGAACAGCCGGCGCGCCTTGACGCGCCTCTCCGCGTCCTCCTGCGGCAAGAGCCGCTTCATCGCGACGTGACGGCCCGTCCGCCGGTCCCGGACCTCGTGGACCGCCGCCATGCCGCCCTTCCCCAGCAGCGCGACGTGCTCGTAGCGTCCGGATGCGTCCCAACCCGATGTGCCCCTGGAAGCGATGTCGCCCGGCTCCCCGTCCTCTGCGGACTTCTCCACGATAGGAAGATCATCGCATTTCATGCGTTTCGAACAGCAATCGGTTGCGCACAAGACGAAATTCATGCGAGAGCGACGGCGGTTGTCGTCCGCCGGCACACACGTCGTGTCGGGGACGCGTGGGGGTGCGGTAGCTCTTGCAACCCGGCTATTTTCAATAATAAAGGCCGACAGTGGCCGATGCGGTTAATCAATGCGCGCCGGCGCTAATCGACTGAAGAGGCCCTGCTTCGCCGCGAACGAAATCGAACGAGAGCAATAACCCTTTCACGGAGTAAGCCCCATGCCGTTCCAACTCGGAGAACCCGTCGATCCAAGGCTGTCTTGGATCCGCAAGCTGCACGATCTGGACGCCGCGCGCGCGTCGTCTTCGACGGGCGTCCGCCAGAGCGCGGTGGAGCGGGCCGGCCGCGCCCTCGGCGATCTCTTGCGCGACGGCCCGAAGGTTGTTTCCGTACGCACGCTGCCCACCAGCGACGCGCCCTATCCGATCCGCTTCGCGTTCAACGGGACGGTGCCCGCCGTCGCGCCCGGCGCGTTGCTCGTCATCAGCAACCGCAGCTTGCTCGTCCAGGTGAAGACGCCGGAAGGGCTGAAGAACGTGCTGTTCAATCCGACGGACGGCCCTGCGAACGCGGCCACGCCGTTCTACGAGCGCTTGGTCGCCGGTGTTCCCGCCTTCCTGCGGCGCCCCTTCGGGCCCGCGCCGAACCGCTGCGCCGAGCGCCTCGCCGAGCTCGGGCTCTCGTGCGCGGACATCGACGTCATCGCGTTCGATCACTTTCACACCCAGGACCTCCGTCCGCTGCTCGGGAGCGACGGGCTCGCGGCGCGGTTCCCGAATGCGCTCTTGCTCGCGCCGCGCGTCGAGTGGGAAGACTGGGACAACTTGCCGATGATGCAGCGAGCGTGGTTCGTCCCCGACGGCAAGAAGGGCGTACCCCAGGCTCGCGTCGTCCTCACGGAGAGCGATCTCGCGCTCGGCGAAGGCGCGCTCTTGCTCCGCACGCCGGGGCACACTTCGGGCAATCAGACGCTCTTCGTGCACGGTGAAGACGGCGTGTTCGGCTGTTCCGAGAACGGAACCTGCGCCGACAACTGGGCGCCGCACCGCTCCCGTTTGCCGGGGCTCCGCGCGGCGGCAAAGCTGCTCGATCTCGAGGTGGTGCTGAACTCGAACACGCCGGAGCTTGCCGCCGAACAGTACACGTCCATGCTGCTCGAACGCGCGATGGTGGACCGGGCGAAGGACGACGCCGGTTTTTATCAGATGTTCCCCTCGAGCGAAGTGACGCACAGCTTCATCGCGCCGCACGTCCGACCGACGTACCGGTTCGGCAAGATGGAGAGCGGCGCCGTGAAGGTCCGGACCGGCGAGGCCGACGTTCGCCGCGTGGCCGCGGCGGAGTGATCGAGATGGCGCGAACCGTCTCGATCGTCACCGGCGCCGCGAGCGGCATCGGCAAGCGCATGGCGCTCTCGCTCTATCGCGCGGGCCACCACGTCGTCGCCGTCGACGTCGACGCCGACGGCCTCGAGCGCGCCGCGGAGGAACAAGGCTTCGCGACGGACCGCGGCGTCCTACGAAAGCAGCTGGACGTGCGGGACGCCGACGCCTGGGACGAGCTCGTGCTCGTGGTGGTGCGGCGTTTCGGCCGCCTCGACACGCTGCTGAACGTCGCGGGCTTCTTGCGGCCCGGGTACGTGCACGAAGCCAACGCCGCGACGCTGGCGCTCCACGTCGACGTGAACGTCAAAGGCGTCATATTCGGAACTCGGGCGGCGGCGCGCCACATGGTGCAGCAGGGCAGCGGCCACGTCGTCAACGTGGCGAGCATCGCCGGCGTGTCGCACGTACCGGGCCTGTCGGCGTATTGCGCCTCCAAGCACGCCGTCCGGGGCTTCTCGCTCTCCGTCGCGCACGAGCTTTCGCCTCACGGCGTCGCCGTCTCGGTCTTCTGCCCGGACGCCGTCGAGACGCCGATGCTCACGCTACAGGAGACGTACAGCGAAGCCGCGATGACGTTCGGCGCGCGGCGGGCCCTGTCGCTCGACGAAGTGGAAGAGGCGCTGCATCGCGTCCTCGCGGAGCGCCCGCTCGAGCTCTTCATCGACGTACCGCTCACCGGCCGCGCGCTCGCGGCGAAGCTCGCCAACGTCTTTCCGAAGCTCACCCGAGTCGCGATGGAGGGGGTCATGAAGAGAGGACGCGCCGAGCAACAGAGGCGCGCGCATCCGCGCTCGCGCCCTCAGTGAATCGCGGGATGCGCCCCGGTGCTCCGGCCGTCACTCGACGACGATCTGTCCCTCCATGCCTTCGTGCCCCGAGCCGCAGTAATAGTCGCAGTGGAACTCGAACGTGCCGGTCTTGTCGGGCACGACTTTGACGCGCGACTTCTTGCCGGGGATCGCGTCCGCGCGAACGCCGAAGTCCGGTAGATTGAATCCATGGTGCACGTCGGCGGACGTGATCTCCAAGATGGCCGGTACCCCGACCTTCAGCGTGATGCTCGGAGGCTCGTACGACCATCGCCGCGCCACCAGTGAAATCACGGGGAGATTCGCGTCGTCGCCGACGTCACCCGCGGGCCGCGCGCTGCCGCCGCATGCGCAGACGACGAGCGCGACGAAAGCCCAACGAAAGACGCGCTTCATCGATCCGCCCCCGGCGGCATCGGAATCTCCGTGAGCGTATAGGCGGCGCTCGCCGTGCCGGCGTCGACGCCGCGATAACCGAGACCGGCGTTCGGATGCGACGGATCCCAGGGCACCGGCCGTCGCATCCCGGGCGTGTCCGGCGTCGGCAACGCGAACATCGTCGACCGCGCGGCGTGATGCGCGATGTGTCCGGTCATGTGGTGGAGCTCTTGATGGATGTGTCCGAAGAAGACGGTGACGTTGTGATACGGCGTCAGAAGGTCGATGACCTTCTGACCATCGGGGGTCGCCCAGTCCCACTCCGGCTTCAAAGACCAGAGCGGCCGGTGCGCGAAGACGACGATAGGCGCCTCGGCGTCGAACCGTGAGAGATCGCCGCGCAGCCACGCGAGCTGCTCCTCGCCGACCATGGCCATCGGATCGGAGACGTTGTCGATCGCGACGAAGTGAACGCCCTGGTGGTCGAAGGACCATCGCAGATCGCCGATGACTTCCTTGTACGCGGCGCCGGCGTCCGGACCGGCGTCGTGCTCGCCGGGCATGAACTTCACCAGAGGCACCGCCAGCGCCGAGACGATTTGCTTGAACTCGTTCAGGCGCTGCTTGCGCACGCCGGCGTCGTCCGTAGTGTGCGTGAGATCGCCGGTGAACACGATGAAGTCCGGCTTCGTCGCGCTCGCGTTGACGGCGGCGACGACGGCGGGAAGCTCCACCGTGGGCTCCGGGTTCACCGTCGCTCCGGTGAAGCCCCAGTGCGTGTCGGAGACCTGGAGAAAAAAGAAATCCTGCGCCGCGCCCCGCGGCGTACCGCTGGGCGGCGTGGGTTCGGCCTCGCCGCCATCTCCGGGCTTCCTTGCCCGCAAGGTCGCGCTGTTCGAACAACCCGTGACGCCGCGGAGCAAGCTCGAAGCGAACACCACACCGCCGATTCCCATCAATTTCAAGACATCACGCCGGTCCGTCGGATTCGACACGGAACCCTCCTTGGGTGCGCTCGCGCGACGCGCGAGTGAGCGCCGTCGTCACGAGACCTGGTTCCGCACCCGGAATCGGGTGCTCGTCGGCCTCAACGCCGCGGACCGGATTTGGTTCCGAACGAATTTTTCGTGGAACCAATCGGCCCCGACGCCGTTGTACGTTGCATGGAAGCCTCCGCGGCGGAGAGTCGCCTCGCCTTCACGGAGGCGGGGGCGGCGGCGGCCACGCCGTCCTCGCTGTGTGCGGCGGACGCGATCTGCTATGGCCGCGACATGCCGAAGGCGGCTCCGGAGGATCCGCACTTCACGGACGAGGCGCTTCGCCACGTCGACGCGCTCCACCACTTCGCGTGGTATCTGTGCCGCGACGCCTCGGCCGCCGAAGATCTCGTGCAGGAGACGTTCGCGCGATGCTGGTCGGCCAAAGGCTCGTTCTCCCGCGGCACGAACCTCAAGGCGTGGCTCTTTCGTATCCTGCGCAACGCCTTCATCGACGGAAAGAGGCGGAGCGGCAAGCTGCCGCTGAAGCACGCCCTCGACGCCCAGGATGCATCCGACGAGGACGCCTCGAACGAGGCCAGGCTCCGCGGCGACATCGAGATCGATCGGCTGCGAAGGGTCGTCGCGGAGGACATCGAGGCCGCGCTGAAGACGCTCTCGCCCGAGGCGCGCATGGTGGTCTTGATGGATCTGGAAGGATTCAGCGAAGCGGAGGTGGCCACCGTGCTCGGCTGCCCCGCGGGGACCGTCAAGTCACGCCTGTCGCGCGCCCGTGCCGTGCTGCGCGAGCGGCTGAAGGACTACGCCAGATGAGCGCCATGGATTGCACCCGAGCCTCGGAGCTGATTTTCGACCACGTCGCTGGTCGTTTGTCCGACGCCGAGCGCGCCGAGCTGGAAGGGCACCTCCGCGATTGTGCCGCCTGCCGGCGCGCCGTCGACGAGGAACGCGCGACCGCCGAGCTCTTGAAGGGCCGTCTGCCGCGGCGCGACGCCTCCGAAGCGTTGAAACAAAGGCTCGCTCGGGCGGCGCTCGCCGCCGGCGAGAGACGGCGGCGGCGGAGCTGGCCGCTCGCCCTCTCGGCGGCGGCGTTTGCCCTCGGCCTGGTTGCCTTCGTGTTCTACGGACTCGGGCCGAGGCGATCCTTGGAATCGCCGAATCCGCTGATCCAGGAAGCGCTGAACGATCATCTGCGCGTGCTCTACGCCGAGCATCCCATCGAGGTGGAGAGCGGCGGCATTCACCAGGTGAAACCCTGGTTCACCGGGCGCCTCGATTTCGCGCCGATCGTCGCGTTCGACGGAGACGACCAGTACTCGCTGAAGGGCGGCACCGTCGGCTACTTCATCGATCGCAAGGCGGCGGTGTTCGTGTACAAGCTGCGGCTCCACACCCTCTCGCTGCTCGTTTTTCGAGCCGCGGGGCTACCGTGGCCCGAAGCCACGGTTCCCATCGGCGCTCATCAGGCGACCGTCACGGCGGTTCGAGGGTTCCACGTCGTCATGCTCCGAGACGGCGACCTGGGTTACGCCGCCGTCTCGGACGTCGCGACGCCGGATCTCGTGGAGCTGATGAGCAAAGTGGAAGGCGGGCAATGAGCCGCGCGCGTGAGCACGGTCATTTCGTCGCGAAGTCGGGCACGGCAGTTTGATCCCGCGTCGGCGTGCCGAGAGCGCCCCCTGTCACGTTACCGAAGCCGATGCACATCTCCGCCTTGAACGTCTCGTTCGCGAAGCGAAGGTTCCCGTTCACCTCGGGCGTCGGCGCGGCGGAGTTCGTCGAGGCGCGCGCGTCCGTGTACTCGATGTGGCAATTGAAGTGCAGCTTGTCGCCCGGGTTCAGCAAGACGATGCCCGAAGCGGCGCCGTCGGTGCGGGTATCCGGGTCGGGAGTCGGGTTCTTCACCGCGCTGTCGTAGCGGTACGTCGGCATCTCGGACCAGTCGAACGAGTCGTAGATGAGGTCCGGCGTCGTGTCGCCTTGTCGCTCGATCCACGACGAGAAGTTCTCCGTCCAGAAGTGCCGGTGGCCGAAGAGCCGCACGAGCCGCGTCGGGCTGGTGCCGCCGATCGTCCACGAATAGTGATAGTCCACCGTTGAACCGGGCGGGATGTTCATGGCGATCTGATCGCTGCCCATCCCCATGAACCACGTCTCTTGAATGGTGGCGTCCGACTCCCACCAGATGTTCACCCAACCCTCGCGGAGGATGTCCTCCGTCGTGGTGTTGATGTGGTGCATGTTGTACAAGATCGCGGGCGACGCGGGCCACTTGAGATAGAGTCCTGCGTCCTCCGCGGGCTTCTCCAGCGTCGCGGGCTGTCCGTCGTCGGGGCGCTGCTGCCCGCCGAGAATGCCGATGAGCGCGCCGTTGCTGGTATCGAAGAGGCCGGGCAACGCTTCGCCGGTGGTCGGCTTCCATCCCTCGGGCGCGCCCTTTTGCTGGAGCGTGATGATGTTGTGATGCGAGCCCGTCCGCATCCGGAAATACGTGCGGTAGTAGTTTTCCGGGTTCGGGTTGTCGGCGCCGCCCAGGTAGTTCTGGGTCGTCTCCGTGCCCGGCGACATGATCCAATCGCCCGACGCGTTGTCGTAGCCGCTCATGTCGCCCGCCCACATCTGGTTCCAGTAATCGTCGCCCTGCGGGTGCAAACCAACCTGAATGCCCTGATCGTCCGGCGGCGGCAGGATGCAGTACTCGTCTCCCGGGAAGCGCGTCTTGTAGGCAGGAAGCGCGTCGATGCAGCGCACGGCATACGGATTGTTCAGGGTCGCATCGAAAGGAGCGCACTTGTTCGGCAGCGTCGTGCCACCCGGGCTGTACTTCAAACCCGTGAGCGAGAAGCCCTGGCACTCCTTGGTGATGTGCCCGTCGGCGTCGCGCCCGGCGTTGGGCGACGTGCCCGCGTCGCTCTTTTCGTTTCCGCCGTCCGTGCCGGCTGGAGTCTTCCCCGGCGTCTTCGTCTTGCCGCTCGGTTGCCCTTTGTCCCCGCTCGAGCAGGCGACGCTCAGAGCGATGATGGATACCAGGCTGAGGAGTGCGTCACGCTGCTTGGACATCTGTGGAGGTTCTCCAAGGGTTTCGCGCGAAAGGGACACGCGCCGATGCGATTCGAGAGGTGGGCGATTGGGCTGGTGTGAGTCGGGAAAAAGACACCTTTTACGCGCTTCTTCGGGATCGCACGGAGATCGTTGCGCCGGCGTTCAGTACCACCCGATTCGTACCGTCCCACGCGCTTCAGGAACCCACCGTGCGCACCTGAGAGACGGTGGGAGGCCGCGCCGGAATGGGCGCGACGATGCGCGCGAGCTGCGTTTCGAGCCGCGCGGTCGATTCTCGGCCGGGCTGGCACTCGAGCACGATGCGCACTCCGGGATCTTCGCGCGACCGCGCGAAGTGAATTCCAACGACGATGCCGCTCCGCCGAAGCTCGGGGATGAACGCGCGCTCGATCTCGCGCAACCGCTCGGTTGGTAGCCGCACCGCGTCCGTCACGAAGTGCGTGTGCACGAGGTCTTCCCAGCGATCGACGATCTTCACCGTGGTCTGCTTCCGTGCGAGATGGCAGAACGATTTCGAGCATGCTGGGACGCGCGATCGGTCGACGCAAGGCTTCATAGCAGATCGAGCCGATTTCGTGAGCTCCGTGGGGCATTCGCGCGGGCGTGCGCGGTCATGCAGCTTCGATGTGCGAGCATTGCACTCGCATGCGCGACTCGAATCGAAACGCGACGTGGCTCCGCGTGACGCTCTCGCTCTGCCTCGCCGGCGCCCCGGCGTGCAGCTCGAGCGATGGTAGTAACCAAGATCCGATGGGCGCCGGCGGCATCGGTGGAAGCCTCGCCGGCGCGGGCGGCGGCGCAGCTCCGGCGAGCGCCGGCGGTGCGAACGCGGGGGGAGCGCCCGCGCCGAGCAATGGTGGAACACCGGTAGTCGTCAGCGGCGGAACCGTCATGACTACCGGCGGAGCGGGCGGAGCCGCAGCAACGCTTCCGCCGTTCATGGGCGGCACATCGATGGGCGGCGCGGCGGGAGCGGGCAATGTGCCCGGCGCAGCGGGCAACACGACCGGAAGCGCCGATCGAAGCGCGGGCGGCGCTCCCGGCGTGGGCGGCGTGACCTCGAGCGGCGGCTCCAGCGACCTGGGCGGCGCGGGCAGCGGCGGTTCCACGCAAAGCCCCTGTGACGGCCAGGTGGGGACGGACAGCTCCATGCTGCCCGCCGGCACCGAGTACGGCGCCGTCAAGTACCAGCTTCCCGCGAGCAATCACATCGTCGAGCTGAAGACGGTGCTCGAAGTCCCGAAGACGCCCGCGACCATGGGCACGCTCTTCATCTGGCCCGGCCTTCAATGGCTCGGTGGGAGCGATCCAGCGCGACTCGGGAATGGCATCTTGCAACCCGTGCTCACTTGGGGCGGCTCTTGCAACCCGAAGCAGCCCCTGGACTATAGCTCGTGGTGGATCGCCGGGATGTACGTGAACGTCTCGACGAGCGCGGCAGGTCCGACCGGTTGCGCGGGGGGTGACGCGATGAACGTCGCGGTCGCCGACGAGCTCGACATCGACATGGTCTTGAACGGCACGTCGTGGAAGCAAGTCGTCACCGACGAGCAGACGTCGAAGTCGGTCGACTTCACCATCGATCTGAAAGGACAGTCGCAAGACTGGGCCACCTTCGCGATCGAGATCCCGCAGGGCAGCGCCGTGACGCCGGCGGAAGACATCGTGTTCACCGACAACGTGCTCACGTTCGCGTCGCCGGCTGCTTCGTGCCAGCCGGATCAGCGCGGCCCGAACGACTACTTCTCCGCGCCGCGAGCATCCGCCGACGGCCTTCACTGCTGCATCGCAAAGATCACGCTGCGCGCCCGCGGCGTACCGGCGACGACGGCTCCCTGAGCCGACGCCGCGCGCGGCTCGGACGCTTTGGGTCGAACCTCGTCACGCTGTCGACGAGGTTCGACTCGCCGGCATCATGAGCTCGTCATGTCGTTTCGTCGCATGAAGGAAGTCTCATGATCGACACTCCGCAACTCGATGTCTCGAAGTCGATCCGCGCTTCGTGATACATGGCGCGTGCGTGCAACCGAAACACGTCCGATTCCTGGACGGAGTGCGGGGCTTTGCCGCCGCTTACGTCGTGCTCCATCACGCGTCGATAAACCTGCCGAGCACGTACACCGACGGAGCGTGGAGCAGAGGGCTACAGCGCGTGTTCGCCTACGGACACTACTCGGTCGACGTCTTCATCGTCCTGTCCGGGTATTGCCTGGCGCTGCCGTTCGTGAGCTCCGTGCGCAGGCTCGAGCCGTCGGAGTTCTTCGTCCGTCGCGCCCTGCGGATTCTCCCGACCTACTACGTGGCGGCGCTCATCTCGCTCCTGCTCGTCGCCACGTGCGTGGGTCGAAAGACGGGGACGAACTGGGACGTGAGCATTCCCGTCACTCGATGGGATCTCGTCTCGCACTTCCTGCTCGTACACGATTGGTCCGCGGGGACGACGAACAAGCTGAACCACGCCTTCTGGTCCATCGGCGTCGAGTGGAAGCTGTACTTTCTCTTCCCTGCGCTGCTCTGGATGCGAAGGCGCTGGGGGATGCCGCGCGCAGCGGCCCTAGCGACGTTCGCCGGTTACTCGTTCTGGCTCGTGCTGTGGGCCGAGCGATGGCTGAACCCGAGTCCCTGGGGGAGCTCCGTCTACTACGTGGGGCTCTTCGCGATGGGAATGGCCGCGGCAGAGCTCGGCGTCCGGCGGCCTCGGGACGGACGAGCTCGCCACGAGCTCTCCGCATTCGTCGCTGCGTCGCTGCTGCTCGTCGCCGTCTCTTCGAGCGCGCTTCTCCACTTGCCGCGCCCGGTGCCCCTGCAGATCGCTAGCTTCTTCGTCGGGCTGTGGACGTCAGCCCTCCTCGTGGCGCTGGAGCGCCGCGCGCTGCCCTTTCTGGCGCGGACCTTCGAGACTAGGCCGGCGGTGTGGCTGGGCAAGATGGGATACAGCATCTACCTGATCCACGCGCCGGTGCTTCAGCTCGTCTACCAGTACGTCATTCGGCCACTCGACTTGCCATATGCGCTCGCGATGCCGGTAATGCTCGTGCTTTCGCTCACCGCGTCGGTGGCCGCGGCCACCTTGCTCTACCGGTTCGTCGAGCTTCCGTTCCACACCCTGAGCCGCAGCGTATCGGTCCGCTTCTGGCCCGCGCCCGAAGGCCCCCCGTCCGTGACGTCTCCGCGGGGCGAGCCGGAGACGCGGATGCTCTGACGCCCAAAGCTCGCTTGCTTCGGCCACGGACTCACACGCCGCGCATGACGTCGAGCTCGTGCTGCATGCGCGTCTTCACTTGCTCGAGCAGGCGCTTGTGATCGTTACCCGCGGCCTCCGGATAGATGGCGGGCAGGATGCGCATGACGACGGGCCGGGGACGGATGAACAGCTGCTTCTTCGGCAAGATGACCTGCGTGCCGTCGATGACCACGGGCACGATGGGGACGCGATTTCGCACGGCGAGACGGAACGCGCCCGGGTAGAAGCGGATGAGATTGCCGTCGGGCGAGCGGGTCCCCTCCGGGAAGACGCACAGACTGTGTCCTTCCTTCAGGCGGCGCTGACAGGTGCGCACCATGCGCATGATGCTGGGCAAGTACCCGCGACGCAGCGGCACGTAGTTGTTGAGCCACATGTTCCAGCCGAGGAACGGCACGTAGAAGTTCTCTATCTTGCTCACCCACAAGAACGGCATCCGCAAGGCGAACACGGCGAGGATGTCGACCATCGATTGATGGTTCGACACGAAGATGCACGGCCCCGCGGCGCGCGCGTGCTCGCGCCCCTCGACGCGCACGCCCGCGAGCGGCGCCCACGCCAGATAGTGCGCCCCCCACAGGCAGGTGTACCAGTGCAGCGCGCGGCGCTTCGGATCGAACGGCGCCGTCACCGCGAACAGCACGAGCGCCGGGAAGAACAACAGCACGCACGTCGAGAGCAGGTACGGCCAGTACAAGATGTTGTACACGACGAGCACGAAGCCCGTCGGGCCACCCGGGGACAGGCGAACGCGCTCGCTGCGTGGTCGCCCGGACGAAACGCCGCCGTTCGACGCGGTCGACTCGCCCCCGGCGTCGAACGGCGCCGCTTCCTCGCGACGTTCGACGCTCCCGAGCGATCGGTCCATGCGCGGGCCCGAACCCGTTCGTCAGCGACCCGTCGGCAGGTGCTTCGTCCCGCGGTCTTCGAAATCGCGGAGCGTTTCGCCGGTGTAGATCTGACGCGGGCGGTGAATACGGTCGTCGGGGCCGCGCTTCTGCTCGAGCCAATGGGCGATCCACCCTGGGAGGCGGCCCAGGGTGAACATGACGGTGAACATCTCCGTCGGGATGCCCATCGCGCGGTAGATGATGCCGCTGTAGAAATCGACGTTCGGGTACAGCTTGCGCGAGACGAAGTAGTCGTCCTTCAGCGCGTGCTCTTCGATCTTCTTGGCGAGATCGAGGAGCGGGTCGTGGATCCCGAGCGCGTTGAACACCGCGTCACAGGTCTTCTTCAGGATGGCCGCGCGCGGGTCGAAGTTCTTGTACACCCGGTGACCGAAGCCCATGAGGCGGATCTTCGATTCGCCCTTCTTCACCTGCTCCAAGAAACGCTGGTAGTTCCCGCCGTCCTTCTGGATGGCTTCGAGCATCTCGACGACTTCCTGGTTCGCGCCGCCGTGACGGGGCCCCCAGAGGCTGCAGATGGCCGCGGAGATGGACGCGAAGAGGTTCGCGCCGCTGGAACCGACCATGCGCATGGTCGACGTGCTGCAGTTCTGCTCGTGATCGGCGTGCAAAATGAGCAGGAGGTTCAGCGCGTCCTCCAGCACCGGGTTGACCTCGTACTCTTCGGCCGGAACCGCGAACATCATCCGCAGGAAGTTCGCGGGCCACGAGAGGTCGTTGCGCGGGTAGACGAAGGGCTGCCCGATGCTCTTCTTGTGAGCGAACGCGGCGATCGTCTTCGACTTCGCGAGGACGCGGACGATGTTCCGATCCAGGGTGTCTTCCGTCTCCGGATAGAAGCTGGAGAGCGAGGCGAACATGGCCGCCATGATCGCCATGGGATGAGCGCCCGCCGGGTAGCCCTCGTAGAACTTCTTCATGTCCTCGTGGAGGAGGGTGTGGCGGTTCATCGATTCGCGGAACTGCTTCAGCTCGTCGACGCTCGGGCGCTTGCCGTAGATGAGGAGGTAACAGACCTCCGTGAAGCGCGCGCGCTCCGCGACCTGATCGATCGGGTAACCGCGGTACCGCAGGATGCCCTTCTCGCCGTCGATGAAGGTGATGGCGCTCTGACACGAGCCGGTGTTGCCGTAGCCCGGGTCGAGCGTGATGAGACCGCTCTTGCTGCGCAGATCGGTGATGACGATCCCCTTCTCGCCCTCCGAGCCCGTGACGACGGGAAACTCGTACTCTTTTCCCTCGAAGATCAGCTTTGCTTTGCTCATTTCGAGACAGACTGTAGATGACGGCCCGCGATTCGGCAATCCGGCCGTTCCCGAACCAGGCGGAGAAAATCCCGCTCCCGGCGCGAGCTCGATACGAGCCGAATCCAAAGCCGAAACGATCTACGTGCGCGTCCGAAGATGGAAGCTCTTCGGGCGCGTGAGGGATTCGTAGCCGAGGCGTGACAGCGTGCAGCCCCGACCGGAATCCTTCACGCCCGTCCAGGCCAGCGCCGGATCCAGGTAGTCGCAGCGGTTTTGAAAGACCGTACCCACTTCGAGCCGCGCCCCGATGCGTGTCGCGGCGTCTTCGTCGCTCGTCCAGATCGCCGCGGTCAGGCCGTAGGGGCTATCGTTGATGAGCTCGACGGCTTCTTCGTCGCCGCTGACCTTCATGATGCCCACCGCGGGCCCGAACGTCTCTTCGCGCATCACCCGCATCGAGTGGTTCACGCGCGTGAGCACCTGCGGCGCGAGGTACGGCGTGCCCCGCGCGTCCGCCGCGAACGTCTTCGCGTCGACGAGCGCCTGCGCGCCCGCGGCCACCGCTTCGGCGATCTGGCCGCGCACGAACTCCGCGGCGCTCGCGCGCACCAGGGGCCCCAGATTCACCGAGGGATCGAGCGGGTTACCGAGTCGGTATTGCTTGGTGAGCTCGACGAAGCCGTCCACGAAGCGCTCGTAAACGCTTGCATCGACATAGATGCGCTCGATGCCGCAACAAGACTGACCGCTGTTGAAGAACGCCCCATCGACGAGATTCTCGATGGCGTGGGACAGGTTCGCGTCGGCCCGCACGTAGGCGCCGTCTTTGCCGCCGAGCTCCAATCCGACCGGAATGAATCGCCCGACCGCGTGGCGCTGAATGAGGTGACCGACGCGAACGGACCCCGTGAACGCCACGAAATCGACGCCGTCCGCTTCCACCAGCTTGTCCGTGTCCTCGTCCGTGGTGTGCAGGAACGCAACGACGCCGTCCGGCGCGCCCGCTTCGCGGAACGCCTCGACGATACGCTCCGCGGCGAGCGGTGTCTGCGGCGAATGCCGCAACAAAACCGTATTCCCGGCGAGGATCGCGGGCACGACGGAGTTCACCGCCGTCAGAAAAGGGTAGTTCCACGGCGCGATCGCCAGCACGACGCCGAGCGGCTCGCGCCGGACGAACCGCGTGAACCCCTCTTTCTCACCGACGCCGACGTCGGCGAGGGCCTCTTCGGCGATGCTCGCCATGTAGCGAGCGCGCTCTTCGAACCCGCGCACCTCCCCCGGCGACTGCGAAATGGGACGCCCCATCTGCCGCGTGATTTCCTCGGCGAGCACGTCGCGCTTCTTCACGAACGCGTCGACGGCCTTCGTCACCAGCGCGACGCGTTCCCTCACCGGCGTGAGCTTCCACTTCTTCTGAGCGCGAACGGCGCGTTCGAGGGCCTTCTTCGTTTCTTCCGGCGTGGTGAACGCGCGCGCGACGACTTCGCTGCCGTCGATGGGAGAGCGGGTGGAAAAACCTTCGGTCGTCATGGGGGTTCCTTGAAGAAGGGCTAGGGGTTGGGGGTCCCGCTCGCTGCCACGCTGCCAACGGTCCTTGGAAGAAGCGATACGCGGCCAGCCCGATTTCCGCCATCGATATGAGGGGACTTCTCAGAGTGGGTACCGATGCAGAGAACGAAGGTACGTATACGAACCATCGTCGTGCGGCCGCGAGCAGCTGCATCGCGGAGGGAATCAACCGAACGGGCCTCCTTCGTCCGGCCCTGGTTCAAGCGATCTCGACGGAGGTGCACTAGTCTTCCGGAATGAGGGCGCCTGGATTCATGAAATTGTCGGGGTCTAGCGCGCGTTTCACGGTGCGCAGTAGCGTGAGGCCGCCGTCCCCGAGCTCGGCGTGAAGCCACTCCCGGCGGATGCGCCCGATCCCGTGATGGTGCGCGATGCCGCCGCCGCCCTGGATCGTTGCGCGCATCACGCGCCGCCAGCAATCGAGATACGTGGACTTCATGTCGCCGCGTTGCGCGGGCCGCGCGACGAACGTGAAATACAGATTCAACCCCGAGCGATAGCCGTGAGAGCTGTGCGCGGACGCCGCCAGCATGCCCGGCACCTGCCCGAGCCCCGCGAGCGCGTCGCGATAAATCGGCCCGATCTTGTCCCAGGTCGCCGCGATCTCGATCGTGTCCAGCACGACGCCGTTGGCGAAGAATTGATCGAAGCTCGGCACGTGATTGCGCTCGGCGAGCCAGTGCTCCGCAGCTTCCGCCGCGGCCGGCTCGCCGCCGCCCTGCCGCGCGATCTGCTCGATGAGCGCTGCTTCGGCGTCCACTTTCGCGGCGGCGCCTTCGTGCACCAGGACGAGCAGACAATGGCCGGAGCGCGCGTAGCTCGGGAACATGCGCTCGGATTCGATGCCATCGTACTGCCGCAGCACCGGAGGCTCGATCCCGCGCTGCAAAATTTCGCGCTGCGCCTCGAACCCCGCTTCCATCGACGGAAAATGAAACGCCGCTCCGATGCGCTTCTCCCGCACGCGCCGGACCGAAAGCGTCACGCCGGTGATGACGCCGAGCGTCCCTTCGCTCCCCATGAGCAGATGCCGCAGATCCGGCCCCGCCGAAGCACGCGGCGTACGCCGCGTCTGGATCACGTCCCCGTTCGGCAGCACCGCTTCGAGCGCGAGCACGATGTCCTCGATCGCCCCGTAAGCCGTCGAAAACTGCCCCGCCGCGCGCGTCGCGACCCAGCCGCCCACGGAGCTCACCCCGATCGACTGCGGATAATGCCCCAGCGTCAGCCCCCGCGCGCCGAGCGCGCTCTCGGCGTCCGACCCCCGCACCCCCGCGTCGAACCCCGCGATCAGATTGTGCTCGTCAATCTCCCGCACGCGATTCATCGCGCTCATGTCGAGCACGACGCTGGCGGCCGTCGCGAGCACCCCGCCGCACACCCCGCTGCCGAGCCCGAACGGAACCAGCGGCGCGCGCGCGGTCCGGCACACGTTCACCACGGCCACGACATCCGACAAGTCGGACGGCCGCACCACGCACGCCGGCAGCGGCTCTTGCGCGCCGCTCACGTCCGCGAGCTGCGACAGAACCCAGAAATCCCGCCGCCGCGCAAACCGCGTCGCCTCGTCCAAGAGCACCTTGTCCGGCCCGAGAATGCGCGTCAACTCGGAGGCGACCATCGAGCGTCCAGTATTAGTGCTACCCCGAGAAGGCGACAATGAGGACCGGCGCGGGACCGCTCAAGGGCGCTTCGGTGTGACGACGTTGCGGCACGTCGGGCCGGCACGGAAGCCGCCAGCGGGCGCCCGCCTCAAACGCCGCTCGGTCGCCGGGCTGTAGCGACCGTCGACGGCGATGGTGTCCTCGGGATGATTGCGGTTCCACAGCACCTGGAAGGCGAGCACGTCGGTCGAGACGCTGAGCCCATCGCTGCCGCCCTTGTAGTCGAAATGGACTCGGTCCGAAGCCCCGAGCCATCGAAACCCCTGTTCCTCGAGCGCGGATCGCCAACGCGCCGGCTCGGCGATGTCCAGCGCACCGCCGATCTCGTGGTTGCTCTCGCCGGGTGGCGTCGCGAGCTGAACGCCGCAGCGTTTCCCTGCGGCCCAGCGCGAGACGAGGTACTGCTGCGCCACCGTTCGGAGCGCGCTGTTGACGGTCATCTTGCCGGAAGGATGCGCGTCGAGCGCACGGAGGAGATGGTTTCGCGCCTCCAGCTCGAGATAGGGAAACACGTTCGGCGAGAGGACCAGGTTCGGTCGTGCCGGCAGCGGTGCGAACGCATTCGGTTTGATGCACCGAGCCTGCTCGATAATCTGGCGGCTCAGCTCATCGATACTCGCCGTCGAGCAACTCTCCGATGCTGCCTGCTGGACGGTGTCGTACCGTTTCGGAGGCATTCTCTTCGCGGGGCCAGGTTCGCCGTCGTCGGTCTCTTCCAGGAATTCCGAGGGGGGGACTTCGACCCTTTCGAGCGCCGGGCCAGTGCTCCCCGTCGCGGCTGCCGTCGTCGCAGCCGAGGGCTCCAATGCCGGTCGTCCCTCAGCGCGGTTTTCGGCGGGAACGCTCGCGCTGCGACGCTCCTGGTCGCGCACGATCGAAAAGATGCTGAGTGCCAGCACGGCGCACGGCGCCACGAACGCAGCGCAAAGGACGATCGTTCGACGCCTGTCCTGCCAGCCACCGGAGGAGTCGTCACCGGCGGAGCCTTGGCGTTCCGCGGCGCGCGCGCCGCTACGCGGGACCTCCGCGGCGCGCTTGCCGCCACGCGGGACCGGCCCGGCGAGCTCGGCAGGAGACCCTGACCCCGTGCGCTCGGCGGATACCTGAGCCGCGTCGTCGTTGACGTGGTCGTCCGCCATGGGCTCCTCGGTACTGCGATCGGGCGCCACGAGCAATGCAAACGACAAGACCGCCACCCGTTTCGCTGAGGAGCTGGCGTGTCCGGTCGCGCTCCGCGGCAACTCTGCTCGAAGCTCGACGTGCCTCGGCACTTTTCCCCCAACGACGACCTGTTCGCGACCGAGCACGATGGTTCGTATACGTACCTTCGTCTCTCGCAGCAATACCGACCCCAACCAGCTTTGACGAGCCGAATCGGGCGACAGTCAACTCAAGTGGGAGCCGCTATCATCAGACGCACGAGGGTGACAGAGGCGTGACGAGCGCGTCGAGCTCTCGACGACATGAGAGCGTTGCTGTTCGTCGCGGGCGAGCCACGAAGAACGTGCTGGATCCGGCAAACGTGATTGACGCTCTTGGGGCGTTCGCTAAGGGCGGGACGTCGTGCCGAGCTCGTCGTGCTCGCGCGACGGCGAACACGCGCGGTGAATGACGTTGCGGTCGAAACGCGGCCGTCAGCCGGTGCTCGGGAATTTGGCGACGAACGGCGGCGCCGGTCGGTCGAATGAAGAGGACGGCTCGTCCGGCGCAACGACGGGCTCCGGCGGAGCTTCGGGCAAGGCGGGGGCCGAAAATGGCGGCTCTGGTAACGCAGCCGGCTCGACGAGCAGCGGCGGGTCGACGAGCTCGAGCGGCTCGGGCGGGAACACCGGAACGGCAACCGGCGGCAGCGGCAATGGTGGCGGCACTCACGAGCTCTCGGATATTCCCGGACCCACGACGGATCAGATGCCGGTCTTGGTGCCCGGCAATACGTACGTGGTGACGAACGCAAACAACGGGACGGTCTCCGACGCCGCGCTCGACTCGAAGGGAGATCTCATCCTCGGAGTACCTGCAGCTCTACAACGTGGACCTCGACGGTTCCGTGAACTGGTACCGCAAGCTTCATCTCCACACCGAGACGATCGACCAGGTGGAAGGGGTCACGTGGTCGGGCTCGACGCCGAACATCAGCGATATCCGCGTGTCGACAGACTCGATCTACGTCGTCGGAACCTTCCGTAACACGTACATGAACGGATCGAATCCGAAGCCGACCACGAACCCCGGCTTCGTCGCGCGATTCGACCTCCACGGCAATCAGCAGTGGTTCCAGGAGTTCCAATTCGGGGGGCGGCCTCGTGACGACGCCGTCGGACCCGGCGGGCAACGACAGCCAGCGACTGGTCGTCACGCCGGACGACAATGTCCTCGCGTTCTTCAACGCGGCCTACTCGGCCAAGGTGAACAACAACCAAACGACCACGTTCCCGCTCTACATGCTCAAGCTCAAGAAAGCGGACGGTACGGTCGTTCCCTGGAACTGATTGAAGACCCGACCCGGGCTACGCCCGTCGAAGCCTCGATTGCGTGCGCTAGCCTGCAGATGGGTTGTCGTGTAATCATGGATGGCTCATGCCCAAACGCAGAATCGAGAACTGCGGCGAGCGGATCGGTGAACCCAATTCGTCGATTTGGCATGGCCGTGCGATGGCGGGTCGCCTGAGCGTTCTCCTCCTGTTCGTGTGCGTTGGTTGCGGGTCGTCGATGCACCAGGGCGGATGTCCTATAGGGGCACCGAATGTTCCGAGCGCTCGCGCGTTCAGCGAGCCCGACACTTTCGAGTCCCAGTGCTTCCGCACAGAGGTCGTCTACGTCGGAGTCTGGACGAAGGCACCGCCGATGGCGGAAGGAGAGGTCTCGCAAGGGCGAATCAGCGGATCGTAAATGCGGTGCCGTCGAAATTCTGACTCTGCCGTGCCGTCGGTACCGAGATCCCTGACGTGCCGCCGTCCGTCGCTCGCGCGCCTTCAACTCGGCGGCGGTTGCGTCCTCAGTTCTCTCTTGAGAAGTTTCCCGGTCGCGCTCCGCGGCAACTCTGCTCGAAGCTCGACGTGCCTCGGCACTTTGTACGCGGCGAGGTGCTTGCGGCAGTAGTCGGTGAGCTCCTTGACATCCATCGATTCGCCGGGACGCAGGACGATGAACGCCTTCACCGATTCACCTTGATACGCGTCGGGCACTCCGACGACGGCGGCGTCGAGGATCTTCGGGTGCCTCAGGATGACGTTCTCGACTTCGATCGGATACACGTTGTAACCGCTGACGAGGACCATGTCCTTCTTGCGATCGACGATGGTGTAGTAGCCGTCCGCGTCGATCTTCGCGAGATCGCCGGTGTGGAACCAGCCGCCGCGCATCGCTTCCGCGGTCTCGGCTTCGCGCTTCCAGTAACCTTTGAAGACGTTCGGACCCCGCGCGATGATTTCGCCGACCTCACCCGGTGGAACGTCGCGATCGTCTTCGTCGACGAGGCGAATCTCGACGCCCGGGATCGCCGGACCCACCGTGCCGGGCTTCGACGACGGACCGGCTGCGTTCGAACAGAGCGTCGGCGCGGTCTCGCTGAGGCCGTAGCCCTCGCAGATCTCGACGCCGGCGAGCTCCTTGAAGCGCTCCAGGATGACCACCGGCAAGGGCGCCGCGCCCGAGAACGCCATGCGAAGCGACGAGAGATCGACCTTCGTCACGTCGGGCGAGTTGACCATCGCGAAGTACATCGGCGGAGCACCATAGAAAATGGTGACCTTGTGGCGCTCGATGAGACGCATGACGCGCTCGGGGTCGAATCGCGTGACGAGCACGAACGGCGTGACGGAGAGGAAGCTGCGGTTGAGCGCCAGGTTCAACGCGTAGGCGTGGAACAGCTGAAGCACGAGGAGCATCACGTCCTCTTCGATGGCCGGGACGTTCGCGAGATCCTTCATCGCGTCGATGACGGACAGGACGTTGGTATGGCTCACCATCGCGCCCTTGGGCTTGCCCGTCGTACCCGAGGTGTACTGAATGAACGCCGTGGCGTCGGGATCGATTTGCACGGACGGCCGCGAGCCCGCTCGCGCCTTCAGCGCGTCGAAGTCCGCGGCGGAAGCCACGGCGGTCGGACCGACGGCGATGATACCTCGCAGCTCCGGGAATCGGCTCCGCCGTTCCGAGACCTTCTCGACGAGATCGCCGCGCAGGAACGCGACGACGGCGCCCGAGTCGGTCAAGATGTGCTCCATCTCGTCGGCCGTGTACATGACGTTCGTCGGCACGAGGATGGCGCCGGCGCGCATGACGCCCTGGTAGATCTCGACGAACTCGGGGCGATTGTCGACGTGAGTGACGACCCGGTCGCCCTTCTGCACTCCCATCGCGACGAGGGCGCTCGCGATCTTGTTCGCGCGCTCGTCGATCTCGCGATACGTGATGGTCCGATCCTCGAAGTAGATGGCGACCTTGTCCGGAGCGATGCTCATGGCCGGCCGAAGGACGTCGGCCAACGTCTCTTTCTCCTTCGCTTCACGGACACTCGAGCACTTTTCGGCCCACGGGCTCAGCGGCATTCTCACCCTTTCGCGAGGACTTGCTTCGCGGTCTTCTTAGCACCGAACTCGCGTCCGTCGGTGTTAACTTCGGCTCGGAATGGGCTTCGGACACGAAGTGGATCTCATCGCCGGCAGACTGTCCCACGTCCTGCACGGGCTGCGCGGACCCAAACCAATCGACGTTGAAGAGCTCACTCCGTATTTCGATAAGGCGCTGGCGGAGCTCAATCCAGAGCCACCGCCGCTCGACACCGTGCGCGCGCACCACTCACTGACGTCACACTTTTCGCGCACGACGACGCTGTCGTGGGCCAGCGCACATCCGATCCTTTCTCCCATCTACGCGAAGCGTCACGAAACCGACTATCGGTGCAACCACATCGCCTACGCGCGCTGGCTCCGCCCCGACGGCGCGCGGCGGCGCGACTGCCTCATCTACATCCACGGCTGGCTCGAGCCCGGATCCTGGGTCGAAGAAGCGTTCGTGTTCCCGCGCTGGCTCCGCGAGCTCGACGTGGACATCGTCCATGTCGCGCTTCCGTTCCACGGCAAGCGCAATACTCGCACCGCGCTCTTCTCCGGTGAGTACTACTGGACCGCCGATCTGGTGCGGTCGTTCGAGGGCATCCGGCAGGCGCTCTGGGACGTCCGGTCGATCATGGGCTGGCTCCGCCGCCAGGGGTACGAGCGGGTGGGCGCGACCGGCATCAGCCTCGGTGGATCGCTCGCGATGCTCCTCGCGTGCCTCGAGCCGACGCCGGATTTCGTCATCCCCATCGTCGCTCATTTGATGCTCGCCGAGGCCGTCGAGCACGCCACCATTCTGTGGCGCATGAAAGGCGACCTCGAGCGATGGGGCATCCACGAAGCACAGCGCCGTGAGATCTTCCGTCGGGTAGGCTTCGACGATGCGCAGCCCGTCTTGTCGCGGGAACGGCAGCTCTGGATCGAGGCACGCGAAGACGCGCACATCGACCCAGCCCTCGTGCGACGACAGTGGGAAGCTTGGGGGAAACCCGAGCTCTACTGGATCGAGGGTGGACACATGACTTTTCCCGCTCACCTGCGGGAGATCACGAACGCAATGTATCAATTCCTAGCCAAGACGCGGGCGGACCCGCGGGCCGAAGACCGCCGACGGATCTCATGAGCGAGCCCCTCTGGACGTACGGCGCACGGCAGCTCGCCACGATGATCGCACGAGGCGACGTCTCTTCCGTGGAGGTCGTGCGCGCACATATCGCACGCATCGAGCGCGTCAACGCTCCTTTGAACGCAATCGTCGTCGAGCGGTTCGAAGAGGCGCTGGAAGAAGCTGCCGAGCTCGACCGCGAGCGCGCGCGCGGACAGTCGGCGGGACCCCTCCACGGGGTACCGATCACGCTGAAGGAGAGTCTCGATCTGGCGGGAACGCCGAGCACGTTCGGCGTCACCGCGCACCGGCACGATTTCCCCGCCCGCGACGACCCGTACGTCGCCCGCCTGCGGAGCGCGGGCGCGGTCGTGCTCGGCAAGACGAACGTCGCACAGTTGCTGATGTTCGTCGAAACCGACAACCCCGTCTACGGACGCACCAACAATCCATGGAACCTCGCGCGTTCGCCGGGGGGCTCCTCCGGAGGCGAAGGGGCGATCATCGCGGCGATGGGATCGCCGCTCGGCCTCGGCACGGACATCGGCGGCTCTTGTCGAATTCCCGCCGCGGCATGCGGGGTGGTCGGATTCAAACCGACGGCGGGACGGCTACCGGATCTCGGGCGCGGCAGCATGCCCATCGGGGAGCTCGCGATCCCGAGCCAGGTCGGCGTGCTCGCGCGGCGCGTCGAGGACGTCGCGCTCGCGCTCCAGGTAGCCAACGGTGGATCGTCGCCGGACGCCGACCGACGCCCCCTCGGCGATCCCGCCGCCGTCGACGTCTCGAAGCTCACGGTGGGTTACTACGTCGACGACGGGTTCTTGTCGCCCTGCAGCG
The DNA here is from genome assembly GCA_035547195.1 of Polyangiaceae bacterium. Taxonomy (GTDB): domain Bacteria; phylum Myxococcota_A; class Polyangia; order Polyangiales; family Polyangiaceae; genus DASZVB01. The sequence continues at coordinate 39,865 of DASZVB010000077.1, forward strand.
CCGCGGTGCGCGCCGTGCACGAAGCGCGGAACGCGCTCGAACGCCGCGGGGCGAAGGTGGTTCCGTTCACGCCGCCCGCGCTCACGTCGGCGCTCGCGCTCTTCCACGAGATACTCGCCGCCGACGGCGGCCGCGGCATGCTGCGCTTCCTCGACGGCTCGCCGCAGGACTACCGCATACGCCGGCTGTTCAAGCTCACGTCGGCGCCGCGCGCGGGGCTCTTCGCGATTCGCGCGCTGTTGCGACTCTCCGGGCGTCGCAAGTTCGAGTCGCTCTTGCGATCGTGGGGTCGCCACGACACCAGCAGCCACTGGGACGCGATCGCCCGTCTGGAGCACTATCGCGAGCAAGTCTCTGCGGCGCTCGATCGCGCAGGGCCGTCGCCCATCGACGTGCTCTTGTCGCCGGCGAGCGCGCTCCCCGCCGTACGGCACGGCGCGACCGCCGAGCTCGGCGTCATCGGCGCTTACTGCGCGATCTACAACGTGCTCGGCTTTCCGGCGGGCGTCGTTCCGTTCACCCGCGTGCGCGAAGCGGAGCAAATGACCACCCCGCGGAGCTCCGATCCGATGGACGTCGCCGCCCTGGAGAGCGAGCGCGACTCGGCGGGTCTACCCATCGACGTGCAGGTCGCCGCGCGGCCGTTTCGCGAGCACGTCGCGCTCGCGGTGATGAGCGCGCTCGAAAGCGTCGCCCTCGAGCGCGCCGATCGACCGGGCCGCGAAACGCTGCCGCCCAGTTTTCGCTGACCTAATGCACCGCCGTCGAGAGACGATCCGGCATCCGGCCATGTGAGCAGACGCAGGCGATGCGGGCGGCGGCGCGCTCGCGCGCCAGCAGCGGTAGAGCTCGTAATAGTGGTGGGTATCGATGCGGAGACGAAGGTACGTATACGAACTATCGTTGCGCGGCCGCGAGTAGCTCGTAATAGTGGTGGGTATCGATGCGGAGACGAAGGTACGTATACCCTGATGTGACTTTGTTCAGGCGGCGAGCCGCCGGTGGATGCGGTGGTAAATGCGGGAGGTGGCGACGTTGTCAGCGAGGCGCAGGACGGACGCGCCCCGAGGTCGGATGAGGCGAGCAGCTTTCGA
>DASZVB010000078.1:0-15093 GCA_035547195.1 Polyangiaceae bacterium
GAGCTCGCCGTTCACTAGCCATGGCGTTCGATCTCGGACCGAAGAACGGAAAGCTCGGGCGACCGCGGCCGAGCATGAACGTCACGCCGCTCGTCGACGTCGTGCTCGTGCTGCTCATCATCTTCATGGTCGTCACGCCGCTGATGGCCAAGCAGTTCTGGATCCATCTGCCGAACAAGGTCGAGAAGGAGCCTCCTCACGATCCGCTCGAGAAAGATCGGCCCGTGGTGATCAGCGTGACGCGCGCCGGAGAAATCCGGATCAACCACGACGTGGTCCCACGAACCGAGTTCTCGGCGAAGCTCCGTCGCGTCCTTTCCGCCCGCGAACAGCGCACCGTCTTCTTCGACGCCGACGACGACGCGGACTTCGGCACCGCGATGGAGGCGCTGGATTTCGCGCGCGCCGGCGGGGCCGCGACGATCGCAGTGTTGACGGAACCGATCGCTCGATACTGACGGGATCGCGGCGCACGGTTTACTGCGCCGCTCACACGCGAACCCTTGGCGCTCCGGTCGCGCGGTCCCACTCGACCGCACGTGTTGCCGTTGCGCACTGGCTTTGACGGCTCGTGTGTATTGAAAGTAACGGATGAGTATTGTAATTACTCGTCCATGGCCGCAACGAAGGCGACGCGCAGGAACAAGGGCGCGGCGGGTGCAGCGCCGGATCCGGTGAGGGAGCGGATCCTGGACGCCTTCTCGGCGAAGGCGAAGAACGCCGGAATCCGCGGCATCATGATGGCGGAGCTCGCGACCGAGCTTCGCATGAGCGCGGCGACTTTGTACAAGCGCTTCCCGTCCAAGGAAGCGCTCGCGATGGCCTGTGTAGATCGCTGGATCGACGAGCTCGGGGCGGCCGAAGCGGCGAAGCGGGATCCGAAGGCGCCGCGAGGCGGCTTCGATCAGTTCATGCATTGGATCGATGGTTGGGCCGACGCGATCGCGTCGCTGTCGCCGGTGTTCTTTCACGATCTGGAGAACGACTATCCCGTCGTGTGGCGGCGATACTGCGAGGCCGTCGGCGAGCGAAAATCGCGCGGCGCGGCTCTGTTGCGGCCGCTGGTGAAGACCGGGCTCGACAAAGAAATCGCGCTCGCCGTTCTGGATCTGATCCTCACGACGGTGCTTCTCCCCGAGTTCGCCGACAGGCTCCACGTGTCGCGCCACGACGCGATCCGCGTGGCGGTTTCCATCTGGGCGGGCGGCGCGCTCGAACGCGGCGGCAACCTGAAAGCCATAAGAGGCGGCAGAGATGGCTGACGCGGTTCGGGGTTCCGCCCCTTACACACTCATGGCTCGGACGAGCTTCGTCCGGCTCGCGCTCCGGAGGTTCACATGACGTACGCAAATTCGCGCCCGATGTACGATGCCGACAGCCACATCATGGAGCTCCCGGGCTGGGTCGAGCGCCACGCCGATCCCGGCATTCGGGATCGCTTGCCTCCGCTCGGGTTGACCAAGGCCGGCACGGCCACCTACCAGTCGATCGAGCGGGCCGTCGAAAACACGAAGAAGCGTGCGGAACAGGGCACGCCGATCGTCAACGTGATCGCCGGCGCGAAGGGCTGGCAAGCGCCCGGCGCGTTCGATCCCCGGGAGCGCTCGCGGGCCCTCGACGACCTCGGGTTCTCGCGTCAGCTCGTCTTCTCCACCTTCGCCGGCGGTCAGTATTTGCGCCACGAGGATCTCGACGTGCGCTACGGCGGCCTGCGCGCGCACAATCGCGCGATCGCGGAGTTCTGCCGGGACGACCCGCGCCTCATCGCAGTGGGTCAGCTCTCGCTGATCGATCCGGCGCGAGCCGTCGCCGAGGTCCACGCCGGGGCCGAAGCCGGGTGCGGCGCGTTCTGGATCCCCGCCACCCCCGCCGGCGAGCGATCACCGGGGCATCCCGAGTTGGATCCGGTCTGGCAAGCGCTGTGCGACGTCCGGACTCCCTTCATGGTGCACGTCGGGCCGAACACGCACTTCGTGGCGAAGGAATATCTCAACAACGGGCACCCGCTTCCGCCCGACCTCATCGGAGGCGGCGAGAACCTGCGGGTGCGGGATTTCATGGCGCTGTCGTTCGCGCCCCAGGTGTTCCTCACGGCGCTGGTGTTCGACGGCGTCTTCGAGCGCTTTCCCCGGTTGCGCGGCGGCGTCATCGAGCTCGGCGCGGGTTGGGTTCCGGAGTTTCTGCGTCTGCTCGACACCGGGTACAAAATCTTTCAGCGCTCGGACCCACAGCTCGCCGCCCTGCCCCTGAAGCCGTCGGATTACATCCGCCGCCAGGTCCGCTTCACGCCCTTCCCCGGCGAAGACGTCGGACGACTCATAAAGGACGCGGGCGCGGAGCTCTTCTTGTTCTCGAGCGACTACCCGCACCCCGAGGGGACGGACGATCCCGCCGGGCGCTTCGAGCACAAGATGCGGGGCGTCGACGAACGCGCGAAGGAGCAGTTTTACAGCAAGAACTTCGAGTACATGATGGGGGCGTGACGCGCGCTCCGCGAGCGAAGGACGTCGCGGCGGGCGCGCGCAGGTGCCCGCCTTCGAACGCGAGCACTACGAGACGTTCTTCGTGCGCCGCCCCGGCGAGGGCGCGGAAGCCGCTCACCGAGCGCTGCGATAGCGCTGGCGCAGCGCGCGCTTGTCGAGCTTTCCGGTCGCAAGAAGCGGCAGCTCGGAGACGAAATCGACGCTGCGCGGACACTTGTAGTGCGCGATGCGCTCGCGGCAGTGTTGGATTAGCCGAGCGGCGAGCTCCGCGGAGGGTGCTTGCCCCGGCTCGAGCAGAACGACCGCCTTCACCTCTTCGCCCCACTCTGGATCCTCGACCCCGATCACGGCGACGTCGTCGACCGCGTCGTGCTCGAGCAGCGCCTGCTCCACTTCCGCCGGATAGACGTTCACGCCGCCGGAGATGATCAGATCCACGCTGCGATCGGTCAGGAACAAATATCCATCGTGATCGAGGTATCCGACGTCACCGACCGTGAAGTAATCGCCGCGGTATGCGTTCTCGGTCTTCTCCGCGTCTTTGTGATAGAAAAATCGGTCCCGCCCCGCCTTCAAGTACACCGTGCCGATCACGAAGGGCGGGACGCCATCGCCGGCGTCGTCGAGGATGCGAACGCCGTCGGGTTCCACCGGTAACCCCACCGTGCCCGGCTTGGTCAACCAGGTGGCCGAGTCCACGATGGACGCCATCCCTTCGGTCGCCGCGTAGTACTCGCTCACGATCGGCCCGAGCCAGTCGATCAGCTTGCGCTTCATCGCCACGCGACACGGCGCCGCTCCGTGGAGCAGGTAGCGCAGCGAGCTGACGTCGTACTTCGTCCGCACGGCGTCGGGCAGCGCCATGAGGCGATGGATCATGGTCGGCACCACGTGCGTGTGCGTGACGCGGTGCCGCTCGACGAGCGCCAGCATGCGCTCGGCGTCCCAGCCGTCCATCATGACCACGGTGCTGCCATAAACGAGCGGAATCGCGAGCGAAAATGACAGCGGCGCGGAGTGATAGAGGGGACCCGTGCACAGGTGCACGCTTCTTCCGGGGACGTACTGCCCGAGCGGAGACGCCGCGTCTTCGCCGAGCGTCGGCGGCGGCGCGGCGCGCTCGACTCCCTTGGGACGGCCGGTGGTGCCGGATGTGTACAACATCGATGTGCCCGGCGCTGGATCCGGGATGTCGCCCGCGTCCTGCTCGCCGACCGCGGCGTCGTAGTCTTCGAAACCGTTCAGGGCGCCACCGCACGCGAGGCGCACCCTGGCCTCGGGCGAAAGCGCCGCCGCGCGCTCGGCGCTCGTCCCGAAGCGCGCTTCGGCGATGAGAGCGCGAGCATCCGAATCGCGGACGACGTACGCGACTTCGTCCGCGGTCAAATGCCAGTTCACGGGCGTCAGGCGTAGACCGGCCCGCCGCGTCGCGGCATAGACCTCGGCGAATTCGCAGCGGTTGCTGCACAGCAGCGCCACGCCGTCGCCGGCGCGAACGCCGCGCGCGCGCAGCGCTCGAGTGAGCTGGTTGGCGCGGGCATTCAGCTCGCCGTACGTCCGCGCTCGATCCGCCGTGCGCACCGCGACGACGCGCGGCAGCAACTCGGCCCACAGCGCGAGGCTCATGCCTCGGACCACCGCTTCCGGCATTCGACGCCGCACCGCCGCGAAGAGCTCGGCGCCGGCGACTCCCCCGTCTTCCGTTTCGTCCATGATCTCTCTTCGCGTTAGCACGAAGGCTCCGCGCGCGCGTGAGTAACCGTAATACTCAACTATTACTCTCAGTACTGAGCGGCTTGATCGTGCCTGCGTAGCTCGATTACGCTGCGCCGGACTCGAGCGGGACACGCGTGCAACAGCGGGGGCATCAGGAAGCCGCCGCGACTCGAAGCGTCCTCGACGTTTTTCGGAGACGACAGCGTGATAAGGCGAACCGATCTTCTGGCGCTCTTGTTCGTGCTCACGCGCGCTGCCCCCGCGTGGGGAGAAGAAGCGCCGCAGCAACGGGACGAAACCGTGGCCGCCGACGCGGGGGCGCCCACGCCGGCACCGGCTCCGGACGGCGGAACACAGGCCCATCCGGAAGAACCAGCGCCGGCGGCGCCCAGCGCGGCGCCCGGCGGAGGCGCGGCCACGGCGCAGAGCGCGAGCGCGCCGTCGAACGAGGCTCCCGCCGCTGCCCCCGAACCGGAAGCGGCGGCCTCGGAAGAGATGGTCGTCACCGGTTCGCGTATCAAACAGGCGTCGTCGTTCGGCCCCACGGCACCGGTCCAAACGATCGATCGAAAGGAGCTGGAGAAGACCGGCGCGACGAACATGGCCGACGTCGTGAGCTACCTCACCGTCAGCTCCGGCTCCGGCTTCCAGGGCGCGGGTAGTCAATCCTTCGGTACCGTGTCGATCAACCTGCGCGGCCTCGGCGAAGGGGCGACGCTCGTGTTGCTGAACGGACGCAGGTTGCCCCTGAGCGCCGCCTACAATCCCAAGGGAGCGCAGTTCGCGGATCTCAGCACGATCCCGCTCGCGGCCGTCGAACGGATCGAGATCCTGAAAGCGGGCGCCTCGGCGATCTACGGCTCGGACGCCGTGGCCGGGGTCATCAACATCATCACCCGCAAGAACTTCGACGGCGCGCGCATCGAGCTCGACGGCCAGAGCACGACGCGCTTCGATCAACGAGACGGCACGGCCAGCGCAGCCTGGGGCGCGGTCAGCAAGCGCGGGCGAGTGTTCATCGCGGCGAGCTACTTCCGGCGCAGCGAGCTGACCGCCGACCAGCGCGATTGGACGAAGGACGGATACGTCAGCGCGTTCGGGTATCCGGGCACCTTCATCATCGGCACGAAGACGGTCGCCGACCCTGCATGTGGCAGCGTCGCAGGCTCCGCGGTCACGCAGACGCCGCAGGGAACGACTTGCTCGTTCCAGTATCGAAGGTTCGAATCGCTCAGCCCCGAAGCCGAGCGCGCCAACGCGTTCGGCAGCGGCGAGTACGACCTCACCAAGCACCTGACGTTCTACGGCGAGATCCTCGCGTCGCGGTTGCGCGGCGGATACATCTCGAGTCCGGCATTTCCGATCCCCCCGCCCTTCCCCACGGTGCCGGCGAACCACGTCGACAACCCGTTCGGGCAACCGGTGCTCGCGTACCTTCGCCCCTTGGGCGCGGAGGCCGGCGGCGCACGCGCCGAGACCGACGACGACACGCTGCGCGGCGTCGTCGGTCTCAAGGGCGATTTCGAGGGCGCCGCGGCAGGGACGTTCCTCGAAGGTTGGGAATGGGACGCCTACATGAGCCTCGCCGCCGACCGCAGCCGCTTCGTCCTGCCCGACACCCTGCGCGGGCCGATCCAGGATGCGCTCAATAGCTGCTCGAATCCAGCGGATCTCTCGGGTTGCTACAACCCATTCTACTCGTCCGTGAACGGCACGGGGACGCCCAACTCCACCGCGCTCATCAACAGCTTTTATGGCGCGCAGAGCTCGATCACCGACTCACAGATGCAGACTTACAACCTCGGGTTCACCGGGCCGTTGTTCGCGTTGCCCGGCGGCGATCTCGGCGTCGCGCTGGGAGGCGAGATGCGTCACGAGTCGCGCTCCACCACGCTCGATCACGACGCCAACGAGGACCGCTATTCCTTTCTGATAGGCAACACCGACGCGAAAGCCGAGCGCGAAGTCTACGCGGGGTACCTCGAGCTCGGCTGGCCGCTGGTCCACGGCGTTCACCTACAAACCGCGGGTCGCGTCGAATATTACACGGACATCCAGCGCTCCGCCCTGAGCCCGAGCGCCGGCGTCACTCTTACCCCTTCGGAGATGATCGGACGCAAGCGCGCGGCTCCCGTCGTCCGTCAGCTGCAATTTCGCGGGAACATCACGTCCGCGTTCCGCGCCCCGAACCTCTACCAGTCCTTCCCGGGTTATGTCGTCCAGCCGTCCCCGTTGAACGTCGGCCAAGCGCTTCCATCGTATCTGCCGGTGCAAGGCTTCGGGAACCCTGCCCTCAAGCCCGAGCACGCGCTCGCGGTGAGCGGTGGCTTCACCTGGGCGCCGATCGACGAGCTGAACGTCTCCGGGGATTTCTGGTACTACGACTACAAGGATCGCATCGAGCTCGAGAACGCCCAGCAGATCGTCAACGGGTTCTTGATGACCGGCATGGATCCGCGGGTCGTCGTCGATCCCACGACGAGTCAGATCGAGCGCGTCACGACGAAGTACGTCAACATCGCCGGCGACGTCGTGACGGACGGCGTCGATTTCTCGACGTTCGTGACGTTGACGAACAAGACCTTCGGCGGAAAAGGACCGGTGGAGAAATCCCACAAGGTTAGTGTGGGCGCGATCGGCACCTACCTGTTGACGTTCAATTATCCCATATCCGAAGCGGCGCCCCGTCAGATCCCCAACACGAATCCGACCGTCGTGCTCCCGCCCGCGCCGTGCAACGGCAATACCTGCAGCGCGGCCGGACTACGCAATTTCAACAACGTGTGGCAGGCCATGCCCCGGTTGAAGGTGAACTTCCCCGTGACCTGGAGTTATCTGGGCCACTCCGCGTCGTTCATCACCCACTTCATCAGCAGCTACCAAGACGACGTGAACCCGCGCCCCGACGGCAGCTTCGACACGATCTCGGCGTGGGTCACGTTCGATCTCCAGTACAGCTACACGCTGAAGAACTTCATCGGCCGCGAGCTCACGGGGCGCATCGGCGTGTACAACTTGGCCGACGCAGACCCGCCCAAGGTCAACGGGCTCACGACGTCCTACGACTACACGCTTCACGATCCACGCGGGCGCATGGTGTTCGCCAAGTTGATCGCGGAGTTCTGAGGGAACGACGATGGCGATTCACTCACGGACCGTGCTCGTCGCCGCCGCGCTCGCGGCCGTCTCTTCCGGATGCCGAGAGGATCCGACGATCCCGAAGGCGAATCAGCTGCCGGTCGCCGACGCGCGCGTGATCCGCGACGGCAAGAGCGTCAACCAGCGCACGGGCGGCGCCGACGCGACGAAGTTCGACTACTCGGGGATGCCCGTCACCGTCACCCTCGACGCCAGCAAATCCTATGACCCCGACGGAACGATCACGGCGTATCGCTGGCTCAGCGGCACGCTCGCGCCGGACGGCGGCATCCCTTTGCCGAACGGCATGGGTGTGTCGCTCCGCTGGGTCCCGCCGAACGAGCCGCCCAACTGGCCCGGCAACGGTGTGTCCGAGCAAGTGACTCTCGACAAGGGTATCTGGTGGTTCAGCTTGTGGGTCACCGACAACGACGGCGCGATCAGCACGCCCGACGCGATCGAGATCACCATCGGCGACGTGGTGGATCCCGTGGTCCAGCAATGCGCCGACGACGTCGTCTCGACCGAGCCCGAAGCGTGCCGGCAATGCCTGTGCGCTCAGAGCGACATGTGCCGCGGCGCCGTGACGCTGGACAAATGCGATCAGTCTTGTTGGGACCTCGTCAACTGCGTCGCCGCGAACTGTCCCGATTTCGCCAAGATGCAAGCCATGGGCGACTACTCGTGCCTGACGGCCAACTGCGCGGCCTTCGTCGGCGCAGCCGGTCCCGCGGCGCCCGCGGGCGTCTGCTTCAATGGGTGCCCGAGCGACTGCATGCCGGTGCCGTACGGCGCGCACGGCGACGGAGGTATGTAACATGGACGCTCCGGATCGCCTCCGACTGCGGACGAAGCTCGGCTTCGGTATCGGGGCCATGCCGGAGGCGGCGGCTCAGATTGCCTTCAATACCTGGAGCTTCGTCTTCTACAACAGCGTGCTCGGACTCTCGGGCACGCTCTGCGGCCTCGCGGCGACGTGCGCGATCGTCCTCGAAGCGGTAGCCGATCCGGCGATCGGAGCGTTCTCGGACAGGTTCCGATCCGGCCTCGGCCGGCGTCATCCTTTCATGTTCGCGGCGCCGCTGCCCTTCGTGATTGCGTTGTATTGCCTGTACTCGCCGCCTGCGGCGCTCCACGGCTTCTCGCTGTTCGCGTGGCTCACGGTGTTCGCGGTGCTCCATCGGCAAGCGATGAGCCTGTTCTACATCCCGTACCTCGCGCTCGGTGCCGAGCTTTCGAACGACTACCAGGAACGTTCGATCGTGATGAGCTATGCCACGCTCTTCGGGGTGATCGGTGGCGCCGGCGTCTTCGTCTATGGGTGGACGCACCTCGGCCACGTCCCGGGCGGATCCGCCGTCCGCAGCGGCTATCCCGGGCTCGCGATGGGCATCGGCCTCTTCGTAGCGCTCGCGATGCTCGGCTCGGCGCGGGCAACTCGGGATCAGATCCCCCGCCTCGTACGAGCGATGCCCGCTCACGCCTCACGCTTCGGCCTGAGGGAGCTCGGCCATGAGCTTCGCGGCGCTCTGTCGAATCGCAACTACCGCATGCTGCTCATCGGCATGGTTTTCTTCAGCGTCGTCGTCGGCGTGCGCGAGACGCTGGATTCGTACCTCTCGCTCTTCTTCTGGCGTCTACCCGCGGACAAGATCCGCGCTTTCGGCCTGGCGACGCCCCCCGCGTCGATCCTCGCGTTCTTCGTGACTCCGCGTCTGCACAGCCGTTTCGGGAAACGCAACACTCTGGTCACGGCGGTCGCGACGATGATCGCCGCCGCCGCGCTGCCCATCGCGGCGCGCCTCGGCGTGTTTTTCCCGTCGAACGGCTCGGCGGCGCTACTTCCGACGCTGATGCTCTTCGTGTTCGTGGCGTACGGCGCCCTCGCCGTCATCTTGATCACCGTGCTCTCCGCGGTGGCGGACATCACCGACGAGCACGAGCTCGTGACGGGACGGCGTCAAGAGGGCCTCTTTTATTCCGCGCGCATCCTCTTCGGTAAACTGACGACCGCGTTCGGGCACGTCATCGCGGGACTCTCCCTCGATCTGATCGGATTTCACGCGGGAGCGAAGCCGGGGCAAGTCTCGGCCGACGTGCTGGTGAAGCTCGGTCTGGTGATCATCCTAGCCACGGTGATCCCGGGGATCATCGCCATGCTCTTTTACGGGCGATACTCGATCACGCGCCAGCGTCACCTCGAAATCCGGCGCGAGCTCGCGGCCCGGCGCGCGCCGCCCGTGGACGAGCTCCCCGCGAAACCCGTTGACACCTCCACGCCGCTGCAACACGCCTGAGATGTGAGCGCGCGTTTGCGTGCTGTATGTGGAGCGCTACCTTGAGCGGTCAAGGTCGTTTCGTAAGCATCTGAAATCGTTGCTTCGAATTTTGGACCTTGAACGCTCAAGGTGGGCGATTCGAATCGGGGTCTCGCAACGACGAGTAAGGCTCACGCGGCCAGACTACAGCACCCCCAGCTTTCGCAGCTTGGTGAGCTCCGCCTCGACGGCGGCGAGCCCCCCGCTCGAATAGAGGACGACGAGACGTTCCGCGGTGAGATAGCTGAGCGCCGGGTTTCGGAATTTCGTGTTGTAGCGGGCGGTGTCCGCGGGGTCGTAGCCGAACTTCGCGGCTAGCCGCGCGAGCAAGGTCTGGGCTTCCGCCATCGCCGGAGCGGTGAAGGCGCCGTCGGCGTCCGAGATACTATGCACGACGTACTCGACCAGAACATTCGGCAAGGTGGCCGCCGCCGCGTTCAGATCGACGCTGCCCAGCGCGCGAACGGCGGCGAGGCGTGGCACTCGACGAGCGTCGTAACGGAGGTAACCACGGCCAACGGGATCGACGCGCGCCAAGAGGGCCGCCGCTCGGATCCAGTTGACGACCTTGTACTCGTTGCCGGACGTCGGGCTCGCGTGCGCCGCGGCCTGCGCGATGACGAAGTCCGGCGGCAGCGCGCGCTTCATGGCCTCCGCGAGCCCCAAGATGTGATGTGCGCCGGTCTTCGAGTTGCCCACGGCGCCGGCGTCGTCGGTTCGGCCGTTGCCGCCGAAAGCGAGCTCCGCGAACTCGGTGCCGTCGGCGTTCCATTGAAAGACGATCGCCTTCGCCCAGTCGTGCCAGAGGGGCGCGCCGACGAGGACGTCTTCGTCGATGAAGAAATTCGCGCCGGCAGGAGCGCTCGACGAAGACGAAGGCGCGATCTCCGGGAAGCCTTCGCCGTTCGCGTGTCCGTAGACACGGCGATAGAGGTCGCCGAGCGCGCCGGCGACGAGATCGTTGAACGACTCGTGCACGGACAGGCCGCCCGGAAAGGAATGATGGCCGCCGAAGGCGCTTCCGGGCGCCGAGAAGAAGCTCTGAGGGAGCTTCGGACACGTCGAACCGTCGTGGACGAGCGGCGGAAAGACGCCTGCCGTGAGCCCCCCGGGGAACGTCGCGTCGTCCGCTTCGTCCACGAGCCCCGCGGCCTTCAACTGGGACAGCACCTTGCGCTTCGCCGCGTCGTCGAGCCCGGCGCGGTGCAGGACGCACGTGTCCGGATTTTCGACCACATCGTTGGTCGCATTTCGCAGCGCCCGATCGCGGAGCGCGGCCACACGCCCGTGAATGAACGAGCGAGCCGACCGCACGATCGGCGATCGGTCGGCAAGCGCCGACGCGGCGGCGTTGCCGGCGCCGAGCTTCGTTTGATCGGCCGCGGACGCCGGATTTCCCTGGCCCAAGACGGCGAGAGCGCACGCCGCCGCTCCCAGAACCTTCGACATGATGGCCAGAGCTTTAGCTCAGACCGCGACTGGATTGTCGCCGACCTAGGGGCTCGCGCTTCGGAAACTACCCCGTCAGCGCGCCGGCGTGGATGAACCCGATGATGATCGCGAGGAACGTGAGCAGGGCCAAGAGCGCGAAGAAGTAAGCAGAGAGCGACCACCCTGGTCCCCGCAGCGGCAGGCCGTTCGGATCGTACTTCGTCGCATGTTGCTTGCTTGCCATTCGCGCGAAGCGATGCATCGCGTGTGCCGCAAGGTCTTGCGGTCCCGCGGCCTTCAGTTTTTCCCGCAGCGCGGCCGGTCAAAAACGATTCGACGGCTTCGGCTCGCCGCGGCGATCTTCGTGGCTGTAATCGAAGAGCGGCGGATCCTCGTGCTTATTGTCGCGCAAGCGAACGACGGCGCCTTCGCCGTCGGAGACTTCGACCTCGCTCCATCCATCGGGCACGTGAGGCGCGATCCAATCGAACAGGAACGCCGCGTCCTTTGGAGACACGTTGACGCACCCATGGCTCCGCGCGCCCCCGAAGCCGTCGTGCCAGTAGACGCCGTGGATGAAGAAGCCGTCCGCGAAACGGACCGCCCACGGAACCGCGGACACCTCGTAACGATTCGGTATTTTCGGATCGCCGTCCATCGGCGTCGTCGCCGCCTTGGCGCGAACGCGATAGGTCGCCGGCGGCGTGGGGTTCTTTCGTCCGCCGGTGGAAACCAGCGTCGCGAACACGGGCATTTCGCCCTCGTAGGCGACGAGCACCTGTTCGTCGAGATCGACGTCGATCCATTGCGCACCGGAAGGGACGGCCGCCGGCGGTTTCGTGACGTTCGCGACGCGCAGGTGCCTGCGCTCGATCCATTCCCCTTCGGCGATGCGCACGAAGCCGTTCGACTCTTCGAGCAACGGGACGATCTCGCGCCTCGCGGCGTCGCGGACGGGCTTCGCATCGCTGTTCGGTTCCGGGTACACCGGGGGCCGGCGCGCGCCTCTCTCGAAGAACACCCACGCGAACGGCAACGCAGGAGTGCTCGACGGCGCGAGCTTCACCCCGGCGAAATCGGACGGCCAGAACTTCGCGAGCGCGCCCGCCTCGATGAGGCCGTGGTCGGTCTTGACGTAGGGCGTTTCGTCGACGTGCAGCACGCGTTCGCCGACGAGCATGACCTTCGTGGACACGAGCTTATCGACGACGTCGGCGCGCACGTCATCGGCGGTCTTGTAGACCTTCGTGTCGTCGGCCATCACCTTGAAGTAGTCGTCGGGCGTGATGCGGCCGGAGCGGACGACCGGCTGCCGCACGCCGAAGGGCTCCTCCGTGGACGGCACCAGCAAGGTCGTGCAGAGAAAGCCCTGGGGTTCGATCTCCACCCACGAAGGACACGGCTCCCGCCGGTGCCGTCGCTTTTTCTTCGGGTCCTCCGGGTCCGGCGCGACGACGCGTTTCCACGCGACGCGCGTCCCGCCGATGATCTTACCGATGTACGGGGCCCGGTCAGCCGGCGCGGCGAGCACGTGCGCGATCTCCGTGACCTTGAGCGAGCGCGTCTCCGGCGGAAACGGATCCGGAATCGAAACGCGCCCGTCACTTGCCGCAGCCGGGGCCGCGGGTGCTGGCGCGGCGGGTGCCGGCGCGGACGGCGGTGGGCCTGCCGAAGGCTGCGGCGCGCGCTCGCCGGAAACAGGCGGCTCGGAAATGCCGGCGGCCGCCGCAGTGTGGCCCGGCGGAGCACACGCCACCTGAACGACGCAGCTCGCGGCGATGAGCGCGGTGGCGAGCCGCATTTGCCGGTTCCCGCTCGAGTCGACTGTCGCCCGATTCGGCTCCCGTGGGGGCGAGAGCCGAATCGGGCTAGCAACTGCTCGAGATCTGGTCACCGCCACGGACTTTCTCGATCAGCTCAACCGAGTTGAGCTGTAGGCATGCGTCCTTTACTCGTACAATGCGGGCGTCGAACGGGCAAGGAAGGGCCCCGTTCGGCCGCTCGCGAGCACGGCCGCAAGACCCGTGCAACAAGTGGCTACGTGCGTCAAATCCAGGCAGACTGGTACCGCCGTGGAACCTCCGATATCCGAGCGACGCGCGTTTCGACACACGAAGATCCGCTGAACAATCGACCAGATCTCGCTAAGTTAGCGATTATCGCTTTAGCGACAATGTTATAATTAAAGCCTGAATGTACGAAAAAGGGTCGCCTTGCGACATGTCGCGGGGTCTTGTCGCAGGCTTGATTAGACACTCTTTTTGGATAGCTCCAGCCGACCGATTCGACAATCTGGAAAGCAAAAAAGCGGGAGCCCGAAGGCTCCCGCTCTGAAAGGGGTTTCCGTTTTCGTCGGAATGTCTATCTGGCGTACCACCTGGCGTTCTTGCGTTCGCCCCGCATCTCAATCTTGCCCTCTTTCTCCAGGGCTTTCATCCCGAGCGCGTATTGACCTTGCGTGGCTCCGGTTGCCTCGATGACCCCGCCCTTGGCAATACCACTCTTGCCGGCATCCAGAACCGCTTTGAAGAGGGCTTCCCTGACCTTGGCGGTATCACTCGAGGGAGCACGTCCGGGCGCCCTAGCCTTAGCTCCCGAAGGGCTGGCGGGCTTGCTCGGAGCTTTGCTAACGGTTCTTTGAATGGGCGCCGAGCTGACTCGCTCGAAGTCGAACCCATCCCGAATCTTCGCCAAGCGATCGGCTTCTTCCTGAGCCGCCATGGCAGCGGCTTCCTTTTCCCGAACCAATCCCTCCAGCTCTTGAAAGATGACCTTGGCAAACTGTGGATTGGCGGCAATCTTTCGAGCCACGGCATTGGCGCTAATGCCATCCGGTTGATGACTTCTGCCTAAGCTTCCAGCCATGGGAGTTTCCACCGACATGACCGGGGCATTAGCAGCAGACTGAACGGATGTCAAGCGTTCATTCCCCGATGGTTCTTCCGGGAGGAGCTCGGCTTGTCGCTCGCGCATCTCCCTGAGTTGGTTGGCTTTACGAGGGTTCTTCTTTTTAGCTCCTGCCATAGCGGAGCCGATAACATCATTCACGAAGCCGAAGCAAGCACAATCAAACCACAACGCTAGAGCCGTACTTTGCAATCGCGGCTTGCGTCAGCAGGTTCTTTTCCGCAACCGTCGGCTGACCAATGGTCATTAGATGCGCGGCAAGCGCAACGTTGGAGAATAAGGACGGTATGTTCGTGGCACCTAAAAAGGTACTCGAAAAAGCGCCAACCGCACCATTGCTGGAACCGGTTGCCGTAGTTCCCCCTGCTTTTAGATAGTCCGTAGTTGAGTTATTAAACAAGGCTTCCGCAACGGACCATGACCCCACAGGAACCGCGCTCACTGTATTATGACCCGTCGAGATAACCTGTTGGATCTGTGGCGAAGAAGTTGGACCAGCCCACACTCCAGCGACGCCACCACCCCAAAAGATCTTGCCGTTAACCCAGGTGACAAGCTTATATACCGTCCATTCCCATATAACTTGCCCCGACGATTGAGAACCAACGCTATTCGACATGTAGTCATTGGAGCCATCAAAAGTAATGGTCGGATATCCGTTCAATCCACTAGCGGCATACGTAGGCTGAAAACTAGCGGTAGCCTGAGAAAAGTCGTGACCATTGCCGCTCTGATCCGCCCATGCGGAAACAGTGCTGCTATTGAGAGTAACACCAAGATCGGACTGAATTGAGTAGAGCACCGGAACGCTAGAGACATACTGATGAAACGGTCTAACATTCACGCTGTTAATCTCACTCAACAGGTAGTTTTCAATCGGCGCATAGGTGGATGACGACCAAGCAGAAGCCCCAAAGACAATGGCGCGAATGCTTCCGCCCATATAGTTGCTAATCGTCCCGTTGCCATTGAAGGCACCCACTGTGAAGTGACTCAGAGCAAACGAGGTAACATCGCACGAAGCAGCGGCAACATCGGTAGCCGCGCCATTGATCCGAATAGTGATGGCGGTACCAGTGAAGATAACCGTGATAACCACC
>DASZVB010000079.1:0-33945 GCA_035547195.1 Polyangiaceae bacterium
ACGACCTTGCCGTCCTTGCGCTTCGGGATCCTCGGCGTCTCGCTCGTGGACCGAGCGCAGAGGTACACGACCGAACCCCTTCGCCAGTAGGGCATCGTGATCCTATGATGGAACCGGCTCGCTCCTACGTGGGACGTCCCCTCGACGAACAACCCGGACTTGAACAAGTCCTCGTCCGAGTATCCCTTCTGCTTCAACTCGTGCCAAAGGTGCGTCCCGCCCGGGTCGTAGCCGAGCTTCTCCTCGTCGATGAACTTGTCTGTGAATCCGTAGTGCTTCCGGAGGAACGTCCGACGCTCATCGTCCAGAGCCCCGTGGTAGATGGTGGCGGCCTCGGTCAGGATCTTCTCGACAGCCCTGCGCTCGTCATCGGACTTCTCCTCTTCCTTGGTCTTGGGCGACCTCTCCGGGACGGGTATGTTCGCTGCCCTCGCGAGAGCCCGAACGGCGTCTGCGAACCCCACGCCCTCCCGAGTCATCACGTAGGAGAAGACATCCCCTCCGTGGCCGGTGCCACGGTCAAGCCAGAGCTGCTTCTCGACGTTCACAGAAAAGGACGGAGTGGAATCGTCAGAGCGCAGAGGGGATTCGCAGACAAGCTCACTGCCGTGACGCTCAAGGTCCGCGTCTCGCGCCACCACATCCTCAAGGGGAGATGCTGCGCGAACGCGGTCCTTGAAGTCTTCCCAAGCTGAGGGCGAAGTGCCGCCAGCCGGTGTATGGTTCCTTGGAGAGGCCATCATCGTCCTCCACGGCCCCGTGCGCTCGTCTCCCCATGGCAGAGTCGGCGAGCCTCGGGGCCGAGCGCTGTCAGGTGGTGACCTGCGTGAACTGAGCGAGCTGCGCGGCTCTGGCGGCGTGCTGTGCGAGTAGCAGCCGCAACGCTTCGGTGACCACCTGGGCGTTGGTCCTGCACGAGCGAATCGCCTCACATCGAGTCTCCTGGAAGAGCGACTCCGGGATCTTCACGTTGATGCATCGGGTCTTCTGAACCTTCATGGGCAAACTGTCCTTTCCGGATGGAACGGGCGTTCCACTCGGAACGGGCGATAAGAAGAAAGCTCAGTGCAAACGCAGAGCCCCCCGGAAACTCGACCCGCGCACGAGGCGGACGGTCCTCGTTGCTGCATTTTCTGCTATGCGTTCAGGTCGAGGGAGATCGCGGAGAACATGCCGTTCCACGCCAACGCACCCCCCATGCTTTCTCGTCGCCGTCGCAGACGTCGGCGAAGGGGGCGGCCTCCGATCAAGGTTCCCTCACGCATGCCAGGGAGGCCCCGAGACTGGGACGACGAAGCGCTCGTGAAGCTCTACGTGGAGGAAGTTGCCGTACTCGTTGCAGACATCCGAGTGGTCAGGCGCGTGACGTTGATGGATCCAGGGGACGCTCTTATGTCGCTGGGCCGTCTACTGCTCCGTCGATATCGCGACAATGCTCTGCGGATTCGGCTGCGTCCGAGCGAAGATGCAGCCGTGAGCCTGTGGAGGGCGGGCCGTCTGATTCCAGTTGCGGCACGGCTTGTCCTCGATTCTCTCCGGTTCGCGGAATCATCTTGTGAACGAAACGGTGTAGGAGGTTCCACATGAGCAAACGCCGCGAAGGTGTCCGCAACGTCTACATCCATGTCCCCGAGGCGGTGCATCTGGAGATCAAAACGCTGGCGCTACGAACCCGACAGACCACCGATGTCGTATATGCCGAGGCCGCCCGACGGCTGCTGAGGGAACACGGCATCATCGTGTCCACAGAATTGAGCTTGACCACACAACCCACAGCATCTACCCTCGACTGACCTAGTCTAGGTCCATGTTGGACCTCGAATGCTCGCGGACTGGTCCCCACGCCAGACCGCCTCCCGGTGCGGAGTGTCGCGCCAGGCCCGTGCATTCGAGGTTTTCCATGTCTGACGAGGCACCCGTGCTGGTCGAGCTGAGCCTGCTTGACCGGCATCCGCAGAATCCCAGGCTCCGTGCTGACGCTGCATTGATCAGCAGGATCGCGGCGGATGTGAAGCAAGACGGCTTCAGTCCGGAGAACGCTCCAACGGTTCGTCGCAAGGACGGAGACCGTTACGAAATCATCATCGGTCACCGTCGTGTCGAGGGCGCCAAGGAGGCCGGGCTGGACGAGATTCCAGTCTGGATCGTCGACTGGAGCGAGCAGAAGGTTCTGGAGAAGCTCGCCTCGTCGAACGACCAGGGCACCCTGTCAGCGCTTGAGATCGCCGTTCACTCGTTCACCATCGAACCTGAGAGGGGGAAGAAGGGCGGGGGCCTGAAGCGCTATGCCACGCGGTGGGGCCTCGCAGACTCCACGCTCGGTCGGTATCGGAAGGGCGCCACCGTCTACCTCGCCATCTGTGACCGCGCCTCCGAGAACGTTCTCGGAGCGCTTCATGACCGGGTGGAACACCTCGCCAGGATCGCGGGAGCCTCGCCGGAGAGGTGGACTGGGTTGGTCGAGCGCCTCGTCGCTGAAGGATGGTCGATCAAAGAGACGGAGCAGGCCGTGAGCGAGGACAAAACCGAAGCTCTCCGGGCGGCCGCGGGTCCCGACCACGCTCCGGAGGCAGCCCCGGCTTCCGACGACGAGGAGCCGCTCGTCATCGGTGAGGAGGACGACGGGGAGCCGCTCGTCATCGGACACGACGGAGACGAGGACGACGAAGACGACAACGGCATGAAATCGGAACCTATGGGGTCCCAGGGCACTCCCAGGGCGGGAGAAAGCTCAGAGGACGACGGGGGCGACGATGAGAACCAGGAACCTCCGCTATCCGATGATTCTGGGAGCCCCGACTCGGACGGCACGCCATTTCGGGCGCTGGCCACGGCTTTCCTTGAAAGCGTGGCCCAGTTGCGTCGGGTCTTCAACGTTGTTCCGGAAGACTTTCTGGACTTCGTGCGCGTTGCTCAGAAAGTGACACCTGAGGAACTTCTCGACCTCGTGCATGCCCGGGTCACACGGCACCAAATGCAGGTGCAGTACGAGGCACTCGCCAAGAAGACCACGAAGGAAGCACACCAACTCCGCCGAGAGATGCGCGACGCCGACGGGGCCTACGACACTCGCATCACGGCGATCTTGCGGCCGAAGGACTGACCCGTGTCAGCCAGGCGCAAATTCCCCGGTCCGACTATTGAAACGGACCGGGGGGCGAACGTATCCCGCAGCGTGGACACCTCCGTCGCCGGAGTCGAGAACGACATCTCTCTCGACGAGTTGCACCCAACCCAGGTCGGCACCGCCGGAACTGAGGGGCCGTCCTGGGTGTGGGCACGAATTCCATCGGAAGAGCTACCTCGCGTGAACGCTTCGGACGTCAGAGCTGCTCTGCCCCAGCAGGTGGCGAAGGTCACCACGGCGTTCCTTCGTCGCCTCATTGCCGAGGCCCTCAAGGTCGTGCCCCGGGAGGTATCAGAGGAGACGATCATCCATCAGCACTCGGGGCTCCTCGACTCGGAGCTGTACCGGCAGTTGGCGAACGCGGGGGCCTTCCCCTCTCGAAAGCGTGGCAAGCGCATCTTTGCCCGCTGGGGCGACGTGCGAGCCGCCCTTCTTCCCGGGGCGCCCACCGAGCCGGAACCGTCAGGTCCCAAGCCCTCGCCCGACGATTTGAGAATGCGCTGGGGACTCGCTCCAACTGGTCGGAGGTAACGTGCCGAGGGTCGCTTCCGGTTCGACCTACTACTCGCACGGGTCGTGGTGGGCGAGCTTCTCCATCCCGAGGAAGAAGCACTTTCGTCTCCCGACTTGCTCGTCAAAGCAGCAGGCCGAAAGCCGGCGGGCCATCATGGCTGACGTCGTGGGAAGACTCCGATCCACGGGGCACCGGCAGCTTCTTCCGGCCGTCCTTCGGGATATCGGCGAAGCAGATGAAGAAGGACTCAAGACCGCCCTGATGATCGTGGACGGCCTCGTCGGTGGCCGAGAGCAAGTCATCGCACCGCCCCTGGAGAGCCCGCTGCCTGCGAACCCGACCCTCAAGCAGTTCGGCGAGATGTGGACCGACGGGGAGCTACACGGCCTGTTTCCCGGCCACGTGAAGGATCTCGATCACTCTGAGAACAAGCCGAGGCTGGAGCGGCATGTCTATCCGTTCATCGGGGCGGTGAGGATTCGGTCCTTCTCGCTCGACCACGCAGACGCGGTGCTCCGACAGCCGACGCTGCCGGCGGGCTCGCGACGACACGTGGCACTTCTAGTCCACCGGATTGCGGTCCTCGCGACGTACCCAGGGAAATACCTCTCTGCGTGCCCGCTCCCGAAGGGATGGCTTCCGTCTCCCTCCAAGGGAAAGGCGAAGACCTTCGTGTACCCCGCTGAGGACGCGGCAATGATGCGAGTCACGGACTTCCCGCTCGTCCTTCGACTTCTGATCGGGTTCATCAACAGGGAAGGCTGCCGTCCTGCTGAGGCGGGTTCGGTGGAGTGGACCGACCTGGACCTGATCCATGGGACCATCAACCTCGACGTAAACAAGACCGATGATGCCCGTTCGTGGGTGCTGGACACCAGCACCGCCGAGGCGCTTCGAAGGTGGAAGAAGATCGCCCCGACCTCTCGGTACGTGTTCCCACCCCCGGCGTTGCCCCAGGCCCGACGGGAAGCGGATGCTCCATTCGCCGTTGGCCAGCTCCCGCGGCAGCTTCGAGAGCTACTCGGGAAGGCCGGGGTCGTGCGGACAGAACTGTTCGTCCAGACCGAGAGACGTCAGCGCATTCGTGCGCAGGATCTCCGAGCGTCCTTCATCACGGTTTCGCTGGCGTTGGGGAAGTCCGAGACCTGGGTCGCGGACCGGACAGGGCACACGTCCTCCGTGATGATCAACCGGTACCGGCGAAAGGCCCGTCAGGTGGCCCAGCTCAACCTCGGCCCATTCCTTCCACTGCACGAGATCGTGCCCGAGCTGGCCGCTTTGGAGTCCGATGAGCCTCGTGCAGAGGCCGTCACCGCTCCGGCCCAGCCTGTCCAGGCCGCGAGCAACGCGGGGCAGACGAATGGCGCCGAGGGAGCTAAGGTCATCCGCGTGGATTTCCGCCGTCGGTGAATCGTCGGCACCAATCGTCGGCACCCCTGGATCGAGGTCGAAGCAAAGAGTCAGAAGACGCCCGAATACGAATACTTGGAGGAGTGGCCGAGTGGTCTAAGGCAGCGGTTTTGAAAACCGCCGTGGGCGCAAGTCCACCAGGGGTTCGAATCCCTTCTCCTCCGCCGATCGGATCTTGCTCGCGCGCGACGACGACATCGCAACACCGAGCGCGAGCGGCGCTGCTGCAAATTTTCAGCAGCGATCTAGCGACGCTACGAAGTACCGAAACGTACTGCTCGTTCTTCGGCGCAGCTGCGGGGTCCGGCTTGTCGCAGTGAGCGGCATCGATAACATGTGAGCTCGATCGCAAACAGATGGCCACTCCCTGCTATTCGGCTCGCTTCGTTCAGCCGTTCGCGGCAGTCCTTTCGAACAACGAAAGGTACACCCGCGGTTCGCTGGAAAAGCTGCGCGCGATCGATCCGTCGAGCCGTCTCCCCATTCACGCCGCTCATTCGCTGGTCATCGATCAAGTCGCTCAAACCGAGGACGAAGACCTGGGGATCAAGGCCGCGCGCGTCGCGGGGCTCGGCCGTGGAGGCGCGCTCGATTACGCGATGCACTCCGCCGCGACGGTGCGGAGCGCCATCGAAGTCGGCGCGCGCTACACGCGGCTCTTCAGCGATTCCTTGCGCGTGTTGCTCGACTTCAGAGGGCCGCGCGCCATCGTGCGGCTCGGGACGACGATTCCGGCGCCGCGCGCCGTGCCGGACTTCGCGACGGCGTACTGGTATCTGAACCACACACGGACGCCGCTCGGTACCGCGGCGAAGCTCGAGTGCTTCTTCGAGCACGAGAAGCCCGTGAACACCGACGAGTACGACCGGACCTACGGAGACCCGGCCGAGCTCCATTTCGACGCGGGCTTTTACGGCTTCGCATTCGACCGCGAATACCTGGACGCGCCGCTCTCCACGTCGGATCCGTCGGTGCACGCGGTGCTCTGCGAGCACCTGGCCCTCGCCGCGGCCCGCCTGGACGACAACCCGACGTTGTCGTCGCGCGTGCGCGAGATGGCCATGCAAGATCTCGAGGGCGGCGCGCTCTCCGCGACGCGCATCGCGCGGCGGCTCCGGATGAGCACGCGCACGCTGTCGAGCCGCCTGGAGCGCGAAGGCACGACGTTCACGATGATCGTCGACGGATTGCGCCGCGAGCTGGCGATCGCTTACGTGGGCCACCCGGAGATCTCGCACACGGAGATCGCGTATCGCCTGGGCTTCGCCCACGTCGAGGCCTTCTACCGGGCGTTCAAGCGATGGACGCAGACGTCGCCCGGGTCGTATCGCAGAGAGCGCGCGAGCGGCGCGCCGCCGCCGGCTTTCCCGGATCGGCGGCGAAGGTTCACCACAAGCTCTTGAAGAAGCGCCACGCGACCGACGGCGTGTTCAGGTTCGAGGCGTTCTCGTAAATGATGTGGCCGTCGAGCGCGGCGTTCGCGGCGCCGTGCATGGTGCCCGGCGCGACCTGACAGAACACGACTTGCGTGCCGCCGTCGCACTGATCCCAGATCTGGCACTTCGTCGGCTGAATCGGGGGCGTGATGGTATTGCACGGCACGAGCATCGCCGCGTTGTCGTCCGGGTTCGTCCGGCACACCAGGTCGGTCGTGGTCGAGTCGATCGTCTTCCAGTCCTTCGGCCCTTCCTTGCAGTTGTCCGTCTTCGCCATGGCCGTCACGGTGGACTGGCTATCCATGAAGGCGAAGTCCGGCATGTCGTCGAACTGGATGTCCGAGAGCGGCTTCATCAGGCCGTTGCACTGCGATCCGCCGAGGACGCCGCCGGAGTTCGGCGAGATCCCCGCGAAGACTCCAGGGTTTGCGCACGCGGTCCAGTAGCTCAGCGCCGCGCCGTTGGAGATGCCGGTGAAGTAGATCTTCTTCGGATCGATGTCCGCGAGCTTCTGCACCGCTTGGATCATCTGCATCATCACCGGCGGGTCCGTCGTCGCGTCCCACGTGTTCGACGACGTCGCCGACGACGGCGTGACGAGGATGAAGCCGCCGCCCGGCATCTCGGCCTCGAGACGCCAGCCCGAGCCGGGACCGCTCCAGCACGTGTTCGCGCCGGTGCAGAACGGCGGCTTGCCGAAGAGCTGCGACTCCGCCGTTTGCGTCGCGCCGTGCGCGTCGACGACCAGGGCCGCGGGCTCGCACGGATCGTAGTTTTTCGGGACGTAGATGTAGTATTGCCTGCCGCCCGCCATGCAGGAGCGCTGATCGCCGGGCGCGAGGGGCGCGCTGCAATCCATGCTGGACATCACCGTCTTCGTGCAGGCCGCTCCGCCGCTGCCGCCCTGTCCACCGCCCGCGGTGCCGGCGCCCGACGCTCCGGCGACGCCACCGCTCGACGTCGCGCCGCTCGCGCCGGTCGCGCCACCGCCCGCCAGCGTGCCGCCGGAACCGGTCACCCCCGAGCCACCGCTGCCGACCACGCCGGGGACGCCGCCGCTCGCGAGCCCACCGCTCCCGACGACGGCCGCTCCGCCGGAGGACGTCGCTGCGGTCGAACCGCCCGCGCCGGCCGTCGCCGCGCCGCCGGACCCGACGAATCCCGCGGCGCCCGACGCCGCCGCAGCGCCCAGGCTCCCGGTGCCGGCAGCTCCGCTCCGAGTGTCGGATCCGCACGCCGGCAGCGCCGAAAAACACAACGCAAGCGCCGGCGTCATCGCGCCGCGCCCACCGATTCGAGCCGCAATTCGAACCACGCTCATGGCTCGCACTGTAGAAAGCTCGCCGTTTTTGCGACTACCAGCCGGAGCAAGAACGCCTACCCCGATGAGCAAGCCGCAGCGAGCGCTACACCGTCACGATGGACGTTCACCGAGCTTGGAGTCACGTTCTCACCACGTGTTCGGGCCGTACGTCGCCGAGGCGCCGCCTTCGCGCTCCGCCAAGCGACGCACGGCGCGCGCGAGGCGATCGTGAAGCTGCTCCCCCGCACCGTGCTCGGACGCGCCGTGGCCGTCGTGTTCGCGGTCCTCCTGGCCGCCTCGCTCGCGGCGACGCGCTTCTGGTCGAGCCGCAACTCGTTCCGGCAGATGCGCCTCTTCGCGCCGTCCGTCCGGGTCCAGAACTTCCGCACCATGGACGAGCTCTTCCCGGCGAAGCTCGTCCACCACGGAACTACGCCGCACCACTTCGCGCGCCGCGCGCTCGCGCTGCCGCGCACCTACGTCTTCGGCGGAAGCACGCACGCCGTCGATGAATTTCTCGAGCGCAGCGTCACGACGGCGCTCCTCGTCCTCAAGGACGACGACCTCGTGTCCGAGCGCTACTTTCTCGGCGCGTCGGCGGACTCGCCGCTGACGTCGTGGTCCGTCGCGAAATCCGTCGTTTCAGTGCTCACCGGCATCGCGCGGGACGAGGGCCGCATCGGAGCTCTCTCCACTCCGCTCGGCGCGCTGTCACCGAAGCTCGCGGGGAGCGACTACGGCGAGGTCTCGTTGCACGACGCGCTGACGATGTCGTCCGGCATCGCCTTCAGCGAGGAGTACGACGACGCGCGCTCCGACATACACACGATGTTCGCGCGCGTCTTCTACTTCGGCGAGAGCGTCCCTCATTATCTCGCGACACGATCCCGCGAAGTCGCGCCGGGGACGCGCTTTCACTACGCGAGCTCGGACACGCTGGCGCTCGGCCTCGCGCTCCGGGACGCGGTCGGAACATCGCTCGCCGAGTACCTGGAAGAGAAGCTGTGGAAGCCGCTGGGCATGGAATACGACGCCACCTGGAACGCCGAGGGCGACACCGGGATGGAGCTCGCGTTTTGCTGCTTGAACGTCCGCGCTCGCGACTTCGCCAAGATCGGGCGTCTGATGGCGCGCGGGGGTGACTGGGACGGCAAGCGCGTCGTCTCGGAAGCCTGGGTGCGGGAGTCGACGCGCGCCGAAGCGCCGAGGACACCGGGGCGGCTGCCGCGCCATCCGTGGGGCTATCAGTATCAGTGGTGGGTGCCGGGGCCGCCCGGCGTGTTCATGGCAGCAGGCGTGTGGGGGCAATTCATTTATGTGGATAGCGTGCGTCAGGTCGTCATCGTGAAGACGAGCGTCGATCCCGACTTCGATCGCAACGGCGACGAGAACGTCGCGCTCTTCGAGACCATCGCGGCGTCGCTCTAGCCTCGAAGCGCGCCGCATCGACGCGAAGTCGAGAAATCCGCGCGAAGCGCGGAAAGGGCGCGAGTTTCTGCACGCGAAAAGCGCGAAACTCGAGGCTAGACGCGCACAAAACACCGCTCCGCGCCGTTCCCCCGAACATGCCGGCGCGGAGCTCGTTTTTTCGTCGGAGCGCGGTGGTTACCAGCGCGAACGACCGCGGTCGCCGCGATCTCCACGATCTCCACGGCCGCCGCCGCGATCCCCGCGGTCGCCGCCACCGCCGCCGCCGCGATAGCCACCGCCACCGCCGCCACGACCACCGCCGCCGCCGCCGCGACCACCGCCGCCGCCACCGCCACCACCGCCGCCTTCGCGTCGTTCGTGCGCGGGGTTCACCCGCAGTGGGCGGCCGTCGAGCATTTGGCCGTTCATCGCGTCGGCTGCGGCGCGCGCTTCGTTTTCGCTCGCGTATTCGACGAAACCGAACCCGCGAGAGCGGCCGGTTTCACGATCGATCACGACGGATGCAGATACCACTTGCCCATGGGCCCCGAAGGCGTCCTTGAGCTGCTGGTCCATGGTGCTGTACGACAGATTGCCAACGTAGAGACGAGCACTCACGGCCCATCGTCCTTTTCCGCACCTGTATTCTCACCCTCGAACGGTCGCTCGGTGCTGGGCAACCGGTTCAACGACTCACCACCTAGATGTGGCAGAGACAGACGACAGCGCACGACGAGCAGAGACATATCGAGGACTGACGACAGGCATTCTCCATTTATCACGTTCGAAAAAGGGCGCAAGCTACGGCCGGGGGTGTGAACAGGGCTCGGCTATCCGCGTGGCGCACGCGTCACGCCGCTTTGCCTCGCGCCGCTCGCTCGCCGATGGGTAGGCCTTCCAAGGCCAACCGGGGACGTCGCCGACGACGCAAAACGTCACGCATTTCGTCGTCGCAACAGGGCAAACCGGCATTGTTTCTGCCCGTCGCACGGGGTGTGCGCACGGCTTCGGGGCTCGCCTGCCGCCCGCGCCCGTTGCCTGCCCGTGCGCGCTCATTCGAGCAGGGCGCGCGCGTCGATGGGGCCGCGCTCTTCCAAGCGTTCCGCGAGCTTCGCCGCGAACCCGGAGCGCGGCTCGATCCTCCCCAGGTCCCGGAGGACCCGCCGCGCGCTGTCGCGGTCGCCGAGGGCCGCCAGCACGACCGCCTGCTCCTTCGCCCGAGCGCCGAGCACGGCCAGGGTGGCGCGGTCCCCCAGCGGGACCCCCTTCGCCGCCCCGAGCACGCGGCGAAATGCCCGGCGCCCATCCTCGCCGGCGAGCGCGCTCGTGCGGTCCGAGCGCCCGAGCGTGTGCGGCGTGAACCCCAGCCAGAGCGGCGTCGGGCGCAGGTGATCGAGCAGGCGCTTGTCCCATTCCGGGTCGAGCTCGACGTACAGCGGTCGTGCATCCGCGAGCGTCGCGAGGGCGTACTCGCTCGCGCGTCCGGTCATCGCCATGTCGCGCACGAGGGGCACGAGCGCCGGCTCTCGCCGGACGAGCTCGCTCGCGACGCTACCCTGTCCGAGCATCGCCAGCGGCACGACGACGACGTCGGGTCGATCGCCGCGCACCACGCGCGATTCCCAGAGACGAAACGAAAGGGTCGGCGAACGCACGAGGAGCAGGGCGCCGGGCGGCAGCTCGCTCTCCGCCTCGTCGGTCCACACGTCGGCGCCGAGCCCGGTGGTCTCGGTGACGACGTTCGACGAACCCTCTATCGCGGCGAACACGAGCGTCAGGTGGAACACGACGAGCAGCACCGACGCGGCCTCGGACAACGGCACGCGCGCGCGGCGAAGCGCCAGCGCCGCCGTCTGCACGCCGACGACGGCCGCCGCGGCCAGCGCGGAGAGCGCGAGCAGGCGAAGCGGCGAGAGCACGTCCGGCGCGAGGGGTGACGCCACCGAAACGGGAGCGATGCTGCCCGCGGCCGCCAGCCACGCGAGCGGCGCGCCGTCCGTCCTGAGCTTCTTGCGAAACACGCCCCACGCGAGGCCGGCGAGCCCGAGCCCGAGCGCGATGGGGCCCATCTCCACCGCCCACGCCTCGAGCGCGCCGCGTTGCGAGATCGTCCCGGCGAACAGCGCGCCGAGATCGCGCGACGGATCCGCGCCGAGATCGAGCGCCGCGCGCACGGAATAAGGACGCAGCAAGAACGGGACGGCGAAGAACGCCCACACCAGCGCGGCGCCCGCAGCCGACGCGGACAGGGTCGCGCGCACCGGCGCTCGCGGCGCGACGACGGCGCGCAGCGCCAGCGCGACGAGGAGCGCAAACGCCGCGACGCGATTCTCCGCCGCGACCACGCCGAACAGCGCGCCGAGCGCGAACGCCGAGCGAACGGTGCCGTCCGCGCGATCGCAGGCGAACAGAACGGCGAGCGAAAGCCCGACGGCCAAGGTGACGCCGCCGGCGCGCGTGCCCTCGTACTGAAAGCTCGGCGAGAGCGTCGCGGTCACCGCGGCGGCGAGGGCGAGCGGCGGGGCGAGCCGCGGCGTCGACGCGTTCGACGCGAGCATCCGGCGCGCCAGCGCGTACACCGCGCTGCCGGCGAGGGCCGCGCCGAGAGCGCCGACCAGGCCGGCGCGCAGGACCTTGCCCCCGACCGGCAGGAGCGCCGCGAGCGCCGACAACAGCGCGGACGGCGCGTGCTCGCCGCTCATCGGGACGAACCCGAGGCTCTCCACGAGCGCCACGTCGTCCCGCCATTCGGGGGACGGTCCGACGCGGAGCGCGGTCAGGGCGAGCGGCACCGCGACGGCGAGCGCCGAACAGAGCGAGTCGAGCAGGGACGAAGGCCGTCCGGAAGACGCTGCGGGGGAGCGTTGCACCCGACGTGGGTGCCACGGATCGGGCGGCCCGGCCCAGATCCGCGACGGCCGGGCGCCGCGGGCCGGCGCGTTTGCGATTTCGGGGGATCCGAGGTACCCCGCCCATCTCCCGTGGCCCGATTCATCGACGAGTTAAAGCGCACCCACGACTGCGGCGCCCTGCGCGCCTCCGACATCGGCAAGGAGGTCGTGCTGTTCGGCTGGGTCGCGCGCCGGCGCGATCACGGCTCGCTCATCTTCGTGGACCTGCGCGACCGCGGCGGCGTGACCCAGATCGTGTTCGACCCGGAAATCTCGAAGGACGCCCACGGCATGGCCGAGGCCCTGCGCAGCGAGTGGGTCGTCGGCATCCGCGGGCGCGTGCGCGATCGCGGGCAGCAGTTCAGTCAGAAGAAGGGCGAGCTGGTCAGCGCCGCGAACCCGAACCTGCCGACGGGCGCGATCGAGGTCGAGGTGCTGGAGGCGACGGTGTTCAACCGCTCCGACACGCCGCCGTTCGAGCTCGAGGACGACAGCACGACGCGCGAAGACGTGCGCCTCGCCCATCGTTACATCGACCTGCGGCGAGGCCCGCTGCAAGAGGCGCTCTACCTGCGCCACCTCGTGAGCCAGACCACCCGACGGTACCTCAGCGATCAGGGCTGTCTCGAGATAGAGACGCCGTTTCTCGTGAAGTACACGCCGGGCGGCGCGCGTAACTTCCTCG
This sequence comes from Polyangiaceae bacterium, assembly GCA_035547195.1. Classification (GTDB taxonomy): domain Bacteria; phylum Myxococcota_A; class Polyangia; order Polyangiales; family Polyangiaceae; genus DASZVB01. Next base: position 12,777 of record DASZVB010000079.1, read on the forward strand.
TGCCGGCGCGCCTCAACCCCGGCTCGTTCTACGCGCTCGCCGAGAGCCCGCAGCTCTTCAAACAGCTGTGCATGGTCGGCGGCTTCGACCGCTACTTCCAGATCGTGCGCTGCTTCCGCGACGAAGATCTGCGGCTGGATCGGCAGCCGGAGTTCACGCAGGTCGACATCGAGATGTCGTTCGTCAACCAGGACGACATCTTCCGGCTCGTGGAGGGCCTGGTGTTCGCCATCTGGAAGGCCGCGCTCGGCATCGACCTACACACGCTGTACCCGGAGGGCCGCTTCCCGCGGATGGCCTTCGACGACTCCATGCGCGACTACGGCAACGACAAGCCGGATCTGCGCTTCGGCATGAAGCACGTGGACCTGACCGACGTCGTGATCGAGCACGGCGGCGGCGGCGTGCCGTTCTTCACGCCCATCGCCGAGAAGTTCAAGAGCGGCGCCTATCGTAGAGATCTCCCGCAGGAGATCGTCAAGGCCTTCGTCATCCCGGCGAGCGCGAACTTCACGCGGACCGACGGCGAGAAGCTCGAGCAGCTCGCGAAGAGCATGGGCGCGGGCGGGCTCGCGCGCGCGAAGGTCGCGGCGGACGGCACCTGGACGCAGTCGCCGCTCGCCAAGAGCGTGACGCCGGAGATGCGGCTCGCGATCAACCGCGCCGTCGGCGCGAAAGACGGCGATCTAATTTGCTTTCAGTTCGGTCGCACCAGCCTCGTGCACACGGTGCTCGCGAACCTGCGCGTCTACGCGGCGAAGAAGATGGGCCTCATTCCGGAGAGCGGCCACGGCGGGCGCTTCCAGTTCCTGTGGGTCGTGAACCCGCCGCTCTTCGAGTACGACGAAGACGCGAAGCGCTGGGTCGCCGCGCACCACGCCTTCACGCGGCCGCACGACGAGCACGTCGAGCTCATCGACACCGATCCGGGCAAGGTGCTCTGCTACCGGTACGACCTCGTCCTGAACGGCTTCGAGCTCGGCGGCGGCTCCATCCGGCTCCACGACCCCGTCGTGCAGGCGCGGGTGTTCCGTGCCCTCGGCATCGGCGAGGAAGAAGCGCAGCAGAAATTTGGCTTCCTGCTGAAGGCGCTGCGCTACGGCGCTCCGCCGCACGGCGGCATCGCGCTCGGCATGGACCGCGTCATGATGCTGCTGACGGGCCGCGAGAGCCTGCGCGACGTCATCGCCTTTCCGAAGACGCAAAAGGGCACCGACCCGATGACGGACGCGCCCGGTCCGGTCAGCGCGGAGCAGCTCGCGGAGCTGCGCATCCGCACCGTGGCTCCGGAGTGAGACAGCTTCCTGCTTTGGATGGATGGGTGGATGGGGCCCCGGTGCGCGTCGTGAGCGGCGCGCAGCCGTGGAAGTTCCGGCTCCGCCATTGACGGCGGTGGGCGTCGCTCGGCACGATCATCGGGAATGATCACGCGCGTCCTGGTGGTCGACGACAGTCCGACGATCCGGAAAGTCGTCAGCTACATCCTGGACGAGGAGGGCTACGAAGCCGTCACCGCCGAGGACGGCGAAGACGCGCTCGCCCAGCTGCGGCAGGCGCCCGTGGACCTGATCCTCACCGACTTCGTCATGCCGAAGATGAACGGCTACCAGCTCTGCCGCGAGCTTCGGTCCGACGCCGTGCTGCGCGACGTCCCGGTCGTCCTCATGAGCGCGAAGGGCGACAAGCTACGGGGTCACTTCGTACAGCAGACGGGCGCGGTGGACGCGATCACCAAGCCCTTCGACCCGCTCGCGCTCGTCGCGGTCATCGAGAACGCCCTCGCCAGGAACGTGCCGGCGAAGCCGCCCAAGCCGAGGATCATGCGGCCGAGCGAGGTGCCCCCGCCGCCGGCTCTTTCGCCGAACGAACCGCCGGAGCCGGCCCCGGATCAGAAGCTCAGCGACGATCCCGCGCTGCGCCGCGCGCAGATCGTGCAGCGCTTCGGCGCCGCGCTGGCGAAGCTCGCCGTCCCCGCGCTGCGCGCCGAGAACCTCGTCCCCATCGCCCAAGACGACCGGTTCGGCGCCGCGATCCGGAAATCCGTGACCGCCGATCAGGTCGGCGGCCTCGCCGGGCTCTTGCGTACGCTGGACTTCGGCCAGGATCCTCGCATCATCCTCTCGGGCGACCTCTCGTGCATCTCCATCGCCGAGGTGCTGCAGATGCTCGAGCTGCAGCGGCAGACCGGCGCGCTCAGCATCGCCTCGCCGTCGTCGGAGATCATCCTGTACATCCGCGACGGCGCGATCGATCTCGCGCAGTCGCGCGGGTTGAACACGTCGTTTCGGCTCGGGCGGTACCTGGTGCAGCAGGGCGCGCTGCGGCGCGAAGATCTTTCCCGCTTCGTCGAGAGCCGCACCGACGGAAAGCGCCTCTTCGGCGACGCGTTGGTGCAAGCCGGCGTCGTGACGGAAGCGCAGGTGAAAGAAGCGCTGAAGGAGCAAACGAGCGAACTCGTCTACGAAGTCGTGGGCTGGAAGAGCGGGCGCTTCACCTTCGCGCGCGACGTGACGTGTCCGGAGGCGACGCTCTGCCCTCTTTCGCTCACCCCCGGCGCGATCGTGATGGAAGGCTTCCGCCGCGTCGACGAATGGCGGCTCATCGAAGGCAGCTTCGATTTCGGCGACACGCTGCAGAGCGAGCCGTCGGCCATCGAGCTCGTCGGCCCGGCGACGCTGACCGAAGCGGAGCGCGCGGTCCTCCTCGCCATCGACGGCCAGCGCACCGTCCGCCAGATCGTCGACGCGATGCCGGCCAGCACCTTCGACGTCTGCAAGATCTTGTACCAGCTCCTGAACTCGAAGCTCGTCCGCCGCCGCGCCGCGTGATTGAGGACCTTCCGCCCCGCAAAGCGTTCGCTCTGGGGGTGTGGGGGATGGGAGGCTCTATTGCGCCTACGTGCAGCGGGCCTCCGTCCCCCCCGGGCCCGCCACTCGCTTCGCTCGGCGCCGTGTGACGGCAAGAGCAAGCAAGTCGCAAGTCGCGCGGCGTCGCAAATCGCAGAGCGTTCGCTTCTGGGGGTGCGGGGGATGGGAGGCACCCCCCGCTCGAACCGCGACGCACCCTCCCGCGAGCGAGCACCGCAGCCGGAGGCGAGGAGCGCACGCGAGGGTTCCGCTCCGAACCGCGGTAACAGAACAAAACCCCACGACGTGTTTCGCTTTGCGCAGCCGCACCGGACGGTCAGCGACTTGCAGCGACGCTGACACCCGACGAAACTTGGAGCGTGCCAAAATGGTCGTCGAACGCCTAGGCGCGGACGGAGCCGACGTGGTGCGCCGCATCGCCGCCGCGAGCGCGGTCACCCTGGACGTCGACGCGGAGCTCGAGCGCCCTTGGGCTCGTTTCTGGGTGGCTCGCGCCGCGCCCGACCGGGTGCCCGTCGCGTTCATGCTCGCCTGGGTCGTCGCGGACGAGCTTCACCTGCATCACATCGCCACCGACCCGGTCCACCGGCGGAAAGGGGCCGCCCGCGCCCTCATCTCGACTCTTCTCGCGCATGGCGCATCGGTCGGGACGCGCCTCGTGCTACTGGAGGTCCGGCGCTCGAACCGGGCCGCGATTCGGCTGTACCGCGACTTCGGCTTCACGGCGATGGGCCTTCGGCGTGACTACTATGCAGACGGAGAGGACGCGATCGAGATGCGGCTGACGCTTGATCCCACGACAGGCAAAATCATCCCGGGCCGGGATGAGGTCGCGCTGCCGGAGACGTGATGGCAGAAGAGAAGCGAAAGCGGGAGCTCATCACGGCGCCGCTCCTGCGGCGCGACAGCATCGGCGATCAGTATCACGTGCTCACCTTCGACGCGCCGCAGGGCGTCGACGCGCGCGCGGGTCAGTTCACGATGCTCCGCGGCGCGGAGTGGGGCGACGCGCCGCTCTTGCCTCGCCCGATGAGCTATCTCACGGCGGGCACCATGCCGAGCGTCCTCATCAAGGTCATCGGCGAGGGCACCGCGCGCATGGCGCGAGCCGCTCCCGGCGAGCCCTTCACGCTCCTCGGCCCGCTCGGCAACACCTGGCAACCTCCATTGCCAGGTAGAAGGCCGCTGCTCGTCGCCGGCGGCGTGGGCATCGCGCCGCTCTTGTTCTTCGCGCGCGAGCTCGCCGCGTCCGGGGTCCGCCCCATCGCGATCTACGGCGGACGCACCGCGCGCGATCTTCCGCTCGAGGACGAGCTCGTCGAGGTCGCCGACGTGCACGTCACCACCGAAGACGGCTCCCGCGGGCGCCAGGGACGCGTCACCGACGCGCTGCCGTCCCTCGCCTCGGACGAAACGCAGATCTACGCCTGCGGTCCCGACCGCATGATGGCCGCGGTGGCCGAACAATGCGCGGCGCGGCACCTGCGCTGCGAGGTGTCGCTGGAGACGCCGATGGCCTGCGGCTACGGCGTGTGCCTCGGTTGTCCGGTGCCGCTCACCGACGGCGGCTATCTGTACGCCTGCACGCAAGGCCCGTGCGTCGACGCCGCCCGCGTCGCCTGGGGCTCCGGCGTGCACGCGCCGGCGCGCAAAGAGGTGCGAGGCACGCCATGACCAGCCAGGCAGTCCGCATCGGCGACCTCACGCTGAAGAACCCGATCCTCACGGCGTCCGGGTGCTTCGGCTACGGCCTGGAGTACGACGACTACTACGACGTCGCGACGCTCGGCGGCATCTGCACGAAGGGGCTCAGCTTGCACCCGCGCCTCGGCAACGCGCCGGAGCGCATCTGCGAGACGGCCGCGGGCATGCTGAACGCCATCGGGCTCGCCAACGTCGGGGTAGAAGCTTTCTGTACGGAGAAGCTCCCCACCCTGCGGCGGCGCAACGTCACCGTCGTCGCGAACATCTTCGCCAGCAGCGTCGAAGACTTCGTCGCCATCACCGAGCGGCTGGATCGCGAAGAGGGGATCGCCGCCATCGAGCTCAACGTGTCGTGTCCGAACGTGAAGGAAGGCGGCATCGAGTTCGGCAAGGATCCGCGCATGAGCGCGCGCGTCACCGAAGCGGTGCGCAAGAAGACGAAGCTCCCGCTGTGGGTCAAGATGAGCCCCGAGGCGGGCGACATCGCCGCCGTCGCGATCGCTTGCGAGGGCGCCGGCGCGGACGCGCTCACGGCGATCAACACGATCCGCGGGCTCTCCATCGACGTGAACCGGCAACGCGCGCGGCTCGCGAACTCCACCGGCGGCCTCAGCGGACCCGCGCTGCGTCCCATCGCGCTACGAATCGTGTGGGAGCTCGCGAGCAAGGTCGGTATCCCGATCATCGGCATCGGGGGCATCTTCACCGCGAACGACGCGATCGAGTTCATGCTCGCCGGCGCGACGGCCGTGCAGGTCGGCACGGCGAATTTCTCGGACCCCCGCGCCGCGCGGCGCATCGCCGACGGCGTTCGGCTCTATTGCGAGCAGCGCGGCCTCGGCGCGATGGATCTCGTCGGACGCGCGCGGTCATGAACGCGCGGCGCCCCCGCCGATTCTTCGGCGCGGCGCTCCTGTGCGCGTCTTTGGCGTCTTCGTGCTCCGAACGGCGCGCGCCGCCGAGCGCGACGACGCAACAGAGCCCGAACGCGAACCTCCTCCCCGCGCCGCTCGCTTCGGCCGCGGAGATCCCCACCGCTGGCGCGACGCCCGCCGAATCGTCGCGAGCGATCACGGGGGATCCGGAGCCGCCGCCGGAGCCCGCGCCCGCGGACCGTCCGCTGCCGTCCGACGCCGTCGGCGGGCGCGACACGGGCGGATACACGCTCGAGGCCGAGTTTCGGTGGCCCGACGCGCCGCCGATCGCCGCTGGCCCGGACGTCCCCGCGAACTTGAAGGAGCTCGCCGCGGAGCTCGAGCTCAAGGTCGTCGTGGATCTTTCGACGTCGGGGCGGATGCGCCTCTCGCTCGAATCGGAGGCGTTCCCACTGCCCGTCCATTCAGAGCTGCGCGCGCGGACGGGGTATTACGGTCACGTCTTGGTCTGGCCGGACGCCACGGCGTACCGAGTGCTCCCCGCGGGGAGTCTGCGAGCGCTGTTCGCCGAGCGGCGAGCGGACGTTTCGCCGCTCTTGCGCGCCGCGCTGCGCCCCATGGGCAACGGCTCGCTCCTCGGGCATCGCACCGTCCAGACGGAGCTCGAGACGAGCCTCGGCGTGCTCGTCCTCGAGCAAGCCAGCGTCACCGGCGCCGGCTCGGGCGAGCTCCTGTGCCGTTTTCTCGTCGAGCTGATCGGCGCCGAGCCGGCGAACGACGCCTGCCGCGCGGAGCGCGTCCCGCTTTCCGCTCAGTACCGCTGGGCGGGCGGCGGCAACATCGCGTTCGTCGCGACGGCGTTCAGCGAACGAAAGGATCCGTCGGCGAGCCCCATCGCGGTACCGCCCGAAGGCGCGCGCTGGACGATTGGAGAGCTCCCGCCGTCGCCGGCGGCGCTGCTCCCGATGGCGGAGCTCACGCGCCTCCGGGCGCGGCCGATCCGTGCCGCCGTCCCGAGCGCGCGCGTGACGGAGGGCGTCACGTTCTCCAACGAGACGAACCTCGTAGAGTACCTGTTTCTGGACGGAGTCCCGGTGATGTGGGTTCGCCCGCACTCGCGAGAGCACTTGCCGGGACCGCCGGCGGGACGGTATCAGGCGGCGTTTCGCGACTTCTTCGGCACGGCCGTCACCCCGCCGTCGCTCGTGGAGCTGCCGACGTTCCTTCGCGTCGGCACCCCGGAGCCGGACGGCGGAAAGTGAGACGCCGAGCGGCTACTCGTCGTCGTAGTCGCTCGCTTCGAACACCAGCGATTCGCGGCCCTCGGCCCGGAGCGCGTCGCGCAGCGCTTCGTAGACCGTTTCGATGACTTCTTCGCGCGTCGAGAGAAGGTAGTACTCGTCTTCCGAGACGGGCGGGAGCCGTTCGAGGCGTTCGTCGGCGATCTTCGCGTCCTGCGGCGAGAGCCGGGGCTCGCCGGAAGGCCCGTCGTGTTCCGTGCTGCGCTCCAGGATTTCGAGGACGACGCCGAGCGGGCTCATCGACATGAGCGCGCGGCGCGCGCAAAGTTCCCACGGGTCGTTCGGATCGTCGCGGTGCCGCCAGAAACCGTCGATGCGCCGGCGAACGACCTCCCCGAAGTACGCCGCGACGGCCTGCGTAACGACCGGCCTCGCCTCCGGCCGATCCGAAAGCCCGGCGGCCGCCGCCCGGAGGTATTCGTCGACGACGGGAATCGTCTCGACTTCGTAGTCGAGCTCGACGCCGACGGCGCTCACGACGAACTGCCGGCAGCTCTCGGAAAGCTCCAGAATCTCCGCGGGGACGTCACCGAGTACCCCCTCGTAGGGGTGGTCGTCGTCACTGCCGTTACCGGCACCGTTTTCACCCGTCACGAGTCACTTTCTACCCGACGCCGACGGGCCGCGCGACGGCTTGCGAGCGCCTTCGGAACGCTTACCGAGGCTTCGGTGTAGCGAAAATTGGTGGCGGGCGTCCGGTGCGGGCCGGTTCCATGGTAGGCTCGCAAACTCATTCATGCGTCTCGGCATTCTGAGCGACATCCACGCCAACTACGAGGCGCTCTCGGCGGTCCTGGAAGCCTATACCCACGAGAACATCACCGAGTACTACTGCCTCGGAGACACCGTCGGTTACGGGGGTTCGCCCAACGAGTGCGCCGAGGTCGTGCGCGGCCTGGCGAAGGCGACCATCCTCGGCAACCACGACGCCGCCGTCGCGGGCCGAATGGACTACTCGTACTACTACGAGGCCGCACGCCACGCGCTCGACACGCACGCGGCGATGCTCTCCCTCGAGAGCATGGAGTGGCTGCGGACGCTGCCGTACCAGCTCCGGTTGGATCCCGTCGGCGTGCAGCTCTGCCACGGCTCGCCGGTTCGCCTGGAAGAGTTCGAGTACATCTTCGCGCCCGAGCAGGCGCGCGAGTGTCTGCCCATCTACGACGAGCTCGGTCACATCACGCTCATCGGCCATTCGCATCTCTGCAAGGTGTTCGCCCTCACCAAGACGAGCGTCGAAGAGCTGCCGCCCATGGATTTCGAGCTCGAGGCCGACAAGAAGTACATCGTCAGCGTCGGCTCGGTGGGCCAGCCACGGGACTACGACAACCGCGCGAGCTACACCGTCTACGACAGCGACAAGAAGCGCTTCGAGTTCAAGCGCGTCGAGTACGACATCGAAACCGCGGCCGACAAAGTGCTGCGCGCCAAGCTAGAGCGCAACTTCGCGCACCGGCTTTTTATCGGCGTGTAGCTGGCAGAGCAGAGATTTACAGGAAGAGGGAAGATTAGAAGGGGGGTTTTTGGGATTCGACTGGAACCCGAAAATCCTCCTCTCCTTCCCTCTTCCTGTTCAAAAATTCTGCGCTTTATACCGCTATCGTCCATGTCGAGCCGGTGGGGCCGTCGTGGACGGAGATGCCGCTCGCGAGCAGCTCGTCGCGGATCGCGTCCGAACGCGCGAAGTCTTTCGCGCGCCGCGCGTCCACCCGCTCGGCGACCAGCCGCTCCACGTGTTCCTGTGACAACCCGCGTTGTCGCAGGCGCCGCGCGCGCGTCCGGTCACGGTACCCCGCGGCGTCGGCTTGCAGGACGCCGAGCTCGGCGGCGACTCGGGCCATCGCGGACTCGAGCGCCCGCGCCGCCACCGCGGCGGCCGCGACGAACCCGGCGTCCTTCTGGCGGCGCATTGCGAGATCGCACACCTCGTTCGCGTGCTTCGCGATCTCGCCGAGCTCGGCGATCGCGACGGTCGTGTTCAGGTCGTCGTCGAGCGCGGCGTCGGCCTTCGCCGTCGCGCTCTCCGCGGCGTCGCGCGCGGCGACGAGCTCTTTCGGCAGCTTCGCCGTCGCCGTCGCCGCTTGCGCGACCAGCGCCGCGAGCCGCTCGCGCGTCGTGTACAGGTAGTCGAGCCGGCGTTCGGCTTCGTCCACGCCGGGGAACACGACGCGCTTGCTCTCGAGCACCTCCGTCTCGAACTGAATCGGGCCGCGGTAGTGCACGCCGAGCAAGAAGAGCCGGAACGCCTCGGGGTCGTTGCGCTCGAGCACGTCACGGACGGTGACGAAGTTGCCGAGCGACTTGCTCATCTTCTCTTTGTCGACGTTCACGAAGCCGTGGTGCATCCAGCACCGCGCGAACGGACCCTGCCCCGGATGAGCGGCTTCGGATTGCGCGACCTCGTTCTCGTGATGCGGGAAGATGAGATCCATTCCCCCGCCGTGGATCTCGAAGCCGTGCCCGAGGTACGCCTCGGCCATCGCGGAGCACTCGATGTGCCACCCCGGACGACCCCAACCCCAGGGGCTCTCCCACCCCCACTCGCTCCTGTCCGCGCCCTTCCACAGCGCGAAGTCCATCGGGTCCCGCTTGTTCGTTTCGTCGGCCTCGACGCGGGCGCCGGCCACGAGCTCGTCGAGCTTGCGGCGCGAGAGCTTCCCGTACTCCGGAAAACCCCGCACCGAGAAGTAGACGTCGCGCGTCCCGCCGGGCATGTCGACCGCGTACGCGGCGCCGCGCGCGATCAAGTCCTGAATGAGCGCGGTGATCTGCGGGATGTGGTCCGAGACCTTCGGCTCTTTGTCGGGCGGCAAGCACCCCACCGTGATCATCTCCGAGCGGTAGACGTCCGCCATTCGCCGCGAGAGCTCGAGCGGGGTCTCGCCGTTCTCCTTCGCTCGAGCGAGGATCTTGTCGTCGACGTCGGTGATGTTCCGCACCGAGACGACCTCGAAGCCGCGGTGGCGCAGCGCCCGCACCAGCACGTCGAACACGACGGCCGAGCGCGCGTGCCCCGCGTGCGGCGCGTCGTACACCGTCGGGCCGCAGTAATAGAGCCGCACCTTCCCCGTCGGCGTCGCCACGACGGGCTCGAGCTCACGGCTCAACGTGCTGAATATCTTCATTGCGCTCTTCATGTTCACGTGCCGGGCGCCTTCTTAAGATCGGGCGTAGCCGCGGCGCAAATGTTACCGGCGCGCCGGCGGACGCCATCCCTCCCAAGTCCGGTGGCGGCTCTTTTCGCGCCCGCGCGTGAGCGGGCTGACGGCGACGAGCCCCGCGATGAACCCGCCGATGTGCGCGAAGACCGCGACGCCGCCGCTCGCCCCCTCCGCGCCCAACGACTGGACGCCCATGAGCGCGTTGACGATGAAGAACTCGCCGGCGACGAACCAGGCCGGCACGATCAGCGAAATCCCCCAGAACAGCCACAAGAGCGGTATCGGGTTCAAGATGAGGATCGGCGCCCGGGGGTACAGCAGCACGTACGCGCCGACGACGGCGGCGATGGCGCCCGACGCGCCGACCATCGGCACCGGGCTCCCCATGGTCATGATCATCTGCACCGCCGCCGCGACGACGCCGCCGAGCAAGTAGAACAAGAGATAGCGCCCGTGGCCCATGGCGTCCTCGACGTTGTCGCCGAAGATCCACAGAAACCAGAGGTTGCCCGCGATGTGCGCCAGGTTCGCGTGCATGAACATGCTCGTGAAGATGGTGAACGCTTCGCCGAGGGGGTCGGCGAACAGCCGCGTCGGAACGAGCGAATAGCCCGTCTCGTACCAGGGCGGCAGCGAGTTCATGTACAGATACGCCCCGATGTTCGCGAGGATCAGCAAGTAGTTCACGATCGGCGTCGATCGGACCGGGTTGATGTCTCGGAGGGGGATCATGGGGCGGGGTTCGCGTACCGTAGTACATCGGCGGGGCCGTGACCCCGGCTCCCGCGACATGAAAGCGCCGCCGGTGTTAACGTCGCGGGCCGATGTCGTCTCCGACAGCGCTCATCCGCGCTTGCTTCCTCTTCCTGACTTGCGGGCTCTTTTCGGGTTGCGGGGCGACGACGTTCGACGGCCACGTCTACGAGAACGCCGATCTTTCGTTCAGGCTCGCCGACGTCCCCAGCGGGTGGCGTCGCATCGACGCGGACGACGCTCTCCTCGCGTTTCGCGACGACGCCAACCTCGCGAGCGTGGTCCTGAACGGCCGGTGCGGTAAGGACGGCGACGACGTGCCGCTCGTCGCGCTGACGCATCACCTGTTTTTGCAATTCACCGACAGGGTGATCGAAAGTGAGCAGAAGATCTCGCTCGACGGACGCGAGGCGCTGCACACCGAGCTCACCGCGAAGCTCGACGGCGTCCCGATGCACTTCGTCGTCTTCGTCCTGAAGAAGAACGGGTGCGTCTACGACTTCGCTCGGATCTCGCCGCCCAATCCGGCCCGCGAAAGCCGCGATCGGTTCATCCAATTCGTGCAAGGCTTCTCGACGATCGCCCCGTGACGGACTCAGCGCCCCCCAGCCAGGCTCGCCCGAGCCTCATCCCGGTGCCGCGCCAGCGCGGGATCGGCGAAAGGCTCTGGAGCGCGTTCCTCGAGCTGCTCCGACACGTCGGCGAGATCAGCGAGATGACGGCGGGCGCGACGCGCGCCATCTTCCGGAGACCGCTCGAGACCCGTGAGATGGTCGCGCAGATCGAATCGCTCGGCGTCGCGTCGCTCGGCATCGTGACCGTGACCAGCGTCTTCATCGGCATGGTCATGGCGGTGCAGTTCGCGTTCGGCCTGCGCAAGTTCGGCGGCATGGAGTACACGGGGCGGGTCGTCGCGCTGTCGTTCGCGCGCGAGCTCGCGCCGACGCTCACCGCGGTCATCGTCGGCGGCCGCATCGGCGCGGGCATGGCCGCGGAGCTCGGTTCCATGGCGGTCACCGAGCAGCTCGACGCGGTCCGCGCGCTCGGCGCCGATCCATTGAAGAAGCTCGTCCTGCCGCGGCTCGTGGCGTCCGTCGCGGTGATGCCGATCCTCGCGACGTTCGCGCTCGTGCTCGGCTTCTCCGGCGCGATGTTCATCACGGACTTCCAGTTCAACATCCCCGCCGGCTTCTTCCTGCGAAGCGCGCTCAGCACCGTCACCCTGCGCGACTACCTGAGCGGCATGTTCAAGACGCCGTTCTTCGGCGCCATCATCGCGCTGGTCGGCTGTCACTTCGGCATGACCACGCGAGGTGGCACCGCGGGCGTCGGCAACAGCACCACGCGGACGGTCGTCGTGATCTCCATCACCATATTGATCGCCGACTTTTGGCTGACGAAAGTGGGTATCCTGTTCTGGCCAGATCTGTAAACGATATGCGGCTGTTCGGACGAGCGCGGCGACGGCTCGGGGAGCGCGCTCGCAGCTTGACCTCGAAACGGGGGGTACCTAGAGTTTTCGAGGTACCTCGCCGATGCAGCGAATCTTCACGATCGAAGAGGTGGACGCGCTCATACCCGAGCTGTCGCATCGCGTGAGCGCGCTCCTCGCCCTCGGCGCGGAGATCGAGGGGCTGGTCCGTCGCTTGTCGCGCGAGACCGGCAAGCCCGTCGCGTCGCTCGATCCACGACCGGAAGAGGCGCCCGCCACCCGCACCTTGCGCGCGAAGATCCGCGAGTGCGTCGTTCGCTACGAAAAAGGGTGGAGCGACATCCAAGAGCTCGGCGCGGTGGTGAAGGACACCAGCATGGGTCTCCTCGATTTCTACGGCAGGCTCGAGGGACGTCTGGTGTGGCTCTGCTGGCGCTTCGGCGAAGAGCGACTCGGCTACTATCACGAGCTCGACACCGGCTTCGCGGGCCGCCGGTCGCTCGGAGCAGAAGCGCGCAGTCGAGTCCTCAACTGATGGCGGTCGACCGGCAAAAGGCGGAGAAGGCGATCGCCGATTTTCTCGCCGCGCTCGGGCACGATCCGTCCGTCACTCCCGAGCTCGCCCGTACACCGGAGCTCGTCACGGAAGCGTTCGAACGCGAGCTGCTCGCGGGCTACCAGATCGACGTGCCGGCGTTGCTCGCGGCGGAATCGGGCAAGCTCGGTCCGCACGACGCGCACGGCGTCGTCGTTCTCCACGACGTTCACGTCGCGACGCTGTGTCCCCACCACCTGCTCCCGGGCATCGGCACCGCGACGGTCGCGTACTTGCCCGGCGATCGAGTCGTCGGCATCGGCGCGCTCGCGCGCACCGTCGACGCCTTCGCGAGGCGCCTCACGTTGCAGGAGACGCTCGGCGCAGCCGTCGTTCGAGCCCTGCTCGACCACGCCGGCGCGCGGGGCGCCTATTGCCGGGTCGAGCTGTCCCACGCCTGTCTTTCGGCGCGCGGGGCGCGTGAAACCCAGGCGACCCTGGTCACCGTCGCCCGAGGCGGCGACGCCATCTCCGACGCCGACATCGCAGCGGGATCCAAACGGTGATCGCCGTGGTAACCGGGCCGAGCCGGGGAATCGGCCGCGCCACGGCACGTTTGCTCGCCGCGAAGGGATACTCCGTCGCCCTGCTGGGCCGGCCCTCGGGCTCGCTCGACGACGCCCTCGCCGAGGTGCGACTGGCGGGCGTTCGCGCCGAAGTGTTCGCGTGCGATCTCGCCGAACCAAGCGAGATAAAAGACGCCGCGGGGAGGGTCCTCGGCTCACTGGGCGTACCCCGGGTGGTCGTGAACAACGCCGGAGTCATCCGACGCGCCGCGATCGAGGACATGACTCTTGCCGAATGGGACGAGCAGCTCGACGTAAACGTGCGAGCGCCGTTCCTCTTGAGCCAAGCCTTTCTCCCCGAGATGCGCAAAGCGAAAGCCGGGTGCATCATTCACGTAGCGAGCATCTCGTCGACGATCGGCTCGCCTTTGGGATCGGCATATTGTGCGTCCAAGTGGGCGCTTGTGGGATTCATGAAGAGCCTGGCAGAAGAAATCAGTGGCAGCGGTGTCGTCACGCTCGCCGTCCTCCCCGGCTCCGTGGATACGAACATGCTCGCCGGCAGCGGGTTCGCGCCGCGCATGACGGCCGAAGACGTGGCGGAGACCATCGTTTTCTACGCCGAGCGCGCAACGCGAGCTCACAATGGCAGCGTCGTGGAGATGTTCGGCGTATGACGATGGAACGACCCTATGCGCCGGGCCTGGTGCTCGAGGACGTAGCGCTCTTTCCGCTGCCGCAAGTCGTGCTGTTCCCGGGCGCGCTGATGCCCCTGCATGTCTTCGAGCCGCGGTATCGCGCCATGACCCGTGACGTGATGGCCTCGACGCGTCGACTCTGCGTCGTTCAGATCCCGGAAGATCACGAGATTGACAGCTACGGCCAACCGGAAGTGACACGCATCGCCGGAGTGGGCGAGGTCGTGAAATGCGACGCGCTCCCCGACGGGCGCTTCAACATACTGGTCGAGGGCAAAGCGCGCGCGCAGCTATCGGAGCTGCCGTTTCGCAGACCCTATCGTCGCGCCCAGCTCACCATTCTTCCGTGCGCCGGGAAACCGCCGGACCCGGCGCTGGTGCGCGCGCTGGTGTCGACCGCCACGCGCGTCGCAGGGATCGTGCGCCAGTGTCACCCGGGGTTCCGGTTCTGCTTGCCACAGACGGAAGACGCCGGAGCGCTGACCGACGCGTGCGCGCACTACCTCGTCCTCGACGGCGGCGAGCGCCAGAGGCTCCTCGAGACCCTCGACGTCGGCGAACGTCTAGAGCGCTGCCTAGAGTTTCTCGTTTCGCAACAGACGATGCTCGGCGGCTGCGGCGAAACGATGCATTGAAGCGCTCGTCCAGGGGTGGGCTGTCGAACCCTTCGCCCGCTCGGGCGAGCGGGGCGAAGATTCCTTCGCCACTGCCCCGGTCTGACGAGCGCTTCGGACATTCGCGCGGCCCGCGCAAGCGCGCCTTCGAACAGCGCCATAGAACGGCGGGAGCTCGCAAGTCGCACAACGTCGCAAGTCGCACAACGTCGCAAAATCGCACCGCGTCCGCTTCTGGGGGCGTGGGGGAAGGGAGGCTTCCCCCACTCGAACCGTGACGCCCTCTCCCGCGAGCGAGCAGCGCAGCCGCAGGCGAGCAGCGCAAGCGAGGGTTCCGCTCCGAACCTCGCAAAAACAAAACAAAAGGAAGGGCCCGTCACACCCGCTCTTCTCTACCGTTGCTCCCTTCCGGGCCTGGCGGGGTTCAAGACGCGCTGTTGACGGACCCGTGACGCGGACGCTCGAGTTCCTATGCGTTGAGACGCGTTCGGTCAAGAACGAAGACTTCTAAGCTCGCGTCGTCGCAGCGAGCTCGAAACAATTCCTCATAGAGGTAGCGCCCTCGTTCTGACTCGGTGGCAGTCCGGGGGGCAGATGCGGACACTGTGGCTCGTCGCCACGACAACTCGGCGGAAGCCAGGCCCGACCGCACCGAGGTTCGCGCAGGACTCCGGCGTCATACCGGTGGCACGCGACGTGCTCTAGGGGCCGGCATGGCTGCCTCCGCAAAGGTAAGAACCCGCCGCCGTCGGATAACGGGTACCCAAGCGCAAGGGGGCGAGGAGCACGCAACGGGCGTTCGCCTCCTCGAAGCAGGCAAGGGTAATCGCTCGGTCGTCGAGCTGAGTTGTCCGAAGGCTGACAATCCTCTCTACCGCGCCTTCAGCGCGCTCCGCGCGCTCGGCGTGCAGATCGTGCACGCCGAGGTGAAGGTGAGCGACCGCATGGTCCAAAGGTTGTACTTGATGGAAAACGACGGAAGCTCGCTCGGCCCGAGCCGGCTTTCCGAGGTCCTGGTCGCGCTGAGTCGGGCCCGTCCGCTGGGCATTGCGAACGCAGAACCGCTCGTCGCCTGAACTATCGCGCCTCCGCGCAGCGAGGGGCCTCCGGCGTCGCTCGTTTCGCGGAGCCGCTGTTCGGCTGGATAGGGCCTCCGGCGTCACTCGTTTCGTGGAGTCGCTGTTCGGCTGGATACCGTGAACCGCACGTCCGTTCAGGCTCGTCCGTTGAGCCTCGGTCGCGCGGGTGAGCTACTAATCGGTACCAGGTCATGCGACAGCCGTCCGAGCCCAGGTTGTTCGTCGTGCAGGCACCCCCTGTACAGGAAGACGACGCCGGGCTCGTTCGGGCGGCCATCGAAGGCGACCCTCGGGCGCCCGGGCTCATCTGGGATCGTTACGCGCGCCTCGTGCGCGGCGTGCTCCGGCGCTCGCTCGGCGAGGACGAGGTCGACGATCACGTCCAGGAAGTCTTCTTGCGCTTCTTCCGTCAAGTCGCGGGGCTACGGAAGCCGGGATCGCTCCGCTGCTTTCTCATCGGCATCGCGATGCGGGTCGCGGGCTCGGAGCTGCGCCGGCGCCGGGTTCGTCGCTTCATGCGCCTCGCACCCGCCGAGGAGCTCGAGAGCGGTCCGGCCTCCGCCCGCGACGACGACGCGAGGGAGGCCGTCCGGCGCCTCTATGCCATCCTGGATCGAGTCGATTCGCGCACGCGGCTACTGTTCGTGCTGCGGTATGTCGAAGCGCTGGAGCTCACCGAGATAGCCGAGTCCCTGGACGTGTCGCTGGCGACGGCGAAGCGGCACCTGGCGCGCGCCGGAGATCGAGTATTTTCGCTCGCAGGGCGCGACGAGGTGCTCCTCGCTTATCTTGGCCGCGTTCCTCACCTCGCGCGAGGTGAAGCATGAAACCGGCGATGCCCCCCGACGAACGCGACGAAGTGCTGGAGCGCATGGGACTGCTCGCGCGCGCCGCTTTCTCGGATGCGACGAAGCCCGGCGCGTCGGCCGCGGGGAAGCGACAGCTGAAGGCCGCGCTCGCGATGGAGAAACCTCGCGGGCGTGTCGCGCGCTGGGCGGCGTTGGCGGCCGCCGCGCTGGTCGCCGTCGCCGCGCTGGTCGTGTATCGCGGCACGCCGCGCCCGCTGGCGTACGAGATCGCGGGGGCGTCGCCGAACGACGGCGGATATCTGCAAGGGACGAAGGGCAGCCCGGCGGTCGCGCATTTCACCGACGGGACCGAGGTGCGGGTGAACACCGGCGCGCGCGCGCGCATCGTCGACGTCGACGCCCACGGCGCGCGCGTGGCGCTCGAGCAAGGTCGCGCGCACTTGCGGGTCGTGCATCGACCCGAGGCGCGCTGGTCGGTCGAAGCAGGGCCGTTCTCGATCGCCGTGACCGGAACGGAGTTCGATGCCGAATGGTCCGCGGCGGACGGCGTGCTCGTCGTGGAGATGCGTTCCGGCGCGGTCATCGTGCGCGGGCCGCTCGCGACCGACGGCATCGGCGTGCACGGCGGGCAACGCCTCATCGCGAGCGTCCCGGACGGCCGCCTTCACATCGAGCCGGTCGGCGCGGCCCGAGCCGCGATGGCGGCGCCGGAGGCGGCTCCCCGCACGGCGCGTTCGGAGACGCAAACCGCGCCGCTCGAACGCGCGCCGGCGGCGCCGTCGTCCGAGACACAGATCGCGGAGGCGCAGAACGAAGACCGCGAGAGCGCCGAAGAAGCGCGCGCGCTGCGCGGTCGTCCAGCGCGCGGCGATCACGAAGATCGACGCGCAGGAGCACACGCCACGAGCACCGCGACGCTATCGCGCGACGACGCGCGCGGTGAAGCGAGCACGCGACACCGCGACACGGCGCAACACGACGAGATCAAGGGCGCGCAAGACGACGCCCCTCCGGCGAATCCGCCGGCCGACTCCGCGAACGCAGACGCGGAGCACCCGCCGCAGCCCGCCGTCATGAGCTGGGCGAAGCGCGTCGCGAGCGGCGATTTCCGTGGCGTCATCGCCGACGCCGAAGGCCGCGGGCTCTCGACGACCATGGCCGAAGCGCCGCTCGGCGATCTCGTCGCGCTCGCGGACGCCGCGCGTTACACTGGGAGCTCCTCCATCGCCCGCGACGCGCTCGTCTCGCAGCGCAAGCGTTACCCGAGCTCGGCGGACGCGAAGAACGCGGCGTTCCTTCTCGGGCGGCTCGCGGAAGACAGGGGAGCAACCGGCGAAGCGATAGAATGGTATGAGCGGTATCTCTCCGAAGCGCCCCGAGGAGCCTTCGCCGCCGAGGCGTTGGGACGCGAGATGCTCGCCCAAAGCCGCGCCGGGAGCGCCGCCGCCGCGGCCGTGGTCGCACGGCGGTACCTCCAGCGATTCCCCGGGGGTCCCTACGCCGACCGCGCGCGCAAGCTCGCGGCGGCGCCTTGACCCTCGTCGTTCTCGCCGGCTCGCCGCCGCGCTGTTCGTGATGGCGTCGTGCTGGGTGCACGTCGCGCGCGCCGGCGGTGAAACGGTGGCGCTGGTTCATCCGTCGTCGAGTGACGACGTCGTTTCGGAGATCACCACGCGCCTGCACGCGGAGCTCGACGCCGCCGGGTTCGACGTCGAGGAGCTCGTCGCGGTGACGGCGATGGATCCGGAAGAACCCGTGAACACCGACGACCTCCCGCGAACGCCGCGAGCGACGATCGTCGTCACCGGGGAGGACGGCGTCGCTTCGGTCGACATCTGGGTGCCCGACGCGAGGACCCACGAGATGGCCGTTCGCCACGTCGAGGTGCCGCCCGTCGCGCGCCAGCGAGCGCCGTCGGTGCTGGCGGTTCGCACCGTCGAGCTCCTGCGAGCGACGCTGCTCGGTCCGCCCGCGAGCGACGCCGCGTCCGGCAAACCCGAGCCGAAGGCCGCGCCGAGCGACGTCGATGGACGAGGGCGCGAGCGACGTCGATTGCGGTTCGGGGGCGAGCTCGGTGCGGCGATGCTTTACGGCGGCCACGGCATCGCGCCGGCGTTCGCGCCGCTCCTGCGCCTTCAGATGGGGACGAGCACCTGGGGCGGCCGCTTGAACGTCGTCGCGCCGGCGTTCGGCGCCGAAGCCCGCGCGGCGGGCGGGGACGCAAAGATCCGACAAGAACAGTTGTCACTCGACGCCACCGTGACCTGGCCGGCGGAAGGGACCTTCGCCGTCGTCGGGTCCGCGGGCGGCGGCGGCTATCATTGGCACGTCAGCGGGACGGGGGTCGCGCCCAACGTCGGGCACGACGCCGAGCGCTGGGGTGGGGTCGTGCAGGCGGGCGCGGGGGCGCTCGCTCGCTTCGGCGCGCGCTTCGGTCTCTTGCTCGACGCGGAAGCACTGTGGCTCGCGCCGCCGCTCGTCGTGCGCGTCGCCGGCGCCGAAGCCGGCAAGAGCGGGCAACCGACGCTCGGCGTCTCGCTCGGACTGTGGGGTGCGCTGTGACGAAGGCGTTCGCGCTCGTCGCGATCGCGGCGGCCAGCGCCGGGTGCAGCGCGCGGACGATCGACGCCGTGACGGCCGGCGACGCGCACCCGGCGATCGCTCGCGAAATACCGGATGCGAGTGGTGATCAGGGCAGCCGCGATCAGGGACCCGTGGCGGACGTCCCCGGCTACCACACCGACGGCACGCGAATCCTCGACCCTTCGGGCAATCCGTTTCGCATCAAGGCGGTGAGCTGGTACGGCCTCGAGGGCAACAACTTCGCGCCGCTCGGCCTCTACCAGCTGAGCCTCGACGATATTCTGTCGGCCGTACATTCCCTTGGGTTCAACACGCTGCGCATGACCTGGAGCTCGGAGATGCTCCACACCACCAACAAACCCGGGAGCATCAACCAGAACGTCAATCCCGATCTTTTTCAGCTGACCACTCCGCTTGCCATCCTCGACGAGGTCGTCGATCACGCGGCGCGATACGACCTGAAGATCATCCTGAGCCGCCACCAGTCGAGCGCCGGCCATCAGGACGCGCTCTGGTGGAACAGCGACTACTCGCCGGATCAATTCATCGCCGACTGGGTGACCCTCGCCGCTCACTACAACGGCAATCCGACGGTCATCGGTTGCGACCTGCAAAACGATCTGAGGGGCGATGCAACCTGGGGCGACGGTAATGCCGACACCGACTGGAAGGCGGCCGCGGAAGCCGCCGGAAACGCCATCCTGACGCGCGCCAACCCGGCCGTGCTCATCTTGGTCCAGGGCATCGAGAAATCGAGCGACGGGACCTACTACTGGCGGGGCGGCAACTTGAAGGATGCCCTCGCGCATCCAATCAAATTGGTTTCGCAAAAACAGCTCGTCTACGCGCCGCAAGACTTCCCGCAGACGGCCAACAATCCGCCCGATGGGAAGACGCCGCCGTGGTTTACCGATGCGACGTATCCCGCCAATCTTCCGGGCGTCTGGGATGCGAACTGGGGATACTTGCTCGGCAGCTCTCCCGTTCTGCTCGCAGCGTTCGGAACGGCATACGAGGAGGATTCCGACAAGACTTGGCTGACCGCCATCGAATCCTACATTCAGGGTCACGCCGGACTGAGCTACGCATACTGGGCGCTCAACGCGGAACCGTCGGACGTGAATGGTATCTACATGAACGACTGGACGTCGATGAATCCCGATCTGGTGAAAGCGCTCCAGCCGATTCTCGGGCTCTGAGGGACGTCATCGATTCGGGTCGCACGTCGTGACGACCGTCTCGGAGACCTGAGGGACGTCATCGATCCCGGAACGAAAAGCTCGCGCCGGCGTGAACGTCTCTTCGCCGCTCGACGTCGCCTCGCCGAGGACATCGACGAAGCCGTCGATCGTCAAGCTGCCGCCGGCGCCGTCCCGGCGCGCGTCAGCCCGACGAGCAGCGCGGCAGCGGCGAGCAAACCCTTCTCTGGACGCATCTCGGCTAGCGTGCAACGAACGGCTCGGGGGCTCCCCCTCGCGCCGCAGGATGGCCTGGGATTCGACGCGCCTACGGCTTGAAAGTCGAGCACTTGGAAGCCCCCACACCGGCTCCGAACGACCCCCGATTGCGGGACGAGGCGATTCGCGCCATGAAAAGGTATCCGGAAATGACGCCGGAAACGGAGCCGCCGCTGCTCGAAAGAGCGCTCTCCTGGGTCCCGTTCGTGGTTTCGGCCGCGCTAGTGGCCGCCGCGGTAGACCTGGCAATCCGGCGGCCTACCCTCGGTCTCGTTCTCGCCGAGCTGTCGCTGGTTCTGCTC
The DNA here is from genome assembly GCA_035547195.1 of Polyangiaceae bacterium. GTDB lineage: Bacteria > Myxococcota_A > Polyangia > Polyangiales > Polyangiaceae > DASZVB01. Next base: position 33,513 of record DASZVB010000079.1, read on the forward strand.
GTGCCGCAGCTGCTCCAGCGGCGCAGGCTGCGGCGTGTCTTGCGCTCCGGGGACATCGACGCGGTGCTCTCCGCGTGGGAATCGTCGGTCGAGCGCGTGCCGCACCCGGAGACGATGGCGCCCCTCATCACGGCAACTGCGCTTGCCGCACATGGGCTCGGGGAACGCGCGCGGCGCGCGTTGAATCTCGCGCGCCGCGGCCCGGTCTGGGAAGCCGCGATCGAGCAGCGGCTCGTCCTCGACACGTTGCTCTCCGTCTTCGACGGCGACCCGGAGCGCGGTATCGCCAGCGCCGCGGCGCTCGAGCGGTTGCCGCTGCCGAGCTCGCCGTTTCTACGCGGCCGAGTCGCCGGCCTGCGCAGCGCCATGGGCGCGTTCGCCCGCGCCTTCGCGCACCGCACCACGGCCGGGGATCTGACGACGTTGAAGAGCG
>DASZVB010000080.1:0-7982 GCA_035547195.1 Polyangiaceae bacterium
GTGGCTCGCGGGCTTCTTCGGCGTGCTCGCCGCGCTGCTCACGGCGATCGGCCTCTACGGCGTGATCGCGTACGTCGTCGAACGCCGGCGGACGGAGATGGGCGTGCGGCTCGCGCTCGGATCGACGCGCGGACAGATCGTCACGCTCGTGCTGCGTCAGACGATGCCGCTGCTCGTCGTGGGACTGATCATCGGCGCGGCGGTCGCGCTGGCAGCCGGACGAGGCGCGGCGTCGCTATTGTTCGGACTACAGCCAGGCGACCTGCGATCACTCGCGCTCGCCGCAGCGGTGCTGGGTGCAATCTCGCTCGTCGCCTGTCTCGTGCCCGCGCGCCGCGCGTCGCGCATCCATCCGATGCGGGCGCTGCGGGAAGAGTGACCGCGGCCGCGTCGGCGGCTACTCGCCAATCAGCTTCAGCACTTCTCCGCATCGCTGAAAGCGCGCCCACCAGATCGCGCGCTTCCCGGCCGCATCGTGCGTCAGACGAAGTGCAGGATCGTGCGCGAGCAGCGCACGTACGGTGTCGACGCGGCAGCCGCCGAACATCGGGCGATCCGGTCCGGTGATGGGGCCGGCCAAAACCGCAGCGGACAGCGGCGTCGCTCCCCCGACGCCTTCGATGGCGGGATTCGCTCCGTGGTCGAGCAACAGGTTCACGAACGTGGGATCGGTATCGCCCGCCGCCAGCAGCAGCGGCGCCGGAGAGTTCGGACCGGCGGCGCGGTTCGGATCCGCACCGCGCTCCAGCAGCAGCCGGACCGCGCCAGACTGTCGCGCGAGGATCGCGTGCTGCAGCACCGTCGCGTCCCAGCCGTCGCCCGTCGGAGCCGCTTGATTCACGTCCGCGCCGCCATCGAGCAGGCGCGTGATTGTCTCGAGCGAGCCGCCGCGCGCCGCGAGAATCAGCGGCAGATCAGACGGCGACTTGTCGCAGGCCACGGCGCCGAGCAGCGCCGCGGCGAGACTGAGCAGACAGGCGTACCGGCGCGACGTCATCGTCTGACCATCATACGCAGATTACTTTTCATTGCAAAGGCAACAACGGCCGCTGCGAGAAGACTGAGCGGCGGCAGATCCTCCTGGTGTAGGCTTACTCCGCCTCGTGCGTTGTACGAGTGCGTACCTATCCCCTGACATTGGAGAGAGCGTCGATGGCGATACGCTCATGTAGCGTGATGTGCGCCCGCCTGCTCGCGGCGGCGGGGCTGATCCTGATTACGGCGACGTTGGCCCTGGCGCAGGGCGGGAACGTGGGTCATGCACCTGAGCCCAACCCCGGCAGCGAGGCGCCTGACGTCCTTCACGGCATCTTCTCCGGCATCTTCTTCGAGGGAGCATTTGCGACCAATGGGCTCGACTCCTCGGACTTCCAGGAGGTCGTGCTCAGCGGCATTGCGAGCCTCAAAGATCCGCGTGGGTTCATTGACGCGTTGAAAGGCGGCCGGAAGGAGATCTCGCCCTCGACATCCTCGTTTGCGCTGACGACGCAGACGGGCCAGGGTGCGGGGAGTGCGTCCGAAATCGCCATCGGCGTCGTGGGCACCGCGTCGTTCGGGTCCGACGACTTCGGCAAGACCTGGCGCGCGTCGGGCGGGCTTCAGGTGGCCTACCTCCTCAACCCGAAGGTGGCGTTGTTCGGCCGTCTCTCCGGCGGCGTGCGTCACTTCACCGACGAGACCGATCTTCAGATCGAGCCGGACTTCGGCGTGTACGTGCCGGTTGGACGCCGTCTGCTCGTCACGGGTGAGCTCGGCTTCCCCATCATTTTCTTTCCCGGCAATGCAGAACGCGGCCTTCAGGTCGCGGGCGGGATCGCCGTGCCGATCGGACATTGATGCCACGTCGAGCGCCCCGCTCGACAGACTCGCCGTGAGCCATCGTGTCGGGTCGCTGCACCCATCTAGTGGGCTCGCGCGAGGGATCTACTCGGTGCACGTGAGGGATCTATCCAGTGCACGACAGGAATCCAGTCGCACCGGTGCAGTCATCTCGTCAGCGGACGCGAGGCATCTACTCCGGACACGTGAGGGATCTGGTCAGGCGGCGCGAGGGATCCATCCGGCGCGCGTGACCGATCTGGTCGCAGGGGTGAAGGCGACTACCTGGCGAGGATCAGGCATCTTCGGATCGGACGTCAGTCATCTTGTCGGAGCACGCGACCCATCTATCCGGTGCACGTGACCCATCCAGTCGATCGACGTCACCCATCTTGTGGATCGACGTGACCCATCCAGTCAGTGCACGTGAGCAGAACCTGTGGCGCGCAAACGTGCCATTTCAAAGGGCTTGCAGCCCCACGCGCGATGTCGCCCGAAGGTGCTCGTCGCGCGCCTGTGGATGCGCGTACGCGCCCTGCAGTTGCGCGTCGGCCGCCTCGGGCCGCGCGTACGGGGTCTGCAGCTTTAGCGGCGGCGAGATCGAGATGAGTGTCGCGACGTCGCGGTCCCGCTATCGGGTCCTGCAGTTCGATTCGCGTGAGCTTCGAGCGGCGCGAATCCCGACCTGAAGAGTCCGAAAGGGCGCATCAGGCCTCGCGTTCGCGCGTAGTGAGAGAGCTAACGGCTACCGGGAGAAGGCTCGCGTTGGCGTTGGGGTCTGCTGATCGCATGTGCGGACGCCGCGAACGTTGTCCCGATGTTGCCTCTACCTACGGGATGTTCTTGATGTCCAAGCTCGGGTTTTTGAGCTCTGACGTGGACCGCTGGCTGTCTGTCCTGAAATGCGCGTAGACTGCGCCCACCATCCGCTCAATCAAGGAGACTGTCGTGGAACGACGAGGCATCCTCAAGACCCTGCTTGCTGGCGTCGCCGGCGCGTGGAGCGCACAGTTCGCGGCGCCCGGCCGCGCGGCCGCGCAAACGAAGCACATCCGGCTCTACGTGGAGATGGACATCGCTCCTGACAAAGAACGCGAGATGCTCGATCTCTTTCACAACCAGTTCGTACCGGAAGCCGTCAAGCACGAGGGCTATATCCGCGTGAAGATGCTGAAGCGGCGAGCCGTGATCCAGGGCAGCGTGCCGCCCGCGCACAACTATCGCTTCGAGCTCGAGTTCGAGAGCGAGGAACTGCGTCAGAAGTGGATCGCGTCGGACGCCCACAAGCGCGTCTGGCCGCCGGTGGAACGGATGATGACGACGACCACGAACTATCCGGTCGTGCTGTACGACGAGGTGTAGCGATGGCGATCACACACAGCGCGTTCGTTCTGGCCGCAACCGGGATCCTTGTCGCGGCGGGCAGTAGTGTCGGGAAGATCGAGCGTCTGGACGCGTCTCTCGACGCGCTCATTGCGCCGGACGCGGTCATCGAGAAGGTCGCTGGGGACTTCAGGTTCACCGAGGGTCCGCTCTGGCGTCCAGACGGCACGCTCTGGTTCAGCGACGTTCAGGGCGACGTCATTCGCTCCGTGACGCCGTCGGGTCAGGTGAAGGTGCTCATTCAGCACGCCGGGGGCGCGTCCAATGCGCCGGTTGACGCGTTCATCGGATCCAATGGCATGGCGCAGGCGCCGGACGGATCCGTGTGGGTGGTGCAGCACGGCGCGCGGCAGATCGCGCGCATCACGGCCAATCACACGCTGACGCCGGTGGTGTCCCGGTTCGAAGGCAAGCGCTTGAACAGTCCGAACGATCTCGTGTTCGCGAAGGACGGCGCGCTGTACTTCACGGATCCCCCCTACGGACTGGCCAAGCAGGATGACGATCCGGCCAAGGAGCTCTCGTTCAACGGCGTCTATCGCTTCGCCAAGGGACGCCTGCAGGCGGTCGTGCGCGATCTCAACCGGCCGAATGGCCTGGCATTTTCTCCCGACGGCAAGACGCTCTACGTCAACAACTCGGACCCGGCCAAGAATCTCGTGATGCGCTATGACGTCGCCGCGGACGGCACGCTGACGAACGGTCGCGTGTTCGCCGACATCACGAGCAAGGTCGACGGACTCGCCGACGGCCTCAAGGTCGATGCGAAGGGCAACCTGTACACGGCGGGTCCAGGCGGGATCTGGGTGCTCTCACCCACCGGGAAGCATCTCGGCACGATTGCGCCGCCGGAGGCGCCCGCCAACTGCGCGTGGGGTGACGATGGCAAGACGTTGTACATCACGGCGGTGACGAGCATCTATCGAATCAAGACGCTTGTCGGACGGTAGATCGCGAGACACCCGATCCTCTCGTCACGGGAGATCGCATGAAGCCCACGCGGAACGCGCTTTCCGGCGACGCGATCGATCGGCGACATTTTTTCGAATGCGTCGCAGGCGCGAGTGCGCAACGCCGAGCCTCGCAGAGCCGGTCAGCGCGGATGCGCGGGCTCGGGAATGTTCGACAACGCCACGGACAAGTTGATCATCGCGCAGAACCTGATCGGCCGCTGCGACAACTCGGGCGTCTTCGCCATCACGCGGCCCGACCGCAGCGGCAGCGGTACCGGAACGGGCAACGGACATGGACGATCGATCCGCGTTCACGGTCCGGTGTCACGCCTGAGTGGCGGCCGGCGTCGCGAGCGGGCGTTACGATCGCCACACTCGGGCAAGCGTTGACCATCGCGCGATCGGCGGTCGCCGCGCACGACGCGTGTGGCTCCGACAGAGTGGCCATCGCGTTCGCAGCAGGCCGTCGTACGAACTGTACGTCTCCAATCCTCGCAGGACTGTGCAGATAGTCGCGAGCGACGGCTGAGGACGACATCCTCGACGAGGCCGAAGACGAAGGCGACGAAGAGTGAGTAATTGCGCGGCCGCCACTGGCGCGCGCTCCGCATCCAAAGTTTCGGCGTGCTACCCTCCAGCGCTATGCACCCGAATGCGTACCTCCGCACCTATTGGCGCCCTGACGTCCGTCCTGAGATCTTCGTAGCGATGAGCTTCGCCGAGGCATATAAGCGCCGCTATGCCCAGGTGATTGAGCCCGCCATCCGAGCGATCACCTATCACGGCCGCACGTTGGCGGCGCGCCGCGTCGATCTTTCGAAGACTGGCGACTCAATCCTGTCGGACATCGTCGACGGCGTCGCACACTCGACGATGGTGCTTTGCGACGTCTCGACCGTAGGCCACGATTCCAAGACCGGCCATGCCTATCGCAACGGCAACGTGATGTACGAGGTCGGCGTTGCGTTGGCGTGTCGTCAGCCGAGCGAGGTGCTCCTAATTCGCGATGACCGCGACAAGTTTCTGTTCGACGTTAGCGTCATTCCTCATATGCACATCGACTTTACGGACGAGGCGACAGCGTGCCGTGCGCTATCTGAAGAACTGGTTGCACGCCTCAGAGAAGTTGATCGGGTAATGGACACCAATCGGACGCACGGTGGCGGACAACCTCGATCGCTTGCTCGCGACAATAACTGACAGCAAGAGCATGCCGTCGGCCCCTTCGGCGCTGGCGAGCGAGTAACTACTCGCCTTCACTCGCGGCGGTTCTCGATTTCTACTCGCGCTTCGTCGTGGGGTGGGCCGTCCGCACCGTCACCTGCTGCAACACGGGCGTGATCTGCTCGACGGAAAAGCGCTTCTTCATGGCACGACGTCCTGGGCTGAGGGCCCGATTGTGCCGCAAAACTCGCCCTCAGATTGAACTATGAGATCGAGAACCCCTCCGGGGCGCCCTGACCGGACGGATGCGGTAATATGCTTACAGATAGCCATGAGTGTAAGCAAAACGACGCAACGTCGAAGGACCGCCAGGGGCCAACTCCTCCGCCTCGCGGAGAAGCAACCCGTCCTGCGGGCCAAGGACGTAGCTCATCAGGGCATTCACACGAGCACGCTGACCCGAATGACGCGGTCTGGTGCCCTCGAAAAGGTTGGGCCAGGACGATACCGGCTGCCAACCACCCCCCGGACCACGGAGCACCACGACTTGGCCGTTGCGACCGCGGCCGTGTCGCGGTCTGTGGTCTGCCTGGTCTCGGCTCTCCGATTCCACGACATCGGAACGCAGCTTCCGGCTGAAGTCTGGATTGCCGTTCCCCGTGGCACCCGTGTGCCGCGGGTTTCGGCTCCGCCGATTCGAGTAATCAACGTCTCCACGGCTGTGTTCGATCTCGGCATCGAGGAGCATCGCATCGATGGCCAGGCTGTTCGTATCTATAGTCTCGCTCGCACCGTTGCTGACTGCTTCCGGTTCAGGAACAAGGTCGGCCTCGACGTGGCCCTCGAAGCGCTGACGGAAGCGTGGCGCAGCAAGCGGCTCAAGCTCGATGAACTCAACCGAATTGCGAAGAAGCTTCGCGTGCAGCGGGTGATGCAGCCCTACCTCGAAACGGTCGTCATGTGAAGCGCGACGGTCCCAAGAACATCGTCGCCTCCGTGCAAGCGCGACTCGTTGAGCGGAGCCGCGAGCTCGGCGTGGAGCACCAGCTCACGCTCGCCCGCTTCGGCGGCGAGCGCCTGCTGTATCGCCTTTCGAAGTCCGAGTTCGCCGACAGGTTCATCCTCAAGGGTGCAGCTCTGCTCCTGCTGTGGCTCGGCGAGCCGATTCGCCCGACGAAGGACGTCGATCTCCTCGGCTTCGGTGACACCTCCGCCGGAGCTCTCAAGCGCGTGTTCGTCGAGCTGTGCACGATCGAGTCACCGGACGACGGGTTGACGTTCCTGCCGGACAACGTTCACGTCGACGCGATCCGCGAGGACCAGGAGTACGGCGGCATGCGCGTCAAGCTGATGGCGATGTTGGGAAACGTGCGGATCCCGCTGCAGGTTGATGTCGGCGCCGGAGACGCCGTCGTGCCGGCGCCGGAAGTCTTGGACTATCCGGGCCTCCTCGATCTCCCCCGCGCGCGCATCCGTGGGCGTGATCCGATTCGGTGAACGAACTAATTAAGCCGCGTGAGCGGCCCGTCGTTCGAACTCCGCTGGGCTGATCTGGCCGAGCGTGGAGTGACGGCGCCGCTGGTTATAGAACACCTCGATGTAGTCGAACAAGGCCTCCTTCGCGTGGGCGTAACTTTCAAAGCGCTCGCCCTCTTCGCTTTTCACGGTCGAGAACCAGCTTTCGATCACGGCGTTGTCATAACAATTGCCGCGTCGGCTCATCGAACACGCGATGCCGTGCTGCTCGAGCCGAGCCCGATAGTCCTCGCTCGCGTACGTGCAGCCCTGATCGGAGTGGTGCAGCAGTCCAGGATCCGGACAGCGGCGCTTCACGGCCATGTCGAGGGCGCGCAGCGCCAGGTGGCGATCGTTGACGGCACTGACGGCCCACCCGACGATGAACCGCGAGTAGAGATCGAGAATCGCGGCGAGGTAGAGCTTGGCGCTGCTCCCGATGATGAACTCGGTCGTGTCGCCGACCCAGCGCTGATTCGGTCGCTCGGCCGCGAACTGACGGGCGAGCACATTCGGCGCGATGGGCTGATCGTGCTCGCTCATTGTCGTCGATCGAAACCGCTTGCGGGACCGGCCGCGCAGCCCCTCTTCACGCATCAAGCGAGCGATGCGTTTCTGACTGACGTGCTCGCCGGCCTCGTGCAGGTCTCGCCACACGCGCGGCCGCCCATAGCGCCCGCGACTCGCGGCATGCGAGGCCCGGACCTGGACGCGCAACTGCTGGTCCCGTCGCGCGCGCCTCGACGCCGGCCGCGTGCGCGACCCGTAGAAGCCGCTCGGCGACACGCGGAGCGCGCGACAGCACTCGGCCACCGTCCACTCGGCCCCCTCCGCGGCGATCCAAGCAAACCTTACGCTTGGTGCTTCGCGAAGAAGGCCGCGGCTTTTTTTAGGATGTCGCGCTCCGTGCGCAGCTCGCGATTCTCTTTGCGGAGCCGGGCGAGCTCATCGCGCTCGGCGGTCGTCAGCCCCGTCCGCCCCTTCGTGCGATCCGCTTGGGCGCGCTGGACCCATTGCCGCAGCGCCGTCTCGGTCAGATCGAGATCGCGCGCGGTCGCTCCGACGGTCTTGCCTTCGTCGAGGACCAGGCGCACGGCGCCGGCTTTGAACTCATCCGTGAAGGTACGTCGTGGTCGTCGCGTGGGGGGG
>DASZVB010000081.1:0-129465 GCA_035547195.1 Polyangiaceae bacterium
TGCGGGCGGTTCTCTACCCGCGCCGCACCAGGCAGCCCGAGGGTCCAGCTCCACGGTCGATGGGCGCCCGTTGCAGCTCCGCCGGCGACACCAGCGAACCTCGACGCTCTACATGATCCCCCTTTCGATTCGCTTACGCGCACGCTGCCCGTCGCCTTCCTCAGGTCCTTAGTGCCTGATCTGTTGACCCCGTTCTCGGATCGGAAGAGACCCCGCCGGCATGACCTACGAAGAATTCAGGGAGGCGTTCATGGCCGCCTTTGGCGAGTCGAAGCTCGGGATGATCGGGCTCTGGCCGGACGAGAAGATCGACCTTCGCACGACGGACCGCACGCTGAAAGTTCATCTCGAACCCATTCGCCGTTCCGGCGCAGAACCCTTCCACGTTGCAGCCACCGTCTCCTTCCGGTGGGACTCGCTTCTCACCGCAAGGTCGGCAACGAAGGAAGAGGACATGCTCACGGAGTTGTTTGGTCGCAACGAAGCGGCCGAGTTGCTCACGGAGTTGCCCGGAATCCGCATTGACCTCGAACTCCACGCATCTCTACCCTGGGGGAAGCCGCTCCCGATGCCATCGAAGTCGGCATGGTCATCGTGGGCCAGGGAAACCATGGGACGACTGGAGAGCATCGAGCCGCTAACTCCCGACGAGCACGTTCGGGAGAGTCCGGACGGCAACCTGGAGGTGCTTGCCTGGCAAGGCGCTCCGAAGGTCGACCTTTCGTGCGCCACGAGTGGTGAACTACAGCTCGAAGGAGTGAGCGTCGAAGCAATGCAGGTCATGACGCTGCCCCGGACGCTCGATTCCGGCGAGCCATCGGACGAAGGTCCAGAGGAGCAGCTCCGAGATATGTTCCATAGGGTACGAGCTGCCCTCGTGGCGTGGTCGGAATCGCTCGATCACCTGAAGAATGGACGATCTGCTGGGCCGAAAGCTGATGACCCACCGATGCACTGAGCCACGAGTACAAATACTACTGCAGCGCGGGACTTCGAACCGACCCGCTTCGCGGACGGGCTGAGTCGGTCAGCGGCTCGCGCGCCGCTTGGGTTGCACGAGGTCTTCTGCCTCCTCTGCGCTGAGCTGCTCGGCGGTCTTCTCAATCAGCAGCGCCGCGAGCTGCATCGGCTCCACGTTCATCCCATGTTCGCGAGCCTTCGCCGACATCTCTTCCAGCTTCTTCAGCGTCTTGGGCGCGAGAGGTAGCAGCCGTCGCTCGGTCCATCTGGGGTCAGTCGGTCGTCCGCCTCCCGAGGGCACGCGGAACCGTGCCTCGATGTCGGCCAGGAGCTGCATTGCCCCGAAGTAGCCCGCGCGAACCTTCACCTTGCCGCGGCGCTCGGCACCGAGCCCCCTGGCGATCTTGTCCATGTCGAGCTGCGTCTTCATCGTTCACTCCTCTTCGAACTCGCGGATGGCGAAGTACTCGTCGCCGACGACGAGACCGATCTCGCCTTGGCGCGCCTCGCGCCCCATGTTTCGCAGAAGGCTCCGAGCTCCGCGAGGCTGGCGTCTGCTTGGATGTCGGCGGGGGTCGTGTAGCACTGCACGACGACGGGCTCGTCCATGACGAGCGTCCCCCCGCGCTCGTCATCTCGCCAGACGCCCGTGGCCTTGGGGTAGGCGGTCGCGCCGCCGAACACGCGCCCGAACATCTCGAGCGACGCGTCGACCCAGCGCTGCTGATCGATGGGCGTCGTGCCATCGCGCTCGACGCTCGGGACGAAGAGGACCACGAGGACGCGCTTGCGGCCGCCGCTCAGGACCTTCTGCCCGCCGCGGGGCTTCTTTCTGCTCGCCTTTGCCACGCAGCGATCAATATAGATCGTTCGCCTCGGCTCGGCAACTCGGCCGATAGCAACGCGCTCGTTCGCAACCCGTTGCCCAAAGGATGCCCGATTCAATTCGATTCGTGTCGACTCACGAGCACTCGCGAAGACATCGACTCCGTCGCATTTCCATCATCGTTCCACGGCGTTGGCGTGCAAGGTCGCGTGCCGCTTGAAGGTTTCGCCAACGCCGTTCGGAGGGTTCAAGTCCCTCCTCGTGCACGAAGGCGAAGACGCAGAGGTTTCGACGACGGTAGGAGCGTCGGCGGAATCGGGGACGAACGCGTAGACGCTTCGACGCGAGGGAGGTTCGTCGAGGCGCTCACGGAGGCCGTCTGCGAAGCGCTTGCGGAGGGAGACGGTGAAACCGCGCAAGTCGCGATCCGGGCGCTCGAAGAACTCGCGCGACGGGTCGAAGCACCAAGAGAACCGGAGCGAGTCGAAGGAGACCGCAGCGCGGGCGGAGGCGGAGCCGACCGATCGAAAGACGTCGAACGAAACGACGGACAGCCTGCTTGCACGGGGATCGAGCTTGCGAAGGTAGACCTGTTTCGGGAAGGTCTCGCGTGGGAGGGGTTGGGGGACCTTGCCCAGATGCTGCCGTGGCTCAAGGACTTCACGTCGTTTGCAGCTTCAGGGACACCGAGGTTTTTCGCTGCGCTTCGATGAACAGCTACAACGAGGTAATTTGACCATCTCTTTAGTGCTCGGCAGCGAGCAGCGTGCTGATGAGAAATCGGGGCGCGCTCTCCGAATCGAGACCAGAATCGTCGCGGAGGCACCCGACGCGACGCCGGACGTGATGGAGACGGTTTTCGTTGAGGCGAACCGAGAGCTCAACAGGGTGTTCGCCTCGCTGATTCCGAAGACGGAGCGCGACAAGCGCTTCAATAGGGGGAACGGATGACGCAGCTTCACGAGCTACTCGATGTTTTCGATGCCGGCGAGGACTCTTCGCCGACGACGGAAGGCCCAATTGGTTACGCGCTCGGCACTTCCCCCCATTTCGAGCATCACAGAGCGGTGCGTGGCTTTGCTGACCATGACTCGAAGATCATATCAGCAGGCGATCACGTGCCTGGACCGTTCGCAGGGGCTCTGTCCATACCGATGGCATGTGACTCGCGGGAACGAGCCGCCGCGCTCCGCCTGCCGCCCGAGACAGGCGACGTCCTCGTCGCCCGTCTCCCCGCCGCCGATGCTCATCGAGGGCCACGCGCAGTTCCGACGGTAGCCGATCGGCTCGGTCCTCGACGTGATGGTGCGTGGTGATCGCTTTGGATGGGATGTGGAATCTTGGCGCGGAGACGCCCTCCGAGTGCTCGAAGCCGCGCTGCAGGATGCGGACGCCGAACGCGCCGCGCGCGCACTCGGTGCACGGGCTCGGGAGACGGGGTTTCGACGGCTATCGCGATCTCGTGGAACAACACTGAATCGATGCACAAACTGCCTCGCAGAATGCAGGACCCCGCAAGGGCGTGAAGGCACATTTTCAAGCCATGATTTGGCTTCGCGCGCCGTCCGCCCGCGTTACGGACACAGCTTCACGCGCACCGGCGTGTTTCGATCCATCGTCGTGCCGTCACCGAGCTGGCCGCGGTTGTTTATTCCCCAGCACCACGGTGAACCGTCGTCGAGCACTGCGCAGGCGGTTGAGTTGTAGCCGACGCTGATCTGCTTGGCTGGCCGTGGCAAACCGGTGACACGCACCGGAGATGGCTGCGTCGTGTTCGAACCGATCCCGAGCTGTCCATTGTCGTTGTTACCCCAGCACCATACAGCGCCATCGCGGGTGCGCGCGCACGTGGCGCCGCTGCCGCCCGGACCGGAGCCCGCCGCGACTTCAACGACGTTCGTGCCAAGCGCGGTGACAGACACGGGCGGCCCTTCACAGTTGTCCTTGTAGGCAAGCGAAGTTCCGCAGGACGAAGCGTTCGCCGACGGCATCCCTTCACCGAGCTCTCCGGCCTGGTTATAGCCCCAACACCACAGTGAGCCATCCATCTTCAGGGCGCAGTTATGCGCGCCACCGACAGCGATCTGCTTCACCGTGTTGCCGAGGCCGGAGACCTGTACCGGGGTGGCGGTGCAGTAGCTCATGGATTGCGAGGGGCAGAAGGAGACTACGACGCTCAGCTGAAACAGGTCGTTGTTACCCCAGCACCAGACCGTGCCGTTGCTCTTGAGTGCGCAGGCGTGGCTCGAGCCGGCCCCCACCTGGACCACCGTCTTGTCGATAGCGACCGGCGTCGGCGAGAGCTCGCAAAAGTCCTGATTGTTGCAGGCGTACCCGGTGAGGCTCCCATCACCGAGAGAACCCTGGCTATTGAACCCCCAGCAATTCGCTGCCGAACCCTTCCCGACCGCGCACGTGAAATCCGCACCGAGCGCGACGCTGCTCACAGGAGAATCGAGGAGGACCTTGGTTGGAACGGGGCGACACACCGTACTGGTCGTGCACTTGCTCCCGGCCTGGGTACCGTCGCCGATCTCTCCCATCCCATTGTCACCCCAGCACCAGAGCGTGCCATCTTGCTTCAGCGCGCAGCTTCCGCTGGGCCCGGCGACGACGTCGGCGACCGTATTGCCAAGCGCGACGACTTGCACAGGCGAGAGCGCGTCATCCTCCGCCATGCCGTCGCCAAGCTCACCGATCGTTCCGTTCCCCCAGCACCACGCCGTTCCATCCCGCTTCAACGCGCAGGTCTGCTCCCCGCCCGCGGAGATGCGCAGGGCGCAGCCTTCGCCCGCGCCGGCTGCTCCCGCATCGCCAGCATCCGGCGCGGTGCCTCCATCCTTACTGGACTCACCGCTGGAACCGCCACGCGCGCCTGAAACGCCGCCGTTCGCCGCGGCTCCGCCATCACCGCTTGCGTGGCCGCCCGCGCCTGAGGCACCGCCGTTCGGCGCTGTTCCGCCACCACCGCTCGCGCGGCCGCCCGCGACGCCCCCGCTTGCCGCTCCGCCCGCAAAGCTCGCATCGGTGCCCGCTCCCGATGTCACGCCGCCGGTGCCGAAGGACGAACCGCCGGCGCCGCCGTTGCCGGAGGGACCGCCGTCCAAACCGGATCCAGGAGAACCGCTTACTCCGCACCGTTGAGACCCAGGCTGGCATGCGGAATCAGAGCCGCAACCCGAGAGCATGTACGTCGCGCATGCGATCGGTGCTGCGAGGCGAAACCCTCTATGAAACCATTCGTGAACCGACACTGCACCCGAGAGTATCACATTCAGGCTTCGAGGCTTTGGGCGCCGCGTCTGCGCGTCACTCTGCCCGTATCCGACTCGGGCAGGGTGAACACCCTGTGCACCTCCCCTGGGCGCCGACCGGCGGACAAAGTCCGTTTGTCCGCCGGCGCTACACGGGCCTTCAGGGCGCATCACCGTGCACGCCATGCAGACCGAAGTCGAAGAGATCCTAGCTCGAGCCGATCAATCTCCAAGCCGACCGCGCGTCGCGGATCACGAGATCCTCGGATCCACGACGCGCACACGAATGGCCGGTGTTCGGCTCGTCTGCACCCCTAGCGAGACATCGCCCACGCCTCACCGCACGTGTGAGTCCCGGCTGGGCCGGAAGAAACACCTGTGCGCCGGAGAAGCGTCGAAAGATCGTCTGGTTAATGTGTTCGTCCGTATACAGCGACGCGACCTGGGTGATCTGGAACGACGCGAGCGCGCACCAGTGCGCGTGAGCTTCGGGCGCCGCCGAGGCAGGCGCTGAGGACGAGAGCACTGCGGACGCGGTGAGCGCAGCAGCGGACAGTAGATTGCGAATGGACATCGTGAACTCCTTTGGGCGATGCGCCCAGCCGACTTACGCAGCAAGCCCGTCCCGGTTACCGCTCCTCTGGCGCGCAAACGATTGGCGCCGGACGTGCTGACAGCGAGCGTCCGCCGTGGCGTCTTGTCAGCAGCGGACCCTTCCACCATCCTGACCAGGTGACCCAGCTGTTGGGACGCGGACGTGAAGCGAGTGATTTTGCCGAGGTGCTCGCGCGCGCTTCGCAGGGAAGCGGCGCGCTCGTGATGCTCGTCGGCGAACCCGGCATCGGAAAGACCAGCCTCGCGGACGCATTCGCCACCCAGGGCCGGCAGGCAGGATTTCGCGTGGCTTGGGGCCGTGCGTGGGAAGGTGGGGGAGCGCCGTCCTATTTCCCGTGGACGCAGGCGCTCGAGGCGCTGGGTCTCGAGTTTCCGGAGGGCGATATCGCTGCCGTCGAGCCCGGAGCGGCCCGCTTTCAGTTGTTCAGACGAATCAAGGACCTGCTGCGGTCCGCGAACACGTCGCCAGTCGTTCTGATCCTCGATGACCTCCACGTCGCCGATATGGCGTCGCTTCACCTGCTCCATTTCATCGCGAGGGAGCTGCGCTCACTGCAGCTCGCGATCGTCTGTACGAGACGCGACCACGATCCCGGCATGACCGCGGACGTCGAGTCGCTATTGGCGCGGGTTGCACGAGAGGGAACGACCTACGCCCTCCGACCACTCACGCGCGACGATGTCGGCCTCCTCGTGCGCGCCGAGTGCGCTCGCGCCGCGGACGAATTCGCGCCGGCGATTTGGCAGGCGAGCCAAGGTAATCCGCTGTTTGTCACGGAGATTGCGCGTCTCATCGACGCCGATCCCGAGGCCGCGCGAAGTGCTCCGTTGCCGATACCTTTTGGCGTACGCGAGGTCATTCGTCAGAGGCTCGCACTCCTCGACGAGATCTCCCTGGAAGTGCTCGACGCCGCGGCGGTGATGGGTGGCGAGGTCGACGAGTCGGTTCTTCGTGCGGTATCCGGCAAGGACGCGGCGGCCGTCGCGGATGCAGTGGCGACTGCAGCTCGTGCCCGCTTCATCTCGCGTGGACCTCGCGTGCGCTTCGCCCACCCGCTCGTTCGCGAGGTCCTGTACCAGAACATCCCCCAGACGCGCCGAGTCGGGATCCATGCGGCCATTGCCGAGGCGCTCGAGACGACGGACTCACCGTCGTCTTCCATCGAGATCGCCCACCACGCGATCGAAGGGAGGACGAACGTGGCTGCGCGCGTGGCACAGGCCGCCCGAGATGCTCAGCTTGCGTACGCGGACGAGGACGCCGTGCACCTCGTGGAACGCGCCATCACCGTGCTGGCCGGCGATGATCGAGGCGCTGCGGAGCTACGCGTGCTCCTCGGGCAAATGCGTGCTCGCATGGGCGATCTCGCCGGTGCACGTGCGGCATGCCTCCGAGCTGCGAGCGCCGCCCGCGCGCTCGGGGATGTGGACCTCTTTGGCCGTGCAGCGCTGGCGTACGGCGCCGAGCTCACGTCTGGAGAGACGGATCCCGCGACTCGCACGCTCCTCGAGGAGGCACTCACCCGAGTTCCCCTGGAAAACCCCGCACTCTACGCTCGCCTAAGAGCCAGGCTTGCTGCGTGTCTTCAGCCCGCCCCCGACCCAATTGCGATCGCGAAGATGGCGCTCGATGCCGTCTCGGTGGCGCGGCAGTCAGGTGACGACGCTTCGCTCTTGGAGGTGCTTCACAACGCCGGTGCGTCCCTCTACGAGGCCGTTTACGTCCCACAAGCGTTGGAAATGGCGGAGGACGCAGTGCGCCTCGCGACCAAATTCGGCGATCGGGCGAAACTCTTTCGCGCGAGACTGCGGCTCGTCTTCTCGCTCATGGAGGCGGGCGACGTCACCGCGGCGGACGCGAACATCGACACCTTCGAGGCGGAGGCTCGGGCGACGGGGCAGCCGCGTCACCAGTGGCCAGTCTTGCTCTTGCGCTCGATGAGGGCTCTTCAGGAAGGTCGTTTCAGCGACTCGGCCGCACTCGTGGCCGAAGCCGAGGAGAGCGCAGCCCGTTCGCGCGATCCGACCGCGAGCTACGCGCTGTTTGCTCACCGCTTTGCACGCATGCGCCAATTGGAGCTCCCGAGCATCACCGCGCTCGAGCCAGATCTGCTGAAGATGGTCGCGCGCTGGAACGATGCCGAGAGCTTCGGTCACCTCATGACCGCAACGGTTCGAGCGATCGCGGGCGATACGGAAGCCGCTCGGAATCACCTCGCGCGCGTTCGACTAGAGTCGACGGTCGGAAGGATCCGCATTGCGCTTGGAAATCTTACCAGTGTTGCCATCAGTGTCGGGGAGAGCTCATCGGCGGTGGAGCTATACAATCGCCTCGTCCCGGATGAAGACCGCTGGCACATGTACATGCTTGGTGGCTTCTCGGCAGAAGGCACCTACTCTCGTTATCTCGGATCCCTCGGGGCGATGCTCGGGCGTTACTCCGCAGCGGAACGCCACTTCGAACGAGCCCTCACGCTTGCCGATCTTGCATCGGCGAAGCCCGAGCGCGGGCGCATCCTGGCGGCCCACGCTGCGATGCTGATCGCGCGCGCCGCGCCAGGTGATGCGGCGAGGGCGCACGCTCTCTATGAGGAGGCGCACGCCATAGGGACGGACCTCGGTCTCGCACGTCTACTTGCTTCGATTCCTGAATCGCTCGCGTCGCCGCCGACCCCAGCGTCCCCAATGGGAGCTCGGTCTTCGATCGAGGTGCCCGCGGTCCAACCGCGGAAGCAGTCTCCTGGAGCAGCGGCGCTGAGGCTCACGCACGAAGGCGACACCTGGCTGCTCGCGGTCGGCACCACACAGATCCGCATAAGGGATAGCCTTGGAGCCCGCTACCTCTCTCGTATCGCGGCGGAGCCCGAATGCGAGCTCCACGCTCTCGATCTCGCGGGAGCGCATGGCGACGGGACGCTCGGAGATGCCGGTGAGGCGCTCGATGCCGAGGCGCGCGCTGCTTACAAGCGTCGTCTCACCGAGCTGGACGAGGAGCTCCGCGAGGCGGAGTCCTTCCAGGACGGCGCCAGGATCTCGCGGGCGCGTGCCGAGATAGAGTTCTTGTCTACCGAGCTCGTGCGGGCAGTAGGCGTGGGGGGCCGAATCCGGCGCCAGGGCTCGGCCGCCGAGCGCGCACGAATAGCCGTCACCCGCCGCATCCGTGAATTGATCCGGCGTGTTGCGGAGCAATCTCCAGAGCTTGGTCGGTACCTCGACGCTACCGTAAAGACCGGCACGTATTGTTCTTATCGCCCCCTGTAACGTCGTTACGCCCGACGTCACGCCTCCTCCGGCAACCAGATCGGAGGAACTCATGGAGACCCGGGCGCTCGATACGAAGAAAATCCAAGCTTTTGCCGACCAGGTGGTGGGCATCCTCAACGGTGGACTGACGAGCCTAATGCTCAGCATCGGCCACCGTACGGGCCTTTTCGACCGCCTGGCGACGCTCGGCTCAGTCACCTCAAGCGAAATTGCGACGGCCTCACAACTCGATGAGCGCTACGTGCGCGAGTGGCTCGCGTCGCTCGTGACAGCCCGCATCATCGACTACGACGGGCGGCACCGGACCTATCGGCTCCCGCCAGAACATGCAGCTTGTCTCACGCGCGAAGCCGGCCCGAACAACCTCGCGCTCTTTGCTCAAGGGGTCGGACAATATGGTGCGGTCGAGAACGCCATCCTCGGGTGCTTCAAGAGCGGCGGCGGAATTCCATACGACAGCTATCCGCACTTCCACGACTTCGCGGCCGAGATGAGCGGAGTACTCCACGACGCGCTCTTGGTCACCAAGATCATCCCGACGGTCGGCATGGCCGCGCGCCTGACAGCGGGAATCGACGTGCTCGACGTCGGCTGCGGCAAGGGCCACGCGCTCAACCTGCTGGCCAAGGCATTCCCGAATAGTCGGTTTGTCGGCATCGACCTCTGCGAGGAAACGGTCGCTGCGGCGCGAGCGGAGACAGCCAAGTTCGGGCTCGCCAACGCCCGCTTCGAGCAGATGGACGCTGCGAAGCTCGACAGTCCAGCGACCTACGACTTCATCACCGCCTTCGACACAATCCACGATCAGGCTGATCCTGCCCGAGTGCTCTCTCGGATCCGCGAGGCGCTCCGGCCGGGAGGCACGTTCCTCTGCGTCGACATCGCGGCGTCGTCGCATCTCGCCGATAACCTTGGGCATCCTCTCGCGCCTACGCTCTACGCCGTATCGACGATGCACTGCACGCCGGTCTCGCTGGCGCAAGGTGGCGTCGGCCTCGGCACGATGTGGGGCCAGGAGACTGCGCTGCAGATGCTCGGCCAGGCCGGTTTTGCGGACGTACATGTGCAGCGTGTCGAAGGCGACCTCATGAACAACTACTACGTAGCGAGGTCGTGATGGACGCCGACGCCAACACCGAGACCATCCTTGCGTGGGACACCGTCCTGTTCGACAGGTTTCAGCGCTTTCGGCAAATCATAGCCGACGGTGCCCGTGCCCATGGCGATGCGGTACTCGAACGCCATCCACTGCGCCAGGGATCGCGCGTGCTGGACGTTGGGTGCGGCTTCGGCGACACGACGCGACAGATTGCGGACGTCGTCGGCCCGCTTGGCGAAGTCATCGGTGTGGACTGCTCCCAGCGGTTCATTCGAGCGGCGGAGCAGGAGACCGAGAGTTCCGCCAAGCGCCGGGTGGCGTTCGTCGCGGCCGACGTACAGGCACACGAGCTCGAGGGCCCCTACGATCGGGTGTTCTCGCGATTTGGTACGATGTTCTTCGCCAACCCGGTGATAGCGCTGCGCAACATGAGGAGATCGCTCGGCCCGGAGGGACTGTTGACGATCGTGTGCTGGCGCAAGCGCGAGGACAACGAGTTCATAAATGTCGCGGAGGTCGCGGTTCGTGCGGTCGTGCCCGGAGCCGGCCACAACGGCGGGCTTACGTGTGGCCCCGGGCCGTTTTCGATGGCCGATGCCGACGTGGTCAGCTCGCAGCTGATTGCTGCCGGCTTCACTCGTCCCACGTTCGAGCGTTTCGACACCGATATTCGCATCGGTCGCGATCTATCGGACGCCGTCGAGTTCGCCATGACACTGGGCCCGGCAGGCGAACTCTTGCGATTGGCAGGCGTTGCTGCAACTGAGCGCCTCAGGCCAAAGGTCGTCGAGGCTTTGCGAGACGCCTTCTCGCGCTTTGTTCGAGCCGACGGCGTGTTCGGTCGCTCCAGTTCGTGGATCATCTCCGCACGTGGCACATGAACGCCAGAGCGACGTCAGCCCGTCAAGCTACGTACAAGTCCGCGGCCCTACAGGTCATCCGCTCATCTAGTCGTCATGACCTCCACGAACGCGCGGACGCGCGCGGCTTGCCGGTGCTCTGTACGATGAATGAGCCAGGTTACGATACCCGGCGTGTCCCAACCCGAGAGATGATCTCGCCCACGGATCGGATTTTCTCGGAGGCCGAGCTCATTACTCGTTTTGGCTACGTCGACGACTCCGACCTCTACGAAGCGCTCGCCGAGGAGTGGTAGCCGTCCTCGGCGTTCGTCGCCTTCTTTCTCGGTGCGCAGCCGGACAGTCTATGCAGTTCTCGCATAGAGCGCTCCAACTTTGGCGATGGCGTGGGTACTCGGATCGTCGTACTTGGTTGCTGCGCTCGAGCGCTTCAGAAGGAGGTTCCGATGAGGAGGGTTGTGCAACCTGGCTACGAAAGTCGGCATACCCGGATGCTTCCGATACTCGGATGCGTGGCGGCGCTCGCATCAGGAGGCTGCTCGCTCGTGTTCGTTTCACGCCCGCCGAGCGACGTGCAAGCAATTCCGGTGACGAAGCAGATCGATTGCACGACGAGCAGAGCGGCGCCGATACTGGACACCGTATTGGGAGGGTTGGAGGCAGTTCGCACCGGCGTGGCGCTCGCCGCGAAGGACAGTGATTATGCAAAGCTACCCATCAGCAAAGGTGCGGACATCGGGTTTGGCGTCGCGTTCACCGCTTTGTTCGCGGCTAGTGCAATCTACGGATACAATTCGACCGCCCAATGTTCGGACGAGAAAGAACGGCGCGAGCTTGCCCTCGAAGAGCGGCCTTTCGTACCCGCGACGCCGCTGACACCGCTGACGCCGGCGTTCTCGAGTGCGCCGGCGCCCACCGAGGTTGCTGGCTTCTCCTTCGGGAGCTCCATGGCTGCCGCCCGCGCCGTCTGTGAGGGCGCGTCGTTCGAATGGAGAGAGGGCAGCAGGGCTTCCCAGTGTAGCGGGACTCCCGTCAATAACGGTCTCGACGGGCGTGCCCGCATCACATCTTGCGGCGATGAGATCTGCCGGATCGAAATCCTGATCGTTCCGAAGACAGACGAGGGATCCCCTTGGCTCGATCGATTCACGCAAATTCTCGCCGATCTCCGCGATCGATATGGAGAACCAACGTCACACGACGTGGAATACGCCGACGCCTCGTGCACGAACGTCCGGCTGCTCGAATGCCTTCAAAGCGGTCAGGCACGCTTCCATTACGAGTGGCGCTGGAAAGATCGCAGGCGCATTATCCTATCGCTCGGTTCTCGTATTCCGCGCCCGAGCGCGAGTGACGCGAAAGGAGTCGATCTCACCACTATTCACGTTCGATACGAGGACGGGCGACAACCCGAGCGGGTTCCCAAGCCGCCTGTAACGTCTGAAGACGGGCAACCCGCGACCTCTGAAAGCAGGCAAGGCGGGCCGCCCTGAAGACAAAACCTCGCGGCGCCTCGCCTGCGGAGCCAACGCTTCTCTTTTGGGTGCTCCGCTTTGCCGTGAACGCACGAGGTTGGACAAGAGTTCACAGGGTGGCATCTCGAAGTCTGCGCCCCGGCCTCGTCGGGCGTTCGTCCTCCTGAATCGGAGGCGAAACTCCACGTCCGGCGGGGTGCGGGGTGCGTCCCGACAAAAACTCAGGCGCCGCGTGCGGGTCACCGCACGACGATTACCGAACAGTCGGCGAAGTCCACCACTTTGTCCGCCGTCGCACCAAGGAGCCGGCGCCTCATCGGGTGGTGCGGATGTACACCGAGCACGATTAGATCCGCATGCACCTCGTCAGCGACGCGAAGAATCTGGTCGCTCGGCTTTCCGAAGGCGAGGTGCGTGTTGGCGGTGATGCCCCGTTGCTGCATGGCGGCCGCCGCGTCGGCAAGCTTCTTCGCGTAGAAGGTCTCGGCTTGCTCGCGGGCCTCGTCGATCTCACCTTCTGTTTCCGCATAGTCAGGCAAGCGCCCGACGCCCACGAGATGGAGCTCGCCTTGGCCGGCCTCAGCAAGTTCCGCGGCTCGTCCGAGCGCAAGGGTTGCTCCCTCGGAGCCATCGAATCCAACCAGTATCCTGCGAAACATGGGCTCAACCTCCTGACTCTGGATCCTGAGCGGTCTCGAGCTTCGGTCCAGGGAACGACACGGGCTCGCGCCGAGTCTCTCCTTTGTTCGGAAGCAAGTGGCGCGGCATGAAGAATGCGTTCGCGACGACCGTTGGAACGACGGCGCTCCCGATCACGGTCGCGACTAGATGCGAGTACTGCGCCTGATCGATGATTTTGTGGTTCAGACCGAACAGCGCCGAGATGCTTCCGAACGTGAGACCCGTCGACATGAGCAGCGTCGTGTATCGGGCTTCGGTTTCGGCGTATTGGGCGATCTTCGTCGCCGGATAGACTCCGATAATCTTCGTGAGCACCTTGGCGAAGAAGAGAATGAGAAATACGGAGGGCGCGGCGATCAGCGCAGGGACCGAGACGAACGAACCCGCTCGGATGAAGTAAAAGGGCGTGAGCAGGCCGAAGGTCAACGTTCGCAGGCGCGCGATGAGCACGTGATCTTTTCCGACGGTTCCGGCGAGCACCATACCGATCACGTACGCCGGTAGGACGGCCTCGCTCTCGGACCACGTGGCGAGCGCGCCCATGCCGAACAGCAACAGCAGGAGGAACTTGGCTTCGAGCTCGGAAGGCCGGGATCCGTAGCGCTGGAAGAAGCGCGGGGTGAGCCAGGGAAGGATCGCGAACACCACGATGCTCACGACGACGAAGATGACGGTGCGCAACGTGAACGGAGCGAAGATGAGTCCGAGGGCAATCACGGTCCCGAGGTCGTTCACGAAGCAAGCCGCCAGGACGGCCTTGCCGAAGCTCGTCTGGTTCAATCCGAACTCGAGCATCACGGCGTAGACGACGGCAACAGAAGTAGTCGAGAGCGCGACGGCTGCGAGCCAGCTCGCTGCGCTCGACCAATGGAGGACAATGTGCGCGACCGCGGCGCACCCGAAGAACGGCACAAAGAAGCCGATGAGGCCGATGGCGCTCGCTTCCTTCCAACGAGCTCGAAAGACGCTCGGGTCGAGCTCGGCGCCGGCCAGGAACGTGAGCACGATGGCACCCGTCCCCGACAGGAATTTGATCCAGCTCTCCTCGGTACCGAGCACGGAGCCTCCGATGAGAGCCCCGATGACCAGCTGGGCCACCGTGCCGACGACGATCTCCGAGAGAGCCGTCGCGATCTTCAGCCAGATGGACAGAAGCGTGGCGATGAGCGCCAAGCCGAGCCAGAGAGCCGCGAGCGTCCAAACCGTCGTCATGATCTACGCGGGCTCGATGGCCTCGAATCCAGGGCCAAGGACCGAGCCCAAGCCGGCGAGGCGAGGTGACGCCGGCTGGGCGACGAGCCCACACTCGTCGCCCAACCGTACACGCGGCCGTGGAGGCAGCGGCGCCGACACTCATGCCTCGGCCGGCGGGGGCGGACGCAGCGACGATGTGAGCTCCGGCGCGTGCTCCTGCTCTTGCTCCATGGCGGCGCCGACCTGCAGGTACTCGACTTTGACACCGCTCGAAGTTTCGGACTCCTCGATCAAGGTCGGGCGCAGGTGCACGCCTTCGAGCATCACCAGCGTCGTATTTGCGAGCTCCGCCTCGTGATCCCGCACGAATTGTTCCAGCAGCGGGCGGGGACCGACCAGCTCGACGCATGCCGGTAGCGCGTCGACCGGGATCTCCGAGACGTCCATGGCAATGCCCTTCGCGCCACGGGCGAAACCCATGTGTCCGTAGCTCATCGAAGCGTGGGTCACTCCGGAGCGGAGCGCCTGCTGAATGAAATGAGAAGCGAGCGGCTTCGTGAAGATCCTCCTCCAGAAGCTCTTGCTTTTCTTGAGATCGCCCCGCCGCATGTAGATCTTGAGCGCGCACATAACCTGAAACATGGCCTGTCTTCCTTATGTATGGGTTTTCTAAGAAAGCGGAGAATAAGGTTTCGATCCCTTGACGGAAACCCGATGCAAATCCGTGTTCGAGACGATGCCGATGAGACGATACGTGAGCGGATCCACGATCGGCACGTAGTCGTGCTTTCCGTTCCCGAGCGCCCGTACGGCGTCGGCGACCGAGTGATGCGGGCA
Organism: Polyangiaceae bacterium; assembly: GCA_035547195.1. GTDB lineage: Bacteria > Myxococcota_A > Polyangia > Polyangiales > Polyangiaceae > DASZVB01. Next base: position 15,066 of record DASZVB010000081.1, read on the forward strand.
CAGGACGTTGGCTTTATCGTCCATGATGTGCGCGACGAGCACGTTCCCCCACTCGGTCATCGGCACGCGCCTCAGCTGCTCAACCCGCACCATGCCTCGAAACGTGCCGTCGTTCGCGATGACGGGCAGCGCGCGGAAATGATGGCCGAGCAGCACCGACTCGGAGAAGTCGCGCAGCGGCTGATCGGGCGCCATCGTCACGATGCGCCTCGTCATGATGCGCTCGATGGGCACTTTCGCGAGCAGATCGTCGGTGTCGGGACGCCGCTCGCGTTGAGCGCGCGAATTGGAGATCCCCGCGGTCGTGATGAACGCGACGCCGCAGGCGATGAGAGCGGGAACGACGAGAAAGACGTTACCCGTCGCCTCGGCGATGAACACCGCGGAAAAAAGCAGGCTGTTGTAGCTCGCGCCGGAAAACGCCGCGACGCCGAGGAGCGTGAACATGCCTGGTTGGCTCCCCGGTACGAGCGCGTCCCAGCACGCGCCGAGGGCTGCGCCGATCGTCGCCGTCGGGACGAACAGGCCACCGACGCCTCCGCTGCCGAACGTGATCGCAGTCGCTGCGAGCTTCAGGACGAAGATCGCAACGCACGCGGCCAGGACGAAGTGCCCGTTGAGGAGATCATTCGCGACGGGTAGCCCAGCCTGAAGGGTCACCGGTCGCCCGACGAAGCGGTAGCTCGCGTAGGCAAGCAGCGACAGTAATAGACCGCCAATCGTCGTCCGAATTGGGATCGACAAGACGTGCTTCGTGAACCCATCTCGCAGACGAGTCAGGGTCCCGAGAAACAGGTGTGAGGCGATGCCTGCGCTGAGTCCAAGTGGCACCGCGACCAGCAGGTCGCGAGCCGTCGGCCCGTAGTGAAACGAAATTGGGAAATATGGCGTCGCCGGGCGAAAATGCGTGAAGACGGAGAAGGACACCGCCGAGGCGACGAGCGCCGGGAGAAGCGCCTCGTGTGCGAGATCGTGCTTGAAGGGTGATTCGACCCCCATGATGGCGCCCGAAAGGGGCGCGCGGAAAATGGCGGCGATGCCGGCGGATCCACCGGCGAGCATCGTCGTTCGATGACTCCAGCGCAGGGAATGCAACCGATCGAACTGGCGCTGCAAGAGAAGGGCCGTGGTCGCGCCGAGCCACTTGCTCGCCCCTTCCATGCCCGCGCTCGCGCCGAGCCCCATCGTCGTGATGCTTGCCGCCAGTTTGCCTGTCGCTTGCTCGACCGGCATGTTCACTTCGGGATCGTGGTAGGCGCTGACGACCTCGTCGGCCATCGAGGATGAACGCACCCGAAACAGGTGCAACAGCAAGCCGGTCAAGCACATGCCCACTGCTGGCGCGGCGATCTGAACGGCAAGCGAAAGCCGCGCGACGTGATTCCAGAGCAGCTCGTTGACGATCCAGTCGTAGGCGGCGATCGCAACGCCGACGGCCGCGCCGACGGGCGCGACCACGAGAAGCAAGTATTTCGCCGTCTTCAGGCTCTCCGAGACAGCGAGCCCGAGCGGCGAGAGCCTCATCTCGGGGCTTAGGGATTGGCGTTCCTGCGGATGAACCACTACCGACACACTTTCGCGTGCAACTAGTAGGAGTCATCAGCCCTTCACGGCGAGCCGTACCGAGCAATCAGAGGCGAACTCCATCGCCTTTTTGGGCAGCGCGGCTCGCTAGATAGGGAACGCGACGCAACCTGTCAAGAGGAACGGATCACGAACAGGCTTCTTAAGTGCCAGGATATTCGAAGCGAGATGTTCTCCACGCGCACCTTCCGCGCGTTGCGCCGCGTGCGTAGCCAAACGTGGGCGCAAGCCGTGCTCCGCGTTGCGGCCGTCGTGGTGTTTTGTCGTCTCGCGGACGAAGTTCACGCTGCTCTGATCGTGCTCGGCGTGCATCGACGTCGTCCGGTGCAACGTCGGTTGCTCGGCGCGACGGCGGACGCCGTCGTCGAGAAGGCGCGCTACGCGGTCCTCGTCGTCGTTGAATCGGGCGAGCATCGGTCGACTGACTGCTGGCGCTTTCGCGAGCACCAACCCGAAGCTGCGTTCCGTCATCGCTCACGTACCGCGCGTCGGATGGCGTATGACCATGGGAACACGCCGCCACCCGCCGCGGTTACGTGTGCCGATCTCGCTGTCGTTTTCAAGCAACGTCAGGTGGACCCGACCGCCGTTCCAATAGCGTCGATCCCGCAGAAGCTCGAGACAGACGGTGATGTAGCCCGGGCGTCCCTGCGCCGCCTCTACTAGGTGCGCGATGGCTTCCGACGAGAGCGGCTCTCCTAGCTCGACGTTCGCGCGAACGAGCATCTGACGGAGGCGCGTCGAACTCGCCGGAGGCACAGAGAACTCCCTGTGGCTCAAGCACCACCTGCGCATCCGATCTTTGTCGCGCGGAGCGTCGATGTCGACGGCGAAGGCGATGCCGAGCCGCGTGCCCCGGAGCGAGCGGAGGAATCCCTTCAGCGCGGTTCCCACGCCCGCCACGTGATCGAGGAGCAACGCACCGCGCGAGGTCTCGGCGACGTTGCAGAATTGTGCGCGCACGCGTTGTGGTGAAAGCAATCCGCCACCGCGCCCGTCCGGGTAAAGCGACTCCAGCGCGAGCACGACGTCTCTGAGGGACTCCGCTTTGGGCGCCATCGACCACTGGACTCCGATCGCCGTGAGTCGCGCTCCGAGCTCTCGAAGCAGCGTGCTCTTGCCGATGCCCGACGGTCCGTACACGACAACGTGTTCGGCCCGCCCGAGGCGCTCAGCGAGCTCGCAGACGAGGTGGTCGTGCCGAGAGCCGTGCATCTCGTTCACCCCTTCCCTACGAGGTACTGTTGGCCGCCCTGGCTACCTGCCAAGCCAATCGACAGAAATCGGTCCATCCGCGCTCGCTCTCCTTGGAGCGCCGGAGGGTTCCGGAAAACACCTACGGCGCCTGCTCTGCCGTAGGAGTCATTGGCCGCCGATTCGATCGGGAGCGCTTCGAGGCGAACTCCACCACCTGGACGAGACCGTTATAATCGACGCTTCGGGCCACTGCAACGCGACCGCTCTCATGTGGCGCCTCGGCTCGCTCCCTCCGTATCGCGGAAGCAATCGGAAGCGCGCGCCGAGCGTAGGCGGAGGAAGCTTGACGCCTCGGCCGCGTAGCTCAATATTTGGGGAAAGTCGACGGCGATGGAGTTCGCCGAAACCGTGGGCCGCTGCCGGCGCGCTGATGACTCCTACGAACCACGTTTCACCGTGTTCGAGGAGATATCACATGCAGCAGGCGAACAGACGACCCGGAACGACGGACACTGCGAGCACGGTGCCTCCGCCGCGGCGGGCTGGCGCCGACGTTCGAGTGCTCGTCGCAGCGCTGACCGATGTCGGCGCGACGCGTTCCGAGAACGAAGATCGGTTTCTCGTCGCCGACGCGTTGGCTGCGCGGTCTCTCATCGTCCCATTCACCTGCTCCCATACGCTGGCCAGCGCGCCGATTCTGATGGCCGTTTCCGACGGCATGGGCGGCGAGAACGCCGGTGAAGTCGCCAGCGCCATGACACTCGACGTCCTACTCCGCTGGGTCGGGCAGAACCTCCAGCGCTGCCTCCCGATCGGCGCGCTTCGATTGGCGATTGAACGCGCTCACGAAGAGGTCACGTTCGCAGCGGCACGTCCCGATCGTACTGGCATGGGGGCGACCGTGGTCGCGGCGCTGCTCGACGGCGGCTTGGTTCACCTCGCGGCCGTGGGAGATTCCCGTGCCTATCTTCGGCGCTCGGGCAAGCTCGTCCAGGTCACCCACGACCAGAGCTTCGTGCAGCAACTCGTCGACCATGGCGCCCTCGCCCGCGAACAGATCCCGGACTTCCCCTACAAGAACGTGCTCATCCAGGCTGTGGGACGCGCGCCGAACCTTCAGGTTGCGTGCGGCAGCATCGAGCTCCGACGGGGCGATCAGCTCGTGCTGTGCTCGGATGGGCTGACGACCGAGCTGTCGGACAGCGACATCCTGAGCATTCTCGGCAACGGCGCGCGATCGCTGGACGCCGTTTGTCGCGAGCTCGTAGCCGCGGCCAACCAGCACGGCGGCAACGACAACATCACCGTCGTTCTGGCCGCGTTCGAAGGCGATGATCTACCACCCGCCGACCCGCACGAGGATATTTCGCGACTCGCGCAGAGTATCGCGTCTCCGGCTTGAGTGATGCAGCTCGACGGAGTCCTGTTCCGAATCCACGGACTCCTCGAAGGATTGAGGAGTGTTATGATGAAGAAGCGGAAGCGGGCAGAGGCGCCGCTTCCGCAGGGTGGTGGAGTTCACCCGAAACCGCGACTTGCGTCGCCAATGACTCCTACGCCGAACCCAATTGCGGAGGTAGTCGTGGAGTCAAATGGCGTGCGGATCGACAGTCTTCGAGCGCGTGAGGTGCTCGATGCTCGGGGGTTTCCGACCATAGAGGTGGACGTAACGACGTCCGGCGGAGCGCTCGGCCGAGCACAGGCTCCATCGGGACTCTCGCGAGCCGCCGCAGAGGCGTTCGAGCTGCGCGACGCTCGGAGCGAGCGACACAACGGTCACGGTGTTCAAAGCGCAGTTCGAAACGTCACCCGGCACGTAGCGCCATTGCTGGAAAAGCAAGACGCATCGAATCAGGCTGCCATCGACGCGGCGCTCATGGAGCTCGACGGCACGACGAAAAAAAGCGACCTCGGCGGCAATACGTTGCTCGCGGTTTCGATCGCCGTCGCGAAAGCCGTGGCCGCTGCGAGAGGAGTGCCGCTGTACAGAGCTCTCCCCGGCTCCGATTCGCCGTCGCTGCCGCTGCCGATGTTCAATCTGATCAGCGGTGGCACGCACGCGGACAACAACCTGGATTTTCAGGAATTCATGATCCTGCCGCTGGCTGCACCCACGTTCTCGGACGCGGTGCGCGTGGGCGCCGAAGTGTATCAGTCGCTCAAGTCGATCCTGAAGGAGTCGGGTACGTCTACCGCCGTCGGCGATACCGGCGGATTCGCGCCCAACTTGCGCGCGAACGTGCACGCGCTCGAGCTTCTGGTCGCGGCCATCGAGAGGGCTGGGCTTACGCCGGGCAGAGACGTCGGGCTCGCGCTCGATGCAGCGGCAACGACGTTGTATCATCACGCCAATCGCGGCTACGAGTTCACCTACTCGCCGCGACGGACCTATTCGTCCGCGGAGCTCGTCGCATCGTACGAAGACTGGGTGCGCCAGTTCCCCATCGTTTCCATAGAGGACGGCCTCGCGGAAGATGACTGGGATGGCTGGCAACTTCTCAGTGAGCGCCTCGGATCTCGAGTTCAGCTCGTCGGCGACGACTTGTTCGCCACGCGCGCTTCGACGCTCCGTCGCGGCGTCGAACGCGGGGTTGCGAACGCGGTTCTCATCAAGTTGAACCAGGTCGGCACGCTTACCGAGGCGCTCGAGACCATGCACGTCGCGCGGAGCAACGGTTACGCGACGATCGTCAGCGGCCGAGCGGGAGAAACAGAGGACGATTTCATCGCCGACCTCGCCGTCGCGACTCGCGCGCCGCAGATCAAGGCGGGCGCGCCTTGTCGGGGCGAGCGCGTGACGAAATACAACCGGCTGCTCCGAATCGAAGAGGAGCTCGGAAGGTCGGCCGAATACGCGGGACGCGCCGGCTTCTCCGTCGGGCGGTGAAGCAACGTGGCGACGGTTGGCGACGAGACCGCCGGGCTCAACGAGAACCACCGCCGGGCGCTCGGCGTCACCTTCCAGCATATCGACGAGCTTTTGTCGAACGCGCTGTTCGAGGTGACGTCAGGCTCGCCATTCAGCCACGTGCGGTGTGACCTTGAAGAGCCAGAGCTCCGCGCCGTGTCGGATCACATCGCACGAGTTCGCGAGCTGCTCGCGAGTGCCTACACCGACCTTGGAATCCCGCGGCGAGCGCCACACGTGCTCGGCAGCGCCGCGCTCGACACGGCAGCTTTGTTCGCGATGACCGACCTGGAGGAAATGAGCCCGGCGCGCCTCGCCGGCTATGGATCGCTCGGCTCGGAAGCCGCGGAGCGCGTGGCCCAGGTCGAAGCGGCCCTGAACCGCGCGCTCGAAGAGTTGCGAACGTACGTCCTTCGACGGACGACTTGGGACCTCGCCGGGAGGTTCGAGCGCCTTGGTTCCTCGATACCGGCGCCCGACCTGCTACACGCCGTAGAGCGGCTCATTCGAGAGCGAGGGCTGGTCGAGTTCAGACCGGCGCTCGAGTCGGTTCTCGAGCGCCTCGAGTCACCGCGGTTCGAGATCGCGGTGTTCGGGCGCGTCAGCAGCGGCAAGTCTTCGCTGCTCAACGCCATTCTCGGGAGCGCCGTGCTCCCGATCGGCGTCACGCCGGTAACCGCCGTCCCGACGCGCGTCGTTTGGGGATCGGAGCGTCACATATCCATCGAGTTCGCCAACTCCGAACCGATTCGCGGTGACCTCGATCGCCTCGCCGAGTACGTGACCGAAGCGCAGAACCCCGACAACTCCAAGAACGTCACGCGGGTCACGGTCTTCCTGGACGCCGAGTGTTTGCGCGGGGGTGTCGTTCTTGCGGACACCCCGGGTGTCGGATCCCTGGCGACCACCGGCGCTCGCTTGACCTACTCGTATCTCCCGCGCTGCGATCACGGCGTCGTGATCCTGGATCCGGCGGGGGCCCTGTCGCGCGACGACGTCCGACTCGTCCGACTGCTGCTCGAGGGCGGCATTCGAGCCTCGGTGGTCATCGGAAAAGCGGATCTGCTCACGCCCGAGTCACGATCGACGGTCGTTCAGTTCGCGCGCGAGACGTTGCAGCGTGAGCTGGGCGTGTCCATCGACGTGGAGCCCGTGAGCGCGCTCGCCGATGCAGGAGCTCCGGCGAGGGCCTGGTACGAGGCGCACATCGCGCCGCTCGCTCGACAGGCGGCTCAATCGTCGGAGGCAATCGTCGGGCGAAAGCTGCGCGCCCTTGCCGAAAACTTACTGGCCGCCCTTCGCGCGGCCGGCGGCGGTCCGTCGGACGCTCCGAGCACGCTGGCCACGGGAGCCATCCTGGTCGACGCGGAACGCGCCCACCGAGAAGCAGAGGATGCAGCGTATGCGATCGGCGCGTCGGCGGCCGAATTGCTGTCCGAGGTCATCTCGCGAGCGGCGCGGGAGCTGGCCACGATGGAGTCGTCCGACGCCCAGGCCGCGAGCATCGTGTCGTCGGCTGCGGACGTCGTCTCCAGTGATGCTCGCCGGCGATCGGTAGCGATACTCGAGCGCTTCGCGCGACAGCTCGATGTCCTGCGAGCTCGCCGGGGCCAAAGCTCGAGAAGCGAGCCGCTTCCAACACAGCGCGCGAGCGTCGAAGTCGTCACCCAGCCGCTGCTGCTCATGCCCGATCTCGCCTCGTTGCGTGCCGGCCCCTCCCTCATCCCGAAGGCATTCTCCGGCTTGCGGGCGCATCGACTCGAGCGGGAGCTGAGGGCGGGTGCGAGCAACCTCGAATCGGCCTTCGGGACGTTCGTGCACGATCTCGCCAACTGGACGATCACTCAGGCAAAGCAGATTCTTTCGGCGTTCTCGGCGGACGTGCAGCCAAGCCAACCGAGCTTACGCGGCGCAGAAGGCGCACGAAACGTCTCGAGCGACGTTGAGCTCCTCGAACGCCTACTGGCCCTACACACTTCGAAGCCGCCCGGCCCTGCGGAAACGGCTTAGGCTCCGAGAACATGCAGGTCGGCAATGAACGGTTGTCTCGCGAGAATGAATCGCCATTCGTCCTGCGCGGCTGGTGCAAGATCTCTTCGCCGCTTCGTGCCCCACGGAGCGCGCGCCCGTTTTCGGGTGCAAAGCCACTCCCTTGGATTGAAACCTCCCACCGGAGATTCGGAGAGGATTGCGTGTAGACCGGCTTGCGCTCGCGATATTCGCGATCTATAAATTCATTGTTCCTATACGCGGCGGTGGAGTCCGTCCCGATCGCGGCAAGTAGCCGCCAATGACTCCTGCAAACGGTCCCCAACGGGACGAGGATGCAGGCGTGAATATTGGACGGAATGAAATAACCCGCTGCGGTCGCGTGGCGTGTGGCGCCGATACGCAAGGAAAAGCGGGTCCGCTCGACCGACGTGAGGACGGCGTCGATGTGGCCAGCACACTGGCCATACTCAAGGAGCTCGGTTCGCCGGGGTTGCATGACCGCGTTGGCGATGGTCGCGGCTCCGCCGGCGTCCTCCGGCCGCGTGATGGGCAGTGCCGTTGCCTTGCCCCTGCTTCCGTTTCACGGAACAGGAACGGGCTTGGGTGCACTGTCAGCTGCTGTTGTGTTCGCGACCGTCATGGCCGCCGACCTCGATGCACCTGGCCGCGCGCCGCCGCCCTCTATTCGACCAATCGAATACTCGCACGTGGATCCCTTAGTCCACGAGTAGCTCGGCGGTCGATGACGCCATCTATCACTATGCCCAAAACCAGCAGAAGGACAACCCTAAATGTGCCGCACATTGCGGGCAATACCGCCCAATAGGTGATACATGCAACCCGACTATCGAGCCGTCATTACCTCGCTACTCAACGAACCGACGCGAACCTTCACGGTGGAGCTTTGGGACGGATCGACGTTACCGCCGCGCGAGCGCAAGCCCAGCGCGGATCGGGTGATACTCCGGACGCCGGAGGTGACCGCGTGCCTGGTCCCCCCCGTCACGGAGACCGAGATCGCCGACGCGTTCATTCACGACAAGATAGAAATCGCCGGAAATACAGTCGCCGTGGTCGAGCAAGCGGCCCGGTGGCGGGGGCCGCCGTTGACGCTCGCCGCGCTGCACGGGATGGCGAGTAGCCTCGTCGATCGCATGCTCCGCCATTCCGAGGAACCATGGTCCGCCAGACTGCGCGGGCGAACGCACTCGGCGGAGCGCGACGCCGACGCGATAAGACACCACTACGACGTCTCCGACGATTTCTACCGGTTGTTCCTAGGAGAGGACATGGTCTACTCGTGCGCGTTTTTCCCGACTGGTCGCGAGTCGCTCGACGAGGCGCAGCGGGCGAAGCTCGAGCTCGTCTGCCGGAAGCTCAACTTGCAGCGCGGTGATCGATTTCTCGACGTCGGTTGCGGCTGGGGGGCGCTGCTCGTGCACGCCGCCCGTCGACATGGAGCTCACGCTCTCGGCGTGACCATCAGCGATCGGCAGCTGAGCGCGTCCCGTCGTCGCGGGACGGACGGTGGTGACGGATGGATCGAGGTTCTTCAGCGCGATTATCGCGACCTTCCACGGCGCAGCTTCGACAAGGCGGCAAGCGTCGGAATGATGGAACACGTCGGCCGCCGCCACCTCGGACGATACTTCAAAAGCATCCACGCGCGGCTGCGTCCCGGGGGGCTTCTATTGAACCACGCTATCGCGGACATCACCCCCGAGCTCCGCGTCATGGGCTGGATGTCCAGACTGAGAGGGGGCTTCATCGGCAGGTACATCTTTCCGGATAGCGATCTCGTGCCCATTCACCTCGTCATACGGGAGGCGGAACGCGCGGGGTTCGAGGTCCGCGATCTGGAGTGCCTGCGGGAGCACTACGCCGAAACTCTCGAGCTCTGGCTCACGAACCTCGAATCACACTTCGACGAGGCAGTGAACCTGGTGGGACGCGCTCGCGCCAGAGCCTGGCGATTGTATCTGGCAAGCTCGGCGGTCGCGTTTCGTGCGGGCAGCATCGGCGTCTATCAGTTGCTGCTCGCCAAATGCACGTCCGACGGAGCGCGCTGTGACGTGCCGCGCTGCCGAAGCGCTTGGTACGCAGGCGATCTGGGCGTCGGTGAGCGCGCGGAATCCATCTCGGATCCAGGCGTCGAATGAATGAATCCGAGCGCTCTAGCCGCGACTTGAGCCGTCTTGGAAAGGCCGCCGCCCGGCGTATTCCGCTTCGCGTCCGAGCTCTTCCTCGATTCGCAGGAGTTGATTGTATTTCGCCACGCGCTCGCCGCGGCATGGCGCCCCCGTCTTGATCTGACCCGCGCGCGTGGCGACCGCGAAATCCGCGATGAAGTCATCGCTCGTCTCGCCGGAGCGATGACTGATGACGGTGCCGTAATTGCCGGCGCGCGCCTCCTTCATGGCCTCGAGCGTCTCCGTCAGCGTGCCGATTTGGTTCAACTTGATGAGAACCGCATTGCCGATGCCCTGCTGCACGGCCTTCCGGATCAGCGCGGGATTCGTGACCAGGTTGTCGTCACCAACGAGCTGAATCCGCCGGCCGAGGCGTTCCGTCAAGATGCGCCATCCCTCGGTGTCATCCTCTGCGACGCCGTCCTCGATGGACGCGATCGGGTACTGACGCACCCAGTCCTCCCAGAACTCGACCATCTGGGCGGGCGTCCGGCGGCTGTTGTCGGATTTCTTGAAGATGTAAGCTCCGTCCTCGAAGAATTCGCTGGCGGCCGGATCCAGCGCGAGGACGATGTCCTCTCCTGCGCGGTATCCGGCGACTCGGATTGCGTCGAGGATGACCTCGACGGCCTCGACGTTGGAGCGGAGATTCGGAGCGAATCCGCCTTCGTCGCCGACCGCGGTCGTGTAGCCCTTCTTCCTCAGACCGCTCTTGAGGGCCTGATACGTCTCCGCCGCCATGCGGAGCGCTTCGCCGAACGATGGGGCCCCGACCGGCGCGATCATGAACTCCTGCGGGTCGACGCTGTTGTCCGCGTGAACGCCGCCGTTCAGGACGTTGAGCATGGGGACGGGGAGCACGCGCGCGGCGGCTCCCCCGAGGTAGCGATACAGCGGGACCCGCTCGCTCGCGGCGGCGACCCGCGCCACGGCGAGCGAAACGCCGAGGATCGCGTTGGCGCCGAGCGCCCGCTTGTCCGTCGTGCCATCGAGCGCGCAGAGCTTGGAGTCGACCTTCGGCTGGGCGGTTGCATCGTCTCCAACGATGGCCTTGGCGATACGGTCGTTCACGTGCGCGACTGCCTTGAGCACGCCCCGCCCACCAAAGGCTCGCGCGTCGCCGTCGCGGAGCTCGACGGCTTCACGGGTTCCGGTAGAAGCGCCGGAGGGGACAGCGGCTCGCCCGATGGCGCCGTCCGAGAGCCTCACGTCGACCTCGAGGGTCGGGTTGCCTCGTGAATCGAGGATCTGGCGAGCGTGTACGGATGCGATCGTGGTCATTGTTCAGGCCTCCAGCGCGCTCAGGGAGGAGCGGCCTCCAAATGCGAAGTGTTGTTCACCCAATCGATGGTCGTCTTGTGGTTTGCGAGGGAAATGCAGGTGGTCGACGCCACGTCGACGCGGAGCCGGTGCATCGCGCAGAGCGGCGCGTCCAGGAACCTGCACACCAGGGCTCGGATCACGATGTCGTGGGTCACGAGCACCACGACGCGGAGCTCGTTGCGCTTCGAGAGCTCGGACAGGAGCTCCGCGAGGCGTGTCTCGAGGCCGAGCATCGTCTCGCCTGCCGGAAAGGACGCTCGCTCGGGGGCGCGGAGATACTGCTCGTACTCGGTAGGCCACCGCTTCGCGACCTCGCCACGCGTGAGCCCGGTCCATTCCCCGTAATCGATGTCTTCGAGCCGCTGTTCTATTTCGTGCTTCAGCGTCGCCTTTGCTCCAATGGCACGCGCCGTTTCGACGGCGCGACTCCTCGGGCTCGCGATCAAAAGCTCGGGGTGGAGCCGGACTAGAGCCTCGCCGAGGCGCGCAGCTTGCTGCTGACCCCGCGGGGTCAGGGGGGCCTCGGCTCGACCGCGAAATCGGCCTTCCACGTTCAACGCGGTTTCACCGTGGCGCGCCAGGATGACGCGCAACGGGTCATCTCTTCCGCGCTGTCCTGATTCTTCCTGCATGAGACCTTTCTCCTCGCAGGGGCGCCAGGAAGGGTCATGCGGACTCTCGCGGCGCCCGGTGGGGCCTACTCGCAGGAGTCATCGGCGGAATCGAAACCGCGGTTATCGGCGGACTCCACCGCCATCCTGTTCTTTGGTGCCTTAGAGTCCCATCGCGACGGCCTCGCGTCAACGCCGTGGACCCTGGGCCGGTAGGACCGACAGAACGGCCAGGGACCCTGGCCCGTCCCGCTCGCCGGCGAAGATGCGCTCGTACAAGTCCCGCCCGTAGCTCGTCGCCAACGGCTCGCCCGGAAGGAGCTTGAAACTGCGCGTCCCGTCCGGACGGCGCTCGGCGCGAAGGAACAGCGCGGCGTCGCTCTTCTTCTCGAACAAACTGCGTCCGAGCGTGTGCAGGTGAGTGACGAAGATCACCTTCATTCCCTTTTCCAGCAAGGCGGCGACCACCTGACGCGCGATCTCCGATCCTTCGCGCTCGTTCGTCGCTGCGAACGATTCGTTGAAGAGCACGAGGACGTTCGGTGCGAGGTGCTCGACGAGCCCGCTCATACGGCCGAGCTCTTCGTCGAGCTTCCCGCTCTTCATGGCCGCGTCCTCCTCGCGCTTGTAGTGAGTCACGACCCCATGAACGAGCTCGGCCTCGAAGGAGCCGCCGCTGACGAACATCCCGGATTGCATCATGAGCTGCGCGACGCCGATCGCGCGGAGAAAGCTCGACTTGCCGCCCTGGTTCGCGCCGGTAACCACGACGAGGTTTTTGCCATCGGCTTCGACCGTGTTCCCGACGACGGCTCGCTGCATCTCGAGTGCGAGACACGCATCGTGCAGGTCGTGGAAGCGGAGGCGCCGCTCTCCAGCCGAGCACGGGACCGGGAAGCAAATGGGCTCGCCGAGCAGCGTGAGGCGCTCGTGGAGGTTCAGGCAACCGACATAGAACGCGAGCTCCAGGCACATCGCCTGGAAGAAGCGGTCGACGTGATCGGCCGACTGCGCCAAAGCGTTCGCCACGGCGTTGATACTTCGGTTCTCCATCTCGGACAGGATCTGCGCGCCGGCGTCGTCGCGCGGCGCCAGGTGGAAGGTGTACGCGGCCGGTCCCTTCGTGAACACTCGCTCGAGCCACGGCCGCTCGTCCCTGTGGGGCTCTCGCAGGACGTAACCGCGCCCGACGTTGCCGGGGCCGAGCTCCGCGCTGATGAGCTTCCCTCTCCGAAACTTCAGCTCACCGAGGTGTGCCTCGATGCGCGCCAGATATTCGTCGTCGAGCTCGCGCTCGAGCGTCGAGAACAACGACGTGAAGCCCTCCGAAGCAAAGCCTTCCCTGCGCGCCCTAGCCAGGTCGCGCAGCCGCCGCAGCATCTTGAGCTGCATCCCCATGGTCTCGACCGCGCTGTAGAGCACCGACGACGGGTGGTGCCCCCAAATCCCCAGGTGTTGCTTGCGCTTGCTCTCGACGGCTTCCACCGCGAGTTCGTAGAGCTCGCGCACGGCCGCTCGGTGCTGCAAGCAGTCGCGAAGGACGGCCTGGCGATGAAGCACCGTTTCCACGTCGTTCGTGGGTGCGGCGAGCAACGCCTTCGACGCCACCGCGTGGAGCAACCGATTTTCCCCGGCCATGCCGGCGACCAGGGTTTCCAGCGCCAGATCGCGGGTGAGCGCGCGATCGTTCCGCGGCGATCCTCCGTCGAGGTCGAAGTCGCGATCGCGGTGCATCAGCAGCGCTTTCATGGACCGATCCGTTCCAAGAGCCAGCGGTACGTCACATGGTGCTTTTCGGCGATCGCGAGGGCGTACGCGAGGCCGTCGGGCGGCCGCCGTTCGATGCGGAACGTGCGACGCGCTGGATCCTTCGCGTCCACGCCGGCGACCATACTCACGGTCTTGTCGCTCAATGTAGCGAGCTCGTCGAGGAACGTAACGCACACGCAGAGCAGATCGAGCTCCTGGATCCGTGCCAGCACTTCGCGCCCGAGGTAGGCCGCGTCGTCGGCCGTCGTCGACGAAAAGATCTCGTTCACGATCACGATGCTGCTCGAGTCGGCTTGATCCAGGATCCGGCGGATGCGAACCAGGTCGTCCTCGAGCTTCCCGCGCAACGAGGTGATCTTCTCCTCGCGCTCGAAATGCGTGAACAATCGATCGCAGAGGAAGAGGCGCGCATCCTGCCCCGGCACGGGACAACCCAGGCTGGCGAGGTAGTGCAGTTGTCCAAAGATGCGCGCGAGCGTCGTCTTGCCGCCCTGGTTCGGGCCGGTGATGACCAGCACGCGCTCCGCGCCCTCCAAGCGGAAGTCGTTGCAGACGACCTTCGCCCGCTCCAATAGAAGCGTTTCGGCGAGCGCGAGATCGAACGTATCGCGAACCGCGACGTCTTTTCGCTCGGCGGATACCTCAGGGTAGCAGAACGAGAGCCCCGCATTTCGAAAGCGCTCGAGGTACTTGAGGTAGGCGACATAGAACTGGATCTCGCGGTCGAACCTCGCGATCGTGGATTCGATGAAGTCCGCGTGGCGTTCGCAGAAGCTCGCGAGCGCGCGGAACGGTTCGGGCACGAGGAGCGCGACTCGCTCCACGATCTGCGCTTCGATGTGGTTCATGGACCAGGTGTCTTCGATCCGACTCCGATAACTCTTGGCGGCGCTCTCGCGGAACTTGTGAAACGTCTCCTCGACCTCGGCGGTGTAGTCGCTCTCGCCGTCGTAGAGGCGCACCGTGACCGAGCCCTCGTGGATCACGATGCAGTACCGAATTGCCTGGAGAGCGGCCGCCACGGTTCGGGCCTCCGTCGAGAGCGCGCGAAACGCCTCGGAGCGCGCGTGCTCCTCGAGCCACCGCGCGAACGCGCCGAGCCCGCGTGATTCGATCTGAAGCTCGCTCAGCGTCCGCGAGAGCTCCTCGATCGCCGCGACGTACGACTCGACGGCGGCCAGGAGCCAGCGTTGCCTTTCGAGCTCGCGCTGGCGCTTCGCCTCGGCGGGCAAGTGCTGTCGCAAGGTTTGCATCCCCTCGGCGAACGAATCGACCGCCTTCCGCACCTCGGGACGCTCGAGGTCGCGCATCACTTCCTGGCGGTACGCGATCGTATCGAGGTCGGTCAGGCCGACCCGAAAGAAAGGACCGAGGTTGTACTCGTTCCCGTGTGGCGCGATGGCGCCGACGATCCGATGCAGATTCAGATCGTGGAAGAAGTCGGGATCTTCGGCCGGCTCCTCACCGGGGGTCGCTGGGAACAGGATGCTGACGAAAGACGGGGTATTCCCTGTTCGATGGGGCGAGTCCACGATCCGACCTCGGAATCAAAGGGCCGGGAGAGGCTCGCTCCCACGGCCGTTACGCTTCCGTAGGAGTCATCGGCGGCGCTGAGGCCACGGTTTCGGCGGACTCCACCGCCATCGCTTCGGCTGCAAGGAGCGTCGCATCCGCGCGCGCGATAGTCAAACGCGGGTCAGCTCCCCGGCATCGAGCGGCTGGTCAGGAGCTCGACATCCCTGACCGCACCCGTCGCGGCGCTCGTCGTCATGAGCGCGTATGCGCGGAGCGTCGGCGAGATCGTCCGATCTCGATCGGGACGCCAGGCACCAGGTCCTCGCGCGGCCATTTCGGTCCGGCGACGCCCGAGCTCGGCGGCATCGACCAGCACGTCGATTCTTCGCTGCGGGATGTCGATGCGTACACGGTCTCCTTCTTCGACGAGACCGATGTTGCCGCCGGCCGCCGCCTCGGGAGAGACGTGCCCGATGCTGAGCCCGCTCGTCCCACCGCTGAACCTGCCGTCGGTGACGAGCGCGCAGGCTTTTCCAAGACCCCGCCCCTTCAAGAATGACGTCGGGTACAGCATCTCCTGCATGCCGGGTCCGCCCTTCGGACCTTCGTAGACGATGAAGACGACATCTCCCGATCGAATCTGATCTCCGAGGATGGCTTCGCACGCCGCTTCTTGGGAATGAAACACCCGGGCCGGTCCCTCGAAGCGGAACACGCCCGCGTCGACCCCGGCTGTCTTCACGATGCACCCGTCCTCGGCGAGGTTGCCATAAAGCACGGCCAAGCCTCCGTCTTTACTATAGGCGTGCTGCGCATCACGGATGCACCCCTTCGCGCGGTCGTCGTCCGGCTCCGAGAAGTATTTGTCCTGAGAGAAGGCCACGGTGGTCGGCACCCCACCGGGCGCCGCGAGCGTCCGCCGCTTCGCCTTCACGGTGGCGGTGGACCGACGGACGTCGTTCTCATCGATCGCCAGACCCATCGTAGCGGCGTGCACGGTCGCGACCTCGCGGTGGACGAGGCCGAGCCGGTCGAGCTCGCCGAGTATCGTGAAAATGCCCCCCGCGCGGTGGACGTCCTCGACGTGGAAATGTGACGAAGGAGCGACCTTGCAGAGGTTCGGGACGCGACGTGAGAGCTCGTCGATGTGCTCCATCCGGAAGTCGACGCCCGCTTCCCGCGCGATGGCGAGGACGTGCAGCACGGTGTTCGTCGATCCGCCCATCGCGATATCGAGGGCCATGGCGTTTTCGAACGCCTCGAACGTCGCGATCCGTCGCGGCAACACCGAAATGTCCCCTGAGAGATAACGGCGCTTCGCCATGTCCACGATGCGCTCGCCGGCTTCCTCGAAGAGCCCCCACCGGAGCGCGTGCGTCGCGAGCAGCGTGCCGTTGCCGGGAAGCGCGAGCCCGAGCGCCTCGTTCAAGCAGTTCATGCTGTTCGCGGTGAACATGCCCGAACAAGATCCGCACGTCGGACACGCCGACCGCTCGATGTTCGCCAGGTCCTCTTCGCTCACTGAATGGTCGCTCGAGGCAACCATCGCGTCGATGAGATCGAGCTTGCGCGCGCCGAGCGGCTTCCCCTCTCGATCGTGAGTGCCCACGAGCTTGCCGGCTTCCATCGGGCCGCCGGAGACGAAGATCGTCGGGATATCGAGCCGCATCGCCGCCATCAACATGCCGGGCGTGATCTTGTCGCAGTTCGAGATGCACACGAGCGCGTCGGCGCAGTGGGCGTTGACCATGTACTCGACGCTGTCGGCGATGAGCTCGCGGCTCGGCAGCGAATAGAGCATTCCGCCGTGGCCCATCGCGATACCGTCGTCGATCGCGATGGTGTTGAACTCGACGCCCCATCCGCCGGCGGCGTCGATGACCTTCTTCAGGCGTTGCCCCACGTCGTATAGATGCACGTGACCCGGCACGAACTGAGTGAAGCTGTTGGCGATCGCGACGATGGGCTTGTCGAAGTCGGCGTCCGTCATCCCGGTCGCGCGCCAGAGGGCGCGAGCGCCGGCCATGTTCCGTCCTGCGGTCGAAGTGCGGCTACGGTATCCAGACATGCTGCGCGACCTTTCTCACTAGCGAGCCTCCGTCGGTCGGGTCGAGGCGATGATGCTGGCACCGATCAGCGACGTCACGATGACGTACAGCATCGCAACCGCCGGATGCAGAGCCCACAGCGCACCCACGAGGATGCTCGACACCAGATCGCCGACGCCGTTCACCGTTGCGAGCACGCCGAACCCCGTTCCGCGCACGTGCGCCGGCAGATACGTCGCGGCGCTCGCCGATTCGACCGTCTCCCAGAACCCCATGTAGAGACCCGAGATCGCGAACACGACCGCGAACTTCGTGATCGATGCTCCGGGCGCGAGGAGCACCGCCGCAGGGATCACGGCGATCACATAGCCGAGCGCCAGCACTCGTTGTTTCGGAAAGCGATCCGCGAGGGCGCCCGCGACGTAGCAAGAGACAGTGTAGACGACGTTGTAGAGGACGTAGAAGCTCATCGCCAGCGTGGCAGCGCGCGGCGCGCCGAGCGCGGGCGTGAACGCCTGGGTGGCGAACAAGATGAGGAGCGTGTTCGAAAAGTCTCCGAGGCCCGCAATCCCGACCCCGACCAAGAAACGGCGGTACTCGACCGGCAGCGTGCGCGCTCCGGCGAACAGAGATCGCGATTCGGGACGGTGCGGCTTTTCCTGTACGAGCGAGGCGATGAGCACCGCGGCGATGACACCCGGAATCAACGTGAACGCGAAGACCGCCCGCATCCCGAGCCAAGCGGTGATCGCCAGCGACAGAAGTGGACCGGCGATCGCGCCGGCGCTGTCCATGGTGCGTTCGAGCCCGAACGCGCGGCCGTAGGTTTCCTTCGTCGTCGCCTCCGTGAGCAGTACGTTGCGGACCGGAGTGCGTGCTCCGCGCCCCGCCCAGCCGAACACGCGCCCGAGGAGTACGTGCCACGCGTTGGTCGCCACGGCGAAGCTCGCCATGCCGGCCGCGGTGAGGAAGTAGCCGACGACGGCCAGCGGCTTTCTGCGGCGGAGCCCGTCGCTGTACGCGCCAGAAAGCAACTTGGCAAAGCTCGACAGACCGTCGGCCAGTCCCTCGATCACTCCGAGGATCCCGGAGCTCGAGCCGAACGATGCCAACAGCGCCGGCATCGTGGTGGTCGCCATCTCGTGCCCAACGTCCGAGAACAAGCTCGCGACCCCGATGGCGAAGACCGTTCGGTTGAGCCAACGAGGACGACTCACGGGGACCTTTTCAGATGACTCCAGAGACACGGGGTAATCTCCGCGTTCGTAGGAGTCATCAGCCAGTCCGATACGAACCGGCAGTCCCGGCGAACTCCATCGCCTGAATACCCGGGCAATTTCCGCGATCAGCGAGTGGAGGTCAAGGGCCGCCGAGCAGGCTTGCGCTTCCGCCCCGCACGGCCCACGAAACACGGAGGTACAGGCCATGGAGCCGCCCGCGTCGCGTGTGAGCGAAGACCATCGGTCTTCCATAGAAGACGAGGTCCGTGCGCTCCGATCGCTTCATGACGGACCTCGGCATTTACCGAACGTCGTTTCCTTGGGTGAGCACGCCGTCCCGGCGCTGGAGGCCCTTCTGCGCGGCCCTTCCGAATCGGTGGATCAACCCCGAAGCCTTGCCGCTGATGCATTGGGGCTCATCCGTGGACCGGTCGCGACGCAGGCGCTCGTGCGGGCCCTACGAGATTCCACGACTCGAAGGCTGGATCCAGTGCTCGAGCAAGCCGAGTACGTCGTCGCGAACCGCATCGCAGAGAACCTTGACCATTCATCGGATGCGGACGCGGTAGACGCTTTGCTCGACGCGCTTCGTACCTACCCGTATCCCGGCTGCGTGAAGGCGCTCTCTCGCACACGGGAGCGGCGCGCCATCCCGCTGCTCGCCGAGCGGCTCGGCGACGACGTCACGCGAGACGCCGCCGTGGAAGGGTTACGTCGATTCGATCCGGAGCTCACCCAGCGCGTCCTCGTCCAAACCGTCGCCGATCGCCGCCTCGACAATGGAGTCGAGCGTTCCGATCGCGTGTGGGGGCGTGCCGCCGCGGTTCTGCTGCTCGGCGAGCTCGGTGTGGCGGACGTCGAGCTCGCCCGCGCGCTCGACGATCCGCAGGCGGAGGTCCGCGAGGCCGCGGCGCGAGCGCTCTCGGTCCGCGGCGCCGTCGATACGCGAGCCATCGACGTGCTCGTCGATGCGTTGGGCGGCGAAGATGGATGCGCGCCGAGACGGCCCGTGAAGCGCTCGCGGCCGTCGCGGAAGCGGCCGTTCCACGGGTTTTGGAGGCGGTTGTACGGCGCGGTGAAGACGTAACCCTTCGACGCATACGCCGGCGAGCTATGGAATTTTTGGGCCGCGCCGGCGATCCGCGGGCCATCTGGGTATTGGGCGAGCTCGCCACGGATCCCGATGTGGCGACCCGGCGGGCGGCTGTATGGGCTCTCGGACGAATCGGCACCCCCGAGTCGGTCGAGGCGCTCGTTCGATACGTTCACGATCCTGACGCGGACGTGCGCCACGGCGTCGTCGACGCACTCGCCACGGTGCAAGCTTCTTCTGCCTGGTCGTCGCTTGCCGAAATGTCGAACGATCGCGAACGCTCGATTCGTAACGCGGCGCGAGTCGCACTCGAGCAAGGAGGCGTCGCCGCCTTGGCGTCGCTGCGCGCGCAAAGGCCGTGGCGTGTGCGGTGGATCGCCCGGCGCCTGCTCCGGTTCTTCCGAGACCGCTCAAGTCGAGGCGAGTAGCCGAGGCCGCTCTTCGTGCGTGAGGCGCTTCGCCGTGTCATCGCGGCTGGTCCTCATTGCCTCCGACCTCCGCGAGGATGAGCGCACTCAGCTCGTCGCGAGCGCCATCGAGCTCCCGGATCGCGGCCTCCACGGCCGACGCGCCCTCCGAGTGCAGGCGCCGAGCTTGCTCCAGCGCGCGTCGGGCGATGTCAGCCACCGAGTTCAGATGCATGCGGAGCGCGCCCTCCAAACGCCTGCGACTCTCGACGACCTGGTCTCGAAAATCGTTCGCCGCGAGCGTGCTGTTCGCTTCGAGCAATCGACGCAAGTAGGCTCGCGCTTCTTCACGGACGCGTGCTTCGATACGCTCTCTGGTGTCGGCGAACTCGCGGGCGGCCGATACACCCCCTGAGGAATCCTCGTATTGTTCGTGAAAGTAGAAGCGGGCCTCCGCGGCGAGGCCGGCTGGGGGCTCGAACGTCGGAAGCGCGGCAAGGAGCGGATCTTCTGGATCGGCGAGTGGCCGCACCAAGCCGTTTGCCAGCTCGGCGAAGCGCGACATCGAGGTCCGGTACAGGTCGTTCGCGAGCGGCGTCATCTCGTCGCGCCAACCTTCGATCCGTTGCTCGGCCACGTCGCGCGCTGCACGGAGCCCGGAAGCGCGTAGCTTGCCGCGCCGCTCGGACGACAGGAAGGTGAGAATGCGGTCGAGCTCCGCCGCAGCCACCGGGAACGCGCCAGCCAGCAGGTCGTTTCGCTTGACCTCGAACGTGCGCGCCAGCTCGTCCTGCACCGCCGAAAAGAGGTACGCGTTTTCTCGGAGCAAACGCTCCGCTTCCGCTACCGCACGCGCGAGGTCATCGGCACGTCGCGCGACGTCGTCAACGGGGCGGACGAGCGCCGACCGTCGCTCGTCGACCTCGCGCAAGAGAAGTGCCCCGAGCCGCCGTAGGCCGCGCCGTCCCGCACCCCGCACGAGAACTCTTCCCGAGGTCGCGGCGAGATCCGTCAATGCGCTTTCGAGCGCCGACCAGTCGCGGGTTGCCTTACCCACTCGCTCGCGTTCGAGCGCACTCACCTCCAGGATTCTCGGGTTCGGGACGCCAGCGCGCTCCACGAGGATTCGTTCTGCGAATCGCCGTGCTTGTGAGCGGTCCACGTCATCGAGGCGATCCGCCTTGTTCAGGACCAGGATCAGCTTTCGAACGTGCGTCGTGGCGTCGCGAATGAGCCGCAGCTCTTCGCCTGAGAGCGGTGGATCGGCTCCGAAGACGACGAGAGCCGCGTCGATCTGAGGAAGGAAGTCCTCGGTGACCCTCGTATTCCCCTGGAAGACCGAGCCGATGCCCGGTGTATCGACCAGGCAGAGGCCGCTCGAGAGCAATGGAGACGGTACGAGCACCTCGACGGCGGATATCCCCTTTGCATTCTCGGGATTCTCTTCTTCGGAGACATACGCGCCGAGCGACTCGATCGCGATGTCCGTCCACGCGCCGTCGCTCCCGCGCACCCGCGCCGAGAGCCGCTCGCCGTATCGGAGGATCGTGACGGCGGCGGTGACCGGAGGTACTCCGACCGGAAGGACAGCGTGTCCAACCAGCGTGTTCAGCAGGGTCGATTTTCCTCGCTTGAACTGACCGAGACAGGCGACGAAGAAGCGTCCCTCGCGCACCCTCCCGGCGAGCGCCGCCGCCTCCGCGACGATGCCGGTATCTCCGAGACGAGAGGCGAGCTCCGACAACTGCCGTATCCGTGCTTCGATGTCGCGCGCCGGTGCACCCGCGATGGGAGAGCCGTCGCAGGCGGGGATCGGAGAGGAGGTCATGGTTGGCTCGGTCGCATGGAGACTCGCCCCTGCCCGGTTCACACCGTCTTTATCGTCTTCGCTCCCGGCGCGTAGCGAAGGACGCGGACCTTCTCCATGGTCACGAGCGCGCCCGCTGTCAGCATCTCGTCGAGGATCGGTAGGAGCTTCTGCACGTGCTCGTCGTCCTCGACGACTTCGATCACCACCGGCAAGTCTCCGGAGAGATCGACCAGATGCGACGTATGGATGATGCTGCGTGCGCCGAAGCCTGCGACCCCGTGCAGAACCGTCGCTCCCGCGAAGCCCTCCCGCCGGAGGCGCTCGAGGAGCGCGCGATCCAGCGGCGTGTGATGCCACTTGTCCGCGTCACCGATGAAGATGCGTATCAACGTTCGTTCTCCGTCGAGGACTCGCATGGGAAACTCCTTTCCTTCAGATGCTGAAGATGCGCCGGGCGAGGGCGAAGCCGAGCAGCCCCGCGGCGAAGCACAGCGTGGTCGTGACGGCGTAGTTCAAGAAACCCGTCCCCCACGCTCGCTCCTGGAAGAAGCGGGTCGTTTCGTAGTTGAAGCTCGAGTACGTCGTGAGCCCACCCATGAACCCGGTGGTCAACGTCAAACGGAGCGTGGGCGACACGAGGTTCGTCGAGAGCGACACGTGCATGATCGCCGCAATCAGAAAGCAACCCGTGACGTTCACCGTCAACGTGCCATACGGGAAGGAGGTCCCGAACGTGCGCGCTGCCCACAGGCCGACGAGGTAGCGAGTTCCGGTACCGAGGGCGCCCGCGAAGCAAATCCACAAGAACCGATCCATCCGATGCTCTCTCTTTTCGAGCGCCGGAGGTCTTCGTGCTCCCACGGCGCCTGCCTTTGCCGTAGGAGTCATTGGCCGCCGATGGGCCGGCGACGTTTCGAGGCGGACTCCACCGCCTGACGCCTACTCATTAGCGCAGCGTGCCATGAGCGGCAACGCCCAACGACGTTCAGGGAACGAGGAATGATTCTGCGGCACCCTCGGAATCCCGAGGGTCACTCGATTCAGAGAAACAGGCTGAGAACGTATCAGCCTAGTTGAGGGCAAGGCGGCGACCTCGACCGGCGCTGCGAGCGACGGTAGGATCTGACGCAACGTGGCGAACGTACCGACGATCCAGCCTGAACAATGTGCGGCGCGACTCCGATGTGGCTGGAGCCAGCACGGCCACAAGCACTTCCCACATCCGGGATTGACCCGTGAGCACACAAAACACGGCCCAGCGAAGTACCTCCCGGGGATGACACCGAAACAGATCGAAGCCATCGAAACGAGGACCATCTCCGCCCCGACGCAAGTGCTTTCGGAGCCTCCGGGCAAGGCGGAATACCTTCGGCACTCGAACCAAGTCATCGGTTGGGATCGAGGCGAGGACGCCACCCTCTCTTTTGTCGAGTGCAGCGGAGGTACGACGGCCGGACGTTCATACCATGGCCGGCCTATTACACCGGACAACGTCAAATTGAAGGGAGTGAGCGTAGGATGACTGTTGACGGATCGCTGACCTGCTCGGATCTCGTCAGCGTGGACTTGACCATTCCAGAGTCGAAGCAAAAGGGCCGCTGCTTCCTTTCGCTGAACCTTCTTAAGACCCTCGACTTAGGGTCTCTGACCAAAGAGCTCGGACGACAGTTCGTCGAGAACGACGACATCGAACGCCTTCCTCTGTTGCGGCGTGCGCTTGATCTACCGATCGTAACGTTCGAGACCTATCGTGGGGAAACGCCTCCCTATGAATTGCACGCCTACATCCGGGCGACAGAAGTATCTGATGAGCTAATCTTCGCGACCGTCCTGGCTCCAATGCCCGTTGTCGAGCAGCTCGCGTCAATGCCGCCCTATGTGGTTCTGGAGACGGCAACCTTACAAGCCATCACCGAGGAGCCGACGACGGCCGCGATCACCGCAGCATTGGAGACTTGGGCACGGCGAGTCTGGCCGGAAAGCCGCGTTCCCAGAATCCTTCTGAGTCCGTGGCCCGGACCAGCCGAATCCCGCGAAGGGTCGCTGGAAATCCTTCGCCTGTTTCCCACTTCAGGCCAGTTGAGCGAAGAGGACTTTACGCAAGTAGACCTCGGAGAGGAGTTTTCTCCCCCGCCTAACCTTGTCGCTCCTGAGTTCCGCCTGACCGAAGAGGCTGCGTGATGGTGTCGCAGGGCTATGAGCTTGCGGTTCACCCCAGCGGGATGCTCACGGTCACTTTGAGTTATCCGGACGGCCCACAAATCTTCAACGCTATCTCCTGTCGATACATCCCCGCCACCGTGCAGATTCAAGGTCAACCTCGTCGAGTTGTCGCCGTCGAGGTGCTCTATGACCCGCGAAATCAGATGCCCGCCCAGCCTTACGTTTGCAACACTGCGTTGCTCACAAAGATCGTCCTGCCGTCGCAATCCCTTCTGCAAATCAAGCCCTACGAAATGATCGGGCGGTATCCGCCTCCGTGACGCCCTTCAGCGTCTGTCGGTTGCATTGGCTCCCGATTTAGGTCCCGGCGCCACAGGTGGGGGCGCAACGCGTCCCCGCCGGGCAAAGGCCGTGCCTCGAGCCCGGGGCTGGTAGCCGACGTTCGAGCCGCAGCTCCTCGGGCACACACGTCGTTTGCTGACAGCACTCTACGGATTGCCGGCGCCGCTGCGACTCCCCGCACGCGCGCGGCGGGCACGACCAACGCTCGAAAGGCCCGCTGCCAACAGCGTCAGCAGGAGCATTCGCATCGGCGACGCGCTCGTCCCGAGCGCGGGCACGGGCTGCGCGGAGTTCACCTGATTGACCAGGTCGGCGTCCGTGAGCGTGTCGAGAAACGCCTCCAGATCGTCGAGGTCCTGCTCCGACATCGGGGGCTGCGAACCGGCAGGCCGTCCATCGAGCGGCACCTGGGTGTCGATGTTCGCCTGATACTGCGGCGGCAAGTCGTCGAACTTCTGCGCGACGCCGTCGACCGTCGGGTACCAGAGCTCGGGTTCGGTATCGCGGGTGTTGTAGAAGTTCAGCACCTCGCGCAGCGATTTCATCTTGCCGTTGTGGAAGAAGACCTTGCGGATGGCGACGTTGCGCAGGGTCGGCACCTTGAACAGGCCGCAGTACTGCGCGCTGTCCGGGAGTGGGTGATCGGGTCGGCTGCAGATGCCCATGTCGAAGTAACCGGGGTCTGCGTTCGCGGGGATCTCCGTGTTGCGCGGCACGCCGATGGCGGCGTAGGTGAAGTCGGTGAACAGCTCGGTGCTGCCGTTCGCGCCCGGTCCCGCGAAGTGACACGCGTTGCAGTTGCCTCGGTTCGGGTCGAGAAAGACCTGGAGGCCGCGCGCCTCCGACGGCGTCAGCTCGCCGCCGACTTTGTTGTCCGCGTACAGGTCGAACTTGCTGGTATACGGGTGGAAGTCGGGGTCCTCGATTTGATAGGCCTGCAGGGCATCGAGGGCGGATTGAAATGCCTGCGAAGTGTCGTCGAACACGTCGCTCCCGAAAGCGGCGCGAAAGAGGTCCGCGTACGCGGACTGCTGCAGTTTGTTCACGACGTCGGCCTCGGACGCATTGGCCATCTCGTTCGGCGCGAGCAGCGGGATCTGCGCCTGGTCGGCGAGCGTCGCGGCGCGGCCGTCCCAGGTGAAGCCGCCGCCCGGTCCGGGCGTGCTGACGCCGTCGGGGTTGGGTGCGACGTCCGCGTACGGCGTCGTGTACTCCTTGTAGCGCAGCGAAGGCACCGCGCGCGTGCCCGGCGAGGACATCCCCGGGCCGCCGAGCTGCACCGCGAGGCCGTTCGGCGAGCTGTACGCGTGCGTCGGGTCGTGGCAAGTCGCGCACGCGAGCTGGCCGGACGCCGACAGCGATCGATCGGTAAAGATCTTCTCGCCGACCTGCGCGGGCAGGCTGAGCTGTGTCGCACCGCACCCGGGACAAGGGTCAGTGGACGTGTCGGCGCGCAGAGGTCGCGAGTCGGTCGCCGCGAACACGACGGTCGCGGCAATCCACATGCTTGGTTCGAGCCCGCGGAGTCGTCGCATGCCGCGCAGTCTACTTTCGAGGACCGCGTGCGTATGCGACGCCTTCACGACGTCCTGGTGACGGCGGCGTAGTGATTCAACTCGTAGTTACGTTCCGGCACCTCCGTGTTCGTGGAGTCCTTGGATTCGACGGCGCGAGCCTCTTGGAGGCAACGTGACGACCGCGTGCGGTCGTCACTCGCCGGCTTGCTCATTCGTCGCAGTTGTCGGCCGTGCACCCGGGGCCGCAACACCCGTGACATAGGTGCGCTCCGAACATGGCGTTGTAATTGGCTTCGGCGAGCGCGGCGGAGCAAAACAATCCGGCGGGCTCACACTCGAAATCCGTGTCGATGTCGCAATTCACGAAGCAATTGAGGAGGGTGCAGGAATTGCTCCCGCCGGTTTGAGCCTGGGTCGGTGCGCTGCCCGGACCTGTTGCGTCGTTCGGTTTGCAAAACGCATAGCCGTTCGACGGGTCCACGACGCACGTGCCGTTACCGGTGCACGGCGTGGAGTTTCTGCAGCACGGCGGCGCGTCTCCGATCGTCGTGATGCCGCAACCCGGCGGATCGGCAGGCTCACAAGCGCCGGCTTGGTTCTTCTGGAGCCCCGAGCAGCATTGATTGGATCCCGCGGCGAAGCCCTGCTGCACGCACCCGGGGCCCACGGTGAAGGTTGCGGTAGCCCCATTCGAGCTGCCGGCGCCATTCAGCGACCACGCTTCGACTTGATACGTGCCGTTGGCGATCGAAAAGCCCCAGGTCACGCCCGGCGAGGTCATCGGCGCCGCCGTCGTATCGGGACCGGTGATCCACGGCTGCGGGTACGGCGGCCCGGAGTTGATGACGACGTTGTTCTGCGTGACGACGAACTGAAACTCGGTCGCCGCGTTGATCGTACCCGCCGCGGGATCCTTGAAATAGAACTTCACGTTGTTCGGGTTGTTCACCGAGCCGTCCGCCGGAGTCACGATCGTCGGCGGAGGCGGCGCGTGCTGCACGACGGTGAAGTTGGAGTACGTGGTCGAGGTGCCGGTGTCGTTGGCGCTGACCATCTTCAGCTGCCATTTGCTCGGCGCCAGCGAGAAGGGCACGGAACCGCTCCAGTTGCCGTTGTCGTCGGGCGTGACGTCCCAAGAGTACGAACCCGATGATCCCGGGCCGGTCGGGGCTATCGTGAGCGTGACCTTGGTGGCCTTCCACGGGCTTCCGCCGCCTGGATCGGTGATGCTGATTGTCGGCGTGGCGGTGTTGATCGTCGAGCCGTTGGCGGGGGAATTAATCACGCCGACGGCCAGGGTGTCCTTGATGTTCACCGTGTCGTCGGCGTAGTCGGCGCCGGTGAACATGACATCCATCGTGTCGGCGTCTTCGGCCGCTGCGCTCACCCCCGTGAGACCCGTGAGGTTCTTCGTAGGGGGGATGGTCACGTGACGGATCGCGCCGTTGTAGCTGTCCCAGTGGAGCGCGCCGTCCTTGCCGGCGAAGAAGAGATCCCACTGCGTAGAAGTCGGCGAGATCGCCGACATGCCGCTCAGACCGAGCGCGACGCTCGACGACTCCAATGCAATCGGCCCGAGGTAAGGCAAGAACCCGGTCGTAGGATCCTGAGCGGCGTAGATCATCTGAATCGACTGATCGGTTCCATAAAAGAAGACGTAGGAGATTCCGTTCGCGACGGTGGCAGTGAGCCCGCCGCCGGTGAATGCGATGTCGGAGTCTCCGAGCGTCGCGAGCTTCCAGCCGCTGCCGAGGTTGAAGGCGTTCTCGACGGCGCCTTCGGGAGTTATCCAGTACACGTCGATGGTCGACGGGGTGACGGAGACGGCCTTCATGGAAGGGATGTACGAGAGGAATCCACAATTGCAGCCGAGCGCGTTGCCTGCAGGCGCGATCTTCGTCGGCGTTGCCCAGCCCGCGCCGTCGGCGAAGGAGGCGTATTCGACAGAGCCATCCGAGGTCGTCCAGAACAAATCCATGGTGTTCGGCGACCGCGTGATCGCAGTGATCGCGCCGTTGGTCGCAGCGCTGCCCGCCGGCTCGAGCTGTCCCGTGCTCCACCCTGCGTATTGCTGGAACCAAGCGTGCTGGACGGAGCCGTCCGGACCGACCCAGAACACCTCCATTTGATTCGCCGAGCGGGTGACCGCGGTGATCTCTTCGCCGAAAGAGGCGCTCCCTGCCGGCGCGATTTGCAACGTCAGCCAGGGAAAACCCTGAATCAAGAACGAATCCACGACGGAACCGTCCCCGTGGATCGACCACGATTCCGCCACGCCATCGGAACGTGACACCGTCGCCGAACCTATCCCGGAAGTCGTGCTCGTCCCCGTCGCGATCTTGGTTTGACCCGTCGAGTATGCGTGGCTCGACGGCTCGAATCCGAACGAGCTGATTATGGCAACAAGCATTGTCAGGATAGCCTGCACCACTCGAGCGGCTCTCCGCCTCCCCCTGCACTTCTCGCTCTGCATGACGGCGCTCGCACGCAAGCGCCGTGCCTCGTCGAGCAGAGCGCTTTTTCTGCCATGAACGATCGCTCCGTTACCAACGAAAACGAGCAAAATGCTGCACCGTTCTTCGCGTCATGTGCAACCGCCTGCACGCCGCGTCGTGAGTTCGCGATATCTTAGTCGACGTGTCGGACGAATCGAGCGACGAGACGAAAAAGCAACGGGTCGATCGCGAACTGAACGAGTTGCTCGGCGAGCTTCGGATCGCGCTTCCGGGCGTGCAAATGCTCTTCGCGTTCTTGCTGACCGTACCCTTCTACGGCCGCTTCGAAACACTCCACACGTTGGACAAGAGCGTGTTCTTCTCCACGTTCGTCTCGACGACGATTGCGGCAGTGTTCATGATCGCGCCTTCGTCGAACCACCGGATCTCGTTTCGCGCGCGCGACAAGGAGCGGCTGTTGTTCCGCGCGAACCGGTTCGCTCTGGCCGGCCTGGCGTTCCTCGCGCTGTCGATTTGCGGGGCGATGTTCTTCATTTCGGCGATGGTGCTCGGGCAAGACACGGCGCCCTACGCGACGGGCGCGACGGCCGTGTTGATTGGTCTGACCTGGTACCTGGCGCCGCTCTCGCGAAAGCTGCGGCACGGCGGCGAAGCGTGAACGAGTTGCTTGCCGAGCGCGAACCCGCTCCGCGCCGATCGCTCGCGACGCGCGGGCGATCGGTCGCATCGAATCGGCGGGGCGATTAGCCGAAGGTCACACGGCGGGGTCGGGCACGTGAGGCCCGAACTCGCTCCAGAGCTCGGGGAGAAAGCTCGCGAGGTGCGTGAACTCGATCTGATCATGCAACAATTGCTCGTACGCGACGCGCTCGCCGGCCATTCGCCGCTTGCCGCCGAGCACGGCGCCGATCTTGTCGACCGATAATTTGGCGCCGAACGCGCGAAGTTTCACGTCGTGTCCAATCCAGTAACGGCTGCGCTGTTCGATGCCTTCGGAGGTCCTGCGCGCGAGATGGACCATGGTCACGACCTCGAGCGGCAGATCGCGCAAGCGGACTCGCGCGCAGGCGTGCCCGACGATGCCGGCTTCGGCGAAGCGCCGCGTGTCGAAGCCGAGCTCCGCGGGGTCCAGGAAATGGATGGCGATCCGAAGGCGCTCGCCGCCGATGTACTCGTCGACGTGGTGCGTGGTGCCGACGTAGCGCTGCTCGTGGGTGAGACCGGGCGCGGTCAAGACGCCGCGATTCACCGGACGCGCTGCGATGTGGTTGTAGAGGTACCAGAGCGTGTACCGCGCCGGTTCGACGGAGTGCCACCAGAACCACCAACCGTACATCTCGCCGGTGGCGCCGGGGAACGGCACGTGACTCGCGACGTACGCGGAGCCGTCGGACAGCTCGCAGAAGCCGTTTTCGACGGCGTGGTAGCCCGGTTCGAGGAGGGCGTTCACGTCTTCCGGGGCGAGCGCGTCCGCGGCCGACATGGGCCGCTTCAGCGCGGGCAAGACGTCGCGCCGGAGCTTCATTTCGCCGCTGAAGTAGCGTTCGTACGGTTTGCCGCGAATCAGCTCCGCGTTGCGCGCGAACTGGCGCTGCGTGGGAACGGGGAAATACGAGACCGGGAACGTGTCATGAGCGGCGGACATCGGCGCGATCATCCGCCCGCGCGACGGAAAAAGACAACACTCAGTGCCGCGGAACGTCGCCGGCGTCGATGAGCACGTTGGCGAGCTCGCGCAGGATGTACTCGGGAATCACGCGCGGCTGCACGCCGTCGCAGTCGATCACGACGACGGCGGGCGCGACGGCGGCCCCGCCGTCGTCGGTGACGAGCGCGACCAGCCGGAAGCGATCGCCGAAGAAGGTGCTGCCCTCGGACGTGGTCTCCGTCTCGCCGGCCTCGCTCTGGAACGAACGCAGCCATTTGAGGAGCCACTCTTCGGCGCCCATCGGCGGCGGGTCGACCGCCCTCGAGGCCGCCAGGACGAAGCCCTCCGGCTGGTGCAGATACAGATAGCCTCGCTGCGCTCCGGACTGCTGGAGCACCATGCCGAGGGAACGCGTCGCCCGCTCGGTCGCGCCGGCACAGAGCTCGAGCTCGGTGCGCAGGCGGGCGAGCGTCTGGGTCATCCTCCGCCGGAACGGATGCGCGGTGACGTCGACCGGCTCGAAACCGGCGCCGACCGACATGCGGAACAGAGCCGACAGGCGCGCGGCGAACGCCTTGCTGTCGACGTTTGCGCACATTTCGGCGACGCGCTTCGAGACGCTCGCGAACTCTGCGGCGTCTCGTGTTGCCAGCGCGACCTGCGCCTGCGCCGCGTACAGGTCCAGCACGAGGATACCCGTCGTGCCGCGCGCTTCGGATCGACGGACGCACTCCGCGATGCGCGCTTTCGCGCCGTCGTGATCCCCGAGCCTGGCTTCGGCGAGAGCGAGCGACGCCTCGAGCAAATCGACGTACGGCGGCAAGAGCGGGACGTCGCGACACGTCTCGAGCGTCAAGAGCGCGCGATCCCGCGCCTCGCGCTCGCGCCCGAGCTCGATGAGCAGCTGCGCGATCTTCGCTTCGACTTGAATCCAGGCGTGATGTTCGGCCGGCGTGGCCATGTCGGCCGCGCGCAGCATCAGCTCCAGAGCCTTGTTCAGATCCCCGCGCAGCGCCTCGTGCGCGCCCTCGACGAAGACGCAGTGAGGCAGCCAGCCGGGGTGAGCGCTGGCGCGCTCGCGCAACGCCGGGAGCACGCGCTTCACCGCGGTCAGGTCTCCGAGCACGACGCAAGCGCTCGACTCGTAGCTGAGCGCGGCCTCCACGTGACGTTCTGCTTCACCTTGACCGGCGAGCGCGACGTCGCGTTTCCTGCGGCAAGCCTCGGCGCGCTTCTCTTGCCCCTGGTACAGGTGCGCGACCGTCCTGAGCTGCCAGCCGAGCGCGGTGTACGGCGCGTCGACCTCGAGCTCGTCGGCGCGAGTGAAGGCGAGCCGGTCGCCCAGGACCGCTTCTTCCAGGCCCTGATAGTAGAGCGTCAGCAGCCGGAGTCCGATGCGCGTCGGCTCCGTCAATCCGGGCACGGGCGTTCGCGTCCGAGCGAGCAAGGAACGCCGGAGGTCCCCGGCGAGCCAACCGCGACGCGCGTTGGCGCTGAAACGCACGGCGTCGGCGGCGATCCCCACCGCCGGCGAAACCGGGCTGAGCCGGTCGATGCTCGGGAGCAACTGCGCCACGCGATCGACCTGTCCGGTCCGCGAGAACACGCCCGTGAGGTGCGTGGTGCACGAAGCGAACACCGTGATGGCTTCTTCGGGGCTCAGCCCGCGCTCATCGTCGGGGAGCGAAGACCACCGCTGCGCGGCGCGGGCCACGCAAGCGCGGATGCGCGCGGCAGGATCTTCGATGTGCGAAAATTCGTCCCAGTAGACGAGCCCCGTTTCTCGCTCGAGCTCGGCCATGACCAGGGGCGCGTGGCGGTTCACGTCTCCGAACGCGACAGCGGCGATGCCGAAGAGCTGCATACCGATGCGCAGCAGGTCTTGCATCGGAGCTTTGCTCGCGAAGCCCCAGTCGAGCAGGCTTTCGTGGAGCCGGCCACCCTCCGATGATCGGAGGAAGCGATAGCCGCGCACGACGTATTCGTCGCGCTCCGCGGTGAAGCGCGCGAGGATCGCGAACGCTCCGGGCTCGTCGCCGGCGAGCATCAGGTGATGCGACGCGACGATGCTCGCGCGGTTCGAGCTTCGGCGATAGATGTCCGCGAGCCGTAGATGCAGCATGGTCCGCGTCTCGTCCGGAATCGAACGCGCTACGGCGTCTCGCATCGCGTCGTGGACGAAGGCGTAGGCGCTCCCGCTGCCGACCAGGATCTGCGCCGCGACGAGCTCGTTCAGCGCGCCGAACGTCTCCTCCGGTTCGGCGACGCCGAGCAGCGCGGAGTACTCTTCGAGCAAGAGCGGCTCGCCTTCCACGCACAACGAGAGCCCTTCGGCGAGGGTGCGGGCGCGGGGACCGAGATCGGCGACGCGCAAGAGGATCGCTTGCTCGAGATCTTCCGGCAGGTTCAGCCCGGAAAGGGAGACCGGGAGCACCCAGGCGGCGCTCTCGTACCGGGCGAGCCCGGAGTCCACGAGGTGTTGCGACAGCTCGATCGCGATGCGCGGGCAACCTTCGGAGAGCTCGTGGATCCACGCCGACACCATCTCGACGCCCGCGGCGTCGTCGAAGATGGACGCCACGAGAGCCCGCGTCTCGTACGAGCGCAGGGGCCGGAGCGTGTGCGAGCCGCCGAGCCTGCGGAAACGCGCGGCGTTCGCGCCGCGCATCGAGCGGGCCGTGGCGACGATGAGCAGGCGACGAGACGGCGCGGCTTCCGAGAGCTTGGCGATGACGGCCATCGAGGCGTCGTCGATGTCGTCGATGTCGTCGACGGCGAGCACGAGCGGCACGCGCGCGCTGATGTTCGTGAACCAGGAAGCGACGCTGTCGACGCGGGTGCGCCAGCCGAGGGTGCTGCCGGAGAGCGGCGAGTCGGAGCCGCCGGAGAGACCGAGGGTGTCCACGACCGCCGCGTCGGCGAGCGAATCGCGCGCGCAGATCGGATCGGCCTCGAGCAGCCGCTTGGCGAAGGCGCGCATCACGCCGAACACGCGGGACTGTCCGTCCGAGCCGTTCGCGCAGAGCGTGATGACGTTCGCGAGGTTCGCCTCCGTGACCAGGCAGCCGAGCAACCGCGAGCGGCCGAAACCGGGCTTGCCTTCGATGACCAGCGTGCTGCCGCGGCCCCGGTCAGCGGCGAGCAGGCGCCTGCGGAACCTCGAGATGACTCCGTCCCGCCCGACCAGCGTGGGAGTCGCGAGATAGCCGAGCGCTACCTCTCCGCTCTCCGCGCTGGGAAGGCTCGCGACGGTGCTCAGGCGATCGAAGACCTCGGGCGCTGCGACCGGGCGCGCCAGCGGGTTCAAGTTGAGGAGCGAAAGGACCAGCGTATCGAGCGCTTCCGGCACGTCGGGCGCGAACTGCGACGGCGGGCCCACGCCGGCGCTCCAGACGCCCTTCAGCTCGGAGAAACGCGTCGCGGGGTAAGCGTGGCGGCCCGTGAGCAGGAAGTACGCCAGCGCACCCACGGAGAAGAGATCCGAACGCGCGTCGAGCGGACGGCCGTCGAGGCTCTCCGGCGGCACGAACGGGGGCGTCCCGACGACCTCCGGCGCCACCCCCATCGGGCAAAGAGAGCCGAAGTCGAGCAGCTTTCCACGATGCTCGGGCGTCCGGCGCACGTTGCCGGCGGAGACGTCACGATGCACCAGCCTTCGCGAATGGAGCAGCGACAGCGCCGAGACGACGTCGCGCAAGAGACTGCAGGCTTCCTTCCACGGCAGCGGCGACAGCGCGCGCACGTCGATGCCGGGCGCGATCTCCATCGTGTAGAAGGGCGTCCCCTCGTACTGACCGTAGTCGAAGACGCGCACGATGGCAGGATGCGAGAGCTCGCGCAGCGTCCGGTACTCGCGACGAAACAGCAAGCACGCGGTCTGCTTGAGGGCCGCCTCCGGAGTGAGGCGCTTCATCGCGAGCGTCACCCCGCGGACCGAATCGAACACCTCGTGGACGGTCGCGCTGCCGCCCGATCCGACTAGACCGCGAACCTCGTAGCGCGCCGTGAGGAACGGCTCCCGGTCGACGCCGACGGGACGCGGTAGCATGGTAATCGTGCAAGTATAACCTGCTGTTGTCGCTCGCTCGACGCGCGTCGTGTCGCGCGCGATTCATTTCCGTGCGTGCGCTTCCCACCTTTGCCACCTTTCGTGCGCCGAGCGCCGGCGCCTAAAGCGACAGTCCTACATTTCTCGTCACGTGCGGCCGCGGCGCACCAGCGCCTCCACCGTCGTAGTCCACGTCTCGGCGACGTGTTGGGGCGAGAATTCCGCGGACACGCGGCTCCTGCCAGCCTTACCCATGCGCTCGCCGACCGAGCGGTCTCCGAGGATCCGCAGCATGTTTTCGGCGAGCTGTTCGGCGTCGCCCGGATCGGAGAGCAGGCCCGTCTCACCGTCGACGACCAGCTCGGGGACCCCGCCGGAGCGAATGGCGACGGACGGGAGCCCCGCGGCCATGGCCTCCAGAAAGACCAGACCGCACGCCTCGTTCTCGGTGGGGAGAGCGAAGAGATCGGCTTCTGCCATGATCGCCGGGACGTCGGAGCGCGCGCCGGCGAACACCACTTGCGCCGCGAGGCCGAGCCCCTTCGCCAGCTGCTCGAGCTCGAGGTCGTAGCGATCGCGCATGAACGTCCGACCGCAGACGAGGAGCCGCGCCGGCGGCAGCTTGCGCACGACCTCGGCAAACGCCCGCAGAAGGAGCCTGTGTCCCTTCGAAGGATCCAGACGGCCCACGGCGACGACGAGCGGCGTGTCGTGAGACCAGCCGAACTCGTCGCGAACGCGGTGACCTCCGCGCGCGCCCGAAAAGCGTTCGACCGGGATGGTGTTGCGTTGCGTGACGATGCTCGCCGGTGGAACGCCGGCCTGTATGGCCTGATCGCGGATGAAATCCGAAACGGCGAGGAGCCGGGGCGTCCTCTTTATCAAGCCGACCATGCCGCGGCCGAGCCAGGGCCCCACCGGATAGTGCACGTGGAGCACGTGCGGCACGCCCGCGGCCGCGCAGATCAGCTTCGCGAGGTGGACGTCGAACGTCTGTTGCGACGTGTACACCACGTCGGGCCTCGTCCTTCGTACGTGACGAGCGAGCGCGGCCAGCGAAGCGGGGCTTCTCCGGAGCATCTGGATCGCCCTCCCGACGCGAGGCGGACGGGACGGCACCTCGAGATCGCGACCGAAATCCAGGAAGAGGTTCTGCTCGCTCCCGGGCAGCGCCGCGCCTCGATCGGCCGACGGCCGGACGGTGTGACGTTGCCAGACGAAGAACGGCTCGATGCGATCGGCGGGCGCGTTCTCGGCGAACGTGCGGTGGACGTCGTACTCCGGGCACGCTTCGCGCGCGATCTGAACGAAGAGGACCCGCATGAACCGTCCTCGTCCGTCAAACGTGCCCGGGAAGAGCACCCGACGTCGCCGAATCGGACGGCGACGCGTATTCGACGGCGGCCGATATCGCCGCGAGGACCACCACTTGCGCGAGGTACACCGCGTAGAACAAAAACACGAAGGCGGCGCCGGCGTGCACGACTTTGTCGGGAGCGATGTACACGGCGAGGCCGCCGTACAGCGCGAGCTGCACGGTGCCGAAGAATCCAGGGGCGTTCGGCATGCCGAACCCGAGCGCGAGGAACCCCACGACTACCATCGACTCGACGAAGGTGAGTTCGGGAATGCCCACGCCGTGCGCGAGGAGCAACATCGCCCAGACGTGCGACAGCGTCGCGACGACGGAGACGCCGATGTACGGGAGCGTGTAGCGGGGATCGCGGAGAAAGCGCAGCCCGTCGCTGAGGGACGCGACGACGTCGGCGAGCCGCTGCGCGAGCCGCTGCGACACGACGCCGACGACGCGCTCGGTGATCTTCCGCGCCAGCGCGCGATGCCAGTAGAACGCGGCCATCAAGGCGAACGCCGCCGCGAATCCCAGACACGCGAGGCGCGCGACGCGCGGGATGAGCGAAGCCGGCACCGGCAGATCGCCGATGTGGCTCGGAAGCGGCTCGTGCGGGTGCGCGAGCGCCAGCCCGAGGAGCAGCATGAGGCTGAACATGACGCCGTCGAGGATGCGTTCGGCACCGACGGTGCCGGTGACCGCCCACGCCGAGAGGTGCCCCTTTTCACGCAGCATCGCCGGGCGGCTGACCTCTCCGATGCGCAAAGGTAAGAACGTGATGAGCGCCAGCGCGATCCCGTTGATGGTCATGAGACGCCGCAACGACAGCCGCGCGATGGGCGCGATCAAGAAGTGACAGCGCGCGAACCGCAGCAGCTGCTGCACGAGGTTCAGCGCCGCGAACCCGGCGATGTAACCGAGATCCATCGCTTCGAAGGCGCCCTTCGGCGGCAGCAAAGGCAGGCCACCGGCGTGCAGCAGCCACGCAAAGCCGCAGAGGAGCGCGACCGACGAAATGAGGAGCCGCACGCTGCGACGCGCAGGCGAGCGGCCGTCGTTCGCCCCGTCGACTGCTCTGGGGGCGCCCTTCGGCGCTTCATCCGTCGGCTCGGGCAAGCGTGGTCCTCGCGCGCTCAAACGTGCCGATCTTCGGCTGCGGGCGACGGCGCGTCGATCATCAGGTAGCGTAGCCGCTTCTGTTCCTGTCGCCCGCGCGCCACGGAGTCGAGGACCATGCCGCTCGTCAGGGACAAGAAGGCAAGCAGCATCATACCGGTCGCGAGGATGGCGGTCGGAAACCGAGGCACGAGGCCGGTCTCGCTGTAAGTCTCGAAGACGGGAATGACCAGGACGATGGACGCAACCGCGAGGACGCCGAAGATCGACGAGAAGAACGCGAGCGGCCTCTGCTCCTTGAGCAGGATGATGATCGTCCGCAGGATTCGAAACCCGTCGCGGAACGTCCGGAGCTTGCTGGCGGACCCCGCCGGGCGCTCCTTGTACGGCGTCTCCACTTCCGCGATCGGCATGCGGAGCTCGAGGGCGTGCACGGTGATCTCCGTCTCGGTCTCGAAGCCGGCGGAGAGCGCCGGAAATGACTTCACGAATCGCCGCGAGAGCACCCGGTAACCGGACAGGAGATCTTTCAGTCGATCGCCGAAGATGTAGGCGACCATGCCGGTGAGGACCGCGTTGCCGAGGCGGTGGCCGGGCCGGTACGCCTCGACGGCTTTCTCGATGCGAGCGCCGTTCACCATGTCGAGCTGCTCCTTCAAGAGCTTCTCGACGAGCTCGCCGGCCTTCGAGGCGTCGTAGGTGTCATCTCCGTCTACAAGGACGTACACGTCGGCATCCACGTCGGCGAACATGCGACGCACGACGTTCCCCTTGCCCTTCAACGGCTCGCTGCGGACGATGGCGCCCGCCTCGCGCGCGACGCGCACGGTCTCGTCCGTGGAGCCATTGTCGTAGACGTAGATCGCGGCGGTCGCCAGCGCCTTGCGGAAGTCTTTGACGACCTTTTCGATCGCCGCCTCTTCGTTCAAACAGGGGACGATGACTGCGATGCGCTGTTGGCGCAGCGCGGGGCGGCTCATCGGGAGCGCGTCGTCCTCGAGCCGTTGTGTCGCGTCGCGCAGGTGAAGCCCCGTCGTCGTCACTTGGATTTCCGCTGGTTATCCGCCGCTCGGGTCAGCAGGCTCTCGTTACCCGTCGCTTCCTGGGGCGTCAATCCGTTCGTTTTCGCGTGCGCTCGGAACGGAACGCGAGAAATCTCTAGCTCGCTCCATGGTTTCCGAGAAAACGCGTCCGAACGACGCGCGCGAAACCGATGGAGACTTATGTCGCACGCTTCGTGTTTCGTAAGATCGCCTACGTACGGTGGCGACGGCAAAGCAAGGCGGCACGAGACTGTCTTCGCACTTTCAGCGAGAAATGCCGACATCGACGCCGTTTACTCGGTTTTAGTCCCTCGAGGAACGCGGGGGCCTATTGTAAGGTGGAGGGCTCTGCAAAGCCGAGCTTAGACACACATGAGACCGTCCTTCATGTCCCATGATCCTTTTCTCTGCCTTCGAGCAGGTCTGCTGCCGATGGGCGTCTGTCTGGTCGCCGTTGCGCTGTCCTCCGCGTGCAGCAGCGATTCGTCCCACCAGACGAAGGCGAACGACGAGGGCGACGCTTCCGACGACGGCGGCGGAGGCCGCGCTTCGGGGACCGGCGGAAGCCACTCCGGTAAGGCGGGCAGCGCCTCCGGAGGTTCGACGTCGAGCGCTTCCGGCAACGGCGGCGGGGGCGACACGAGCACACCGGACGGGCAAGTCACGCCGCCCCCGAACCCGAAGATGGACGCGAGCGTTCCGACGGGGCCCGCCGGTGACGCCGGTGGCTCCGATTTGGGCATCGTGCACGGAGGACCGGGTTGCGGTCTCGATTCCGCGGCGTTCTGCGACACCTTCGATCATCCCGCGAAGACGCGCGGCCGCGGCGGCGAGCTGAACGCGCTGCAGTGGGCCGGCGGACGCATCTGCACGCAGCTGCCGAGCGCCAACGGCGACGCCTACGGCATCGGCCCCGCGACGATTCCCGCGTGCCGCGCGGGGCTGGCGACGAGCGTCGAGCCGGACGACGACACCGTCGTCTGCGATCCGGGCGACTCGATCAAGAGCAACTACCTGCTCGTCGCGGCGGCCGCTCAAAACTACGGGCAGAACGCCTACCGAATTCGCCAGCCGTTCGACTTCAAGGGCCGCACCGGGAAGATCGTCCTCGACGGCGAAGGCTACGTGCAAAATACGCTGCTCGGGTGGATCTCCGTCGAGGTTTCGGAGGACCCCATCAACGTGCCGGGGTTTTCGATCGGTAGCCCGGGCACGAACAACGACGAGGGGACGATCATCCCCCGCAACGCCTTCGAGGTGCAGTTCGAGAACACGTGCGCGGGCCGCGTCTACGACGACGAGTTCAGCATCCGCTTCATCGAGCTTTTTCAGAACTACGCTCACACCGAGCTCGGCGAAGACAACCCGGCCTGCGTGAAGACGGCGCAGGGCAAGCTGAACCACATCGAGATCGACGTTTCGCAGACGAAGATCGACGTCTACGCCTCGCCGTATTCGGACGACGGCGTGACCTTCGCGGCGCCGGTGCTCATCCAGAGCGTCGCGGTTTCGCTTCCGTTCAGCCGCGGGTACGTGAGCATCTCGGTGCACAACCACGCGACGCTCAAGTACAGCACCAACCACGATCTCGAGGCGTGGACGGCGCGCTTCGACAACGTGGGCTTCGACGGCCCGGTGATCTCCAACTGGCGCGAATACGAGATCCCCGATTCGCTCATCCCCGGCACGAACGCCGAGAACCGCGGCGGGCCGGTCGTGAACATCGGCTACCGCGTGACGGACGTCGCCAACAAGCCGGCGCAGACGCTCACCTTCCACGACGTCGATCTCACGGGAGTGCAGTCGGCGCAGATCTCGCTCTCGTCGTGGTACCTCCTCGTGGGATCGCAGCCGGACATGTTCGTGCTGAAGTACCGGCTCAACGGCAAGGCTTGGCACGACCGTCCGCTCACCGCCGGCGAGCTCGGCTTGTTCGGCGCGAACAACAACAGCCAAGGCCAGCAGGGCCAAATGCTCGACGTGCCCGTTTCGGATCTGGTCCAGGGAGACAACACGCTGGAGTTCGTCACCCAGAACGTCCCCCAGAACTATCCGCCGCTCGTCGCCAACATCGACCTAATCCTGACTACGAAATAACCAAGGTATTCATGGAAGACTTCTTTTTGGGCGCTCGCGGATGTCTCTTTGCTGCGCTCGTCGCGAGCGTCGCCTGCAGCAGCTCGGACAGCCACTCTCCGGCGAACCATCACCCTGGGTCCTCTTCCTCGTCCGAGGACGCAGGCCCCGACGGCTCCGGCGGCAGCACGTCCGGCCACGGCTCGGGCGGCACGTCGTCCCAGCACACGGGCGGTTCGAAGTCGAGCGGCGGCAAGGCGAGCACGAACGACGCTTCCACCCCGGACGACACCGACTCGGGCGGCGGCGGAACCTCGTCGCCCATCATCCACGTCCCCGGCACGCCCGATCCCAACGTGAAGACGGCGTTGCCTCCGCTGCCGCAGCTGACCAACGTCGTCGCGTCGGCGGTTCACGACGACGTCGAGATCACGTTCGACCCGATCGACGGCGCGCAAGACTACCGCGTGTACGTGCTCCCCGACGACTCCGACGTTTCGCACGACGACAGCGGCCATGTGACGGTGAAGAACGCCATCTACCGCTGCTCGGGGGATCGCCAGATGCCGGCCGCGACGGAGGACGGCACCCCGCAGGTCCCCGGCGGCGGTATCAAGACGCTCGTCGACGGACAAGACGTGGTCGGGTACACGCGAAAGCTCTCCGAAGCGACGCTCGGGTACGTCTACTACTCACCGGGCGACGGACGCGTCCCGGTGTATGCGATGGGTGACCCCGCCGCCAACGCGGACAACGGCTGCTATTTCCAGCGCTGGGGCGCGTCCCGCGCGAAGAAGTACGTCGTCGACCCTTCAGAGCGGGCGACGCTGCTCAAGGCCGCGTGGCGTGACGACGGCGTGGCGTTCTACGTACCGAGCGCCGCGAGCTCGTCGACGACGAGCGTGTATTACACGACGACGGATTCGGACAGAAATCGCCTCTATTACATCGACGGTCCGGAGGCGATGGCTCGGGGCAGCAAGCAGACCGCCTTCCAGGTCCTGAAGGCGTCGTCCGACGACACGAAGCCGCTGATGCGCGTCTTCTACAGCAACGAGTGCGGTATTTCGCACGACGAGCTCGTCGCCGGGCAAGCGCGGTTCAACTGGGTTCGTCAACAGGGGGATCAAATCCCCGTTCCGGATCTGCACTGGGCCGGCATCACGCAAGACACGACGCTGGTCATCGAGGCGCTCCAGGACGGCTGCCCTTACCAGGGCTTCCTGGCGCCCATCTCGCTGCAAGCCGAGGTGAGCCAGGACAAGATCTCTTATCCCGCGTGGTACACGCTCAGCGATCTGCAGAAGGCGTCGTCCACCGGCGAAGTGTACGTCAACGGGCAGCACGACGCGGGCGTCAACCCACGCCCCATCGCGCGCTCCTTCGTGAAAATCTCTCCGGGTCCGAAGCCCGACATGGACTGGTTCGCCGGCTTTCAATCCGACGACGATCTCGGTGCGCTGACGAGCGCGCCGTGCGGAGAGCCCTCGGGCACCTGCTTCCAGGAGTGGGAACAGCGGTCGGACAAAGTCCAGATCAGCTACCTGACGATGGAGACGGATCGGCACGCCGCCCACACGTTCCTCGGCGAGCTGTGGGTCGCGTACGCGGACTCCGCCGCCGATCGCAACGGCAAGTTCCGGCTGACGCCGCTCCAGAAGGCGACGCTCAACACGGACTCGTATCTACATGTGACCATGACCGTGGACAGCTTCACGACGGCCCGCCGCTATCCACAGTTCTTGATCTCGGATCTGGACGCGCCGGTGCAGCAGCACATGGCTTCGGGCAACACCGTCGTGGTCGAGACGTTCATGGACTTCCCGAACACGTACGAAGTGCAGGTTTGCGACCACCAGCTGTGGGACGTCAACAACCAATGCCCGGCGTTCGACGTCTATCACGTGACCGATCCCAACGATTCCACGAAGGTGCTCTCGCTGGCTCCCAACGACGAGGTCGGCGAGCACATCGGAATGGATCGCGGGACGCGCTTCGACGTGTATGCGTCCACGAAGCGTATCTATATGTTCCTGGACGATCAGCCCTATGGGTGCGCCGTGCTACCCACCTCCGGCGTGCCCGCGGCGGGCCCGGTCACCGTCACCTTCGGGGACGTGCTGTACCACTCGGGCGTGGACAAGCTGTTCACCTACACGGCGAAAGACATGCAGACCGAGACGCGTCACCACTACGACAACCTGGGCTTCAAGAGCGGCGTCGCCGCGCCGGACTGGGACGACAACCGCCTCCCCTGCGTCACGACCATCAACAAGTAGAGGCGGGCGGGAGGGCGCGCTCAGCGCGCTTCGTAGTCGAAGTCGTAACGCAGCAGCGTCTGATCGGGGACTGGAAAGTCGTCCGGCGGGCAGACGAAGTGGGCGTAGTAGAAGGCTTTATGCGCGCCTGAATAGGCGATGCCGCCGAAGGGGTTCCCCGGAGTGGGCGGCACCGCGGGGCTCACGACCTTCCAGGTCGCGCCCTGATCCGAAGAGAGGACGATGGCGCCGTTCGTATCGAGCGAGGCGATGCGTCCGTCCGGAAGCTCCACGGGCACCCGCGTCGGCCCCGTGCTGGTCGCGTCGCTCCAGGTCGCGCCGTCGTCGGTGCTACGGACGAAGCCCGGGCCCGCGGAGTTCGTCCAATAGAGGGACTTGTCCGACGCGCGCAGCGGGACGCCGTAACCGCCGCCGCTCGTGAGCTTGTTCCAGGTCTTACCCTGGTCCGTCGAACGAAGAACGCCGGTGACGCCGGCGGTGTAACCGTTGCAGCCGAGGAGAAACGTCTGCGCGTCGATGACGACCGCGCCGGTGCAGTTGCCGGGGAGTTTGCCCGCGCCGATCTTCTCGAAATGCGCGCCGGAATCCGTGGAGAGATAGAGCTCCGTGGTCTCGTGCGCGCCGGCGAGCAGCGTCTTTCGATCCTTGTCGGTGAAGTCTACGCCGAGCGAATCGCTCTGGTCCACGCTCAACGCCGTGAAGGTCTTGCCGTCGTCGGTCGTGACGTAGGCGCCCGAGCCGATGTGGATGCCGCTGTTCCAGTACGTATCGGGGTGATCCGGATCGAACAGCACCGTTTGCATGACGTTGTTCGGATTGGCGGAGCCCTTGGCCGTGCCGATGGCTTGCCAGCTGTTCGCGCCGTCGCTGCTCGTGAACATACCCAGGTTGGGCACGCCGACGAGCAGCAAGTCTTCGTCGGGCTTCGTCCAGATGCCGCTGATGGCGCCGCACGTCGTCATCATGCCGCTCAGGTTGGCGGTGACATCGACCCACTCCCCCGGCGGCGGTCCCGAATCGGTTCCGCCCGTCTGAGCGCCGCCGCCGCCGTCGACGTTGCTCCCGCCCGAGCCGCCGGTCCCCGCCTTTCCCGACGCGCCCCCCGACGCGCCGCCGGTGCCGTTATCGTTCAACGGACGGCATTGAAGATCCGGCGGGCACTTCTCGACGGTACAAGCCGCGAGCGTCCCCGATGCGACGAGGCCGAGGAAGAAGCAAGCAGAGCGCATCACGTTTCCGTATCATCGAGGTGCATGCTCCTCAAGCCGCGCCGCGTGAGCAAATTCCGGGGCTCCGCCCAAAGGCGGCGAAGCTTCCGAAGAGTCCACTATTGGACGAGCGTCAATCGAGCACTTTGAGGGCCCAGACGCCCGTCTTCCAGTTCGCCGAATAGATGATGCGGTTCGCCGAGTCGAAGCGCATCGTGAACGGTCCGTCGTTGAACGTCTGAGCGCCGTTCTGATACTTCGCCCAAGGCCCGCCGGCGCCTTCGGGCGCGCTCCAGTACGGCTGCAGACCCTGACCCGCGTTCGTTCCGGTGTACGAAAGCTGCGTGTACAGCGTCTTACCGTCGCCGATGACCGTGTAGTAGTAGAAGTACGGGAGCCCGGTGGCCTCCGCCCAGTTCTTGCCGTTGTCCTTGCTGTAGATGGGCGCCTTCGCGGCACCGGCCCACACCCAGCCGTTGCTTGCGTAATAAATCGCGCCGCCGCCGTGCGGGACGTTTTCGGTCGACACCTTGGTCCAGGTCGAACCGCCGTCGGTCGTACGATACATGCCGACGCCGTCCGTTCCGACGAGCCACGTGTTCGGGTCGCCCTGACCCGACACGGGATCGTACAGGAAGTTGACGGCGATGGACCCCGTGGGCCAGCCCGGCTGCGCGGGAATCACGTTCCAGCTGTCGCCGCCGTCCTTCGTCTCCATGAGACCAGCCGTGGTGTTGTTCGCCCAGGGCGAATGGGACGCGATGATGACGTGTTTGAAGTTCGACGGATCCACCGCGAACTGCGTCACGTCGCGCGTCGTCGTCTGGGCGAGGGTCACGTAGCTCGGCGGCATCGTCCAGGTGGCGCCTTCGTCGTGCGACACCCAGAAGCCCAGCGTGGATCCACGCACGCCCTGCGTCACGTAGAGGTGATTCGGATCGCCGGGATCGACGGCCACTCGAATCGGGCTGTCGATGTACGACGTCGTCGTGGCGCCCGACGCCGGTTTCTTGCTCGAATCGCCGACGATTGCCCAGCTCGTCCCCGCGTCGCGAGAGCGCCAGATACCCAGCGTGTCCACGGACACGTAAAGGACCTTCGGATCGACGGGTGAAAGATCGACGGACGGCGAGCCGAACGTGTCCGCGAGGCCCGGCGCCGGCGGCGTGATGTCGAGCCACACGCCGGGCGTCAACGTCGGGGGCGTGCCCGCGACCGCGGTCACCGTGACCGTCGCGGTCGCCGAGAGCGACTTGTTGGAGGCGCTGGTCGCGACGACGTGATAGGTGCCGCTGGTGGAGGGAGCGGTGTAGCGTCCCGCAGAAGAGACGCTGCCGCCGGCGGTGCCTTCCGTCACGGTCCAGTTCACGGTGCGATCCGTGACGCCGGTGACGATGGCAGTGAATTGAACCGCGCCCCCGAATTGGATACGCGCGACTTGCGGAGTCACCGCGACGGCGGGTCCCTGCGGCGTCGTGCCGCCGGTGCTCTGACCCGCGCCGCCGCTGCTCTGGGTGCTCGCACCGCCGGACCCCTTGCTGCTGCCGCCCGAACCCGGATTGCCAGCCCCACCCGACCCCATGGTGCCGCCGTCCGTCCCCGAACCGCCGCTGCTTCCCTGGGTGCTGCCACCTTCGGCGCCGCCGCTTTCATTCGCGCCTCCACCGGCAGCCGCTGCGTGCTTGCCGCCGCTCGACGGACGGCCCTTCTCGTTTCCGGCGTCCGCGTTCGCGTTGCCGATGCTTCCGCCGCCGCAGCCCAAAGCGAGCAGCGCGAGAACGACGGGGGAGCAAACAAATCCGTATTTCACTGCTTTCGTCTCCTTCGGTCGAGACCCGAGCCGCTCTCTTTTGCGTGGAAAGGATGGCAGCTTGCCATGCGGTCCCGAGGGTGCA
This sequence comes from Polyangiaceae bacterium, assembly GCA_035547195.1. Lineage (GTDB taxonomy): Bacteria > Myxococcota_A > Polyangia > Polyangiales > Polyangiaceae > DASZVB01. Next base: position 59,875 of record DASZVB010000081.1, read on the forward strand.
ACGGCCGAAATGCGCTCGGACCTAAGAGATCGTTAAGGTGTGTGCGACACACGCTCACAACTACGGAGAACTACATTCACACGGCGCCGGTGGGACGAAACGCGGACGTGTATCAACGGACGCCGACACGCGCGATGCGACACGGGGCGACGATGACATGGCTCTTCGACGAGCGAGCATCTACCGCGCGAACGTCGCACCGGGGCGTTTCGCGAATGCCATCGCACCACCTCGCCAAGCGAGTCGGTACTCCGAAGTGCATCGAAGGTCAATGGCAACTACCGAACGCCTTTCCCATTCGATTCGCGTCGTCTAGCGACGCGCTACACCGTATGACTTGGCCGTTTCAGCGAAGTTGCCGTCGCACGGTGCACGCGATTCGGTTACCCACGGAAATGCGCGCGCCTCGCGTCTTGTACGACCCAAGGGAGCGCGTTACGGTGGGCGGCCGAGGTCGAAGCGAAATGGAAGCGCAGGGATCGGTGGGAAGCATCGCACGAAGCGACGCGATCGCCGTCCCCCCGGATATCTTCCCCAAAGACCTGGGGCGCAAAGCGATCCCGTTCTTCTTGCTGGGGATCGCCGCCTACGTCGCATTGTTCTTCTTCGCCGACGCGCGCGACACGTGGAAGCACATCGACCACGTGTCGGGCGCGCGGGTCTTTCTCTGTTTCGCGCTGTCCTTCGCGAGCCTGCTCGTTCGAGCGGTACGCTGGCAGTTCTTCGTGCGGTTGATAGGCGTCACGACGCCCTTCGCCGACGCGTTGCTCGTGTTCTTCGTCGGCATCGCGATGAGCGTGACTCCCGGAAAAGTCGGGGAGCTCGTGAAGTCCCTGTTGCTCAAGGAACGCTGGGAAGTTCCGGCGGCCCGCTCGGCGCCGTTGGTCGTGGCGGAGCGGCTGACGGACGTCGTCGCGGTCCTTCTGCTCGGGGGCGGCGGATTGCTCGGCGTTCCCGGCGCGGCCACCGCGGGCGCCGTCACGGTTCTCTTCGCGGCGGGCCTCCTCGTGCTCTACGTCTCGCAACCGGCGGCGCTGTTCATCGTGCGCCAGCTGTCGCGGATCCCCTTCGTCGCGCGCCGCCACGACAAGCTGATGGCCATGCACGCCTCGCTCGAGCAGGCGTCTCGCCCTGGCCCGACCGCCGTGGCGATGGCGCTCGCGTTGCTCGCGTGGGGCCTGCAGAGCTCTTGCGTGTGGATCATCGCGGGGGCATTCGACGGTTCCGGGATCTCGTTCGCCGGCGGCCTCGTCGCGTACTGCGCGCCGCTCCTGGCCGGGGCGTTGGCGCTCCTGCCGGGGGGGTTAGGGGCCACGGAGGCGTCGATGACGGGCGTCCTTCTCGCGCTCGGCGGCCCCGGGCTCACCAAGAGCGTCGCCGTGGCGGTCACGTTGCTCAGCCGCATCGTGGCGTTCTGGTTCGCCGTCGCGCTCGGGTTCGCGGCCCTCGTCACGTGGCGAATCCGTCGCAAGCGCGCGATAACCGTGTGATGCTCCGAAGAGCGGCATGATCACACGCATCGTCCAGGCGATCGTCACCTTGCTCGTGCTCGGCGGTGTCGGCGTGACGGCGTTTCGTCTCTCCGCCACCGCGGCGCGGCGTCTCTGGCTCTGGCTCTTCGTCGCGATCGTCGGCTGCGGCGTGACCATGATGGACGCGCAGGCGTTCATCTCCCGCTGGGGTTTCAACGGCGACAACCCGAAGCACGGGCTCATCGCGCTGATGGACGCCACCGGCTCGCGCCCTTTCGTCTATCGAAGATTGGCGCCGACCGTCGTTCGCATCGGGACCGACTTCGCGATGCGGCGCCTCTCACCGCGTGCCGTCGACTACCTCGTCAATCAGTCGGCCCTGAACCGCCATCGCATCGCCTGGGACGGCGGCGAAACCTGGGGTCCACGAAAGGCCGTCGCTTTTCACGTCGCCTACGTGGTCGTCTGGCTGTCGCTGCTCGGCACGTTGCTGGCCGGCGCGCTGCTCGTGCACCTGGTGCGGCGTTGCTCCGCGTTCGAGGCGCTGATGACCGCGAGCCTGGGCATGTGCCTGGTCCCGTTCATGTTCGTCGGCGGAGCGTACCTGTACGACGCGCCGGAGCTCCTCTTGTGGACGTCCGTCCTGTGCATCGCGATCGGCGGACCGGTCGTGTTGCTCCCCCCGATGTTTCTCCTCATGCTGGTGAACAAGGAGAGCGCGCTCGTCGCCGCGCCGGCGTTGTTCCCCATCCTCGACGCCCGCTTCGGGCGGCGGCAGGGCATCGTGTGGACGGGAGTCGTCTTCGTGCTCGCGTCGGCCTGGGTCGTCTTCGTGCGCAGGTACTACGCGCACCAGCCCGGGGGAGCGATGGAATGGTGGCTCCCGCTCAACCTTGCATTCTGGAGCAACCCCAAGAGCTACTTCCTGCTCGCGCAGATCTTCTCGCCGGCGCTGCCGGCGCCCCGCGGCGCCAACGTCATACTGCTCCTCTTCTTCCTGCTACCGATTCGTTTCGGCTGGAAGAGCTTCCGCCGCGACTTGAAGTGGTCGCTGGTGCTGGTCACGCTGGCGTTGCTGCCGCTCTTCTTCGGGTTTTGTTACATGGACGAGCTACGGAATTTGTCGTTGTGTTTTCCGATTTTGTTTTTGCTGCTCGTCGAGGGGGTGCACGCGATGTTCGGGGGAGGGCAGACGGCGGGGGTTAGGGAGAGTGGGGCTTGAGAGAGTGGGGTGCTCCGGTCGACTACTTCATGACGAGCTACTCGCGACCGCGCAACGATAGTTCGTATACTTACCTTCGCCTCCGCACCGACACCCACCACTACGAGCGAGCACGCTCGACGTCCGCACGCCGCGTGACGCTCTACCGCTGCTGGCGCACGAGCGCGCCGCCGCCCGCATCGCCTGCATCCCAGCCCCCACTCCACCCCCTGATCCGGTCCCAGTCCCTACGCCTCCGCCACCCGAAACCTCGCAACCGTCTTCCTAACAATCGTCTCCCCCCCGAACGCGGCGAGCACCATCAAAGTCGGAATACACGGCGCCGAATACCGCCCGAGCGCGAGCACCGCGGCGTAGATGAAATTCAGCGACGCGATCGGGAGCAAGAGCAGCCAGAACCGATAGCCCTTATGCCGATTGCTCGCCCAGCCGAAGAGGGCGAGCGCCCAGCCTAGAAGCGCCATGGCCCCGACGAAGAGGGAGTTCATGCGCGTCGTGACGACGTACCAGAACATGAACGAACCGACGCAGAACTTCCTGACGAAGGCCATCGGGTCTCCGCGAAGTTTCGCCTTGGCCGCCTTGTTGTGGACCATCTCCGTCTCGGCTTCGTCGCGCTCCCACACGAGTCCCTGGCTGCGGAATAGCTCCCGCTGCATGGCGTTGGCTTCGTTCTCACCGACCTCGTAGGGTTTGTCTCGCAGCAAGTAGTAACGAGGTTGCGCGAACACGTAGCCGCGCAGGAACTCGCCTGCCGCGTTGCCGCTGATGAGCACGAACCGCCCGCCGGTGACCTCGTAGTTGCGATACGTCCACGGCAAGATGACGAGCCCCATCGCGATGAGCATCGCGGCCATCGGCTTCCAGCCGGGGAGCCCGGATTTCACCGCCGCGCCCTTTTCTGCGTCCTTCGAGAAACGACGGTAGAGAAGGTACGCGACGAGGAACAACGCCGGATACGGCAGCGCGACGCCTTTGACCATGGCGGCACACGCCGTGGCCACGCCGAACCAGAAGCCGTTGGCGAGGCTCCCCTCTTCGATGAGGCGCACGCTTCGATACACCGCGAGCGTGTACAGGAAGGTGAGCAAACACTCGACCTGGATATCCGGAACGTACCTGAGCACCATCGGGTGCAGCGCGACCACGGCCGCCGCCAAGAAGCCGGTGTGCAGATTGAAGACGCGCCGGCCGATCTCGAACGACAGCAACGACGTCCCCGCCGCCAGAAAGCACTGGAAGAGCTGGATGACGAGCGGCTTCGCGCCGAACACCAGATACAAGAGCGCGATGCACGCCGGATACAAAGGCGCGCGACGGATCGTCAGCGGACCTCCCGCGTAGCGCAGGCCCTTTCCTGTAGCGATGTTGTTCCCGAGCTCCGCGAACTTGTAGAGGTCGTTGGTCTGCGCGACGACCGACTGGGCCCGCCACACGACCAGCACCATGAACAGGGCTATTGCGAACGCGGCACCGAACACGATCAAGCGGTAGCGCGTCAGACGCTCGATTCTTTCGTCCGTGCGCAACGCAGTCGGTGACGTGGAGGTCATGTTCGCCTGTATCGAGGAGCCGGAGCAGCGCTCCGCCGGCAGCGTAACTCAAACAGGTCGTCTCAAGAAGGGCCGATGTCCGCCGACGCCGGCATCGGCGCGGGCTCGATGGCGGCAGGGGAAGCGTGCGCTTTCGCGGCGCGATCGCCGACGGACGTGAAGCGGCGGCGAAGCCCGGCGCACGGTTTCTCGACCGCGAACCAGAGCGCGCTCGCGATCGCCAGGGAAATCCCGAGCGCGATGGGGAGCACGATCGGACGGTAGTAAAGACCGTGATCGTTCAGCGCGATGATCACTGCCTGGTGCACGAGATAAAGAGTAAACGAAATGGTTCCTACGTAGCGCACCCAGCGCAGCTGCAAAAAGGGATACGGACCCCAGCTCGGATACCGGACCGCGGTCACGAAGATGGGAAAAAGACCGATGCCCTGGAGCGTGTACCTTAGTGTTTCGCGAAACACCGGGTCACGGATCACGAACGACGAGAGGAGCAGACACACGCCCCCGGCGAGCAGACTTAGCTCCGCCGTGCTCGGGCGCGCTCGCTTCGGGAGGTCGAGGGCCGGGTTGCTCCACACGGCGAGGCAGCAACCGAACAGCATGGAGTCGAACCGCGTATCGGTGGCGAGGTAGGTGCGTTCCGTTTGCGAGTGGAGGAGCACGACGAGCACGACGCGCCAGAGCAGGGTGACCGCGCACAGGGCCAGGAACACCATCGCTTGCCGGCGCGCCGACAGCTGGAGCCGCCGCAGAACCAGATAGAGCGCCGGCAAGATCAAGTAGAAGTGCTCTTCCACGGCGAGCGACCAATAGACGCCGGTGCCCGGCGCGATGAAGTCTCCGCCGCGATAGATGAGCCAGTAATTCGAATAGTGGAGACATTGCGCCAGCAGATCGACGGCTCCGATGCGGCCCTTCAAGAACCCCAGCGCGGTGAGCCCGCTCGCGACGCCGAGGATGATGTAGAACGGCGGCCAGATGCGCAGCGCGCGGCGAATGTAAAACAGCTTGAAGCTGAGCTTCTTCGTCTTGTTCACCTCGAGACGCAGCAGCGTGGTGATGAGGTACCCGCTCAAGAAAAAGAAGACGGTGACGCCGAATCCACCGGGGATCCCCGGCACACCGACGTGGCCGAGGAACACGATGAAGAACGAGATGGCGCGCAGCCCGTCGAGCGACGGGATCGAGAAGGCGCCATGACCGCCCGAAGCGTCCGTGGCGTTTTTCATTTCTCCGTGGACATACTTGCTCTGCTCGCGCGAAACCGAAGCGACCTCAGTTTATCAGCCAACCCATGATGCCGGTCGCACGATGTCGTGGAGAGGTCGGATTCCAGGCCTCCGTCGCGGTCGCGAGCTTTCCGCCCATGGCGATCGCAGGGGCGACGGTGAAGATGCCGGTCCACGTCGCGAGCCCGAGATCGCCCCAGCATTGAACCAGGTAGATGAGCACGGCTCCGAAGCAAACGAGCCCCGTCGCTCGGAGGTGCGGCTGCTTGGCAGCATGGTACGCACGCATGGAGAAGTAGACGCCACCGGCCCAGAGCAACGTCAGCGCCGCGTAACCGAGCGGCCCGCAGAACGCCCACAGCCCGAGGATGCTGTTATGCGGCAGGTACCGTTCCAGGCTGTAGTCCACCGCGGGCATCATCACGACTTCGTCGTACTGATGGCCGTAACCCGCTCCCAGGATGGGATGCGCGCGCACCGTCTGGATCAAATTGAAGTTTTCGAGCTCGCGCCAGAAGCTCGACTGGTCGGTTTTGGCGTCCACCACCGACCGAAGGATGTGCACCGGTTTGAAGAGCGTGCTGCCCCGGTTCCACCCGACGAGGAGATACAAGGCCACGACGGGAGACACTTGGACGAGCAAACGATTTATCTTCCGCTTCAGGGGGTTGTCGGCGCGGGTGACGACGTACACCGTGAAGAACACCGCGCCGATGTGCACCCACGCGATGCGTCGGTTGTTGGCGACGATGCCCAGGACGAAAATCGGTAGCAAAAGCGCGATGCGGCGTCCCTTTTTGCCGCCGACTCGCTCGAGCAGGGCCGCGAGCACGAGGACGCTGCCCGCCGCGAAGAGCATCGAGTCGGCGTGCGCGGTCGCGTACGGCGGTATCGGCGACGGCTCGCTGGGATCGAGGCCCGGCGGGCGCACCGTCTTCACGATGTAGTAAGCGAGCAGCGATCGGTACGCCGCCGCCGCGAGCACGACCTTCGCGAAGGAACCGTAGTCGTCGGGCCCACGCAGGCCGAGGTGAAAGAGCAGAACGACTATGGGCAGATAGACGACGGCGTTCAACTGCCAGAGCGACATGCCGAAATCCCCGCCGCGCACGATGCCGCCCGCCCAAACCACGAACGTGCCGCCCAGGGAGAGGAGCGCCAAGCGAACGATCGGCTTCGGCGTGGGGATCTGACCGGCGGTGTCGATGTCGGTGCCGGTGCTGCGCCGGAAGAACGCGATCAAGAGCAAGCTGTACAAGCAGATCTCGAGCCCCGAGAATGCCATCCACGAGATCGCGCTGATCGAGCGATCGACCGTGTTCAAATGGTTGGTCATGATCGCGCCGAGGGGCGCCCACGGCGTCCTGAAGTCGAAGACCGGGCCGTCCGCCGGATTCTCGAGCGCGAACGCGAGGAACATCAGCGTGAACAGCGAGTACCGGAGCGGCACGCGGAACATCGCGTACAGCACCAGCAAGAACACGATCGGCGTCAGCAGCACGGCGAGGGTCGTGTCGCCGATCATCAGACCGATCGACGTCAGAACGACCGCGAGCGCGAGCACGGCCTTGACGTCACCTCCCGTCGTGTATTCGGAGCGCGCTGGCCGGTTCGTGCGAGCCACGTTTCCGTTCTACTTCGCGTAGCGCAGCGTATCGCGATCCACCGAGGTGCGGAGCCCCTGCGCGAAGCCTTTCACGAAAGCGGTGATACGCCCGAGGCCCTTCGGGCGACGCAGCGAGAGCACGTCGGCGATGGGCGGCCACACGGCGCGTTGCGCGAAGAACCACGCGGGGACGATCGCGCCCCTGAAGCGGCCGGCGCGGATCGGTTTCGCGCAGACGGCGCCGATGGCGAGCCAGTCGCGGCGCGCGTGCACGCGGCCCTCTTCGAAGGAGCGAAATCCGTCGTGCAACACCGACAGCTTGGAGGTCTCGTACACGCTCCAGCCGCTGAGCAGGGCGCGGATGGCGAGATCCCATTCGTCGGCGGAAGGGAAACGGCCGCCGGGGCCGAACGACTCGTCGAAGCCGCCCATGGTGAGGACGAAATCTCGTCGCACCGCCATCGCGGCGCCGAGGCCGAGCCCGGCACAGGCGTCGAGCACGGAATCCACGGAACGGCCGTCCTCCGCGTCGTAGGCGGGGACGTAGCCGCTCGCGGGGTCGTGCGGCACGGCCACGACGTTGCAGAACGCGATCGCGGCCCCCGGTTGCGACAGGAGCTCCCGCGCCATGCTGACGATCCAGCTGCGCGGCGCTTCGCAGTCGTCGTCCGTGCACACGACGACGTCGCCCTTGGCCATTCGGAAACCCTCGTTCAGCGCTTTGCCTTTTCCGCGCGTGCTCGAGCGGTGATAACGAAACCGCGGGTTCGACCGGAACGGCTCGAGGATCTTCTCGGTCCCTTCGTCGTCGCTCTGGTCGACGACCAAGAGCTCGAAATCGTCGGCGTCTTCCGCATTCAGCAGCGAACGCACCGCGTGCGCGACGGGCCCCGGCCGATTGCGTGTACAGACGATTCCAGACACCTTGCTCACGGCCGCGAGCTTACTCGCGGGCGCCTTCGGAGCGAAGGGAGTCGAATGATCTTGCACCGATGACTACTGCGGCGGGCCGAGGAGCGAACCCGGCGGCCCTGCGCCGTCGAGCGATTCGAGGAATGCGACGAGATCCGCCTGTTCGCGAGCGCTCAGGTCGAGGGCCGCGATCTCGCTCGTCCCGGGGTAACCGAACGGATCTCCGCCGCGAGCGAAGAACGAGACGACGGCCGCGAGCGTCTTGAATTGCCCGGTGTGCATGAACGCCGGGCGCTTCGACCCGCAGCGCAGGCGCGGGGTGCGAAAGGCGCCGCTGTCGCTCGGGACGACGCTCGAAGGCAGCCGCCCGTCGTCCCCGTCGCTGTACTCTCCCTTCGTGTTCAGAGGATCGGCGAGTAAATCGGCGATGCCCTGAGCCGCGCCCGGATCGTCGGTGTCGATGAAGACCGTGGCGACGACCGTGGGCTCCAGCCCGACGTTGTGGAACTTCTCGTCCGAGAAGAACGGCCCTTCGTGACAATGGATGCATTGACCCTTCGTCGCGAACAGGATGGCGCCGCGCTGCGCATCGCGCGCGAGCGCGGTGGTGTCGCCCTGCATGAAGCGATCGAACGCGCTCGTGCCGCACGTGATCAGGCGTTCGTAAGCGCCGAGGGCCTTGCCCATGTTCACGACGACGCGCGTGACCGCGTCTTGATCCGCGGCGGCGAGGCCGTCGTACTCCGCGCCGTCGCCGGGGACACCGTGCATCTTCGTCGCGCAGGCGTTGGTCGAGTCGAGCATCGCGCAGCCGGTCTGATCCGCGGTGAGCTGCGGAAAGCGCTGGGCGTCGTCGAGCGGCGGCATCGCGCCGAACACGGCTTCGTAGTCCGCGCGGTGTAGCGCGAACATCTGCTCGGCGACGAAGAGCCGCGAGCTGTTCATTTCCACGGCCGATTCGAGCGGACCGAAGGGCTGGTTGTAGAGTGCGTCGTGACGACCGGTCCAGGTGATGAGGCGGCTCCGCGAGACGTCGAGCAGCGACGGCGTGTGATGAATCACCCAGCCGGCTCCGAGCGAGATCTGCCCGCCGAGCGAGCGCGCGTCGGCGAAACCGGCCGCGGGCTGATGGCACCCGGCGCACGCGACCTTCCCCGTGTCTCCGGCGACGCCGAGCGCGTGCGAGCTACCGTCGTTGTCGCCGTCCAGGAGCTTTCCCGAGAACGAGGTGTCGAAGAAGAGCTTCTGACCGAAGCGCGCGGCGGCTGCGTCGTCCGCCCATTTGTTGGTCACGTCGGACGGCGCGGGGGGCAAGCTCGACAGAGCCATGGCCATCAGCGTGTTTCGCGTGGCCGTCGTGAACACCGGATCGGGGTCGTCACCGGCGTCCGCGGCCGCGTCGCTGCTGGACGGCCCTTTGCCCTTTGCGGCGTCCGGGACCGCGGCTCCGTCGCTGCTGGACGGCGTGGAGGCTTCCGCCGAGGGGGCGGCGTGGTCCAAAACGGCAGCGTCCTTCTGGACCCCGCCGTCGAGAGCCTCGCGATGGGCCGCGACTTCGTTGCAGGACGCGAGCACGGACGCGGCCAAAACGGCCCACCCGGCGGAGAAGCGCCGGTTATATCGCCGCGATGGGACGACACCCGAGGGGCGGCGGAGCAAAGCCCCCTCGGTGCGTGCGCGTTGCGAAAAAGACATTCGAGCGGAAACGTGAGTCTAGCCGACGGCGACGCGACGACAAGGCGGGCAAACTCCGCGTTTCTGGCCCGCGCTCCGCCGCGACAGCGTGAATCTGCCTATTCGCTTGGGGGCGCACGCTCATGTAGCATGAGCGCGTGTTCATCCTTGGTCGTGCGTCGATCGTCGCTTGCGCGCTGGCTCTGCTCCCGGCGTGCGGCAGTCTGGGGCAGTACGTCTGGTTCAACGAGCTTCCGAAGACCGAATTCGCGCAGGCCAACGGCGAGTACGTCATCGGCGTCGGCGACACCATCCAGGTGCAAGTCTACGAGCAGGACAACATGACGACTCAGGCGAAGATCCGCAGCGACGGCCGGATCGCGCTGCCGTTCGTCGGCGAGATCGTCGCGGTCGGAAAGCATCCGTCGGATCTGACGCGAGAGCTCCAGGCAAGGCTCCGCGAATTCATCGTTTCGCCGCGGGTGGTGGTGAACGTGACGCAGTCGCAACCGGTCGTCATCAGCACGCTCGGCGAGGTCGGTCACGTCGGCACGATCACCCTGGAGAGCCAGGCGGGATTGCTCGAGGCAATAGCGCAAGCAGGCGGTCTGTCGGAGTACGCGGACAAGTCCGCCATCTTCGTCCTCCGACGGACGCCCGAGTTCCGGCGCATCCGGTTCACGTACGACGCGCTGCTGCAGAACAAGGACAACGCGGCGGCGTTCTCGCTCCGAACGGGCGACGTGGTCGTGGTTGAGTGAGCCTCCTCGCGGCGACGGTGCTGCTCGGGCAGGTCGCTGGCCTCGCTCCGAGAATCGAGAGCAGCCAGCTCAACGTGAGCGATCGCACGGAGGCGCGCTATCGCAGCGATCCCAATTTCGACCACGCCTTCGACACGACGACGACGCTCACGTCCGCGATTTCCGTGACCGCGCCGCGCGTCGCTTACTCGATTGGATACGGGCTCAGCATCGCCGGCGCGGACCTCACTCACGACGCAGACCGCGCGCTCGCGATCATGCAAACGGGCCGCGTCGGCGTTACGTATGCCCGTCACCGGCTCGGAATGACGCTGGCGTTGACCGGAACTTACGGCACGCAAGTGGCGGTGTACCTCTCCGCGCCGGTGCGGCTGGATCTAGCGGGGACCGGCGTCGGCACGCCCGCCGGGACGCAACCCACGGGACCGGGAGCGCCGCTTCCGACCTGGGTGCCGCACACGGAAACGCTGAAGACGGGCTCGCTCGGCGCCAACGCCGGCTTCACGTATGCGCTGACGCACCGCTGGACGTACGGCATCAACGCCAACGGACTCGAGTCCGGCGGCTTGGATTTCCTCTCGCAGCGCGCCGTGCCGCCGAGCCGAACCGTCGGCGGCAACATGAGCCTCGGCTATCAGCTGACGCGCGAAGACACGCTCACGACGCGGCTCGGTACTTCGTACATCTACGTGCTGCATCTCCCTGCGTACACGAGCGCGCCATTTCTCAAGAAGAATGGCTACGATCTTCCCAACACGCCCGGCGGATGGTTCCTCGATACGGATCTGTACGAGAGCTGGGTGCACAATTTCTCGAAGCGCACGGCGACGAGCCTCGGCGCCGGTATTTCCTTCGTGCATGCCGATCAAACCCCGGGGGGCACGAACGACGGCTTCTACGCGATTGGCAACGCGTCGATCTCCTACGCGCAGCCGCTGCACGACCGCGCCCGGCTCACGCTCGCCGGCACCGTGGCGGTCACGTCGACGTACAACCCCGTGATCGCGACCATCCAGCATCAGGGCTCGGTGTCCGCGGTCGCGACCTGGACGTGGCGCAAATGGGTCGCCGGCGTCTCGGCGGCGGGCGCGTCGGATCTTCCGGTGTACGCGCCGTATTCGTCGCGGGTTGCGTCGGGAACGGCCAGCGTCGGATACGCGCCCGCGGAGCCCGTGCAGATTCAGGTCGGCGCGCGAATCAACACGCAGGTCTTGTACGATCGATACTTCGGGCCGGCGCCGCCGACGGACTGGACGGCCTTCCTCGCGGTGCTCTTGCTCGCGCCGCCGCTGCGACTCTGAGCGGCGCGCGCCCTCACTTCGACGTCGTGTCGCGCTCGCGGCGCGTGCGGATCCATTCCGCCTGCGGCGCGGTCGCCGCACGCATCGACACGGTCGACTTCCAGACGACGTACACCGGAGCGAGCGCGAGATCGACGAGGCCGCGCATCCCCGTCCCCGAGACGGCCCATCCACGGATCACGTAAGCGACGACCGCGACGACGCTCGCGCCGAACACCGCGCGACTCACGACGAACCCGCCGCCCGTGAGCGCCGCGGCCGCGAACGCGACGACCGCGCCGGCGACGCTGCTGACGGCGACCTTCGACAGAGGCGGGACGAGCACGTCCGCCGCGAGATCGAGCAGCACGCGATTTCCCCGGAGTCCCTCTTTCAAGAGACGCACGCCGTACTTCTGCGTGAGGGCCTTGCGGCCGCCCTCCCAGCGCGATCGCTGCGAACGGGCCGCCTTCGCTCCAGAGACCATCTCGCCGTACACGTGCGCTTCGTCGGCGTAGAACACGCGGTGCCCCGCCTCCGCCAGGCGGATGCCGTACTCGACGTCCTCGACGATCGAATACGCCTCGTGGGGGACTTCGCGGAGCACGCGCGCGCTGAAGCACATGCCGTTGCCGCGCAGGCCGGCGGAGACCCGGAGCCGTTCGCGGCCTCGCGATCGCACGATGTGGAACGCGCCGAACGCGACCGCCATGAGCCGCGTGCGCCAGCTCGCGCCGGGGTTGCGGACGGCGTAGTCCGCTTGCACCGCGGCCGCGCCCGCTTCGAGGCGCGCGGCGAAGGCCCGCAGCAAATTCGGCGAGACCACGGTATCCGCGTCGACGACGACGGCCGCGTCGACGTCCGCGGGCAACCGTTCGAAGGCGTAGTGCAGCGCGTATCCCTTGCCGCGCTGCGCTTCGTCGTGTCGTTCGAGGACCTGCGCGCCCGCTTCGCGCGCCTTGGCCGCCGTGTCGTCGGCGCAGTTGTCGGCGATCACCTGCACGTCGAAGAGCTCGCGCGGATAGTCGAGCGCGAGCAAATTCTGGACGGTCGCGGCTATGCCGAGCGTTTCATCGTGCGCCGGGATCAACACGCGAAACCGGAGCTTCGGTGTAGAGCCGGCCGGAACGCGGAGCCGCCGAGAGAGCGCCGTGAGCAGCAACAGGTATCCGGCGCACGCGAGGACGGGCAGCCCGAGCAACGCGAGCACGAGATCGAGCGCGAACATTCACTCGTTCGAGCTCGACGGCGGGAACTGGAGCTCGGCGAGGACCGGAAGCGCGAGCTCCTGAATCTGCCAGCGCTCGACGATCTTGCCTCGTCGTAGCTCGAGGCCGATGCCCATGAGCGCGCCGAGCGCGAGCCCCAGGAAGACGCCCACTCCGATGATGACCGGGACCTTGGGCTTGATCGGCTTGTTCGGCACCTCCGGCGCGGAGACGACCTTGTAGCGCCGAGTGAACGCGGCCTGCGCCGTGTCGAGCTCGATGCGGGCCTCGCTGATCTGCGTGCGCAGCGTGGAGAACTTCGCCACGGCGTAGCCGAACTGCGCGCCGAGCGCCGGATCGGTGTCGTCGTCGGGGCGCGCGCTGTTGAGCAGATTGACGACGTCGTCCGGAAGCTGAACGTCCGTCGGAAGCGCGCCGGATCGGACGCCGCTCCCGGCGATCGCGCCGCCGACGGCGATGTTGGTCGTGCGCTTCTCTTCTTGCTGCTCCAAATCGTGAAGCTCGGACTTCAGCGCGGCGACCTGCGGGGCTTCGTGTGAAAGCGCGTTGATCTGCTGCTGCAGGTCCTCCATCACCGGATGCGCCGGCGTGTAACGCGTCTTCAGCTCGTCGTACTTGGACTGCAGCTCGAGCAGCTTGCGCTGCCGGACACCCTCGAGGTCGGTGATGGCCTGCTTCTTCGCCTCGATCGCCGCGCGCGTCGCGATCGAGTCCTCGCTCTCCCTCTGAATCTGCACGACGGGCCGGCGTACGACCGGCGGCGGCGCCTCGACGGCGTGGTCTTCCTTGAGCTTCGCCTTCACCTCGGCGCGCCTCTGCATGCGCGCGTCCTGGACCTGCTTGGCCAGGCTCTCCACCTCGTTCTTCAGATCGTTCGCGTGCCCTTCGAGGATGGAGATGTACTCGGCGATCGAGGAAATCTCCGCGGTGTGTCGAGACTCCAGGTAGTTGTCGAGCGCGTTCTGTACGATGACCGTCGCGGTCTCCGGATCTCCCCAGTCGGCGCCGATCACCAGCTGCTGGTCGGTGGCGTCCGCGAAGAGCTTGCTCTCCAGCGTCCATACCATCGCCCGCGCCGCGTCCTCGTCGCTGATCTTGCCGAAGACCTTCTCTATGATCCGATCCTTCAGCTTCAAGATCGGCGGGCGCCGCGACGCGCTCAAGTGCACGAGATCCGTGTGCTTGATGATCGCTTCCAGGTTTTCGTGGCGCGAGATGACGTTCGCCGCCCCGCGCAGCGACGCCACGTTGTTCTGCGTGCCGCCGTGCCCGATCAGCGCGTCGTTGATCTCGACCATCAACTTGGCTTCGCAGTGGTAAGTCCGCGGCCAGTACTTCGCGACGACGATCGTCATCGCGACGACCGCGACGAGGATGGCGGCCGAGGCGAGCCAGTTGCGCGCGAGCGCGCGCTTCGCGAAGGCGAGATAACTCTTCAGGAGCTCCGCCGGGATCCCCGGGGAGGCGGCGCTCTCTTCGTCGTCCTTCTCGTCGTCCGTGGGCACTCGCCTAACTTAGATGGCACGGGAAGGTTCGGCAACACGGGAGCCGAGAGCGAGCGCGTGGTCATTTTGCCGGACGCCGCAGCTTCAGAAGCGGCCGTACAGGAAAAGCAGCCCGAACAGGTAGAAGGCGTAGAAGAGCACCATGTACTTGATTGTCCTGCGGAGCCCCCGGCGCGGGTTTTCGTCCTGCGCGGCGATGGCAGGCAGCGCGATCGTCGCCAGCAGGACCGAGATAAGGATGAGCTTGGACAAGTGGGTGCGTCGCGATGCAGGTCGGGGGCGCTGAACCGGCGTGCGGTAGCTCCGATCCTGGCGGCTGCGAGCGGCCTCCGCAAGGTCCCGCGCGCGGGGAATCGTGCGGCATTGCCCCGGGTATCGAGCCTCGTCTAAAGAGCGGAGCTGACTCATGAGAACTCTGCTCCTGGCTGCCGGCCGCTTCGGAGACGCGATGCGCGCGGAGATCGAGAAGGGCCGTGAGCCGCGGCTCGACGTTTTCACCATTGCTTCCAAGCTGGGGGCGGACGTCATCGATTTCCTGGACGTGGACCGCTCGCGCATCCCCGCGGTGCGGCTCACGGCGCGAGCCCTCGGCCCCTCGGCGGCCGTTGCGCTCCTCGGCTACCGCGAGCGCGACCGCTACGACGCCATCCTGACCACGGGCGAGGACATCGGAATACCGCTCGCCGCGCTCCTGCTCCCGAGCTCGGCGAAGTGTTCCCACACCATGATCGCGCACACGCTCTTCCCGCTGAAGAAGCGGGTGTTCTTCCGATACCTGCGGGTGCAGCGCCGCATCGACAACCTGCTCGTCTACTCCACTTCGGAAGAGCGGCACACGGCGCAGCTCGGCATTCCGCAGTACAAGGTGCGGCGCATCTACTATCACGCGGACCAAGCCTTCTTTCGTCCCGATGGACGGACGACCGAGCCCGACCTCGTCTGCGCCGCCGGACAGCTCTTGCGTGACTACGATTGCCTCGTCGAGGCGGCGCGAGGAATGCCCTTCCGCGTCGAGATCGCCGCGGGCAGCCCGTGGATCGACGAGCCGCTCACGCCGCGCGCGGCGCTGCCGCCGAACGTCTCCTGGGGAAAGCGGGATCGCTTCGCGCTCCGGGATCTGTACGCGCGCGCCGCGGTGGCCGTCGTGCCCATCCTGCAGAACGACTATCAGACGGGGATCGCGACCATCCTCGAAATGATGTCCATGGGCAAATGCGTGATCGCCACGAAGACGCGCGGGCAGACCGACACCATCACCGACGGCGTGAACGGCATCTACGTGCCGCCGAGCGATCCCCTGGCGCTGCGCGCCGCCATCCAGCGGTGCCTCGACGCTCCGGACGAAGCCGCGCGCCTCGGCCGCGCCGCGCGGAAGTTCGTGGAGGAGCACGCCGGGCTCGATCTCTTCGTCGAGAGGATCGTCGAGGCGCTGCACGCCGGACATGCGCTACGCTCCGCGGCGTGAGTCCGTCGCCGGCCGTCAGCCATTCTGGCGCAGAGGCATTTCGATGATCGAGCGCCTGCGCCGCCCTTCCCTGCTCGCCCTTTGCGTCGCGCTCGCTGGCGGCTGCGGTCGAACCCGCCCCACGCCGGCCCCATCCACGGCGCCGCCGCCCGTCGTCCACCGCGCGCCGACGCCCCTCAAGGTCGCCGAAACGGTTTACGACGGCAAGCTCGGACCGGGTTGGGACGACTGGGGATGGGGTCCGCACACGCTCACCGACGGCCAGCCCGCGCTCATCGGGTTGGGCGGGTTCGGCGGGTGGATCATCCATCACGACGAGATGCCGTCCGCCTTCGGCGGCCTCGCCTTCCGCTTCAAGGCTCCGGAGACGTACGGAGACTTCCTGGAAGTGTCGCTGCAGTACCGGCAGGTCGACGAGAAGGTGCTGCCGCCGGTGTTCGTCGATGCTCACTACATCGCGGAGCTCGACGACGGCTGGCGTGAAGCGTTGATCCCGTGGTCCGAGCTGAACCCGTCGGGCTCGCCGTTCGATCGCATCCAGGTTCACGCCAAGAAGCTCATCCCCACCGATCCGGTCGCCTTCGACAAGGTCGTGCTCACGGCGCCCGTGCCCGGGCAGGCGGCACCCGTGGGATCGGCGGCGGCGTCTTCACCGAAGCAGACGGTCTCGCTGGTCGTCGAATGCGACAAGCCGGCGAAGCCCATCAGCCCGCTCATCTACGGCTTCTCGGGCGACGACTTTTCCAACGGCGCGACCGCGCACCGCATGGGCGGCAACACCACGACGCGCCTGAACTGGGACATCGGCAACGTGTGGAACACGGGCGCCGATTGGTACTTCGAGAACGTCTCGGGTCCGAGCGGCAGCACCGTCTACGCGGGCATCGAAGCCATCGCGCGACGCGGCGCGAAGAACGCCGTCACCGTGCCGATCATCGGCTGGGTCGCCAAGGACGCGACGTCCTGTGGCTTCCCCGTCTCCGTGCTCGGTCCACAGCGCGCGCAGGATCCGTATCGCAAGAACTGCGGAGACGGCCACACGGCGGACGGCAAGCCGATTCAACCCGGGCCGCCCACGCAGACCAGCGTCCCCGCGCCGCCGGAGCTCATCGCCAAGTGGATCCAGAAGGTGCGCGACCTGGACGCGAAGCTCGGACACCGCAGCGTCGACGAATACATCCTGGATAACGAGCCCGGGATCTGGAACACGACTCACCGCGACGTCCACCCCGAGCCGCTCGGCTACGACGAGCTGCTCGATCGCACGATCCGCTACGGCTCCGTCATCCGGAAGGTGGATCCCGGCGCGGTCATCGCCGGTCCGGCGGAGTGGGGCTGGAGCGGCTATTTCTACTCGGCGAAGGATCTGGCCGGCAGCGCGCTGCATACGGATCGCTTGATGCACGGCAACACGCCGCTCATCCCCTGGTACCTGAAGAAACTCGCCGAGCACGAGAAGCAAACCGGAGAGCGCGTCCTCGACGTCCTCGACGTCCACTACTACCCGCAGGCGCCGAACATCTACGGCGGCAACGCCGGCACGGATCGAAACACCGCGGCGCTTCGCATCCGTTCGACCCGTTCGCTCTGGGATCCGAGCTACACGGACGAGTCGTGGATCAACGACCGGGTGAACTTGATCCCGCGCTTGAAGCAGTGGGTGGCCGAAAATTATCCCGGACGAAAGGTTTCGCTCGGCGAGTGGAACTTCGGCGCCGAGGAGCACATCAGCGGCGGGCTCGCGACGGCGGAAGCGCTCGGCCGCTTCGGGCAAGAGGGGCTGGACTCGGCGTACTGGTGGGGCAGCAAATCCGGGACGCCGGCGTACGCGGCCTTCCGCGCCTTTCGGAACTACGACGGCAAGGGGGCGCATTTCCTGGACTACTCGATCCCGACGCGCGAGGCGCCGAAGATCTCGATGTTCGCCTCACGTGACCAGTCCGGTAGTCATATCGTCCTCGTTCTGTTGAACCTGGACGCCGACGCCGCCGTCCACGCGAACGTCGACGTCGCCCGCTGCGGCGACGTCACCGCGCGGCGGGTGTTCGGGTACGGGCAAGGCTCGCTCCAGTTCATGCCCGAGCCCGCGACCGGCGACGACGCGCACGTCGCTTCTCAGGACATGCCGCCGTATTCGATGAAGGTCGTCGAGCTCACGCTCGCGAATCCCAAGCCCCATTAGGCTCGCGCGAAAGGCGCCCGCGTTTCAGCCGAAGCGGTTGCGACGGACGTGCTTCGCGGTCGCCTCGGGAGACGCCGCCGGAGGGCTGTGGAAGACCGCTTGCCCTATGAACCGGGGCGGTCCGATGCTCGAGACGGTCCTGCGGGCCTCGGCCGCGGACATCACCTCGAGCAGGATGCAGAGCATCGAGCAATCCGCGGATTGCGCGAGCGACACGGTGATCGGGTTTTCTTTCGCCGGCGCAACGGCGATCAAGACGAGCTCCCCTTCGCTCTTCAATCGACCGATCTCCTCGGTGAGCTGGGCGAGATGAATCAGCGGCATGTTCGTCGCGTCGGCGACTTGCACCGGGGTGCCGAGGTGCATGGTACCTATGCGCGCCAGCGTGACGGCGATCGTCAGCGCGAAATCCGGTGGAGCACCGGCGCCTCCGGGCACGATGGCCAATGACGACCAGCTGCGTTGCCTCGCCGAGAGCCAGAGGCGCTGCCACTCCGCGTCTTGCCAGAGCTCCTGCGCCGGGCGCTTCGCGAGCGCAGTGACCTCGGCTCGCTTCAGGTTGGACATTCAGAGACCATGAAAAACGGTCGATTTTAGCTTGACGCGCCGCCCTTCGTAAAGGCCGCCGCCAATTTCGGCCGAGTTCGCCGCTCCGGCTTCTCCGCCAGCTTAGGGACGGCCTCCGAGGCGCGCGGGCGGCGCCGTCAGAATCGCGCGGTCAGAGAGGTCTTCAGGTACGGACCCGACCGCTCGAGCGTCCCGAGCGAGAGGTACTGAGTCCGGATACGACCGTCCCCCGACGTCGCCGGCGTCAGATCCACCGAGCCCGCGAAGACGTAGCCGGCTTCCACGCCGAGCCCCGCGACGAGACTGCGAAGCGCGCCGCTCTTCGTCTCGAAGGCGCCGTCGAAGGTGCGCAAGGTGAACCCACCACCGACCGTCAGGAACGGCGCGACGTGATCGTCGGAGAGCTTGGTGCCATCGCTCCCGACGTCCATGTCGAACCCGATGACCGAAGCGCCGCCCGAGACGCGAGCCGCGAGATCCAGGAGCGGCAAGAGCGCCCAGCGAGCGCTGAGCCCCGCGTAAGGATCGAGCGTCGTCAGGTTCGTGTTCGACACCGCGCCGCCGAAGAGCGCGGAGCTGGTCGTATGGTTCCCGCTGAAGCCGAGCTCGGGGACGAGCGCGAAGCGGTCCGATCGCAGCACGGCGTAGCCGATCGCGATGCCCGGATAGACGGACGTGTCCCGATCGGACACGATGTCGAAGCTTCCGCTCGTGTTCCAGACGGTGTCCAGATCGAGCCGCACGTTGAAGCGGCTTTCGATGGGACCTTGATCGGCCCGAGCCCGCGCTTCCGCGTCGGCGTCGACCTCCGGCGGCGCCGCGGTCGCCGGCAACGGGGCGACCTCCGGCGCGGCGCGCGGTGGAGCGGGCTTCGGCCGAACCATGAGCGGCGGCGGAGGAGGCGCGGGAGCGGCCTCCGAACCCTGCGGGGCCGCGGTTTCGGCCGGCGCCGCCTGCGGCTCCGGCGCGGGGGCTTCGGATTGCGGCGCGGGACCCGGCTCGGCCGGCGCGCCTTCGGGCTGGGCCGCGAACGCGGTCGCGACGAAGGCGGCAGAAACGACCACTGAAGTTGCCAGAATTACGACCTTCACCGCGCACCCCCCTGGAGGACGCCCTGGAACAAGAAATCGCGCACCATGTAAGCGACCGCGAGGTTCGAGGGGTCCGACGCGTCCAGCACCGTGAGCTCGCCGATCGAGCTCGGATGGGTGACGACGACCTTGTGGTGCGCCGCGCTCGACGAGGGCACGACCACCAGGTGCTCGATGGGATCTTCCAGGCGGACTTCGTTGGGGTGAAAGTCGGAAAGATCGAGGTACCCGAGGTCGTCGCCGGGCGGCGCGAGCCAGAGCTTGCCGACCGAGAGATCCGGCACGGCGTCGGTCAGGTTCGGTCCGGTGATCGGGCTGAGCACGCGTTCGTCGAGCTTCAGCAGGTTGAGGCCGCTCGTCTGATTGAGCAGCATCACCGTCTCGTCGTCGAGCTCGGCCAGCGACGCATACGGCGCGGGCAAGGTGAGCAGCTCGGCGTTTCCGGCCCGATTCGTCATGCTGCCGAACCCCTCCAGATCCAGGAACACGACGCTGCTGCTGCCCGGTGTGTACAGCAGAGCCCGAGTCGCGGCGGTTCTGTCCGAGGGCTTCGGGCCGGTGAAGAGATGGATGCGGCTCGCGGGCGCCGGCAGCGTCACGGCGGTCGTGTCGCCGGTGTCCGCGTCGACGACGATCGCGGTGCCGTTGCCGGGCCCGGTGACCAGCAGCCGCGTCTTGCCGCCGTCCTGGAAGAGCGCGAAGTCGCTCGGCTGCGAGCCGACGCCCATGCCGAACTGGTTGAACGTCAGATCGAAATCGTTTTCGTCCGCCCCCGTCCCGGCGTCCGCGCCGGCGCTCGAGCGCGGCTCGACCGACAAGACGAAGACGTCGTCCGTGCCGTCGGCGCGAACGTAGACGTTCGGCTGCGCTCCGTCGGTGGAGAAGAGGACCTGCGCGGCGGTCAGGTTCGTTCCGCCCGGCTTGGTGAGCTCCACGGTGAATTCCGGGCGGTCGAGGTGCGAGAGATCGATCACCGCGACGTCCTTGTCGAGCAGGACGACGGCGAGATCGCGGTTCGTGCCCCCGATGCTCGCGGGCTTCTGCGAGAAGGCGACGGCGCGCGGCGATTCGCCGAGGCTGCGCAGCGTCTTCAGCGCGGGTACGGCCGTCTTGGAGTTCAAGTCGATGATCGCCACCTCGTTCGGGTTCTTCAGCAACGACCCGCCGCTCATCGCGGGATCGAAGAACAGGAACGCGTACCTTCCGTCGTCGGATTGCACCAAGCGATCGAAGGCGCTGTCGTACCGATACGCGGTGCTCGTGCCGCCGGCGTCGATCAGCACGAGGCCCGGCTGTTCCGCCGTTTCGCCCGCGACGTCGGGCTGCCCGGCGCACAGGACGAGCGCCTCGTCGGAGTGGCCGTTGCGCGCCTGGACGTCGGTCGCGTTCTTCACGATGGGCACGACGGTGGAGGCCGCCGGGGGCGACGAGCCCGCGACGTCGATGAGGCGCGCTTCGCTCCGGCCCGTGTCGACCAGGACCACGTGGTCGTCGACGGCGACGGGAGGCATGAGCTTCGGCGCCGCGTCGAACCGTGGCTCCCGCGAGCCGCAACCCGAGAGCGCCCCCAAGAACAGCGACAATCCCGCGAGAGCAGTGCGATTCATCGTGCCTCTCATTGCCGGATGCGGCTGTTCAGCTCGAAGCCGGTGACGGTCTGAACCGAGTTCGTCTGGTAGTCGATGAAGGAGATACGACCATCCGGGTAGTCTTGTCCGACGAACGCGCGCTGGGAGCTCGGGACGGTCCCGACGGAGGTCGGCGGGCTCCCGAGCTCGATCGGCGTCACGCGGAAGCTGCCGAGCTCGACGTTCTGCACCTCTCGCACGGTGCCTTGGTTGAAGAGCACGAGCAGATGGCTTCCGTCGGGCACCAGCGCGAACGGCCCGAGCGGCACCGCCGTCACCTGGAGCTTCACGAATCCGGAGGCGATCTGAACGAGGCTATAGCCCTCTTGCCGGTCGGCGCGGGTGGCGTCGTCGATGGTAGGATCGGTCGGATCGCCGGGGAGTTTGACGCTGACGATCAACGCGGTCTCGCCGTCGGGCGAGATGGCCACCGATTTGACCGCTTTCCTGAGCTGGACGGTGCGCGGCGAAGGGCTCCCGTCGAGGTTCAGAATCGTGAGGCGCTTCAGCGAGTCCGGGATCTCCGTGAGCGTCGGATCGATGGCCGTCGTATAGAGGAGCGCCGTCTTGTCGTCGGACGTGAGCGTCACCGAGCCGATGATCTCGCCGTCGACGACCGTGGTCGTCATCGTGGTCGGATCCTCGAAGGCTTCGGGGATCGGCAATCGGACGACGGCGCTCTTGTCGCGAACGACGGCGACGGCGAACTTGCCGGACGTGGAAAGATCCAGATCCGTGATTGGCAGCGGCGCCGGCGGAGTCGTCGCGGGGGGCGGCGTCGCGGGCGGCAGCGCCGACGTCGTTGCCGACGACGGCGGCGCGGGCGGCGCCTTCGGTGGAGACGCATCGCCGCCAGCGTCGGCCAAAGCGCCGGCGTCCGAGTCCGGCGAGCCGGCGTCGCGGGACGCTCCGGCGTCGGGCTGCGCGGTGGACATGTACGCCGCGATGTCGAGCCGCTGGATGTCTCCGCTGTCGAGGTTCAAGAGACGGAGCTCGCTCGTGCCCTCTTCCCTGGCGAGCGCGTAGCGCCCGTCCGGCGTGACCGAGACGTCGAGCGCGTTGTCCGTCTTCGCCTGACCGAGGGACACCGTCCGGGCGATCTCCGTCCCTTGCTGGCTCACCCCAGCCGCCTTCTCGTCGATCGCCGCGAAATCGAGGATCGAGACGCCGTCGTCGGTGACGACGAACGCGCGCGCCGAGTCGCTCGAGAAGAAGAGACGCGAAGCGTGATAGCCGATGCTCATGTCGTTGTACGTGTCGCCGCCGGGGCTCAGCGAAATGACCGTGACGTCTTGCGGGCTCCCCGGCGTCGTGGAAGCCGACGGCATCGACGAGTCGAAGTACACGACGGCGTGATTGCCGTCCGGCGCGACCGCGATCGCGTTCGAGCCGGGCTTCACGAGGACGCTGCTCGTGCGCGACGCGCCGCTAGGATCCGTGCGGACGATGGTCGCGTCGTTGGAGCCGACGTTCAGGACGATGGCCGCGTCGGCGCCCGCGAGCACCTGCAAAAACGTCGGCTGATCGCCCGCGGGGACGATCTGGATCGTCAGCTTCGTCGCGTCGATGACCGCGACCGTGTCGCTGTCGGTGTTCGCGGCGTAGACGAAGTGCTGCCCCGCCTGCGGCAGCTCGAACGACGCGGTCGTCTCCATTTCCGGCGGCAACCCCGACGTGCCCCCGGCGCCGGTGGCCACAGGGACCGATGACGTCGAGCCGCCGATGGACGGCACATCTCCACCCGACGGCGGGGGACTGGCGAGGCCCTTGGAGGGCAAGTCCGCACTACTGCCCGAAACCGAACTGCAGCTCGCCGCCAACGCGACGCCGGCCCATGCAATGAGGGTCCTCGGCAATCCACCCGTCCTCATGGGCCGCGCCGGACTGCACGAACCGTTCCAGACTATCAATTACGGCAAGAATGTGCGGCGGTCCTCCGCGCGAGCTGGCACAACTCGCACGAAGCACGACAGCGCAGTCATAGGACGATGACACATGCCGCAAAGAGTCGTCGCATTCATGGAGACGCCCCTTTGCTCGACGCCGGCGGAAACGAGATGCCCGCTGCGAGCGCCGGATCGGGCTCGGGCGCGCCCTCCACGCTCCGAAGCGGGATGACGCCCGCCCAGTACGGAAGCGCGTGGTCGGCTGCGTCGTCCACCGGAGGGCCCGTGCGGATCTTCGCGGACGCTTCGTCGATGGAGAGCGCGACCACCGCGGTCGCGGCGAGCTCCGCGTCGTTCGGCGCCCGGCAATGCGCCGTCCTACCCGGCCGCACCCGCTCCACCAGCGCGTGCAGCGCGGCGCGCGCCTCGTCGCGATCGGTGACGAGCTCGGCGGTGCCGAGGACGACCACGGAGCGGTAATTGAGGGAGTGGTGCATCGCCGAGCGCGCGAGGACGAGGCCGTCGACGAGCGTCACCGTGACGCACGAAGGTAGCCCGTCTCGAACCGCCGCGAACGTCCGGTTCGACACCGCGCCGTGTAGGTAGAGTCGGTCGTCGATGCGCGCGTGGATCGTGGGGATGACGTACGGCTGACCTCCGAGCACGAAGCCGACGTGGCAGACGAGCGCCTCGTCCAGGATGCGGTGAATGATTTCCGGATCGTAAGCGCCCCGGCTGGAACGGCGGCGGACCCGGGTGCGTTCGGTGAGCATGCGCGGATCGTGGAGAAGATCCGGTCTATTGAAAAGTACCGGTTTCATCAATCACACTAGACCGGTGACGCGCGAACACCTCGCCCTCGCCCTGGACCCCGGAGACACTCGCCCCCTCTTCGCGCAGATCGCCGACGGGATCGCGCGCGCCATTCGCGGCGGTCGACTCGCACCCGGAGATCGTCTGCCCGGGTCGCGGTCTCTCGCCGACACGCTGTCCGTGCATCGGAACACCGTCCTCGCCGCGTACGCGGAGCTCCTGGCTCAGGGCTGGATCGTCGGGGAAAACGGGCGCGGGACGTTCGTGTCCGAAGCGGTGCCCGAAGTGAGCGCGCGCCGCTTCGCGCCGAAATCCGAAGGCGTCCCGCAGCGACCGGGCTTCGCGCTGCCGCCCGCGCGGATCACGGCGTACGCGAGGCCGGAGCTGCCGCGCGGCACGCTTTCGATCGCCGACGGCGTTCCCGATCTCCGGCTCGTGCCGGTGGACGAGCTCTCCCGCGCGTATCGGCGCGCCGTGCGCGGCGGCGATCGCCGGGTCATGGGCTACGGCTTCGAACGCGGCCATCCTCGGCTTCGCGCGGAGATCGCGGCGCTGCTCAACCGCGAGCGCGGCCTCACGGCGAAGGCGGAAGACGTGCTCGTCACCCGCGGCAGTCAGATGGCGATCTACTTGACGGCGCAGGCCGTCGTCGCGCCCGGCACCGTCGTGGTCGTCGAGAGCTTCAGCTACCGACCGGCATGGGAAGCCTTCCGCGCGGCAGGGGCCGACATCGTGGCCGTCCGGGTCGACGCGCACGGGCTGGTCGTGGACGAGCTCGCGGCGCTCGTCGAGAAGCGGCGCGTCAGCGCCGTGTACGTGACCCCGCACCATCAATATCCGACGCTCGCCGTGCTGTCCGCCGACCGGCGGATCGCGCTGCTCGAGCTCGCGCGCAAGCACCGGTTTTGCATCGTCGAAGACGACTACGACAACGAGATCCATTTCCAGGGCAGACCCGTCTTGCCGCTCGCGAGCGCGGATCGTCACGGCGCCGTCGTTTACGTCGGCACCCTCTCGAAGATCCTCGCTCCGTCGTTGCGAGTTGGATACGCCGTCGCTCCCCGGCTCGTCCTCGATCGCATGGCCCAGCTGCGTGTGTTCGTCGACCGCCAGGGCGACTCGCCGCTGGAGCTCGCGATCGCAGAGCTGCTCGAGGACGGCGTCGTACAGCGCCACACGCGGCGGATGCGCCGCGTGTGCCTGGCCCGCAGAGACGCGCTCGTCGCCGCGCTACGAAGCCGGCTCGGAGACGTCCTCTCCTTCGACGCGCCGGTGGGAGGGCTCGCGCTCTGGGCGGCGGTCGCGCCGGGCGTCGACGTCGATGCGTGGTCCGAGCGCGCGCTCGGCAAGGGAGTGCACTTCAGGTCGCCGCGGTATTACGCCTTCGACGGGCGTTCGCGCTCGTTCTTGCGCGCGTCGTACGCCGCGCTCCGCGAAGAGGAGCTCGAGGAGGCGGCGAAGCGCATGCGCGCGGCGCTGTAGCGCCCACCCATGACTCCGGCCACCGCGGAGAGCAATCGCTCTTCGTCGACCGGTTTGCCGAGCGAAGGGATCGTCGCGCCGATTCCGGAGGCGTCGCCGTGCACCGGCATCGCCGACGTCACGAGCACCGGGACGCGCGACAGCGCCGGGTCCCGTCGCAGCTCTTGCACGACATCCCAGCCGGACATCGCAGGCATGACGAGATCCAAGATGATCAGTCGAATCGCGGGCCCGGCTTCGGAGCGCAGCAGATCGAGCGCGTCGTAGCCGTCGCGCGCTTCTAGAACGAAGTAGCGCTCTCGCTCGAGAATCCGACGGACGATGGTGCGGTAGTCCTCGTCATCGTCCACGACCAGAACGACGCCGCGATCCCTTTGAACGACGATGCGCGCCATGACCCTCTGCCGATAAGAATGCGACGAATCGGTCTCACCGACCAGGCTCGCGCGTCGTTTTGGTATGCCCGTGTACGCACAGGAACGATGCGCGAGGATCTAAAACGGATTCTGATCGTGGACGCCGGGGCGTCTTGCCTCACTGTGTCACCGCGGGCGGGCGAGCTCGACCCGTCGCTGGGTGCTCAGTTCAAGTGAAACACGGTGAGTTTGTTTCCGCTCTTCTCCGTCACTAGATAGTCATCGTTACCGAACCCCAGACGTCCCATGGCGGGAAGGACGGACGACGGACCGTTGAACGTGAACGCCGCGGTGTCGAGCACGTCGGCGCCCGCGCTGGTGAGCGCCTCGACGCTTCCGAAGAGGTAGTTTGCGACGAGGATGCCGCGATCGTCGACGTAGAGATCGTCGAAGAACGTGAGCTGCGTCGCGAGCGTCGTCACGGGACCCGCGCGACCGCCGGAGAGCAAAGGGATGCGCTTCACGGCGACGAAATCCGTGTAGTAGACGGCTCCGTCGAAGACTTTCAGCCCATTCGGGAACAGATTGCCGGTCGAGAACGCTTCGCGCTGGGTGATCGTGAAGGGATCGGTCGCGTCGACGGTGAGACGGAAAATGTTACCGTGCGTGGAGTCGGCGACGTAAAGGCGCCCCGAATCGTCGGCGGCGGCGCCGTTGGCGAGCGCCACGCCGGGCAGGTCGTAGATCTTGCGGAAGCTCGGCGCTACCTCGAGCTTCGCGGCGAACACCGAGGAGTTGGTTCCGTCGTAGCAGTTCACGTAGAGGACGTCGTTCGACTCCGCCATGCCGGCGAACTTGCAACCGCTGCCCGCTCCGTACGCGGTCGAGCGGGCAACGCCGGACGCGTCGCGCGTGATCTCGTAGATTCCGTCGTCGCCGGTCACGAAGAGTCGACCCGCCCGCGTGAACATCGAATTTTCGATCGACGCTATGGAGTCGACCACGGTCTCGCTCTTGCCGCGGACGAGGAGCGCCGCGCGCTCCGACGACACATCGTCGGCCTTTACCGAGCTCGGGGCGCCGTCACCCGCGTCGTTCGAGGAACACGAAAGCGACGCCGACGAGACGAATACGGCGACCGAGGCGGTCGCGATGAAGCGAGCTTTGCGGGACTTTCCGGGCATGTAGAACTCTCCTCGCGCGGCCGACGGAGTCGGGCCAGAGCGCGGAGTCCACGCTATCGAACGGCCCGGGATCGCAGGCGATTCTGTCGGCCGTTTTTCCGAGCCGGCGCGGCCAAGAGCCGTTCAGCGCTGGGAACGCCGGAGATACTCGTGCGGCGCCGAGCCCGTCCAACGCCGGAACGCCCGCGCGAAGGTCGTGGCATCCGCGAACCCGGAGAGCTGCGCGATCGTCGTCACGTTGTGATTGCCTTGGTCGGCGAGCGCGATGGCGCGCTCCGAGCGCACGGCGTCGACGAGCGCTCGATACGTGTGGCCCGATTCTCGTAACCGGCGTCTCAGGGTGCGCTCGCTCATGCCGAGATCGCGAGCGACGGAGTCGATGCCCACCACGCCGCCTTCGAGCCTTCGCGCCACGTTCGCCCGCACCGCCGCGGCGATCGTCGTCGCCGCGGGGAGCTCCGCGAGCACGCCGTCGGCTTGCTTGGTGAGAATCGCCCGGAGCCTCGGGTCGACGTCGGAGAACGGCGCCTCCAGCTCGGACCTCGAGAAGACGAGCGTCGATTGCTCCGAGCCGAACGCCACCGAAGCGCACAACGCACGCCGATACGGCTCGACGCGCTTGGGACGCGGGCGCGCGAGGCGCGCCTCGAGCAGGCGGGCTTTGCCGAAGCTCGCCGCCCACGCGCCGCGCGCGAAGACGGCCACGGCGTAGTCGACGGCCTCGGGCAGCAGCGTCCTGCCGCCCGTGAGCCCGAAGGAAAGCTCCACGGTATGCGCCGAGACGGCGACCGAGCAGAGCGCCGCGTCGCCGATGAGCCTCGCGTAGCGCGGAAACGCTTGCAGCGCCTCGAGCGCGGTCTTCGAATGCCGCGTCAGGTAAAAGACGAGGTCCCCGTCCTCCGGCCGGAAGCGCTCCGCGGCGCGCAATCCCGCCTCGGGATCTCCGAGCTTCTCGAAGATGCGCTTTCCGAGCGCCCGCGATCGCTCCGTCGGCAGCCGCGTCTCCGGATCGACGAGCCGCTCTTCCGACAACCCCTCTTGCCGGAGGATATCGGCGATGTCGGTGTTCGTCTCGCGACAGAGCTCGAGCAGCGGGCGAAAGATCGAACCAATGGTCATCGGCGGGCGAGCCGCCATTATCGGCGACAACGCCTCGCCCGACGATGACGCGGCGCGGCCCAGGACGCCGCAGCGGCCCGGGAAGGGCTACTGGATCATGGACATCTGCGTCGTGCCCGTCGCGGGCTTCGTCTTGAGAATCGGCAGCCAGCGGGTGTCCTTTTCGAGGAACACCTTCTGGAAGGCGAGCGCGTAGGCGCCCGATTCGCCGAACCCCGCGTCCGTCGGACTGAACCAGTTGAAGTGGCTCTCACCGGGGATGTCGAGGATCATCTTCGGTGCGTTGATCACCGCGTAAGACGCGTTCGTACCGGTGCAGCTGGCGACGGTGTCGGCGTCGCTGCAGATGAAGAGCGTCGGCACCTTGTCCGTCGTGCCGTCGGGTCCCCACGCCGCGAGACCGACGGAGGTCTTCATGGTCGGATCGGCCTCGGACGCGAACGTCGTTCCGCCGCCGCCCATCGAGTAGCCCGAGGTGCCGTACCAGCCGACGAGCTTTCCGTTCAGCGGGCTGCTGCTCGTCGTATTCTGCTTCTTCAGCTCGTTGATGGCGTTGACGAGCTCGGTGCCGCGAGTCTGCGGAAGATCGAGAGCGCCCGTGTTCGTCACGACGCAGACGATGCCCCACGAGGCGTAGAACGGACCCCACGACGTCATTTCGGGCCCGGTGTTCAAGAACCCGGGACAGATGCTGACGGCTGCGAGCGGCCCATCGACGCCGGTCGGGTAGTAGACGGTGCCCGTCGTCATCGGGAAGCTCGCCGTCTTGTAAGGCCCGTTCATCGACGTGGGCATCGAGGGCGGATCGCCGTGGCAGAGGCAATTGCCGTCCGAGCAACACGTGCCGTGGAGCATCGTCGTGTCGCCGCCGGTGCCAGCGCCCGCGCTGCCGCTGGCGCCCCCGATCGAGGTGCTGCCGCCGGCACCGCCGCTGGACGTGGAACCGCCCGCAGACGACGACGAGGTATCGCCACCCGTTCCGGAAGTGCCGCCCGTGTCCGAGGAGCCACCGGTCCCCGTCACGATCCCGGGAAGGCCACCGGTGCTGCTCGAGGTCGTGGCACCCGTCCCGAACGGGCCCGTTCCGGCGCCGGCGCCGCCGAACGGATTCGTGACGCCGGACGTGCCGCCGGTGCTCGTCGTGGCCGGCGGCGGGGTGGTCGTGTCACCGGTGGGTGCCGTGCTCGGACTGCTCCCACCCGTGGACGTGTCGACGCCCGGAAGGCCACCCAAGCCAAGGTTCGGTAGCGACGCAGAACTCGGGCTGTCGGAACCGCCGCCGCAACCCACGGTCAACGACGACGCCAGCGCCAATACAGGAACGGTAAAGAAATAGACTCTCATCTCACTGCCCTTCCTTTGGGCGATGCTTCCCTCGCGTGATTTGCCGACGGGTGTGCGGGGGTGAGTCTACGTCCTCGCACTGCCACTAACCGTGGCCGCTAATGCCAATTTAATTACTCAACTCGCTTGCATCGTCCGCACGCGAATGTGCTCGACATAACTTTTCTACGCGCGTGAACACGCGCGTAGAAACACGCGAAGTTTCGCTTCACATCGTGCGTCGCAGCTCGCTGTGTCGCGTGCAGATGAGTGCACTGGCGCGATGAAGGATGCTGATGAGTTGTTTGCTTCGAAGGAGGTAAGATTGTGCGCAATGGAGAAGAGCGCGCGGAAGCCGCAGCGAGAACTGCGTGAGTGGCGCGTTGAAGTGCGCAAGTTTCGTACGTCCGCCCCCGCGATTTCGACGCTCCGCTCTTAGGCGTCCTTGTTCTTGCGGCGGCGGCGCTCGGTGACGCGGTCCCGCAAGTGCTGGAACTCCTCGTGCAGCGCATGGAGCTCGTCGTCATCGAGGTCGTCGAGGTGGATGAAGTCGTTCCTCGCCTCGGCGACGGCTCGGATCAGCTCGTCGAGCTTGAGCTGGAGTGATTCGGTGTCCCGGTTTTGCGTGTGCTGAATGAGGAACACCATGAGAAAGGTGACGATCGTCGTGCCTGTGTTGATGACGAGCTGCCACGTGTCCGAATAGTGGAACAGCGGACCGGTGGCCCCCCAGACCACCACCACCAGGAGCGCCACCCAGAACGCCAGCGACGTCCCGACGAAGCGCGACGTCGCGTGCGCGAACCGATGGAACACGCCGCGACGGCGTCGCCCGCCGAGGGAGTCCGGATGGGCGACCATCGGCTCATTTTTCCCGGGTTGCGCCAAGTGAATCGTCGCTCCGTTGCCGCTCGTGCGCGTCATGCCGTCGAGCTCACGAGCAATTTGCACGCCGGACGAGGCGGTCCTGCGCGGCGATGAATGCGGGGATGAACGCGGGATAAATGGCCTCGTTTGACGCACATTGACTCGCGCGACACGATCTAAAAGCGTGGGGATTCGAGCCGCGGAAGCTCAGGGGGCGGGTCGTTCTCCGGCGGCGGCGTCGCCGAGCCGGAAGTCATCGACGTATTCTCGGAGCCCGGGCAGCACGATCGCGGAATCCGGGGCGTCGCGAACGAGCTCTTTGGCGCGCTCCATGTTCCGCGCCGCCAGCGCCCCCGCGATCCGGTGCTTCGCGAGCGCCGGATCGCGCGCGTCGTCCGCGGTATCCAGAGCGATTGCTCGCTGAAAATCCGGATCGCTTCCGAGGAGCAACAAAGCCTGGACGTGGACGGGGCTGGACCAGAGGACTTGCTTCAATACCGTGAGCTGGCGCGCCTTCGTCGGCCCTGAAAATGTAAGATCGTTGAAGAGGCGCTGATTTTCGAACAGGCTGAGCGTGAAGCGGCGGGCCATCGGCGGGAACATCTCCGCGACGAGCGCGCTATTTCGAAAGCGATCGCGCGCCGCGGTCGTGTCACGCCACTGTCCGACTAGCGCGAGGCGCTCGTCCCGATCCCCCTTCACCGCGATGCGCTTCGGAAAGTCGTCCTCCAGCGGAAGGTCGTCTCGGGTGAGCGCCTTCAGGTAATCCGCGTCGCCGATGAACGTCGCGCCGAGCTCGGTCGGGTGCTCGAACCCGACGCTCTGGAGCTCGCGCAGGACGTCCTTCTCGCGCCACTGCGCCGCGAAGCGCGCGTCGTCCACCGTCGTCAGCGGACCCCGCGTACCGACGAGCACGAAGTTCTCTCGAGCGCCGTTCCAGAGCGAGCAGTTCGAGAACGCGTCGCAGAACGCGGCGATGAGCGATCGCGCCGACCGCGCGCTCAAGTTCATCGTGGGCAGCCAGTACGTCACCATGCCCCCCGCGCGCAGCCGATCCCGGATGAGCTCGAAGTACTCCTTCGTATAGAGGCTCACGACGTGCGCCATGACCGGAGGCGGCGGTTCACCGGTGATGAGATCGTACTCTTCGTCGGTCGAACGCAGGAAGTAACGGGCGTCCCCGAGGTGCACGTGCACACGGGGGTCGTCGAGCGGCTCCGGAATGCGCTGCGGCGCCACGCTGCGACTCATGTCGAGCATGTCGCTCGAGACGTCGACGACGTCGATGCGTTCCACCTCTTTCGTGTCGACGAGGGCCTTCGCGGTGTTGCCCATCCCGTAACCGAGCAAGAGCGCCTTCGACACGCGCGGCTCGACCGCGACGGGCAGGTACACGAAGAACTTCATGTAGCGCCGCGCCAGGAAGTCGTTCGACGTCATCGAATAGGCGTTGGTCACGATCTGATCGCAGATGGGGAGACCGTGAAACTCGTGCCGGATGTGCACCAGCGTCCCGGTTCGCGCTTCGCGCACCTCGACGATGCGGTCGCCCTTCCGCATCCAGCGCCCCGCCGAGCGCTCGATGAAGCGGCTGCGCGCCTTCACGAAGGGGAACACCGCGAGGAGCGCGGCGAAGACGGCGAGCTCGCCGAAGCGAAGTCGCGGGCGGGCCGGGACGGCGAAGCTCACCGACGACCCGGCCATGCCGTACGAAGCGAGGAGCACGAACAGCGCGCACTCCATTCCGAGCCAGGGCAAGAGCACGAATCCCGCGAGGAGCGAACCGACGGCCCCGCCGAGCGTATTGATCGCGGCCACGAACGACGTCGCGACGACGCCCGAACCCACGGTCCGTCGAATGCCCGACCCGACCAGCGCGAACAGCACGCCGGACCCCAGCGCGACGGGCGCCACCAGCGGCGCCGCGATGAGCGCG
Organism: Polyangiaceae bacterium; assembly: GCA_035547195.1. Lineage (GTDB taxonomy): Bacteria > Myxococcota_A > Polyangia > Polyangiales > Polyangiaceae > DASZVB01. Next base: position 92,217 of record DASZVB010000081.1, read on the forward strand.
ACGACCGACGGCGGCGCCTCCGGAACGTAAAAGCGGTTCAGCGCGGCCGCGTACACGAGATAGCTCACGACACCGGCCACGCCACACCCGTAAGCGACGCGAGGCGCGAAGCGATGCGCATCGCGTCGCCGCGACGTCCACACGGCGCCGATGCCCCCGCCGAGCGCGATCGCGGCGAGCACGACGGCGAGGATCGCGGCGAACGCGCTCGACGTGTCGTCGACGAACAAGGTGAGGACGCGCAGCCACACCACTTCGAGCGCGAGGAGCAGAGCTCCCGCGACGAAAGTGCAGACGAGCCACGGCGCGCGTCGTTCGCCTAGGACTTCTTCGTCCGCGGGTGTGGGCGCGGGCGCGGAGCTCGGGCGTCCGGCGACGAACGCGACGAGCGCGACGGCGATCTGCGCCGCGCCCGCGAACAGCGCCGCCGCGTGCAGGCCGAAGCGCGGAACGAAGAACGACTCCGCCGAAAGAACGCCGATCACGCCGCCCGCCGTGTTGACGCCGTACAAGAGCCCGAGAACGGGACCGTAGCCTTCGCGAGAAGACGCGAGCGCGCCGGTCAACGCGGGCAGGCTCGCGCCCATCGCCGCCGAAGGAACGAGGAGCACGAGCAGCGCGCAAAGCACCCGCGTGGCGTTCAGCGCGAACGCGTCGTCGAAGAGGCCAGAAACCGCTCCCCCGAAGAGCGGCTCGATAGCGCCGAGCGCGAACACCGCGGCCACGCCGGTGACGGCGGCCGTCGCTTCGAGCGCCGCGAACGCGCGTAGCCGCGCGACACGACGAGCAAACCGAGCCGCGGCGAGGTGACCCGTCGCCATCCCCAGCATGAACGCCGAGAGGACGCAGCTCGAAGCCCACACGTCGTTGCCGAACGCGAGACCCGCTTGGTCGAACCACAGCGTTTCGAACGCCAGCGCGGACGCACCGGACACGCAGAACGCCGCGCAGACGCACGCCAGCACGAGCAGACGCTTGCGTTCGAGCACCGTGGCGCGAGGCTAGCTTTTTTCGCCGTTGCCGAAAACCGTCACGTCCGTTCGCGGTCACCGTCCGGCACGGCGTGGCGGGACCCTACGCTCGACGCCGGCGGCGACGCGACAGCGCGCCGAGAGCGACGCCGACGCCGGCGAGTCTTCCTGCATCGGGATCGCTCGACGAGCCGGGGACGGCGCAGTTGCATCCGGCGCTCGCCGAGCCGTCGGCTTCCGCCATCACACCACCGCCCTGGCCTCCGAACCCGGCCGCCGCGGTGCCGCCGAACGGCGTGCCGGCGCCCATCGCGCCGCTCGCGCCGATCACACCGCCCGCCGACGACGTCGCGCCGCCCGCGGCGGTGAAGCCTCCGGCCGCGAAGCCCCCCGCGCCGACGAGCGTGCCGCCCGCTCCACTGCTCGACCCGGAAGCGCCGACCGGCGTCGCGCCCGCGCTGCCGATCGTCGCACCGCCGGCTCCGCCTCCGCCCGCTCCAACGCCCGCGGTGCTCCCTCCGGCTCCCGCGGTGCCGCCCTGGCCGGCGCCGGCGTCGGATTTGAAGCAGACGGAGCGAACCACGTCGAGCGCGCGCAGGGAGGGGAACATGAGGCCGTTCTTCGGATCCCTGCGCGGCACGCCGGTGGCGATCATCGCGCTCTCGATGTCCGCGGGCGAAAGACCGGGGTCGCATTGCAGGAGCAGCGCGGCGACTCCAGCGCCGACCGGCGACGCCTGCGACGTTCCCCAATATGTCTCCGTGCCGTCGTTCAGTGAATCGGAGAGCATCGGCGCGCCGGGCGCGACGATGTCGACGCGCTCGTTGCTGTTCGTGAAGCAGGTGATCTGATCGAACATGGTGGTCGCGTCGGCGCAGTCGGCGAACTCGGAACCCCACCGTGCCGCATACGTGCTGGTGCCTGGAGGCTGATGCCCGACGTCGGCGTCGTACGTCGCGCCCACGGCGATGACGCCGGTGTTGCAGGCGGGAGCCGACGTCTGGCTCGTCGAGCCCTGGTTGCCCGAAGCGGAGAAGATGACGACCCCGGCGTCGACGAGGTTCTTCACCGCCGCGGCGAGCGCCGGCTGTCCGGCGTCGCACGACGCGGCGTCGGCGTAGAGCGAGGTGCTGCAGATGCTGAGGTTCATGACCCGCACCTTCAGCGTCGATAGATTGGAGTAGACCCAGTCGAGCCCCGCGACCCAATCGGAGATTTGTCCGGCGTCGTTCTGGTCGTCGATCTTCACCGCGACGATATCGGCGTCGGGCGCGAAGCCGGGCGGCGCCACGACGCCGTCGGACGTGATGATGCCGGCGACGTTGCTGCCGTGTCCGTGATCGTCCTCGGCGCTCGTCCCTTCCGCCGTGTGCGACGGCGGGCAATCGTATTGCGTGAAGCAGTGCTGCGCGACGACGGAGCTCTTCAGATCCGGGTGATTGGTCACCACTCCGGTGTCGAGGACGGCGACGGTCACGCCGCGGCCGGTGACGCCGTACGTGCTCTTCACCTCGTCGTCGCCGAGCGCGATCGCGGCGGGGGACTCGGCCGCCTGTCCTCTGCCGGCGCCGTCGAGCTGGATGTAAGTGACGTTCGGATCGCTCCGCATTCGTTCGAGCGTCGCCTTGGTCACCGTACCCGCGAGCGCCGGCACGTGCTCGAAGCGTCGCAGCGGCGTGAAGCCGCTGCCGTATGCCTCGACGAGGTCGTCCTGCAAGCGCCGATGGTGCGCGCGGCGTTCGGCGAACGACGCGCCTTTCGGAGCCGGGCGCAGATTCACGATGACCCGCGCGGTGTCGTCGCCGAACGCGAGCGACGCTTCGAGCGCCGCTTCCACCGTCGCGGCGCGCGGCGCGCTCTGCTCGTCGGGCGCGGAGCACGCGGCGGTGATTACGGCGAGCGCGCCCGCGACGAACGTTCGCCGTGTTGCCGAGCACATCGGGTTCTATGCACCTAACACGCTTGCCGGAGCTCGAGATAGATGCGCTCGTTGTGCGAACGCGCTCATGATTGCGCATTGCACTTCACCGCGCGGCGACGCGAAGCGCCGTCGCCGCGCGAATGAAGGAGCTCGAATCGGCGTAACCGGGGGCCGGCTCTACGCGCGACGTGCAACGCGCGAAAGGACGGAGGCGAGGTCCGACAGGTGAAACGGCTTCGCCAGGAACGGCTGGGCCTCGGGCTCCACGCCGCCCGCGCGATCGTCGCGGGCGAACCCGCTGCAGATGACGACGGGCACGGCGGGATCGAGCCTTCGCATCTCGGCGCTCGCGTCGCCGCCCGAGAGCACCGGCATCACCAGATCGCAGAGCACCGCGACGAGTCGCTCGTGATATTCGCGGAACGCGCGCACGCCCGCGGCGCCGTCGTGCGCGACGACGACCTCGTATCCGAGGCTCTCCAGCAATCGCTTGCCGACGTTCTGCACCAGGGGCTCGTCGTCGACCAAGAGCACGAGGCCGTTGCCGCGGGGCGCCTGCGACACCCGCGCCGGCGTGAGCGGCTCGGTCGCGCCGAGCGGAAGGTACAAGTGGAAGACCGTGCCGCGCCCGATATCGCTGTACACGGTGACGGCGCCGCGGTGCTCGACCGCCGTCCCGTACACGGCGGCGAGCCCGAGCCCGGTGCCCTGTCCCACCGGTTTCGTGGTGAAGAACGGATCGAAGACCCGCGAGAGGTTCTCGGGCGCGATGCCGGTCCCGGTGTCGCGCACCGAAATGCGGACGTATCGACCCGGCGCGAGCTCGAACGGCATCGTCGCGCACGCCGCTTCGTCGAGCTCGCGCACCTCCGTCGAGATGCGCAGCTCGCCGCCGCTCGGCATCGCGTCGCGGGCGTTGATCCCCAGGTTCAGTATCGCGTTTTGTAGCTCGCTCGCGTCCCCCACGACCGTGGGCACCGAAGCCGAGAGCTCCATCACGACGCTCACCCGTCGATCGATGCTCCGCTCGAGCAAGGCCGCTGCTTCGCGGATGACGGCGTGGACGTCGACCGGGGCGTTCATCAGCTTGCCCTTGCGGGAGAAGGCGAGCAGCTTGTGCGTCAGCTCGGCCGCGCGCTTCGCCGCGGCGACGACCAGATCGCAGAGCTCGCGTTGTTCCGTGCTCGCGCTCTGCGTCTGGAGCTGCTCGCCCGCGGCGAGGATCGCGGTCAGCATGTTGTTGAAATCGTGAGCGATTCCGCCGGCGAGCTGGCCGATGGCCTCCATCTTGTGCGCCTGACGCAGAGACGCCTCGAGCTCTCGACGCTCCGTGACGTCCTGGCCGAGGCCGGCGATGCGAAAGGGACGCCCGCCGTCGTCGGCGATCGGGAACGTGCGCTCCTCCACCCAGATCGTCTTGCCCGACGACACGACCCGAAACTCGTGCGTCTGCTGCCCGCGCGCGACGCCGTCGCGGATCTTGGCGAGATCGTCCACGTGCACGAAGGCGAGCCGCGCGTGCTCGCTGCCGCTGGCGGCGTCGGCGGAGACGCCGTACACCCGCGGGAACGCGGGGCTCGCGTAGATCATGCGCTCTTCACGGACGTCGTACAGCCAGAACGCCTGCTCGATGGTGTCCGCGAGCTGCCGGAACCGCTCCTCGCTCTCGCGCAGCGAGGACTCGGCGCGGAGCTTGTCGCCGTAGGCGCGGGCCGCCCGGAGCGCGCGCTCCACGATGATCGGCAGATCGCGGTACATCTCGCGGGATTTGACGACGTAGTCGAGCGCTCCCCCCTTCATCGCGGCGACCGCGCGCTCCTCGTCGCCCTGGCTGGTCATGATGACCAGCGGGAACGAAGTGAGCTCGAGCGCGGAGCCGTCGGGCAAGCGTAGATCCGCGAGGACGACGTCCGCCGGTTCACGGGAGAGCCATTCCCGCGCCGAAGCCAGCGTGTCCACGCAATGGACCGCGACCTTCACCGAAGTGAGCGAGCGGAACGCGAGCTCGGCGTGCGCCGGGTCGTCTTCTACGAGGAGGACGACGGGATCGCTCACTCAGGGCGCTCCGGTGGGCTGGACGTTCCACGCGAGCCAGTAATCTCCGACGTCTTTCAACATGGAGTCGAGCAGTCCGAAATCGTCGGGCTTCACGAGGTAACTGTTCGCGTGATGCTCGTACGCGCTCGACACGTCGGATTCGCTGTCGCTCGTCGTCAGAACGACGACCGGGATCGCCGCCAGCACCGGGTTGCCCTTCACGGCCCGAAGCACCTCGAACCCGTCGACCTTCGGCAGCCGCAGATCCAGGAGGATCAAGAACGGCCTGGGTGACGCGGAGTCGTTCTTGGAGAGGTACTCGAGAGCGGCCTCGCCGTCCTCGACGCACACCACGCGGCTCTCGGGCCTGTGCCGCGAGAGACAACGGCGAACGAGGTCCGCGTGATCGGCGTTGTCCTCCACGTGGAGAACGGTCCGGCCGAGAACCTGGTCGGATTCGTGCGTCATCTGGCCTCCCTATGAATGACTGTGGGGCTCGGTTCCCGCGGAAACCAGAGCACGAACGTGCTCCCGTGCATGCCGTCGGATTCCACCGACACCTTGCCCCCATGATACTCGATGATCCTCCTCACCAGCGCAAGCCCGAGTCCGGTCCCTTCCGACTTCGGATCCAGCTTCTCGAAGAGACCGAAAATGCGCTCGGCGTGCGCGGGTTTGACGCCGATTCCGTTGTCGCGGACGAAGCACACCAAGCCTGTTTCATCCGGTCGTGTACCTATCTCGACGAGCGGATTCGGCTGCGCGCCCATGTACTTCAGCGCGTTCTCTATGAGGTTTTGAAAGACCTGGAGCAAGCGGACTCGGCTGCCCACGACGGCCGGCAATTTTTCGACCACGACGCGCGCGCCGTGCGCGGCGAGGTGCCCCGACACGAGCTCGAGCGCCTCCGTGACCACGTCACCGAGATCGACGCGCTCGGTGCCGAGAGTGACGCGGCCGACGCGCGACAATTCGAGCAGATCGTTCAAGAGCCGCATCATCTTGCTCGCGGCCGAGGCGATGCGTTGCATGTCGCTCTTGATCCGCTCGCCGTCGCCGAGCTCGATGTCGCGCTCCAGCGCCCCGAGGAAGCCGTTGATGGTGACGAGCGGGCTCTTCAGGTCGTGCGACACGGTGTAGGTGAATTGCTCCATCTCCGCGTTGCGCGCGGAGAGCTCGGTGATCAGCCGCTCGCGCACGCTCTCGTCCTTCTTGCGCTGGGTCATGTCGCGGATCGCGGTGACCCGCACCGGAGTGCCCTGGATGACGGCGTGTCTGCCGCGCACCTCCACCGGGAACCGGCTGCCGTCGCCGCGGAGCGCGACGTGCTCGTACGCCCGGTCGTCGCGCTCTCGCATCCTCGTCCGGACGAGCTCCATCGACTCCGGAGCGATGAGCTCCATCACGTCGTGACCGATGATCTCCTCCCGCTTCTTGCCGTACATGCTGGCGAGCTGATCGTTGGCGTCCAGGATCTTGCCCGCGTGCGTGACGGCGATGCCCTCGAAGGTCGCCTCCACGAGCCCGCGGAGCCGCGCTTCGCTCAGCTCGAGCGCGCGGACGGCGCGGTTTTTTTCGGTCTGGTCGCGGAAGGCGACGTACGCGCACGGCTCCCCCTCGAGCTCGAGCTTCGCCAGCGTGACGAGGAAGTCGCGCACGACGCCGTCTTTGCTGCGAAACGGCAGTTCCAGCGCGTCGAGCTTGCCGGAGCTGCGGAGGAGTTTCGTGAGCTCGACCCGGCGAGTCAGGTCGATCCACATCCCGAGCGCGAGCGTGTTCGAACCGAGGACTTCCTCGCGCGACCAGCCGAAGACATCGATGAAGGCTTGGTTGGTCTCGAGAATGGTGCCGTCGGAGAGGGTGGTCACCAGCAGCGGATCCGGCGTCACGCGGAAGATCTTCTGGAAGCGATCGGTGGTGCGCCTGAGCTCCGTCTCGATGGCGCGACGGTCGGTGACGTTGGTGGCGACGATCAACCCGTAGGGGACGTCGCCCGCGTCGTCGCGCACCGGAACGTAATCGTATCGGTAGTAGCGATCCTGGAAGGGCAGCTCGGCGCTGAACTCCTCGCCGCCGAGGACCCGGAGCATGTTCGCTTCGACCAGCGACACGAAATCGGGAGGCAACGCCTCGTACACCGTGCGCCCCTCCATCGCCGCTTTCGAGTAACCCGTGGCCCCCACTTCCGGACCGTCGACGAGCACGAACCTCAGCTCTCGATCGAAGAGAATGATGGCGCTCCTCGGGAAGCTGCGGAGGAGGATCCGGTAGCGTCCCTCCGGCGTGGTGACCCGCTCGGGCGCTCTCTCTTCGCTCACGCCTTTCGGGACGGCGCCCCCGCCAGATGCGTCCATGTCTCCTTCATGATAGCGCGGCCCTCCTCGAGCCGGAATTCACGAAGGTGAGCACCCGGCGGAAGGCCCGCCGGGGCGCCCGTTACTCGTAGACGACGCTACCCGCCACGTCGGACCGCGCCGCTTGCAGCGCGGCGACGCCGCCCGCGAACATCGACGTGAGGATCGCCAGCGCGCCGATCCTCACCGTGCTGACCCATGGGAACACGAAATCGACGTGCCAGCCGGTATCATGAAGCACGAGAGTGCGCAGAAACAGGCTGGATTCCATCAGGCCCAGCGCGACGCCGGCGACCACCGCGCAGAACCCGAGGAAGCCGGCTTCGACGATGATCGCGGCGGCGACTTGACGCTCCGTGGCGCCGATCGCGCGGAGCGCGCCGATTTCGCGCCTCCGGTCCAAAACCGCGGCGATCATCGTCCCCATCACCCCGAGGAGCGCGACGAGGAGCGTGACCCACTCCACCGACCGCGCATACGAGAACGCCTCGGTCAGCATCTCGCCGAGGTGACGCTGGATGTCGTCGTTCTGGGTCACGAAGATGCCGGTACCCAGCGTCTGGCGAATGCGATTGGCCACCGTGTCCGTCGACGCTCGGTCGGCGACGAACACGTTCACCGCGTCGACCGACTCTTCTCCCCAGTACTCGCGCAAGAACCTGCGGTCCACGAAGCCGCTGCCGCTGGCGGACGAATAATCCACGATGATCCCGCGCACCTCGAACGAGACGTCCTGCTTCCGCGCGTGGAACGTGACGTGGTCGCCGACCTTCAAGTGCATGCGGTGAGCGGCGACCTCGGCGAGGAGGATCTCCGGCGAGCGCTCGAGCTCGGCGGGCTCGAGGGGCGCGCCCTCCACCAAGGGCCACCCCTTGCCGCGTTTCTTTGCCTCGACCAGGAACGTGGTCGTATCCGTGCCGGCGAGGTTGAAGGAGAGCCCGTTCAGGGTCGTGGGCAGGCCGCGGAGCGGCTGCACGGCGCTCACGCCTTCCACCTTCGAAATGCGGGCCGCCGTCTCGGGGCTGATGAGTAGGTGCCCGTGGTCGAGGACCGGGGAGCCGCAGGTGACGGTGAGCTCGGCCGTGCTGATGCGATCGAACCACGACGACAGGGTCCGCTTGAAAGAGCTGACCCACCCGCCGACGCCGACGCTCATGCTCACCGCGACCATCAGCGCGAGCACGTTGACAGTGCTCCTGCCGAGCGTCCTTTCGACGTAGTCGAGCCCGAGCCGCCCCGGAACGCCGAAGACGCGCTCGACGGCGCCGACGGCGGCGAACCGCGTCGCGACGACGATCGCCGGCGTCGCGAACGCCGAGCCCAGGACGGCGCAGGTGAGCGACGTCGCCCCCGCCGCGAACGACGTGCCGAGGCTGCCGAGCCGCGAGGCGACGAGCAGTACGGCTCCCACGCCGAGCAGCGGAAGATACGGCAACCGCGCGCGCGGGGCCGACGAAGCGCCGCGAAGGACGACCGCCGGATCGATTCGCGCGCCGCGGCGGCCGGGCCACCACGCCGCAGAGAGCGCCATGACGACGCCGGCGGCGGCCCCGCGGAGCATGAGCGACGAGGTCATCTCGGGCTTCATCACGGCGATCGAGTAATAGAGGCGATTGACGACCTGCAGGGTCTCCGCCGTCGCCCACTTCGCGAGCGAACGCGCGATGACGAGCCCGAGGACGACCGCCGGCAACGACAGCGCCGCCGCTTCCAGGCACAAGAGCCGCACGGTGCGGCCCCGCGTCACGCCGAGCGCGCGCAACAGGCCGATCTCCCGGCTCCGCTGCGCGACCGCGATGCCGACGGCGTTGTACACGAGGAACACGCCGACGAGCAGCGCGATGAGCTCCGTGAGCTCGAGCGCCGCGCTCATCGGGAGCACCAGCTCCTTCAGATGCGCCCCCAGCCGATCGGGGTTTTCGACGGACACGCCGGGGCCGAGCTTCTTCGCGAGTCGCTGCCGGACGTCCGAAGCCCGCACCCCCGGGTCGACGGCGACGTCGATCCGGTCGACGGAGACGCCGCGCGAGAACGAGACCTGCGCGGCGTCGAGGAACATGACGACGACTTGACCGCCGAACGACGAGGCGGGCCCGGAGTCGTCGAGGACGCCGCGGACGTGGAAATCTTTCGGCCCGTCCGCCGTCAGCATGCGGAGCGTGCCGCCCCTCGTCAGGCCGTGGCGCTTCGCGAAGCGCTGCGCGACGAGCACCGCGAGCGGGTCGTTGACGAACGCGAGAGGATCTTCGATGACGCGCGACTCGCCCTGGGTCACGTTGAACGGGAGAAAATGCAGATCGCCGAGCAGATCCACGCCGAGCACCAGGAGCGACTCGCCGTAATCGGGCGCCTGCGACGTGAGCTCGAGCGACGCCGCCGCGTGCGCGACCCCCGGGACCTCCGTCACTTCGCCGAGCATGTCGCTCGAGACGCCGGAGCCCGCGCCTTCGATCGTGAGATCCGCGCGGGCAGAGACGCGCGCCACGAGCTCGTTGAAGGCCGCGATCATCGCCCGCGACGCCGCTTCGGTGGAGACGTACAGCGCGACGCCGAGCGAAATACCCAGGACGATGAGCAACGAGCGCAGGGGCGCTCGCGTCCAATGGCGAAGGCTGATTTCCCGAAGTAGTGCGAGCATCGAAGAGCGCGGGTTATTCTACATTGGCGCTCGATGGTTAAGGGCGCAAACGCGCGTACAACACTCTCAATGTCGCCCCCTCGCTTGTTGCTCGCTTGGCTCACGTTTGGCTGCTCTCTGCGCAATAACCGAACATGTCGGGACGCGGCGTGCCCATGTTAGAGACCGTGCGCGGCGATCAGTCAGCGCGAATGACGCAAAAGAATCGCATCGGACAGGCGATTGCCGACCTGATCTTCTCGCCGCGGCTGCCGCTCTTCCTCGGGCTTCTCTCGATGGCGCTCGCGTCGCCGTCGCTCTTCATCGGCTTCGAGCTCGACGACTACCTGCACCGCTACTGCGGGCTCGAGCTGCCCGGCTCGCGCGAGATATGTCCATCATACTTGTCGCTTTTTACGATCATACCCGGCGTGCCGAAGCTCACCCACCAGCTCATGGAGGACGGCTTCGCGCCGTGGTGGACGAACGAGAACCTGCGCGTCGCGTTCCTGCGACCGGTCTCGTCGTTCACGCACAGGCTCGACTATCTGTTGTTCCCCGACAGTCCGCTGCTCATGCACCTGCACAACATGTTGTGGCTGGGCGCTGCGGTTTACGTCGCCACGCTCCTCTACCGCCGCTTCATGGGCGTCTCCGCGATGAGCTTCGCGACCGCGGTCGCGTTCGCCGTCGACCACGTACACGCAATGCCCGTCTCGTGGATCGCGAACCGCAACGCGCTGATCGGCGCGTTCTTCGGCACCGCGGCGATCTTGGTGTACGCGAAGAGCCGCGAGCAGCGGTCGGTGCGGCTCGCCGGTCTCGGCGTCGCGTGCCTCCTCGTCGGGCTGCTCGGCGGCGAGATCGCGCTCGGCGCGTGGGCCTATCTGCTCGCGTACGCCCTGGTGTTGGACGAAGCGCCCCTCGGCGAGCGTCTTCGCGCGCTCCTCCCGTACCTGCTCGGCACCGTCGCTTGGCGGCTCGCGTACGATTTCATGGGCTTCGGCGCCGCGGGGTCGGGCCTGTACATCGATCCGCTGGCGGAGCCGCTCGTGTTCCTGCGCGTGCTCCCGGAGCGCATCCCCTTGCTCTTGCTCGGCACGTTCGGGATCCCTCCGGCGGAAGCGGTGTTCTTCGTCGGCGCGAAGCTCGCGACGCTCGCGGTCGTCGCGTCCATCTCGTTCACCGCGCTCATCGCGGTCTCCGGGTGGGCGATCGCGCGGTACGACCGCGACGCGCGGTTCTGGATGCTCGGAACGCTGTTCGCGCTGGTGCCGGCGTGCACCGCCATCCCGCACAATCGCTTGCTCTATTTTCCGAGCCTGGGCGCGATGGGGGTGCTGGCGCATCTCATAAATGCCCTGCGCATCGGCGACCCGCGGCTACCGCGCGGCGCCTGGGACAAGGCCAACCGCGTCTTCGTGTTCCTGTCCGGCGGCCTCCACGCGGCCGTTTCGCCGCTCCTCTTGCCCGTGCTCACGTTGAACATCTGGGTCACGCGATCGATCACCGACGAAGTCGTACCGAGCGCGTACGACGCGCTCACGGACCCGCCGTCGCAGGAGCTCGTGCTGGTGAACGCTCCCGAGTACTACTCCGGCACGTTCCCGCGGCTGATGGCGCGCCTCGAGCATCGGCCCGACATAGGGCGACAAAGGCTCCTCTCGGTGGGGCCGGTGCCCATCGACGCGCGACGCCTGGACGCGCACCGCCTGGAGCTCACCTACGAAGGCGGGCTCCTCGGGCCGATGCTGACGCGCCTGTACCGCGGGCGAAACGACCCGTTCACGCCGGGCGACCGCGTCACGCTCGAAGGCCTGACGATAGAAGTGACCCGGGTCACCGACGACGGCCGTCCCCTCGTCGCGGTGTTCACGTTCGAGAAACCCCTGGATTCAGCCGCGCTCTGCTGGGTCGTGTGGCAGAAGGACCACTTCGTCCGCTTTTCGCCGCCGAGCGCCGGCGAGGTCGTGCACATCGCAGAAGCGCGTTCGACATTCGAAATCGGGTGACGAGATTTGCTCGCTCGTCTCTTCCTCGGACGCCGTCGCGGTAAAGCTCCGTCGCGATCGCACGAGCTCATCGGACGGGTCGCGCTCGTCGGGGTTTTTCGCGCTCGAACCGGGCCAGACCGCTACTCTTCGCCGGCCGGAAACGGGCGTGCACTGCACGACAAGGCTCATGGCTGCTGCTCCTCGTGGAGAATCGACATCGCGCGCTGAAGGCCGGCGCGCCGCGCTCATGCTCATCCTCGTCGCGGCGTTCGCGACGGATTGCGGCGCGCGCACCGGGCTCTCGTTCGCGGGCTCGAGGGCGGACGCCGGCGCTCCGGCGCCCGCTCCGACCCCGACGCGCGCCCCGACCGCGATCCCGCCCACGGCGCAGCAAGCGCGGGCGGACAAGATCGATCTGCTGTTCGTCGTCGACGATTCCGGGTCGATGCGCGACAAGCAAGTCATCCTCGCGCGGGCGTTGCCCGACCTCGTCGCGCGATTGATCAACCCGCTCTGCGTCGACCCGACGACGCTCGCGCCTTCGGCGACTCAGCCGAACGGACCGCTCGCGCCCTGTCCTTCGGGGACGCTGCGCGAATTCAACTCCGTGCAGGATCTGCACATCGGCGTGGTCTCGACGAGCCTCGGCGGCGTGGGGGCGCCGTCGTGCGGCGTCGGGTTCTCGGCGTCGCCGGCGAACGACCACGGGCATCTGCGCGCGCCGTCGACCGGCCCGGCCGCAAAGAGCGGCTTCATCGCCTGGGATCCGGCGCAGGTGGGCGACCCTCCCGGCGAGAAAGATCCGACGGCGCTCGCGACGGAAGTGAAAAATCTCGTCTCGCTCGGCGAAGGCGGCTGCCCTTACGAAATGCCGCTCGAAGGGATGTACCGTTTTCTGATCGATCCCGAGCCGTACGAGAAGATGCAACTTGCGCCGTGCAACGACGGCGTGCACACCGGAAACTGCGCCGTTCAGGTGGGCATCGACGACGAGCTCCTCGCCGAGCGAAAGAGCTTTTTGCGCTACGACTCGCTCGTCGCGGTGGTCGTGCTCACGGACGAGAACGACTGCTCGCTCACCGCGGGCGGCCTCAGCTATCACGTCTTCGACGACATCGGGACGATGGCGCGCGCGACGAGCCAGTGCGCCGCGAACCCCGACGACCGGTGTTGCAGGTCCTGCGACGATCCGACCCCGTCGGGTTGTCCCGACTCGCAGAGCGACGCGGAGTGCCAGAAAGGGCCTTACACCGCCGGCGAAGACAGCGGCCTCTTGCGGTGCTTCGACCAGAAACGCCAATATGGTCGCGATTACCTGTACCCCACGAGCCGCTACATCGACGGTCTCACGGGTAAGAGAGTGCCGAACCAAAAAGGCGATCTCGTACCCAACCCGCTGTTCGAAGATCCCACCGGCCAGGCGCCGCGGCGCGACGCTTCCCTCGTCTTCTTCGCCGCCATCATCGGCGTTCCGTGGCAAGACATCGCCGAGAACCCCAGCGACACGACGCACCTCGCGCTGAAGAACGCCGACGAAATGGAGAGGGACGGAACTTGGGATCTCGTCTTGCCCAATTCCGATACCGGGGCGGCGCCTCGCGATCCGCTCATGATAGAGACCATCGCGGAGCGGACCGGTGTGCAGCCGATCGTCGGCGTGCCGCTGGCGCCGGACACGGCCAATAGCCCGAGAGCCAACCCCATCAACGGTCACGAAACGGCGCTCGGTGACGCCCCAGTCGAACCGCAATACGATTGCATCTTCGACCTTACGACGCCCGAGCAATACTCCGCGGATTGTACGTTCTTCAGCGGCTCCCATCGCGCCATCTGCCAGGCGGACGACGGCAGCTATGGCTCGACGCAATATCGCGGAAAATCATATCCGGGCGTCCGTGAGCTCCAGGTACTGCGCGGCGTTGGACACAACGCCGTTGCAGCGTCCATCTGTGCACGCAACGTCACCGACGACTCACGCGACGACTTCGGCTATCGACCGGTCCTGACCCAAATTCTCGACCGGCTCCGCGTCGGGCTCAATTGACGAAATACAATTGCGCCCTCTCGCGGCCTTCGTGCGCTGCGGGACGGTTTCAGGCGTTTACGGGGAGTTTGCGCCCTACGGAAGCCACGACGATTCCAAAGGATTCACACGCCCGTGGGCGGCGTGCTGAAGGTTTCGAGACGACGAGACGACGTGACGCAGAGCGCTGCGCCGTAGCACAGCACGGACGTTGTTCTCGAGGAAGAAACGTCCTAGCTTCGAGTTTCGCGCTTTTCGCGTGCAGAAAACCCAAGCCTCGCTCGAGTCGAGGCTAGCACCACTGCTGGAAACTTGCCGATTTGCCGGGAATTTCGTTCCATCGCGAGATGGGCGCCGGAGACGTGGCGATCCGCGCAGATCGTGATCTGTTCTGCCAAAGTCTCTAACAGTAGTGCTAGCACTGCCCGCACATGTCCATCGCGTCTTTGCGCAAACGGGTTCCCGCTCTCGCCGCCATAATCGTTGCAGCATCTGTAATCGCGTTGGCTGCGTGCGGAGACGACGACGATCCTGGGTCGGCGGTGAAGCAGGCGTGCGACTCGTCGTGTGGAGTGACGGCGGGCTCCTGCAACCTTGGAGTTACCGCCCAGGACTGCGCTGCGCTCTGCGGTCTCGGTTATACGCTGGCCCCCGCCTGCGCCAGCACGTACGAAGCCTACGTACATTGTGCGGGCGCGTCCCCCCTGCTCGAGTGCAACGGAAGCAGCGTCACCGTGGACCTCAACGCCCCTGCCTGCCTGGACCAGCTCGGGAGCTATCTGAACTGCGCCGTCGGCCATATCAACGCATGTTTCGAGCTACCCCTCGACGATGGGGCTTGTACTCAGGCCAACATGGGTCCTCATGCCCGCGCCTGTATCGGTACCCAGGTCGGCTGCACGCTTCTCACGGGGACCGTCCAGGCAGGTGGCCTGGGGATCTTCTGCTGCCCCTAGCCTCGAGCCTCGCCTTTTTCGGCCATGTACCGAGCCCGCCCGTCTGGTTCAGACGTATGGAGCCGAGCTTGGACTGAAGGTCGTCCCCACACAACCTGAGGCGCGACGTCACAGATCCGCCGAATCGAGCTGAGTCAAGCTGAGTTAAAAAGACCTCAGAAGTCGCCGAATCCTCCAGATCTGCTATTGCATCGTGGCGCTCTTCCGTGGTTGTTTTCTGGACTCGGGCGAGCGCCAAGACTCTACGCACGCAAATTCAGGGGGTCACCCGACCAAAGGAACACAAGGATATGCCCAACACCGCTGCAAAGAAGACCCCAAACAAAAGCGCCTTCATCCGGAGCCTGCCGGCGGACATGCCCGCAGCAGACGTCGTGGCAAAGGCGAAAGCCGCCAACCTGAAGCTGACGCCGGCGTTCGTTTATGCGATCCGCAGTAAGTCCCGCAACAAGGGCCCCTCGGGCGCGAAGCGCGGCCCCAAGCCCGCGACGGGCAAGCAATCCGCGAGCGAGTTCGTCCGCTCACAGCCGGCGAGCATGAAGGCGAGCGAGGTCGTGGCCGCCGGAGCCAAGCAAGGCATCAAGTTCTCGACGAACCTCGTGTACGCGGTTCGATCTTCCGGTAACAGGCCGGGCGCTCGCGGCGGCCGTCGCGGGCGCGGTCACGCGGCGGCCGCGGGCGGCGGTGGTCACCACGAGTCGACCTTCCGTCAGCTGGCGCTCGATCTCGGCATCGCGCGGGCGCGTCAGGTGCTCGACGGCTTGGAGTCGAGGCTGCGCGAGCTCATCAGCGGCTAGGAAGCCGCTGCAACAAGGCCGTAGCTCTCTTACGTATCAGCCCGGTCGCACCCGACCGGGCGAGTCGTTCCACTACGGGCCGCGCCGAGCTTCCGTCGCCCCGCGTGATCGAGAGCTCGGCGCGGGTTAGCTCCGCCGCGTCCCGCGTTGCCGGATCGGCGCTCGTCGCGATCTCGTCCAGCGCTCCGTTCGCTGCTGCAAAGTCGCTCTCCGAAAGCGCCTGCGCGACGCGCGCCCACGGACCCGCGCTCGACACCGAGACGTCGGTGGCTTCCGCGCTGCTCGCTGGAGCCGCCTCTGCGCTGGGCGTGGGAATGGAAGCCACGCGGGCTCGGCGCGATGAACCTCCACGGCCTGGTTGCTGCGCGCCGGGCGCCTTCGTCGCGCTCTCCGCGATCGGCGACGCGCGGTCGACGTCTTCGAACGAGGCCGTGGGCGTGCTCGGAGGCACCGGTGGAAGCTCGGGCGCCGCCTGTGCCGGCGAGCGCGCCGGCCCGGTCGCCGCGCTCCGGACCACCGGGACTGCCGCGCGCGGCGCCGTCGAGTGCGGCAGCGCCTTGCCCGCAATCCACGCCGCCGCCGCGAGGGTCGCGCCACCGAAGAAGAGCCCCTGCACCAGCGCGACGATCACCACCTTGCCCCGTGACCTGCGCGATCCCCGCGGCGCACGCCGGATGCGCGCGCGAAACTGCGCGATCTCTTCGTTCGAAGGGGCGCTCGTGCGCCACACCTCGACGAGGCGCCTCCGCTGAGCGACTCCGAGCTCCGGGTTGCTCATGGTTCGCCCCCGCAAGCGCTCGCGCCGAAATACGGATCCGCGCGGAGCAACTCCGAGAGCCTTCGGCGGCCGTCACGAAGCCGCGATCGCACCGTCGCCTCGCCCGCGCCGACGATCTCCGCGATGTCGGCGATCTCGAGTCCCTCCAGATCTCGAAGGACCACGACGGCGCGTAGCTTCTTCGACAACCGGTCGAGCGCGGCCCGCATGCGCTCCACCCGCTCCGCCGCTTCCAGATGCGCGCAAGCGTCCTTCGACCGATCGATCACGTCCGCCGAAGGTGCGTCGAGCGTGAACCGCTTGAGCCATCGCGAGGACCACCTGCGATGACGCATCACGGTGCGGTAGCAGATCTTGTACGTCCAGGTGGACAGCTCCGACTCCCGCCGGAAGGATGGCAGGGACCGTATCGCGTGCTCGGACGCCGTCTGAACGAGGTCGTCGAAGTCGCCGCGCCACCTCCCCCAGAGCGCGTTCATCTGACGGAATACGAGCGCGAAGATGCGCTCTTCCAGATCCGGAGGATCCACGACCGAGCCGATCGCGAGCACGCTTGGAACGGCCTGCGCCGTCCGGATACGTTCACTTCTCGCTTGAGCGTTCGGTCTCATCTGCGTCAGTGCCACCGACACCGAATGTTCGTGCCCGCCCGACTGCCTTTCGTGCGGTAAATCGGCCCGCCCGAGAAAAGTACCTCCGCCGGGCTCGGAGCGTCCCACGGAGATCTGCCGGCTTCCTTCGGGTATCGTCGGGCGCGCGGCGCCGCGGCACTCGAACCCGCGTACATCTTGTCGGAAATCATCGCCTTCTCGTCGAAATTGCGGCGTCTCGCCCCTGGCCGCGCGGCGCGCGTGTTGCTTTCAACGGTGCTGTTCGCGTCGCGTGCGACGGCACAGGACGTGGTGACGGTCGCCGTCGATTGCCCTGCGTTCGACGCCGAATCGCGCTCCGCGCTGGAGGCGCGCGCCCATGCGGAGCTCCTGGTCCGGATGACGCCGGGCACGTTCGTCGCGGTCTGTCGTGAGGGAGAAGCCCAGCTGACGTGGCATCCGCTCACCGGAGTCCCCGTAGCCACGACGGTGTCCCTGGATCCCGATCCGCGCACGAGCATCGACCGAGTCCTCGACGGCCTCGGCGGGCTCGTCACCGCTGCCGTGGCCACGGCCTCGGCCGCGCCGAGCTCGAACGACGGTGCAGCGCAGGCCTCGCCCGTGAGCGCGCCGCCCGCCCCGACGATGGCTCCGACGCTTCCGCCGGCGCTTCCCGCTGCGCCGGTACGCGACGCCGCCGTTTCCCGAGCGTCACGTCGTGGATTCGGCGGCGTTCTGCTCGGCGCGGGGATGGGAGCGGAGCTCTGGACCAACACCGCTGCGCTCGGCCCTCGAGCGACGGTGCTCTTGTCGCTGCCCGCGCGCTTCGAAGCGGGCGCGGCCGCGACGGTGTTCTTCACGCTCCGCTCGCCGAGCGACGTGAGCGGACGCGATGTTCGCCTCGCCCTGAGCGGCGCTCATGCGCTCGACGAAGGCGAGCGGTTTCGCGTCGGCGCGGACGTGTTCCTCGACCAGATACACGCCGCCGCGCCCGGCGCCGGCAGCGCGAGTCACGCGATCTTCGGCGGGCTACTGCGGGCGACGGTCGCCGTCGTCACGCATCCGCTGCGCGCCGAGCTCGGTCCGACGCTCGCGATTCATGCCCCGGTGTTCGCGCAAATCGGCCCTGGCCCCGACGGATCGCGCGAGGGAACCACCGGCGGCATCGCGTTTCAGCTGCCGCGATTCACCGCCGGGCTCGTGCTCGACGTATTCGTCGGACCGCTCTGAGCGTTCTTGCGCCGCCTCACTCGGCGGCCGCGGCGGCCGCGGGAGGCGCGTGGATCGCCGCCATGCGATCGCCGATGATCGGACCGCGACGGCCGAGCCAGCGCGTTCGATCGAAGCCGTCGATGTTCTTGTTCAGCACGACCTGGAAGCAACCGGCGTTCCCCTGCTCGCCGACGATCGCCGACCAGGGCAAGAACAAGTTCCAGATGCGGTACCAGCGCTCGCCGTATTTCGCGGTGATGGCGGCCTTGTTGCTGACCCAGTTCTGGTGCCAGCGCCGCAGCGTGCCCGTGTAGTGGATGCCGATGTTCTCGACGGTGTGAGTTTCCCAGCCGGCCTTCTCCATGGCGTTCAGCATGGCGGCCGGGGGCAAGCTCGCGTCGGCCCCGGGGAAAATGTACTTGTTCATGAACAAGCCCCAGATCAGATCTTCCGGCCGGAGACCGCGACGAAGCCCCGTCCACTGCAGCAAGAACAAGCCATCGTCCGCGAGCAGATCGCGAACCTGCTCGTAGAAGGAGACGAGGTTCTTCACGCCGACGTGCTCGACCATCTCGAGGCTCGAAATTCGGTCGAATTTGCGGCTCGGGATGTCGCGGTAATCCGAGCAGACGATGCGCGCCCGGTCCGCCACGCCCCACTCCTTCGCCCGATCGTTACCGAAGGCGCACTGGTTCTTGGAGAGCGTGACCCCCGTGGCGTCGGCGCCGTAGTAGCGCGCCGCGTGGCACGCGAGCGTTCCCCAGCCGCAGCCGATGTCCAGCAGGCTCAGCCCGGGCTCGAGCTGCAGCTTCTGGCACACCAGGTTCAGCTTGTTGTCTTGCGCCTGCTCCAGCGTCTCGCCGGGGTGCTGGAAGAAGCCGGACGTGTAGATCATGCGCTCGCCGAGGAACCAACCGAAGAAGTCGTTTCCGCGGTCGTAGTGCTCGCGGACGATGCGCTGGTCCTGGAGCTTCGAGTGGATGGCGACCTCGGGCACGAAGTTCGTGACCGCCCACTTCAGGTGCTTGGGTGTCAGCGTGTACTTGACGAAGAGATCCCGGTCCCTAAGTAGAGCGTCGATATCTGGGATATCGATGTCCCCGTCGAAGTACGCTTCGTACAGCGTGGCCATCGGGATGCGGTCGTGTGCGTACCGCCGCGCGAGCTTTTTGTCGTTGAACACCACGTAGTGGGACAGACTCTTCATCTCGTTCCTCTCGTTCCCTCGCGCGCTTCGCTCACAGCGACCCCCGGTCGAAATTGGGGTGCCAGAGCCCATCATGCTTTCGCCACGCGGGAAAGGGCTTTTGCTCGCCGGCATCCCGAAAAATCCGGACTCGCCTGGCCGGAAGACACGGAGCGTCCGGGTCACTGGGTGCGTAGAATGATGCGCGGCGCGCTCGCGTCACTCGCGATGTTCGGCGTCGAAGCATCCGACCTTCGACGATTTCTCGCGCCTGGGACTACCCGCGTTCGCGCGTGTTCGTCGCTCCAGTGTGGAGCGCTGACGCGAGGAGCCGAACGCGTGGTCTTCGACTCCGTGCGGCGTCGGAGCACACGGCACATCGCGCTCGCAATCCGGAACGAGACGGCTTGCCGTCCTCGGTTTCGAAGAGGTTCGCCCGTCGTGCGAGCGACGCCTCCGGTCGACATGCGTCCAGTGCGGTTGCCGGGTCGCTCGAGCGCGCGGCGCCGGCGGCAAGCGTCGCGCGGCGACGAGCGTTGCGATGACCTCGCAGAGGCGCGCCCGTGGAGACGATGTGTGGCGCCTGGCTCCATGCTGAAAACGGGGTCTCGAAGAAAAATGACCCGTTCGCCGGTTTAGCTGACACGTCCGCGAGCAGAAGCGCATCGGAACCTCCTCGGAGGTGTCTCGTCCCAGCGCGACCGTACGGCCCGAACGGCTGCGCGCAGCGGAGCATACCGTCGCGCCGCGAACCAACCTCGACGAAGCGTCGCGGTCCGGGGCGCACGTGCTCAACGCACGCTGGCTTTGGGGTAGGATGCTCCTATGGCCATCGGAGGCTCTCCCCCTGGCGCGCCGCGTGCCAAGGACGGGTCGAAGGGCGCTGCGGGGCGTTTCACTTTCTTGGTGGAAGCCGCTCGCGGCTACCTCGGTGCGCTCTGGCTTGCGCGCGACACCGCGGATGCGTCCGAGGACGGCGTCGGGTACGTGCGTCACGTCGCTCCCCTCGTCGCGGCCAGCGCTCGCGCCGCGATTCTGGATGGCGCGCGCTGGGCCATCGCCGGCGCGGAGAGCGACCGCTTCCAGATCGTCGAGGGCCGATCCTCCGTCGACCTCGTCACTCCGTTCGTCGACGGCGAAATCCTGAGAAGCCTTTTGCGGACCGCCGCCGTGAAGCACGCGTCGGCAGAGCCCGCGGTGCTGCTCGGGATGGCGCTCGCGCTCGTCGAGCAGCTCGAATCCGTGCACGAGCGCGCCCTCGCCACCGCGTCGCCGCACGGTTTCGGCGGGGTTCACCCGGACAGCGTCGTCGTGGACGTTCGCGGCGGCGTGCACCTGCTCGACGTCGGAGCGGCGGCCGCGGCTTCCTCGCGCGAGCCATTTCGGAGCGATCCGCAGCGCATCGGCTACTCGGCGCCGGAGCAGCTCGAAACACGTGCCGCCGCCGACGCACGCACCGACGTCTTCGCGGTGGGGATCTTCCTGTGGGAAGCCCTCGCGAATCGCCGGCTCTTTCCCGGCAACGACGCGAAGAGCGCGCGCGAGCGCGTGCAGAAGGCGAACATCGCGCGCCTCGATGCGACGCGCGGGTCGGCTTCTCCGGCCATCGCCAAGGACATCGCCGACGTCGTCGCGCGCTGCCTCGAGCGCGCGCCCGCGGCGCGCTTCCAATCCATGAGCGAGCTCGGAGCCGCCATTCGCGCGCTCGATCCGGCGCCACCCGAGCGCGTCGGCGCGTGGGTCACCGCGCTCGCCGACGCGGCCATCGGCAAGCGCCGTCAGATCCTCGAGCGCGCCGCGGCCGGCACGCTCACCGGCGAGGAGCGCTTGACCCTGCCGCCGCAAAGCGTGCGCCCGGCAAACGGCGAAGGCCCGGCGGCAACGTCGCGACCGCCTGCAAAGCGAGCTTCACTGCCCCCGGCGCCCGCGCCGCGGCCGTCGTCGGTACCCGCGCCGCGACTGGCGTCGGTGCCGGCAGCGGGCTCTTCGGGCAACGGCGCAGCGCTCGCGGCGCGCAGCGGCGGCACGTTGCCGGGCCCGACGCCGGAGCCGCCGAGCGCGCGGGCGGTGTCCCTCGCCGGCGCGCCGCCGCCACCCAGCGCACGATCACCGTCGAGCTCGCCGGCTCACGCGCCGCCGCCACCCAGCGCACGCTCGCCGGCTCACGCGTCGCCGCCACCCAGCGCGCCAGCTCACCCGCCGCCGCCACCCAGTGCCCGCGTCGCGAGCGCGACGACCACGCCGGTCGCGTCATCGCACCCGCCTCCGCCGCCCAGTGCCCGCGTCGCGAGCGCGACGACCACGCCGATCGCCGGACCGGCACCGCCGCCCGCCAGCGCGACGGCGACGCCCGTAGTCACGGCGTCCCCACAGCCACCGCCCGTGGCGAAGGTGGAGACCGAACCGCAAGCGGAGCCTTCGTCCCCGAGCACCGAAGCCGAAGCGCCGCGGGCGCGCGCGGACAGCGCCGAAGCCATCGAGCCCGAAGAAGCAGACGAGCCCGCTCCCGACGACAACATCGACGACGACGTCGAAGACGACGACGATCCCGAGCCAGAGGAAGAGCTCACGGTATCGAAGCGACCCCCTCCATTGCCACATGACGCGACCGCCCTGCCGCTCGCCGCCATCGCGGGGACGCCGGGTGCGCGTCCCATTCACACGAGCCAGGGCTCGGCGGCGCCGGCCCCTGCCCCGGTAGCGCTCCCGAGATCCGCGGTGATCGCGGCGCTCGTGAGCTTGCTCGCCCTCGGCGTGTTCATCGTGTACCGGCACAACGCCCGCACGGCGACGAACGAACCGCGCATCGAGCGCACGGTACAAACGCCGCCCGTGCGCATCGAAGAGCCGCTCAGCGCCGTACCGGCTCTACCGCCGGCGCCGCCGCCTTCCGCGATGCCGGCGCCCGCCGAAACCACGAACGTTCCCGCGACCGTCGCGCCTTCCTCGCCCGCCAAGGAAACCGAGATCGCGCCCGCGCCGAAGCCGGGAAGCGTAGAAAAGGCTTCGGCGACCAGGCCGCGCGCCGCCGCCGAAGCGCCGCACCGCCCTCCCTCGCACGAAGTGACGAACACGGGGTTCAAGCCCGGAGGGATCTGAGTGAGACGAGCAGTTTGCTTCTTTCTTGCGGTGTCGTGCTGCCTCGCACCGGTGCGCGGGCTCGCGGCTTCCAAATCCGTCACCGAGGCGACCGCCAAGGACAAGAACGCGGCGGCGGCCGCGTATCGGAGAGCCATGGCGGCCTTCGACAAGAACAAGCTCGAGGAGGCGCTGAAGGGATTTCAGGACTCCTACGCCATCGTGCAAAGTCCGAACTCGCACTTCATGATCGCGCGGACGCTCGCGCGGCTCGGCCGCAACGTGGAAGCGTACGACGAGCTGAACGCCACGATCGCCGAAGCCGATGGACTCGGCGAGAAGTACGCGGACACCGTGCACGCCGCCTACTCGAAGCTCGACGAGGTGAAGCCGCGCATCGCGCTCGTCACCGTCACCGTGGCGAACGCGCCGAAGGGAACCGTCATCACCGTCGCGGACGCGCGCCTCGACGAGAAGCAGCTCGGAAAGCCGGTCGCGGTGCTCCCGGGCGAGACCGCCGTCACCGCGACGGCGCCCGGGCAACCGAAGCGCACCGAGAAGACGACCCTCGCCGCTGGCGCGACGGGCGAGGTCCGCTTCGATCTGTCGACGCCGGCGCCGGATCAGCCACCCCCTCCGCACATTTATCACGTGCCCTATTTCGTCGAGGTCGAAGCCGAGGTCGTCGGCGAGACGACGCTGCCCCCGTACCCCGCGAGCCGAGGAGCGGGCCCCGGAGCGCGAGCTTCGTTTCCGGTCGTTCCGACCGGCTTTCTCGGCACACAGGACAACTTCGCGCTGAGCACGGGCTTCGACTGGATCGCGTCGAGCTCCGATCAGCATTTCATCGTCCCCTTCGAGCTTCAGTGGAACGTCTGGTTGACCGACGACCTGAGCCTCCGCGCGGAGCCGGGCCTCGCGGTGCTCTTCGGCTCGGGCACCCGCGTCGTCCCTTCGCTGTACGCCGGGGCGCGCTATCGAATCTGGAAGCAGCTTTACGTACAGGTTCGCGCCGGCATCCCGGTCGTCGGTATCGGTCTGTCGCTCTTCCTGTGAACGCGGCGACCGCCATCCCTCTCCTTCACCTATGAAGGACGCCAGGTCCTCTCGGGCGTCGAGGTGTCGCTCGCGCCGTCCGAGCGCGTCGCGCAGGTCGGGCCGAACGGCGCCGGCAAGAGCCCGCTGCTTCGTGTACTGCTCGGTCTGCTGCCAGCTCGAATGGGAAGAGTGTCGCCCCTCGGGCGGCCGCTCACGGAGCTCTCAGCCCCGATTCGATTGGCCCGAGCCGTTGGCCCGCGATCGCCCTCGGCGGTTGGTGCTTCCCTCGTTTCGCGAAAACGCCAAGTCGTTAACCGCTGCACACATCGGGCGAATCCGGACACACCGAAGCCGGCAGCGAGGGCTCGGAGGCGAGTGTGGATTGGCGCGGCGCGTTCTGAAATTCGTACACGACCACGTCGGTTGAATGTTTGCAGTGCAGCCGACAATGCGCGCGTTTTCGCGTTCGTTCACTCAAATTATCCAGAGAGCGATCTTGTCTTCCTCTACAATCCGCCCTGCTCGCTGCGCGTGACGACCGCCGGTGGTAGCGTTCGAACACGTAGTGAGAGAAACAGCATGGTCACTGCTAAAAAGTGTGCGGCCTTCATCCTGATTGGTTGTGCGGCGTGGCGCCTGGTGGCGTGTTCAGCTAGCGCCGGACCGCAGCTCGGCGCGGGTGGCTACGGTGGCTCCGCCGCCGGCGGTCCTTTGCCGCCGAGTGCAGGCGCGACGCCCGGCGCCGGCGCCACGACTCATTCATCCGGTGGCTCCGGGCCGATCATCTCGAACGGCAGCGGCGGTTCACTCATCACTCTCGGCACGGCCGGCAACGCGGGCAACAACAACCTGCGCGACATGGACAGCTCGTGTCACCCCATCAAGGAGACGCCGGAGAAGATCGTCATCACCGACTCGTCGATCGTGACGGACACCATCGTCACGCTGACGCCGGTCGCGATCTTCGTCATGCAAGATCGCTCGTCGAGCATGGTCGAGCAGATGCCGGGCGCCAACGGGACGAGCTGGGTGAACTCCACCAACGCCATGAGCGCGTTCACGAAAGACCCTCTTTCGTCGGGGCTCGACGTCGGAA
This sequence comes from Polyangiaceae bacterium, assembly GCA_035547195.1. Taxonomy (GTDB): domain Bacteria; phylum Myxococcota_A; class Polyangia; order Polyangiales; family Polyangiaceae; genus DASZVB01. The sequence goes on from DASZVB010000081.1 coordinate 116,865, forward strand.
TGGGCGTCTTCCCCCCGATGAGCAACACGACGGGAGACTGCAGCGCGGGTTCCGACTGCGGCATGCCCGTCGTGCCCATCGCTTCCCTGCCCGGCAACGCTGCCGCGATCAACAACGCGTACCAGATGGCGACGCCCCCGGGGTTCCCGCCGCTGCTCACTCCCACGGAATGCGCGCTGCGCGGCATGATCAACACGTGCCTTCAGTTCATGTCCAGCTCGCCCACCGGAGAAAAGTGCGTCGCGGTGCTGATCACGGACGGCGCGCCGACCACGTGCGACACGACGCAGGCGGACCTGAACAGCATCATCGCCGACGGGCTCACCAAGGGCGTGGAGACGTTCGTGCTCGGTCTGCCGGGGGCCGATATGCAGGTCCTCGACGGCTTCGCGGCGGCGGGCGGCAGCATGAAGTCCGTCGACGTCTCGGCAGGCGCCGACGCCTTCGTCCAGGCGCTGAACGCCATTCGCGGCAAGGTCTCGCACCAGGACAAGAAGACGGTGCAGACGATGCACGTCGTCGAAACGCCGCTCCCGTGCGAGTGGAAGATCCCGCCGCAGGATCCGAACCAACCGCCGCTCGACCCGACGAAGGTGAACGTGGTCTTCACGCCGCCGGGGCAGGCGGCCCAGACCCTCGGTCACGTGGCGTGCACCGGCCAATGCACCGCGACGATGCCGCCGGCAACCTGCCCGACGATGGCTTCGGCCGGTGGCGCCTGGTACTACGACAACGAGATGAACCCGACCCAGGTCTTCCTCTGTCCGTCGAGCTGCGGCGCCATCAAGAACGTGATGGACGCGACCGTGGACCTGCAGTTCCACTGCCCGCAGAAGCCGTTCACGGTGAATTGAGTAGGCCGGGTCCGAACCCTCAAAACGACTTGTCGAGCGACACCAGGAACGTCCGGCCGCGCTGCGGCACGGTCACCTGCGTGAACTCGTTGCTCACCGGCAGCGCGTAGCGAAAGTCCGCGACGTTGTACGCGCCGACGGAGTAGCGAAGCCCCCAGCGCTCCTGCTCGCCGGACACGATCAGATCCCAGAGCACGACCGGCGACGTCTTGCTCTGCGGAGGGTCGTTCACGGATTCGTACCGATCGTAGCGCGGTCCCTCGAAGGTGATGCGCGTGGCGAGCGAGAGCGTGCGCGCCACGAGGGGCGCGGCCGCCTTGAACGCCGCCAGGTGCTCGGGCGAGTTGGCGACGTCGCGGGTATTCGGATCGCGCCGCAGCGTCGCGAGATCCGAGAGGCTGTCGCTCGCGAGGAACGCGGAGTGCTGGTAGGCGTACCACGCTTCGAGCATGAACCCCTGACGCCACTCGCGCTTGATCCCGAGCTCGAGCCCCACCGAGACCATCGGCGTCGCGGCGTTGACGTAGTGCAGCGGCTCCGCTTGCGTGCCCATGCCGGCGGACTGAACGAGGTCTCTGACGTAGTTCGAATAGACGGCGGCGGTGCCGGTGACGGCGGGCGTGAAGTGGTGCGAGTGCTCCACCTCGAAGGAGTAGATCGACTCCGGGTTCAGATCCGGGCTCGGGATCTGCGTGGTGCCGCCGTCGTTGTAGTAGAGCTCGTAGATGCTCGGCGCGCGGAACGCCTTGCCGCCGACGATCTTCAGGTTACCGCGATCGTACGGACGCCAGACGATCGACGCGCGCGGGTTGATGGAGCTGCCGAACGTCGAGTAGCCGTCGAGGCGCACGCCGCCGGAGAGGCGAAGCCGCTGGGTCGGGTGGGCGTCGACGAGCGCGTAGAGCGCGCCGATCTGGTACGTCCGGCCGCCGTTCTGTACGTCGTACAAGAAATAGCCGGTGTCGTCCCGCGCCGACGTCTCGACGCGATAATGATCCTGACCCTCCGCGCCGAGGGTGACGCGCCAGAGCTCGCTCGGCGTGAGCACGATCCGCTGCTCGGCGCCGATCCACGCGCCGTCGTACACGTCGTGTTCGATGCCGCCGTCGGTCGGCAAGCGCGCGTAGTCGCCGCGAAACCGGTACGTGTTCCAGTGAAGACGGGTCTCGAGCTTGACGTATTTCGAGAGCGTCGGGTCCGCGCGCGCTTCGAGGAACCCGCGCTGGTCGGTCTGGTGCGTCGACGGATCTCCGATCAGCGTCCCGTATTCACCCGTGGGGATGGCCTTGTCGTGCGACGTGAAGAACCACTGCGCGGTGAGCCAGCGCCACCACACGCGCCCCTGCAACGTCGCGGCGTCGAAGCCGTCGGCGCCGCGCGACTCGACGCTCTGCCCGCTCGGCCCGGCCAGCGACGGGAAGCTCAGATCCTCCCCCGAGCCGTGAGCGCCGGCGATCGACGTCCAGATCCCTCCTTCGTTTCCGAGTCGCGCCTGGGCCCGATAACGTCCGCGGCCGACGCCCGCCCGCACCGCGGAGACGCCGGCCTCGGCGCCGGGCTGCTCTCCGTGATAGCGCGTGACGAGGTTGATGACGGCGGAGAACGCGTTCGTCCCGTAGAGGACGGACCCCGGGCCGCGCACGATCTCGATCCGCTCGATGTCGGCGAGATCCGTGCGGCCGTCGAAGCCGACGTACGAGGAGCCGAGCCAGTCGTCGTTGGTCGGCTGCCCGTCGATCAAGACGAGGATGCGATTGCCGTAGCTCCCGAGCCGCCCGAGCCCGCGGACGCCGATGGACTCGTAGCTGTGGTCGTCCCACACGTACATACCGCGCACGCCCCGCACGGCGTCGACGATGGTCGGATATCCGAACGCGAGCAGCTCCTCGCGCGAAATGATGGTGACCGACGTCGGTGCGTCCTCCACGGACTCCGTGCTGCGCGACGCCGCTTGCACCTGTTCGTTGCGGGTGAGCTCCACGTCGAGGCGCCCCTGGTGATCGGCGACGATATCGACCGACCGCACGACTTCGGTGAACCCGCGCAGCGCGATGCGGACCGCGTGCGGTCCCACCGGCAACGTCAGGATCGACGGCGTGAAGCCGCGCACGCGCCCGTCCACCTGTACGCTCGCGCCCGGCTCGTCGGTGGTGACGACGAGCGATCCCGTCATTTCTTCGAGACGCGGGCGAACGACGACCTCCTCGCGAGCGACCACGTCGATCGCGGCCTCCGAGCTCCGATGCCCTTCGAGCGAGAGGTGCACGACGTGCGGCCCCGGCGGCAGATCGAGCGCGCACGGAACCACGCAGCGGGGCACTCCGGTCTCGTCGTCGATGCGTACCCGTGCGCCGTGCGCGGCGCCCTCGACCCGAAGGCGCCCGAGGATCTGCTTGAGCACGACGCTCACCCGGCTCGTCACGCCGGCGCGGGCGTCGTCGACGACGGCCTCTCCCGGGTAGTAGCCCGCGAGCTCGGCGATGACGCGGTACTTGCCGGGATCGACCCCGAGCACACGCGGGCTCTCACCGCGCGAGCCGAGATCCTTGCGATCGATGTAGAGGGTCGCTCCGGGCGGCGTGGTCTCGACGTCGAGCACCGCGACGTGCGGGCGGATCGTGTCGAGGGCGCTCGAGATGCGCGCTCGCGCCGACGGGTCCGTCTCGTCGGCGAGCGCGCTCACGTAGTAGCGGAACGCTTCTGGAAAGCGGGAGAGCTTTTCGTAAGTGCGGGCGATGTTGAAGACGACGTTGCGGTTCGGGGCGAGCCGGTTCGAAGCGAGGAAATGCTCGAGAGCGCCCTGGTAGTCGCCGGCCGTGTAGCGATCGGCGCCGATGCGGAACTCGACGTCGGCCTCGTCGGCGAAATCGTCGGCGCGCGCGCGTCCCGAAAGACAGACCGCGAATAGACAGACTACGAGCAGAACGCCCAGAAAACGCATCGTCTTTTCGCCGCTGGGCTCAGCGTTCGAGACGGATGTCGGGCGCCGCAGACGTGTTCGCCGAAGTCGGGGCTGCCGGCTTGGGCGCACGCGGGCGAATCGGCGAAACGGCGGCGTGGCGTGGCGCGCCCGGCGCCGCCGGAGCAGGCGCGGCGGTCTCCGCCGGTGCGGCAGAGGGAGAACCGAGGGCTTCGTGCGGCGCGTTCGGCTCCGCGGAGGGCGTCTTGCTCAGCACGGCGCTGATCCGGACGTCGTGGTCGCCGGACGGCGGCGCGAGTTCGTAAGGCTCGTATCCATTTAGCCTTAGAGTCAGCCGGCCTCTACCGGGTTGCAACGCTTCTCGTAGCGGGACCGTGCAGGGCGTCGTCCCGACGACGCGATCGCCGTCGGCGAGCACGGCGGCTCCGCTCGGCGTGGACTCGATGGTCAGCGAGTACGCCTTCGCCGGCGCCGAAGTCGGCGGCCCGGCGTGCCTTCCCACGACCGCCCACGTGCCGAGCGCCGCGAGCGCGACGAGCACGGCGACGGCGACCCCGCGCGCCCGCGACGGCGCGGACGGCGCGGACGGCGCCTGTCCGGATAGGAGCGTGCCGTTTCGCTCTCTGTGAGTGGACGAGGAAACGAGCGTCGCGGACGACTCCAAGTCCTCGCGCCGGCGCGCGCCGGAACCTCCGTCGAGCGCGCGCCCCCCGGCGGAGCGGCTCCCGGTCGATACTTGGGTCGTCGGGCTGACGGCGAGCGCCGACGGCGGACCGGATTGCTCCGTCGCGTGAATCGTCGCCGCGTTGCGATCGGGGATCGCCGGGCGCGCTTCGAACGGCTCGGAGAGCGCCAGCACGTCCTTGCGGGAAGCGTAGGCGGCGCTCGCGGCCGCCGAGCCGCCGGAAGCGAACGGCGCGAGCGCCTGCACGAGCTCGGCGATCGTCTGGTAGCGCTTGTCCGGATTCTTTTCGAGACACTTCGAGACGACCGCGTCGAGCTCCGCAGGGACATCGGAGCGCACTTCCCGGAGCGAACGCGGCGTGTCGGCGGCGATGGCCGCGCAGATCCCCGGGAACGTCGTCGCGTCGAACGGGGTCTCGGCGGTGAGGAGCTCGTACAAGATCGTGCCGAGCGACCAGATGTCGGAGCGGCCGTCGACGCGCTTGGCGTCGCGCACCTGCTCGGGCGACATGTAGTAAGGCGAACCGACGACGGAACGCGTCTCGGTGAGGTTGCCGTCGAAGGCGTTCTGATTGCCTGCGACGGCCTTCGAGATCCCGAAGTCGAGGACCTTCAGCGTGACGCGGCCGTCGCTGCGCGACGACACGAACAGGTTCGACGGCTTCAGATCGCGATGCACGATGCCCGCTGCGTGCGCTTCGGCGACGGCGTCACACGCCTGCAGGATGTAGTCGACCGCGACGGCGATCGGCGCCGAGCCCTGGCGCTCGATGATCGCCGACAGATCGTCGCCGCGCAACAGCTCCATGACCATGAACGGCTCGCCCGATTCGAGCGTCCCCACGTCGTGGATGCGCACGACGTGATCGCTCGAGAGCGCCGCCGCGGCCTGCCCTTCGCGCAAGAAGCGCGCGCGCGATTCGGCCTGTCGCTCGGGCTCGACGTCGTTCAACCGAAGCAACTTGATCGCCACTTGCTGCCCGAGCTGGAGATGACGCGCCGCAACGACGATGCCCATCCCGCCCGAGCCCACGACGCTCTCCACGCGGTACTTGTCCGCGATCACGTCGCCGGCGGCGGGCGGCGTCGATCCGACGTCGCGCAGCGGTCTGCTCTTGGAGCTCGCGTCGATCATGATGAAGGCTGCGTCCCGACGTCATCATTGTACGCGAGGATCGACTGAATCTTCACGAGAACACAGCAGAATACTTTGCGCGACATCGGCGCCGATCTCACCCTTTTCAAAAAACCGGCCCCTATAGCGCGGCTCACGCGACTACTTTGGTTCGGATGCGCACCACGGCAACTACACACGGGCAAGCTCTGGCGCTTTCTTGCGCGCTGCTCGCCGCAGGATGCAGCAGCGACGGCTCGTCGACGAACGGCCTCGCCGCTCTGGACGCCGGTTCGGACGGTAACGGTTCGGTTACACCGGGTGCGAGCGGCGGAGCTGCGGGCGAGACCACGACCGGAACCGCCGCAGCGGCGGGGCGAACGTCGACTTCCGCCGGCGGCGCGACGACGAGCAACGGCGGCGCGACGACGAACAACGGCGGAAGCGGCGGCGGAGCGTCCATGGGTGGCGCGACGAACGGCGGCGCCGGCGGAGCGTCCATGACCGGCTCGAGCGGCGCGACGAACGGCGGGCACACGGCGGCGGGCGGCGCTTCCGGCGCGGGCGGCGCCGCGCCGGCGAGCTGTACCGGCGTCACCGACGCTTGCCCCATGGCGAACGGGCTGACGCACGCTTGCGAGAAGCGGTTCGCCCTCGGCTTGAACTACGCCTGGCACAACTTCGCCGGCGATTTCGGCGGCATCACGCCGTTCAACGAGAAGGGCGTCAGCCAGGATCAAAACACCTACGACTCGGACCTGCAATCCATGCGCGCGATGGGCGCGTCGGTCATCAGGTGGTGGGTATTCCCCGATTTCCGCGGCGACGGCGTGACCTTCGACGGCAACGGCGATCCGAGCGGCATCAGCGCGACGGCGAGCGCGGACGTCGCCGCGGCGCTCGCGCTCGCGAAGAAGAACGACCTGTACCTGGTCCTCACGATCTTCTCCTTCGACGACTTCCGTCCGGATCACACCGACAGCGGCATCATGATCCGCGGGATGTCGCCCATGGTGTCGAACGCGTCCCGGCGAAGTAAGCTCGTCGCGAACGTCGTCACGCCGCTCGCGCACGCCGCGGCGACGGCCGCGGACCGCAGTCGTCTGCTCGGTTGGGATATCGTGAACGAGCCCGAGTGGGCGATCGAGGCCACCGGCAACGCTCCCGGCGGGCAAGATTTCTCTCCGAATTCGGATCTGACTCCGGTCGCGCTCGCGGACATGAAGGCGCTCATCAGCGAATCCGCGACGGCGCTGAAGAAGGAGCTCCCCGACGCGCTCACCACCGTCGGATGGGCAGCGGTGAAATGGCACTGGGCGTTCTCGGACCTCGCGCTCGACTTCGATGAGCCGCACATCTACGGCTGGGTCGACGAGTACTGGCCGTACACCAAGTCCCCTTCGGCGCTCGGCTACACGAGCCGCCCCGTCGTCATGGGCGAATTCTTTCTCCAGAGCATGCCGTTCTCCGACGGCAACGACAACGCGACGATTCAGCAGATCCTCGACGCGTTCTGGACCGAGGGCTACGCGGGCGCGTGGCCGTGGCAATACAACGAGCACCCCGGCTCCACGTTGATCCAGAGCTTCGCGATGTCGAAGGGCTGCTCCGCCGCGTTCTGATGATCCCGAGGACGCGCACGCTGGCGCTCGCGCTGGTCGTCTTCGCCGTGGCCGTCGTGTTCTTGCTCTGGCGCGACGAAAAGAGACCCGTCACGGAGCGGAAAACCGTCGTCGCCAACGAAGCGAGTGCCAGCGCGCCGCAGCCGCCGGCGTTGCCCATGCCGTCGGCGGCCGCGGCGCTTCCCGTCGCCAGCGCGTCGTCGACCGCGCAGGGCCGTCCCAGCAACGAGGACGCTTACATGCACGAGCTCATGCAGCTCGAATCGACCGACAAGGAAGCCGCGCTCGCGCTCGCGCAAAAGGGCGACGATTGGTACCCGAGCACCGGCAGACCCGCCGAGGCGCGCAAGGCGATGATCGTCACCCTGCTCGCGGATCTGAACAGGATGGACGAGGCGCGATCGCTCGCGCGCGCATTCATGGCCGCGTTTCCGCGGAGCGAGTACCTCCCGCTCGTCCAAGGCGCGACGGGCATCCACCCGAGGCCGCACGGGCCGAACGGCGTCCTCTATTGAGCGCTCGTTTCGTCACCTAACGAGCACGCGATTGACGCCGGATGGGGTTCGGGACTAGTCGGACCACACGAAGTAGCCGTCGCCAAGAACCCCTAGCTCGTCTTGCTGCCCATTCAGGGCATAAAAGGGAAGCCGGTGAAACTCCGGCGCGGTCCCGACACTGTAAGTGAGAAGGCTCGAGCCGGTGCAGACCACTCGCATTCGAAGCCGAGCCGCGAGTAAAGCGGTTCCACATCACCCCGAAGACGACGACCCTCGTCTCGTCGCCGTGGGCCGGCAAGCTCACCTCGTCCCCGAACGACGCTCTCTTCCCCTGAGCAGGGCCGTGGCGCTTCAACGCACGTTCATCGGCCTTGCGATCGTCGGCGGCGCGCTGTCCACGGCTTGCGGCGGCACGTCGCATCCCGCAGGCAAAGACAGCGGCGTCGAGACGCACCCGGGCGAGCGAGACGCGTCCACGACACCGAGCCCAGCGAACGACGCCGGCCTTCCCCCCGCGCGGCACGACGCTGGGCTCGCGCCGCCCGCGGACGCCGCCATACATCCGTTCGACGCGACGTCACCGGAACCGGAACGCGACGCCGCATCGGAGCCGGAACGCAACGACGCCGCACCAGAGCCGGAACGCAACGACGCCGCGTCCGACGCCACCGCGGACGCAACCGACGGCGTCGTCTGCCACGGCGCGGGCGCCCGATTCGCGACCGGGTCGCCCGCGCATTGGTTCGGTCCGGGACAGAACGACGGACAAGATCGCTTCCCCGCGCCGGTGCTCGGCCCGCCGAAGGGCGGCGGCGCGTGCAGCGGCTCGACGGACACCGTGTCGCTCGGCAACGGCGGCTGGGTCGTCGTCGATTTCGCGGGGAACGCGATCGTGGACGGCCCCGGCCCGGACTTCATCGTCTTCGAGAACCCCTTCGAGATCAATTGCAACCCGAACAACGTCTTCGCCGAGCTCGGCACCGTCGGCGTGAGCCAGGACGGCGTGCACTTCACGGATTTCCCGTGCACCGCGACGATGCCCCCGTACGGTGAGTGCAGCGGGTGGCATCCCGTCTACGCGAACGCGGACACCAACGACATCGACCCGACCGATCCGGCGGTCGCCGGCGGCGATCCCTACGATCTCGTCGAGCTCGGCCTGAAATGGGCTCGCTACGTGCGCGTCACCGATAGGCCGGATCTCACCGGACCCGCGGGCGTGTACGACCTCGACGCGGTGTCCATCGTGCATCCCGCTTGCCCGTGACGGCGCGCGGGCGTTCCCTGCGCGGCGCGCGCGCCTTCTTCACCGCGCTCCTCGCGGTGACCGCCGCGCGCGCCGCAGACGCTCCCGGCGACGCGGCGACCGTGACGGTGCACGGCGCCGCGTCGAGCTCCGGGCGCCGCGACGAGACGGCTGCGTCCACCGTGGTTGCCGGAGAAGAGCTGCGCCGCCCGGGGGCGTCCGCGGCGGAGGTGCTCGCGCGGGTGCCGGGCGTCGAGGTGACCCGGACCGGCTCGAGCTCGGATCTCTCGACCGCCGCGATCCGCGGCGCGACCAGCGCCGAGACGCCGGTGTACCTCGCCGGCGTGCGCCTCAACGACGATCTGACCGGCACCGCGGATCTCTCCACGGTGCCCCTTTACATGATCGATCGCGTCGAAGTGTACCGCGGCAACGCGCCGCTCGACGCCGATCGCCTCGGCGTCGGCGGCGCGATCTTCTTCGAGCCGCGGCTCCCGTCGCGCTCCGAGGTCGACGCGGGCGCGTCGTTCGGGAGCTTCGGCGAGCGATCGCTCTACGTCTCCGGCGCCGCGAGCGGCGGACCCGTCCGCGCGCTCGTCTCCGTGCGGCGCGAGGCCGCGAAGAACGACTTCCCCTACACGCTCGACGACGGCACCGAGAAGCGCCGCACCAACGCCGACTTCGGCGCGACCGACGCCTGGGCGCTCGCTCGCTACGATCTGGGGAAGGGGGCGCGCGTGACGACCCTTCTCCACGCGTATGACCGCGAGCAGGGCTCGCCAGGCCTCGCCGTGATCGAGAACGAACGGGCGAGGACGCACGCGCAAAGGCTGCTCGGCGCGGTCGCCGCGCGAACGCCGTGCGGCCATTCCGCTTCGGGCGCGGAGAGCTGCCGGCTCGAGCTCATCACCAGCGCGCTCGCGTCCACGTCCGTGCTGACGGATCCGAACGGGACGCTCGCCGGCGCGTCGTTCGTCGCGACGTCGGGAGAGCGCGTCGAAGAGCAAGCGCGCATCACGGCGGACGCCGGCGACCTGCTCACGTTCGGCGGCGCGGCCACCGTGGCCGTCGAGCACATCGCCGTCGACACGCCGGGCGACGCCGAGGTGCGCGCCCAGCGCCTCACCCTGCGCCCCGCCGCGACGGCCACGTGGCACGCCGGAGCGACCACCGACGTGGTCGCGACGGGCAACCTGGAGTGCCACGCGACGCGCGGCACGGGCGCGGGGACGGGCGCGTGCGACGGCGCGAACCCCGCCGGACGCCTCGGGATCCTCCAGAGGTTCGGCGACGGCGTCGAAGCGCGCGCCAACGTCGGGCACTACGTCCGTACGCCGACGCTCGGCGAGCTGTACGGCGTCTCCGCCGTCGTTCGAGGGAACCCGAACCTCGCCTCCGAGGAGGGCGACACCGTCGACGCCGGTGTCCACGCCGGCGGTCGCTTCGGCGTCTTGAGGGCCGGCGCCGACCTCTTCGGGTTCGCGCGGCGCGTGTCCGATCTCGTCGCCTACCGGCAGAATTTCCTCGGCGTCGTGGTGCCGTACAACGTGGGGCGCGCGCGGGTGCTCGGCGTGGAGCTCGCCGGCAGCGCGGAGCTCTTCTCCGCCGTCCGCGAAGCGCTCTCCGCGACCCTCCTCGACGCGCGCGACACGTCGGAGGGACGCGCCCTCGCCAACGACGTGCTCCCGTTTCGTCCAAGGCTCTACCTGAGCGAGCTGACGGAGCTCGTCGCCGAGCACGGCCTGCCGGCGCTGGCCGTCGACCGGGCCACGGCCGGCGTGCGCGTGACGCATCGCTCGTCGCGCTACGCCGACGCCGCGGGCCTCGTCGTGATCCCGGAAGAGACGCTCGTGGACGTCGAGGCCTCCGCGAGCTTCGCCGAACGCCTGCTCACGGCGCGCTTTTCGCTCCGCAACGTATTCGACGCGCGCCAGGTCGACACCGTGGGTCTGCCGCTCCCGGGCCGCACCTTCGTGGCCAGCCTAGAAGGAGTATTCCGATGATTCGAACCGCGTGCTTCCCAGCTGCCGTCGTTCTCGCTGCCTGCAACGTCCCGGCGCCGTCCGGCGCGCGCGGCGCGGGCGCGCTCGACGCGGCGGACACGGGCTCCGCGGACGGCGGCGCGTGCGCGCGCGGCGTGGTCGTCGCGGAGTCCGACTACACCTCGACCAACGTCGCGCTCATCGGCATCGACGGAAGCGTGCTCGCGCCGAACGTCGCCTCGAGCGCGACGCGCGCCGTCGGGCTGACCGCGCCGCTCGGCGGCGACGTCGTCGTTCCGACCATGCCGGTGGTCGGATCGGAGATCGTCCTCCTGGACCGGGACCAGAGCTCCTCGAGCGTCATCTGGGTGAATCCCGAGACCGCCGCGAAGCGCTCATTCTCCGTCGCCACGGGGTTCAACTCGAACCCGCACGACTACGTCCTCGTCTCGAGCAGCAAGGCTTACGTGTCGCGGTACACCACGAACCCCATGCCGGGCGAGACGCCCTTCGACACGGGCGGCGACGTGCTGGTCATCGATCCGCGAAAGCCTTCCATCACCGGCAGCATCGACATGACGCCGGCGCTGGGAGACGATCGCGCGCGCGCGCAGCCCTATCCCGACGCCATCGTCCTTGCAGGCGACCGCGCCTACGTCCTGCTCGACGCGCTACCGGCGAACATCACCGCGCCCCCTCAAGCGCCGTCGCGGCTCGCCGTCGTGGATACGACGAAGGACGAGCTCGTAACCACGCTGGTGCTAGACGGCTTCTTCAACTGCATCGGCCTCGCCCTTTCGCCGGACGCCAAACGAATCGCGGTGACGTGCGGGGGAAAACAGCTCGAGAACGCGCCGGCGGACCTGAGCGCATCGGGAGTCGCCGTCGTCGACATCACGGCCGAGCCGCGCATCGAGCAGAAATTCGCGGCGACCGATCTCGGTCCGGGCCCCGTCGGTTTCTTCGCCGCGTTCTCGTCGGAGACGTCACTCGTTCTCCAGACGTTCGGCTACGACGACCCCACGACCGGCATGAGCGCCGACGACACCGTCATCCGGCTCGATCTGACGACCGGCGCCACGACCGTCGTGCTCCGCTCCGCGGGCCAGCCGTTCACGATCGGCGGCATGGTCTGCGACATCGCCTGCGGCGCCTGCTTCGTCGCGGACGCCCTGCGCATGGGCGGCGTCGTCCATCGCTTCGCCATCGACGCCGCGGGCGCCCTCTCCGGCGATCAGCTCGTCAAAGTCGAAACGAACCCCGGGCTCCCGCCGCGCTACCTCGGTCTGTTCTGACCGACCCGGCTCGACCCGCCCACTACGTGGATTGGATGCCCGAGATGCGAAACAACGAGGAGCTGCCCCCACCCCGTCCGTCCTCGCGCTGCGCGCTGCGGGCGGGCGGCCTCCCCCAAATCGGCCGCGTCCGCAACGGCCGCAGCCTCAGGGGAAGGAAGCCTCGGCCTTCATTGCATCCGGCCAGCAACACAACCGCGGCACGCTCCGCACCGGTGAGTGCGCGGAATTCGAAGTGCCGGACGTCGCGATGTCCGCGTACGTATATGCCACGTCCGCGGCCATACCGGTGAGTGCGCGGAATTCGAAGTGCCGGACGCGGGCGGTGCAGCCTTGAGCATGAGCGTTCCATCGATTGCGAAATTCGAAGTACCGAACGTCGGCGGT
>DASZVB010000082.1:0-85875 GCA_035547195.1 Polyangiaceae bacterium
CCTCACTGCGTGTGCCCTGGGGTGCCGCGCGACGCGATTTCCCAGTGCCGGACCGGTAAGTGCCGGTCCGGCAGTAACCTTTTGTCTCAGGTTGGTGCCAGTAGCCGGCCGGATCGGCTCACGCGGCTCGACGATTTTGAAGAGCCGCGACCTGTTGTCCAGCGACCGCGTAGATTTACGCGGGAAGTGGACGGAGCACGCGGAGAGGAGACTAGTGGGGGAGGGGATCGGAGGCGTATCGCTAAGTTCGCCAGACACACTTGTTGCTGACACAAGTGAGGCAGTCGTCGAAACACGGACGGGGATCGCAGTCCGTGGGAACGAGGCACTCGACGCACGTTCCACTGAGCTGGTCGCAATGCGGTGTCGCCGTGCTGGCGGGGCAGTCGTCATCCGACGCGCATTGCACGCACGCCCCGTCGCCGTTGCAAACTCGTCGGTCGAGCCCGGCGCAATCGGCGCCGGACGCGCAGCGGTCCTGGCACGAATGCGTCGTGCTCGAGCAACTCATCCCCATCGGGCACTCCGTGGCGGAGAGGCATTCGACGCACTGGTGTTCGTTCGGCTCGCAGCGCGGACGATCCGCCGCGCACTGCGTGTCGTCGCGACAGCTCGACCGCCCAGATCCGGCGTCCGACACGTCCAGTAGTCGGATGGTATCCGGCTCGGTGGCGCAGCCCGCGACGAACGGCGCGGCCAGCGTGGTTACCGCGAGCATCCGCCGAGCGTGCGTCCAAAGCGCGGTCGTGGCGCGTTCAGAAAGACGCGGCATTCTGCACATCCCGGGCCCTCGCGACCACCCTTCGAGCTTCGTCGGCGGCCATGCCGTTCGGGTACTGATTCAAGTACGCGCTCGCGGCGCGCGCCGCGGATCGTCCGTCGCCGCTGCGCAGGAGGGCTCGGAACCGTTCGACCTGTGCGTTCTGCGCGAGCGGCGACGCCGGATGCCGCTCGAGGAACTCCGAAAACAGGCGGACGGCGCGCCCATTCTGCCCATCGCGCGCGGCGGCGAGCGCGGTCTGCATGAGCCGATTCTCGTCCGCCAGGGTACTAGAATCCTGGACGCGGCTCGGAGCGCCCCTGTGTTTCTCGCCGAGCGGCGCGCGAGACGGCTCGCGCTGCGGCGCTGGGGCGTCTTTCGACTCCGAAGGTGACGGTGCGGGCTCTGGTTGCGGTGCCGGCGCGTCCGTTGCTTCGGGCGCAGCGCTCGTCGCTTCCGCTGGGCTCGCCGTGTCGGCGACGGCGGGCGCTATGGCGGTTCGGCGGGCGCGGTCCGCGGTTCTGCGCGGGTGCTGCTCAGCGGCGCTCGCGGCAGGAGCCGGGCTCCGTTCCACGCGCGCCGCGCGAACGAACGGCGACCACGGCAGCAACGAAGCGCCGAGCGCGGCCGAAGGAATGAGCAACGCGGCGGCAACCAGCAGCCGGTTTCGAAACGACGTGCTGATCTCGCGCCGTACGGCCGCGCGCGCCTGCAGACCGCGAAGGTGCGCGACCGTGCGCTCGCGACGAGCGCGCGCCGGGGCGAAGCCTTCCGCGGGCGGCTCTTCGTTCGCGAGCTCGCGCAGCAGCGCCGAAGGGCGTGGATCCGAGCTCATGGCTCGTCTCCGTTTCCGTCCGACGACAGGCGACGCCGCAGCTCTTTGCGAGCGCGCACGAGCCGCGATTGCGCCGCCGCGATGGAGACGTCGGTGAGCACCGCGATCTCGGCGAGCTCGTGCCCCATCACGTCGTGCAGGAAGAGCGTCGCGGCGTAGTTCTGGTTCATCTCCGCGAGGTGAGCGCGTACTCTGGCGAGCGTCTGGCGCGCGACGGCTTCGCGTTCGACGTCGCTCCATGCGCTGCGGCTGTTCGCCTCGTGGCTGCCGTCCCTGCCGCGATCGACGACGCGCCGCTCGCGCGTCCGGCTGCGTAGCACGTTGAAGGCGATGTGCGTCGTCACGCTGGACGCCCACGACGCGAGGCTGCACGCGCGCGCGAACCGCTTTTTCTGGAGCGTCAGAACGATCTGTTCGAAGGCGGTTTGGACGAGGTCGTCGTGGGCTTCGTCGCGGCGTCCGAGGATCTTCCACAGCGTGCCCTCCACGACTCCGATGAGGCGATCGTAGAGCTGCTCGCAGGCGTGCCCTTCACCCCGCTCGAACGCATCGATCAGGTCCGAATCGTTCAGCTCGGAGGGGGGTGGGGTCGCGCCGCCTTCCACCACGCGGAGCCGGGCTCGGTCGGCCGCTCCCACCGTTCTTCTGGATTCGACCACTGTCGCGCTCTCGCTGTACGTCTTTGGTAACCGAAGGCCGTGCGGTTCAGGCACGGGTGCTCGTCACTTCACGTAGTATCGCACGCCGGCCCCTACCCCCCACGTGGTCGCCGCCGAGGTGCCGAAATCTCGGCCTTCTACCAAGATTTGTGTGGGGGCGTGCTTTTGCGTCCCTTCCAGAGTCAGAACGAAGCCGAAGTGTCCGAGCTGAAACACTCCGTCCAGCCCGAGCTGGAAGCTCGGCCCCAAGCTGTTGCCGGAGGCGCTGTGCTTCGTCGCGGGATCCGTCTCGTGAGCGTGCACGTTCTCCAGGCCGATGCCCGCGCGGGGCTCCAAGCGCAGCGCGCCGCTTCCGACCACCACGCCCGCGCCGGCAACGGCGTTCTCCCACTGAACGGAGAGCCCTCGCGAGTCCGTGCCACGGCTCGAATATCCGAAAGCGACGCGACCGAACACCGGAAATGCCGCTGGCCGGAACGCAGCGTCGACGCTCGCGCCGAATCGGAAGCTATCCGACTCGAGGCCAGGTCCGGTCTGCCCTGCGACGGTTGCCCAGAGCATCCTCGGCAGCGGCGTCGCTCCGGAGGGCGTCGCTTCGTGGCGTGCCGTCGACGGCTCGAGCGTACGAGACCGATCGACCGGGGTACGCGACACAGCCTCCTTCTGTTGCTGTTCGGGCGCCGCTGCGGCCTTCGGGCTCGGTTTCGCCTCGGTGGCCTGGACGGCGCCGGGATTTTGCGGTGCAGCGACGGCGTTCGCGTTCTCGGTGCCGGTCGACGCGTCGACGGGGGCTGGGCCCGAAGGGGCGTTCGCCAGCGCGTCGCCGACGAGCGTGGCGATTGTGAGACCAACGGCGCGCCAGCGCTCCACTATAGCGTCGGTGTCCTTGAACGCGAGCACTCGAAGACGCACGGCCGACGCGTCCCGTGCGCCTGCCGTGACGTCGATGCGCACCGACCGCTCCGATGCGTCGCTCCACCGCACCGTCGCGGAAGCGAGGCGCGGCTCGGACGTCGTCCGTGTCGCGAGCTCGCAGCTGCCGACGCGCACGCTGGACGAGCACGCATCGAGCAAGGCGCGCGTCATCGTCGGCGCCTCCGCCGGCGCGACGATCTCGACCGCGACGCTCGACATCCGCCCGCAGCCTACCTCGAAACGCGGACGCGGCAGGTGGGTGCGCGTGCTACGAGCGAGCCGCATCTGCGCGGAGCGCGCACATCGACAGGGATTTTTAGGCTAGCGCGAGCATCAGCGGTGGCCGATAAAAGTAAGACTATGGCACGGCGCAATAGCATGTTCGGGCTAGTGGTGTTCGTTGCCGCGGGGGCGGCCGTCTCGTGCTCGAGTAGCAGCGGCACGAGCGGCGGCAAGCAACATGGGAAGGCCACTCACGATCCCGACGCGGGCGTCGTCGGGACCATCTCGATCCCGGTACCGGAAGGCGGTTTCTTCAACATCGAATCCGGAACCAGCTTGGGGACGGTGGTCATCACCCCGAGCAATCCGACCATCTCCGTCAATCCGAATGGAGGACCGCCGGATCCCGTGCAGTTTTCGGTTAGGGGGACCGGAACCGCGAACGTCCAGTGGTCGCTGACGAACAACTACCTCGGCACCATCGACCCGAACACCGGGCTCTTCACGCCGAATGGCCAGGTGGCGGGCAGCGGCGACGTCGTCGTCACGGTGAACGGCATGACGGTCGGTACGGTGCACATCACCGTCAACATCGCCGCGGAGCAGAACGGCAGCACCGATTCGATGATCGGCGACGCGGGCGCCGGCGGCCTCGGCGGCGTGGGCGGCGAAGGCTTGGGTGGCGCCGTCCCCGACGATCTCCTCTCGAAGCTCAAGGGCTCGCCGGCGGCGGACTCGTCGCTCTCGCTCATCTATCCGTACGACGGCACCGTCTTCCCGCTCGATCTATTGCCCCCGCTGCTTCAATGGCAGGGCGGCAGCCACGGCGACTTCGACGCCGTCTACATCCATCTCTCGGCGCCCCCGAGCTACGATTACAAGGGGTACTTCGGAAGGCCCTCGGCGCTCGCCGCCGGGAGCAAGTTCGTGCGCTCTCCGATCCCGAAGGACGTCTGGCAGGCGGCTACCCGCAGCGCCGCGGGCAGCACGCTTTCACTCGAGGTCGTGCTCGCGGCGGGCGGCCAGGCCTATGGTCCTCTGAAGGAGACCTACAAGATAGCGCTCGCGCCCTTCAACGGCCGCGTCTATTACCAGGCCTACGCCACCACCTTCGCGACGAACTCCACGGCTGGGGATCACGTGGAGTGGGACCCGAACCAGCGCTTCGGGGCTGCGACGCTGGCCATCGAAGTCGGCGCAGAAGCGCCGACGCTCGTCGCCGGGACCACCACTCCCGACAACACGGGTTGTCGGGTCTGCCACTCCGTCTCCGCGTACGGCGACCGCATGGTCGTCCAGCACGGCAACGACTACACCGTCACGTCCACGTACGACCTGAAGAACGGCAACCTCGAGTCGATGCCGTACCCGAAGGGGACCGCCGGGTGGGCCGGGCTGTCTCCCGACGGCACGCTCGCCCTGCTGAACTCCGTGGACGTCACCGGCACTCCGTCGGTCATGGGCTCGACCAAGCTCATCGACGCCGTCACCGGCGCCGACGTCGCTTCGACGGGCCTCACCACGTTCGCGACGAGGATCGGGCTGCCCACGTTCTCGCCGGACGGCACGCACGTCGCGTTCATATTCGTCGACGGCACGAGCACCGCGGCCATCGGCAAGCCGAATCGCCAGCTCGTCTCCATGGACTTCGACGTCAAGTCGAACACCTTCTCGAATCCCGCGCTGCTGTGGACCCCCGGCAACGGCGAACGCCCCGCGTTCTCCACCTTCATGCCGACGAGCGACGCGGTCGTCTTCCAGCGAAGGTACAGCGGCGACGACGACTACTCGAGCTGGCACGGCTCCAGGGCAGATCTGTGGTGGGTCGATCTCAAGACCCAGAAGGTCGCGGCCCTGTCGCAGCTGAACGGCGTCGGTTCGGACGGCAAGAGCTACCTGCCCACCAACGGCAACAATCACAACCAGGACGAGCGCCTGAACTACGAGCCGAGCATCAGCCCGGTGGCCTCCGGAGGCTACGCCTGGATCGTCTTCATGAGCCGGCGCATCTACGGAAACGTCGCGACGCGGGATCCCTGGGAGTCCGATCCGCGCGACTACGACATTCACGCCGACAATCCGACGACGAAGAAGCTCTGGATGGCCGCCATCGATCTGAACGCGAAGCCCGGCACCGATCCGAGCCATCCCGCGTTCTACATCCCCGGACAGGAGCTCCACGGGGTCAACTCGAGGCCCTTCTTCGCGCTCCAGCCGTGCATCACCGACCGCGGCGATTGCACGTCCGGCATCGATTGCTGCAGCGGCTTCTGTCGCGACGGGCTCTGCGCCCCGCCGGACGAGCACACGTGCTCGAACATCGGGGAGAAGTGCACGAAGAGCGCCGACTGCTGCGACGCGCGCGCGCAATGCATCGCCGGGTTCTGCAGCCAGCTCATCCAGTGAAAGTCCGACGAAGCCGCTTCGAGTGAGCTGCTCCCCCGCGTAGCACGTCGCGGTACGGGCCGCCGTGCTCGCCTCCGGCTGCGCGCGGCGGGTCCCTCACGCTCCGTGCTCGCCCTCCGTCGTGAAGCCTCGATCGCGGCGCATCGGGCTGCGCGCGGGCGAGGGTCCCCACGACCCCGCGAGATCCACGGGACGAGGGTGCGCTCCGGCCGGGGGTAGACCGGACCAGCCCTGCAGGCAGAGGGGGAGTCATGCGACGACGGGCCGCGGGTACATGACCGGTACATCGAACCGTTCACGGGTGCTCGACGACTTCGAGGATTCGGCTTGTTTTGCGAGCGATCGGACTCGACGCGAGTTTCGCGAGTTTCGCGTGCAGAAAACTCGTGATTTTCCGCGCTTCGCGCGGATTTCTCGACTTCGGGGTCGATGCGGCACGCTTCAAAAGTCGCGCGTCTTTCGCGACCAGAGGCCCAGCTGGCTCCGGCCTCGCCGGTTTTTCTCGTGGCTCTTGCCCTCCACGACGATCGTGATCTGTTCTTCCAAGACCGCTCAAGTCGAGACTCGATGTAGCCCACTGATGCACATCAACGGGACATCGGCGGCGCGATGTCCCGTTGATGTCCCTGTCCGCGATAGCGGGTCTCGATCGAGCGAAGTTTCTGCGGCTTCGGCGGCGTTCGCACGTGACGAGTCACCCTCGGATGTCCCGCGCTGGTACATGGCGTTCGCGCTCGCGGATGACTCGTAATGATGCACGCACCGTGGACCGGGCACGCTTTTGCCATCGGTAGTCGGCTTGGTCCCGCCGTGGCCGGCCGCGAGATCACTGCTCTTTGACGCGCCGAGCAGCTTTCGAAGCGGCGTTTGGCTCGCCGTGGTAACGCCACGACCGGGTCAACATGTCGGACATCGCTAGCTCCAACGCCGTCGTGCGTCCGCAGGCCGCGCCCGCCTCCGGCCCGCGCCCCTTCGCGGGTGCCGGCGAGACGGTGTCGTACAACCCGGCGACGCTCGAAGAAGTCGGTCGCGTCCCCAACACGGATCTCTCGAAAATGCCGGAGATCTTCGCGAAGGCGCGCGCCGCCCAGGCAATTTGGGCGAAGCGCTCCTTCGCGGAGCGCCGGCGCCACGTCGCGAAGATGCGCGACTACATCGTCGAGCACGCGGAAGAGCTCGCGGAGATCGTCAGCCGCGAGAACGGCAAGCTTCGGCTCGACGCGCTGACGACGGAGGTCATCCCTTCCGCGCTCGCCGCCGACTGGTACGGGAAGAACGCCGAGAAAGCGCTCGCGCCCAAACGCGTGCCGATGGGTTCGACGCTCTTCGTCAACAAGCGAAACGAGCTGCGGCGCGTCCCGCTCGGCGTCGTGGGCATCATCAGCCCGTGGAACTACCCGCTCTCCATCCCATTCGGCGAGGTGGTCATGGGTTTGATGGCGGGCAACGCCGTCCTCTTGAAGGTCGCCGCGGCCACGATCACGGTCGGCGCGGCCATCGAGCGAATCGTCGCGGCGGGCGAGCTGCCCGACGGGCTCTTCCAGCACATCGTCGGCAGCGGCGGCCGCGTGTCGCAAGCTTTCTTCGAGCACGGCATCGACAAGCTGTTCTTCACCGGCTCCGTCCCGACGGGCAAGACGCTGATGGCCGCGGCGGCGAAGACGCTGACGCCGCTCTCGCTGGAGCTCGGCGGCAAGGACCCGATGATCGTGCTCCCCGACGCGGATCTCGAGCGCGCGGCGAACGGCGCGGCGTGGGCGGGCTACCAGAACGCGGGTCAGAGCTGCGGCGGCGTCGAACGAATCTACGTGCACGAATCGGTGTACGAGCCGTTCGTCGAGCTGCTCGCCGCGAAGACCCGCGCGTTGCGGCACGGCCCGGACCAGGGCCACGACGTCGACATGGGCGCGATGACCACGGAAGAGCAGCTCGCGACGGTGCGCCGCCACGTCGACGACGCCGTCAAGGCAGGCGCGAAGATCGTCGCGCAGTCCCGCCCGACGGACGCGGGCGCCAAGGGCTATTTCTATCCGGCGACGCTGATGACCGGCGTCGACCACGGCATGGACTTGATGCGCGAGGAGACGTTCGGTCCCGTCCTGCCGGTGATGAAGTTCTCGTCGATCGAGGAGGCGATCCGCCTCGCGAACGATTCGTCGATGGCGCTGACGTCGTCGATCTGGACGAAGAACGTAGCGGTCGGCAAAGAGCTCGCGTCGCGGCTGGAGTCCGGCGGGACCACCATCAACGACCACCTGTACACCCACGGGCAGAGCGAAACGCCGTGGGGAGGCTGGAAGGAGTCCGGGCTCGGCCGCACTCACTCCGCGCTCGGCCTGGAAGAGATGACCCAACCGAAGCTCGTGAACTGGGACATCGTTCCGGCGAAGCGCAACATCTGGTGGTACCCGTTCGACCGCGAGACGTACGACGGCATGCTGGCCGCCCTGCGCATGAACTACCCGAAATCGTTCTTCGGCTGGCTGCGCGACGCGACCACCGTCACCAAGCTGATGCTGAAGAAGATGTTCTCGCCCTGGAAGACGAGCTGATCCTCCGTGGACGAGCGCCCCACGAGCTCACGCAAAGTGGGCCCTTCATGGTCGCATTTCTTTCGGGGCGCGGCTCGGAACCGCCGTCCACCGTGGCTCACGATCGGCATGCTGGTCGTGATCCTCGGTCTTTACGAGCTCTACGAGTGGCGTAGCAAGGGCGACACCCCCCTCCTCGGCGCGGTCGAGCGTCTCACGGCGCCGCGGCTCGCGCCGGACGCTTACGGCAGGGCCGGCGATCTGGTGCTTCGCTCGCCCGGCGACGCCTCGCTCACGGTCGTGAGCGCGCCCGACATCCCGGGACACCGCCCGCTGCTCGGCGCGGTGGTCGACATCGCCGTCGAGCGCGGCGACACGACGGATCCGCTGATTTGGCTCAAGACCACGACGCTCAATCCGGCGGGCGAGCTCGCCGAGCCCGCGTGGCGCTCGCCGCAGCCGTTCACCTGCAGCGAAGGCGGCGCGGGGGCGCGCGCGTACGGGCCCATCGGCACCGGGCTCACGCAGGAAATCTGCGTCGTCAACGCGGGGCTCTTCCGTTTCTCGACGAGCATCGGGTCGGCCGCGAAGGCGGCGGTGCTCGTCGACGAGCTCAACGTCGGTACGCTGCCGGTCGTGGTCGGCCGCGGCGTGTTGATCGACGGCGACGCCGATACCGACTTCGTCGCCTTCGGCGACAAAGGCATGGGCGCGCTCGTCGAGGCGCCGCACATGCACGCGTCGCGGACCGCGTCGCGCTTCGGCGAGGAGGTCTTTCCAGCGCCCGTGGTCCTGCGCTACGGCGAAGGCACCTCCGCCCTGCGCTACTTCCACGTCGTTCGAGGCGACGCGCTCGCCGCCGTCGCGACGCTCTCTTCCGCGAATCGCGTCTTCGACGTCACCTTCGGCCCGAACCGCGGCGGCGACGTCTCGCTCCGCGACGCCGGCGACGTGGAGATCGCGCGCGGCGAGGTGGCGGCGGGGGCCACCCGGACGTTCCGGCTTCCTCCGGCGCTCGGCGACCACCTCGCGCTGCGAGACGATCGCGGCGTCCTCACCGACGCGCGCGTCCCGTTGCCGGGATCCGGCGGTCACGCCGCGATCGTCGCGAGCGCGGCGTCGCCGGGGACGCTGACGCTCGAGTACCACGACGCGAGCGGCGCGCCGCTGCCGGTGCACGTGCTCTTCAAAGGGCAGAACGGCACGCCCGATCCGCGCCCTGCGGTCGCTGACGGACGTACGGTCCGCGCGGGCCGTTCGCTCTACTTGCTCGACGGCCGCACCAAGCTGCCGCTGCCCGCCGGCGCGTACCGGATCACCGCATCGCACGGGATGGCGTACACGCTCGCCGTCAGCGACGTCACCCTCACCGAGGGCGGCGATGCGTCCGTGTCCGGCGAGCTGCATCCGGCGATCGACACGAGCGCCTGGGTGTCCGGTGATTTCCACCTGCATTCGGCGCCGAGCCCCGACTCGGACGTCTCTCTGGAAGAGCGCGTCGAAAGCCTCGTCGCGGAGGGCGTCGACCTCGCCGTGGCGACCGACCACAACCGGATCACCGACTACTCCGCAAGCGTTCGCGCGCTCGGTCAGGAGCGGCGCCTCGGCACGGCTCGCGGCGTCGAGCTGACGGCGGCCGGCCAGCGCTGGGGCCACTTCAACGCCTATCCCATGCCGGTGCCGACCGTCTCGCCCGAGGAAGCGACGCCCATCTACTTCGGCAAGCGTCCGGCGGAGATGTTCGACTCCGCGCGAAGGCTCGGCGCACGCGTGCTACAAGTCAATCACGCGCGGATGGATCCGGGGATCGGCTATTTCGATCTCGCGCACCTGGACTCGAACACCGGACGCGCCAGCGGAGAGTTCTCCGCCGATTTCGACGTCTTCGAAGCGTACAACGGGATGTGGATCGAACGGCGCGAGAAGGTGCGCGAAGGCCCGCGCGATCTCGTGGCGCTCGCCCGCCGGGGCAAGCGCGTCGCCGCGGTGGGCGACAGCGATTCCCACAAGCTGCTCTACGAAGAAGCCGGCTATCCCCGGACCTACGTCCATACGCCGTCGGAGCCCGTCGAGACGCGGTTCGATCGCGCCGTCGGCGTGTTGCTCGGTTCGCGCGATACGACGGTGACGTCGGGCCCGTTCGTGGAGATGACGGTCGACGGCAACCCCGTCGGAAGCGTGATGCAGCCCTCGTCGGGTTCCGTCCACGTCAAGGTACGCGTCTCGGCGCCCGCCTGGGTGCCCGTGGATCGCGTCGAGGTGTGGCGCGACGACACGGTCGCGCGCACGTTCACCGTCGAAGGACCGCCGCGCGACGGGCTGCGCTTCGAGGGGGAAACGGACGTGCCGCTCGACGGCGCCGATCGCACGGTGCTCGCGTGGGCCGAGGCGGACACGCCGCTGCCGGACGTCGTGCCCTACGATCACGCGCTGTCCATCGGGTTCACGGGTCTGGTCTACGTCGACGTCGATCGCGACGGCACCGTCGTCGTGCCCGCGGCGACCCCCGCGCCCTGAGCGGAACACCGGCGCTCTCTCGCTAGCCTCGACTTTCGTCTGTCGCGACCAGAGCCCCGGCTGGCGCCGGTTGCGCCGGTTTTTCTCGTGGCGCTCGGCATCCACGACGATCGTGATCTGTTCTTCCAAGACTGCTCGACTCGAGGCTAGCGTTCGGGCGTCGGGATGATCGAGCTCTCACGGGTCACCAGGCGCTACGGCGCGCACGCCGCGGTCGACGACGTGTCCTTCGACGTGAAGGGCGGCGAGACGCTGGTCCTGCTCGGCCGCAGCGGCTCGGGCAAGACCACGACGCTGAAGATGATCAACCGGCTCGTCGAGCCGAGCTCGGGCACGGTGCGCGTCTTCGGCAAGCTCGTCACCGAGCAACCGAAGGAAGAACTGCGGCGTAGCCTCGGCTACGTCATCCAGGCCGTCGGGCTGTTTCCTCACTACACGGTCGCCGAGAACGTCGCTGTCGTGCCGAAGCTGCTCGGTTGGGACGCGGCGCGCATCGACTCCCGCGTGAAGGAGCTCTTGACGCTGGTCGGTTTGCCGGGCGCCGCCGCGAAGCGGCCTTCGGAGCTCAGCGGCGGTCAGCAGCAACGCATCGGACTCGCGCGCGCGCTCGCGGGAGATCCGCCGATCGTCCTCCTCGACGAGCCGTTCGGCGCGCTGGATCGTCTGACCCGCCATGGGATGCAGGCGGAGTTCCAGCGTCTCTCGGCGAAGCTCGGGAAGACGATGGTGCTCGTGACGCACGACGTCGCCGAGGCCATCGCCGTCGGACACCGCATCTGTCTGCTCGAAGCGGGCAGAGTCGAGCAGATCGGCACCGCCGCGGAGCTCTTGTTCGAGCCGCGCAGCGACTTCGTGCGCCGGTTCTTCGACGAGGGACGGCTGACGCTGGAGCTTCTGGCGACGACGCTGGAAGACGTGCTGCCGCTGCTCGAAGTAGCTCGCACGAGCGGAGCGGCCGAGCGTGTCCCGGTCACCGCGCGACTGCTGGACGTCCTCGAGCGCCGGGAGGTGCTGTCGGGCTCCGTCGTCGCCGTCACGGGTCGCGACGGAGCCGACCTCGGGAACGCGAGCGCCGCGTCCGTGCTCGCGGCGTTCTACGCCTTTCGCGCCCGGCGATGCCGATCATGAACGCGCTCGTCTCCTTCGTGCGCGCCCAAGGCGGAGAGCTCGCCGTGCACGCCTACGAGCACCTCTCGCTCACGGTGATTTCCCTGGGCATCGCGACGGTCATCGGGTTGCCGCTCGGCGTGTGGCTCACGCGGCGTCCGTCGCTCTCGGCGTCGGTGCTCGCGCTGGCCAGCGTGCTGCAGACGGTGCCGAGCCTCGCGCTGCTCGGCATCCTGATCCCGCTCACCGGCATCGGGCGCACGCCGGCGATCATCGCGCTGCTGCTGTACGCCCTGCTGCCCATCGTGCGAAACACGGTGGTGGGGGTCGGTCAGGTCGATCCCGCGGTGCGTGAAGCGGCGGTCGCGATGGGGATGAAGGACGGCCAGCTGATCGCGAAGGTCGAGCTGCCGCTGGCGCTGCCGGTGATCTTCGCGGGGGTCCGCACCGCGACCGTCGTCGGGGTGGGCGTCGCGACGCTCGCGGCGCTCGTCGGCGCGGGAGGCCTCGGCGTCTACATCTTCCGCGGCATCTCGCTGGCCGACACGTCGCTCGTCCTCACCGGAGCCGTGCCGGCGGCCTTGCTCGCGCTCGTGCTCGACGGCGCGCTCGGCCTGGTCGAGCGACGGCTCGATCGGCTCTTCAAGCCCGCGCTGCTCGCGTTCGCGGCGCTCTTGCTCCTCGCAGCGCTGCGGAGCTGTGCGCCGGCGAGCTCGCTCAAGATCGCCATGCCTGCGGAGTTCATGGAAAGAAAGGACGGCTACGCGGGCCTCGCGGCCAAGTACGGCCTGCGGGCGGAGGTCGTGGAGATGGACCACGGGCTGATGTACCGCGCTCTCGCGGACGGTCGCGTGGACGCGGCCGTCGGCTACTCGACGGACGGAGAGATCGCGCGATACGGCCTCTCGGTGCTCGCCGACGACGCGCACTATTTCCCGCCGTACTGGGCCGCTCCCATCGCGCGGAGCGAGGTGCTCGCGAAGCACCCGGAGCTCGGCGCCGCGCTCGACAAGCTAAGTGGTCGAATCAACGCCGCGGAGATGGCGGCGATGAACGCGCGCGTCGAGCACGATCACGAGACGCCCGCGGCCGTCGCCGAGTCGTTCCTTCGGTCCGCCGGCGTGGCGCCCGGTCCGCCCCGTCGCGGCGACCCCGCGGACGTCGTCATCGGTTCGAAGATCTTCGCCGAACAGTACGTGCTCGCGGAGCTCCTCGCGGAGGTCGTCGAGACCTATACGCCGCTCCGCGTGAAGCTCACCACGGGCCTCGGCGGTACGAAGATCTGCTTCGACGCGCTCCGGCGCGGGGACATCGACGTGTACCCCGAGTACACCGGAACGGGGCTTTTTGCGATACTGGGGGAGACCAACGCGACCGACACGACCGCGGACGCCGTTTACCAGCGGGTGAGGCGCGAATTCGCGGCGCGCTACGCCGTGACCTGGCTTTCGCCGTTCGGATTCGAAAACACGTACGCCGTCATCGTACGGGCAGACGACGGGGCACACAGGATTTCGGACCTGCTGGAGAGGCAGAAATAGGGAACAAGCAACAAGCAACATGCAATGTCCCGCTCTTTCATTGCATGTTGCTTGTTGCTTGTTGCTCCCTCACGGAGGCGGAACGTCGAGCTCGGGGTAGCGCCGGAAAATGCCCTGCTGATTGAACGCAATGCGCCTAGGGGAGTGAAGGTACTCCGCCAGCCGCGGGCGAGTGGCCACTTGTGTGGTCAAATTGGAGAGCAGCGGGACGTTCGGAGAGTGGGACGCGAACGCGCGCGGGAAGGCGTAGGCCAGGCCGGACATGATCTGAAAGATGGACAGATCCACGTAGCTCACGGCGTCGCCGACCATGAAGCGGCCGCCGTTCTTTTCGAGGACGCGCTCGAAGTAGCCCAGGAACTTGGGGATGCGATCCTTGGTGAAATGCTTGGCGCGGCGTTCGGCTTCGGGTTTCTGATCCTCGAAGTAGAGGTCGGCCGCCACGGGGTGGTGCGTCTCGTGCACCTCGGAGACGAGATCGGCGATCGTGAGCTGTAGCTGAGCTGCGAATATCCGGTTCGGCTCGTCTTGCGGAGCCAGGCCGAGTCGCGGGCCGAGCACCTGCAGTATCAGCGCGGTCTGCGCGACGTAGCGCCCGTCGATTTTCAGGATGGGCGGGGCGAAAGCGGGATCGTCCGCGCTCGTGAGCACCTGCGTGATGGCCGTGACGCCGCCGCCCTTTTCCTTCGGAAGGCGCGCGACGTCGACGTAGTCCGCGCCCGCGTCCTCCAGCGCCAGACGCACGAATTCGCCGCGGCCTTGAATGCCGGGCCAGTAGTAGAGCTCGTAAGGGGCTTTGCCGGATTTGCTCATGCTCGTGACGTTAGCTCAACCGCGCCGACGCGCAGGGGGCCCTCCGTCCCTTCGGGCCCGCCGCTCGCTGCGCCCGCTCGCTTTGCTCGTCCGGGGCTGCGACTCGGTGCGCGCGTGCGGCTCGTCCAGCGGTCCGGGGCAGACGTCGCGCAGGCGGCATCCTTTGCACTCCTTGCCGGACCAGATCTCGTCGAAGCGAGCCTGTGCTGCGTCGAGCAACACGTCGTCGTCCGTCGCGAGCCCCATCTCGAAGTTGCGGCGTCCTTCGCCCCGCGCGCCGAGCCCGGCGCCGGTGAAGTTCGCGCTGCCGACGTACAGGTACGCGCCGTCGACGGCGATCATCTTCAGGTGCACGCGGGGGCACGCGCGCATCTCGAACAGCGGCGGCACGAGCGCCTTGCGCTTCGCGAGCGACTCGCGATACGGCCGCGACGGCGCCGTCGCGTGCAGCAGCCGGATCTCGACGCCGCGGCGCACCAGATCTTCGAAGGACTCGGTGATCGAGACGAACCGCCCTCGCGCGCGCGCCACGGTGCCGATCGGCGCTTCGACGTGCAGGTCCTTCAGGTTCGCCGTCGCGATCCAAACCGAGACGCGCGCCTTGGACAGCGCACCCACGACGACTCCGTCGTAGTGCGCGCGATCCGTCACCAAGCTGACCGCGGCCGAGCGACGCTCCGCCTTGGGGGCGCTCAGTTTCATTTGGAGCGGCCTTCGTCGACGCGGAACACTCGCTTGGCTCCTCGCTCTTTTCTACCGAGGCCTCCGTCCCTCCGGCCTCGCCACTCGCTTCGCTCGGCTCCGTGTAACGGCTACGGTTCGGCCTTGTACGTGGCGATGCCGACGTACACGAGGACGCGACGGCACTCGGACGAGCCTACCTGGCCCTGGCAGGGGTGTTCCCCCGTGAATCGCTCCGACTGCTCGCGGAGCGACCGCAAAACGGCGTGCGTGACGTCGTGCCCGCCGCCTTTGCACGAGGCGTCGTGGCACGGAAGCACGAAGAGCGCCGGTGCGCGCTCGACGACGATGCGACGCACGTGCGCCGCCTCGGACAGGCTGCCCCCTGCTCGATGCTCTTCGATCTCGAGCCGCAGGCTCTCGAGGTTCGGCACGACGCTGCGCAGGCGCGGGGCCTCTTCTTCGCGCCGGCGTCGTTCTGCGTACCGCTCCGCTCCGTCTCCTCGCCGCCAAATCATTCAGCTTGTCGCCTTCCGCGCGCCCGAGGGCGAGCCGACTGCGACGAGAGCACGATTTCGGGAAAGGAGCGTCATTTTCTTACTCGGAGACAGCAGCACGACGGAGCGAAGTCGCCCCGTCGTGCCGTCCTGGCGGGTTTACCAGCGCTTCTTGCCGCCGCCGCCGCCGTAGCCGCCGCCACCGCCGCCGTAGCCGCCACCGCCGCCGCGGCCACCGCCGCCGCGGCCGCCGCCGCCACCACCGCCGTAGCCGCCGCCACCGCCGCCGCCCTTACGCTCCTCGGCCTCGTTGACCCGGAGCGCGCGTCCGTCGAGGCTCGCGCCATTCATCCGGGAAATGGCTTCTGCCGCGAGCTCGGGGGTGCCCATGGTCACGAACCCGAAGCCGCGTGACCGACCGCTGTCGCGGTCCATCGCAATGTGAACGTCAGTAACTTCGCCTATCTCCGAGAACGCCTCGCGAAGGGATTCGGTCGTTGCGTCGTACGAGAGATTTCCAACATACAGTCGATTGCCCATAGCGTTTCCGTGTCTTTCAGTGCGGCTCTAGTATCCGCGCCCACCTGGCGCATAAACCCATCTTCCTTTGAACCGCTGAGATCGGAAAATGGACGGCGGGAAACTAGAGAATTTGGTTTTCCGCCGCCACGCAGCGTCGCCAGAGTGTCGTGACGCGTCGCGATCCCAGAGGGAGGGCGCAGAGTCGCATGCCGGTAACGTTCGTGACCCCCGCTCTATAGCCCAAACCTCCGGAGCCGGCCAGGGGTGCCTTGTTTGCTCCAGTCGTGGACACGGCGCCGAGCGAAGCGAGTGGCGAGGCCCGGAGGGACGGAGGCCTAGCTGCGCGGAGGCCGCTGCGGCCGGAGGCGCAATGACCCGTTAGCCCCGTCTCAGGCCGGAGCTGCGGACCTGCTGTTCGAGGTCGTGGAAGCGGTGCGCGAGCGCTCGGACCAACGCGCCGGTCCAACCGTCCGTTCCGAGGCCCTCGGTCATGGTGCTCTTGCCGAGCACGAGGACGGTCACCGGCTCGAGCGCCTCGACCGAGGCGGCCCGAGGTCCGTCGAGCAAGAGAGCCATCTCGCCGAACACGTCGCCGCTTTCCATGATCGCGAGCGTCTCGTGCTCCGCGCCGACGGTGCGAAAGGCGCGGCAGCGGCCGCTGACGATCATGTACGCCGCGTCGCCGGGATCTCCCTCGCGGATGATGAGCTCGCCCTCGGTGAAGTTCTTCCTCGGCAGGTAGAGGCCGCCGCGCAAGAACGACGTGAGCTCGCGCTGCAGCTCGAGCACGCTCTGATGGCGATCCGCGGGCCGCGGCGAGGTCGCCTTCGCGACGATGTTGCGCAGAGTTCGCGACACGCCGACGCCCGCCGCCGCTTGTTCGATGGGCACCACCGCGCCGAGGCGTGCTTGCTTGAGCACGGCCTCCGCGCCGCGGAGGCGGCCGTACGGAACTTTCCCGCTGACGAGCTCGTACATGATCGCGCCGAGGCCGAACACGTCGGAGCGCTCGTCCATCTCCGCGGGGTTACCGCGCGCTTGCTCCGGCGCCATGTAGTCCGGCGTTCCGCAGGGGCCCGGCGCTTCCATCTGGGATCCGTCGCCGGACGCCGGACGCGTCTTCGTGAGCCGCGCGAGCCCCCAATCCATCAAGTAAACCTGGCCGAATCCGGCGACCATGATGTTGTCGGGCTTCAGATCGCGATGCACCACGCCGCGGTGGTGCGCGTAGGCGACGGCGTCGCAGACCTTCACCAGGATCTCGAGGCCCTCTTCGATGCGCTCCGTCGATCCGAGCGGCCGCGATGGATCCTTGAGCCAGCGGTCGAGCGACATCCCCTGCACGAGCTTCATGGTGAAGTAGGGGACGCCGTTCGGCGCGATCGCGAGCTCGTGCACGGGCACGATGTTCGGATGTTCGAGCTGGCCGGTGATCTGCGCCTCGGCGATGAAGCCGTCGCGATAGAAGGGCTCCTTCGCGAGCTCCTTGTCCAGGCGCTTCAACGCGACGTGACGGATGAGGTTCCTGTCCGTCGCAGGGTGGATGCGCCCCATGCCGCCGCGCCCGATCTCCGAAAAAAGACGGAGGTGACGCGGCGTCGGGATCCCCTCGGCGGCGATCTCCTGCTTCGTGACCTCGTTGTCGCCGGCGACCGGAATGGCCTCGATGACGTAGACGGGCTCGGGCTTCGATTCATCCGCCATGGTGCCCGAGATTACACGAATATGGTTCTTCACGAGACTACACGATGCAGCAATGAACTGGAGCGCGACGAAGTCGCGCGACCCACGCGAAAAGACCAGAATGCTCGTCAGACGGGTGCAGTGGCAAAGGAACCTTCGCCCGCTCGCCCGATCGGGCGGGCGAAGGTTCCGACAGTCCACCGATGGACGAGCGTTTCAGAATCCCCACTCCGCCAAATGCTCGGCGAGGATGGCGTAGAACCGCTTCGCGTCGAAGCTCCGCGACCACCCGATTTGCTCCCAGTGATCGGCCTCGATTTCGCCCAACACTTCGCCCCACTTCTGCGACTCCACGGGCACCACGCCGTCGTTTTCGCCCGCGGTGCGGAGCAGGTACGAGTATCCCGGCAAGAGGAGGGGATTCACGGGCTTGCCGACGCGCCGGATGGCGCCGATGACGCTCGAGTAGACGACGCCCGCGGCGTCGGTCACGAGCCGGTTGAACTCCTCCATCCGGAGGGTGGTCAGATCGTACAATCCGTCGACGTTCGCGCCCATCTTGTCGAGCATTCGGCGAAACTTGGGCCAGTCGCCGATGAACATCGCGCTGGTGTCGGCGATGGGGGTCCCTCGATGCGGCGTGCCGATGGTCGTGAGCGACGCGACGCGCGCGTGTAGGCCGAGGTGCGTAATGGCGTACCGCGCGTCGAGGCCGCCCATGCTGTGGGCGATGATGTTGACGCGCTCGGAGCGGAGCGCTTCAATTTGACGAGCGAGCTGCGCCGCGCGCACGCTGATGCTCGCCGCCGGCGACAGCCGCGCGAGATGCACGGTGTAGCCGAGCGCTTCGAGCCGGTTGCGGACTCCGACGAAGTACTCGCGGCGCGCGCGATGTACGCCGAGCGACGCGAACCCGAGATAGCCGTGCGCGAGCACGATGGGATGTCGCGTCGGCGCCGGCTTCTTCAGAAGCACGAGCGGCGCGCCCGGGACGACCATCAGCTCGGGCAAGGTGAGGCGCCGCGTCCTCGGGACGACGAGTGCGGCCGGCCCGTTCGACTTCTCGAGTTGCCGCCGTTCGCGGGCGCGCAAGAACGCGCGCCGAACGACGCGAACGCGCAGCAGCACCACCGCCACGATGACGACTAGAAGGAGGACCCAGAGCAGCCGGGTTGCTTCGAGCGACATGGAGCGAGCGCTCCACCTTCGCTACCGCGGTGCGTCAAGATCGTCAAGCGGCTGAAGCAAACGGGTCGGCGCTAGAATGGAAGGATGCGATCTGCAAAGGGAGATGGGCCCGTGCGACGCCTCGAGACGCTGGCGATCCACGCGGGTCAGGAGCCCGACCCGAGTCACGGAGCCGTCATGACGCCCATCGTGCTCGCGAGCACCTTCGCCCAGCCCGAGCCGGGGCGGCCGCCGATGTTCGACTACTCGCGCAGCGGCAACCCGACGCGGCGCGCGCTCGAGCAGTGCCTGGCGGAGCTCGAGGGCGGCGAATACGGATTCGCCTTCGGCAGCGGCTGCGCGGCGGCGACGACGCTGCTCCACACCTTGAAGAGCGGCGACCACGTGGTGTGCGGCGACGACGTGTACGGCGGCACGTCGCGCCTCTTCCGCTCGGTGCTCGCGCCCATGGGCGTCGAGACGACGTTCGCCGATCTGCGTTCGCTCGAGGCGCTACGGCGCGCGGTCACGCCGCGCACGCGTTTGATCTGGCTCGAGACGCCCACGAATCCGCTGCTCCGCCTCGCCGACATCGAGGCCATCGCCGACGTCGTCGAGAAACAAGGCGCGACGCTGGTCGTCGACAACACGTTCGCGTCGCCGTACCTTCAACGGCCGCTCGAGCTCGGCGCCGACGTCGTGCTGCACTCGACGACGAAGTACATCAATGGACACTCCGACGCGGTCGGCGGCGTGCTGGTGACGCGCGACGCCGCGCTCGCCGAACGGCTCAAGTTCCTGCAGAACGCCATCGGCGCGGTGCCGAGCCCCTTCGACTGTTACCTGGTGCTGCGCGGAGTCAAGACGCTGCCCGTCCGCATGCAGCGCCACGTGGAATCCGCGTCGGAGCTCGCGGCGCGCCTGGAGCGCGCGCCCGGCGTGCGCCGCGTCCACTATCCGGGCCTAGCGAGCCATCCGCAGCGCGCGCTCGCCGAGCGACAGATGCGCGGCCCGGGCGGCATGATCAGCCTGGAGCTCGAAGGCGGCGAAGCCGAAGCGCGCGCGTTTCTCTCTGCGCTCCGGATCTTCACGCTCGCCGAGAGCCTCGGCGGCGTCGAGTCGCTCGCCGAGCACCCCGCTTTGATGACCCACGCCTCGGTGCCTGCCGAAGTTCGGCGCTCGCTCGGCATCGGAGACACGCTCGTCCGGCTCTCGGTCGGTCTAGAGCACGTCGAAGATCTCTGGGACGATCTGACAACCGGTCTCTCTCGCGCGAGGAGCTCGTGATGGCGAACGAAGGGAATGCGACCAGGGGACGCGGCGTGCTCTCGCTCATCGGCGAGACGCCGCTCGTGAAGCTCGAGTCTTTCGACACCGGCCCGTGCGAGCTCTGGGTGAAGCTCGAGAGCCAGAACCCGGGCGGCTCGATCAAAGATCGCATCGGCCTGGCGATGATCGAGGCCGCCGAGAAGCAGGGGCTGATCCCGCCGGGCGGCACGCTCGTCGAAGCGACCGCCGGCAATACGGGGCTCGGTCTCGCGCTCGTCGCCGCGCGGAAAGGCTACCGGCTCGTGCTCGTCATCCCCGACAAGATGAGCCAGGAAAAAGTCTTTCACCTCCGCGCGCTCGGCGCGGAGGTGCGCCTGACACGCTCCGACGTCGCGAAAGGCCACCCCGACTACTACCAGGACTACGCGGCGCGCGTCGCCAGGGAAGAGAAGGGGTTCTACGTCAATCAATTCGGCAATCCGGCGAACCCGCTCGCGCACGAGACCACGACGGGCCCGGAGGTGCTCCGTCAAATGGAGGGGCGCGTCGACGCCGTCGTCTGCGGCGTCGGTTCCGGCGGGACGATGACCGGTCTGAGCCGGTACTTCGCGCGCGCCGCGCCTCACGCGGAAATGGTGCTCGCCGATCCGGAGGGCTCGGTGCTCGCGCCGTACGTCGAGACCGGCAAGCTCGGCAGCGCCGGCTCGTGGCTCGTCGAAGGCATCGGCGAAGATTTCATTCCGCCCATCTGCGACCTGTCCCGCGTGAAGCGCGCCTTCACCATCCCCGACGAAGAGAGCTTCCTCACCGCGCGCGCGCTCCTGCGTGACGAGGGCATCCTGGCGGGCTCGTCGTCCGGCACGCTGGTCGCCGCGGCGATCCGCTACGCCAAGAGCCAGAAGACGCCGAAGCGCGTCGTCACCTTCGTGTGCGACAGCGGCAACAAGTACCTCTCCAAGATGTTCAACGACTTCTGGATGCGCGATCAGGGTTTCTTGCGCGGTAAGCCGCGCGGCGACCTGCGCGACGTCATCTCGCGGAGCGCCGAGAAGAAGGGCTCCATCGTCAGCGTCGGCCCGTCGGACGCGCTGATGGTCGCGCACGCCCGGATGAAGCTCTCCGACGTCTCCCAGCTACCCGTCCTCAGCGACGGCAAGATCGTCGGCATCCTCGACGAGTCGGACATCCTGCTCGCCGTATCGCGCGACACCGGCGCGTGGAAGCACGCCACGTCGGATTTCATGACCGGCCATCTCGAAACCGTGCAGGTGACGGCGTCGGTGGACTCACTCCTTCCGCTCTTCAAGCAAGGCCTGGTCGCCATCGTCTGCGACGGCGAGAAGTTCCTGGGCCTCATCACGCGGATAGACGTGATCAACTACCTGCGACGTCAGGTGCGCTGAACGTCAATCTTCGTCGGCGCCGAGGAGCACGGAGACTTGGAGCTCGATCGCGTCGAACGGCTCTGCGCGAACACGCTCGCCCGCCGCGGCGCGCAGCGCGACGAGGTAACCGTCGCTCGTGTGACGATGTACCGTGAGCGTGCCGTCGACTTGATCGATGATCCAGTAATGAGGGACGCCCGCCTGATGATAGCGACGGAGCTTCGTCACCGTGTCCGTCGTTCGGTTCGAGTCGCTGACGATCTCGCAGATCCAATCGGCCGCACCGCGAGCGGGCGCTCCTTCAACGGTACCGAGGCTCGCTCGCGCCGCCAGCCTGCGACGTCGGGTCGATAGATGCGGCCATCGAGCAGGATGTCGACCTCGGTCGCGATCCACCAACCGCCGGGTCCACCGGGTTCCCCCGGCCGTCGATTGAAGGGGCCAATCGAACCTACGGTTAGAGCCTGCGCGCGGCCGTGACCGAACGTCGGAGCCGCCTTTTCGACGAACTCGCCGTCGATGAGCTCGATCCGGGCGTCGTCTGGCAGCGCCAACCAATCCTCGACGGTCTTGGAGCCGCCCTTCGAGGAGTGCGCGACCATTGCGGAAGTTTATATCAGCCGTGTCAGAGGACCACGGCGTGGACTTCCCCCGCTGCGCGCGCAGCTTCCGCCCGAGGGTCGTGACGCGAGTGGAATCGGGGAGGGCGGAAGCGAGCACGGAGCTTGGGGGAAGTCGCGCGGCCGGAGGCAACGCTGCGGTATGCTTCAGCATTGCGGCCAAGTGGCCGAGGACGCGCGGATGGGGGCAGCCGAACGAAACCGATCTGCCCTGGCCGGCATAGACTTGAACATGAACCGCATTCTCCCGCTCGCCGTTCTGTCGCTGTCGCTCTTCGGATGTCAGGCTGCTCGCGCGGAAGAGACGTCGAAGGCCGGTGCGACGGCCGCGAAGGCGCCGCGTGTCGGCACCGACCCGGGCAAGGTCGGCTATGGCACCTCGCTCACTGCCGCGCCCGGTCATGAGCTCGCGGCGTTCGCCGCCGGTTGCTTCTGGGGCGTCGAGGACGCTTTTCGCAAAGTGCCGGGCGTGACGGCGACGGCCGTCGGCTACACGGGTGGTCACACGAAGGACCCCACGTATCCCAAGGTCTGCGGGCACGACACCGGCCACGCCGAAACGGTGCTCGTCGAGTTCGATCCCGCGAAGATCAGCTACGAGAAGCTGCTCGTCGTCTTCTTCCGCATTCACGATCCCACGACGTTGAACTACCAGGGTCCCGACTACGGCGACCAATATCGCAGCGCGATCTTCACGTTCTCGCCGAAGCAGGCGGCCGCGGCGAAGAAGGCGATCGAGCGCACCCAGGACGAAATCCACGAGAAGGTCGTCACGCAGGTCTCGCCCATCGGGCCTTTCTACAAGGCCGAGGCGTATCATCAGCAATACGCCGAACGCACCGGCACGCACGGGTGTCCGGTGCGCGGCTTCAACGGCGCGATCTAGCAGCACAGTCAGCGTTCGTCGAAGACGCAGTCGCTGAGACACTCTCGCGGCAGAGTCGTCACATTTTCGACAATCGCAGGACGCGGCGTGCGAGCGCCGGCTTGCTGTGTTCGTTCAGCCACCGGATACTCCGCGGCATGCGGAGCTCGACCTGGGGCGTATTCGCCGCGGCGCTGCTCGGCGCCTGCGGGGGCCGCGCGACGCGTGGCGAAGCCCGACAGCTGGGCGGCGATCCGCCGGTAGCACCGACGGCCTCGGGTACCGTCGCGCCTTCGAATATGGCAACCCATGTGGACGCATCTGCGAAACCGGTCACCGTGCCGCCCCTTGCCAGCGCCGGCGACGTCGTCCTTTCGCCTCCTGACGCGGCGAGTACGCCGCCGACGTTGCCGACGATCACTTCACCGCCGCTCACCGAGGACGTCCGCGGGGACTCGGCCGACGCCGGCGTCGCGCGCGACTACGTATTCGGCGGATTGACGAAGGACGGGCGCGTCGTCGCGACGTTCTGGGACGGCTCGCTCGAAAATCTCGTGCTGCTCGATCCCAAGAGCGGGAAGGCGACCTTCGTCGGCTATCTCGACGACCTCCTCTGGTGGCAACGGCAGCTCATCTATGACGACCGGACCCGTACGGCGTACGTGCTCGGTTCCAGCGTGCAAAACGAGCGCTACCTGTACACCCTGCCGCTCGACGACACCACGAAGCGAACCGTGGTGATGACCGCGCCGCCTCCGAGCGGCGCGCAGCTCTCGTACGTCCTGGCAGGGACGACGCTCACAGGGCAGCTGATCGCCGCGTACTCGACCGGCGCGGGCGAAGCGATCGCGCTGCTCGATCCCGCGACCGGCAGCGCGATGGACGTCGGCGCGTTCGACGGTCTCGCCGCGTTGTCCGGCGGACTCGCCTACGACGCCGGCAACGGCACGGTGTACGCGCTCGGCCTGGACGGCAGCGGCACGGCCCGCGTCTTCTCCTACGCGCAGCAGACGCGACGCGCCGGGAGCGCGATACTCAGCGGCGACGGCGGGCGCGTCGAACAGGCCTTCGGCGTCACTTTGGACGGGCAGCTTCTCGTTGCGTACTGGGACGATGTCGAAGCGGTGGCGTTGCTCGATCCTCTGACCGGGCGCGCTCACGCCGTCGGTGCCTTCGCGGGGCTTTCATCCTGGTCGACTCAGGTGCAGTACGGAGGCGCGGGCGGAAGCGTCGTGGCATACGGGCAGGACGCGCGCGGTGATTATCGCTTTTACGAGATCACCCTCGGCGATTGAGCCCGCGATCAGGATCCCGCGGCTGCATTGACCGCGTCGATGATCTCCGACGGCTTCTGGAACTGTACGTAGTGCCCCGTATTCGGGATGAGGCGCAGCGACGAGCCCTTCACGTCGGCGTGCAGATGCTCGGCCGTGGCCTTCCGAAATGGGCTGTCGGCTTCCGCCAGGATGTACGTGGGAGCTTTTATGTCCGGGTACTTCGGCGAGAGCCCCTTCAAATCGTCTTCTGCGCCGATCGTCTCGCGGGCGATCGCGTGCAGCACCTTTGGAGTCGACCACATGCGTTGCCGGAGCTCGACGAACCCGGGCGGCGCGGAGCCCTCGAACTGATCCGCGACGCCGCGCTGAATCCGCCGTTTTGCAATCGGCGAGAAGAGCGCAGCGAAGCCGTACCCGACGAGTGGCAAATCGACTAGCCGCATCCCTCCGTCCGGCTTCCGCGACGACTCGTATGTCGCGCTGTCCACGACGACGTACGCCGACACCTCGGCGGGGTTCCCGACGGCCATCGCCAGAGCGGTGGCGCCGCCGTACGAGTGCCCCACGACGATGACGCGCGAAAGCCCCAACGCGCGAATGAGCCCGAGCGCCATCTCCGCGTTGTGCTCGTAGGAATACGAGCCATCGTCCCCGCTGTAACCTTGCCCGGGCCGATCGAATCGCGTCACGTGAAAGGACGCCGAAAGCGTGTCGACCACGGCGTCCCAGTCTTCGATGGAACCGGGTGAACCGTGGATGAGCAGCACGTCGCGACCCTGGCCGGATTGCACGACGCGAAGCGGAACGCCGCGCACCATGACGTGACGTCCGGGGATCCCCGTGGGAATCGCGGTGTTCGGCGTGTAGCTCGCGCCGAGCACGACGGCGGCGAGACAGAGCGCGATCAGGAGCGCTACCGGGACGGCGAGGAATTTCAGACGACTGCGCGGCATCTGGGGCGGGGAGGTTAGCGGAATGTCCGCGGGCCGTCTGCTGGTGAGCTAGCTCGGCGCGAGCTCTCGGAGCTGAGACAGCTGACGGTCGCGAATCGTCTCAGTTCGCGCCGAGCACCGGACTGGAAATCCCGTCGCTGGAGGTGGCCGGGAAATACACGCCGAAGAGATTGCACATCTCGTTGGTCGCGGCGGATTCGCCGTACGTCAGGGTCGTGCTCGTTCCGTTCACGTAGGTACACGAGTACCGCACGGAGTCACCGGCCTTGAGCGAGAGGGGCGGCGAAAAGTTCTGCGTCGGGGGCTCGTCCCAGGTGTCCGATGTATAGACGATTCGATCGTCACCCGCGGCTGTCCGGACGTGGGCTTCGTAGTGCACGCCGCGCTGATGCATGTGGCCCGTCATCTGAAGGAGGCTCATGTCCCGAGCGACCGGGTACGAGAAGGTTTGCGTGCTCATGCCGGGCGGAACCTGAAGAGCGGGCGCGTAGACGAATATTCCTGCCGCGAGCTGCGACACGCCGCTCGCCTTCTCGTAGTCGACGGTGACGGACGCGCCGACGTCTATCGGATCGGAAGTCGTGTTCAGGTAGTGAACCATGAAGCGAGTCGCTTCCGAGCTGCTCAGCGAGCGGCCGATCCCGTCCGGGTAGGAGATGACGTCGTACTGCCTCTGGGTGAGGTGAAGGTAGGGATGGAATTCGAAGCCGCCATCCGGACAGTTGAAGACGGGGGTCTTCTTGCCGTCGGGCGTGAAGGCCGGGGTCAGCGCGGGCTGCCCGAATGCGGGAGGATTGAAGGCCGCCTGACTCGACGGGATCTGGAACAGGTACAGGTGATGCGCACCGAGCGACACCGTCGACTCCGTCCTGACGATCGCAACGTCGACGCCGAACGGATTCGGTTGGTCCTGGCACTCGTAGAACTCCCCACCGGGATCCACGTGGAACGAGTCCATCACGAATGTGTATTGTTGCGTGTCAGGCGGCGGGACGTCCGTCGTGCCGCCGCTCCCGGAAGCGCCGCTTGCCGTCACGCCACCGGAACCTGGCACGCCGCCGGAAGCGCTCGCGCCGGCGACCCCGGGCACTCCGCCGACGGCGGAAACGCCACCAGAGCTCGCTGTGCCGCCGGCGGACGCGAATCCCCCTGCGCCAGGCATGATTCCAGCGATACCAATGCCTGCCGCGCCACCGTTCGTGAGTCCGCCGGCGTTCGTGAGTCCGCCGGCGTTCGTGAGTCCGCCGACGCCGACTCCGAGGGGTGCTGCCGTCGTCGAGTCTGCTTCGGGAGCGCAGCTCGTTTGAGCTAGTACAAATGCGATCGCGACGGCGCTCGTGACTTCACGCGCCACGCCGCGGACGTTCGCGACAACGGTAGCCGCCGTGTTTGAAGAACGCGTCACCCGAAAACGAGCATCGTCGAATTGCGCGCCGGCGAGAAGTCGAAATCGGTCTTCGACAGACGATGTTTGCGCACGCAAATCGCTTCAACTTGCCGCGCACGGCGCGTGCGCCAGGCCTTCGAGCATTGGCGCTCTGTTTTTGTGCGGCACACGTCGCGGCGTCTGCACGATGCACGACCGTGGAGATGACCTTCGTCGTACATGGAGAGTCGACGGGAGCGATCCTGCGGATGCTCTGAGATACGCCGTGCTGCGAGAGGATTGGGCCAGTCGCTGACTGCGCGCGGCGGGCGCGCTCATGCGCCAGCGGCGATGGAGCTCGTTGTGGTGGGTATCGATGCGGAGGCGAAGGTAAGCATACGAACTATCGTTGCGCGGTCGCGAGTAGCTCGTCATGAAAGCAGTCGACGGAAGCACCCCATTCGTGCGGCCGTGATTGACGCTATTTCGACGGCGGTGCACTAGCCTCGAGGTTCTCGATTTTCGCGTGCGGAAAACTCGCGATTTTCCGCGCTTCGCGCGGATTTCTCGACTTCGGGGTCGATGCAGCGCGCTTCAAAAGTCGCGCGTCTCTCGCGACCAGAGGCCCAGCTGGCTCCGGCCTCGTCGGTTTTTTCGTGGCTCTTGCCCTCCACGACGATCGTGATCTGTTCTTCCATGCCTCGCTCAAGTCGAGACTAGCGGCCCTTCAACACCTTCGCCAAATACGGCCCCGTAACACTGCCCTTCGCCTTCGCCAGCGCCTCCGGCGTGCCCTCCGCGACGACGCGCCCGCCGGCGTCGCCGCCGCCGGGACCGAGGTCCACGACGTAGTCGGCGCACTTGATGACGTCGAGGTGGTGCTCGATGACGACGACGGTGTTGCCGGCGTCCACGAGTCGCGCGAGGACGTCGAGGAGGCGACGGACGTCTTCGAAGTGGAGACCGGTCGTGGGTTCGTCGAGGACGTACAACGTCTTTCCGGTTTGCGTGCGCGAGAGCTCGCGGGACAGTTTGATGCGCTGGGCTTCGCCGCCGCTCAAGGTCGGCGCAGGTTGGCCGATCTTGACGTAGCCGAGGCCGACTTCGCTCAGGGTGCGCAGGATCTTGGAGAGGTTGGGGTGGGCGGAGAAGAGGTCGCGGCAGGTCTCGACGTCCAGGTCGAGGACGTCGGCGATGCTCTTGCCCTTGAACTTCACGGCGAGGGTCTCGGCGCCGTAGCGCTTGCCCTGGCAGACGTCGCAGGTGACGAAGACGTCGCTCAGGAAGTGCATTTCGACGCGCACGACGCCGTCGCCTTCGCACGCTTCGCAGCGGCCGCCCTTCAGGTTGAAGCTGAAGCGCGCGGCGTTCCATCCCTTCATCCTCGCTTCGGGTAGCTCGGCGAAGAGGGCGCGGATGTCGTCGAACGCTTTGGTGTAGGTTCCGGGGTTGCTGCGCGGGGTGCGTCCAATCGGCTGTTGATCGATGGCGATGACTTTGTCGATCGCGCCGATGCCTTCTATCTTCTGGTGCGCGCCGACGCGGTCCTTGCCGTCGTGGAGTTTGCGCGCGAGCTCGGGGAGCAGGATGCCGTTGATGAGCGAGCTCTTCCCCGCGCCGCTCGGGCCGGCGACGGCGACGAGACAGCCGAGGGGGATGCGGACGTCGATGTTCTTCAGGTTGTGCTCGCGCGCGCCGCGGATGACGATTTCGCCGGTCGGCTTCCGCCGCTCTCCAGGGATTTCGATGCGCTTCCGCCCGCTGACGTAGTCCGCGGTGAGGCTGCCCTTGGCTTTCGCGAGCGCGCTCGGCGGACCTTCGAAGACGACGTGGCCGCCCATGTGCCCCGCGCCGGGGCCGAAGTCGACGACGTGATCGGCGGCGCAGATGGTGCCTTCGTCGTGCTCGACGACGAGCACGGAGTTGCCGAGGTCGCGCAAACGATGGAGCGTGTCGACGAGGCGCGCCGCGTCGCGCGCGTGCAGGCCGATGCTCGGTTCGTCGAGCACGTAGAGCACGCCGGAGAGCTCGCTGCCGAGCTGGCTCGCGAGGCGAATGCGCTGGGCCTCGCCGCCCGAGAGCGTCGGTCCCGATCGATCCAGCGTCAGGTACTCGAGGCCGACGTTGAGCAGGAACGCGAGCCGGCTCTGGATCTCGCGGAGCGGGCCCTTGGCGATGGCGCGCTCCTTCGCCGACAGCGTGACGTCGCGGAACCAGGCGTCCGCTTCGCGCACCGACAGCGAGAGCACGTCGGCGATGCTCTTGCCGGCGAGTCGCACCGCGAGGCTCTCGTTTCGGAGACGCTTGCCCTCGCAGGCGTCGCAGCTGACCTCGCTCAAGTATTGCCGGTATTGCTCGCGCATTTTCTCGGAGCTCGTCTCGAGATAGCGCCGCATGAGGGTCGGGATGATGCCCTGGAACTTCACGCCCCAAGCGCCGTGCGAGTCCGTTCCTTCTTGTCCCCAGGTCACGCGGATCCGTTTGCCGCCGAGCCCGTACAGCACTTGATCGCGCAGCTTCTTCGGGAGCTTGCCGAAGGGCACGTCGAGATCGACGCCCGTCGCCTTCGCCATCGCTTCGATGATGCGATACGTCCATCCCTCGCCGCGTTCCATCGCGGCGGCCCAGGGGGCGATGGCTCCTTTGCGGATGGATAACGTCTTGTCGGGCACGACGAGCGCGGGATCGATCTCCGTGCGCGTGCCGAGGCCGTTGCACGCGCCGCACATCCCCAGGGGCGAGTTGAAAGAGAAGCTCTGCGGGCTCTTCTCCGGATAGCTCGCGCCGCAGCACGAACGCGACGACGAGAAGCGAATCGGCGCTTTGCCTTCGGGTTCGACGAGGAGCTCGCCCGCGCCCTCCCGCAGGCCGAGCTCGACGGATTCGGCGATGCGCGAGCGCGCGGCGGGTTCCGCGGTCAGTCGATCCAGCACGAGCTCCACGGTGTGCTTTCGCTTCTTGTCGAGGGGCGGCAGCGCGTCGAGGCGGTGGATCTCGCCGTCGATGCGCACGCGAACGAAGCCGCGCGTCGAGAGATCCTCGAAGACGTCCTTGAATTCCCCTTTGCGATGGGTGACGAGCGGCGCGAGGAGGAGCATCGGTCCGCGCGGCAGCGCGAGGACGTCGTTCGCGATTTCCTCGGCGCTGCGGCCGCGCACGGGCTTGCCGCACACCGTGCAGTGCTGCACTCCGGCACGCGCCCAGAGCACCCGCATGTAGTCGGTGAGCTCGGTGATCGTCCCGACCGTCGAGCGCGGGTTCGTCGACGCGCTCTTCTGCTCGATGGCGATGGTCGGCGAAAGGCCGCGCAGCCGCTCGACCGCGGGGCGATCCAGCCGCCCGAGGAACTGCCGCGCGTACGTGGAGAGCGACTCGACGTAGCGCCGCTGCCCTTCGGCGTAGAGCGTGTCGAAGGCGAGACTGCTCTTGCCGGAACCGCTCGGCCCGGTGAGGACGACCATCGCGTTCTTCGGGAGAACGAGGTGATCTACCTTCAGATTGTGCTCGCGCGCGCCGACGACCTCGATGAAGGCGCCGGCTTGGGCCGCGAGCTGCTTCCGGACGGGGCGCTTGGCGGTGTTCGGAGCGTGCATCTGTGCCGCTCCGTAGCACGACCCGGGGCACGGCGGACACCGCGCGCCGCCCGCGCGCGGCGGCGCCCACATCGGCCCGCGGTCGCGCTATGTTCATCGTCCGAATGACGGTGAGCACCAAGCCCCACGAAGTCCGCTCGGGTCCGCCCCCCGTCATGCCCAAACGGCTCGCGAGCGCGCGGGATCTCGGCGTGCGCCGCGTCTTCACCCGAGGCAACGAGCGCCCGCGCGGCGTCGCGTGGTTCGGGATTCGGTCGTTCTGGGGACACCTGCAACATCTCATCGCGAGCGCGATCGCCACCGAAGACATCGACTCGCGCGACTGGATGACCGCCGACGAGCCCGGCGTGCTCGTCGAACGCGTCGCGCGGCTGCTCGGCGCGCAGAACCACGGCCGCACGCTCACCGAGCGCCTGGGACGCGACCTGTGGATCGATTACATCGCGGACACCGGTGACGACGTCGCCGTGAGCCGCGCGGTGGCTCGCATGCTGTTCGCGCCTTACGAGCTG
Source organism: Polyangiaceae bacterium (assembly GCA_035547195.1). GTDB lineage: Bacteria > Myxococcota_A > Polyangia > Polyangiales > Polyangiaceae > DASZVB01. Next base: position 30,697 of record DASZVB010000082.1, read on the forward strand.
CCGGATCCGGATCGCCCCGGCGAACACTTGCTGGCGCCGCGCGGCGACGTCCTGCTCTTCGGCGGCGACACGGCGTATCCGGTCGCGACGGCGGACGAGATCCAGAGCCGCGTCGTCGCGCCGTTCAATCAGGTGCTCGCCGAGTGCGACGACGGAAAGCGCCGCGTCCTGCTCGGCATTCCGGGCAACCACGACTGGTACGACGGCCTGGACGGGTTCGGACGATTGTTTCGCCGTCACCTCTATGAAGAGAGCAGCGTCGCGACGATGCACCGCGCGCACCATACGAAGGTCGGGCGCTACGCCGAGTTCGCCGTGCAGTTCTTCCGCGGCGGTCACATCGGCAAACCGCGTGTCTTCAACTTGATCGGCTACACGCCGGCGCAGAGCGCGAGCTATTTCTTGCTGCAGGTCGCGCCGCAGCTCCCCTTGCTCGCCGTCGACCGGCAGCTGAAGCGCGTCGACGCCCGTCAGGCATTCTTCTTCGCCTCGTTCTTGAACGAAAACCTCGGCTCGTGCCCGTGGGTCATGCTGCCGGATCCCGTTTATGCCTTCGGGCTCCCGAGCCCCACCGGGGTCGATACCGTGCAGTCGCTCGGCCTTTCCCTGACGGCGCGTCCGCATTTCGTGCTGTCCGGCGACATCCACCATTACCGTCGGGAAATCGACGGTCCGACGCTTCACGTCACCGCCGGGGGCGGCGGCGCATTCTTGCACCCGGCTCCGTTGGTCACCGTCGGCAGGAGAGCTGCCCAGGCAGAGTGGCCGACCGCGGCGCAAAGTCGAGCCCTGCTCTTTCAGGTACCCCTGAAGGTCATGCTGATCCGCTCCGGGCTCATTCCGCACGTGGTGTTTGCCTTCCTTTTGTTTCCCCTGGTCTGGCCGACACGCGGTGCCTTTCACATCGGGCCATTCCTGGTGGCCTGGAGCATGGCGTCAGCGACCATGGCGCTCATCGGCGGCGCGCGGCGGCGCCCCGCGGCCGTCTTTCTGGCCACCGCGCTGGCCGCAATCATCTGCGGCAGCTGCGTCGCGCTGCGTTACGGCTTTCACGTCGCCCTCCCGAAGCTGCACCCCGCGGTCCGTTTCTTCATCGTCCCCGAGGTTCAGCTTGCGGCCGCCGCGTTCGTCGGGGCGCTGCTCTTCGGCACGTACCTCGTGCTGCTCACGCTGTTCGGCTACGAGAACACGCAGGCATTCACCGCGCTGGATCACCCCGGCTACAAGCATTTCCTGCGGCTTCGCGTGCGCAAAGACGGCTCCGCCATCGACGCCTATTGCATCGGGTTGGTCGATCCCGTCAAAGCGTCCGAGCCACCCGTGCTCGTCGATTCGTTCACTTGGCGAAGCCGGTGAGGTTAACCGTGTGACCGCGCGCGGTCATGAAATCCAATGCCACCAGAAAGCACGGCTCTAGCGAAGCGGAGCGAGTAGGTTGTCGGAAGTCCGGGCTCGATCTATGTGTTGCGACCATGGCGCCACGTGAGCCGATGCGATCGCTGTCGGACGTTCCACTTCCCCCTGTTCCAAGGGCGGAAGGCGGCGCAAGCCGCTCAGATCTCGCGCCGCGGCCCGGTCTTTCTTCACCCAGTATTCCCGTCGCTCCGAACACCCCCATCGCGGACGACGTCGAAGTCCCGTTTCCGCCGGGCGCGTTCTCACCCGACGAAGCCATCGACGAGCAAATCGCGGATCTGGAGAAGTGGGCGCTCGCGAACGAGCGCCGCGAACAGAACGAAAGGGTCCGCTTCTGGATCCTGCGCGGCATCGCGTTCGCCACGGCCGTCCTCGCCGCGGTGTCGGTGCAGTTCGGGTATACGCGCGCGAGCGCCATCGCCGCGGGGATCGCCGCGGCGTTCATCGCCATCGACTCCGCCTGGCCCGGATCGTCCGGGCGCAACCCCTATGGACGCGCCGTCTACGATCTGCGTGCGCTCCAGGGCACCATCAAGCTGAAGTGGGACAAGGTCCGTCTCGCCTATCCGAACGCGACCGGTGCACGCCGCGTCGCCAACGCGCTCGCGCTCCTGGACGCAATCCAGGCGAAGCGCGAAGACATCGGGCGTTACTTGGGCAGCGCCGAAGCGAGCCCGGGCATCAAGCGCAAGTAAGCGAGATCGCGTCGGTGCGAAAAGGTCGCACAACGGCGCCTTCGAAGAGTGTGTGATGGAGTCGACGGTTCACGGAAGTGACACCGAGTCGTCGTGGCGCGTGAGCGCTTGCGCGTGACAAGAAGCGACGCTTTACTGAAAAGTCTAGGCGCGCTCGGACCTCGCCGCGCAGGGGTCGGCTGCACCTTTCTCCAAAAGGACGAACAGCCATGAAATGGACGCTCGGTGCAGTAGGACTCCTCGCGCTTGCGTGCTCGTCGAACGACAACCACGGCGCCGGTGGACAAGGCGGTCTGGACGGCACCGGCGGCATCCTCTTCTCGTCGGGCAGCACGACGGGCAGCGGCTCGAGCTTCGGCATCGGTTCCGGCGCGGGCCCGTCGCTCACCGCCGACGGCGGTCTCGACGCGCTCCGGAAGTCCGCGTGCGCGGGTGACACCGAGCGCACCGAGCCGGCTCCGTCGGTGATGGAGCTCGTCGTCGACACCAGCGGCTCCATGAACGACCGCGCGCCCGGAACGAATCAATCGAAGTGGCAAGTGACGCACGACGCGCTGAAGGCGGCGATCGACTCGCTCACTGCCCAGACCGGCGTCGGCGTCCTCTACTTCCCGGACATGAACACGACGCCGAGCAAGCCCGCGGGCGACGGCACGGACGCCCCGCGGCCTCCGACGGATTGCGTGAACCTGAACGCCCAGGTTCCGATCGATCTCCTGGGTGCGACCGGCGCCGCGCACCGCACGCAAGTGACCACATCACTGGACGCAATCAGAGCCCAGGGCGGCACGCCGACGCACGACGCCTTCCACGCCGGCGTCCAGGCCATCGAAGCGACCACGCTCCCCGGCAGTCGCTTCATCGTCCTCATCACCGACGGCCAGCCCACGTTCCTCTCCGGGTGTCGCGGCACCGGCAGCACGCAGCAGCCGCAGGACCCGACGCCCATCCTGGACGACGTGAAGGCGGCGCGCGCGGCGGGGGTGCGCACCTTCGTCATCGGTTCGCCCGGCAGCGACGAAGTCGGCGTCCCGATCTACTCCGACGCGCGGCAGTGGCTCTCCATGGCCGCGTCCCTCGGCGGCACCGCGCTCCCCGGCTGCTCCGACCAGGGCCCGAACTTCTGCCACTTCGACATGACCAAGACGACCAACTTCTCGCAATCCCTGCGCGACGTCCTCTCGCAAATCGTCGGAACCGTCCTCTCCTGCTCGTATTCGCTACCGAACCCGACGAACGGCGGCATGCTCGACAAATCGAAGGTCAACGTCGTCTTCACGCCCAAGGGCGGCAAATCCGAGCTCATCGACGAGGCGCCGGCGGGGACGTGCACCACCGGATGGCAATACTCCACCGATCAGAGCCACGTCGACCTGTGCACCGACACCTGCAAGATGGTGCAAGCCGCCGACTCACCGGAGATCGACGTGCTGTTCGGGTGCTCGACGCAGGTTGGGCAGGTGCAGTAGCGAACCGTCGGACGTCGCCAGCCCTCGCGTCGCGTGGTAGTGTGCGCACGCCGGATGAAGATCTCCGCCGCCGAAATTCGCGCCTTCGTTCGTCGGGACCGCGCTCCTGTGCAGCGCGCAAAGCGCGACTACTGGGCCCGCTCCGCGAGAGAAGGCCATGACGTCGGCGTCGCTCTCTCGCATGCTCTGTATGACCATGCGAAGGCCGTCTCCCAGGACTTCCCGTCTCGGCGCTCGCGCGATGAGGATCTCGCACATCACGTTCGCTTGAAAGGTCTCATCGACCGTGCCGCGTGCTCGCTCGCCGTTCGTCGCGGCGCTCGCTGATCTGAGCGAGGCGCTGGGAGCGCTTCGGATCGACTGGTACCTCTTCGGCGCGCAAGCCGCGCTGATCCACGGAGCAGCGCGGGTCACGGCGGACGTGGACGTGACTCTCCGTCTCGGAAAGGTCACGCCCGCCCGTCTGGCGGCCGAGTTGAGACAGTACGGATTCGGTCTTCGCATACGAGATCCGTCGTTCGTTCGAACGACGCGGGTGCTCCCCGTCGTGCACGCGCGCACCTCCGTGCCGGTGGACCTGGTGCTGGCGGGTCCCGGGTTGGAAGACGCTTTTCTCGAGCGCGCGGCGGTTCACGATTTAGGCGGCGTCCTAGTGCCCGTCGCTCGCGCCGAAGATCTGATCGTGATGAAGATCCTTGCCGGACGCGACAAGGATCTCGACGACGTCGCAGCCATGCTCGATGCTCGAGGCGCCGAACTCGACGCGAAGGAAGTCCGGAGCACCCTCGAGATGGTCGAGTCTGCTCTCGGGCAGAGTGACCTCGTGCCGACATGGCAACGTCTTCGCGCGGGAGTCGCGCGATCGGTGCCGAAACGAGAACCCAAAGCTCCGAAGAAGTCCGGGGGGCCACGCACTCGCGCGAAGTCGTCACGGGCTCGGCGCCGCAAGCGAAGAGCGTCCGTGAAAAAATGACCGACGCGTTTGCCCTGCGCGTTTCATGACGCCTTCGCGCTCGCCGATAGCGTCGTTTTCGTGTACATGGGCGGCGTGGCAACGGTCGAGGGCCGCTACGCGCTGCGGTGGTACGGAATCGCGGCGTGTTTTTTCGTGCTGCAGACGGCGCATGCCGAGCCACCAGCGGGTCCGACGATTCCAACAGAGACGCCGGCGTCCTCTGCTTCGCCGGCAACGCCGCCAACGACCTCGGCCGCCCCGCCCGCGAGCACGGCGCCGACTCCTTCGCCTTCGAGCACGGCGCCGGCTCCCTTGCCCTCCGCGGCACCGAACCCGTTCTACTCCAGGCAAGGTTCCCCGTTCGAAGAGTTCGGGGCTCCGACGTCCACGGCGTCCGACGATACGCAGCTGAGCTCCGGCAATCGCGTCGTGCCGGCGCAACCGAAACGCGGAGACGGCTTGCCGCCGCGATTCGGGGAGCGCGGACAGTTCGCCATCCTGTTCGACCCGACGGTGTTCTTGTCGTCGTCGTCTTTCACGAACAGCTCTGCCTCGCTGTTCAGCGTCGGATTCGAACCGTCCATCGAGTACTTCGTCGCGCGCAACGTGTCCGTCGGAGTGGAGCTCGATTTGAGCTACTCCAATACGCAGGGATACGGCGCCGACTCCAGCCTGGTCCGCACGAAGCGTACGTTGCTGGGAGGCGGTGTTCACTTCGGCATGAACGTGCCGCTCGGAGCTGCGTTCTCGGTCTATCCGATGCTCGCGGCCGGCTTGCATCGCATCGAACAGACCGAAACGCTGGTGAGCGGAAGCTCGTTGTCCATCGCAGCAAGCCCAACGGGGTCACCGGCGTACTCGGTGACAGGACCTTGGCTCGAGTTCTTGCTGCCGCTCCTCTATCATCCCGCTCCTCACTTCTTCGTCGGCATCGCGCCGACCGTCTATCACGATTTCTCCCGCGCGCAGGGAATCGCGGAGACCGGCGCCGAACGCACCGGAATTGGCGTGGGTCTCCTCTTCGGCGGCTATTTCGATTTTCGGGAGCCGCCGCCGCCGAGCGTCGACGAGACCGTCGCAACCGCGGATGCGGCGCCTTCGGGTTTTGGCAAGGCGCACACGTTCTTCCTCACGGACGAAGCCACGCTCGCATATCACTCCACGGCTTATGCAGGAACCGGCGCCTCTGCGAACTCATTGACGCTCGCCCCGGGGTTCGACTGGTTTTACCAAGAGAATATGTCGGTGGGGTTCAGCGTGGCGTATTCGCACTCTTCGACCGTCGGTGAGGCGACCGACAGCGTCAGCGCGGCTTCGACGATGAGCGTCCATAGTAGTAGCGACACCTTCGGCTTTGCGGTGCGCTTCTCGTCGAACGTAGCGATCGCTGATTGGGTGTCGCTATACCCGCGTGTTTCGCTGGGATACAGCCACGCGATCACCTCGGAGGTCGAGGGTACAGCGAGCAACGACAGCACTCAAAACGCGATCACCGGCTCCATCGGCGCGCCGCTTCTGTTCCATGTCGCTCCCCACTTCGTCGTAGGCTTCGGTCCGGAGCTTCTGAGCGACCTGTATCACGGCTACCAGGGGCGGTCCGAGCAGATCCAGCGTACCACGATTGCGCTGGACAGTCTGATCGGTGGCTGGCTCTGAGCGAGTGGAGAATGCGACGGGTACTGTCGCGGGTGTTGCAAGCCGACCCGCGCGATGAGCGGCGGATCGGCTTCGCTAGCGCCGACTACAGCCCCTTCTCGCCGTAGTCGAAGTCCGAAGAGCTGTTGCAGAAGCCGCAGTTGCTGCCCACGAACTGCGCCTTTGCTTTGGCGTCGTCGTTGAACTCCATTTGCAACCACGCGACTGCCTGCTGCGTGACGCGGTCCGGCGTGAGCATGAGCACCAGGTGGCCCTTGATGGTGTCGGCCGTGGCCCCCGAGGGGTTGTGATAGTACATGAACGCGCCAGGACCGGGCGCTGCGTTCAGGTCCGTCTGCATCTTCATGACGGTAAAGCCGGTGACATCCATGTCGCCGGAGATCGCGAGGAACGGTTTGCTGTCGTTCAGCGAGTCGGAGCCGTTGAAGAGGATCGCGTTCTGGATGCGCGCATCGTTCTGCGTCGCGGCGGCGGCGGCGGCGCACCCTTGCGAGTGCCCGCTCGCTGCGATCTTCGTCAGATCGAGGTGGCCGTAGTAGGGGCTCGTCGAGTCCGCGTTCGCGGCCGTGACGAAGTCGAGCGCCTTGCTGAGGTCCGCCCCCGTCCCTACTTCGCGCGAGTTCGCGGCGACCACGAAGAAGCCATACGACGCGATGTAGCGGAGCAGCGAGCCGTAGCCCTCGGGCTGCGCACACGTCCCGTTGCCCCAGGTGACGACCGGGATCTGCCCCTTCGGCCAGGTTGCTGGACGGTAGACGGTGTAAAGCGTCATGTTGAGGCAAGTGCCGGTGTTCGGCGTATCGTCCGTGCAGGGCTGGGTGCCGACGTCGAGCAGCTGATTCGTCTGGTTCTGGTCCTCCATGAAGAGCGCGGCGAAGCCAGGACACGTCGGGCTATCCATCGGATCGGGATTTTCGAAGCCCTTGCCGACGTTCACATCCATGCTCGCGCCGTACGGTCCGAGCTGGATTTTCGTGCCCGTCGGCGAGGTGAACGTGCCGCAGGCTTCCGTGATGGGCATGGCGCTGCTCTCCGTCCGTCCGTCGCAGTCCGCGAGCTTCACGCTGCCCGTGGCGCTTCCGCCAGCGTCATCGTCGGTCGTTTGCTTGGAGTTCGAGTCGTCCGACTTCGAATTGCTCGAGCTGCACGCACTGGTACCGAGCGCGCACGCGCACGCGACCAGTGCGAGCGCTACCGAATGCCCCGTCAAAGCTATTTTCGCCATTGTGTTTTTCCCGCTGCGAAGCGTCACGGGAATCGCTCCGATGATTCGCCCGCGCGAGAGCTGATTACAGGAGGAACGAGGCAAGATCTACTGGCGTCATGCGTCGCGACTGCGTGCAACGCTCCTTGGCGTGAGTCGTTAAGCGATTGGCGCCAACTGCTCACGGCCGCGCGCCGGGCCGCGTCCCTACTTCAACGCCGTAGGCGACCCGAAATACGTCGTCACCGCGTTCTTGAACTGATCCCCATCCGTCGTGATGTACGTCTGATTCCCGGCACCGGTGCCGAAGAGAGCGCCGACGCCGCCGGCGGCGATGAATTCGTCGATGTGGGAGAAGATGTAGTGGACGCGGTTGTCGCGGTAGTGGCTCGCGGTTCCGCCGGGGGTGGTGCTGGGGACGCCGAAGGGGACTTGCCACCAGAACATCGGTTTGCCGAGGCCGGTGGTTATCGTCTTCACCCACGATTGGTTGTCGTGGAAGTTGGGGCTGGTCTTGTTGGTTTCGTCCCAGTACCACCCGGTGGTGTCGCCGCGCTGGCAGTTGGGATCGGTGTGGGCTTCGTAGCAGCCCGCGTCGCGATCGAGCATGTCGGTGGTGACGAAGTCGCCGTCCGCGGCGCCGATGCTCTTCATGAACGCGATGATCTTCGCGGGGTCGCTGTCGGCCCACGAGGAGACGTGGAAACCGACGACGGTCTTGGGCGCGTACTTGCGCGCGAGCGTCACGAGGCATTTTCCCATGCCGGCGACGTTGTCCGGCAAGGTCGAGCAGTCCGGGGCCAGGGACGCGACGTGCACGGCGAGCTTCGTCGCGTCGCCGCCGGATTTCTGCTGTGCATAGGCCCACCAATCCGGCTCGAATTGCACGAGCGCGGGGTCTCCGAACACCGCGAGGCGCTTGAACAAGAGCAACGCGCCGTCCCAGTAGGGCTTCATGTAGCTGTCGTCGGTGAGCACGGCGTAGTTGGCTTCGCCCTTCGCCGCCATCGAGTAGAGCGTCATCATCGGGACGGTGCCGTGCTTCTTCGCGCTGTCCGTCAGGACGTTCACGAAGGTGCCGCCGGAGTTCCAATCCGGCCAGCCCCCCATGCCCAAGAGCCCGACGAGGTATGCATAATGAACATCCATCGTCACGCCGAGCGTGTAGGCACCGTCCATGTCGTGGTCGTTGTTGAGATCGTTGCCCATCCCGATGATGAAGTGATCTCTGCCGATCTTCGCGGCGAGCTCGGCGGCGGTGGTTGGGCCGCTGCTGGTCGCACCTCCACTCGCCGTCGCGCCCCCGCTCGATTTCGCGCCGCCCGATCCGGTGCTGGTCGCCCCGCCGCTTCCGTTCGCGCTTCCACCGTCGCCGGTCGCGCCGTCGGTGCTGCCGCCGTCGTTGCCGGCGCTCGTGTCGCCGCCGTCGCGGCCGCCGGACGTCTCTTGGTTGCCTCCGGACCCTTTGCCGGCGCCCGTCGCCTTCGAGCCGCCCGACCCATGCTGTGAAGAGCCGCCGCTCGCCGCGTCTCCGTTGTCGTCGGCGCCGCCGCTCTTGCTCGAATGGTCGCTCGAGCAGGCCAGGGCGATGGACAGTGCAAGCAACCCGAACGCGAGCGAGCTCACGCCGTGCGCAGATCTCCGGATCCTCATCCCATCTAGTATGCGACGGGCGACCTATCGCCGTGAAGATCTCAAATTGCGCGATCGTTTCGGCCGAGAGATCTTACGAATCGCTCGGAGGTCCCAGCTCTTTCACCAAAGATTTCGCGATGGATTCGGCGGGAGGGGGAGCGCCGTGAGAGCTCGCGAGGAGCTTCGCGAGCACGCGGATATAAGCGTGACCCAGGGTCGTCGTGATCGTCGCGGCGGTCGCGCCGGTGATCGCCCCGCCCGCCGCGCTGCCCACGCCGGGCACCAGCTTGAAGAGGCCGCCGACGATCGCCCGTCCGGCAAGCGTCGCGCCTACGGTGCCGGTCACCGAAGAAATGAGGCTCGCGAGGAACGCGTCGTCGAGGTCCAGCCCGAACGTGACGCTGATGCTCGCGAGCATGCCAATCTGGATCGGGATGAGCAGCACCGCGTCCGCGAACGGAATGGGGCTCGCGCCGACGGCCGCGGCCGCCGTCGCCGCCGACGCGACCACGATGCGCGCGCGGCGTTGCTTGACGTCGAGGCTCACGCGCTGCGCCGCCGCGAACGCGGTCCGCTGGCCCTCCGGGATGACGGTCATGGTGGCGTCCACGAGCTCCGGCAAGCCACGCGAAGGCAGCGTCACGCCGTCGTCGAGCACCTCGACGAGCGCGCGGACGGAGACGACGTTCGAAGCGCGCGGCAAGAGCCGCTGTACCTCGGCGCGAAACCCCTGATCGGCGCGCGCTTTCGTGATGACGCCGATGATCGGGATGCCCTGGTTCGCCACGAGCTCGACGAGCTTCATTTCGCCGTCGTCGACGCGCCGGGAGTCTTCGCTGATGCAGACCCAGGCGCAGTGCACGTGTCGGTTCGGATCGGCGTCGCGCTGTCGTTCGCGAAGCAGGTCCTCGAGCTCGCCCAGCGTCTCCTTGTAGCGCTGCAGCTCGAGACCGCGGGAATCGATGAGGGAGATGGAAATGCCCGGCTTCGAGTATTCGCGGATCTCCTGCGTCACCGGGCGGCCTTGCCCCGTCTCTGCGAGCTGGCCCTGGAACACGGCGTTGACGAGCGTGCTCTTGCCGACGCCGCTGCGGCCGGCCACGAGCACCGTCGCGTGCCCGCGATCTTTCATCGCTTGCTCGACGCGCTCGCGAATGATCTTGCCGAGAGACGCGTCCATCATCGAAGCCTCATCCTAGGTTGTCGCGTGCGATCCGTCGAGCGACGAGGCCGCCTTCCAGCCGAGCGCGTGGCCGTCCGGCCGCCGTCGCGCTAAGCTACGGCTCCGACGCTTGCCCGTGCCCTATTTCCTCACGCGCCGTAGGCTTCTCGCGGGCGCAGCCGGCGTCTTCCTCGCCGACGTCGCGTGCCGATCTTCGTCGGTTCCAGAGAAAGCGCAGCACGCCGTGACAGACACGACACCCACGACGCCGATGCCGGTGCTCTTCATCGGGCACGGCTCCCCCATGAACGCCATCGAGGACAACGATTGGAGTCGTGGTTTCAAGCGCATCGCGGCGTTGCTGCCGAAGCCGCGCGCCGTTCTCTCCATCTCGGCGCACTGGTTCGTGCCCGGTACCTTCACGACGGGCAACGAACGTCCGGAGACGATCCATGATTTCGGCGGCTTCCCGCGCCCGCTCTTCGAGATGCAGTATCCGGCGCCGGGCGATCCCGCGCTCGCGCGGCGTGTCGCTTCGCTGCTCGCGGCCGCGAACGCGACGGTGCGCACGGACTGGGGGCTCGATCACGGGACCTGGACGGTGCTCGAGTATCTGTTTCCGGACGCGTCGTGTCCCGTGGTGCAGCTCTCCATCGATCACCGCGCGCCGCCGGCGGCGCACCTCGAGCTCGGGCGCGCGCTCGCGCCGCTACGGCACGAGGGCGTGCTCATCATGGGAAGCGGCAACATGACGCACAACTTGCGCTACGCGATGACCAGCCTGCACGCGGGCGATCTGTCGCTGCCCTCCTGGGCGGAGAGCTTCGACCGGGACGTCGCGCACGCGCTCGAGCAACACGACGGTCCGGCGCTCGCGCGGCTCGTCGAGACCGACGCGGGCAGGCGTTCGCACCCGACGCCCGATCATTATTTCCCCGTCCTCTACGTCGCCGGCGCCGCGAGCGCTTCGGATACGTTGCGCTTCCCCGTCGAAGGCTTCGATCTGGGGTCGCTGTCGATGCGTTCGGCGATCTACGGTTGAGGCGTCAAAACCGACAACTCTTCTCGAGGTCGCCCTGCATGCTGACCGCCTTCGTGACGCTGTCTCGAAGCGACTGCATCGTGCTCGACGTGGGCGCGCCCAGGTCCTGGATGGCCTGCTGCAGCTGAGTCGCTTTCTTCTTCGCGCTCTCCCAGGTGACCTGTTCCGTGGCGAAGGCGCTCTGGAGCAGATCCAGATCGCTCTCGATCGCCGGCCACACGCTGCTCGGAGAGGTGCCCTGGTCGGCTTGCGCGAGCTTGACCTGCGCGGCTTGTGTCTGCGCCGTCTCCCACATTTTGTCGAGCGTCATCCGGCCTCGCTCGCAACTCTCCGAGCGCGCGCAGCCCGCGAACAGCAACGACCCTGCACCCAAGATTACGAGACGTTTCCATCCGGTCATGACACATCCCCTTTGTCGTGTACCGCGAAGCGTACTGCCTAAATGGGTCTCGGTACAGCCTCCGGGCCGGGTGCGGCCGCCGCGTCGCGGCATCGCGCCGTCGCGCTGTCGCGTTTGCCGCTCACCGGAGCACCAGGAAGAACACCAACGCCGCGAGAACGATACGGTAATAGCCGAACGGTTCGAGGCCGCGGTGCTTCAAGTAAGCGAGGAAACCCGCGATCACTGCCCAGGCCACCAGGAAAGAAACGACCAGGCCAATGGCCAGATCTACCCCCGCCCCCGCCGCCAGGAGCTCGTGACGGCTCTTCAGACCTTCGTAGAGGGTGGCCGCCGTCAGCGTCGGGAGCGCCAGCAGAAACGAGAACTCCGCGGCGGTCGCGGTAGAAAGCCCGGTGAGCTGGCCCGCGACGATGGTGCACATCGAGCGCGAAGCGCCCGGCCACAGCGAGAAGCACTGGCCAATGCCGATGAGCAGCGCGCGACGGGGCGTCACGTGCTCGAGCCCTTCCAGACCCTGCATCGACCGCGCGCGGCGGTGACGCTCGATCCCGATCATCACGACGCCGCCGACGAGCAATGCGAGCGCGACGGGCAACGGCCCGAAGAGGTGCTCCTTGATCGTCTTGCGAAGAAGGAAGCCGGTGACCGCGGCAGGCAAGAACCCGACCGCGAGCGCGACGGCGAGCGCGATGGCCCTGGGGTCACGCGAGAAGAGCCCGGAGGCGCGCTCGAGCAAGAGCGCGCGGTAATGAACGACGACCGCGAGGATGGCGCCGAGCTGGATGACGATGTCGAACGCCTTCGCGCCCTCTCCGTTCTCGCCGAGCAGGTGGCTCACGAGCACGAGATGACCGGTCGACGAGACGGGCAGATACTCCGTGAAGCCTTCGACCACGCCGAGGACGAAAGCGAAGAAGTGAGACATGGGTCTCGTTTACAGCGGCTTTCGGCGACGGGAAACCCTTGCGTGCGTTCGCCGCGAAAGCGTCCCGCTGCGGTTTCGGCGGATCCGCGGCCGGGGCCCTTATACTTCCGCGGGTGTCCGCGAAGATCGCCGCTCTCGTCCGCACGGATTCGCCCCCGCAGCCCTCGTACAAACAGATGTTCGGCGTCTTTCAGTACACGGGGCGGGCGCTTTCCCTCGTCTGGACGACGAGCCGTTCCATCACGGTCTGGCTGGCCCTGCTCAGTGCCGCGTCGGGCGCGCTCCCGGCCGCGCTCGCGTACGTCGGCAAGCTCATCGTCGACGCGGTCGTCCTCGCGGCGCGCACCGGCGGCGACGCGGAGCGTCTGCGCGCCCTCGAATACGTCGCCCTCGAGCTGTCGCTCGTCGTCGTGAGAGCGGCGGCCGAGCGCGGCCTCGGGATCTGCGAATCGCTCTTGCGCGCGCTCATGGGCCAGCGGGTGAACGAGATGATCCTGGAGAAGGCGCTGACGCTGTCGCTGCGCGATTTCGAGGATTCGGAGTTCTACGACCGGCTCACGCGCGCGCGGCGCGAAGCGTCGCAACGTCCGCTCTCTCTGGTGAAGCGCTCCTTTGGGCTCGTTCAGAATCTCATCTCGGTCGTCGTGTACGGCGGGTTGCTCCTTCGCTTTTCGGCGTGGACCGTCCTCGTCCTCACGCTCGCCGCCGTTCCGGTGTTCGTCGTCGAGACGCGCTTCTCGCAAGACGCCTTCCGCCTGTTCCGCTGGCGAGCTCCGGAGACGCGCATGCAGACTTACCTCGAGGGCCTGCTCGCGCGCGAAGACAACGCGAAGGAGGTCACGCTGTTCCGCCTCGGGCCGCTCTTCCTCGGGCGCTACCGCGACATCTTCGCGACGATCTTCGGCGAAGATCGCGCGCTCACGCTGCGCCGCGGCGTGTACGGGTTCGTGCTCGGCCTGCTCAGCACCTTCGCGTTCTACGGCGCCTACGCCTTCATCGTCCTCCGGGCCGCTCTACGCAAGATCACGCTCGGCGACATGACCATGTATCTGCTCGTGTTCAAGCAGGGCCAGGCCGCCCTCTCGTCGATCCTGAGCGCCATCGGCGGCATGTACGAAGACAACCTGTATCTGTCGAACCTGTACGAGTTCCTCGAGCACCAATCCCCGGTGCTCACGGGAACCAAGACGGAGGGCCCCGATCCCGGCGACGGCATCCGCTTCGAAGGCGTGTCGTTCGCCTATCCCGGCGCGAAGACGCCGGCGCTGCGCGACGTCACGTTGCACATCCCGCGCGGCGGCAAGCTCGCCCTGGTCGGCGAAAACGGAGCCGGCAAGACGACGCTCATCAAGCTGCTCACGCGTCTGTACACCCCGACGTCCGGGCGCATCTTGCTCGACGGCCTCGATCTAGCGGAGTGGGAGCCGAACGCGCTGCGCCGCCGCATCGGCGTCATCTTCCAGGATTTCATCCGGTATCAGCTCGTGGTCGGCGAAAACATCGGCGCCGGCGACGTCGACGCCTTCGACGACGAAGCGCGGTGGCGGCGAGCGGCGGAGAAGGGCATGGCCGAACCGTTCGTCGAAAAACTCCCCCAGGGCTTTCGCACCCAGCTCGGAAAGTGGTTCTTCGGCGGCCACGAGCTCTCCGTCGGCCAGTGGCAAAAGATAGCGCTCTCGCGCGCGTTCATGCGCGAGAACGCGGACATCCTCGTGCTCGACGAACCCACGTCCGCGATGGACGCGGAGGCGGAGGCGGAGGTCTTCGCGCGCTTTCGCAGCCTCGCGGAGAACCGCATGGGCATCGTCATCTCGCACCGGTTCTCCACCGTGCGCATGGCCGACGAAATCGTCGTCCTCGTCGCCGGCGCCGTCGTCGAGCAGGGCACGCACGCCGCGTTGATGGCGAAGAACGGACGCTACGCGCGGCTCTTCAATTTGCAGGCGGAGGGGTATCGTTGAAGATCGCGAGGGCGCGTTCGACGAGCCCCGCGTCGCCGAGCTCTTCCGCCAGGGCAGCGAGCTCCTCGCCGTTCGGCCCTTTCCATTCCAACCCGTCGACGTCGACGTCGACGCCGATCGGCGCGTCGCGGCGCAGCGTCGCGAGATCGCGGTAGAGGAGCGCCTCCGTTCGCGCGTCGTTCAGCGCGCGTGCGAGGCGCAGGGCGCCGCGGACGCCCGCGGGATACTTCCCGGCGTCGGCGGGGATCGATTCGAGGTGCCCGAAGACCGAGAGCACGGAAGCGGCGGAGCGTGCGCCCCAACCGGGGATGCCGGGAATGCCGTCGGCCGTGTCACCGACGAGCGCCAGATAGTCGGGGATGCTCTCCGGACGGACGCCGAATTTCTCCACGACCTTCTCTTCGTCGAGCACGATGCGGCGCATTCGATCGAAGAGCACGACGCGGTTCTTCGTCACGCACTGCGTGAGGTCCTTATCCGGCGAGCACAGGAGGATCTGTTCGACGCGGTCGTCGCGCTCGCCCATCGCCGCCGCCGAGGCCATCGCGTCGTCGGCTTCGAACTCCACCATGGGCCACGTCAAAAGGCCGAGCGCCTCCGAGGCCGCCTCGGCCAGCCCGAACTGCCCGAGCAGCAACGGGTCGATGCCTTCGCCGGTCTTGTATCCGGGGAACAGATCGTTTCGGAACGATTCGATGACGTGATCGTAAGCCACGCCGACGTGCGTGACGTCGGGCGCGCGGAGGAGCACGAGCAGGCTCGACACCAGCGTGCGTACGGCGCCGACCTCCATGCCCTTGTCGTTCTTGTACGGCTGCCCGCCGTAGTAGGCGCGGAAGAGCTCGTACGTGCCGTCGACGAGATGAAGCTTCACCCCGGCGGCGCCTCGCGCTCGGCGATCCGGTTTCGCCACGCCGGCTTTGCCCGTCGCGGGGCGGCTTCGCCGCCCAGGCGGAAGGCTCGGGCGATGTCGCTGGTCATCGGTTGTACCGTCGCGCCTTCGTAGCACCGGAGGGCGCGGCCCGTCGCGTTCGCGAATGCGCCGCCGCCGTGCGCGCCGAATTGATGGCTCCACACGTCCGTGAACAGGACGATGCGCCCCTGGGAGTCGACGAGGTCGTCGCGGGAGAGCGTCACGCCGTGATGAAATCCGTCGTCGGCGGTCCCTCCGACGACGCGGAGCTCGCCGCCGTCGTCCGCGAGCTCGACGCGCACGCCCTCCACGTCGCCGGCGCCGTGGAGCACGTCCTTGAAGCCCGGCAGCACCCACAGGAAATGGCTGTACGCCGCGTCGATCAGCAGCGCGGGGACCACGGTGTACGAGAGCACGTTCTTGCCCCAGGGGCGCTCCGTGGACCAGTACACGAAATAGCCGATTTCGAGGCGCCTTCCGACGCGGTGCACTCGGTAGAGAACGGTGTCTCCCAGATTGCCCGCCGACCAGTGGCGCGAGGCGACGCAGACCGGCAGGCGTTGTATTCGGGCGTCGTCGTCTTCGGAAGTGGCAACGATAGTCGTCGATTCAGGCGCGGTCGCGCGGGGCCAGGCCGGCGCGCTCTTCGGAAGCGCAGCACATCCAGCGATGGCGATGGCAACGGCGGCGAACGATGGCGAATGCCTCCCGGGGAGCATGAAAGGACCAGGGTATCATTCGATACCCTCCGCGTTGCTCCCCATGTTGCGTCTTCGCGCGGGCACGGGCCGACCGGCCGCGGAGCCGTGTAGGCGCTCCGGCGTGGTCGTGCGTCCCAGTCGCCACCTGGGGCAAACCCCGCGGCCACCGGCGAAACGAATGCACCGGTTCGTCGATTTCACCGCGTCGAGGCTACTCGCGACCATCCAACGATGGTTCGCATACGTACCTTCGTCTCTCTGCATCGCTCCCCCCCCCAATGAGCTCTCGCCTGGCGATCCAGCGCGCCATGGGCGCCCGCCGCCACCACCGAGCATCGTATCTCGATGGCGGCGCTCTAGTCGGTGCGGACGTTCACAGGGTCAGCACGACCTTGCCGACGGTCTTGCGCGAGCCGAGCGCGTCGAGCGCTTCGGCGACACGTTCGAGAGGAAGCGTCACCGACACCAGCGGCGTCACTTTGCCCAGCCTGAAGAGCGCATCGAGCGCGCGGAAGGCGGCGCGCACGGAGTGGAGCTCTTCCGTGTACATCGGGCCGAAGTGCACCCCGATGATGGAGATGTGCTTCAGCAGGATCCGGTTCGTCGCGACGTCGGCGATGCGGCCCGACGCGAAGCCGACAACCACGAGACGGCCGCCCCACGCGATAGAGCGGGTGCATCCGTCGAAGACGTCGCCGCCGACGTTCTCGATCACGACGTCGACGCCGCGTCCCGCCGTGGCGTCGCGCAGGCGTTCGATCCACCCCGGCTCGCGATAGTCGAACGCGAGCTCCGCGCCGGCGTCACGCGCGACGTCGAGCTTGTCGCCGCTGGCCAGGGCGATGACGCGCGCGCCTACGGCGCTCGCGATTTGCACGGAGGCGAGGCCCACGCCGCCCGCGGCCGCGGTGACCAGCGCTGTTTCACCGGGCCGGAGCGCGCCGCGCTGAACGACGGAGACGTACGCCGTCCCGTACACGATGGGAAACGCCGCGGCTTGCTCGAACGACATGCCGTCGGGGATCGGATGCAACGCTTCCGGCGACGCGAGCGCGAGCTCCGCGAAACCGCCGTGCCCGACGTGAGCCATCACGCGATCGCCCACGTTCACGCCGGTGACCCGCTTGCCGACCTCGACGACCGTGCCCGCGATTTCCCCGCCCGGCGAGAACGGAAACTCGGGCTTCACCTGGTATTTCCCCTGCACGATGAGCGTGTCGAAGAAGTTGCAACCGGCGGCGCGCACGGCGACGAGGACCTTGTCGTCGGTGAGGACGGGATCGGGCGCAGTGGAGACGACCAGGTCGCGCGGGTTCAGGAAGTGGGGGACTATGACGGCGCGCATGGACTTCACGGAGGCTCGCGTTCGCACGCGAGTAGCGTCGAGTAATAGTGAGCGGCGGGGGAGTTGGTGTGGAGGAGGGCGGAGGCTAGGTGGAGCGTTTCGTAGGCGCGGCGCAAGCGCAGCAGGCGCGCTTCCTCGACTTCCAGCGACGACATCGCTTCGTCGGCTTCGTCGACGGCTTCGCGTGCTTTGGCGCGGGCTAAAGCTTCCGGGGAGCGCGAGAGCATGTCCTCTATCGGACCGCGGTTGTGGCGGAAGGTGAACTCGAAGTCGGGATGGAAGGCGTCGTCGAGGACCGGCCAGCGCTCCAGCAGCCGCGAAGCGAGCTCGGCTTCCTTCGTCGCCAGCACTTTCTCCGCGTCGTTCAGGCGATCGTCGAGATCGTCGAGGCGCGCGTCGAGCTCGTGCCATCGCTTCTCGACGGCGGCTTCGTCGCGAAAGCCGAGCGCGGCGCCGAGCTGGTCGACGACGGCGGCGTCTTCGGGCAATAGCTTGCGCTCGACGGGAGCGCCGCCGTGCTCCACGCTTCGTAGAAAACGCTCGGACGTCGTGGTGGGGACGTCGAGCGACATCGCCGCGATGCGCGCGCGCGTGTGCGCGTCGAGCAGGCCCACCTTGCCGTCGTGGTTGAAGTCGATCGCGCCTTCGGCGAGCGCGTGGCCGTCGCGGTCCTTGCCCGAAAGCGCGTGAATGAAGTGCAGGCCGTAGCTCTCCTGCGCCTTGCGATCCGGGTTGGGGTCACAGCCGCTCGTCTCGCGGTCCCACGTGCCGGCGAAGACGCCGCAGCGCGGCGTGCGGCTCGGCCCGCGGCGTTCGTCGGCGTGATCGAACGCGAGCTCGCCGAAGCCTCCGGAGAAGCACGACGTGACGACGAGACGAAGCGGCCGCGAATGCTCTTCGGAAAGCTCGGCCATGCGCGCGACGGTGAGCGCTTGCCCGCCCCACAGCGCGACCGCGTTGCCGCGCGCGGCGTCGCCCTGATCGCCGTGCGCCGCGATGTAGAGCAAGAGCGGCCCCTCGCCGGACGACAGTGCCTGTCCGATCGTGCGCTCGACGTTTTCGATGCTCGCGCGAGCCGCGTGCAGCCGCACCGCGCGGTAACGGCTCTGCCGGCCCGCGCGCGGGTGGAAGAGATCGCCGAGGGCCAGCAGGACGGCGTCACCGTGCGGCGAGGGATCCGTTTCCCGCACCGTGAGAGAGCCGCTGCCGCCGGCGAAGAGCACGGCGCCCGGACCGGGGAGCGTGCTCGCGACGAGCTCGATGTCCTGTTCGAGCGACACCTCCGTGCTCTCGGGGTTCGCGCCGCCGCCGACCGCGACGAAGTGGAGCGGGCCCGCCGGCGGCTCCGCCGTATCTTCCACGACCGGAGCGGACGAAGAAGGGGCAGGGGCGCTGGCCGAAGCAGCGCTCGGCGCGGGGGCGGCGGCGCGACCGCCGCGCGCGCAACCCGGCGCGAGCGCCGAGAGAACGCCCGCGGCGAGCGCCCAGCTCTGCCGAGTCCGAAGGCTCATCACGCCCGGCGTAGATCTGCGACTCGAGCGACGCCAGCTTCCATCGTTCGCGACGCCCATTCCCGGCGGAAGTACTCGTCGAGATGCTCGGAGCCGAGCTTCGGCGCGATGGCGTCGACCACCGAGACGCGGCTCGCGAAGTCGAGGAGCTCGCCGAGCCGCGGGTGCATCAGGCGCGCCGCGCCGGCGGTAGAGCGGGAGACCCACGGCGCGAGGTGCAGAAGATTCGGGACGACGCCGACCGCCGCGAAGGCCGCTCGCGCGATCTCGGCGCGAGTGAGCACGTCGGGCCCGCCGATCGGCACGTCGGGCGGGCCGTCGTCCAGCACGCCGAGGCACGCGCGCGCCACGTCCAGCGGGTGCACCGGGTTCGTCCGCGACAGCCCGTCGCCGATGACGACGAGGCGTCCCTTCGCCGCCATCGGCAAGAGCGGCCTGAGCGCGTTGAAGAGACCGGTGGGACGCACCACGGACGACGCGATCCCCGACGCGCGGAGGCGCGCCACGAAGGCCTCGTGCGCGGTGATGTAACGA
This sequence comes from Polyangiaceae bacterium, assembly GCA_035547195.1. Taxonomy (GTDB): domain Bacteria; phylum Myxococcota_A; class Polyangia; order Polyangiales; family Polyangiaceae; genus DASZVB01. The sequence goes on from DASZVB010000082.1 coordinate 50,224, forward strand.
CAATCCGCGTAGCCGGGCTGCACGAAGGCGGCGACGTACACGAATCGCCGCACGCCCGCGGTGACGGCTTGCGACAACAAGTGACCGTTGGCGACGGTGTCGACGCTGCCGAAAGAACGGCGATCCGTCGCGTTCGGCGCGATGCTGGCGCCGACGCAGGAAACGACGACGTCGATGCCGCTCGCGATTCCGGCGAGCGCGGCGCGATCCGTCGCGTCCGCGACGATGACCTCGTCGGCGAGGGCAGCGAGCCCCTGGGCCCGCTCCGCCCGGCGCGAGAGCGTTCGCACGCGGTGCCCCGCCTCACGGAGGAGCGGCAAGAGCGCGCCGCCGACGGTGCCGGTCGCGCCGGCGAGGAGCACTCGCGCGGAAGGCACGGTCACTCCGCGGGTACGGAATCGGAGATCGGGATGCGCACCTCGGCCGGCGGCTTCGCGTACGCGCGCACGACGACCTCACCGGAGTCGAGTTGCTGAAAGCTCGGGTACATCTCGGGATAGCCCTGATCGAACCGCGGGCCTTTGAAGCTCGCGCGCACGTGCGGCATGATCCAGAAAAATCCCGAGAAGAGCTCGGACAGCTTCACGACGGCGCGTTCGAAGTTGTTCATGCCTTCGGTGCCGAACTCGATCTTCCGCTTCGCCTCTTCGTCGTGCGGAGCGCCGACGGCCGTGAGCAGCCGGAGCTTCTCCGCTTCGAAGATCATCGGCTCGAACCGGAAGATGCACATCAAGTACGAGCCGCTCTGAGCGGTCATCTCCGACAGCGCCTGCGTGATGGTCGCCGCGGGGTCCTTCATCGCGGCGAGATACGCGTCGCGGCCCTTCGCGATGACGTGCTGCGCGGCGAGCCAGATATGAAAGTACGTCTTGGCCGGGATGAGCGGCTTGAAGCCGCGGCCGAGGTACATCGGCTCGACGCGCGCGACGAGCAGTAGCGTGAAGCGCTGCAGCACGCGATGCAGCGCGTGGACCTGGGCGCGGTCGAACCGCTCGCGCACCTTCGGCACGGCGTCGGGCAGCGACTCGTAGGTGTTCTGGTCGAATTCCGAGGCGAGCGGGACGAACTCGGTCCAGAAGCGTTCGACGTCCGCCGGCGTGAGATCGCTGCCCGCGATGACGAGCTCCATCGGATCTTCGCCCGCCCGCGAGCGATCCATGAGCGCCTTCATCGAAGGGCATCTCTTCCGCCAGAAGATGGAGTCGTGGTGCCAGAGCTCCGGCTCCGGCCACGCATACTTCCAGAAATCCGGATCCCGCTTCTTGGGCGGCGTGTGCGGCCCGACATAGGTGCGCTTCCACCAGGCGCCGGTCGTATGGCGCTCCTTCAAGCTGACCGGCTCGAGCATCACGGTGCTGATGCGCGCGGCGACGGGCGGCTCGGAATGCTGCGCCAGCACGCCGGGTTTCATGTAGTCCGTGCCGCGGCCTTCGGTGACGAGCTGCGTCAGGATGCGCGCCGCCGGCGCGGCGGCGTAGGCGTACGGCTCGTAGGGTCCCAGCGTGCTGCTGATGAGGCTCGTCGGGTTGAGCCCGAACGTCTCGTAGATGACGGCCTGATCGCCGCGCGGGTGGTGCGGCGCGACGAACTTCGGCGGCGAGTGCGCGTTCGACGGCGAGAACTTGAACTCGAGCTCGTGCCATTTCTTCTCGTCCCACGTGACCTCGACGAGCAGCGACATCTTCACGCTGACCTGCGTGTTCGGCGGGAACACGCCGTAGGGATGCACCCAGCGGAAGGGGTGCAGGTTGCGCAGCACGGCGATGGGCCACGAAATGAAGAGCGGCAGCCGATACCAGATCGTCCAGAGGTGCCACGACTGCGCGAGCCAGCTATTGAACCAGAACGTGATGCACGTCGCGGCGGTGTGCACGAGCACGAACGCATTCGTGACGATCGGAGCGCCTGCGTTGAACAGCTCCGAGACGCGCAGCTCCGTCGGCGTCACGTTGTCGAGGAGCGGAATGCACGCGACGATCGTGAGCAGGCTGAAGTAGCCGAAGCTCCCGGTCGCCTGGATGCCGATCATGAGAAACGCCGTCGTGAGCGCGCACACCCAGCTCAGCGGTCCCGGGATCAGCGCGAAGAACGGGATCGGGATCTCCACGAGGAACATGAAGAGGACCAGCGGCCGGAGCAGGGCCACCGGGAGCTTCTGCGCGTACCAGCCGACCGGCGACGGCAGAGGCTGGGACACCAGGAATCCCTTCAGGTACGCCAGGTCCTTGCTCGCGCTGCCGATGAATTTCTGCTTCCCGAACCCGAACATCACGCGGAAGACGAGCAGCCGGAAAGCCCAGGTCAGCGCCGCCGGCGGCGCCGACACCGCGGTGAGATCCGGCAGCGCGTGTGTCGTCGGCAGGAACAGCGACAGAACGGTGCACTCGAAGAGCAGACAGTCCCACGGGAAAATGAGACCGATCGCCATATCGAGCGACAGGTAACAAACGTAGCAAACGATCAGCGCGATCTGCGAAAGCGGTCCACCGTAGATCGCGACGCACGCGCCGCCGAGCCCGCTCAGCGCGATGAAACGCAGCATGCCGTCGCTGCTCGAGATCCAGAGCAGCGTCGGAAAGTAGAAGAAACGGCGCACGCCCGGAAAATCGTGGGCGATGTGCGCGAGGCGCTGCGCGATGGGAAAACCGCCGCCTCGTCCCGCCGAGCGCACCACCTGCAAGCTCAGCGACGTGAACGAGATGAGGAGGAGAACGCCCAACCCGCGCGTGAAGAGGCCCCAGACGAGCTCCGGGGACAGCGCCGGAAACAATTGAGCCATGGGGCCATTGTATACGGGTGCGCGTCTCGTGGGCGCGTCTCCTAGCGGCCAAAAGTTGCGCAAAAATCGCGCGATTTTTCGCTCGGCAGCCGCTCTCGCGACAGGTTTGCGGGCGCGGTCAGAACGCGACGCAGCATGATAAGCGACGCGCAGTCGGATCCGCTTCTTGACACTTGCGTCAGAGCCGCCAAACGTAGCGTGCCGACCACCACTCTCGAGGTTGGTCGCGAGCCGCGACGGCGCGGCGCAGGCACGAACATGCTCACCAGACGCGAAATGCTGTGGACCGCCACCGCCGTCACCACGGCGGCGGCGGCGCTCGGCGCCAAGGACGCGGCCGCCGAGCCGAACGGCTGGGACGCGACCTACAGTGGCTCACCCGAGCCGAAAACGCCGCTTCCACCGGGCCTCCCCGGCAAGCACTACAAGCCCGTGGTCACGCCGAACGGGGCGAGTCTGCCGTGGAAAATCGTCGACGGCGTGAAGGTGTACCACCTCATCGCAGAGGAGGTGCAGCACGAGTTCGCGCCCGGCTTGTCCGCTCGCTGCTGGGGGTACAACGGCAGGGTCCACGGTCCGACCATCGAAGCGGTCGAAGGCGACCGCGTCCGGATCTACGTCACCAACAAGTTGCCCGAGCCGACCACCGTCCACTGGCACGGGATCTACTTACCGAACGGCATGGACGGCGTCGGCGGTCTCACCCAGCGCACGATCCGTCCGGGTGAGACGTTCCGGTACGAGTGGCCCTTCCGCCAGCACGGCACCTTCCTCTATCACCCCCATCACGACGAGATGACCCAGATGGCCTTCGGCATGATGGGGATGATCGTCGTGCACCCGCGCACGCCGAATTCGACGTCGCGCGTGGATCGCGATTTCGCCATCCTGCTCAGCGAGTGGAAGGTCACGCCCGGCACCTCGCGTCCGGATCCGAACGAGATGACGGACTTCAACGTGCTCACGATGAACGCGCGCGTCTTCCCCGGCACCGAGCCGCTCGTCTGCAAGCAAGGGCAGCGTGTGCGCATCCGTTTCGGAAACCTGAGCGCGATGGATCATCATCCGATCCATCTTCATGGGTACCACTTCAAGGTGGTGGGCACGGACGGCGGAGAAGTTCCGGAGGGCGCGCGCATCCCGCAGACGACCGTGCTCGTGCCGACGGGATCCACGCGAGACGTCGAGCTGGTGACGGACGCGCCAGGTGATTGGCCCATGCATTGCCACATGACCCACCACGTCATGAACCAGATGGGCCACAACGTACCGAACATGGTCGGCGCGGGGCTCGGTAAGATAGACGAGCGCGTCTCGTCGCTCGTCCCGGGCTACATGACGATGGGGCGCAGCGGCATGGGCGAGATGTCGGAGATGAAGATGCCCGTGCCGAAAAACAGCATCCCGATGGTCGGCTTCGCCGGTCCGCACGACGTCATCACGATGGGCGGCATGTTCACCATCCTGAAGGTGCGCGAGGCGCTCACCAGCTACGACGACCCGGGCTGGTACGAAGCGCCGGAGGGCACGCGAGCGCGGCTCGCGACGGCCGAGGAGCTCGCGCGCGACGGCATTCCGTCGCGCTGAAGGTCGATGCCGAAGCCGGTCCGTTCGTCGTCCCCGCGATCGCGCTCGTGGTCTCCGTGTTGCGCGGTCGCGGTGCTCGCGTGCCTCGCGCAGGGCTGCATCGCGAGCGACGCCGGTTACGCCGACGCGCGGCGGGTCGTGCACGACCGCGTCGGGCAGGACGTGAAGTGGCGCGCGGTGGATTCGTCCGCGGCGAACGCCGAAAAAGAGACGGCCTCGCTGCTTGACCAGCCGCTGACCGCCGACGCGGCCGTTCGTGTCGCGATGCTCAACAACCACGACGTCCAGGCGGCGTTCGAAGAGATCGGGATCGCCCGTGCCCGCCTCGTCTCGGCCGTCGCGCTGCCGAACCCCGAGCTCGAGGGACGCATCGGCTTCGTGCGCGGCGGAGAGCCCGAGTACACCTTCGTCGCGAGCGAGAGCATTTCCGACCTCGTGTGGCTGCCGCTCCGCGAAAGCGCCGCGCGCGCCGAACTCGACGCGGCGAAGCTCGCCGTCGCAGGTCGCCTCCTGGATTTCGTGTTCGCCGTGAAGGTCGCCTTCTACGAACAAGAAGCCGCCGAGCGCGTCCTCGTCCTCACGCGGACGACTCGCGACGCGGCCGAGGCGTCGTACGAAGCCGCCGAGCGCTTGCACGAAGCCGGCAACATCCCCGACCTCGACTTCATCACCCAGCGCGCGCTCCGCGAAGAGTCCGACACCGCCGCCGAAGAGGCGGAGGTCGAGCGATCGCGCGCCGAAGGACAGCTCGCGCTGCTCCTCGGCGTGCCGACCTTCCGCATCGCCTTCCCCGCCGGCGGAAAAAACCAGCGTGACACCGACCAGAGCGCCATCCCCGCGAAGGAGCTCGACCTCGCCCGCCTGGACGCCCGCGCCCTCTCGCGCAGCCTCGACGTGGAAATCGCGCGCCGCGAAGCCGACGCCGCGTCCAAGCGCGCCTCCCTCGCGCGCGCGACCGGCATCGTCCCCGAGCTCCGCGGCGGCTTCGAAGCCGAGCGTCTCACTGGAGAGCCCTGGGCGTTCGGTCCCATGGCGGCGCTCCGTCTACCCCTCTTCTACCAAGGCCAAGGCCAAGTCGCCGAAGCCGAATCCCAAATGCGCCGCGCCACCGAAACCCGCGCCGCGCTACTGGAACGAGTCGGTCGAGAAGCAAAGCTCGCCGGAGATCGCCTCTTGGCGGCCCGCAAGCGCGTCACCCGCTACGAGCAAGAAATCCTCCCCCTGCGTCGTCGAATCGTCGAAGAGACCCTCCTCCGTTACAACGCCATGATCGTCGGCGTCTTCCAGCTCCTGCAAGCCAAGCGCGACCAAGTCGAATCCGAGCTGAAATACGCGCGCGCAGTCCGTGACTACTTCATCGCCCGCACAGAAGTAGAGCTCTTCCTAGCCGGCAGAATCCCCGCGAGCCGTCCAGCGTCGGAGACCACCCTGACGCGTCCCCCCCCGACCGCTTCGTCGCACGAATAGAGTCGCTATTTTGCTGAGGTGCCCGCAGAAAAGACAGGATGAAGCGGGTAGCGCCGGCGAACGCGCTGGATCGGGCGGCTCCGCGGGAAGCGTGGCGCCGAACGTGCGGGACACCGTGCCGCTGGCGAGCCGCGGACTGCCGCTCTTCGCCTCGTCGGGAAGGTCTCTCGTCAGAGCGCAACGTTGATGTGTCAAAGTTCGAAAATGATGCCAATGAATTCAGTAGGTTGCGGATCGACCTTGAGATGTCAAGGTTGCCCGCCCCGGGGGGTGCGGAGTGCATCCTTCCGTGCAATGCACGCCGCCGCGCCGAGCACGGGGAAACGGCGGACCGTCCGATGTGCGGCGGATCATGCGGTGCTGCGCCAGTCGACGGATGACGTCGTGGTCGCGCAGATCCGAACGGACGTGGAGGCGCCGAGGCAGGGGGAGCTTCGCACGGAGGACCGGTTCACATCCGCCCGACGCTCACGTGCACGTGCGTCGCGTCTTCGTATAGCACCCAAGGGAAGCCTGCGTCGCAGGCGAGCCCAGCTAGTCGTCCGAGCTTCTCCGGATCGGCGTCCGACGTGGTGATGTCCGCGGCGCGGCCTTCGTAGTGGAGGCTCTTTTCCCCGTGCTCGCCTCGTTCGTCCCAGGCTTCGGTGACGCGCAGTCGGACGTTCGGCCATTCTTGCTGAACGAGGCGCGCGAGGCGCTCGAGGCGGGAGCGTAGCCGCGGGGTCATCAGGCGATCCGCGCCGGTGCCCTCCTCGTCTTTGAAGACGATCGCGGTGTCGGCGCAACGGACGAGGCGTGCAAACTCCGGGGTTCCGCGCTGGATGCGGGCGATGATGCCTTCCACGACTTGGGCTTCGCCGCGATCGGGGAAGCGCTCGTGGAGCCGGAGGACACGGCCGCTTCGCTTCGAGAGGCTGACGTCGCCTTCCGAGCGGGCGCACGAAACCGCGAGGACAGCGGCTGCGAGGGGAAGCAGCGCTCGGGCTGGACGGCTGAGAAATCTCCTCATGTCGATGGCGGAGATCGGCCTGGCCGCGTCTCTCGTCCGGCGGTCGTCGGCGGCGTGGCGGCGAGCGGGGCCCCAACCCCGCTCGTCGCATCCAGCCGAATAGGGCTTCGATCCGAGGGGATTGGTGAGGCTGGACGGCCCATGAATTTCCGTCCGATCCTCGCCTCTTGCGCGCCTCCACGGCAAGAAAGCGTTTGCCCGGCGATGGGGGAAAGGGCATGGCGTCGTCGCGGGCCGAGCTTCGGGTATGCTCCGCCGTCCCTCGACGATGACGCACGCGAAACAGCTTTTGTTGCTGGCGGCGACCGCCGCGGCGCTCGTCTTCGGCGGCGTCTTGGAATGCGGCACCGCGCAGCTCACGGAGACGCAGGCGCACGGCGCCGAGCTATATGGAAGGATGTGCTCCGTCTGTCACGGAAAGGGCGGCGAGGGCTACAAGGCCGATCAAGCGCCGGCGCTTCGTCACCGCGCGTTCCTCGGATCCGTCACGGACAACTTTTTGCGCGACGCGATCCGTCAGGGGCGCACCGGCACGACGATGTCGGCGTGGGGAGTGGCGCACGGGGGACCATTGTCGGCGGGCGACATCAACAACGTCGTGGAGTTCATGCGGCTGTGGGAGCACTGGCCGAAGCCCGCGCTCGACGAGAGCGCCCTCACGGGAGACGCGGCGCGCGGCGCGGACATCTTCAAGAAGGAATGCGCGGGGTGCCACGGCGCGCGCGGCACCGGTGGGCCCAACGTCTCGATCGGTAATCCCGCGTTGCTCGGCGACGCTTCGAACGGATTCTTGCGATACGCCATCACCGAAGGCCGCTCCGGGACGGCGATGCCGGCGTTCGGCCCCAAGCTTCAAAAGAAGGGCGTCGAGGACGTCGTCGCATTCCTGAGGTCACTCGTGCCGCTCCCGCGTACCGTGGCCGAGAGCTTCCCGAAGCCGGAGCCCATCCCGCTCGGTCCGGTTCCCCTCAACCCGAAGGGCCCCGAACCGGTGGGCTTCAACGCTTCACCCGCCACCACACACGCGGACGTGATCAGCCAGCAGCTCGGACGGGGCGCCCGCATGGCCATCCTGGATGCGCGGGCGCCGTCCGACTACATGGCTAGTCACATCAAGGGAGCGGTGAGCGTTCCCTTCTACGACCCAGACCCGTACGTTCCGCTCCTTCCGAAGAGCTCCTGGTTGGTTTGCTACTGCGCTTGCCCCCACGCCGAGTCCGGCCAACTCGCTCAAAAGCTCGTCGCGAAGGGGTTCACGAAGGTGACCGTGCTCGACGAGGGGCTCGGTGTGTGGCGATCGAAAGGGTATCCCACGAGTACGGGGCGAGAGCCTTGATGCCCTTGATGCGAGGATAGAGTCCGAGCATCGGGCACGCCTGCTCCGAACATCGCGAGAGCGCGAAACGCGAGGCTAGCGCGCGTCGCTCTTCGGTGAGGCGTCGTTCAAGAAAGCATCGAGCTGTCGCTCGGCTTCGTCCTTCTTGATTCCGTAGTGCTGCTGAAGCCGGCCGAGGAGGATGTCCTTCTTACCGGCGATGTTCTCGAGGTCGTCGTCGGTGAGCTTCGCCCATTTGCTGCGAAGCTTGCCCCTCAGCTCCCGCCAATTTCCTTGAATATGGTCCCAGTTCATCGAGCTCTCCTGCTGCAATGTTGTCCGTGACTCTCGTCACGCCGTTGCGCGCGACCCGCGCGCGCGACGAGCAAGCAGTGCAGAGCTCGTGCCTGGAGCGAGCGCCGAGTTCAGCGGGAGATCCGCGGAGATGCGGGCCTCGAAGCGAGACAGCGCGCCTCGAGTGAGGCAAACGCCGCGGCTGGGCGATCGCTTTAGAAACCGGGGAGCGCGTCGCGGACCTGACGGTCGTGCTCGGCGAGGATGGCTTCGTACCCGGAGTTCACGCGCACGACGGACGCGACCGCTTCGTACAGGCCGGCAGAGAGCTCCCTCGCTACCGTGGCATGTCCGATGATCTGGTTCATGGCTCGAGTAATGCGACGAAACATGGGCCTATCCTCCCGGCTGATTACACTTTGGGTGCATTCTCCATGCCCGAACGGCTGGTCAATAAATTCGGCCCGTTAGATGTGGGCTATTGGACGGAAACGTGCGCACTGTTCGGAAGTTGCGCAGCGGGGCGTTTTGTCCACAGGCCGCGGGGCGGCCGATCGGACGCCCGTCGCAGACCGCAGAGAGCCTCGGCCAGTACTTCCTCCGTCGTGTATTCGGGCGAATAACCGAGCACCCGTTCGGCGCGGGTTCCATCGAGCAAAGGCGCGCGCTCGGCGAGCTCGACGAGGTTCTGATCGCGTCGTGAGAGACGCAAACGAAGCGCGAGGCTCGCGGCCTTGGACATGACGCCGGAAGCGCCGATCGCCGTGTCGTCGGGCGCGTGCGATGCGCGCGGAACGATGTTGAACGCGCCGCGCACGTCGTCCGTCGCCGCGAGACGAAACGCTTCGGCCACGTCCCGGGCGTGCGCGATCTGAAGCGGCGTTCGCGCCAGCTGCGCCGCGAGGCGAACCACGGCTTCGTCGATCGCCGACGCGGGGAGCGAGCCCGTCAACCGCTCGACGATCTGCGAGGCGGCGACCGGCGAAAGCGTCGCAACCGGTCGGAGTCGCGCGATGCCGAAGCCTTCGTAGCGGGCCTCGAACTCGTCGAGACGTCGCTCCACCTCGGCCTTGTGTCGCGCATGGAGAGACGTGGAAGATCCCGTCGTCGGAGATGCTTCGTCGACGGCTGCGCTGCCGTCTCGTGGTGCGTAGGCGGCGAACGACGACGCGTAGACTAAGCGCGGGACGCCTGCCTGCCGGACGGCGTCGAAGACGCGACGGCTCCCGAGCACGTTGGTGCTCCACAGCTCGTCCGGCCGCTTCTCCGGATGGAATCGCCACGCGAGGTGCACGACGACGTCGGCGCCTTCGAAGAGCGGCGCGAGCGGCTCTTCGGCGACGTCGGCGCTCACGTAGTAGGTCTTGCTTCCGCTACGGCTCCCGACTCGCCGCGCGATTCCCGTGACGGAGCGGACTCGCGGATCGCCCGCGAGCGTTTGCATCAGGGCGCTTCCAATTCTGCCGGTGGCACCTGTGACGACGATGTGCATCGGGTCTCCGGGTCCTGGGCGTTGCAAGACGCTTGCCGGAGAATCCGACATCATCGTACTTGCACTCGGCGGGATAGGGTTTGCCGTGCGGCGTTACGCGATTTCCTGGAAATTCAGGTACTTCACGACGCATCCACCGGCCATTCGTCCCGACGCAGCATGGATAGCCACGCTACAGTGCGTCATTCCAAGTCGATAAACGACGTTGCAGATGTGCCACGGATTCGTGACGAACGTCCGCTTCGTGCACACCAGTGCCCACACTTCCGGACACCTGTCCAGCGTCGCTGACGCTTCGCGGCGCGGTCGTCGGAGGGGCGGCGTTACTCGCGCTCGAGGCCGAGCGTCTTCATGAGCGTGTAGACGTGCGCGCGGGTGAGGTCGAGCCGGCGCGCGGCTTCCGAGACGTTGCCGCCCGTCGCATCGAGCGTCGCGCGCAGGAGGCCGCGTTGGTAGATGCGAGTTCCTTCGTGGAACGTGCAACCCTCGAAGTTGTTCGCAGGGACGGGCGGCGCCGCGAGGCCGAGGTGCACGGCTTCTATCTGCGCGGCGCCGTCGGCGTTTGCGCGGATCGCCGCGGCTTCGACGCGATGGGACAGCTCGCGGATGTTGCCGGGCCAGTCCGCGACGGAGAGCGCTCGCAGCGCACCCGGCGACAGCTCGATCGTCCGGAGCTTGTGCATTCGCTGCGCCGACTCGCAAAAGTAGCGCGCGAGCATGGGGATATCGACTCTTCGCTCCGCCAGCGACGGTACGCGGATGGGCAACACCTGGAGCCGGTAGAGCAAATCTTCACGGAAGCGCTTCGCGGCGACAGCCTTCCTTAGATCCACGTTCGTCGCCGCGACGATGCGGACGTCGGCGGTGACGGGCTGCGACGACCCGAGCGGGTAGTACTCGCGTGTCTGCAGCAGCTGCAAGAGCTTCGCCTGCGCGGTGGTCGTCATCTCGCCGATCTCGTCGAGGAGGAGGGTGCCGCCGCGCGCGGCCGTGACCTTGCCGTCGAGCTTGCGCGTCGCCGTCGAATGCGCGCCGGGAAGCGCTCCGAAGAGCTCGGCTTCGAGTAGCGTTTCCGGGAGCGCGGCGCAGTTGATTTCCACGAACGGGCCCGCGGCGCGCGCGCTGTTCGCGTGAATGACGCGCGCGACCTGGCTCTTGCCCACGCCGGTGTCGCCGGTGATGAGGACGCAGACGTCGAGCGGCGCGACGAGCTCCACCTCGCGAAGCAGCGCGGCGAGCGACGGCGAAGAACCCACGAGCGGGTCGCACTTGAGACGCTTGCGGAACGGCGTGGTCGGATCTCGCGAGCCCTCGAAGCGCCTTCGCTCGAACAGCGCGTGGGCCAGCGGCGCCAGCTGTTCGACGAAGATCTCCGCGCAGCCGCGGTCCTCTTCCGAGAACATGTGCTGCAAGCTGCGTCGTTGCAAATACAGGACGCCGAGCGGCGGATCTTCGCCGACCGGGGCGCAGAGCACGGCGTGGATGTTGGAGCGTTGCACGCTGGTGCGATCGCGGAAGCGAGGGTCGAGCAGCGCCGAAGGGGTGACGATGACTTCGCCGGTCCCGAGCGCCTCGGCGATGATGCCGCGGGACACCAGCGTGCGGATCTCGCCGACCTCTTCGTCCGAGCAGCCGGCGGCCGTCCACCACGTCTGGTCGTCCGTCGAGTCCTGCGTTTCGAAGAGCTCGAGGTAGCCCTGCTCCGCTTCGACGACGTTGACCACCAGCCGCAGCGCCTCTTCGAGGAAGTGAGTGAGCTCCGAGCGGGAGTTCAGCCGCAAGAGCCCCTTGTAGAGGTCTCGCTCCCGTTCGACGCGCCGGAGCGCTTGATCCGCCATGCCGCGGGCCATCATAGACGAGCTCGTACGAATTGTGTCAGCGCTCGTTCCCCGTCGCGGCGCTGAAAGACACATGTGCCTGCTAGCGGCGCCGTCGCGATCGTCTCTGCATGGCGGCTCGGGATAGGTCAAAATGGCGCTCGGTTCATGAGCAGCGAGCCATTGCGCGAAGTCGATCCCACCGAGCTCGTCGGCTCGGTGCTCGCGGAGCGGTACCGCGTCGACCGACTCCTGGGCGAAGGGGGGATGGGGCGCGTCTATCTCGCCGAACACGTGCTCATGAAGAAGCCCGTCGCGCTCAAAGTTTTGCATCCGGAGATGACGGCGATTCCGGAGGTGGTCGGGCGGTTCGAACGAGAGGCCGTCGCCGCGGCGCGAATCGATCACCCGAATGTCGCGCAAGCGATGGACTTCGGGCGTCTCCCCGACGGAGCGCTGTATTTCGTCCTGGAGTACGTCGACGGAAAGAGCTTGCGCTCGGTGCTGAGCGGAGGCCCCCTCGACGTGGACCGGGTGCTCGCGATCGCGCGGCAAATCGCTTCGGCGCTGGTCGCCGCGCATCACGTGGGGATCGTCCATCGTGACCTGAAGCCCGACAACGTGATGCTCGTCGCCCAGCCCGACGGCACCGACCGGGTGAAGGTACTCGACTTCGGCATCGCCAAGCTCACGGCTCAAGAAGGGGAAGCGGCGGTGCCCGGCAAGACGCTCACGCGAGTCGGCGTGGTGATGGGAACGGTCGGGTACATGGCTCCGGAGCAGGCGCTCGGACAGGCCGTGAATCACCTCGCCGACATGTACGCCTTCGGCGTCATGCTGCACGAAATGCTCACGGGCCACTTGCCGTTCGTGGCCAGCGAGCTGACGCAGATCATCGCGAAGCAACTCACCGAGCCGCCCCCGCCGCTGCCGTCTTCGGTGCCGGCGGATCTCTCCCGATTGACCGAGAGGCTGCTCGCGCGGGACGTGGCAGATCGCGTGCAGAGCGCCGCCGAGCTCGCCGACGAGATCGAGCGCATCGCGCGAGCGCGGGCGGTGGGGGCTGGACCTACTGCATTCATGGAGCACGCGCCGCTCGAAACGCCGGCGCTTTCGGGTCCCCTGGCCGTCGCGCGTACCCTGACGCAAGGCGTGCGCCGCCGCGGAGCTTGGGTCGGTGGGGCTCTGCTCGCGTTGTTTGCGGTCCTCGGGTTCGTCATTGCACGCGCGCACGGCGCGGCGAGCGCCGCGGATGCTGCGGCATCGTCCGCGGCGGCTGCCGCATCGGCGCCGGCAATCGTCACTTCGTCGGAGCACCCGGGCGCCGTGACGAACGCGGAGGCCGCGCCCGCGGTTTCAGCTTCCGCGTCCGAGGCCGCACCGAGCGCCACCGCGCGGAGCGAGACGAACGTCGAGAAGAAGGGTTTGGCTGAATCCCACGAGGAGAATACCGAATCCCGCGAGAAGAGCACGGAACGAAACGGCGCAACGCGAACCAAGCGAACGCGTCACACGCGCGTGACCGAAGAGCGCACCGTGAAGCGCACTCATCGCCGCACCGGACCCGGTGGGATTTACATTCCGCCACCGAGTGAGTGGTTCAAGTAGAGACGGCGCGATCGTTCTCATGCCACGCAACAGTGCGGAGCGTCTGACCTTCGCCACTGCCTGGTCCTCGTCGCGTGACCACGCGGATCGGCTTGAGAAGGACGAAAGCGGACCGGACTCTGGTAAAGAAACTGGCCGGATGTTTTACTACCGTAGATGCCAGGCCAACGATCCTTTACTACTACCCGCCCGAAGCCTCGACAGGGGTCATCTCGGGCAGGAACCTGGGTAACGCAGGGATCGGGGCGCACTGCATTTTCCGCCTTCGTCCCGAAACCTCTGCCGCCCGAGCCACCTCTCGTCATCGACGCGCCACTTCAACGCCGGCTCGAAGTTGCTGGACTCGCACTCGGACGCCTCGACGGCATCGGGCGCCTTCTTCCCGGACCAGACGAGCTCCTCTACAGCTACGTCCGGAAAGAAGCCGTGCTTTCGAGCCAGATTGAGGGCACGCAGTCCTCTCTGGCAGACCTGCTGCTTCACGAGAACAACGCCGCGCCCGGTGTCTCTCTCGAGGACGTCCAAGAGGTCTCGAACTACATCGCCGCGATGAATCACGGGGTGAAGCTGCTGGATAAGCTTCCGTTGAGTCTCCGCCTTCTTCGCGAGGTCCACGAGGTTCTCGTGTCCGGAGCGCGCGGCGATAAGAAGCGCCCAGGAGAGTTCCGGAAGATCCAGAACTGGATTGGTGGAGAAGATCCGAGCTCTGCCGTGTTCGTCCCGCCTCCGCCGGCTGACGTGATGCCCTCGCTCACGTCGCTCGAGAAGTATGTGCATTTGGAGGATGTCCCGACTCTCGTCAAAGCCGGTATGGTTCACGTGCAGTTCGAAACAATCCATCCGTTCCTCGACGGCAACGGACGCGTCGGGCGCATGCTGATTCCGTTGATGCTCGTCGCGGAAGGAGTCCTCGAACGCCCCTGGCTCTACGTGAGCCTCCACCTGAAACGTCATCGTTCGAGCTACTACGAACTCCTGCAGCGTGTTCGCACACACGGTGCGTGGGAGGAATGGATGGAATTCTTCCTCGACGGAGTCGCCAGCGTCGCGCAAGGCGCCGTCGACAAAATACGCCAGCTACTCAACCTGTTCGAAGTCGATCGCCGTGCAGTGGCTTCGACGCGCGGCGGATCCATCTACGGACGCGCAGCGCTTCAGATGAATCTCGACATCTACGACCACCTTCGACGACAGATCGCGATCCGCATCCCCGAAACTGCCAAAGCCTGCGGCACGACCAAGCCCACCGTGGCGCGAGTACTCCGGGATCTCGAGGGGCTCGGAATCGTCGAGGAGGTAACGCGCAAGCCCAAAGGGCGCCTGTACATCTACAAGCGGTACCTCGAGATACTGAACCGTGATCCTTAAGCGGAACGCACGCTCCTCAGGATTTGCGCAGCGCCCCAACGTCTGCGCGCTCGACCAGGGGCGGCGTGCCCTCGTGTTTGCATGGTCGAGATGTACTCGAGTGGTCCCCCAGCTCGGCCGCACGTCGATGTCGCAATTCTTCACGCGGCATGCGACGTCTGCGATCCCGAGCTACCGTCGCCAACTTGCGCACCGAAGCGGCATGGATGGGATGCGATGCCGTCGTCGTAGCGCCCGTCACGGAGACGAAGGCAGACGGCACATGCGTTGCCTACACATCGGACGACAGCGAGGTTCTTCCCTGAGAGGTTCTGCCCTGAGTTGAGAAGCGTCCCCACCAGGACGAAATTAGGATCGCGCTGGTCGAACTGATCGAGGCCGCCTGAGCCTCAATCAAGGCGACTTCTGGGGTCCATGGCTTGCCGCTCTCTCCATCGCAACCAGAGCATCGAACCTCCGATGGCAATCGCTAGGGTAGCGGCGCCCCAGATGATCTCGCTCCACGACGAAGGCCCCGGACCGTCGGTGAAGTACGTAGGCACCACACCATTACGATAGCGTCGATCGGAGGATGGCGCACTGTTCCAAGGTGCTCCGATGGGTTACGCGAAAGACGAACGACTTCACGACAGTGGAGCGGCAGCGTCCCCGACGGCACTCGAGCCCGCGTTCCGGCACCACCGCGGCCAACGCGACCCGTCGCAGAGCGGCGCAGGCGCGGTGTTACGTCGTTCGCGACGCTCGCGACTGCGCTGGCGGCGCGAAGGGTGCGGCGCCGCGCTCGTGTCAGCGGGGCGCTCTTCAATCGAATAGGGCGAGGAGCTCTTCGCGGGTGATTCCGCCGCCGTGGTCGGCGTCGCCTAGGGCGACGTTGGCGAGGGTGCGTTTGCGTTCTTTTAGGGTGAGGATGCGCTCTTCTACGGTGTCGCGGGCGACCATGCGGTAGACCATGACGGGGCGCTCTTGGCCGATGCGGTGCGCGCGGTCGGCGGCTTGCTCTTCGACGGCGGGGTTCCACCACGGGTCGACCAGGAAGACGTGATCGGCGGCGGTGAGGTTGAGCCCGGTTCCGCCGGCCTTGAGAGAGACGAGCATCACTTCGGGGCCGCCTTCGGATTGGAATTCGTTGACGACTCTGCCGCGGTCCGTCGTGGAGCCGTCGAGGCGGGTGAAGCGGATGCCCTCGGCGTGCAGGTGCGGCTCGATGAGATCGAGGAGGCGCGTCCACTGGGAGAAGACGAGGGCCTTGTGGCCGTCGGCGGCGGCTTCGGACAGGGCCTCGACGAGGCGTTCGACCTTCGACGATGTCTCGGCTTGTTGCCCGGGCACGAGCGCGGAGTGGCACGCAGCCTGGCGGAGCCGAAGGAGCGCCTCGAGCACGACGAGCGCGCCTTGCCCCTGCGCCAGCCGCTCGACGACGTCCTTGCGCGTCGCCGCGCGCACGGTGTCGTAGACGGCGCGCTCGGTATCGTCGAGCTCGACGTGCACGACGGAATCGGTGCGCGGCGGGAGCTCCGGGACGACGTCGCGCTTCAGGCGGCGCAGCACGAAGGGACGGATTTTCGCGCGCAAGCGCTCGCCCGCGTCGGGGCGGCCGTTGGCGATGGGCAATACGTAGCGCTCCTGGAACACCGAGCGGCCGCCGAGCAATCCGGGGTTCGCGAAGTGCATGACGCTCCACAGCTCTTCGAGGCGATTTTCGACGGGGGTGCCGGAGAGCGCGACCCGGAATTTGCCTTTGAGCGAGAACGCGGCGCGCGCGGTTTGACTGCCGGAGTTCTTGATGGCCTGGGCTTCGTCGAGGACGATGACGTCCCAGTCGACGGCGGCGAGGCGGTCGGTGTCGAGCCGGAGCACGGCGTAGGTCGTGATGGTGACGTCGGCGCTGGGATCGAGCTCGCGGCGCGGGCCTTCGTACGCCAGCGTCTTCAGGCCGGGCGCGAAGCGGGCAATCTCTTCCGCCCAGCCGTAGACGACGCTCTTCGGGCAGACGACCAGCGTGCGGCCGCGGAGCGCGCAGATCGTCTGGAGCGTCTTGCCGAGGCCCATGTCGTCCGCGAGGACCGCGCCGAGGCCGGCGTCGCGCAGGAAGCAGAGCCAGTCGACGCCGACGTGCTGGTAGGCGCGCAGCGTCGCGGTGATGTTCGAGGGCAGCTCGGCCTTCGGGATCCCCGTGAAGTTTTGGACCAGCGGCGTGAGCTTCGCGAGATCCAGCGGGGGCGGGAGATCCAGCGCTTCGCAGAGCGCGCCGAGCTCCGGCATCGCCGCGAGCGGCAGCTTCTTCTCGGCGTCGCGCGCCGCGAGCAGATCCGCGATGCGGTGGCCGTGCTGCTCGAGGAATTTTTCCGGGAGCGGCGCCCAGCCGCCGCCGTCGAGGGGGACGAGCGAGAGCTTGTCGCGCCACGCGCGCAGCACCGCGGTCGCGTCGGCGCGTCGCGGTTCGCCGTCCGGCGCGTCGGGCGCGGACTCGAACACGACGTCGAAGCGGCCGCCGTCGAGGTCGAGCCGCGCGGAGAGCGCGCGCGTCTCGAACATCTTGGCGTCGTCGTGCTCGCCGGCGCGCTTCTGCCAGACGCGCAGCTTCACCGCGAAGCGGCTCGCCTCCGCGCCGTCCAGGTCCACGCGCCGACCCGGGACGAGGTTCAGCTCGTCGCGCAGGCGCGTGAGCAGCTCGCGCTCTTCGTCGCGCCTTCGCACCGGCACCGCATTGCCGAGCGCGACCAGGTTCTCTCCGTCGACGCGGGCGATGGGCGGATTGCCGTACACGAGCTTCGGCAGCACCGAGAGCGTGTGGCCCTGATGCGAAAGGTCCATCTCGATGCGCGGGCGCGCGCTGTCGTCCGCGCGCGGCAGCGACGCCGCGGTGATCGTCACCGGCAGGCGCTTCTCGAGCTCGGGGAGCACCGTCGTCACGAGCTCGGCGCGGTTCTCTTTCGTGAACGTGCGCGAGAGCGGGAGCCGCTCGAGGAGGTGGCCGGTCGTCTCGCCTTCGGAGATGGGGCGCAGCGTGTCGCCCGAGCGCACGACGCCGAGGGCGACGGGTTCGTCCACGGCGGGATCGCGCTCCATGCGCAGCAATAGCCCGCCGTCGGGCGCGTCCTCGACGATCGCGCGCGGCGCGACGCGCTCGCCCGACGTCTTCACCTTCGTGTCGTCGAAGAAGACTTCGGAGCTGCGCGACAGCGCCTCGAGCAGCCGCGGGATGAGCCCGATGGGGACGATCTCGCGCGCCGGTGCGCCGAGGAGCACGTCGACGTCGAGATCTTCGTGGGTGGGCGTGAGGCCCGGCGGCAGCCGCGCGCGCGCGAGGTCCGAGCCGAGGCTGGTCGCGAGGCGCGTCTCCCGGCCGTCGGGGAACACGATGAAGCGCCGCAGCGTGAGCACGCGATCGCGCCGCCCGAGGCGATACACGAGGCGGGCCGCCGGCGACGGGCTCGCTTCCGCGGATGCGGCTCCGCCCTGGGCGGCGAAGATGGTCGCCGCGGCGACGTGCGCGCACGGGTCGACCTTGCCGCCGCAGTCGCACGACCATTCGCCGTCGTCGGGGTAGAGCGTCACGGTGGGCGCGATCACGCGACCCGGGACGCGCACGCGGTAGGTGTCCTTGCCGTCGGACGTCACCTTGCCTTCACGGCTGAGACGGACGCCCTCCGACCACGGCCCCGGTAGGCACGTCTTTCTGACGGCTTCGAGAAGACTTTCCAATTCGAGCAGCCCGGTAAAGTAATCATCGCGGGCCGTGGCGCAAAGGCAGTCGTCTCGAGACGCCGCGGAAAGCAGCGCGAAACCGCCGCCGTTCGACGCTTTTCGCATGGCGATAGGGCTGACCGTCCCCGAGAGAGCAGGCCGGGTCGTCGCGTCCGATCTGGAGATCCGGATTCTCGGCCAGTGCCGGTTCCGCTCTCCGCTGCTGGATCGCCTCCCGAGGGACGCCATCCACTACGTCGGGCAAGCGGACGGCGTCCTGGTCGACGATCGATTGTCGCGCGTGCAGGCAGAGGACGTGAGCGTGGCGCCGGCGTTCGAGCTCGCGGGGCCCCGCGACAAGATTTTCTTCGACGTCGGGAGGCTCGCGTGCGGGGTCGTGACGTGCGGCGGGCTCTGCCCCGGGTTGAACAACGTGCTGCGCGGCCTCGTGCTCGAGCTGACGCACGGCTACGGCGTCCGGCGCATCCTCGGCTTCCGCTACGGGTACGAGGGGCTCATCCCCGAGCACGGTCACGAACCCGTCGCGCTGTCGCCGGAGGCCGTCGCCAACATTCACCACGACGGCGGCACCGTGCTCGGCACGTCCCGCGGCGAACAGGACCCGGTGAAGATGGTCGATCGACTCGTCGAGCTCGGCATCGGCGTGCTCTTCGTCATCGGCGGCGACGGCACGTGTCGCGGCGCCATCGCGCTGGTCGCGGAGATCGCGCGGCGCGGGTTACCGATCGGCGTCGTCGCCGTCCCGAAGACGATAGACAACGACATCCACTTCATCGACAAGAGCTTCGGCTTCGAGACGGCCTTCTGCGCCGGAGTGGAGGTCATCCACAGCGCGCATGTGGAGGCGTCCGGCGTGAAGAACGGCGTCGGCATCGTGAAGCTCATGGGCCGTCATTCCGGTTTCATCGCTTGCCACGCCTCCATCGCGAACACCGACGTGGACGCCGTGCTCATTCCGGAGGTCCCGATCCGGCTCGAGGGTCCGGACGGCCTGTTCGCGTATCTGGAGAAACGGCTCGCGCGCGCGTCGCACGCGCTCATCGTGGTCGCCGAAGGCGCGGGGCAGGATCTTTGCGCCGAAGGCTCGGGCGCTCCGACGGATCGCAGCGGTAACGCGAAGCTGCGCGACGTCGGCGTCGTCCTGCGCGATCGCATCCTCGAGCATTTCCAGCGCGGGCGCGCCGAGATCACGCTGCGCTACATCGACCCGAGCTACCACATCCGCAGCGTCCCCGCGTCTCCGACGGACAGCCTGTATTGCTGGAACATGGCGCGAAACGCCGTGCACGCGGCGATGGCCGGAAATACGGAGATGCTCATCGGCCGGTGGCACGGTCGCTTCGTGCACGTGCCGCTGCCGCTGGCGACGCGCTACCGTAAACAGGTCGACACCACGAGCGACCTCTGGATGTCGGTCGTGGAATCGACGGGGCAGCCGCTGTCATGGTCCTGAGCGTCGATGCTCGCGCCGCGGAGAGCGAACCGCCGGATCCGCCGTCGGAAGCGGCGATCGCGCACCCGCTGCGCGAAGACATTCGGCTGCTCGGGCGTGTGCTCGGCGACACGGTGAGGCGGCAAGAGGGCAGCACGATGTTCGACGTCGTCGAGCGGATCCGCCGCACCGCCATCCGCTTCCGGCGAAGCGGCGACCACGACGCCCGCGAAGAGCTCGCGCGGCTCGTCGACGGCCTCGACATCGAGTCGGCGATCTCCGTCGTGCGCGCGTTCACCTACTTCTCGCATCTGTCGAACATCGCGGAAGACCGCCACCACAATCGACGGCACCGCCAGCGCCTGCTCCGCGGCGAGCCTCCCGGCGAAGGGTCGCTCGCGCTCGCCGTGGCTCGCATGAAAGAACAGGGCGTCACCTGCGACGAGCTCGCCGCCGCGCTCCGCACCGTCGCGATCAGTCCGGTGCTGACCGCACACCCGACGGAGGTGCAGCGCAAGAGCATCCTCGATCGGCACATGGCGATAGCGCGCTTGCTCGCGGACCGCGGGCGCGCGGATCTCACCGACGATGAGCTCTCGCGCAACGACGAGGCGCTGCGCCGCGAAGTGACCACCCTCTGGCAGACGCGGATGATGCGGCAGGTGAAGGTCACCGTCCGCGACGAGATCGACAATACGCTCGCGTTCTACAAGAGCACGTTCTTGAGCGAGCTCCCGCACCTGTACGCGGCCGCCGAGGACCTGCTCGACCGAGAGATGCCCCTCGCGGAGCCGTGGCGCCTGCCGCCGGTGCTGCGGATGGGCAGCTGGGTCGGTGGAGATCGGGACGGCAACCCGTTCGTGGACCGCGACGTGCTGGTGTACGCCGTGGGCGCGCAGGCCCGGCTCATCCTCAATCACTATCTGGAGCAGGTGCACGCGCTCGGTGCGGAGCTCTCCGTCTCGCTCGGCATGGCGCACGTCTCCGACGAGCTCCGTGCCCTCGCCGAGGCGGCGCCGGACGCGACGAGCCGGCGCGCGGACGAGCCGTACCGCCGCGCGCTCGTCGGCATTTATGCGCGCCTGGCGGCGACGCTCGAGCGGCTATGCAACGTGCACCCGGCGCGACCTCCGGCGGGAGTCGCGCCGCCCTACGGCCACGCGCGCGAGCTCGTCGTGGATCTGGAGGTGATCCGCGCTTCGCTCGTCGCGCACCGCGGGGAAGATCTGGTGAGCGGCAGGTTGCGCGCGCTGAGCCACGCCGTGCAGGCGTTCGAGTTCAACCTGGCCGCCGTCGATCTGCGGCAGAACTCCGTCGTTCACGAGCGGGTCGTCGCGGAGCTTTCGCATTTCGCCGGCGCGCCGATCGACTACGCGGACGCCTCCGAAGAGGAGCGGGTGGCGTGGCTCATCGCGGAGCTCGGCTCGATGAGGCCGCTGGTGTCGCCCTTCGCCGAGTACTCCGACGAGACGAAGAGCGAGCTTGCGATTCTGTCCGCCGCGCGCTCGCTGCAGAGCGCGTTCGGGCCCGAAGCGTTGCCCCACTACGTCATTTCGATGACCCGTTCCGTCTCCGACCTCCTCGAAGCGTGCTTGCTCCTGCGCGAGGCGGGCCTGTTCGAGCCCCATCACCCGCGCGCGCTCACCATGCGGGTGATCCCGCTCTTCGAGACCATCTCCGATCTCCGGAGCTGCGGAGAGACCACGGAGCAGTTCTTCCGCGTCCCCGGCGTGCTCGACATGATCGCGACCGCGTGGGGCGGCGTCTTCGAGGTGATGCTCGGATACTCCGACAGCAACAAGGACGGCGGCTTTCTCACTTCGACCTGGGAGCTCTACAAGGCCGAGGTCCAGCTCGCCGACGTCTGCAAGCGGTACGGCGTCGTGCTCTCGCTGTTCCACGGACGCGGCGGCTCCGTCGGCCGCGGGGGGGGCTCCACGTACCGCGCGATCGTCGCGCAGCCGTCGGGCGCGGTCAGCGGGAGCATCCGCATCACCGAGCAGGGCGAAGTCATCGCCAGCAAATATTCCGACAAGGAGATCGCGTTTCGGAACCTGGAGACGCTCCTCGCCGCGACGCTGGAGGCGACGCTGGTCGAAAGCGAGACGCGGAGCGACGCGGATGTCTTCCGGGCGGTGATGGAACGGCTCTCCGAGCGCGCGTACCGCGCGTACCGCGCGCTCGTCTACGAAACGCCGGGCTTCACCGACTATTTCCGGCAGGCGACGCCCATTTCCGAAATTTCCGAGCTCAAGCTCGGTAGCCGCCCCGCGTCCCGGAAGCCCTCGGGGCGCATCGAAGATCTGCGCGCCATCCCGTGGGTGTTCAGCTGGGCGCAGAGCCGAGTGCTGTTGCCGGGCTGGTACGGGTTCGGCAGCGCGGTGAAGGAGTGGCTCGACGAAGAGCCCTCGGGCCGCGCGACGCTGCGGCGGATGTACGGCCGCTGGCCGTTCTTTCAAACCTTGGTGGCGAACCTCGAGATGGTGCTCGCGAAGAGCGATCTATCCCTCGCCGAGAAGTACGCGGAGCTCGTGCACGACGCCGGCCTGCGCACCAAGGTGTTCGGTCGAATTTCGGACGAGCACGCGCTCACCGAGGCGGCGGTCATCGACATCGTCGGCGGGGGCTTACTCGCGTCGAACCCCGCGCTCCGTCAATCCATCCGGAGCCGCGTGCCGTACATCGACCCGCTGAACCACCTACAGGTCGAGCTCTTGAAACGATACCGCGCCGGCAAGAAGGGCGAGCGCATCGAGCGCGGCATCCACCTGAGCATCAACGGGATCGCCGCGGGCCTTCGAAACAGCGGCTGACGAAACGACGAGCGGGGCGACGGTTCGCCCCGCTCGTGCCGCCTCGACGACCGATCACATCGACGACGTGTTGAGGCAGTACGCCGCGTCCTTGGTCGCGTCGGCGCACTTGCCGTTGACGCACGCGAACGAGGTGCAGGCGTCGTTGCTCGTGCAATCCGCGCCGCTCGCTTGCGTCGCCTTGCAGGTCCCGCCCGCCGGTACGAGCTGTGGGTTGTCGCAGTACAGGCCGTCTTTGCAGTTCGCCGTCGTGAAACACGTGCCGGCGGTGTCTGCGCGCGGTGCGCACTTCCAATCCATGCCCGTCGGCTCGGGTAAACAGGCGTTGTTCGCCGGATCCTGGCAGGAAACGAGCGCTATCTCCGCTGCCGCGAGTCTCGACCCAGTGGTTCCCGGGTTGCACGTACCCCCTGGGGCCACGGTGCCAGCTACGATACCGCGGAAGCCATTGAGAGAGATGCCGAACGAACCGATCGACGTATCGCACTTCGTCGCCAGGCTGTCGAACTGGGCGAACGCCGCGTTCGATTTGGTCATGTCGAAGCCCGTCAGCGGACTCATGGCCACGTCGTCGAGCGCGAAGGAGTTGCTGCACGCAGTCTGCTGCGTCGTCAGGCAGTCCGCCATGGTGCGGCCAGGCGTCGAACAGCACGATTGCTCGCCCTGGCACTGGATCGCGGCGAAGCGCGCACAGAGCTGACCGGGCGCCGGGCTGTCCCCGCCGCCGCTCGTGCTACCGCCGTTGCCGCTCGTGCTGCCGCCATTGCCGCTCGTGCTGCCGCCGCTACTGCTCGAGCCGCCGCTGCCGTCGGATCCACTGTTGCTCGAACCGCACGCGAGCGACATGGCTGCCGAAACGAACAGAGCGACGACGGAGTAAGATCGAAGATTCGTAACTTTCATGGTGTCTCCAGATGTTCCCAACCGGGGCGCGCAGGCTAACACGTATGAAGCAAACGCCCGCGCTGGCGGATTCGGCGAAAGCCGAGAAGATAGCGCACAAAGTCTCGTGTCACGCGCGCGCCCTGTACGGTCAATCCATGGGCTGGGCTCGCGGGACGATGAAAAAAAACGCCCTCGTGCCGTGACGCACGAGGGCGCTTCGTATGTCGGGCACGGAAAACGGCAGCCGTCCGGTACTTGCTTTGCCGCTCTTCGTGCCGCGCGCGCTACAGCGAGCCGTTCAGCGGATCGTGGGTGTCACCACCGGCCTTGAACGGACCCTTCGGACCACCGCCGCCGCGATGCGGAGCGGACGCGCCGGCGCCCGACGACTTGGCGCGCTTGCTCGAGACGGCCCCCTTCTTCGAGGGCTTCGTGAGCGGGGACGTCTTCTCGTCGGCGTTGGCTTTGCTCGCCTCAGCCGCCGAGGCGGCCGTCATCCCCGCGGCCTTCAGCTGCTCGGCTTCGTTCTCGCGCGTCGTGATCACGACCGGTGGCGGCGCGTCGCTCAACTTCACCGGCGCGTTGCCGGTATCCAGAGCGTGGCTCTGCGTGTCGACGACGGGCTTCGGCTTCGCCGTCGGTGCGGGAGCCGCTGCGCTCGCGGTGAACGAGCCGAGCAGCGACGCGCCCTGTCCGGTGACGGCGAGCGCGACGCCTGCGGCGACGGCGAGCGCGGCGACGCCCGCGAGCACGATCTTCCCCTTGCCGCCGCGGGCTCGCGGGAAGTCGAGGTCGTCCAGGCTGCCGAGGTCCATCGCCATCGGCACGACGCTCGGCGCGACCACGCCGGTCATCGTCGAAGGTGTGGACATGGAAGGAGGAGCAGCCGAAGGCGGAGCAGCGGAGCGCGTGACGACCGGAGGCCACGCACCTTCCGCGGCGGCGGCGTTTCGCGGTGCCTGCGGTCGTTGCGACGGCATGGCCGCGGGCGGCACGCTGTGAACGGGACGAACGCCGGATTGCTGCGCCGGCGGGGGGTAGGCCGGCGGCCCGGCGGGCATCGCGCGCGTTGGCGGCACCGCCGAACGCGGCGGATCGGCATGGAGACCGACCAGCGTCTGCTGGTGAATGCGCTTCGGTTCCGGCGCCGGCGGCGGGGGCGCCGCAGCGACCGGCTCTTCGTGCGCTTCTTCTTCGTCGTCTCCGTCGAGGCCGAGGAGCTCGCCGAGGAACGCGGGTTCGTCCATTCCATCCTGGAAGACGCGTGTTCTCTCGTTGACGAGCCCCTGCTGGAACGCCTCGTCGAGTTGTTCCAGCGTCAGCACGCGCACGTCGTTCGGCGCGATCTCGACGTGCCAGACCTCAACTTCTTCGTTCTGCAGGGCGTGGTTCATGTGGTTACCTCGCTCGGATCTCCCAACCGGAAAGCTGTTTCATATCGCGAAAGTCCCTACCCGGTTAGTGCACGAAATTTGCGCATATTCAGCGGCGGCGAACTCTTCCGCTCTTCGTGTGGAGATATTCCGGCCAGAAACGAATCCTGAAAAAACGCCCTACCAGGTGCTCAGTGTAGCCGGAACCACCCCTCTACTGGTCTGGCTCGACTCGGTCCGAATTCCACCGGCGGTCACGACCGGCGGCGTGTCAAGTGACCATCCCGCTGGTCGCAGGTGACGGTTCGATTCGCCGCAGCGCTTCGTGAGCGGGGTCAACGAGCGCTGAGCATCCATTTTCAAGCCGCTGGTCGCTCAGTAGGAAATCACGATCTGCCCGTTTCCGGACTGCACTCCCTGCTGCATCGATACGTTTGTCGCGGTGGCCTCCGCGTACGAAGAACCGCCTCCTCCTCCACCGCCTGGAATTGCGTAGGCGTCACCGCCACCCCCGCCCCCACCTCCGCCATAAAAGCCGCCACCGCCGCCGCCGCCATTCCAGTTTCCCGTTCCCTGGTAAACATGGCTGCCGGCCCCTGTGCCGCCTATCCCTAGGCTACCGGGATATCCCATCAGCATATTGCTGCAGCACGCGCCTCCGCCTCCCACACCGGCGTCGTTCTGCGTGCCTGGCGCGCCGCCGCCACAACCTGCACCGCCGCAGGTACCCACCGCCGCGCCGCTGGCGCCCGTCGTTCCGCCGCCCGCGCCGCCGGCCGAGTAACCCGCTCCGGCCGCATTGTCGCCGCCGCCTCCTCCACCGCCGGCGATGACGACACGATTGGCCAGCGCGCTTCCGCCTTGGCGAACATCCGATGCGCCTCCACCGCCACCCGCACCAGGACCACCAGCGCCTCCGCCGTTGAATCCCCCTGGCCCTGCGGAGCCGCTCGCATTGCCGCCGGCCCCGCCGACTTCGATCATCAAGATCTCGCCTGGGACGACGTTGATCGTGGCAGTAGTGATTCCGCCGAGACCGCCACCGGCGGTGTATGTGGCGCCCGAAAGGCCTGCCGCTGCAGCGCCGCTCGCGCCACGGGCGGTAACCGTAATCTGCTTCACACCATCGGGTACCGTGAATGTCTGATCTCCGCCGGTGTAGGCGAAGCTGACGACGCAAGTGCCGCCGCAGGTTGCCGGCCACTGGCCACACCCATCGCACGTGATCGTGCTGCAGTTCATCCGGCAGGTGGCGCCCGGGGTGCATGCGGGGGCAGACGGACAAGAGCAAGCGCCCCACGTGCAAGCGTCGTTGCAGGTCCGCGTCCCATACGAGTTGCAAGACCGCGAGGTCCCCGGGGAGCACCCGGCGCCCGTGCACGCCGCGTCCTCCCACTTCCCGTCCGGGCCGCATGTCTGATTGTTGGTTCCGGTTCCGCAGTTGCACGAAATAGGATTCGTCTGCGTCGGAGCACATACCCCAGTGCACGTCGCCGTGCTCCCGCTCGGAACACACGTCTGGTCACCGCAAGGCACCGGCGCTCCCCACCTGCCCTTCGCGCTGCAAGTCGAGACGCCATTGCCACTGCACTCTGAGGTTCCCGGAGAGCACAACTTCCCGGCGCTACCGCTGTCTTCGGCCATCGCTGGTCCGCCGTCGGTTGTTGCGTCGCCGCTACCGCTGTCACCGCTACCGCTGTCACCGCTACCGCTGTCACCGCTTCCGCCGCCTGTGATTTGAGCACCAGCGTTACCTCCGCCGCCGGCGTTGGCTCCGCCAGTACCAGCTCCGCCCGCAGAAGCGCCGCCCACCCCGGAGTCGTTGCCGCCGTTGGTCGTGCCAGCGGCGCCGTTCGAGCCGCCCGCTCCTCCAGCGGAAGCGTCGGGGATCTTGTCCGCGCCGACGGTGCGCGCTTTGGTGTCGCAGGCGAAGGCGCTCGCGAGACACAGGACGCCGAGGATCGTTCGTTGGGTCAGATTCATCTTCGTATTTCCGGAGCATCCGCTGCTCAGAAGCGTCCCTCGGCTGCGAGGCCACTGAGGTGTGGTGCCAACAATGGAGCGAGCGCCACCTCGTGGTGGCCGCTCGGGGCCGTGAACACGAGTGTGAGGCCGCCGGCGACGAGGACTCCGCCAGCGACGAATCCGATCGCGGCGATGGTGCCGGCGTGGTTGGCGTCGTCGGTCAGCTGGTTGATACGCGCCTGATCGCCCGCCTGCTCCTTCGCAGGGCAGGTGCCGGACGGGCAGACGGCGTCGGCGTCGCTCAGTTTGCTCGATCGCTGAAGCTCGAACACGAGGCCCACGACGAGGCCTGCGCCACCGAGACCGACGCCTGTCCAGCCGAGGAGCCGTTGCGACGATCCATCGGAGGGATGCTCGCTAGCGACAGGCGGTGGGAGCGGTCTAGTCTGAAGTGGCGCCGACGTCGCTCGCGCGTTCGGCGGCGACGCAGGACGCGGGGAACCGAGTGTAACCGTTTCGCGTCGATCTTTCGTTCCTTCGACGAGGATGAGCTGCTTCTGTACGGCAGGCTGTCCAGGCATCGTGAAAACGAACGTGTGCGGGCCCGGGTCGATCGAGAACGACGTTCCCTCGAGGCGTTCGGCGAGGACCTTTCCGTCCATCGTCACCTGGACGGCGCTGAGGTCGTTTCCCTCGGGATCCTTCGCGTCGAACACGATGGAGGGGATCGCGGCGTTGATGTCGTCCACACGTCGCGTGCACTCCTCGCGCACCTCGCCCGGGCATGACGCGCTCGCACAGATGAGCAGCTGCTCGCGCGCGGCTAGCAGGTGATGCTGCGTCCGCTCCTCGATTGCCTTGTCGCTGGCGGCGAGGCATTCGGACACCGCCGGAACGCCAGCTCGCGCGGGGATGGACGAGAAGAGCGTGACCGCGAACGTGGCGGCGGAACGCGCATCGAGAAAACGTTTCATCGTGACTCTGGATCAGTGAAAGCACTCGGGTTTGAAGTGCTTGTTGCCTTGCGCGTCGAAATAAAAGCTCGGGTTGCAGCTCGAAGGCTGGGAAGCCGTCGGACGCGATTGGGGCGTGCTCGCCGAGACTGGCGCCGACTTCTCCGGTGCGGGTGCTTCCCGCGGCGACGCAGACGGTCCGCGATCCACCGCCTGTGGAACCGTCGATGCGGAAACGGAGGTGGTGTGACGCGGCAGCGCCGGTCGCGTCGGGGTGGGAAGGCTTGCCGCCACCTGAACGACCGGCGCGCTCTGTGCAGAAACAGGGCCTGCGGCGGGAAGTGGCTCTGCAGTGGTCGGCGCTGACGGCACCAGCTGCGCCGGAGAAGGGCCCGGGACAGCGGCAATCATTCCGGATGCGGTGCTCGAAGACGC
Organism: Polyangiaceae bacterium; assembly: GCA_035547195.1. GTDB lineage: Bacteria > Myxococcota_A > Polyangia > Polyangiales > Polyangiaceae > DASZVB01. The sequence goes on from DASZVB010000082.1 coordinate 78,524, forward strand.
GGACTCCGGTTGGCGGGACACCGGGCCCCATAGCGCGAGCGCAACGGCCACGACCGCGACGAGCAAACCCAGCCCTGCAAGCACCGGAAGCGAGCCACGCCGCTTGCCTGTCGTGGTCCGACCCCAGGATGCCGCCGCTGACGTTTCGGCGCGCTGGTCCGACGACGGCGGTAGCGCGAGCGCCGTTCCCGAGTAGCCGGCGGCGTGCATGACACCCGAGATTCGCGCGACCGACGCGCGCGCCGTCTTTGGCCCGAACGGCAGCAAGGCGAGCGCGAGCTCGCCGACCGTCAGGAAGCGCTTGCCACGATCCTTGTCGACGCACTTGAGGAGCACGGCCTCGAGCCCGTCGGGAGCATCGAGGAGCTTGTTGCGGAGGGCCTCCGGCGGCGACGATACGATCTTCAACGCGAGCTCCGGGAGCGAGTCAGCGACGAACGGCGTGGCACCCGTAATGAGCTCGTAAAGGATCACGCCGATCGCCCAGATGTCGGATCGCGCGTCGACGTCCTTGGGCGTCGTCAGCTGTTCGGGGGACATGTAAAGCGGCGACCCCATCAGCGCCGCGGTCTTCGTCATCCCACCCTCCCCGCTCGGCCCCCCGATCCCCGTGGTCTTGGAGATGCCGAAGTCGAGGACCTTCACCGAGAGCGCTCCGTCCGGGCGCCGGATGATGAAGAGGTTGGCGGGCTTCAGATCGCGATGAACGATGCCCAAGCTGTGCGCTTCGGCGATGGCCTCGCAGGCTTGCAGCACGAAATCCACCGCTTGCTGCACCGGAAGCGGTCCCTGACTGGCGAGCCACCGCGACAGGTCGTACCCATCGAGGAACTCCATCACCATGTACGGCGCGCCATTATCGAGCTTGCCAACGTCGGACACCCGCGCGACATGCTCGCTCTTGATCTTCACGGCCGCGCGCGCCTCGCGCGCGAACCGCGCCACCGCGTCTTGGTTGCTCAGCGCAGCGGGGAGCAAGAACTTGATCGCGACGCGCTCGTCGAGCTCGACATGGTACGCGGCGACCACGACGCCCATGCCCCCGACACCCAGGATGTCGTCAATGCGATATTTGCCCGCGAGTATGTCGCCTTTCTGGACGGGTGCGCTCATCGGATCGTCGCGTGCCGGGCATCAATCGCCTCTGCGTGTTCAGCCGAGCGAAAGGAGGCTGCCTCACGGGCCGGACAGCGTCAATCAGGAGGATTGGTGCGATGCCACAGCAAGCACGTCCTCAAATCGACTCAGCCGGTCGAGTGATTGGGACTCACGGGGACGGCGGGATGGAGCCCGCCGTCAGCGTGCCGGCTCGGATGTTGAAATTGAACTGCGCGCTGATCGTGCCGAGGCTCTCGACCTTGGTGCGCACCAGGGTGATGCCCGTCTTCAGGTTCACGGCGCCGCCGAGCGCGGGATCGGACCCCGTTTGCGTGACGGCGTGGCTCGGCAAGTTGTTCTGGAAATAAAAGGACGTGGACTGGGCGTCGGCCGCGTCGATGGCGATCGACACGCCGGGCGCCGGCGACATCGTGCAATCCCAGGGCACCATGGCGAGATGGCCCCGCGCCGGATCGAGATCGACGCTGATGCCGTTCGCCAGCAGGTTGATCGTGTCCGACGACGGCAGGCGTAGCTTGCCGCGATTGCCGCCGACGATGACCGGCGGCAGGAAGTAGTAAAGCGTCGGGTACAGCGTGCTACCGGACAGATCGACGTAGCCGTCGAAGCCGTTCGGGCCGGGCGGCACCGTGACCGTGAACGTGCCGTTCATGTCCGTCGTGGCCGTCCCGACCGGCGCCGTGCAGTCGAGGTCCGTTCGCGCGCACGCTTTCACCGTCAAGCCCTCGTAAGGCGTCTCGCTGAGGAACTCCACGACGGTCATCGTGAACGTGATGGGATCCAACGTCGGGGGCTTGAGCACCGGCGGGCTGTGCTGGAGGCACCCCCAGGCGTTGTCCGAGCTGCAAGCGTCCGAACAATTCGCCGAGACGCACGCGCTCCGCGCGGCGGATTTGTCGGAACCCTCCGAGTACATCATCCCGCAATCGGTCGAGCAGCGCAGCGATCCCGCGGGCAGACAGCGATGGCTGCAGAAGTCGATGTCGACGCACGCCTCGTCGCTCGCGCAGTCGTGATTCTCCTGACAGCAACTCGCCCGCACGCAGTCGTCGCAGGTGCTGCTGCCGTTCACGAGGCCGCCGCAGTCGAGCGCGCACTTCGAGTCACACTTGTCCGACGCGCAAGCCGTGAGCGCGGCGAGCGTGTCGGGCCGAGAATACGAGCCGAGGCACCACGTCGCGCAGTCCGCGTCGTTCGGCTTGCAGCCGAGGATGCACTCGTAGGCGGCCTTGCAGGCGACGTCGCCCTCGCACGCCGTCGATTCGGCGCAGCAGCTCGACTTCATGCACGCCGCGCACTCCGACGTCGGCTGCGCGAACCCGCAGGTCTTCTCCTTGTTGTTCGGCTTCGTGGCGCCGCCGTCGGCCGCTTCGACCTTCAGCGTCCGCTCTTTTATGCCGAGCACCTGGCGGCAAGAAGTGATCGCCGGCGCGAGCGTCGCGAGGAGCGCGGCCGCGAGCGCGGAGCGGAACGCCGTCTTCATCGAGGCCATCCTGCCTGCGTGATACATCGTAGCTTCGGCTATTTCTGATCGGCCAGCGGATCGTCGACGGGCTTCGTCTTCCTCTTGCTCGGCTGAACGCCGCGCACGGCCCTGCTCTGAAGCGGCGGGTGCTCGAGCGGAGCGCGAGCGGCGACGGGCGGCGGCGCGGCCGCGGCCGAAGACGGCGGCTCCGCCACGGCAGACGGCAGCGCCGGGACGGCAGGCGGCAGGGGCTCGGGAACCGCGCGCGGGAGCGCCGGTGCGACGGCCGCCGCGCGGGGCTCCGGCGATTCGTCGAGCGGCGTCTTCTCGCCGCGCGTCTGGGTGATCATGAAACCGACCCAGAGGAGCAGCGCCGACAGCGCGACGAAGGCGCCGATGACGAAGCGGCCCCGGTGCCGCTTGCGCGGCCCCGGATTGGGAACGCTCGCGCTCTGCAACGTCGGCGCCATGGTCGTCTCCGGTCGTGACTGCATCGCCGGGTCGTCCCAGCGCACCTGGGGAACGAACGCGAGACTCGTGCGATCCACCGGCGCACCGAGCGGCACGTGCAGCGCTTGCGCGAGCTCCTGGACGAGCTCGAGGGACGTCGAGAAACGCTGCGCCGGATCCCGGTGGCAGGCGCGCGCGAACCACAGGTCGAACTCCTTGCCGAAGTCGAGCCCGCGCGCCGAGGGCGGCTCCATGGGGTCGTACAGGATCTGCGTGATGATCCCCGCGACGTTCGACGACGGGAGCCAGTAGTCGATCCCGGCGAGCAGGCGGTAGGCGACGAGCCCGAGGGCATAGCGATCCGCCGGTGGACCGATGTCGCCGGCCGCGCGCGCATGCTCCGGCGACATGAAGAGCGGCGTGCCGAGGAGCTGCCCGGTCTGGGTGGTGCCCGGCACGTCTTCGTGCGTCTTGGCGATGCCGAAGTCGAGGATCTTCACGCGGGGCTCGCCGTGATCGCCGCGGGTGAGGAACAGGTTCTCGGGCTTCAGATCGCGGTGCACGATGCCGAGGGCGTGCGCCTTGTCGAGCCCGTGCGCGACCTGGCGCAGCCACTCGACGACCAGCGCCGGAGGCTGACGGCCTTCGCAGGCGCGATCGAGATCCGTCCCTTCGAGGAGCTCCATGACGATGTAGAGGACGCCGCCGAGCTCTTCCGAGACGTCCGCGTCGATGACGCGCACCACGTGCTCGGACTTGATCCTCGCCGCCGTCCGCGCCTCTCTCTTGAACCGATCTACGACTCCGGGGAGGGGCGCGCCGTGCGTTCGCATCACCTTCAGCGCGAGCTTGTCGCCCGTGCCCGCGTGCTCGACCTCGAACACGAAACCCATGCTGCCCTCTCCCAGCTTACGGAGCGGGCGGTAGCGTCCACCGACGAGGGGCGGCAGCTCGGTCACGTTCATGGTGAGATCTGGAAGTGTAGTTAAAAAGCGCGCGAGCCGTGATAGTGTGATTTTCGGATCCGATGGGGTTTCTGTCACGCTGCCGCCGCCGGCGTCTCGAACTAGTGCTCACGCTGGGATTCGCCAGCGCGGGAGTGTCCACTCGAGTGTACGCAGAGCCGACCAACGCAGACCGCACGCTCGCCGCGGCCCTGTTCCGGGAAGGCAAGTCGCTCATGGATAAGAGCGACTTCGCCGCCGCCTGCGCGAAGCTCGAGGAGAGCCAGCGACTCGACCCCGGGGGCGGCACCATCCTGAACCTGGCGCTCTGCCACGAGAAGCAGGGCAAGACCGCGACGGCCTGGGCCGAATTCATCGAGGCCCGCGGCGTCGCGCGCCACGACAACCGCGAATCACGGATCGAGCTCGCCGAAGACCACATTGCGAAGCTCGAGCCCACGCTGGCCAAGCTGACGATCGTCGTTCCGCCGGAGGCGGACGAGCCCTCGCTGGAAGTCAGTCGAGACGGCGCCGCCGTCGGTCGGGCGGCGTGGGGCATGCCGTTCCCGGTGGATCCCGGCGAGCACCTCGTTCAAGCGGCTGCTCCGAACAAGGTCGCATTCACTTCCACGGTCACGGTGCCGAGCGCGTCTCCGGTTACCGTCACCGTTCGCATTCCTCCGCTGCCTTCTCTTCTGGCGAACCCGAACGCCGCCGGGGCCCCGCCTGCGACGGCCGCGGTCCCGTCCGTCGCGGCGGGGGAGAGTCACCAGCGACCTGCGCCGCTGTCGGTGGCGCCGCCGGCTCCCGAGCGCGACCGGTCGTCGGCGCAGCGCGTCTGGGGGTGGAGCGCCGTCGGGCTCGGGGGCGCGGGCTTGGTGACCGGCACCGTCTTCACCGTGCTCGCACTGAACAAGAAGGGTGCTAGTCAGGACCGCTGCCCACACGACCCTTGCGACGCGGAGGCGGTCAGCCTGAGCCATGACGCGGCTCACTTCGCCGACTTCGCGACGGCAGGATTCAGCGTCGGTTTCGCCGCTCTCGCGACCGGCGTCATCCTGCTCATCACCGACGGCTCGGGCGGGCACCTGGCAGCCGCGAACCGGACGTGGGAGGTTTACCCACAGGTCGGGACGGGAATGCGCGGGCAAGCGGGAGGAGAAGCAGGAATCGGGCTCAATGGCCTGTTCTGAGCCCCTCTTTCACAAACTTGCAGCAAACGCTGCCAAGGCGTGGTCTCCGTGGTAGGGAGGGCGCCTCGGCAGGTCCACCACGTTCGCGAGCGCTTCGCGCTGCGTGGGCCGCGACGACCCCGAGAGCGATTGGAAAGACAACCCTCGTGACATCTCGGAAAAACGGCAGCGGAGCCGGCTCCGCTTCCAGCAAAAACGCGTCCACGGCCAAGTTCCGCGCGACGCCGGCACAGGTCGAAGTCCCCGTTGCTCCCGTCATCCCGCGACCCGCTGCGTCCAAGGAAGCCGCGCGCGCCCGCGAGCCGTCGCATGCGTCCGATCCAATCCGCCTCTACCTGAAGAAGATGGGCACGATCCCGCTTCTCAACAGAGAGCGGGAAATAGAGATCGCGCGCCGCATCGAAGAGGGCGTCGAGCAGGTGCTGTCGGCGATCTTGAGCAGCCCCGTCGCCGTGCAAGAGATCTTGCGTCTGGGAGATCTGCTGCGCGAAGGTCAGCTGCGCGCGAAGGACATCCTTCGGGGTTCGGAGCATGACTCCGATTCGGAGATGGAGATCGACGAGGAAACGCAGCGCAAGGCGGACGAAGATCTGGCGAAGGCAGTGCTGCGCAACATCGACAAGGTCGCGCGCATCGACCAGAAGATTGCCGAGCTCTCGGCCGAGTGCGCGGGCCTGACCGGCGCCGCCAAGAAGAAGATCGAAGCGCAGATCGCCGCGGAGCGCGCCGGCTGCTTCGAGATCCTGAAAGGCATGAACCTCTCTTCGAACGTCGTCGACAAGATGATCGCGAAGCAGCAGGAGCTCTTCGAGCTCATCGGCAATCGCGCCGAAGAACGCGCGCACCGGCTCGACGTGCAGCAGACGCGGGCGACCTGCGAGCGCATCCGCGAGGGCGCGAGCCGCGCCGAGAAGGCCAAGGCCGAGCTCGTGGAGGCGAACCTGCGGCTCGTCGTTTCCATCGCGAAGAAATACGTGAACCGCGGCCTGCAGCTGCTCGACCTGATTCAAGAGGGCAACATCGGCCTCATGAAGGCGGTCGACAAGTTCGAGTACCGACGCGGCTACAAGTTCAGCACCTACGGCACTTGGTGGATCCGCCAGGCCATCACGCGCGCCATCGCGGATCAGTCGCGCACCATCCGCATCCCCGTGCACATGGTGGAGACCACCAACAAGCTCGCGCGCACCTCGCGCTACCTCGTGCAGGAGCTCGGCCGCGAGCCGACGGCCGAGGAGCTGGCGGCCAAGATGGAAATGTCCCTCGACCAGGTCCGCCAGGTGCTGAAGCTCGCGAAAGAGCCGCTCAGCCTGGAGACGCCGATCGGCGAAGACGGCGAGAGCCACCTCGGCGACTTCATCGAAGACAAATCCGTCCAGAGCCCCGCCGACGCGGCCATCGAGGCGCGTCTCTCCGAGCAAACGCGCAAGGTGCTCGAGACCCTGACACCGCGCGAGCAAAAAGTCCTCCGCATGCGCTTCGGCATCGGCGAAAAGAGCGACCACACCCTCGAAGAAGTCGGTCGCGACTTCAAGGTAACGCGCGAGCGCGTGCGTCAAATCGAGGCGAAGGCCATCGAGAAGCTGAAGCACCCGAGCCGCGCAAAAGAGCTGAAGAGCTTTCTGTGAACGCTCGCCGCTGATTCAGGGGCTCGAACGCTCGCCGCTGATTCAGGGGGCGCCCGAACGCTCGATGGCCTCGTTAGAGCCGATTTTTCTGGGGCTGTCGTGGGCGCTCGTCAGGCGACGAACTGCGCTGCATGTCCCGCATCGGTACATGGCTTTCGCGCTTCTCACGGAGTGGCAGGGTGCGTGACGCCGATGATCAGGTACACGAGAGGTACATCGCGCAGTTGCGTAGCGCTCTAGTCGCGCACGGATTCGGCTCCTTTGCTGCCGATCCCATCCGCCCCGCCGCGCATCGATGTACATCAACGGGACATCGAGTGTCCGATGTCCCGTTGATGTCCCAAGCTCACGAGCGATGGCCTGGTTCGAGCCGATTTCTGGGGCTGTCGTGGGCGCTCGTCAGGCGACGAGCCGCGCTGCATGTCCCGCATCGGTACATGGCTTTTGCGCTCGATGATGGAGCTCATCGTCTCGAACACGTGGCGCGTCGCGGCTCGGATTCCCAGCAACCCTGGAGAGCCCCCCAACCGCCGCTCGGCCCCGCCGCGTTCGA
>DASZVB010000083.1:0-170513 GCA_035547195.1 Polyangiaceae bacterium
GGACCACGGCGAGCACCAGGTCGCGCGCGCGCGTCCGGGCGGTCATGGCGCCGAACAACGTGCCGGTCGCGGCGACGCCGGGAGTCGCGACCACGGCAATGGTCAGAAGCCCGGGGCCCACGTCGGCCGCGTCGAGAGCAAAGAAGAGCATCGACAGCGGGACGATGACGAGCTCGATGAGGAAGAGGAACGCGAGCAGCCCGAGCGCCTTGCCGGCGAACAACGCGCTGCGAGAAAGCGGCGCGGTGAGGATGCCGTCGAGCGCGCCGTCGTCGCGCTCCCGCTGCCAGAGCCGGCCGAGGGCGAGGACGGACGCGAACGCCACGGCGAGCCAGATGACGCCCGCCGCGACCTGGCTCTTCGTCTCGGGGCCGACGTAGAAAGCGAGCGACCCGAGGACCACGACCAGGACCGCGAAGAAGCCGCTCGTGACGAGCACCTCTCCGGTGCGAACCTCGATGGCGACGTCTTTTCGCACCAGGATCGCGGCCTGAGACAACCACGACGGCGCCGCTTTGCGCGCTGCGCCGGCGCGGGGGTTCGCGGGTTCGGCGTCGGCCGGCGCGCTCATCGCGGTCGATCGTACTCCTTTGGAACCGTGGGATGTGCGCTAGAGTGCGCGCATGGCAGACGCCCGCATCGTTCACGACATTCAGGGGAGCGAAGACACCTTCTGGAAGCTCTTCTTCGACAAGGACTACAACGAGGCCCTCTTTCTGAAGACCCTCGGGTTCGACGCCTGGAAGATCGTCAGTCAGGACGAGGGAGCTGACCGCATCGAGCGCGTCGTCGACGCCATCCCCAAGGTCTCCGACCTTCCCGGACCGCTGAAGAAGCTGGTGGAAAATGGCGTCGGGTATCGCGAAAAAGGCACGTTCGTACGCGCCGAGCACCGCATGAAGATCAGCGTCGAGCCGACCGTGATGGCGGACAAGCTCTCCATCTCCGGCGTCATCCACACCGAGCGCACCGGAGATCGCAGCTGCCGCCGCATCTACGATGCCGTGGTCACCGCGAAGGTCTTCGGCATCGGCGGCATGATCGAGGGCCGCATCCTGCAGGACATCAAGGCTTCGTACGAGAAGGCTGCCGAGTTCACCAACGCGTGGATCCGCGAGAAGGGGTTGTAAGCGTTCGAAGCCTCCTCGCGATCAGCTGCCACCAGCCATCTCGAGAGCTTCGGACAGAAGTCTTCCCCACTGGGTCGGCGGGGCTCCTGCCCTGCCTCCTCGTCACCTGAGGCGTTGGAGCGAGCAGTAGCGCTGCCGGCGGCGCGTTCGAGGACGGCGCTTGCCGGCCGGCGCCTCACTTCTTCTTCGTGGTCTTCGTCGCGGCGGGCGCGCCCGAGGCGGCCTTGGCTTTGGCCTTCTTCGTGCGCGCCTTCTTCTTTTTTGCGGGCGCCTTCGCCGCCTTGGCCTTCGTTTTCTCTTCGCCCTTCGCGCGGCGGTTCGCGGACGCGTGCAGGTCGACGAGGCGCGGCGTCGGGAGCCGCTCGAGGCGGCCCTTCAGGCCGGCGTCCTTCTGGCTCTTACCGAGGGTGAGGATCGAGTCGATGAGCTTGCCGCGGCTGCCGAAATCCTTCTTCACGCGCGTCAGCGTCTCGTGCAGGCGAAGGAGCTTCGCGTTCGAGACGCGCTCGAGCCCTTTGACCTCGTTGACGATGGGCAGCCAAAGGTCCTCCGTCGCGAGCGCCTTCACGGCGGCGACCAGCTTTTCTTTGTCGCCGAAGCGCTCCTTGACGGCTTGTAGGGGCGAGGTCTTCATGGGTTCACTCCGAATCGGGCAACCCCTCGAAAGGCGAGGAGCGGGTGCACGCGGGGCCGCGTTACTAGCAATGCGGGGAAGGCAGCGCAAGGCGCCCGCGCAAAGGTCCGACGACCGTCAGCTGATGACTCGTCCGGCCCCGCGTGGTACGCGCCGTTCGGCATGACGCCGCGTCTCCGTTTCGCGCCGTCTCCGAGCGGATACCTCCACCTCGGGGGCGCCCGTACCGCGCTCTTCAACTGGCTGTGGGCGCGGCAGCAGGGGGGCACCTTCGTCCTCAGGATCGAGGACACCGACCAGGAAAGGTCGAGCCTCGACAGCGTGCGCGCCATCCTCGACGCCTTCAAGTGGCTCGGCCTCGACTGGGACGAGGGGCCCGAGGTCGGGGGACCCAAGGCGCCTTATTTCCAGAGCGAACGCCGCCACCTGTACCGCGAGTACGCCGAGCAGCTCATCCGCGAGGGCAAGGCCTACCGCTGCGACCTGACGAAGGAGGAGCTCGACCAGCTCCGCGCCGAGTTCAAGGCGAAGAACCCGAAGAGCGAGTTCGTCTATCGGGGCCCCATCCGGGACTGCAAAGATCCTTCGAAGCCGCACGTGGTCCGGTTCCGCACCCCGCGCGAAGGCTCGACCGACTTCAAGGACAAAGTCTTCGGGCCGATCAGCACGCCGAACTCCGAACAGTCCGACTTCGTCATCATGCGCTCCGACGGTTTTCCGCTCTACAACTTCGCCGCCGTCGTCGACGATCACCTGATGGCGATCTCCCTGGTCGCGCGCGCGCGCGAGCACATCGGCAACACGCCGCCGCAGCTCCTCCTTTATAGAGCCCTCGGCTGGGAGCCGCCGGAGACCGCGCACCTGCCGTTGATGCTCTCGCCGTCGGGGGAGAAGCTCAGCAAGCGCAACGCTTCCGTGGCCATCAACGACTACCGCCAGCGGGGTTACACGCCCATGGGGGTCCTGAACTACCTCGTGCGCTTCGGCTGGTCCTACGGCGACCAAGAGATCTTCAGCCGCGACGAGCTGATTCGGCTGTTCAGCTGGGATCGCGTGGGCAAGAGCGACGGCAAGTTCGATGAAAAGAAATTCGCCGACGTCGCGTTCCAGCACCTGAAGCGTGAAGACCTCACGCCGCCCGCCGAATACGCGGCAGGCGTTCGGCCCTTCCTGGCCGCGCGCGGCGTTTCGGACACGGACCCGGTAAGGCTCGAAGCCGCGATACCGACCATCCGGCAGCGCGCGCGCACCCTCGTCGAAGCCGCGGAGATGCTCGACTTCTACTTCCGCGAGCCGCCGCTCATGGAAGACGCGGCCAGGGCCCTGCTGACGCCGGAAGTCGCTCCGAGACTCTCCGCGCTCCGCGACATCTGCGCCTCGACCGAACCGTTCGTCGCCGCCGAGCTCGAGGCTCGCGCCAAGGCGTGGATCGACGGCGCGGGGCTGAAAATGAAGGACGTCGCGCAGCCGATGCGCGTCGCGCTCACGGGTCGAACCGCGAGCCCCGGGCTCTTCGACGTCATGGTCGTGCTCGGCAGGGACGCGACGCTGGCCCGGCTCGATCGCGGGGTTCGTCTCGCGCAAGGCGGCTGACGGCTCGATGCTCACGCCACCGCTGGCTCCACCCGGGCGCCTCCCCCTCGATCTGCCGGTTCGGCCGCTTCCGGTCGTCTCTTGGCTTCAGGCGCACCTCGCCTACGCGCCGATCAAGGCGCTGCTGCCGCTGCCGATCCTCGCCGCGGTGGCGTACCCCCTCTGGTGGTTCTTCCGCGACACCTGGCGCGAGCTGGACGAGGACGCGGCGCGCTATAGGGCCGAGCTCGCGGCGCGGGGCGAGGTCGACTACCGACCCGCGGCGTGTTTCGTCATCGTCGCGGCCGTCCTGACGATGCAGGAATATTTCGGATCTCGCTCTTTCTACGACGAGGTCTTGCGCGAGTCCTTGCTGCGCCTGGCCGAGACGCACCCGAAGCTAAGGGTCCAGAAGTACGACGAGCTGCTCGGGTATGCGTGGTGGTCGTGCGCTCGGTTCATCGGCTACGTGCTGATTCCGCTGCCGCTCTGGAAAATCCTCTTCCCGCGGGATCGCCTGCTCGACATGGGGCTTCGGCTCCGCGGCTTCTTCGAGCACATCTGGGTGTACGGGCTGTGCCTCGCGATCGTGCTTCCGCTGATGCTTTTGGTCTCGACCCAGCCCGACTTCGGGTCGTACTACCCCTTCTACAAGGGCGCCTCGCGCAGCTGGGTCGACTTCCTGTCGTGGGAGGCGATGTACTGGCTGCAGTTCTTCTCTCTCGAGCTCTTCTTTCGTGGGTGGATGGTCGGTGCACTCCGCCGCACATTGGGGTCGGCCGCGATCTTCGCGATGGCGCTGCCCTACTGCATGATCCACTACGGAAAGCCTTATTTCGAGGCGCACGGCGCGGTGGTGGCGGGCGTCGTGCTCGGCTCGCTCGCGATGCGGACCCGCAGCATCTACGCGGGCTTCCTCGTTCACATCACCGTGGCGGTCGGAATGGACACCCTGTCGCTCTACAAGCGCGCGGCGCTGCCTGTCTTGTTCTGGGCGCCTGGGTGACGGCGTCTTTCACGCCGAGCGTCCGCGACGCGGACGTGACGGATGCGTCCGCGTCGCGTCGTTCGACCGTTCCGACGCTCGATGGCACTTGCGTTTCAGGCTGGTTCTGCGAAAGCTTTCGAGAGCCGAGCCATGGCAGAACCCATCCCGCAGGGCCGACCTCCGACGCCTCGACCGAGCATCCGTCGCGCGAAACCAAATGGCGCGCCGGAGTGGGACATCGAGCAGGCCGCGGAGCTCTATCAGATCCGAGGGTGGGGTGAGCCCTACTTCTCGATCAACGACAAGGGCCACGTCGAGGTGCGTCCGGATCCCGACGCCGATCGCGCGATCGACTTGTACGATCTCGCGCAGGATCTGCAGGCGCGCGGCATCGAGCTTCCCATCCTCGTGAGGTTCTCGGAGATCCTCGCGCACCGCATCCGCTCCATCAACGAAGCCTTTCTCCAGGCCATCCAGGAGTACGAATACAAAGGCGTCTACCGCGGCGTTTACCCGGTCAAGGTCAACCAGCAACGCCACATCGTCGAAGAGATCGTCGAGTTCGGAAAGCCGTGGAGCTTCGGGCTCGAGGTAGGGTCGAAGCCCGAGCTTCTCATCGCGCTCGCCATGATGCGCGACTCGTCCGGCCTCATCATCTGCAACGGCTACAAAGATCTGACGTACATCGAGACGGCGCTCATCGCGCAGCGGTTCGATCGCACCGTCATCGTCGTGCTCGAACGCATCGAGGAGTTCGACCTCGTCCTGAAGGCGAGCGAACGCTTGCAGATCCGTCCCATCCTCGGCGTCCGGGCAAAGCTCGCGACGAAGGGCATGGGCCGCTGGAAGGAGTCGGCGGGCGACCGCGCGAAGTTCGGCCTCTCCACGGCGCAGATCGTCGAGCTGGTCGATCGCCTGTCCGAGCGCAACATGCTCGACTGCCTGAAGCTCTTACACTTCCACATCGGCAGCCAGATCTCGAGCATCATCCCCGTCAAGAACGCCATCCAGGAAGCCGCGAACATCTACGTCGAGCTCGCGAAGATGGGCTGCGCGATGGGCTACCTCGACGTCGGCGGCGGCCTCGCCATCGACTACGACGGCTCGAAGACGGATTTCCACGCCTCGCGCAACTACACGATGCACGAGTACGCCGCGGACGTGGTCTCCACGATCCAGGGCGCGTGCGCCAAGCGCGACGTTCCGGATCCGACCATCGTCAGCGAGAGCGGTCGCGCGACGGTCGCGCATCAGTCCGTGCTCATCTTCGACGTCGTCGGCGCGAACGAGATCTACTTCGGGCAGCCCGTCGAGCCGAAGCCCGACGCGAACCGCGTCCTGCGCGAGCTCTACGACACGTACAAGGGCATCCGCCCGAAGAACGTGCAAGAGTCCTTCCACGACGCGAGCCAGATGAAGGAAGAGGCGCAGAGCCTCTTCAAGTACGGCTACCTCACGCTGCGCGAGCGCGCGCAAGCCGAGCGCCTCTACTGGAACTGCTGCGAGAAGATCCGGGACACCGTGCGGCGCCTGAAGTTCGTCCCCGAAGAGCTGCAGGACATCGAGCGGGCGATGGGGACCATCTACTATTGCAACTTCTCGGTGTTCCAGTCCGCGCCGGATTCTTGGGCGATCGACCAGCTCTTTCCGATCATGCCCATTCACCGGCTGAAGGAATCGCCGACGGTGCGCGCGACGCTCGCCGATCTCACCTGCGACAGCGACGGCGTCATCGACCATTTCATCGACGTCGAAGAGACGAAATCGACGCTGGACGTGCACGCGTACAAGCAGGGCGAGTCGTACTACCTCGGCATGTTCCTCAACGGTGCGTACCAGGAAATCCTCGGCGATTTGCACAACCTGTTCGGCGACACCAACGCCGTTCACGTGCGCCTGAGCGACGGCGGCTACAAGGTGACCCACGTCATCCGCGGCGACAGCATGTCGGAAGTGCTGCGCTCGGTCGCGCACACGCCGGAGGGCATGACCGAGTCCGTCCGGGAGCAAGCCGAGGCCGCCGTGGGCTCCGGCCGCATCACGCTAGAGCAGATGCGCCTGCTGCTCCGTCACTACGAGCAAGCCCTAGGAAGCTACACGTACCTGACCGGGGATGATTGAATAGGGAATAGAGAACTGAGAGCTGAGAAATGAGCCGCCAACCGGGCGAGTCATTCTCAGCTCTCAGCTCTCAGCTCTTAGCTTTCAGTTCCTCGGGCAATGACGACGTGAGATGGAGAAGTCCATCACGTCCCCCCGGCGCCTCCTTGTCCCGGCGTCGGTACTCCGCCGACTCCGGTGCGGCCGCCGAAGCTGAAGCCGCCGACGCCGAAGCCGCCGACGCCCATGCCCGCGACGCCCGTGGCGCCGCCGACGCCGCGCCGGCCGCCGGTGCCCGTGGCGCGTCCGCCCATACCGCCGACGTTCGTCGCGCCGCCGACGTTGCCCGTGCCGCCGACGCCGCCGCCCGGGGCGCGCAGACAGAGATGATACGTCGTGTTGCACGTCTCGCCGTTGGCGCAATCCGCGTCGGCGTTGCATTGAACGCAGACGCCGTCGTTGACGAGGCAGTGCTTGGCGTTCGCGCCGGTGCAGTTCGCGTCGGCGGTGCACTGGACGCAGACCATCCGCGTGGTCGAGCAATAAGGCGTTCCGCGACCGCAGCTCATGTCGCCGGTGCACCCCGCCGCGCAGCGATTCGTCAGTGGATCGCAGACTTGACCCATGCCCGTGCAGTTCGCGCTCGCCGTGCACTGCACGCACTCGTGAGACGACGTATTACAGTACGGCGTCGTGCGGCCGCAATCGCCGTCGCCCAGGCATTGCACGCAGGTGCCGCTGTTCACGTCGCAGTGGCCGCCGGTGCCGCAGTTCGCGTCGCCGATGCACGCGACGCAATGGCCGAGCATCGCGTTGCAATAGGGCGTGCGGCCGCCGCACATCCCGTCGCCGCTGCACGGCGTGGGCGCCGCGCCGCCGGTGCCCGAACCACCGGGCCCCGTCGTGCTCGTGCCGCCGCTGCCCGGGGTCGTGGTCCCGGTGCCGTCGCCGCCGCTGCCGGGGGTCGTCGTTCCCGCGCCGTTGTCGCCGCCGCTCGCGGTCGTGTTTCCGGTGCCGTTGTCGCCGCCGGCACCCGACGTCGTGCTGCTCGCGCCGGAGCCGGTCGTGGTCGTGCCGGACGTATCGCCCCCGGTGCTCGTGCCCGCGCTGCCGCCGTTCGAGGTGGCTCCCGCCGAATCGCTGCTTCCGCAGCCGCTCATCGCGACGATCACGCCGACGGTTCCGACGATTACGTGACCCAAAGACAGAGATCTCATTTCGCGCCTCCGAAATGCAAAAGCCCCCTCGGGTGAAAGACGAGGGGCGCGCCGTTTCCAACCACAGTCACCGACCTGCCAGTCGAGCAGGCCGTTCTTGTCCGTCGGCTGTCAAAAAACGCGCGCACCGCTCCGTATCGGACACAAAACTGCGCTCGCGCTGCGAGCGGCGCCGCCCGAGCAATTAGTTGGACCGTGACGTGAGGCTTTTGCCTATGCGTGCGCCTTTGTAAGGCGACGTCGGAGTCGCGGACGCTTCGTGCTCTCTGCGCGCTGCCGCTCGCGCACCCAGTGATCGAACGAAAGCGGTCCGGCGCCGCAGACCGAATAAGCGAGGAGCATCGCGAGCACCAGCCCCGCGAGCTCGAGCGACTGTCCTGCGCGCAGGAGCCCGTCGCCCCAGTGCACGAAGAACACGGCGCCGAGCAGGACCGGCACCTGCACGAGCGCCGCGATGCGCGTCGCGACGCCGAGCGCGAGCAAGATGCCGCCGCAGATGTGCGCGGCGCTCACGTAGTGCGCCACGAGCATCGGCATGAACCAATCGCCGGAGCGCCCCACGAGCGACATCAGACGATCCGGATCCGCGACGAACAGGGCGCCGCGGACGAAGAGCGCGACACCCAGATAGACGCGGAGCAAGTCGAACCCCACGCTGGGGCGCGACGTTTTCCGACGGAGTGCTTCGAGCGTTGTCTTCATGGCGTTCTCCCGGAGGTGACGCGACGCTCGCTGTGCGGGCGACGCGGACGATACGAAGATCGACGGGGCATCGCGCGGCGCGGCTCGATACGGGCCGTGTCGCCGAGTTCGTGGCCAGCGGGCCAGGCTCTAGCGGAATGAAAAGGCTACGCCCGGAGACTCGGTGTGCAACACGCTTCCGAGCTCACGCCAAGCTCCATCGAGATGCGCGGCGCGCACGTCCGGACGACCGAAAGGGCCTCAACGGCTCGGAGGATCGCGGGGTTCCGACGGAGGAGGTTCGTCGCTCAGACGGTCCCACTTTCTTTCGAGCGCCTTGCGATCGACGCCGATGAGACGCGCCGCCGCGCTCTTGTTACCCCCGCACGTCTCGATGGCGTGGTGCAGCACGGCGCGCTCGATGACGTCGAGCTTGGACCCGAGGCGCAGCGGCAGCGCGAGGATCGACTTCGCGAGCGAGTCGACTTCGCGCGCCGAACCACCGAGCGCCTGCGCGCCGACGATCTCGTCGAGCGCGGCCGTGTCGATGCGGTCGCTGTCCGAGAGCAGCGCGAGTCGTTCGACGGCGTTGCGCAGCTCGCGCACGTTCCCCGGCCAGTGCCGCCGCAAGAGCCAGGCGACGGCGCCCTCGGAAAACGTGAGCTTCCGCGGCAGCTCGGCCATGAATGCCCCGAGCAGCTCCACGATGTCGTCCTTGCGCTCTTCCAGCGGCGGGATCTCGATGGTGACGACGTTCAGGCGAAAGAACAGATCTTCGCGGAAGCGTCCCTCGGAGATGCGCTCTTCGAGATCGATGTGCGTCGCGGCGAGGACGCGCGCCTTGAGCGGCAGCTCGGCCTCCGAACCGAGCGGGCGGAACTTACGCTCTTCGAGCACGCGCAAGAGCTTCGCTTGCAGCTCCGCGGGCATCTCCGCGATCTCGTCGAGCAGCAGGGTGCCTTGGCCCGCGAGCTCCAGATGCCCGCGCACTTTGCGCTCGGCGCCGGTGAACGCGCCGCGTTCGTGACCGAAGATCATCGACTCGATGAGCGTCCCGGGCAGCGCCGAGCAGTTCACGGCGAGGAACGGCTGATCTCGCCGCCCGCCCGTCTCGTGCAGCGCGCGCGCGACGAGCTCCTTGCCAGTTCCCGTTTCGCCGCGGATGAGCACGGGCGCGTCGGCGTCGGCGAGCCGCTCTATCAAGCGCCGCACGCGCGCCATCACCGGTGACGAGCCGACCAGCGCGGCCGTGCCCCACGTCTTCTCGACGCGCTGGCGCAGCCTCAGCACTTCTCCCTTCAGCGCCAGGCGCTCGCGGATCCCCTCCACGATGGGCAGGAGCATCTCGGCGCTCAGCTCGTCCTTCAGCACGTAGTCCTGCGCGCCGCGTCGCATCGCTTCACGCACCTCGGCGAGCTCGGTCGAGGCGGTGACCATGACGGCGGGGATGGAACGTCCCTGCGCTCTCAGGTAGCTGAGGAAATCGAGCCCGCCGCGATCCGTCGAGTCGTTCGAGAGCCGGACGTCGACGAGGCACAGGTCGACGCTGCTCGTGTCCACGACGGCCTTCGCCGAAGCGAGCGAGTCCGCCTCCACCACCTCGGTGTAGGTGAGGTCGGACAGGAGCTGCTTGAGCACTCGTCGAGCGCTTCTTTGATCGTCTAAAACCAGGATTCTCACGCTTGCCGATTTTCCCGCGCCGCGTCGGGTTGATGACAGACACGCAGTCGAAGAAGTCGTCTATTGGCTGGGAGTCCGCCCACGCTCGTTGGCGGCGAGGACGCGAAGCACGTTCTCGCCGAGGATTTTACGGACATCGTCGGGCGTGAAGCCGCGCGCGAGCAGTTCGCGCGTCACGAAGGGAAACTTCGAGACGTCTTCGAGGCCCACCGGCCCCGTCGGGATTCCGTCGAAGTCGCTACCGAGGCAGGTGTGTTCGACGCCCGCGACGCGCGCGACGTGCTCGATGTGGTCGATGACCTTCGACGCGGGGACCTTCGGCAACGTGTTCGCCGCCAACACGAGCTTTTCCCAGATGGCCTTCCCGGCGCCGTCGGGATCGCCCGCGTGGGCCTTCACCAGGGCGCCGATGCCGGCGCTGTTCTGCGCGGCCTTCCAGTGCGCGTCGTAGTCCTCGTCCAAAAATTCGGGTCCGAAGTTCACGCAGACGGCGCCGCCGTCGTCGCGCACCGCGCGGAGCATGTCGTCCGTCATGTTGCGGGGGTGAGGGGAAAGCGCGCGCGCAGAGGAGTGCGAAGCGAGCACCGGCGATCGGCTCAGCCGAACGGCGTCGGTGAAGGTTTTGTCCGACACGTGTGAGATATCCACGACCATCCCCAGATCGTTCATTTCGTGTACGACGCGTTCTCCGAAGGGCGTAAGGCCCTTTTCTTTCCCGGCGTCGCCCGAGCTGCCGCCGAGGCGATTCGAGTTCGACCAGGTGAGCGTCATGTAGCGCACCCCGCGGTCGTACAAGGTGCGCAGGCGGCCGAGCAGCTCGTCGTCGCTCGCGTCGCCGAGCCCGTGGCCGCCCTCCACGCCGATGAGAAAGGCGATTTTCCCCGCCGTTGACGCGGCGCGCACTTCTTCGGCGCTACGCGCCAAGACCGCGACCGCGGCGTTCTTTGCGATCGTCCGATCGATCGCGTCGAGCTCTTGCAACGAACGCTGGTACGCTTTCTCGCCGGGGTACAACATCGGCGGCACCCACACGGAGAGGAACTCCGCGTCGAGGCCGCCCTCGCGCATCCTGGGAATGTCGGTTTGCGCTTCAGGTAACGGGGCGCCCAGATCCGCGTCGCCGGAGACGAGCCGCTGCGTGACGTCGTCGTGCGTATCGACGACGATCGAGGAAGCGTGCAGCGTCGCGGCATCGACGCGAGCGGCCGACCCGGCCGGGGGCGCGACGGCGGCTGGCTCGTGCGCCGT
Organism: Polyangiaceae bacterium; assembly: GCA_035547195.1. Taxonomy (GTDB): domain Bacteria; phylum Myxococcota_A; class Polyangia; order Polyangiales; family Polyangiaceae; genus DASZVB01. Next base: position 11,251 of record DASZVB010000083.1, read on the forward strand.
CGTCTCCGCGGACGCAGCGCTCGACGCCGTGCTCGCCGGATGGCAAGCAGGGACGAAGCACGACAGTGCGACGACGAAAGTCGCGGCGAAACGCATGAACGAGAATGAGTTCCTAGCGCGGCGAACGCCAAGTCACAACGTGCTCGGTGCTCGGGCAGGACGTGTGTACGATCCACGGACCGAAACCTTGTGGAATCGACCCCCACGCATTAGGGCCCGGTAACGACATGGATGCACCGTCGGACGACGTTTCATTTCAAAAGAAAGCGAATACGCGACGGCTCCAGGGCATCGACGTGATGCGCGGTCTGGTCATCGCGCTGATGGCGGTCGATCACTCCTCCGGTGAATTCAACGCCGGACGCCTCATTTCGGACAGCGCTTTCTTCTTCAAGCCGGGTACACCGCTGCCGCCCGCGCAGTTCTTCACGCGGTGGATGACGCACCTCTGCGCTCCGACGTTCGTGTTCCTCGCCGGCACCGCGTTGGCGCTGAGCCTAGAAAGGCGAATGCGGGACGGGGAGAGCGGGCTGTCGATCGATCGACATCTACTGACGCGCGGTCTCGTCATCGCCGGATTCGAGGTGGTGCCCTCGTATTTCTGGATGGAGCCCGGCAAGTACCTCTTCCAGGTCCTCTACGCGATCGGGACGAGCTTTCTCTTCATGATTCCCTTGCGCCGATTGAAGGTCCCCGTTCTCCTGGGCCTGGCTGCCCTGATTCTGTGTTTAGGGGAGGCGATCACCGGCGTCTGCGGATGGGGGCCATCCGACAAGACGCCGCTCTTGGCGGCACTCTTGCTCGTGCCAGGTCCGCATGGCCCGGTCATCGTCGCGTATCCGACCCTCTACTGGCTCGCCATCATGCTGCTCGGATACTCCTTCGGGAGCACCATCGACCGCGACGCAGACCCGGAACGCCTCCGGAAGCACCTGCTGATCGCCGCCGCCGTGCTGCTCACGGTGTTCGTAGTCGTCCGCGGTGCAAATGGTTACGGCAACATGATGCTTTATCGCGACGGAAGCGGCCTCGTGCAGTGGCTGCACGTCAGCAAATACCCCCCAAGTCTCTCCTACGTATCTCTCGAGCTCGGGTTAGCCGCAGCCGCCATGTGGGTGATTCTACGAGTCCTTCAGCGCCGCCCCCTGAGCGAGAAGAGCCCGCTCCTCGTGATCGGTCGGACGCCGATGTTCTTCTACCTGCTCCACATTCCGATGCTCGCGCTCGCGGCGAAGGCGCTCGGCGTCGCGCACAAACTCGGAATCGGCGCGGCGTTCGGCTTCGCCGCGCTCGTGACGTTGGTGCTCTACCCGCTCTGCCTCTACTACGGTCGCTTCAAGGCCGCGCACCGGCGAACGGTGCTCGACTACATCTAGTCTCACATCTAGTCTCGAGTTTCGCGATTTTCGCGTGCAGAAAACTCGCGGTTTTCCGCGCTTCGCGCGGATTTTTCGACTTCGGAGTCGATGCGGCACGCTTCAAAAGCGGGCGGCGGCGCGCTCGTGCGGCAGCGGCGGTGCGCTCGTGCGTCAGCGGCGGCGCGTTCGTGCGCCAGCAGCGGTAGAGCTCGTAGTAGTGGGTATCGATGCGGGAGGCGAAGGTACGTATACGAACTATCGTTCTGCGGTCGCGAATAGCTCGTCATGAAAGTAATCGACCGAAGCACCCCATTCGTGCGGCCGTGATGGACGCTATGTCGACGGCGGTGCGCTAGCCGCGATTTTCGCGTGCAGAAAACTCACGCCTTTCCGCGTTCAAGTCGAGTCCAGCGGGCAGCCTGGTTCGCGCGTTACGGCGACGCACTCAAGCGACCTCGGCGGACGGCTTCGAGTCGTCTTTCGCGTCCACCCCCGCGATGACGTCCTGCGCCCGGATCGCGATCATGAACAGGGTTCGGTTGTCGCGCCGTTGAGCCGTGATGCTCCACCCATGAGCCCGCACCAGGCGGTGCGTGATGGCTAGGCCTAGCCCCGTTCCCTTCGGCTTGGTCGTGTACCAAGGGGCGAACAGTCGCGAAGCGTCGCCTTCGAATCCCGGTCCGGTGTCCCAGACGACGAGCTCGGCGCCGGTGGCGCCGTGCGACCACGCGACGCCGACCACGCCTTCCGAGCCCGCCGCCTGGAGGCCGTTCGCGACGAGGTTCACGAGGATCTGCGTCGCCTGGTCGGCATCGCAGAAGAGCTCGGCCATGACGGGGACCGCGAGCTGCAACTTCCTGCCGTCGAGCTCGTCGCGCAGGAGCGTTTCGACCCGCTCGCAGAGAGCGATGACGCGCACGCGCTTGCGTTCGAGCGCGTGGCTCGCGAGCCGCCGGAGGCCCGCGACGAGCCGCTCCAGGCGATCTACTTCCTCGCGTCCGATCTCCACGTCTTCTCGATCCAGCGGCCGACCCGCCGACGAGAACACGTTACGGAAGAAGTTGATCGGATAGCGGATCTCGTGCGCGATTTCGGCGGCGACCGTCTCCACCAGCGCCGCGCGCTCGTCGCGCCACGCCGCCGCCTGTTCACGCCTGCGGGCTTCGAGCTCCCGGTAGGCGTAGGCATGAGCGAGCGCGAGCGCGCCTTGATTCACGATGGTCTGCAGCAGGTCCATGTCGTCCTGCGTGAACAGCGCGCCTCCCGTTTTCTCGCCGACGCGCAGCCGGCCGAGCCGAACACCGCCGAACTCGACGAGCAAGCCGAGCTGCTCGGCGTCCTCGCCGACCCCGCGATCGAGGGGAAGAGCGACGTTCGCGGCGGACGTGTCGCCCTGCTTCTGATCGATCAGCGACAGCTCGACCAGATCACAGGGCAGCCACCTCTTGATCGTCCGTTCGACGGCGCGCGCCACTTCTTCCGGAGACGAGATCGAAATGAGCTCTTCGCTCAGCTGGGCGACCGTGGGCTTGTACTTCAGACGTGAATAGAAGAACCATCTGTCGACCGCGCCGAGCGCGGTCAGCACGAGCACCGCGGTGAGGGCGCCGCCGAGGCCCGCGGAGACCAGCGCCGCGCTGAACCGCACTCCGACCTGCGCGGCGAGCGCCGTCGCGACCAGGATGGAGATCGCGCACGCGACGACGCCGACCACGACGCGGGTCACGATGCGCGAGAGCAGGCTGCGGCTGCCCCACAGGTCGTAGCGCATGAACGCGTAGGCGGTCGCCAGGGGGAACAGCGACATCGTGCCGAACGCCACGATCGCCTGGGCGTCGCCGCGCAGCGCGGGAAAGACGACCAGAAGGAGCGTCACGTGGGGCGAGATGACCGACAAGAGCAAGGCGCGGAGCCGCTTTCGCCGTATGCCGCTGGCGAGCGCGAATCGAACGGCCAGGACGAGGCCGGCGACCGGGCACGCAGCCCAGAACACGAGCGTCCAGACGTATTGCGCGGTCCTCGTCGGCTCGCCGGTGTAATACAGGCCGAGGAAGAGCGCGGCGAAGGCGAGCGCGACGCCTTCGATGGCCCGCTCGAGCCAGGGGAATCGTGCGAGGACCGGCGCGTCGTCCGGGAGACGTAAGAAGAGACAAACCCAAGCGAGTGGAACGAGCGCAAACGCGACGTAGAAGAGCGGCGACAGCGTTCGCGTCGTGTGAAAATCGAAGGTGAGCGTCAGCAGCACGCCGGTGAACAGGCCGACCTTGCCGAAGGTGCGCGACAGCGGACTCTTCGGGTTCACCCAGAGCGCGATCAGCGCCGCGCCCATGTACAGCGCTCCGGCGAAGATCATCGCTCCTGCGTAGAGCCACCAGCGAAGCGGTTCGAGCGGTCGCACGTTCAGCGTGATCTCGCGGTCTCCGCCGCTCGTGCGGACGGTCGCGACCAGCTGTCGCCGCCCCGACGCGAACGCCCCTTCGACGGCTTCGTCCCACGCCTCGGCTCGCGGCCTTCCGGGGTGTGCGGCGAGCGTTCGGCCGTCCACGGAAAGGACCATGTCCGGGAACTGGACGCCCTTGGACTTCGCTTCCGCCGTGGGCAGGCCGATGTTCGACACCGATCCCCCGGCGTCGACGAAGATGTCCGCGACGGGATGCTCGTACCAGCTGACGGCGTTACTCACCGCGAGCGCGACGATGCACGCGCAGAGCAGGCTCGTCGCGTAGAGGTGCCAGCGGCGATTCCAGAGAGATGCCATACAGCCGTCGTCGGGACCGGGAGGCCGACGTCCCTGTTGCCCTTGGGTACAAGCCTACGCGGATCGCGCCATGGCGCCAACCGCTTGGACGGCTTCCTCGCCGTCCAAGCGAATTGACTCGCGAAACACTTTCGTCGCCGCGTCCTCGCAAGCAGCGCACAGCGCCGTGGCCCGCGTCCGATCGCGGGTGCAGTCGATAGCGTCGCGCTCGAGCCGCGTGAGCTCGGTCCGAACCGCTTGCGGGACGTCGTGCGACCTATGCAGCCGTTCCACGAACAGCGCAAGACTGCGCGCGACGGCCTCCGGGGGTTGAAACCGCCGCCGCTCCGCGTAAAGCGCGAGCAAACGGAAGTGTCGCACGAGCGCCTTCAACTCGTGCAAAAGCCCGGGATCGCGGCGTACCGCGCGCGCCGCCCAGCGCGCGAGCTCCCCGGTGTACGGGCTTTGCGCGCCGCCGCCACGTCGAACGAGATAACTGCGCGCGGCGCGATCTTCGCCGATCGCGGACAGCGCCGCCGCGACCGGATCCGTCGCCCACAAGCACGCGCGTGTGGCGAGTAGCCGGCCGTAGCCGCACTTCGCGTCGTGCCCGTCGCGGTCCGTACCGGCGGGGAGAAGATCCGCGGCGTCGGCCGGCGTGCCCGCGACCGCCGAAGCGTCATGCGAGGCGGTCGCCGTCACCAGATCGTACAGCTCGTCGACGGTCAGCTCCGGGTCGACGCCGAGCACGAGGAGCAGCGCGCCCGCTGCGATGGCCGAAGCACCGCTCGACTCGGCGTGGCCCATGCGCGCTTGCTTCGAGAGCGGGTAGGCCATGTCGTCTCCCGGCGCGGCGATGCGAACGGACGGTCCGCGATTGGCGAAAGGCCGCAGCCGTTCGCGTCTGTCTTTCCAGAGGAACCAGCCGCCCTCTCGACCGCTCGGCGCCACGCAGATCACCCGCGGGTCGCTGGCGGGATCGCCGAGCGGCAGCGTGAGGCTCGCGTGCAGCGATCCGGGCGGGCTCGAGATCTCGCGTCCAGTAGGGATGACGACCGCCGAGCCCCGGCCTCCGCGGCCGAGCCGGTTCGCGAACGTGAGGGCGTCGTCGAGCATGGGGCTGGTCGCCGCGTCCACGTTCGTCGCGCAGAGCACGACGTCGGCGCCGTCGTCCACCGCGCGGATGATGGCGCGCGGCAAGCTCGTGAGCTCGCGACCGGGTTTCGGGATGACGTAGAGCCGAGGCGACGCGTCCGGCGCGATGCCGGCGAACGGCGCGATGCCGCGGCCTTCGTCGCCGCGAAGGCCGACCGCCCAAGCGATCATCATCGAGCCGTGATGGGAGATTCGTGGCGAGACGTGCGTGCCGACGAGCACTTCTTCGTCGAGGCCGAGCGCGTCGGGCTCGATCGATTCGTCGTCGATGACGGCGACGCGAGTGCCCGCGCCGGTGCCGCACACGTCGCGATCCACGGCGATGCCGCCCTGCTCGTCGAAGACCCAGCGCCCTTCCGCCGTGGGCTCCGGGTGGACGCGCGGCGGCCGAGCGGCCCAGCTCGTCGCCGTCGCCGCTCGCGCGCCGTCCATCGAAAGGCGCTCGCCGAGGGAGAGATCCCCTTGGACGGCCGAAGCCACGTACCTTACCGCGACGCCCGCGTCTTCGAGCGCTCTCTGCACGTCGGCGAAGTCCAGCGGTCCTTCGGCGTGCACGCCGTACCAAAAGATCGGAGCGCGCTCGACGAGCGGGACTACCTGCAAGGCGCCGTGACGGCGGAGCGCCGCGGCGATGTCGCTCACGGCGCTGGCCCTCCGTGTCGCGACGACGAGCTCCGCGTCGGCCGAGAGCGGTTCGTAGCGTGCGGCGACGAGCCGGTATTCGAAGTCCCAATGGGGGCGCGTCACGAAAGTACCTCCGCGACGAACGGAGCCAGGGCGTGCAGCCTTCTAACGTACCCTGGGCTTCGCCTCTCGCCAGCGGATTGTTCGCCGGCTTCGCGAGCGCGCTCTTTCGCCCAAGTCGCGAGGCGCGCCGCGCCGAGAGAAGCGGCGACGGCTTCGGCGTTCAAGAAGTGCGCTTCAGCGCGTGAAAGGACGTCGACCTGCACCCCGGACGACTCGACGAAACGACGGAGACTCGCGGCGTCGTTCTCCACCGGTACGGAGAGCGGGTGGGCGTTTGTGGCAAGGAGTACGATCCACGCGCCGCCTCGACGGAAGTCGTCCTCCCAATCTGCCACGTCGTCCAGGAGCTGCAGCCCGAGCGCGACGTGGAGCAGCGTCGAACCTACGGCGTCCACCGCTTCGGGGGTCCACCCAGCCGACGCGGCGAGCGCGCTCACCGCAATCAGCCCGACGCTCTGCTTCGCCGCCGCTAGATCCTCGTAGGCGGCGAGCGAAATACCGCTGCCGGAGGCGAACGCCGCGCGTTCGCGGGTGATCGCGTCGAGCGTGCGCTCGTCGGCCTGCCGAGCCGCCCGCCGGTACGCCTCCCCGGCGATCGCGGTGAGGCAACGATCGCGCTCCTCGCGCATCCGGTCGAGCAGCCGCCGCAAATCGGGCGCGTCGGCGATTTGCCCGTCCACGATTCGATCGCTGCCGAACGCTTCGAGCACCGAAAGCGTGTGCGCGAGCGTCGCGCGGGCGATGCGTTCCCGGGGTACGCCGGGCATCGCCTCGGCGAAGAGCGCCGGTGCGCCGAGCGTGACGGCGTGCTTGAACACGCGGCTCCAGCCGACGTCGCGGCTCGGCGCGAGGCCGAGCCGCACCGCGAACGACCTGGCCGTCGTTTCGAGGTCCGCCGGGAGGTCGGCGCAGAAGGCGCTGTACAGCTCGTCGACGTCGACGCCGTCGTCCGCGCCGGCCCGTGCCGAACCGACGTCGAGTTCGGGCTTCACCAAACGACGCCCCTCAATACATGTTTGCTTCTTTCCACGGGGAAAGCGCGACGTTGAAGCGCTCTTCGACGACGATGCTGCGCCACAGGAGGAGCTGCATCGCGCTCAGGCCTTCGAAGTCGGCGCCCACCCATTGGCGAATGCGATCGTTCAGACGCTCACGGACCGCGGCGGCGTCCGCTTCCTCGGCTTCGCTGCTCTCGGACGGGTAAAGGGAGAGCAGGTGCTTGAACTCGTGGAAGTTGTCCTCGCTCTCGAGCAGCGAGCGATAGAGCGCGCGGAGTTGAAGGTGCGGATCGGTAATCGTGCTTCTGGTGGATTGCATGTTGGGTCCCTTTCCGTGTGCGGTCGCGACAGCGCGCGACGTGTGAAAACGCCACGTGCTGCAAAGGACGTGCAGGCCGTTAAGTCATTGAAATGATTGATGTGCCCACCTCCCAGGTCGCCCGAATGCGGCCACGATGGCCCGAATTCGACCAACGGCCCCAATCCCGTTCGGGATTATCCGGACAAGGTGTCGCTTCGATGCTGGGCGCCGTGTGTCGAACGAAACCGTTGCCCGGATCCGGGCAGCGATATGCCCGCTTCCGGGCAACCGGCGGAGGCCGAGGACGAATTTCTCCGATGGATCCGCCGGCCGGCACTGCGCACGGAAGCTGCATATGCGGCGCTGAGCGGTTCGTACATGGAGCCCGAAACGGAGCAGAGAATCGAGTTGGGGCCGTCCGCCCGAGTGTCGTCGATCAGCCTCGCGGCGCGGGCGGAACGGATTCGATCGGAGCGAGCACACTCTGCCGCTGCGGCGCAGCTCGAGTTCATCCAGCTCGCCCTGCACGATCTGCAGACCCCGGTCGCGGTGCTCGATCTCAGCATGAAGCTGCTCGAGGACGACCTCGCCGGCGCGGGACCCGAAGCCCTCGCGACATTGCGCGGCGCAGAACGCGCCGTGCGGCGCATCCAGCAATACATCGACCACCTCGTGACTTCAGAGCGTACCGGTTCGTTGCGATCTCGGCGAGAGCGAGTCGATCTGGTGTCTTTGTTGAAAGACATCGTGGCGGACTATTCACCACATGCAGCGACAAGCGGCGTCGCGCTCGGTCTCGACGTGAGCGGTGCGCAGAGCCTCGTGATGATCGCCGATCACACGCTTCTGTGTCGGGTGTTTCAAAACGTCATCGAGAATTCACTGCGCCACGCAGGAAAAGGTGGACGCGTGCTCGTCGAGGCGCACGCCGGCGCGGCCGTCGAAGTGCGCGTCTGCAACGACGGCCCCGCGATCCCTCGTAGCGATCGTGAAACGATTTTCGAAAAGTACTCGGGCAACGTCGCCGAGCACGGCACGACGGGGATCGGTTTGTTCTTCTGTCGCCTCGCCGTGGCCGCCCACGGGGGGACCATCTGCGTTCAGGACACACCGAGCTGGCCGACGTGCTTCGTGGTGCGCTTGCCGTTCACCGCGACTTGAACGGGCTTTTTCGTTATTGAAGTCGCGCGGTAAAAGGACCGCACGACGCCCGCGGAATTCAGCGGATTACGGCGGCGTTTTCCCGTGGCAGCTCGCCTCCGCGTGGGGCGATGAGTTACGATTATCGTTCTACGCCCGTGACGCTCTCGAGAATCGCCCGTCCCTTTCTTCATCGCCTCCGCTGGATCGCCCCTCTGACCGGGCTCGTGCTCGTCGCGAGCTCGAGCCGCGCGGGCGATCTGTATCAATACACGGATCAAGACGGGGTGATTCACTTCACCAACCGCGAGAAGAAGGGCAAGCTCTACGCGCGAAACTCGGAGACGATCGCCGCCACCGCGCCGCGCTCCGACGTCGTCATCAACGTCACCCGTTACGACGAGTACATCCATCAAGCCGCGGCGTTCTATCAGATTCCGGAAGAGCTGGTGCGCGCGGTGATCCGTGTGGAGAGCGGTTTCGATCCCCGCGCCGTCTCGCGCACGAACGCGCGCGGCCTCATGCAGCTCATGCCCGAGACGGCCGAGCGCATGCTGGTCAGCGACGTCTTCGATCCTCGGCAGAACATCTTCGGCGGCGTGCGCTACCTGCGCGTGCTCGCGAACCTCTTCAACGGCGACATCGAGCTGACGCTCGCCGGCTACAACGCGGGCGAGAACGCCGTCATCGCCCACGGCGGCATCCCCCCGTACGAAGAGACGCGGCAGTACGTAGTCAAGGTGCTTCAGTTTTATCGGTATTATCGGGACCAGAAGGCGTGATGCGTCGGATTGCCTGTTGCCTGTTTCCTCGTGCAAGCGTTGCGTAGCGACGACTACTTCTTCTTCGCCGCCCCATAGTGCTTGAGCGCGCCTTCCAGCTCCGCCTTCACCCGCTGCACCAGCTCGGGTGGCTCCACGACCCGCGCGCTTTGGCCGTATTCGAGGACCCAGCTCGTGAGTTGCGTCAGGTTTCCGACGGTCATGGTCAACCGCACGCCGGTGGCGGTCGCCGCGAGTTTTTGACTCGGGTGGACGCGCCGCATGCGGACGTACTCCGCAGCGTGGCCATCGAAATCGATCACCACCTTGAACCGCTCGGCGCTCTTCCAGATACCGAACTCGCCCTGGAAATAGTCGTCGATCGCGAAATCTGCCGGCAACTCGAAGCGCTCGGTGGCGGACGCCTGCGTATCGCGCATTCGATCGAGCAAGAAAGTACGGATCTCCCCTCGCTCGACGTAGAGGCCTACGCAATAGATGCTGTCCCGATGGAGCACCATCGCGTAAGGGTGGAGGGTGATGCGCTCTTCCCGCTCCTTGCCGGCGCTCTTGTAGAGTAGCGTCATCGGGCGCAGGTCGGACACCGCTTGGAACAGATCGTCGAGCTCGTCGGTCTTCTCGCGGTAGTGCTTGGGCGCGAAGGGGAGATACAGGAAACGCTCCTCGAGTCGCGCGTCGGCGATGCCGGCGTTGGGGCCGCGCCCCGGACGCTGCGCGATGGCGAGCAGCTTGTTCACCGCGAGATCGATCTCCTCGAAGAGCGCCGAGCCACGCAGCGGCTCGAAGACGCGCCTCGCGGCGAGGAGCGCGTACGCCTGCGTCCGTCGTAGCTCGACCCGGCGCGGGATCTCGCCGGCGCGGATCCGCCACATCAGCGGACCGCCGCCGCGAGTGGGCACGGCTTCCAGGTCGTACTCGCGGCCCATCTCCTTCAGGTACCGGCGGATGCTGCGAGTCGTGACGGAAAGCGCGCTCGCCAGCTCGTCGAGCTCGAGCCCACGCGGGTGGCGCGCGAGCAGATCGCGCAGACGATCCAATCGTCGATGCTGAGTGAATCGCCCCGCGGGCCTTCCTGCTCGCGTCTTTCCCAAGGGTGTCGCCGCTTATAGCATTGCCGCTGGGCACCATCGCCAAGATGAAATGACGACGGGCCGCATGATACGCTCTAGAGCGACGTTCAGTCGCTCGGAACACCTTGTATGACGACAGCGCCGACCACACGAGTGGCTTTGCGCCCGAAACGGGCCCTCGCAGGGATCGGGGCACGTTTTCGGGTGCTCCACCTCGTCGGGAAGCGCTGTAAATAGGAGCTCTCGCGCCATCAATCCGATTCCGCTCATCGTCAGGAAGCGCGACGGCGGCGCTCTCTCGCCCGAAGAGATACGTGCGCTCGTCGACGGCTTCGTTCGCGGCACGGTCGCGGACTACCAGATGAGCGCGTGGCTCATGGCCGTGGTGCTCCGGGGCATGAGCGACGCCGAGACGACCGCGCTGATGGAAGCGATGCTCCACTCGGGTAAAGTGCTGTCGCTCGCGCGGGTCCACGCGCCAAAGGTCGACAAGCATTCGACCGGGGGCGTGGGCGACAAGATCAGCATTTGTCTCGCGCCGGCGGTCGCCGCCTGCGGCGTGGCCGTGCCGATGATCTCCGGTCGCGGTCTCGGACACACCGGCGGCACGCTGGACAAGCTCGAGGCCATCCCCGGATACCGCGTCAAGCTCGACTCACGCACCTTCGAGCGCATCGTCGCGAAAATCGGGGTCTCGATGATCGGACAGACGAAGGAGCTCGCTCCCGCCGACGGGCGCATCTACGCCCTGCGCGACGTCACCGGGACCGTGGAGTCCATTCCCCTCATCGTCGCCAGCATCTTGTCGAAGAAGATCGCCGAAGGGGTGGACGGCCTCGTGCTCGACGTCAAGGCGGGGAGCGGCGCGTTCATGAAGGACGTCCGTTCCGCGAAGCAGCTCGCGCGCGCGCTCGTTCGGGTCGGCGTACGCGCGGGCAAGCGCGTGACGGCCCTGGTCACCGACATGTCCGCTCCGACCGGCGTCATGGTCGGAAATGCGCTGGAGGTTCGCGAGGCGCTCGACGTGCTCGGGGGCGGCGGTCCCGCGGACACGGTCGCGATCACCCTCGCGCTCGGCGCGGAGATGCTGCTGCTCGCCGGCGTCGAACGGAGCCGCGCGAAGGCACGCGGTCGCGTCCAGAGCGCGCTCTCGTCGGGCCGCGCCCTCGACGTCTTCCGCAAAATGGTGGAGGCGCACGGCGGCGACGTCCGCGCCCTCGACGATCCTTCGAGGCTGCCACGCGCCCGGCATCGCGTCGCGGTCCCGTCGAAGGCCGCGGGCGTCGTCACGCAGGTGGACGCGCTCGGGATCGGGCTGCTCGCGGTCGCGATGGGCGCGGGACGAACACGCGTCGACCAGCGCGTCGATCCCGCGGTCGGCATCGAGCTCGCCGCTCGCGTCGGCGACCGCGTGGAGCGCGGCCAGCCGCTCGCGTTCTTGCACCTTCGCGGCACGGCGAACGCGGCAGCTTTCGCCTCCGCGGCGGCGCGCGCGTTCGTCGTCGGGAGGGAGCGCCCCGCGCGCCGTCGCGTCGTGCTCGGTCGCGTCGAAGGCTAGGCGTCGCGATGCGTGCTCGTGGCCTCGCCGTCCGTACGTCCATCGCCATCGCGCTGTGCGCGACGGGATGGGCACGCGCCGAAGGCGTCTCGGCGCGGCTCGAGTGGCGGAGGATCTGCTTCGACAAGCGCACGCTGCCGGCGTCGTGCAACGGTTCGACGTCGACCTGCAGCGTGCCCGAGTGTCCCGGCGGCGACGCGCCGTGCGGCGGAGGCTGTCTCGCGCCGTGCGCCCCCGGCCTCTCGTGCATCACCGGCTGCTGCATCCAGCCGCCGGCCTGAGCTGAGCGCATCAGCGCAAACATGCTAACCTCGGCCCGTGGATCTCAGGACGCGGACGTCGCTGCTCTGTGGCGCGCTGGCGGTGATCATCGCGGCCTCCATTTTGCTGCGCGGGCGCAAAGGGCGGGCGCAGATCTTCTTCGCGCTCTTCTCCCTGGACATGGGCCTCTGGTATCTCGCCCAGTGGCTCTACCACTTCGTGCATCAGGCGCTGCTCTGGTGGCGCTTCACCGCGGTGCTCGCGGTGCTCCTGCCGCAGTTCGCGCTGCACCTCTTCGAAGCGATTTTCCCGCAGCGTCACGGCGAGCGCTCGCCGCTCCTGCGCGTCGCGTTCGTGCTCGCCGTGCCCGTGGTGCTGTTGATCTTGTCGCCTTATCACGGCAGCGGCTTTTCTCGCGGGCTCGTCTTCCTCTACGTCTTCGGGCTCATCGCGGCCGGGCTCGTGTCGCTCTGGCTACGCGGCACCCGCAGCCGCTCGCGCGCCACGCAGCGGCGCGTGCGCTTCCTCGTCCTCATCGGCGCGGCCGCGGCGCTCTTCAGCCTCGCAGATTTCCTCTGGTTCGTCGGCGCGCCGCTGCCGCCGGTCGGCGCCGTTCTGAGCATCGTGTTCCTCTACGTGCTCGCCGAGTCGCTGGTGCGCGAGCGGCTCCTGGATCTGTACGAGATGCTCGGGCGCGCGCTCGTCTCGACGGCGGTCGCGTTCGCGTTCGCCGGCATCTGGTACGTGTTCGCCGAGCTCGTCGGCCGCTTCAACACGATGTACCTGAACGCCACCCTGGCGGCGATCGGCATGCTCACGCTCTTCGAGCCCCTGCGCGACGTCGTGGCCGCCTACATTCACCGTGCGTTCCGCGAGCGCGTGGATCTCGAGCGCGCCGTCGCGCGGGCGCGGCAGGCGCTGGTGCACGTGCTCGAAGTGGACGAGATGCTCGAGGTCGTCATCTCCGCGCTGGAGGATTCCCGGCGCGCGACGGGCGCGGCGATCTTCCTGCGCGATCCCATGGGAAGCGATTTCCAGCTCGCCGCGTCGTTCGGGACGCGCCCGCCCGAACATCTCGACGGAGTCGCGCTGCGGCCGCTCGTCGAGCGGCTCGACTCGGGCTCGGTCGTTCTCGAAGGCGTCGCCGCCGCGGTGATGGAGCGGCGGCGCGACGGTCAGGCCCGCGCGGCCGAATCCGACGAGCGCTTGCTCGCCGCCGCGGAGCTCCTCGAGTTCTACAAGCACGGAGTCTGTCTCGGCGTCCGTTCGGAAGGATCCGAGCTCGTCGGCATGCTGGTGCTGGTCGACGACAGGGTGAGCGATGCGTTCAGCGGGGAAGACGTGGCGCTGCTCGAGTCGCTCGCTCTGCAGATCGGTATCGTCGTCGAGAACTCGCGCCAGTATCGAAGGTTGCAGGAGCGCGACCGGCTCGCGGCGCTCGGACAGATGGCGGCGGGCTTGGCGCACGAAGTGAAGAACCCGCTCGGCGCCATCAAGGGCGCGGCGCAGCTCCTGGGAGAGCCGGGCGAGGGGACGGAGCCCGACCCCACCACGCGCGAGTTCATCGGCATCATCCTCGAAGAGGTCGATCGGCTCGATCGCGTCGTGCGTTCGGTCCTGGACTACGGCCGTCCTTCGAAGGGCAACCCCGGCCTCGTGGACGTGAACGCGGCGGTGCGCCGTACCTTGCAGGTGCTCTCGTCCAGCCAGGGCAAAGCCACCCGGCTCGTCCTGTCGACGGACGACACTCTCCCACCTGTGCGCCTCGACGAGGAGCAGCTGCGCCAGGTCGTCATGAACCTGGTCAATAACGCCGAGGAGGCGATGGGGGGCGGAGGTGAGGTGCGTGTCACCACGCGCCCGCGGTCGGCAGGGTCCGGGCCAGGATACGTCGAAATCGTCGTTCAGGACCATGGCCCCGGCATTCCGGCGGAGGTGCTGAAGCACTTATTCGTGCCGTTTTTCACGACGAAGCCCCGCGGAACCGGGCTCGGGCTCGCGATCAGCCAGCGCATGGTCCAAGCCATGGGCGGGCACATCGAGGTAACCTCACAAGAGGGGGAGGGCTCCACCTTTGCCGTCGTTTTGCCGGCTTTCGAGCCCGTCTCGACCCGGCTCCCGGTAACGCGGCTGGACGCGCCGAGCGACCGCGCCGACGCTGGGCCAGTGGGAACGGTGGGTCCGGCTTGAACCGTGTCCGGAGCTTGACCGATTCGTTACGCGGATCCTATCTTTGTCGTCCGCACGTGCGAGCACTTCCGTCTGGCTCGGGCCCGAAAGTTGGTCTCCCGGGATAAGCTCAAATGCAAGATCCCCTAGGAATGCCAGCGGCTCCCCCAAAAAGCCCCCCCCGAGCTCGACTCGCCCTCCGGTTCATTTCCGGCAAGTACCAGGGCGGCGAATTTCCCATCGACGAAAACCACCCCATCGTCGTCGGGCGTTCGAGCGATCTCGACATGGTGCTCGTGGAAGAGATGGTCTCCCGCAAGCACGCGAAGATCGAGCTGCGTGAAGGCAAGATCCACATCGAGGATCTCGGCTCGACCAACGGCACCTTCGTCAACGGCGAGCGCATCGTGAAAGGCTGGCTGAAGGAGGGCGATCGTGTCCTCATCGGCAGCAATATCCTGAAGGTCATCGCGATGAGCGGCGACGAGTCGCAAGCGGGCGTCCGCAAGCCCGCCGACACCGCGGTGCCCAAGCCCGCACCTCCGCGGCGTTCCACCGAAGGCGGCGAGAGCCGGATGCGCGGCAGCCTGGAAGAGATCCCGCTGCCCGATCTCCTCCAGCTCTTCGGCACGTCGCGAAAGTCCGGCGTCCTGGTCGTGGAAGCCGGTCAAGAGGGCGGGCGGATCTTCCTCGACCAAGGGCTCATCCATTACGTGACGGTCGAGCAGAACGGCAAAGAGGTTCCGCTCGCGCCGCTGAAGGCGTTCTACCGGATGCTGGTGTGGGATCGCGGTTCGTTCGAGCTCGAACCGCCCAGCACCCGCAAGTTCGATCCGCCCCTGAACGCCTCCGTGACCGAGGTGCTCATGGAAGGGTTTCGCCAGCGCGACGAGTTCGAGCACATCAAGCGCAAGCTCCCCGCGCAGACCGCTCGCCTCGAGCTCGTCGTTCCGATGACCAAGCCGCTGCGCGAGCTGCCCCCGGCGGAGCTCGACGTGGTGCAAGCGGTCCTGAACGGTTCCACGTTCCGAGTCTTGCTGGATTCGTCGGCGCAGACGGACCTCGAGGTCGCGCAAGCGCTGCTCTCGCTCGTGGACAAGGGCTACGTGAAGAAGCCCCCGCCCGCGCCCGCGACGTAGCACTAAGCCCGTCAGAGGGAGTTTCTGACAGAGTGCTACGGCGTGTTGCCCGTGGGCGACAGCGTGACGCCGGCGCCGTGCCCGACGCGGTTGCAGACTTCGACGGTCGCGTCGAGGAGCCCGACGTAGTCGCTGAAGCCGCCCATCGCCGTGTCGTCGCTCGTCGGGACGGGTTGGCCCGACGCGTCGAGCACCGGCGTCGGACGGCCGAACTCGTCGAGGACGGGGTTGCCCTTGCTATCGACCTGTACCTGGTAGGCCAGCGTCAACAGCTTGTTCGCGTGCGCGAGCATGCGCGAGGCGATGCCCGAGTCGAAGGTGCGGCCGTCGACGGTGTCGGGGCCGTAGAGCCGCGCGACGTACGTGAAGCCGCTCCGCGGATCGGTGAACTTGATCTTTTGCGCGTCTGGAACGTCGATGACGCCCACCGTGCCTTCCAGGTACATGAGAAGCTTGTTCTGGAGCGTCAGATCGGTGCCGAGGCGCGAGTAAAGCTGGGCGCCGATCATGGTTCCGAGCTGCTGGAGGTACCCGAGGTTCGGGAACAGCAGGAACGATCCCCGGGGCCGCGTCGGGTTCGGATCCGCGAGGTGGATCTGTTCGGGCGCGGAGGCGGTCGCGGCCGGGACGTACGACGCGACGGAATCCCAGTCCGACGCGAGCACGCCGCCGACGAGGCGGTCCACGCCCTGAGCGAGATCCGTCTGGAAATTGACGTAGAGGTGGCGGCCGTCGATGTACGTATCGCGCTGGATGATCGCGAGCGTCGGGCGACCGTCGGTGAGCGACCAGCCGGCGATGTCCTTCTCCACGTCGAAGCCGGCGTGCGAGAGCCAGTGCAGGTAGTCCCAGGAGCCGCCGGATTGCGCGCCGGTGTCGTAGCTCGGATCGACGAAGCGCGCCGTGGACGCGTCGAGCGTGAAGAGCGAGCCCGAGTTGTTGCCGGTCTGAGAGACGTCGTAGATGCGTGCGTCGGTGCCGAGCTGCAGCGCTTCGTCGGCGTTTCCGAAGTCGCCGACTTGGGGCATCACCAGCGCGCGCGAGATGGCGTCGAGCATGTCCGTCGCGGCGAGCAGGTTCGCGCGCACGTTGTCGTCCGAGGCCTTCAGCATGTCGAGCGCGTCGGGCGCGAGCGACGGCAGCGTGGCGTTGTTGCGCGCGACGACCCAGTGGTACGACCGGAGGCGCTCGAAGAAGTTCGTCGCCGTTCGCGACGGGATGCTCAGGTAATCCCAATCCCGCCGCTGGCGCCGGAAGTACGTGAACGGATACGAATAATCGAATTTCTTGATCGTCTCCTCTGTGACCTCGTACGGGTCGGCGCCCGCGTCGGACGGGTTCACGTGGATGTACGCGTCCGAGTCCTCACCCCAGCGATACGGCCAGCGCACTTGATTGGCCATCGCCGGCGCGTTCGACGCCACGGAGGTCTTCGGTCCGCCCCCGCCGGCGTTCGGATCGGTGTTGGCGACGAAATCGTTCCACGCCGCGTGGTCCTTCGGCGGCGTCGCGCACACCTTGCCGTGCACGATGCGCCACTCGGCGGTCTGCTTTTCGTCGGCGGTCGCGGCGCGGCAGCGCCCCGGGTCGTACAGATGGATACGCCGCGCGAGCTCGGTGTAATGCATCGCCTGCGGGCCGGTGCCCATCGCGGTCGTCTGATTGACGAGGTCGTCTTCGGTGAGCTGGGTGAAGTTCAACCAGCCGTAGTCCGTCTGCGCGGACAGCGGCACGCCGTCCGCGGCGTCGGGGTCGAACGTCTCGAGGACGCGCCCGTAGAGGGCGCCCATGGTCATCAGGTCGTATTGACCCAGGCCGACGGACTCGAAGAAGCGCTCGTTCTGGTATTCCATCGTCGACGTGCTGCCGAAGTAGTTGATGCCGGGCCGCGATTCGGTGCCCTGCCCCATTTCGTCGTCGGTCTCCGGATCGAGAAAACGCGGGCCCATGCAGGTGTCGATCTCGTTCGCGCGCGGCGTGCCGTTGCACGAGTCCATGGACTGGCCTTCGTTGGTGCGAAGCTGCCAGTACTGCGGGTTGAAGTTCACCGCGTCGTACGACGACGTGAAGTTGTGCAGCATGCCGAGCGCGTGTCCCACCTCGTGGAGCGCGATGCCCTTGAACGCCTCGACGATGAGGTGGTTGTAGATGAGATCCGCGCGCTTCGTCGCGAGGTCCTGATCGCTCGCCTTCGCGAGATCCGGCGACTGTGCGCGCAGGGCGTTGTTGCCGTAGATGCCGATGTTCGCGTCGCCGAACCACTTCGCGACGCCCTGGATGTCGGGGTTGCCGACGCTGTCGGTGCTGGCGAACGAGCACACGCCGTGCGACGAGAGCACCTTCGACGTGGTGCGATCGAGCTGGGTGCTCCGGTGCGGGTCCATGGCGCGGAGGGGAGACACCTGAGCGAGGATCGACGAATCCACGCTGGATCCCGGCGCGAGCCCGGCCGAGTCGACAAGCCACGACGGGCTCACGATCTGCGCCTCGTACTGCGAGCCGATCAGCGGCTGCTCGATCCCCTGGATCTGTAAATCGTCGCTGGTCAGCATGCCGGGGTCCGACGTGGTGTTCGCCTTCATGTTCATCAGCGAAACGAGGCGCTGCGCCGGCGTGGAGCCGCTCACGGTGATCCCGAGGCTGCTCGCCGACCCCTTCACGTCGACCAGCGAGAGCTGCTTCGCGAGCGCTTGCGCCGTGAACGTGCGCGGCGTCTGACCGGTGCGCAGCACGTGCTGGTACAGCTGGGCAGGAACGCCGCTCGTGATGTCGGTCATGTCGAGCTCGCCGTTCGCCACCAAGAGGATGTCGCGGATCTGCGCCGCGGCCATGGTCGCCGAGCGGCCCATGACCGTCGCCGCCGCGCCGACGATCTGCCCCGTCAGCGGATCGGCGTTCCAATCCGCGATGCCGCCCCACGGCGCGCGTGATGAGTACGGCCAGTAGAAAATGAAGTTCTTGCGGACGTCGCCGACGCGCGCGCGCGAGCCGTGGGCGCCGCACACCTCCGGATCGTAGTCGCGCACGGGGTTGTGGCACGTGACCAGGATGGTCTCCGGGTTCTTCACGCGCTCGACGCCGTAGCCGCCGTAGCTCACCATTTCGATGGGGTTCTGCGTGTCGAAGTAGGTGCCGTGGCACGTGGGCCGGTCGCCGCTGTGCGTGCGGCGGCATTCGACTTCCCGCGCGTGCGCGACGGCGAGATCGACGGCCTGGTTCCAGGTGTAGATGATGTCCTCGGACGCGCCGCGGCTCACGAACTTGCCCTTCGAGTCGACCGTGTCCTGCAGCGTGTCGGGCATGTCCGGGTTCAGCCACCACGCGACGGGCGTCGTCTCGCGGTCGCGATACGGGATCGTGCAGCGGTTGTTGAAGCTGCACTGCGAGCCCTGGCTCTTGTCGTAGCCGGTGTCCTTGTTCTCGCACTGATCGTCGGTGCCGTTGCCGTCGCCGTCTTTGCGCGCGCCGTAGTTGCACGGCACCGTGCACACGCCGGAAGGCAAGCACTCCGAGCCGGTGCCGACGCCGCTGCAGTCGCTGTCCGTCTTGCACTTGCCCTTGGTCTGGTGGCTCTTCTTCCAGATATTGTGGACGTTCATCAGCCGCGTCAGGTTCGGATCCACGTACCCGTAGCCGGGGTCGTAGGTCACGCGCGGCGGAGTGACGATGCCGGCCTCGAAGCTGTCACCGATGCCTCCGGGGTTGCCGAAGACGTCGAGGTTCGCGCGGGTGTTCTCGAAGGGCTCGAAATCGCCGTCGGGATCCAGCTTGTCCACGCGCCAGTACGAGCTGCGGACGACGGCTTCCTGCGCGTCGCAGTTGTAGATCGCCGTTCCCGTGTAAAAGCCGAGGTACGCGCACAGAGGGATGTTGATCCCGGTCTGGTTGGCCATGACGCTGTTCGACGGCGTCGGCTCGACGGTGAACTTCGAGGTGACGTCGAAGTAGCCGTTGTCGGGCTCGAAGTGAGGCGCGTCGTCCTGATCCGGATCGCTCACGTAGTAGGAGACGGGGGTCAGCTTGATGTCGCCGAACGCCTGCCCGATGAACATGTCGGACCATTGCGGCGTGTCGACCTGGTTCGTCGACCAGTCCACGCGAAAGTACTGGCGCTGGTACCACGGGCGATCGGTGGTGTTCTCCTCGACGATGTTGAGCTCTTCGCCGGTTTGGGGGTTGTACGCGCGCTTGATGTCGAAGTGCGACGAAATGGGATACGCCGCGACGATGGTGCCGTTCGGGTACCCGCTGGTGCTCCCCTTGTCGTCGGCGCCGGCGTTCTGATCGTAGGCACGCCGCCCGAAGAGCATCGTCTCCGAGATCTCCCACTTGATGCGATCGACGCCGCTCCACGAACCGATGCCGATGAGCGACTGATCCTCCGAGGCGTCGACGACGAAGTTGCGCCAGTAGAAGACCGGGTCGTCGTTCGGATTTTGGAGATCGCCGACGAAGAAGGTCTTGTCGAGCGCGTTCGCCTGCACTTTGTTGATGGGCGCGCGCTCTTCGGCGCAGCCGAACGAAGCGAGGAAGAAGAAGCCGATCGCCAAAACGCGGAGCGATCGCGAGAGCCACGGAAGCATCGAAGAACTCCTTGCCCGAAGGCAGTGAGCGGCGAGGGAGCCGGCCATGTTAGCTGCGGTTTTGCCGCATGCGAATCGCGAACGCGCTCAGGATCCATACGCGCCAGCGCGGCCGTTCCGGCGCGACTCGCGCCCGCGTCTCTCAAAATTCTCTTGAGAAACTAGCCGCGGCGCTCGGTTACCGAGCTGCGCGCTTCCACTGCGCGGGCGTGCGCTTCGAGCCCCTCGACCCTGGCAAAAGCCGTAATTTTCTCCGCCTGCGCCGCGAGAGCCGCGCGTTCGTAGCGGATGATGGAGGTCCGCGACACGAAATCGTAGACGCCGAGCGGGGCTCCGTAGCGCGCTGCGCCACCCGTCGGCAACACATGTGAAGGCCCGGCGATGTAGTCGCCCGCGGCCTCCGGAGTGGCGTCTCCGACGAACAGCGCCCCGGCGCGGTCGATCCGGTCGGCTAGCTCGTCGGCGTCGGCGACGTGCAGCGCGACGTGCTCGGCCGCGAGCCGGTTCGCGACGTCGACGAGCGCGTCGCGAGACGACACCACGAGCGCCGTGCCCTGTCCGCGGACCGACGCTTCGGCGATGGCGCGACGGGGCAAGGTCGCGAGCTGCGCCTCCAGCTCGCGCGCGACGGCTTCGGCGAGCGACGCGCTGGTGCAGACGAGCAGCGGGTACGCGGCTTCGTCGTGCTCGGCTTGCGACAGCAGATCCGCCGCGATCAGCCGCGCGTCCGCGTCGTCGTCGGCCACCACGAGGATCTCGCTCGGGCCGGCGATGCTGTCGATGTCGACGTCTCCGAACACGAGACGCTTGGCGGCGGCGACGAAGAGGTTGCCCGGGCCGACGATCTTGTCGACGCGCTGGACGGACTCCGTGCCGTAAGCGAGCGCGGCGACGGCTTGCGCGCCGCCGGCGTCGAAGATGGCGTGCACGCCGGCGAGGTGACAAGCGGCGCGCACCTCGGGGCCGGCGGACGGCGTCGCCACCACGATCTGCGTCGCGCCCGCGACGCTCGCGGGGATCGCGGACATGAGCACGCTGGAAGGGTACTTCGCCTTGCCCCCCGGGACGTAGACGCCCACGCGCGCGACGGCGCGCACGCGGCTGCCGAGGCGCACGCCGTCTTCCTCGTACTCGAAGCTCACCAGATCTTCGAGCTGCCGTTCGTGGTAGCGCCGGATGCGCCGCGACGCTTCGAGCATCGCGTCGCGGACCTTCGCCGGCAGCGACTCGAGCGCGGCGTGGCCGCCGTAGTCCTTCTCGACGAGGCGCTCGACGCGGCGCGACTCGAAGCGCTCGACGTAGCGCCGCACGGCGGCGTCGCCCTCCGCCTTCACCGCGGCGAGGATCTCGCGCACGGAGGTCTCCACGCGCTCGAGATCCGTCTCGCCGCGTTGCTCGAGCCGGCCGAGGATCTCGTCGAAGTCGGGCGTGCCTTGTTCGGCGATTTTGAAGAGAGTCGTCACGTCCAGTGACCCGCCTTCAGCGCGGCGGGATCGTGCTCGCGGATCTTGGGGCCGAGGGCTTCTCGGAACACCTGCTCGTTGTCCACGTCGTAATCGTTCAGATTGAAGCCGCCCGCGACCTCCATGCCGATCGCGAGGATTTTCAGGAACAGCGCGAACGTGGAAGCACAGAGCCGCGGCTGCCAGACTTCCGTGCCGCTCATGGCGGTGTAGACGGGGCAATCGCCCTCGGCGTCCGGCTTGGACGTGTCGAGGAAATAAGGATCGCCGAGGAGCGAGCTCGTCGCGATGATGACCCACGACGGACGCCAGCCGGCGTGCGACGCGGCGCCGATGAGCGCGCCGTCGGCGCCGAGACAGAAGCCCACCTGAGCTTGCTCGAGCTCATTCGCGGCGATGAGCTGGATGCGCTCTGCCGGCGTGATCATCTCGACCGCGAGGGGATCGCATTCCGTCAGAAAATCGCGGTAGCGACGGGGGATCCGGAGCTTCTGATGGAGGGCGCGAACGAGGACGGGATCCGCCTTGCCCAGACGCAACGCCCGACCGCGGGATTCGAATGACGATTTAAGTGAAGAGATCGATTCGGCAAGATCGCTGTCCACTTCGCGACCTCCCTGAGCCCATCAGGGCGCGTGTGGCCGCACGTTCTCGGCCGAGTGACACGATTGAGACGGCCCGCAGCCTAGCGCGAGATAGCGTATCGGCGAGCCGGAAACGGACGCGAGCGTGCTCGTGCGTTTTCTCATTGATCCCACTGTCTCGTAACACTCCGAAAGTTCTTCCTATTTTTGCCGCCTTGGTGGCGTTCCGCAAGCTCGAAGTAGTCGGGCTTCGCCGGCCGGACGGGGCGTACCCGCGGGGGCTCCTTCAGATAACCAGCGATGAGCCGAGTCATTTCCGACAGCGCGGCGCCGCTCTCCTGCGTCTCCGTCGGAAAATCGGCGAGGGACGCTTCGAGCTCCGCGAGCACCGCGCCGCTCGCGTGCCCGCGCCGCATGAGGTCGAGGTAGCTCCGGCCCAGCCCTTCGCCGTCGAACCGATGCCGGACGACGAGGACGCTCGCGACCTCCAGCACGGCGCTCCCGGAGATCCGCCCGTCCTCCGCGAGGACGAACGCCGCTTGTAGGTAATTGTAGAAGGGGACGACGCGGGGGCCGTAGACGTCGAAAGTGCTCGGCGGGCTCTGCCGGTCGAGGTGAATCAGGATCCGCGCCACGGCTCTGCCCGCGTGGATGCGCCGGAACGCGGCGACGCAGCCCTCGACCTGGTCCTCGTAGACGCGTCCGCGCCGCAGGATTTCCGCGAGCTCGGCTTCGCCGACGGTGCCCTCGCAGGCGTCGGCGTACAGAGAATAGACGAAAGCGTCGGCTTCGGCGTCGTCGCCCACGAGGACTTCCTCCGGAGCGTTGCCGCCGAAGAGCCGCTCGTCTCGGCTTCGCGCCTCTAGCAGGACGGGGAGCTTGTAGCCCAGCTGGTCGCGCACCGCCCGCAGGCGTAGGCGAAGGAGGTTCGACAAATTGGGTTTCAGCGTGAGCTCGTCCCAACGAACGAGATCGATCCTGAGCTTCTCCTCGAGCCGGCTCCGCAGCTGGCGTGGGCTGCCGGAGAGGATGTGGACGCGCGCGCCCGTCTCGCCGAGCAGATGCAAGAGCGTCGCGGCTCCGGGGACGGCGCGCTTCTGATCGGGCCGCTCGAACGCCGTCCGCACGAGATCTCCCATCGTGTCGAACTCCGTTCGGAGGTACGTCTTGTCGAGATCCCACCGGGTGATGAACGGCGGGCCCGACGCGGCTTCAGGAGACCCAGGCACGGCGGGTGCTCGTCAGCGAGGAGAGCAGCTCGTGTGAGCCCGAGCGCCGCGCCACTTCGATCGCTTCGTCGATGAAGCCGACCGCCTCGTCGGAGCGTTCGCGTCCGCGCGCGACGCGCGCGAGCGACGCGAGCAAGTGCGCGCGCTCGGCCCCGGTGGGACCGGCGACGTGGAGCGCTTCGCGCAGGACGCCCTCGGCGTCGGAGTACGCGCCGCCGCGGATGAGCGCGTCGCCGAGCTTGCGCGCGAAGATGGCGACGGCCTTCAGCGGATCGTCGAGCTCGCCGCGGTAGACGTCCGCGCGCGACAGCTCGAGCGCGCGCCGGAGCGCGTCCACGCCCGCGGCGACGTCGTCGCGCGACAGCGCCCGCTCCGCGACTTGCTCGAGGAGAAGCAGGGCTTCCAGCGTCGCCTGCGCGTCGAAGGCGTGGAGCGCCCGCGCCTCGATGGGCGCCTCGCGCTTCTCGTAGATGCGCAGCGCGCGGCCGTGCAGATCGCGCCGCACCTCGGCCGGGATCGCGCCGAGCACGAGCTCGCGGATCAGCGGGTGCGAGAGCGAGAACAGCCCGCCCTGACGCTCCACCATGCCGGCCCGCACGAGCTCGCCGAGCGTCTCTTCGACGCCGTCGGGACGCCCGAGCACCTCGGCGATGCCCTCCGGCTCGACCGCGTCGCCGAGCACGCCGAGGGCCTGCAGGACGCGCCGCGCGCGGGGCTCGAGCGTCGCCATGCGGTGGCTGATGAGATCCGCGAGGCGAGGCGGCGGATCCGAGCCGCCCTCCAGGGTGAAGCGGAGCAGCTGTTCGACGTAGAGCGGCAGCATCCCCCGGATGCCGTTCTCGGCGAGCGCCGTCATGCGATCGCTCGGGCTCGTCGCGCGGAGCAGCCGCGTGACGATCGGCGGCGGGAGCCCGCTGATCACGCGCGCGGCGTGCTTCGCGCCCCAGCCGGCCTCGAAGCCCGGCGTGTGCGCGGCGATCACGAGCGCCTTCAGGCTCGAGGGCGGCTCGCCGAGGACGTCGGCGAACGCCGAACGGCTCGAGCCGTCGACGCGCTGCAAGTCGTCGATCGCGAGCACGACGCGGTTCGGCGCCGCGAGCGGACCCGCCTTCTGCATGGCCCAGCGCAGCGCCTCGGCGACGTCTTGCCTTCGTTCGTGCGGCGTCCGGGGATCGCTGCGCGACGGGATGCCGCCGTAGATCTCCTCGAGGCCGCGCCGCGCGGAGGCCGGCGCGCCTTCCCACGCCTTTCTCATGGTCGCGCTGGAGTCGACGCGCAGGAGGCCGGAGATGGCCTTGCGGAGCGCGTGGTACGCGACCTCGGCCCAGTACGGATCCGGACCGGTGAGCACGACGTGATCGCCCTTCCGCGCGACCATGTCGAGGAACTCGCGCAAGAGGCGCGTCTTGCCGACGCCGTGATCCCCGACGAGCCGCGCGCCGGCCACGCCGTTCTCCGCTTCCCTGCGGCGATCCCCGAGCCAGGCGAGGTCGTCCTCCCGCCCGACGAAGGGAAGCGGAAACGCGAGCGACGGAAGCGGCGTCGGCGAATCGCTCTTCACCGGGAGGCGCGCGCCGCACTCGCAGCAGAAGCGCGTCATCGGGACGAGCGACAGACACACGCGGCACTCGACGGTCGCGCCCGGCCGTTGCGAGAGCAGGCCTTGCGATCCGGCCGGCGGCGCGCTCCGCGCTTCTTCCAGCGCTTGCTGGAGCGCGTCGGCGTACTCGAGCGCGTCCTGGTAGCGGTCGCGCGCGTCCTTGCTCATCGCCTTCATGACGACGCGCACGAGCGACTCCGGGATGCGGCGATCCGGCGCGACCTGACGCGGATCGGGCACCGGCACCGACAGGTGCATCATCACCACCTGCGTCGGGCTCTCGGCCTCGAACGGCAGGCGGCCGGTGAGCAGCTGAAACAAGATGACGCCGATCGCGTACAGATCGCTGCGCCCGTCGATAGGGTCGCCGCGCCCCTGCTCCGGGGCCATGTAGTCCGGCGTGCCGCACACGATGCCCGGCATCGTGACGTTCGTCGCGCTCGCCGAGTCCGCCTTCAGCTTCGCCAGGCCGAAATCGACGACCTTCACGAAATCGCCGCCGCGGCGCAGCGGCTCGAGGATGATATTTTCCGGTTTAAGATCGCGATGCACGATGCCGAGATCGTGCGCTTCGCTGAGCGCCATCAGCGTCTGCACCAGCACGTCGACGATGCGCTTGAAGGGCAGGGGCCCCTGCTCGTAGGCCACGCGCGCCAGATCTTTACCTCGCAAGAATTCCATCACGAGGTAGGGCTGGCCGTCGTCCGTGCGCCCGAAGTCGATGACGCTGACCGAGTTCGGGTGGTTCAGCTGGCTGGCGGCGCGCGCTTCGGTCATGAAGCGGACGATGGAGTTCTCGTCCGCGAGCAGGTGCGGGTGAATCACCTTGACGGCGACGGTGCGTCCCAGCGCGCGTTGCTCGGCGCGGTACACGCGACCCATGCCGCCGACGCTGATGAGATCGAGCACGAGGTACCCGCCCGGCAGCGAGCGACCAACGAGCTTGTCTTCACTGTTCTGCGCGACCGCCCCGATTGGAAAGCCGCACCCAGGGCAATACTGGTGGGACGACTCGCAAGCTGTCCCACATTGCGGGCACGGACGCATCGCGCCAAGGATGCCACAGTTTTTGACCGGATCGGGCCCGTGTGTGGACCGTTTCGTTCACCTTCCCGGCGTGAGTGCGGGAGCGACGCTCACCCACATGCGGCGCGCGAGCCACTTACCGATGCCCATTTCGAGGCGTGCTTTCCGCCGTTGAAGCCGGGGCGAGAGGCTCGAGACCACGCGAAGGCTCGGGACGCGCAGAGGCCCGCCGCGAGCGAGCTCACGAAGCCGCACCTGGCCCCTAGGCCGAGCTTGCTCTGGCGACCCTACGATTACGGAGAATCTGGCTCGGACGGTGCGGCCGGGTTACTTTGATGGGAGTATGGACAATCCGCGGGTACGGCTCGGCGAGTTGCTCGTGCGGGCCGGGCTCATCACGGCGCGGCAGCTGGAAGAAGCGCTCGCCGAGCAGCGGCGCGTGGGCAAGCGGCTCGGGAGCTTGCTCGTCGAAACGGGGCTCGTTTCGGAGACGCAGGTCACGCAGATCCTGAGCCAGCAGCTCAGCGTGCCCTGGGTGTCGCTGCATCACATCGACTTCTCGCGCGAGCTGCTCGATATGGTGCCCGTCGATCTCGTCGAGCGATTCTGCCTGGTGCCGATCTACGTGCGCCGCGTGCGCGGTCTGGGCGACGCGCTCTACGTCGCGATGGACGACCCGACGAACACGCAGGCGCTGACCGACGTCGCGGAGCGTTCGGGCCTGCACGTCCGCGCGATGATCGCGCCGCCCTCGGACATCCGCGCCGCGATCCACGCCTACTACGGCATCGGAGAAGCGCCCAAGCCGCCCGCGCAGCCGCGCGCGGACGCGGAGGTCGACGTGACGACGGACATCGTGTCGCGCTCCGAAGTCGAGGCGCGCGCGGCCGTCGCCGCGGCGAGCATCGCCCCCAAGCCGAAGGAAACGGAGAAAGTCGCCGTCGTGGAATCATCGAAGCTCGAGAGCGTCCGCAACAGCGCCGAGGATCTGAAGTCCATCGCTCCGGCGAAGCGGCCCGCGCGTGAAGCCACGGCCGTCGCGGCGCACGCCGTCGCGCCGCCCGCGCTCGCCGCGGCGGGCGGCGGAGGCCAAGTGGCGGCGCCGACGGCGAGCTCCGTCAGCGTCGCCGCGGATGCGCCGCCGTCGAGCTCCCGTCCGAGCACGAAGCAAGGCGCGGAACGGCTGCGCCGCGCGCTCGCCGACTCCGCCAAGGCGGACGCGAAGACGAGCCGGCGCCTGGTAGCGCTCACGTTGCTCGACGGCACGACGATACGCTTGCCGGCGAAAGACAAGCCCGCCGAGGGTCAAGAAGAGGTGGCGACGCCGCCCGAGGACCGCCTGACGGCGCGCGATCTCGTCTCCGCGCTGCGCGCGGCGGCCCGCGGCGCCGACGCGAGCGAGGTGCTCGGCGACGACGCGCGCTGGGAACGCCTCTTCGCGGCGCTGCTCTCCCTGCTCTTGAAGAAGCACCTGATCTCCGACTGGGAGTTCGTCGAAGAGCTCAAGAAGGGCTGACGCCGCCCGACGCGCGCCGGCGCTGCCCGCGGCGGATCAGTTGGGCTTCTGCGTGGGCATCCCGGCTTCGGTCCAGCCCTTGATGCCGTCGGGCAACACACTGACGAGCATGTAGCCGGCCTCCTCCGCTCGCTGCGCTGCCGTCTCGGCGGCGCCGCACCAGCTGCTCGCGCAATAGAACACCAGGCGCGCGGCTTTGGACGCGGGCAACAGGTCCAGCGCGTAATCGCGGCTGCCCGGCAGCAGCACGGCTCCGGGGATCACTCCGTATTCGCGGCGCGTTCGATCGCCGTTCGCGTCGTACAGCCGCGGTGGATCCGCGCTCTTGAGCTGCGTGGCGAGCTGCCCGACGGTGATGGCCGGCAGGCGTTCACCCCGTCCCTTGCAACCGGCGACGAACATGACGGCCGCGGCCACCAGGGACGCCTTTTTCGCCTGTACGAGCACCTTCTGC
Organism: Polyangiaceae bacterium; assembly: GCA_035547195.1. Lineage (GTDB taxonomy): Bacteria > Myxococcota_A > Polyangia > Polyangiales > Polyangiaceae > DASZVB01. Next base: position 39,121 of record DASZVB010000083.1, read on the forward strand.
ACGATCACACCATTATACACTTCGAAAGAGGTACGAAACTTCTCGGCCCGAAGTTTCCCGCGGCGTGTTCTTGGCTCGAGTTTCGCGATTTCCAAGCCTCGCTCTGTCGAGTCTTGGGTCAAGGCGCTGAATTTGCGTCCGCTTTCTGGCTTCGCTCCGGAGGCGCCTCCGGTCTTCGGCTGCGCGGTTGTTCAGAGAAGGATGCTTCGGTCGGCGAGGAACTCCGCGAAGCGCTCGCCGACGTAGGTCATGGCATGGCGATCGCCGTCGGTGAAGACGCCGCGTTCGCGGGGACCGACGAGCTCGATGGCTCCCACGTTCTGACCGTCGTGCTGGACGGGCGCGCACAGCACGAGCCCGCTCGCGCGCATCGCGCCGAAGCGCGGGAGCACGCCGATCACGACGCTCGGCAAATCCGCCGTGATGGCCTGCATCGCGTCGAACGCGCGCGAGAGGACGGCGTCGGTGTCCGTCGTTCGGGTGCCGATGGTATCCGCGCTCCGTTCCCCCGATGCGGCGACCACGACGAAGTCGCGCGTCCCCACGTCCGCGACGTGGACCATGCCCGCTGCGCAAGGGATCGCCTCCAAGGCGGTCCGGAGCACCAGCGCGGCGCCCTCCACGACGCCTTCGCAGCGACGCAACGCGTGCAACGCTTCGATGACCGACAAGAGCGGGTCGGCCGCCGCCCGACGTATCGAAACGGGAGCTCCCGCTGCGCCGGCGTCGTCGGAGCTCGTCGCGTCGTGTCCGGGGGGCAGGGGCGACGAGAGCGTGTCGCGCGGGGGGGGCTCGGACCATGTCCCCTCGAGCGGCGGCGCCGGATCCGAGGACGGCGGCGGCGCGAGCGCCCGCAGCGACGACACGCCGCCTTCCGGCGGCGGCGCCGGCGTCGTCTGCCGGACGCGAGCGCGCTCGATCTCGAGAGCGGTTCTGAGCGCGGCGATCGCGGCCGTCGCGTCGCCCAGCGCCTCGTACACGCCGCTCAGCTTCTCGAACGCGATCGCTGCGCGCGGCAACTCCACCGGCTCGCGCACGTAGCGATCGTGCAGGGCGGCAGCGCGCGCGCGGATGACCGACGCGAGCTCCTCGTCCTCTTTTCGGTTTCTGTAGAGCTCGACCAGGTGATCCGCGGCGCGCAAATTCAGCGGATCGCGCTCGAGCGCCGCTTCGAGGAGCTTCACGCCGCCGACGTCGTCGCGCAGCGCTTGCATGCGGACGCGCGCGGCTTCGGTCAGCCAGTGACTCGCCGCCGCGTGCTGATCCGTGCTCTTCGCCGCCGTGACGAGCAGGTCGGCGTACGCACCGGGGTCCTTGCCCATGGCCTCGTAGACCGCCACGAGCGTGCGCGGATCGTAAGGACGGCTGACGAGGCTGTGGATGAAGGAGCGCTGCTCCGCGACGTTCATTCGAGTCCCCCAAAGGACTGAGCTGGCGGGGGCACGGGCTAGCACAGGCATCGCGCGGCGTGCACCCCTCGAATCGAAAACGATGTGACCACCCGACTTCCATGTTTCGTGACTTTTGCGTGCGCACATTTCTACCGCGGCGGTATAGCGACGGCTCGCGGGAGCGTTGCAGCCGCGGCCCGCACGAGGAAGGTTGTTCGAGCACGAGCGAAGTCACTGCTCGGGCGAGGAGTTACCAATGACCGAGCGCGTAAGCATCGAGATCGACGGCGGGGTCGCCGACGTCCGCCTGAACCGTCCGGAAAAGCGAAATGCCCTCGATGCCGCCATGTTCGCCGCGCTGATCGACGCGGGGAAGCGGCTTGCTGCGGACAAATCGGTACGGGCCGTCGTCCTCAGCGGTGAAGGCCTCGGATTTTGCGCGGGCCTCGACTTCAAGAGCTTCCTCGAGGGCAGCGGCGGCAGTTTGTTGACCCGTGAGGACGGCACGCTGGCAAACCGCGCCCAGAGAGCGGCTTTCGTCTGGCAAGAGGTGCCCGTGCCGGTCATCGCCGCGATCCACGGCGTCGCTTTCGGTGGCGGGCTCCAGATCGCGCTCGGCGCCGACATCCGCTACGCGACGCCCGATGCCCAGCTGTCCGTGATGGAGATCCGCTGGGGACTCGTGCCGGACATGAGCGGTACACAGACATTGAGGCACCTCGTACGCCTCGACGTCGCGAAGGAGCTGACCTTCACGGGCCGCATCGTCTCCGGCACGGAGGCCGAGCAGCTCGGGCTGGTAACGCGAGTCGTCGCGGCGCCGCGTGAAGCCGCGCTCGCCGCTGCGCGCGACATCGCCGGTCGTTCGCCCGACGCGATCCGTTCCGCGAAGCAGCTGTTGAACGCCGCGGACCTCGTTTCGCTCGAAGAGGGACTGCTCTTGGAGGAAAAGCTGCAACGCGCGCTGCTCGGCAGCCCCAATCAGATGGAAGCCGTCATGGCCAACATGGAAAAGCGCGCGCCGGTGTTTCGCGATCCGGCCTGACACTACCGTTGGAGTCTTGGCAGCCCAGCAGCGCTAAGCACCTTACTTCGCCGCGTCACGAAGCGCGCACGCCTCCGTCGCGCCGAGCTCGCAGCCGCGCTCGGCCAGGCGCTTTCCTTCCGCTGGATCCTTTGCGACGCCGTCCCCGTCGAGGAGCTTGTGCGCTCCGCGGACGCAAGCGCGGCGGTTTCGCAGATCGCACGCTTCGGTGAGAAGTCGCATCGCGTCGCGCGAATCTTGTCGCTCGGAGGGGGACGCGAGGATGGCTCCGGCGAGCGCCTCGCACGCGTCCCCGTAACGCTTCAAGCACAGGGTGCGGAGAGCGTCGCATCCCGCCGTGACGCCCTGCTCGCAACGCGCTTGCTGAGTGTCGAGCACCTGCCGCTGGGCGCCGCTCTGCCACAGCGAAATACCGACGGCGACGATGACGGCGAGCACGCCCGTACCGAGGGCCCAGAGGACGGGAGCCAGGCCCGAGCGATCGATTTTCTGCGCGGAGGCGGACATGAGGGCGGGTCCCTATACGGCAAGGGGCCGGGGGGTGCCATGCGCGGGGTGAGCTCTCAGTGGGGGGTGGGAGGATCGACGACCAGCAGCGGGAGCATTTGGCGCAGGGTTTTTCGGCCTATGCCTTTTACTCGCAGTAGATCGGTCGGGTGGTGGAAGCGGCCTAGTCTTCGGCGGACTTCGAGGATGGCTTGGGCTCGCTTCGGGCCGACGCGGGGTAGCTTCATCAAGTCGTCCGCGGTGGCCTGGTTCAAGATGATCTTGCCGTCGGCTGTTACGCCGTTGCTCGGCGCTGTCGCGGCGCTGGGAGCCGAAGCACTCGCCGCGGGTGCAGAAGCAACGGCGGGGGCAGTGGGAGACGTCGCCGCCGTCGCGGGCGCGGCGGTCGCGACGGGGACGCCGGCTCCCGACAACGGGGTGGCCGTGCCGATCGCCGCGAGCGCGAGCATCCCCGCGGCGATCGCCAATCCGCGGGCGACGACGGGAGCCCAGGTGCTCTCTCGCGCCTTGTCGATGAGCCCGCGGAGCGCGCCGGCGAGACCGACGGGGACCGCGCGGTCCCCGTCGATCGACGCGCGGCCGGCAGGCGTGGGCAGACGAGCCGGAGATTCGCTCGTGTCCATTCCTGCCTCCACTTCACGCGATTTCCGCTAGCGTGTCCTGCCCGTTCGTAGCGCGGGGGAACGGACCGACGCCGTCTTCCTTCGCCACGTAGTCGCGGATCTGCAGCTCACCCGAGACGGGCACGGCGTCGAGCTTCACGTTGATGGATCCGTCGTTGTTCACGAACGCGACGCCGACGCGGTTCCAGTAGCTTTTGCTGTTGCGCTCGCTGATGACGTACACAATCTTCATTTTGCTGGGGTTCATGGCACTTCCTCTGTTCGATTCCGGCTGTCTGCGCCGGCCTGCAGAGGCGGTTTGCGAGCGCCGTGCCGCTGACCGACCCGGCTGATTTCGCGAGCATCCCGCGCTTCGAACGTGGCGGGCCGCTCGCGCGCCACGGCGCTTCGCCACCGCACGTTGCGTGGCTTACAGATCCGTGTGACGCTCCTCGTGCGATGTCCGGAAAGCTTTCTCGTCGTGCGTTCGTTCGAACCGGAGCGGCCTTCGCCGTGAGCGCGGCCGGCGCTTCCGCCCTGCGCGCCCAGGATGCGTGGGCGGCGCCCGATCCGCGGCTCATCGCAAAGCCGCCCGAGGGCTTCACGCCGCTCTCGCTGCCCGGCAAGGTCGTCAAGATCACGAAGGGCAACGATTTCCCGTCCTTGATGCAACCGAACCAGCTCTGGCCGAAGGCCGACGTGGCGCGCACCCTGGTCGAGCGCGCGCTGACCGAGCTCACCGGCGCGCCCACCGCCGCCGACGCGATGAAGCGCTTCGTGCACCCGAACGACGTGGTCGCCATCAAGGTGAACGGTATCGCCGGGCAGAAGGGCTACACGATGGCCGTCAACTACGAGGTCATCCTGCCCGTGGTAGAGGCCGTGCTCGCCGCTGGCGTCCCGCCGGAGCACGTCACCGTGTTCGAGCAGTATCCGTCGTACCTTCTCGGCACGCGCATCGGGGTGAAGGGCAACACCTTGCCGAAGGGCGTGAAGCAAGGCGTCCACGGCAACCAAGACGCCACCATGCGCGAGACGGTCATCTACGCGAACGTGAAGACGCGCTTCGTCCGCTTCGTCACCGAGGCGACCGCGGTCATCGACATGACCATGATGAAGGATCACTCCCTCTGCGGCTTCACCGGCGCCCTCAAGAACATGACGCACGGGCAGATCGTCAATCCTTCGGCGCACCACGCCACGCACTGCAACCCGCAGATCGCAGTCCTCTACAACTATCCCATCCTGAAGAGCCGCGTCCGCTTGCACCTCACGGACGCGTTCAAGATCACCTACGACGGCGGTCCGCTCGACAAGAACCCCGATCGCCGCATTCCCCACGGCGCCATCTACGCCTCCACGGATCCCGTCGCGCTCGACACCATCGGCTGGGAGGTGATCGAGGCGGCGCGCAAGGCGAACGGCCTGCCGACGCTCGCGAGCGCCGGTCGTGAACCGGCCTACATCCGGACCGCCGCCGAGCTCGGCATCGGCGTGCACGACCGGAGCGGGATCCGCTTCAATCAAGTCGCGCTATAGATCGTCCATCTTGCGCCGTCTGGTCGTCCTCGCGCTCGCCGCGTCCGCCGCCGGTTGTGCGACCACGACGCACCTCGCGCCCGGCGCGCCGCCGACGCCCGCCTCCGTGACGCACGACAACCCGGGCGGCGACGCCGCGGATCCGCACCGCGCCGCGCTCCAGCGGCAGCTCGACGAACGCTGGGGTTACGGTGAAGACAAAGATGGGCAGCTGCGCGTCCCGCTCGTCGACTTTCGCAATTGGGAGCGCGTGCGCTACTGGGTTCTCGATCACTTCGTCGGCTTCAAGTACGGCGACGACTATCACGTGCTGAACGCCGTCTTCCTCGACGACGTCCCCGAAGGCACGCCGTTCGACAGCAAGACGTGCATGATGCGCGCGGAGAAATGGACCTACCCCCAGCTCAAGAACTTCGACGTCAAGTTCAGCGACGCCCGCTTCACCCAGAGCACCTGGCGCGGCCATCGCATCATGGTCAAATCCATGGACGGCTACGTCGATCTCGGCTTCGAGCGCAAACGCTTCTCCGCTGCCTACGCCGCTTACGACGCGTACCCCAACGCGTGCCTCGTCTTCGGCGTCGCCGTCCCTTGGCGCGATCAAAAAGACCTAGCCCAAAAGGTCCGCGACCGCTGGATCAAGGAAGGCGTCCCCCGCATCGTGCCCCTCACGCCGACGCGCCCGTATCGGAAATAAGCGCTTGTGAATGAAGCGCCCCGCTGAAACGAGCACGGCGTCGCACCCTGCCCGTCATCCGCGCAGCCGCCGCCGTCGCTGCCGTCGAAACACCGCGCCTTCGCCGCTCTCGCACGAGCGCGGAACGCGGCGCGGGCCGTTGGCGGAGGCGGCGGTCGTCCCCGAAATGCGTTCTGCGCTCAGCGAGGCATGAACGCCGCGGCGGCGGCGAACGCAACCCAGGTGCCGCGCAGGGCATTGTCGTCGCTCCCAAGGTTTGCCCCAGACGCGAACTGGGATGCCTCATCGGAGTGGTGCGTGTAGGCGACGTGCAGGAGTTGGGATGCCTCATCGGAGTGGTGCGTGCAGACGACGTGCAGGAGTGAGGTACACGACCGGTACATCGAACCGTATCCGAGTGCTCCACGAGCGCTCGGATACGGCTCATTTGATGCCGATCCCACTCAGCGAGGACGGTCTATGCACATCAGCGGGACATCGGGCGTCCCATGTCCCGCTGATGTACCCCCCTCGCGTGAGATGCCCGCGTTCCAGGCGATTTCGGCCGCCGCCGCGGGCGCTCTCGCGCGACGAGCCACGGCGCATGTCCCGCACCGGTACATCGAATTTTCGGTCGCGGCCCCCTCATCACCTCGCAAGAAACACGCGGCTCCGCCCCCTCCCATCATTGCGGGCTATCGGAACCGCGTCGCGACTATCCGCGCCACGAGATACACGACGAGCGAGAGGGCCCACAGGACCGAGCGCACCCACATGCGCTCGCGGACGCCGAAGTACGGAGCCGCGGGCGGCACGAGCAGCGAAAGGAGACCGCGAAGGCGCGGTCTGCGCCAGGCGAGGCCCGCCACGAGGGCGACGTGACTCGTCGCGAGCGCCGCGAACGACGTGACGATGACGATGACCAGGAAGGCGTCCACGGGCGTCGTTCCGCGCAGATTATCGCGTCGGGCTACCACGGTGGACGGTGCGCCGCCGGCCGAATGGCCCACGGGCCCCCCTCCGGCCTTTCGGGCCCCCCTTGAGCGGGCTACGCTCTCTGCCGTGCGCCTATCGACCCTCGTTCCCCTGGCGGCGCTTGCCGGGCTCGCGCTGCCCCTCGCCATCGGATTCGGCACCGCGCGCGCCGACGGCTACGCGACGCGGCCCGACATCATCCCCGTCGACAAGATCAAGAAGGGGATGAAGGGCTACGGACTCACGGTCTTTTCCGGAACCACTCCGGAAAAGTTCGGCGTCGAAGTCATCGACGTCTTGCAGAACTTCCGGCCGCACCAGGAGCTCATCCTGGTGAAGACGATTCATCCGCGCCTCGACATCGCGAAGGTGGTCGCAGGGATGAGCGGCAGCCCCATCTACCTGGAAGGCAAGATGGCCGGCGCGTACGCCTATGGATGGACGTTCGGCAGCGAGCCCGTCGCCGGCGTCACTCCCATCCGCTGCATGCTCGACGAGATGGACCGTCCATTGCCGAAGCTCATCGACGGCTGGCGGCTCGACCTGAACGGCGGCCCGCGCTCGTCGAAGTCGGCGCCCTCCGCGATGCGCGGCGGCGGCCGCTTCGTGGGGCAACTCGAGCACTACGACGTGAAGGCGCACTCCGACGCCCTGGCCCGCGCCGGCGCGGGGAGCGGGCAGGGCACTTCCGCGCTGCGCCCCGTCGCGACTCCGCTCCTGCTCGGCGGGATGACCGGATCGGCGATGCAAGTGGCGAAGGATCTATTCGCGCCGCTCGGCCTCGAACCGATGGAAGCGGGCGGCGGCGCCGGCGCCGACGATCCGAACGCGCCGACGCGCTTCGTCGATGGCGGGGCCATCGGCGTGCAGCTCATTCGCGGAGACATGAGCGCCATGGGGCTCGGGACCGTCACCCGCGTCGAGGGCGACAAGCTCGTCGCGTTCGGACACCCGATGATGGAATCGGGCGTCACGAGCTTGCCGACGGCCATCGGCAAGGTGTCCTGGTTTCTCGCGAGCGACTACCGCTCCTTCAAGCTGGGCGAGCCGGTGCGCAGCATGGGGGCGCTCGTGAACGACCGCCAAGCGGCGATCGTCGTGTCGCAGAGCGCGAAGGCGCCGACGATCCCCGTGAGCATCTCGATCAAGGGGGTGCCGGGCGCGCGCTTCACCGACTGGCACTTCACCGTCGCGCACGAAAAATTCATGACGCCGGGCTTCCTCGCGATGGCGCTCGGAAGCGCGGTGCAAGCGATCGCGTCCGATCACCAGGACGTCACGTGGAACGCGAAGAGCACGCTCAAGATCCACGGGCACGGTGACATCGTGCTGGAAGACTTCGGCGTCTCCGCGGGCGGCACGCCCGATTCGCGCGAGCTCTCGGGGTCCAATCTCGTCCGCGCGGCGGGCGCCGTGCTGAACAATCCGTGGGAGCCCGCGTTCATCGACGGCGTGCACATGGACATCGAGCTCCGTTACGCGCGCGAGGTGCTGCGGCTGCGCGGCGCGGAGCTGCTCGACGCCGAGGTCGAGGCGGGCGGCACCGCGCGGGTGCGCTTGACGCTCGAGCCGTTCGCGGGTCCCCGCGTGACGCGCGTCGTGGAGGTGCCGATTCCGAAGCACCTCGCGGGTCAGACGGTGACGCTGACGATCCGTCCGGGCTACACGGTGGACAAGGAGCGTCCCGCCGCGGAGACGCTCTCGGACTTGATCTCGAACCTGGTCGATCCGGTGTTCCCGCCGCGCTCGATCGTCGTGTCGTACCCCGGCGAGAACGCCGTCACTTTCAAGGGCCACGTCGCCGAGAACCTGCCGCCGGGCGCGTTCGACTCGATAAGGCCGCTTTCCGCCACCGTCGCGCCCGACGCCTACCGCGCCGAGGCACATCAGGTGATCATGCTCCCCGAATTCATGACCGGACAGGACCGAGTGACGGTCGAGGTGAAGCCCGTCCTGCGTTGAGAGATGCCATGAACAGAATCCGATTTTCTTCCATCGCTGCCGCCGCCGCGGTCGCGTTCGTCGCCGCCGGTGCCGGCGCGGTGGGGACGCGTACGTTCGAGCTGCACAAGGGCGACGATTTCAAGGGCGGCGATCTGAAAGGCGTCGCCGTCGACTCTTCCGGCGAGGTGCGCGCGGGCTTCAACCTGGGCAACGCGCCGGCCACCGACGCCACGGCCATCTGGAGCGCGCTCGCGCAGAGAGACGGCTCGGTGCTGCTCGGCACGGGCAACGAGGGACGCATTCTCTCTTTCGACGGCGCGACGGTGAAGCGCGTCGCCGACACCGGTGCGCTCGTAGTCACCTCGCTCGTGGAGGGGTGGGGCGGCACGGTGTACGCCGGCACGCTGCCGGACGGCGAGATCTGGAAATACGCGAACGGCAAGGCGGAGAAGTTCGTCAAGCTCGAGTCGACCGAGCACGTCTGGCAGCTCGCGTTCGATCCGAAGACCAAATCGCTGTTCGCGGCGACCGGGCCGGAGGGCAAGCTGTTCCGGATCGATCAGCAGGGCAAGGCGCAGGTGTACTTCGACGCTCCGGAGCAGCATCTCATGAGCGTCGCGGTCGCCCCCGACGGGACCGTCTACGCGGGCTCGAGCGACAAGGCGAAGCTCTATCGCGTCACCGGGCCCGGCCGCGCGACGGTGCTCTACGACTTCGGCCGCACCGAGGTGCGCGCCATCGCCGTCGGCGACAAAGGGAACGTCTACGCCATCGCCAACGAGATCAAGACGGGCAGCTACACGCCGACTCGCCGCGGCGGCGCCTCGGCCGCGGCGCCGGCCACGAAGCCGCCGAAGACGAGCGGCAAGGGCACGCTGTATCGCTTCGATTCCGAGGATCGTCCCGAGCAGCTCATGGACGAGAAGGACGACTACTTCACGAGCCTCGCGCTCGGCGACGACGGCAAGCCGTACGTCGGCACGGGCGCCGAGGGCCGCGTGTACACCGTCAACGAGACGCACGACGAGGTGCTCGTCGCCGACGTCGAAGAGCGTCAGATCGGCGCGCTCCTGTTGCGCGGCAAACAGCGCCTCGTCGCGGCGAGCGATCCGGCCGTCGTCCACGTGGTGCGCGGCGTCGGCGGCGCGGACGCGGTGTGGACGAGCAAGGTGCTCGACGCCGGTCTGCGGGCGCACTTCGGGCGCATGGATTGGGTCGCGAGCGGGCAGCTCGAGCTGTCGACGCGATCCGGCAACACGTCGGAGCCCGACGACACGTGGAGCGCGTGGAGCAATCCGCTGAACGCGGCCGGCGACGTCGCGAGCCCCGCCGCGCGGTTCCTGCAAGTGCGCGCGCGCTGGAGCCGAGATCCGAACGCCGTTCTGTCGTCGCTCACCATTCCGTTCGTCACCGACAACCTCCGCGCCGTCGTGACGGAAGTCGAAGCCGAGGGCGCGTCGTCTTCTTTGTCCACGGGCGTCGAGGCGTCGGGGGGTCCGTTGAGCAAGAAGTCGGGCACCACCATCACCCTGAAGTGGAAGGTGGAGAACCCCGACAAGGACGAGCTCCGCTACCGGCTCGAGTATCGTCTCGTGGGGACGAACAACTGGTACTCCGTGCTCGACCCGCGCGAGACCCTGACGAAGACGACGTACTCGTGGGAGACGGCGGATCTTCCGGAAGGTAAGTACCGCGTGCGCGTCAGCGCCAGCGACGAGATCTCCAATCCGCCGGATCGCGTACAGCGTCACGAGCTCGAGAGCGCCGTCATCCTCGTCGACAACACGCCGCCGTCGATTCAGGACCTGGAAGTGACCGGCAAGCGTATCCGCGGGATCGTGATCGACGGCGTCGGCCCCATCGCCCGCATCGAAGCGAGCGTCACCGGGTCCGACGAATGGGTGCCGTTCTTCCCCCGCGACGGCGTCTTCGACGAGCAGCGCGAGGAGTTCGACGTGGACGTCACCGCGCTCGTGCCGAACGGGCACGCGATGCTCAGCATTCGGGCTTACGACCGCGCGGGTAACTTCGTCGTGCGCAACGTCACCGTGAAGTGAGCCGGGGCGCCGTGCGGACGACCCTGACGCCGATGTCAGGGTCGCCGCGGCGCCACGCCAAGTGCGCGACAGGCGAGCTCGCAGGATCGTGCTACCCTGGCGACGTTGGTCGCCCGGCGTCGGCTTGGGCACCGTTCTTGCGACTTCACGCTTACGACGCGATGCGCTCGCTGCTCCACCGCTTATGTCTCCGGCACTGCGTCTGCTTGGTCGGCGCCTTCGGGGTCGCGTCCGGGTGCGTGGCGCACGGCGGAAATGACGGCGCGGGCTTCATCCCCGTGAGCGAAGCGGGGCCTCCCACCGGGCCGACGACCAGCACCGTGTTCGAGGGCGGCGCCAGGGACGCGCAGGCGAGCGGCGAAGGCGGGCTAAAGCTCGACTCCCGGTGCGGCACCACCGACTATTGTCGCGGCAGCACGCCGGACGATGCGCACGCCTGCGACGGCTTCGACGCGGACGCCGGCGGGCCAGTGCGTCGTCGGGACGCCGGCGAAAGCGTCCATTTTCTGGATGCTTCTTTCGCTTCGAGCGATGCGTCGTCGGTCCCCCGCGACGCGGGCGTGGTCGACGGCGGCGACTCCGGGAAAGCCGCCCACGCGCCGGCGGTGGAGAACGAAGGCGGCGTCCGCGCGCGCGCGCTTCCGGTGCCCGGGCCCATCCCGCCTCCGCCGGACGCGGGCGCGCGTTACTCGTGCCAGGTCGGCCGCGACAACTCCGGTGGTCCGGTGCACCAATGCGCGCCGGCCGGCGACGGAGATGACGGCTCGCCCTGCGACTCCTCGAGCGACTGCGCTCCCGGGCTCGGCTGCGTCGGAGGAGACGCGAGCGATCCGACCGAACCGGTTACGCCCCCGGGTCAGTGTCGCCACTACTGTTGCACGCCGTCGGAGGACTGCGGCGCGGGCGCCTACTGCGCCGCGCGCCCGCTGCTCGACAACAGCAAAGAGAAGCCGCTGCTCGTGCCGGTGTGCGCGCCCGGCGACAGCTGCGCGTTGCTGGAGCCGTTCCCGTGCGTGAACGGATGCACGTGCAAGGACCCGACGACCACGTGCACCGTCGTTCGCTCCGACGGGACGCTGGGCTGTGTCACCCCGGGCACCGGGAAAGTGAACGACAAGTGCCCGTGCGCGGCCGGGTATTATTGTTCGCTCGCCACGTCGTTGTGCGTGAAGATCTGCAAGACCGACGGTATCGACGATCGATGCGCGCCGGGAAAGTGTCAGGCGGCCGCCGGGTTTCCCACGGGGTTCGGCCTGTGTGTGGGCTACACGCCTGCCATGCAGTAGCGTTCGCTCGATGTCGATTCATCAAGAGACGATCGCGGTGCACACCGAGGGCGCGGGCTTCACCGACGTGACTCGCCTCGTAGACGCCGTCGTGAAGCGCTCGCGCGCCACGACCGGGCTCTGCGTCGTCTTCGTACAGCACACCTCCGCGAGCCTCGTCATTCAGGAGAACGCCGACCCCGCGGTGCTCCGCGACCTCGCGGAGTGGATCGCCGATCTTGCGCCCGAGTCTCGCGCCTGGGAGCACGACGCCGAGGGCCCCGACGACATGCCCGCCCACGCCCGCAGCGCCATCACCCGCACCTCCGAAACCATCCCGATCGCCGCCGGACGTCTCGCCCTGGGCACCTGGCAAGCTCTTTACCTGTTCGAACACCGCCGCAGTCCCCACGAGAGAAAGCTCTTAATTACCATCCAGAGCTGAGCTCCAGCCTGAGCGCGCGGTGCGTCGGAGCCGGCTGAAAGCAGCCGCCGCCGGCCCCGCCGGTGTTCCCACTCGCCTCTCCTCGGCGGACAGTGATCTGTTCTTCCAAGGAACTTCGCCGCGCGACAACGAGCGGGGCCGGTTCGCCTTGCTTGTGGTATGCATAAATGCCTGAAAATAAGATAGAATCCGCCGGATTATGGCGAAATTGTCTACAATGGCTATTCTAACCTCATGAAAACGACTCGACCGGTAGAAACGGCGGTGGCGAAGGCGTCGAAGGGCCGCGTGCTGGTGGTCGACGAGACATCCGACCGAACCGCTGAGCTGGCGCAGGCCGGCTTCGAGGCGAAATGGGTGAGGCACGAGAAGCAGGCGATCGCCCTCGCTCGAAAAGAGAACTTCGACGTGGTGCTCCTCGACATAAGCCTTCCCGGAGTGCACGGGGCGACGCTTGCTCGGCGGATGCGAGAAGCGGGCTCGACGGCAGCCTTCATTCTGCTCGCGTCCCGGCTCTCGAACCAACTTGCCTATGATTGCATCGAAGCCGGAGCGCTTCAGGTGCTCGAGAAGAGCATCGCCACCGCGCTGCTCGAGAAAGTCATTGCCGTCGCAGTTGAACGGACCCGCAACGTCCTCTCGCAGTACCGCGGCATCCTCTACCCGTACGACGCATCGCCGCGCTGCTTTGCGGCGACGGCAGCCAAGAACGAATTCGGCAGCCTTCTCGATGCTGTCGATACAGACGGTGCAGTCGTGATCACGAAGCACGACGAACCGGCTGCCGTGCTTTTCTCGTACGGCCGTGTCAATCTCGTGCTCGAGAAGAACGAGCCGAATCTGCAAGGACTCACCAAGAAGGTCGATGCACTGATCGCGAAGATGCAGACGGAAGAGTCGCGTCGAGCGGTCGACTCCCTCTTTACCGCATCGCCCGAGGAGTTCGCCGCTTCTGCTCTAGCCGAAGCGCAGAAGCAGTAGCGTGTCGCGCATTGCGGTCCTCGCGGGAGTGAACGGCTCGGGCAAGAGCAGTGTCGCCGGCGCGCAAATCCGTCAGCGCGGCGGTGACTACTACAACCCGGACGAGTTCACGAAGGAGCTTCGTAAGGACTCTTCCATGTCGGAAGCCGAGGCCAACAGCCAAGCGTGGCTCGAGGGGAAACGCCGGCTCGAGGCTGCGATCCAGAATCGAACGGACTTCACCTTCGAGACCACGCTCGGCGCGAGTACGATCCCCGCGCTTCTCGCCAAGGCTCTCGACGAGGGCATCGACGTCGTCATGATCTACGTTGGTCTCGACAGCGTGGACCGGAACATCGCCCGCGTCCGTTCCCGTGCGAAAGCCGGCGGCCACGACATTCCGGAACAGAAGATCCGCGAGCGGTACACGTCGAGCATGGCGAACCTCGTGAAGCTCGCGCCTCGGCTCACCGAGCTGCGCGTTTTCGATAACAGCGTCGATGTCGACGACATGAAGACCACTCTGACTCGGCCGCGGCAATTGCTTCACGCCAAGGACGGCAAGATCATCGGTACCAGCGACGTGAACACGTTCCCTGACTGGGCAAAGCCGGTCCTCGGACAGCTTCTGCCGGCGTGAATCGGTCCCAAGGGCCGCGCGAAAATAATGGAGCGCGTTTCACGGAAAGCCGGCTTCGCGCGCATGAAGTGCGACGCGTGGCGTCGAGCAGCGCGTCGTGGCGCTTGGCTATCTCTTCCTCTTCGCCCGGTCCTCCAGGCGATAGACGAACCGCAGCCCCGACCACGTCTCGTCGATCGCACACACCTTGTTGTCGACGAGCCCGACGCCGAGGCCCGCGCTTCGCACCGAGCTCTCGGCGACGTCGGTCACGATCCCCGACGCTTTCTTCGGCCACGCGATCCACAAGCCGCCGTCGTGGGCGAGCGCGTCCGCGGCGGCCGGCAGGCGCTTGGTCAGATCGCTCATCGCTTTCGCGAAGAGCACGATGACGTCCAGCGAGTGCGCGCCGCGCGCCGACTTGCACACCCGGACGCCGATCGGAAGCTCGCCGAGCAGAGCGGGGAACGTCGCCGGCGCGCCGAGCCATGCGACACGGTGACCTTCTCGAATACCGAGCTTCTTCGCGAGCGGTGTTCCGGAGTAGCCAGCCAATTTCCTGGGGGATCATAGAGGGATGTGCGGCCGCGCCAAGGATTTGACGGCCCGGGCGCGCGTGCGTCCGCGTTCCCAGCACGAAAACCGCTACAAAGCGTCGCTCGCGGACCGTTCTCTAGAGCGTGGCGTCTCGCATTCAGGTCCGCGGCATCGACGAAGAGCTCTGGTTCGGAGATTACTCCGACGCCGAAGCCGAGAAGAAGGCCGCAGAGAGCGTCGCCGCGACGGTCGGTCGCGTCGTCGGCGCAAAGCCGTTCCCCGTGGCCGCGCAAAAGCTCGCCGAGGCGACGCGCGACCCCGACTGCAGCCTCATCCAGGTCGTGCGCATCCTCGAGCGCGACATGGCGCTCTCGGCGCGCGTCCTCCGGCTCGTCAACTCGGCGAGCTTCGCGCTCCGCACGCCGTGCACCTCCGTGCGCCACGCCGCGTCGCTCGTCGGCACGCAGAAGCTGAACCAGCTCGCGACCACCGCCGCGATCCTCGACATGGTCGACCACACGAGCGTCCACGCGAGCCGGATCCTCGAGCACTCGGCCGTGGTCGGCGGGCTCTGCCGGTATCTCGGCGTTCACCTGGGGCTCCCCGCCGACGAGCTCTTCACGTGCGGCTTCCTCCACGACATCGGCAAGCTCATGCTGCTCGAGGTCGAGGGCAAGAAGTACGGCGAGCTGCTCACCGAGGTCGGCGCCGAGTACGACGCGATTCATCTCTACGAGCGCGAGCTCTTCGGGTTCGACCACGCGCTGCTCGCCGGACACGTGCTCTCGCGGTGGAGCATCCCCGACCCGGTTCCGAAGGTGGTCGCGTGGCATCACCACGTGACCCGCGCGTACGAGCAAGGTCCGCGCTGGGCGTCGCTCTGCAGCGTGCTACGGCTCGCGGATCTGCTCTCGTACGCGCTCACCAGCGAGGACGATGAAGCTCAGGTCGAGCGCGCCGCGCGCAGCGAATCCGCCTCGTACCTGGACATCTCCGCGGCCCAGCTCGCCGCGATCTGGGACGAGCTCCGCAATTTGCACGAGCGGAGCCGCGCCCTCTTCCGCGGCGAGGAACCGCCGGTAGCGATGCCCGAGGTCAGCTTGCGCCCGGCGCCGCGCCCCGCGCGGCCGAGCGTCTCGAAGCGCCTCTCGGCGTCGCACCCGAGCTTGCGGCCGCCCACCTTGAAGGGCCTGGGCGATCTGACGTCGTCGTCGCGGCGCGGGTTCGTCGTCGCCGCGCCCGCGCAGATCGCGATCAAGGACGCGCCGGAAGGGCCGAAGCAGTTCCCCTGCGTCGTCTGCAGCGGACCGAGCTTCGCCAACGTGTGCCCCGCGTGTCACGGCTACGTCTGTCCGGCGCACCAAGCCGGCCCCGACGAATGGTGCAAGCTGTGCCGCACCGAGTACCTCACCGAGTCGTACGGTATCCGCCTCCGTCCCATCCTCGTCCTGATGCTCGGCGCGGGCGTCGGCGCGACCTCGGTGGGCGCTTGCGTCAGCATGGCCACCGGTCGCGGCTTCGGCACGCCCGCGATGCTCGTCGGGCCGCTCATCGGCACGGCGCTCGCCGCCGGCCTCGTCGCGATCTTCCATCGTTATGCGCGGCGTGCGTGGTTCGTGCGCACGCGGCCGGATCGAAGCGCGGCGGGCGCGGCGCACGTCTCGACGCCTCTGCCCCCAGATCCGGCGAAGGAGGGCGAGTCCGCTCCCGATTCCGGAGTCCGGGACTCGAGTCGTCCCGCGCCGCAAGTCGCTCCGACCACTGCTATGGACGCAGACGAACCCGTCAAGGCGGCGCCCGACGTCTTCGCGGCGCGCGAGGCGCACGTCTCGCTGCGGGCTCTGGCGCTCACGAGCGCGTCCGTCACGCCGGCGGACGGCGGCTCCGGCTCGCGTGGATCGAGCCACGCACCCGGGCGCCGGGGACGCGGAGCGTCTTCGACGCGAGCGTCGTCGGCGTCGACGGCTCCGACCCAGTTGCAATCGGCGTGGCCGCGAGCGCGCTCGCATCCCGCGGCCGCGACGTCGGCCGTCCCGCCCACGCTGGCGGTTCCGGAAGCGGAGCTGCCCCGCGTGTCGAAGAAGCCTGCCCCCGTCGCCCCGACGGCGAGCGAGCTCCCCCTCGAGACGCACGAGAACGGGTCGGTATTCCCGGGAGAAGAGTCGAGCCGGGAGGCCGAAGAGCGCGGGCGTACCCTCAAGCTTTTGTCGGATCACGCCGCGGGCGGCGCGGGTCCCGTCTCGGCGCGAACGAGCGCGGCTGCGCCCGTATCGGTGCGCGGCAGCGCAGCTGCTCCCGCTTCGGCGCGCGGGGGCTCTTTGTCCGTCGTTTCTCGTCCGCCGAGCGTCGAGCCCGCGATCAGCGTTCGGCCCATCGTCGACGCCAGCATGCGGCCCCTGGAATTCCCCGACTATTCCAACCCGCCGCCCGCGACGGCGGCGAGAACGAGCCTCGCCGCCGAGCCTCATGTCGCGCCGAGCTCGCCTTCGGCGATGGTTGCTCCGAACGACGCCGCTGCGTCGGTCGTGACGCCTGCGGCTGCCCCGCGTTCGGCGCCGCCGGCGCCGGAGCGCGCGAGCGACGTCTCCATGCCGGGACAGCCAGCGTGGCAAGCGGTGTTGCAGTCGACGGGAACCGCCGACGGCTGGTGAGAGCGCGAACGCCGATCGGCGCTGTGGCATAATGGCACGCGCGGCGCGCCGTCGAAGCGGCGTGCCCGAGGCGGGCTCGTGCAGTAGCCTGGCCGTGCCGTGCAGAAAGTGGGAACGGATCAGTCCGTCGCTTCTCGGCTCTTCGTCAGCCTGATCACGCCGCTCTTCGCGCTCTTGGCGATGGGCGCGCTGCTGACGGTGCAGGTCGTTCGCATGGAGCGCGCCTCGCACGACGTCTCGCAGAGCAATCAGATCATCTCCGGTCTGGAGGACGCGCTGCGGCAGATCATCGATCAGGAGACGGGCCTGCGCGGCTACTCCATCACCCAGGACCGCGCGTTCCTCGAGCCTTACACCAACGCGAACCCGACGCGGGCGCTCACCGAGCTCGCGAAGAAAGCGATCGGCGTCGGTCAAGCCGAGCAGATTGCACGGATCCAAGAACGCTACCTCCAGTGGGCGGCGCTCTCGGCCGCCGTGCTGCAGCCGGGCGCGCCGATCGAAGCGTTTCGCAGCGCGGGGGCGATGCTCGAGCGCAAGACTCAGATGGACAGCATACGGGCGGCCTTCGCGGCGGCGCTCGGAGCGGAGCACGAGCTGCGCAACGAACGGATCGCCACGTCCGAATCTGCTTACGAGACCGCTCTCTACGAGCTCGTGCCGATATCGCTCGCGCTCGGGCTCGCCCTCGCCCTCGTTTCTCGCCGGCAGATAGTCGGAGTGGCGCACACGTACACCGCCGCGCTGGGGCGCGAGCAGGAGTCGAAGCAGCGCGTCGAAGAGCAGAACTGGGTTCGGCAACAGCACGTGCTCCTGGCGAAGTCGATGGAGGGCGATCCGTCGCCCGAGCAGATCGGCGGCGCGATGCTCCGGATCTTGTGCGAGGCGACGTCCGCGGTCTCGGGGGCCGTCTATTTCGCGGAGCCGGGAGGGCTGAGGCGGCACGCGGGGGTGGCGCTCTCCGCGGACGCGCCGAAGTTCTTCGCCCACGGCGAGGGACTCGTCGGCGGCGCCGCCGACGCGAGGACGATCCGCGTCGTCGAGGACGTGCCCGCGAGCTACCTGACGGTGCGGTCGGCGACGGGCTCGTCGTCGCCGGCGCGTATCGCGCTCGTGCCGGCCGTCGTGGACGGCGAGGTTCAAGGGCTCATCGAGCTCGCGTTTTTCGGGGCCATCGAGAGCCGCGTCCTCGCGCTGTTCGAGCGAGCCGCGGAGACGATCGGCGCCGCCCTGCTCTCGGTCACGCATCGCGTGCGGCTCAAGGAGTTGCTCGAGGAGTCCCAGCGTCAAAGCGAGCAGCTCCAGATGCAGCAAGAGGAGCTCGAGACACAGCAAGAGGAGCTCCGCGTCTCCAACGAAGAGCTCGCGCAGCAGGCGGACGCCTTGAAGCTCGCGCACGCTCAGCTCGAAGAGAGGAAGGAAGAGCTCGAGGCGACGAACGCGAGTCTATTGTCGCAGCGCGACGCGCTCGAGAGATCGCAACAAGCGCTCGAGGAGAGGAGCGTCGAGCTCGCGCGGGCGAGCCGCTACAAGTCCGAGTTCTTGGCGAACATGTCGCACGAGCTCAGGACGCCCCTGAACAGCGCGCTCATCCTGGCGAAGCTGCTCGCCGACAACAAGGAAGGGAACCTCACGCCCGAGCAGGCGAGGTTCGCGCAGACGATCCACAACGCCGGAAACGATCTGCTCGTCCTCATCAACGACATCCTCGATCTGTCCAAGGTAGAAGCCGGGAAGATCGACGTGCACGCCGAAGCGACGAGCGTGAAGCGGCTCGTCGAACCGCTCGTCCGCACGATGGAGCCCGTCGCGCGCGAGAAGAACGTCGAGTTCGTCACCGATCTCGGCGAAGACGTGGACGTCGAAACGGACGTCCAGCGGGCGCAGCAGATCCTCCTGAACCTGTTGTCGAACGCCTTCAAGTTCACCCAAAAAGGGAGGGTGTCCATCGAGGTGGACTCCACGTACGACCGGGTCGACATCTCGGTGCGGGACACGGGCATCGGCATCCCCGAAGTGCAGCAGGACGTCGTGTTCGAGGCGTTCCGGCAAGCGGACGGAACGACGAACCGCAAGTACGGCGGCACGGGGCTCGGGCTGTCGATCGCGCGCGAGCTTTCACGGTTGCTCGGGGGCGAGCTTCGCCTGACGAGCAAGGTCGGAGTGGGGAGCCGCTTCACGCTGTCGTTGCCGCGCAGGTACGCGGGTCCCAGGCCGTCCGAGGCGGCCGGCGTGGCGACGCCGGAGCCCGCGCGGCGTGAACCGCCGGTTTTTGCGCGGCCGCGCCTGCGCCCGAAGGCAGGAGACGGTCAGGCGGCCGACGGCCGGTACGGGCGTCGACTCCTCGTCGTGGAAGACGACGTTCCTTTCGCCGAAATCCTCTCCAACCTGGCGAAGGAGCTGGAGTTCGACTGCGTCGTCGCCGGTACCGCCGACGAGGGCGTGCGCCTCGCGACCGAGCTCGTGCCGAGCGCCATCCTGCTCGACATGAGGCTTCCGGACCACTCGGGTCTTTCGGTGCTGGATCGGTTGAAGCGCAACCCGTCGACGCGGCACATCCCGGTTCACGTCGTCTCCATCGACACCAACGCCGAGGCCACGCTCGCGATGGGCGCCGTCGGACACCTGACGAAGCCCGTGCGCCGGGAAGACGTCGCGGCCGTCCTCGAGAAGCTGAAGCAGCCGGTCACTCGGCTGCGTCGCGTGCTTGTCGTGGAAGACGACGCACCCCAGCGCGACGCCATCGTGAAGTTGCTCGAAGGGCCGGGCCTCGAGATCGTCGGCGTCACCACCGTGGAAGGCGCTCTCGCCGAGCTGTCACGCGGCACGTTCGACTGCGTGGTGACCGACCTGACGCTGCCGGACGCGTCCGGCTACGATCTCCTGGAGAAAATGGCGAGAAACGACGCCTATTCGTTTCCCCCGGTCATCGTGTACACCGGACGCGATCTGACGCCCGACGACGAGCAGCACCTGCGGCGTTACTCGAGCTCCATCATCGTGAAGGGCGCTCGTTCCCCCGAGCGCCTGCTCGACGAGATCACGCTCTTCTTGCATCAGGTCGAGGCCGAGCTTCCGGCCGATCGGCAGAGGATGCTCGCGCTGGCGCGAGATCGCGAAGCCGCGTTCGAGGGGCGCAAGGTTCTTCTGGCCGAGGACGACATCCGGAACATCTTCGCGCTGGCCAGCGTGCTCGAGCCGAAGGGGGTCGAGCTGATCATCGCGCGCAACGGCCGCGAAGCGCTCGAGCTGCTCGATCGCACCCCGCGCGTCGATCTGGTGCTGATGGATCTCATGATGCCGGAAATGGACGGTGTCACGGCGATGGAGGAGATCCGCAAGCGAAAGGACGCGCGCGCCAAGGTTCCGATCATCGCCCTCACGGCGAAGGCGATGCGCGACGATCAGGAGCGATGCCTGCGCGCCGGCGCGAACGACTATCTCCCCAAGCCGATCGACGTCGAAGTGCTCCTCTCTCTCATGCGGGTGTGGATGCAAAAATGAGCGACGCCCTTCCGAACGACGCGGACGTCCAGAGGCTCCTCGACGGGATCCACGAGCGCTATCACTACGATTTCCGGCATTACGCGCTCGTCTCGGTGAAGCGGCGCGTCCGCGCGGCGCAGACCGGGCTCGGGATCGCGAGCCTCCGAGAGCTCGAACGCGGGGTGCTCGCCGACCCGGCGCTCTTCTCGAAGGTCCTCCAGTACTTGACGGTGCAGACGAGCGAGATGTTCCGCGATCCGACCTTCTTCGCGACCCTGCGCGAGCACGTTGCACCGGTGCTCATGACGTATCCCTCGTTGAAGGTGTGGATCGCCGGTTGCAGTACGGGTGAAGAGCTCTATTCGATGAGCATCCTGCTCCGCGAAGAAGGATTGCTCGATCGTACGATCCTCTATGCGACCGACATCAATCCGGAAGCGCTGCGCCGGGCGGAGGCCGGCATCTACCCGATCTCGCGGGCGCCGTTGTTCACCGAGAACCACCGCGCGTCGGGCGGCAGAGGCTCGCTTTCGGATTACTACTCGGCCGCCTACGGTTCCATCGTGTTCGACCGCTCCCTCCGCAAGAACGTCGTCTTTTCCGACCACAGCTTGGCGACCGACAGCGTCTTCGCGGAGGTGCAGGTCGTCTCGTGCCGCAACGTGCTCATCTATTTCGATCGCGCTCTCCAAGATCGCGCGCTCGGGCTGATGCACGATTCACTGTGCCGCCGTGGTTTCCTCGGACTGGGCACGAAGGAAGCCGTACGCTTCTCTTCCTATGCCTCCGTGTTCGCCGAAATCGTCCCCGGCGAACGCTGGTATCAGCGATGTTGATCGATCCGCATTCGACGCTGCCGTTGGCCCCGGAGGCCGTCGTCATCGGCGGCTCCCACGGCGCCGTCGACGCTCTCACCTTGCTTTTGCCTCGGGTTCAGGCGAACAGGACTACCGCCGTGATCGTGGTCGTTCATCTGCCTCCGCGGCGGCCCAACCTACTTCCGGAGCTGTTCCGTCCGAAGGTCGTCGTCCCGGTCCAAGAAGTGGAGGACAAGCAACCGGTTGCTCCGGGCGTCATCTGGTTTGCGCCGCCCGACTATCACCTCTCCGTGGAGCGCGATCGCACGTTCTCGCTTTCGGTCGAGCCGCCGGTCCGGCATTCGAGGCCATCCATCGACGTGCTCTTCGAATCGGCCGCGGCAGTGTACGAGGACCGGCTCGTCGCCATCGTGCTCAGCGGCGCGAACGACGACGGCGCCGACGGCGCGCGGGCCGTCCGCGACGCGGGCGGATTCGTCGTCGTGCAGAGCCCGTCGGAAGCCGTCGCCGACCGCATGCCGCTCGCCACCATCGAGCGCGCCGGGCCGCAAGTCGTGGCCACGCTCGCGCGCATCGCCGAATCGCTTCATGTCATGACGGGAGTGGTCGCGTGACGATTACTTCACGACAGCCGGTCAAGTTTCTCATCGTCGACGATCTCGAAGAGAACGTGCTCGTGCTCGAGTCGTTGCTCGGCAGGCCCGGCCTCGAGATGTTGAAGGCGAGCTCGGGGCGCGAAGCGCTCGAGCTCTTGCTGATGCACGACGTCGCGCTCGCGCTCATCGACGTCCAGATGCCGGACATGGACGGCTTCGAGCTCGCGGAGTTGATGCGCGGCAGCGAGCGGACCAAGCACGTCCCCATCATCTTCGTGACCGCCGGAGTGCGCGAGCAGAAGCGCGTCTTTCGCGGATACGACGCCGGCGCGGTGGATTTCCTGTTCAAGCCCATCGACCCCCAGATCCTGCGCCACAAGACGGAGACGTTCTTCCAGCTCTATCGCCAGAGGCAGGCGCTCGCGGCGACGCTCCGCCTGAACGAAGAGCTCATGGCCGTCGTCGGACACGATCTGCGCAATCCGGTGAACGTCGTCCTGATGACCGCGGAAATGCTCGAACGCCGCACCGACGATCCGGAGACGCGGAAGGCCATCTTACGTTTGAAGTCCAGCGGCCGCCGCATGGTGCAGATCATCGACGAGCTCTTCGACCTCACCCGCGCGCGCCTGAGCGGCGGCATCCCCATCGAGCGCGCGCCGGCGGACGCGCTTTCGATCGCGCGGGCGGCCGTCGCGGAGTTCGAGGCGACGAACCCGAAGCGCGTCATCAAGCTCGTGCACGAAGGAGACACCCGCGGGGAGTGGGACGCGGTTCGCGTCGCGCAGGTCCTCTCGAACCTCATCGGCAACGCGCTCCGGCACGGCGTGCCGGACCAACCCGTCGTGGTCAGCCTGTGCGGAACGGAGACCGACATCGTCATTTCGATTCACAACGGCGGGCACATCCCGAAGGCGATATTGCCGACGCTCTTCGAGCCGTTTCAGTCCGGCCCAGGTCCGAGCAAGCGCGCGCAAGGGCTCGGCCTAGGCCTCTACATCGTGCAGCAGATCGCGATTTCGCACGCGGGATCGGTGGAGGTCGAATCGGACTCGGACAAGGGCACGACGTTCACCGTCCGCCTGCCGCGCCGTGCGCCGCCGTCCTCGCCGACGAGCCGCCCGCCGCCGTTCGCGTGAGGCGCGAGCTCGGCGGGGCGTCAACGATAAGGACGCTCTCGCAAGTGGAACGGTTGCGCCGCGTCGACCACGAGCAGCGTCGACCCGTGCCGCCGGCGCGCCCGACCTTCCACGAGGTAAGGCCCCGGGTTCTCGATCGGATGTCCGAGGCGAGCATGAACCTCCGGCGCGACCGTGGCCTCGAGCAGGCCGTGCTCGTCTTCGAAAGTGACGAACTGCACGACGCCGTCGCCCGCCGCGGCTCGCCGCGCCGCGCTCACGATGCCGGCGAATCGAAGCCGCACCGCGGGGCAACGGCGCACGTCGGCCGTACTGACGCAGCCCGCTCGCGTCGCTTCGCCTCGCAAGATCTCCATCGGATGGGCGGAAGGGTGCATGCCCAAGTACAAGAGCTCGTTTCGCGTTCGGACGAGAGACGCGTAAACGCTTAGGTGCGCGGGCGACGCCGGCGTTCTGGGCGGGTTCGGGCTCGCGCCCAGGGCGGCCAGCACCGCTTCGTGGATGAACGGGTAATCGTCGCGCGTCAACGGTGAGAGTCCGTCGCAGCTCCCCGAGAGGACGAACGCGGCCAGCTCCGCGCTCGTGGGGCGCAGGCGCCGGGCGAGCTCCACGACGCTTCGAAATGGGCCGTCGCGCCGCCGCGTTTCCATGAGGCGCCGTTTCGTCGCTCGCGCGACGTGCCCGAGGCGATCGATGCCGATGCGAACCGCGTCACCTTCCACGGTGCAAGCATCCGCCGAAGCGTTCACGTCCGGAGGCAAGAAACCGACGCCGCGCCGTCGCATTTCGGCGGCCAGGGCGCGAACCGGGTACAGGCCGCCGGGTGAGTTCATGAGCCCGCAAGCGTAGGCGACGGCGTGGTGTGTCTTGGCGAACGCCGCCTGATAGCCGAGCCACGCCGCGCTCGATGCGTGCGCCTTGCTGAACGAATAGGCCGCGAAACGTCGCAGCGTCTGCAGGATCGCGCTGGCTTCGCGCGGCTCGAGGCCGTTTCCGATGGCTCGCTCGAGAAAGCGGGCCGATACGTCTTCCCCGCGCACCAGGGTGGCACGGAGCGCGTCGGCTTCGTCGGGGCGCACGTTCGTCGTGGTCGCGATGATACGGATCAGATCCTCTTCGAAGACGCACACGCCCTGGGTCGCCGAGAGCAGCGAGTCGAGCCGCGAAGGCGCAGGGGGTGCCTCTTCGTGCCGTGCGCGCTTCATGAACCTCTCTCGAGCGCTCCCCGAAGCGGCGCCCGGGCGTACCAGCGCGAGCGCGACCGCGATGTCGCCGAGGCTACGGATGGGCGTCGCTTCCAGGACGGATCGGACGAGCGGGCTTTCGAGCTGCGTGCAGCCGACGGTGTCTCCGCGATCGATGCTCGCGAGCGTCGCCGGGTCGTCCGTCTTCGCGGCGAGGAACGGGGCGCCCGTCCAGCGCGATACTTCCTCGAGCGCCGCCATGCCACGGCTGCCGAGCACGTCGATCTTCGACGCGAACAGGGGCTCGAGCGCCGCGGCGTCGAACTGCGTCACGACCGACCCCTTGGGCGCGCGCGAGAGCGGCGTCCAATCACGGAGGGGCACGCCGGACATGACGACCCCCGATGGATGCGTGGAGAGGTTTCGCGGTCGTCCCACCAAGCGCTGTAGCAGGGGGATCCGGCTGCGATAGGGCTCGGGCAACGAGTCCGCGGGCAGCGGTACCGGTAGATCGTCGTCGGGTAATCGCGCGGCGAATCGCTCGACGGCCGAAGCCGGCATGCCGAGCGCCGTGAGACCGTCGCGAAGCGCGGCGCGCCGCTGGAAGGTCTGGTAGACGCCGACCTCGGAGACATGCGTCGGACCCCAGCGTCGCACCGCCCACTGCACGAGCTCGTCTCGATGCAACGAAGAGACGTCGAGGTCGATGTCCGGCGGCGAGGGACGCCCCGCGCGGACGAACCGCTCGAAATACAGCCCGTCGGCGACCGGATCGACGGGCGAGAGCCCCAGGCGGTGAACGACGAGCGAACCGACCGCGGAGCCGCGCGCCAGCACGGCGGTTCCGCGGCGCCGGGCTTCGTCGGAGAGACGTGCGACCCTGAGGAAGTACTCCGAGAGACCGAGCTCTTGGATCGTCGCGAGCTCCTTCTCGAGGCGCGCGGCGTACAGCGCATTTTCTGGCTCTTCGCCGCGACACCTCTCGGCGAGAGCATGGGCCGCGTTCGGGCTTCCGCACGGCGCCGGAACTCGAAGCGAGAGCAAGTCGAAGTGGCAACGATTCGCGACGTCGCGCGCGACGTCCACCGCGCGCGGCGTGTCCTCGAAGAGCGGTTCGACGCACGCCGACAGCGCGCCGAACGGCGAACGCGGAGATCCGCGGGCACGCTTGGCCCGCGCATGGATCGACCAGACGAGCCCCAGGAGATCGGAATCCGCTTCCGACGGCATGACGACGTCCGGATCGGCGACGAGCTCGACGTTCGCCGACGTCGCCGCGGCGACGAGACGAGCTTCGAGATTTGGCGATCGAGTAGGACGCGTCAACGCCGCTCCGATGCACGAACGGCGTATCCCGGCGTCAATCGACTCGAGAAGAAGCGACGGGCTCGGCGTCAGAAAGTAGAGGCCGTCGGCGTGCGCGACGAGCTCGCCGACGAAACGGGCGCGCTCCGTCTCGGTCGACGGCGCCGCGAGCGCGCGGCGCGGTGAACGGCCCCGTCGCGGGTCGAGCTCCGTCAGCAATCGACAGAGGTTCGCGTACCCTCTTCCGTCTTCCACCAGGAGCACGATTTTTTCGTCGATGCCTTCGCTCGACGGCGCGGCGAGCTCCGCGCCGGTGATCGCCTTGACCCCCTGGTCCCGGCACGCCGCATGAAACGCCACCTGTGCGGCGAGGCTTTCTGCATCGGTGAGCGCAATGGCGGGCAACGCCAGCTCCGCCGCGCGGGCGGCATATTCTGCTGGAGACCCGACGGCGAGGCCGAACGAGTGATCCCCCTTCACGTGCAGCGGCAAAAGCGGCTTCCGCATTTCGTCTCGCGCGTTAAACCTAGCGAATGCCGGCGCGCGCACCACGAGCTACGGAAGAAGAATCAGCGGCGGCCTACCTCCCCGAGCGGCGAACCCTGAAGACGCTCCGCGACGCCGCGCGAAGCTGCCACGGTTGCGGTCTCTGGAAGAACGCGACGCAGACCGTGTTCGGTGAAGGGCCGCGGGACGCGCGCATCGTGCTGGTGGGTGAGCAGCCTGGCAACGACGAAGACTTGAGCGGGAGACCCTTCGTCGGGCCCGCCGGCCGCATCCTCGACGAGGCGCTCGAACAGGCGGGAATCGATCGGGAGTCCAGCTACGTCACCAACGCCGTGAAGCACTTCAAGTGGATCCCGAAGGGGACCCGCCGGCTCCACCAGAAGCCGGGCGCCCGCGAGATAAGCGCGTGCCTGCCCTGGCTCGACGCCGAGATCGCGCTGCTCCGGCCGGAGGTGCTCGTCGTGCTCGGCGCGACCGCGGCGGCAAGCGTGTTCGGGCCGGCGTTCCGGGTGAGCCGTGAACGCGGGAAAATCGTCCCGAGTCGTTTCGTCGAGCACACGGTCGCCACGGTGCATCCGTCGGCCTTGCTCCGGCTGCCTCCGGACGCCGACCGCGACGCCGAGCTGGCTCGCTTCGTGGAAGATCTTCGCGTCGCAGCGAAGCTGCTCGGCAAGAAGCGATGACGCCGCTTTAGCGCGTGTGGCTCATCGCCGGGGTCCCTCGTGTAGGCGCGTGAGGGTAGTAAGCTTCGCAAAATGAAGGTGCGCTCATGGAGACGACGTGTCGTCCCGCGTGCTCGTGTGCTCGCGCTCTTCACGGAACGCCTTTGCCGCCGAGACGGCGACCACGAAGAGCGGCGTGGAAAACGTGAGGCCGAGTACGCCGACGATCTCGCCGAGGAGCGCCTGCGCCGCGAGCGTCAGAGCGGGGGGCAGATGAACCGACGCGCGCGCGAGCAGCGGCGTGAGCACGTATCCCTCGATCACGTGCAGGACGACGTACGCGATGAACACGGCGAGCCCTGTCGTCGACGACTGCGAAAAACCGAGCAGCACCGGCGGAACGGCGGAGAGGATGGCTCCCGCGTATTCTATGAACGTCAGGAGACCTGCGAGGAGCCCGAGCGTCAGTGCGAGCGGCAGATGGAGCAGATGGAACACGATCGACGTCGTCGTTCCGACGAAGGCCATGGCGA
Organism: Polyangiaceae bacterium; assembly: GCA_035547195.1. Classification (GTDB taxonomy): domain Bacteria; phylum Myxococcota_A; class Polyangia; order Polyangiales; family Polyangiaceae; genus DASZVB01. The sequence goes on from DASZVB010000083.1 coordinate 66,564, forward strand.
GGATCCGACCCCACAGCCAGCGCGTCAGGTTGTGCGCGATCTCGTGAAGCGCGCGCTCGACGTACCGCTCGTAACGTCGCGGCGCCACCGAGAGGGCGGCTTTCACGTACGACTCGGGTTGCGCGGCGCCGTACACGCCGATGAAGAAGGTGATGACGAGACCGCTCAGCACGGCGACGGAGCCTCCCAGCGCCCCGAGCGCCGCCCGTCCCGCACTCTTCGGATCGAAATGATTGCCGGTATTCGCGGAAAGGACCTGGCCGACGATCGGCGTGCTCTCGAACCGGTTCCGCAGGTCGGTCATCATCTTGGGGAGATCGCGTCCTAGCTCCTCGAGCTGCTGTTCGACGCTCGGCACGAGCAGCCATGCCCCTACCGTCGAACCGGCGATGCCCGCGAGCACCAGCACGGTCAACGCCACGCCGTACGGCAAGCGGATCACCCGGCACACGAAGGCCGCGGCCGTTCGAAGCAGGAGCGCGAACAGAACACCCGCGAACAGCACGAAGAACATCTTGAAAGCGAGCACGAACGCCGTGCTCAGCAGGACGACCAAGAACACGATCGCGAAGAGTCGGGTCGGGTTCCGTTCGGACGCGGCGTCATTCATGGTGGCCCACCGGTTTGACTCTTGGAGCGCGAGAGACGGTGGGTCAACGGTCTCGCCGTGAGGCATTCGATGACAGCGAACGTCCGTCGGCCGTCATTCGTCGTTCGAGTGTTCGCAGCGCGACCAATTGTCCCGCCCGGCGAGCTTTGTCACGTAGGGGAAAGAAGAAGAATTCGCTGCTGGCACGCGTCGTGTAACGCACAGCCGCATGAACGAGCCAACGGGCAAGCACCTCGCCGTGACGGAGGGTTCCTGAGCTCGAAATTCCGGGTGAGCTCGGTCCTCCTCGGGAGGCCACTCGCGACCAAGGAAGACAAGGTTCAGCGCGTCGGATCCGTCGCCGGCGTGGCGGTCCTGGGCCTCGATGCGCTGGCGTCCGCGGCGTACGGACCGGAAGCGTTGCTGACCGTGCTCCTGCCGCTCGGCACGGGCGGCCTCCGATACGTGGGCCTCCTGACCGGGCTCATCGTCGGAGTGCTCGCCCTCCTGTTTCTCTCGTATCGCCAGACGATCGGCGCATATCCGGGCGGCGGCGGCGCGTACACGGTCGCGAAGGAAAACCTGGGCACGACCGCGTCGCTCGTCGCCGCGAGCTCGCTCGCGGTCGACTACCTGCTGAACGTCGCAGTGGCCATCTCCGCGGGTGTCGGCGCGTTGATATCCATGGTCCCCACGCTGCGACCGTACACGCTGGCCCTCTGTCTGGGCATCCTCGCGGTGCTCACCGTGCTCAACCTGCGCGGCGTGCGGACCACCGGCACGGTATTCATGATCCCGACGTACGTGTTCCTCGGCTCGTTGTTCGCCGTCGTCGCGTTCGGCGCGTTCGCGCACATCACCCATTCCGCGAGGGCCCACGGCCCTTCGCCCTCGAGCTCCGCCGCGACCGCCACGGCCTCCGTGTGGCTCCTGGCGCGCGCGTTCGCCAACGGCTGCACGGCGATGACGGGCGTGGAGGCGGTGAGCAACGGCATCCCCATCTTTCGCGATCCCGCGGAGGTCAAGGCGCGGCGCACGCTGCTGCTCATCAACCTCTTCCTCGCCGGCCTGCTCGTCGGTGGCGCCTGGCTCTGCAGCGCGGAAGGCATCACGGCGACCGTGCCGGGGAGCGCTCGGTACGAGAGCGTGCTCTCGCGCATCGTGGCCGCGACCGTTGGACGCGGGATGCCCTACTACGTAGCGGTGTCGAGCGTCGTGACCGTGCTCGCGTTGTCGGCGAACACGAGCTTCGCGGATTTCCCGCGCCTCTGTCGGTTCCTCGCGCAAGATGGATTTTTGCCCGACTCATTCATGGATCGAGGACGCCGTCTCGCGTACTCGCACGGGATCCTCGCGCTCGCCGGGCTCGCGGGCCTGCTCCTGATCGTCTTCGGCGGCATCACCGACGCGCTCATCCCGCTGTTCGCCGTCGGAGCTTTTCTGGCGTTCACCATGTCGCAGCTCGGCATGGTCGCCCACTGGAAGAAGCAGAAGACGCGCCACGCCAAGTGGTGCCTCTTGCAGAACGCGACCGGCGCCGCCGCGACGGCTTCCACGCTGTGCGTCATCATCGCGTCCAAGTTCCTCGAGGGCGCCTGGATCAGTGTTCTGTTCTTCCTCGGACTGGTCCTGCTCTTCCGGCAAGTGCGCGCCCACTACGACTACGTGGCTACGGCGACGGCTCCGGAGGAACCTCCGTCGCTGAGGCCGGCTCCCGCTCCTCTCGCCGTCGTTCCGCTCCGGCGATGGAACGCCGTCACGATGAAGGCGCTGGGATTCGCCATGGGGCTCGCGCCGCGAGTCGTCGCGGTGCAGGTGCTCACCGACTCCGACGTCGTCGAGGACCTATCGGAGCAATGGGAGCATCTCGTCGGAGCGCCGTCGCGTGAGCACGGGCACGAAGCGCCGAAGCTCTTCGTGCTGCGGTCGAAGTATCGGCGACTCTTCGGTCCGCTGCTCGACTTCATGCACAGGCTCGCGCGAGAGAACCCGGACCGGCAGATCGCGGTCATCGTGCCGGAGCTCGTGGAGCGCCACTGGTACCAGTACCTGCTGCACCGGAACAACGCGTCGTTGCTGAAGTCCCTGCTGACGCTCAAGGGGGGACCGCAGATCGTGATCGTCAGCGCGCCCTGGTACCTCGCGGATTGGATGCCGGAGCGTCGCCGGCTATTCGGCTTTCGTCCGCGGTAGAGGGCAGGGCCAACGAGCACCGCCGGGGGCTCGCCGCGGGCGGGCGCCGGCGCGACCTGGGGACGACCGCGCTTCTGGATCGCGGAGAGGAGTGAACGCAAGGACGGCGAAGAAGATCGTCGTGAGCCCCGCGGCGAAGACCAGGACGCCGCGCCACCCCGCGGACGGGATGGCGCGGAGGAAATGAAGGATCAACGCCGCGTTCGAGAGCGTCACCAGCGCCGCGGCTCCGAACGCGACGGCCCGTGTTCCGAGCCCGTTCGCATGACGGCCCATCACGTTCGCCGAGCCGGTGAAACGCACCAGAGGGGCGACCGCGAACGGAAGCTCGAGGCTCAAGATGACCTGCGTCGTGATCATCAGCGTCGTCGCGCCGCGGCCGCCGCGCGTCGTCAGTACGATGAGCGCCGGAACGAGCGCCAGCGATCGGGTGACGAGCCTCCGGAGCAGGGGCGACAGGCGAACGCGGACGAAGCCCTCCATGATGATCTGGCCTGCCAGGGTGCTGGTGATCGTGGCGCTCTGGCCCGAAAGCAAGAGTCCGATCCCGAACAAGACGGGCGCAACGGAGCTGCCGAGCAACGGCGCGAGCAGGTTTCGCGCATCATCCAGATCCGTGACGGCGTACCGAGCTCTGGCAAAGACCGCCCCCGAAAGAATCAGGATGGACGCATTCACGAGCAGCGCCGCGTTCAGCGCGACAGCGGTGGCGGCGAGGCTCGATTTCGGCGAACGTCGTCCGGCGTCGGTCCCGGACGCCCGCTCCAGCGAGGAGTGCAGGAACAGGTTGTGCGGCATGACGGTGGCGCCGACGATGCCGATGGCAACGTAAAGCGCGTCGCTCGGCATGCGCGGGACGAGCCCGCCGACGACCTCCGCCGAGCTCGGTCGCGAAAGGACGAGCTCGGCGCCGAGGCAGCACGAGACGGCGCCTACCAGCAGCGCGACCACGACCTCCAGGAGACGCTGACGGCGGCCGGTGAGCGCGAGCAAGACGAACGCGTCGAAGGCGGTCAAGATCGCGCCGAGCACGATGGGCAGACGAAACAGCATGTGGAGCGCGATCGCGCTGCCGAGCAGCTCCGCGAGGTCGCAAGCCACCATGGCGACTTCCGCGAGCAGCCACAGCGGCACGGCCATCCACGGCGGATAGAAGCGCCGGCACGCCTCCGCGAGATCCAGGCCGGCCGCGGCGCCGAGGCGTGCGCTCAGCACTTGGAGAACGAGCGCAACCGCGTTCGACGCGACGAGCACCCAGAGCAGCGTGTATCCGAAGCGCGCCCCGCCCTCGAGGTCCGTCGCCCAATTGCCGGGATCCATGTACCCGACGCTGACGATCACCGCAGGGCCGAGGCGCGCGACGAACTGCCAGCGACCCGACTCATGGCGAGGCGAACTGCCGCCGCGTGTGTCCTCGGGCAGAACGCTACCTGCGCCGACCCGCATGCTGCGCTGTTCGGGCTACCGGCAAGATCCTACTGCCCCGAGACGGTTCCGGCTCCTGGTCCCGCGCCGAGCTCGGCGCCGGTGGTCGGGTTCAAGCCGGTCTGCGATTCGGTCCGAGCTGCGAGGTTGGCGAGGCGCTCACGCTCGTCGCGCTTCAACACGACGGAAGCGGAGCCGTCGCCGCCGTCGACCGCGCGTTGCTGTTTGCGATCCTCGATGTACTCCCATTGTTCGCCCTCGTTCCACGGACCGCGCATGTTTCCGTCGCCCTGGGACATGTCGTAGTACTTGTCCGCGAATTGCCGGTCTGCGGGGAGTTTCCCCGGGGGAAAGTTCGGCTCGATGGCATAGAGCGCCTTCTCGAACGACTTTTGGTGCGCGACCTCGCGGGTCATCAAGAACCCGAGCGCCTGCCGGACGCCCGGGTCTTCGGTGAGATTGATCAAGCGCTCGTAGATGATCTTCGCGCGCGCCTCGGCCGCGATGTTCGAACGAAGATCACAGGTCGGATCGCCGATGCTGTCGATGTACGCCGCCGTCCACGGGACGCCCGCCGAGTTCGCGAGCGGAGGTCCACCGCCGTACAGCACCTGCGTGACATGGCTGTCGTTCCCCGCGCCGGTGATGGTCCGGTACATTTCGGCCTGCTCTTCGGCGGCCTCGGCCAGCCTCCCCTTCGCGCCCTTGTTGAGCATCGCGACGATGGTCCCGATGATCTCGAGGTGGCTGAGCTCTTCGGTGGCGATGTCGAGCAACATGTCTTTGCGGCCAGGGTCGTCTTCCGCAAGCGCCTGAGTGAAGTAGCGCATCGCTGCAGCGAGCTCGCCCTGAGGACCGCCGAACTGCTCGAGCATCAGGTTCGCGAGCCCGGGGTTCGTCTCGCCGACGCGGACGGTGTACTGCAGCCGCTTGTTGTGCATGAACATCGGATGATCCTTTCTTTCTCGCGCTCCGGCGCGGCCGATGGCGGGAACACGACTGCAAGCCGCGTGCTACCGGAGAGTCGCGCTGGCGCTCGGATGCGCCTCGACGTTCGTGTGACGGTGATGCTCAAACCAGCGGGCGACGGCGTCGCGAAACTCCCCAGCACGAAACCACGACAATCGAGCTGGCTCACCGGTCCGCTCGAACCCGCGAGCGAACGCGGAGGACGCGTCTAGACTCGACTCGAGCGAGGCTTGGAAGAACCGTTCCGTGGCTCGTGGCGATCCGCGCCGATGCTCATCTACCGAAATCAAGCGACGATCGAGACCGCCTCGACCTGGCTCGCGACGCTGCGAGCGGACGTCGCGAGGCGACCATGTGTCGTCTCGGACGCGCGCGACCTGATCGTCGACGCGGGCGACTTCGAGACGGCCCTCGCCGACGCAGAGCATCCGACCGAAGACGGCTCGAGCGAGCTCGGTTCGACGATGCGCCGAGCGAGCATCGCGCTCGCGTCTTCGTTCGTCGCGGCGCTCGAGGGAGAGGGTGAGGCCGCTCGCGCCTTTCGCGCCACGGCGGCCCGTGTACTCGCTTCGATCGACGGAACACGCCTGCCACGAGCACTCGAGCGGCGTGTCCCGGAGGGATTCTCCCGATACTGCTTGTTCCCCGAACAGTACCGGGCTGCGGCGTTGCATGTCGTCGCCGAGCGCACGCCGCGCCGGGCGGTCGTGATCGGGTTGCGGAGCGTCGGCACCGCTTTGTCCGCGGTCGTGCATGCCACGTTACGGAGCCGCGGCGTCGATGTGGAAAGCCTGACGCTCAGGCCACGCGGACACCCGTTCGATCGCGTTCTCGAAGTAGAACCCGCGTTGCGAGACGCGTTGGTTCGTGGTGCAGGGGGCGCGCTGTACGTCGTCGTCGACGAAGGACCCGGAATGAGCGGCAGCTCGTTTGCTTGTGTGGTCGACTGGCTCGTCGGGCTGGGCGTCGGTCCTCCGGCCGTCGTGCTGATGCCGAGCTGGGACGCGGACGAAAATGCGCTTTCATCCGAGAGAGCGCGGGCGGTCTGGGCGACGCACCGCCGCTACGTAGCCCCGTTCGACCCGTCGTGGGTCGGCCTGCTGTCGGGACGTGACGCGCGGGAAGTATCGGCCGGGGCCTGGCGCGACGAACCGTGGGCCACCGGCGCCGAAGTTGCGGTGGTTCCGCAGCACGAACGCCGCAAGTTCGTATTTCGACGCTCCCGCTCGAAAATGAGCATCGCGCGGTTCGCGGGCTTCGGACGCTATGGCGCGGCAGTGCGTTCGCGCGCGGAAATCCTGGCGCAAGCAGGATTCGGACCGCCGTCTCTCGCGTTCGAAGACGGCTTTCTCGAGCTCGAGCTCGTGCCCGGAACACCCCTGAAAAAAACCGCCGGCGAACGCGACGCGCTCCTCGACGGCCTTTCGCGCTACGCGAGCTTCGTGGCGCGGACGTTCCATTCCGCTTCGAGCATCGACGTCGCGGGCCTTCTCCGAATGATGCGGACCAACGTGGCCGAGGCGCTCGGTGGCGAATATGTCTCGGTGCTCGAATCATTCGCGGAGCGAAGTCCGCCCCCGGCCGAGGCGTTGGTGGTGGACGGCCGCATGGCTCCTCACGAATGGATCCTCACCGAGCACGGCATCACCAAGACGGACGCTTTCGAGCACGGCGACGACCATTTCTTTCCAGGTCCCGTGGACATCGCCTGGGATCTGGCAGGCGCCGTGGTGGAGTTCGAGCTGTCCGATCGACGGCGCGACCAGCTATTGCGGAGGTACATCGCCGCATCGGGCGACCGTTCGATCGTCGACCGCTTCGGGTTCTACGAAGCCGCGTACCTCGCATTTCGAACGGGTTACGCGGACGTCGCCGCGCGGCTCGTCGACGGCGACGAGGTGCAGGGCTTTCGAACGCTGGCGGCGACGTACGGAAGCCGACTGCGGCGGCGGCTCGAGGCCGGTGCCCCGTGAACGAAGGCGCATCGGGCGCGCCGAGGGAGCGATATCGGCTCGTCATCTTCGACGCGGATGGGACGCTGCGCCGCACCACGGTGAGCGGACAGCCGTGCCCGCACGCCGACGGCGAATGGGAGCTCATCGAGGGCGTGCGCGAGCGCCTCGCCGAGCTCCCCGGCGCGGTGCTTTTCGCCGTCGCGTCGAACCAGGACCACGTCGGCTATGGACTCGTCGATGAACGGACGGCGCATCGCTTGCTGCTGCGCATGATCGAGACGGCGAGCGGTAGGAGCGTCGCTCCGTCGGCCGTTCGCTACTGCCCGCACCGGCTGGAAGTGGATTGTTCGTGCCGCAAACCAGGGGCCGGGATGCTCCGCGCGATCCTCGCGCACTATGCGATCGCGCCGGAGGCTGCGCTGTTCGTCGGCGATGCCGAGGTCGACCGGCAGGCGGCGGCGAACGCCGGCGTCGCCTTCGAGTGGGCGCACGTCTTCTTCCGGCGAGCTGGCGCCGTCTCGGCTCAACAGAGCGATTCGAACAATGAAAGATAGCGAGCGCACATCTTGGTCGCGGAAAACTCACGCTCCGCGACCTCTCTGCAATCGAAGGGGGAAATCTCGTCCGCGCGCCGGATGGCCTCGGGGAGCTCGCTCGGATCGTCGACGATTAGCCCGGTGAGACCATGCCGGACGATCTCCGGCAGCGCGCCGAGCGCGACCGCTACGACCGGCGTCCCGCTCGCCGCCGACTCCATGGCCACGAGGGAGCTCGTCTCCGGGATGGTGCTCGACACGATGAGGCATTTCGCCGAAGCCAGCAGCTCGGCGCGCGCACTACCGATCGCCGGCCCGACGAAGCGCCGTTTGCGGTCGAGCCGTGGCTGGATCTCTCGTTCGAAATAGACGAGATGCTCCCGATAGGGGAAGACCTTACCCGCAAGCTTGAGCGCCGTGTCCGACGCAGAGCAGGCGTCGAGCGCGAGGTGGAAACCCTTCTCCGGACTGATCCGCCCGAGCGCGACGGCTTCGTCGTCCTTCCGAGTCGAGAACGAGAATCGTTCGAGGCGGATTCCGTTGGGGATGACGACCGAGCGGCAGGGCGGGGCGCCCGCGAGACGGCGTTGGGTCTCCGACACGAAAACGGCGACGAACCGACCGCTGTGGGCGAATACGCGAGGCGCGTAGAAGGACGGCGCGAGGTGAATCGTCGCGAGCAGTGGAACGGGCAGGTCCTGCGTGTACGCGTCGAAGTCGGTGCCGTGCGCGTGCACGACATCGACCCGCTCACGTCGGAGGATTCTCCGGACGGCCGCCCTGCACGCTTCGTGTTGCTCGTGCCACGTCTCGAACGCCGTCAGATCCGCATCGTCGCCGATCGGTAGAGGCACGAGCTCGCCGCTGCACTCGGAGCCCGCACACGCGATGACGAGGGATCGATGGCCGGCCGCCACGAGCGCCTCGTCGAGCATCGAAAGGACCTGCTCGGCCCCTCCGATGCTGTCCCGAGACACGCGTGCGAACGGGTAAGCAATCGACAGGACAGTGAGGCTCATCCGGATAGAAGCGCGAGTGGCTCGCAGACCGCGGTCAGCGGGCAGTGGACTTCGATCCGGCGCGGCGTCGCTTCTTCGCGGGTGCCTTCCTCGCGGGCGTTTTCCTCGCGGAGGCCTTCCTCGCGGGCGTCTTCCTCGCGGGCGCCTTTCTCGCGGAGGCCTTCCTCGCGGGCGCCTTCGTGGTCGGCTTTCTGGCTCGCTTGACGCCCGGACGCGCGCTGCTTCGACGCGAGCGACTCCTGCGGGGGGCCGCGCGTTTCTCCTTCAACGTGTCGCGGTGAACGAGCTTGTTGAAGGTGCTGTCTCGACCCGAGCCGGTGGTGTCTTGATACAGAAGAGCGAGGCTCGATTCTTCGAAGCGTTCGAAGAATTCATCCCAGGTTATCGGCGCGAGCGTCTCTTCACCCGAAAAGCCGGGGAAGTCGAGGCGAAGGATGCCCGTGCCCTTCACGATGGCCGGATGCGCGCCCTTCTCTTCCGCCCATTCTCTGATCTCGTCGTGATCCGTGGACGCCCTCGCGGCGCCGCTCGCCTTGGTTCTTGTTCTCCTTGCAGCCACATGTCCTCCACTGCGCGTCGCCGGTGCACGCTTCATGCCGCGTTCGCGCTCGAGCGACTTCTGGAGCGCGCAAGAGCGCGTGGAAACAAGCTGCGTCGAACGCGCTCCGCGAGGATGAGCATTCTCTCGTCCGGCGAAATCCGGACGCGCGCGGGGGTGTTCTGCAACGCATCCATTCGCGGGCGAGGCGAAGCTCGTCGAACGGCTCGCTGCATCGCTCTCGCCCCTCGTCGCCCTGCGAACCTCTGGAACGTCGTCTGCAAGGAGCACCGAGCAGCCAACGAAAGGAGCAGTCGACAATGGGTACCATAGCCAATCGTCCGTTTGCGATCGTGACCGGAGCTTCCAGCGGGATCGGGTTCGAATTGGCGAAGTGCTGCGCCAAGGCAGGCTTCGATCTGCTCGTGGCCGCCGACGAGCCGGCCATCGAGGGTGCCGCTGAAGAGCTCGGCACCCTCGGAGTGATCGTCGAGGCCGTACAGACGGATCTCTCGACGCGGGAGGGCGTCGAGAAGCTCATCAGCGCGGCGCGGGGACGTCCCGTCGACGCGCTCCTCGCGAACGCGGGTCGCGGCCTGGGACACGCCTTCCTCGATCAACGATGGGAGGACGTCCGGAAAGTCATCGACACCAACGTCACGGGGACCCTGTACCTGGTTCACGAAATCGGCGGGCAAATGCGAGCGCGCAACCAAGGACGGATCCTCATCACCGGTTCGATCGCCGGCTTCATGCCCGGGACGTACCAGGCCGTCTACAACGGTACGAAGGCGCTCCTCGATTCGTTCGCCTTTGCGCTGCGCGCCGAGCTGAAAGGCACGCCGGTCACGGTGACGTGTCTCATGCCCGGCGCCACGGAGACCGAGTTCTTCGAGCGCGCCGACATGTTGGATACAGAGGTGGGCAGCAGCAAGAAACAGCCGCCCGAGGAGGTCGCGCAGATCGGCTTCGAGGCCATGATGAAGGGCGAGAGCGACGTCGTCACCGGCTGGCAGAACAAACTCCGCGCGGCGATCGCCCACGTCGCTCCTTCGGGCATGCTGGCCGAGCAGCACCGCAAGATGGCGGAGCCGGGGAGCGCCGCCAAGAGCCGCTCCTGACGCGCGGCAAAGCAACCCTTCGTCGGGTCGTCGGACGACGAAGGGCCGCCGTGACGATCACGGGCGACGGCTCACGAAGCACTGACGTGACGAATCTGCTCGAGCGAACGGCGCGCGCTCGAGCAGACGCGCGGGACGAGATCAGACCGAACCGCCGGAGACGAACGCAAACAGCTTTCTTTCGCGCATCTACTTCCTTGCATCACGACGTCGGACGAATTTCGCGCGATCACGGACGAGCGCGACGTGCGAACGAGCCGACTCCATCGGGCGACCTCGAGGTTAAGAGTGACCATCGAGCGTGACAAAACGCGCCTTGACGAGATTGATGGACGCGCCATGTACTTACCTCGTTGGCGGAAGCAATGCGCAGCGCGCGAGGCTTCACCGAGTTACGTCGCATCACCAGCGCGTAAGGACAGGAACACGATGCATGTACTGATCACCGGTGGCGCGGGATTCATCGGGTCGCACGTCGCAGACGAGCTCCTTCGGAGTGGCTACAAGGTCCGAGCGATCGACAACCTCAGAGGACAGGTCCACGGTCCGAACGCGAAGCGGCCAGCGTATCTGGACGATCGCGTGGAGTTCGTTCACGGCGACGTGCGCGACGTGCGGGCGATGGAGTCGGCGCTCGCCGGCGTCGACGCCGTCGTACACCTCGCCGCCGCCGTGGGCGTCGGACAGAGCATGTACGAGATCGCCGAGTACACGAGCATCAACGGGCTCGGTACCGCGGTGCTCATGGAAGCCCTCTCCAAGCGCCCGGTGAGCCGCCTCGTCGTGGCCTCGAGCATGAGCATCTACGGCGAGGGCCTCTACAAGGCGAGCGACGGCACGCTGCACGACGACGTCGAGCGTTCCCGCAAGCAGCTCGCCGCGGGTGATTGGGAGGTGAGGGCCGGCGACGGGCAGGCGCTGGCTCCCGTGCCGACGCGGGAGAGCAAACGCGCGCGAGTCTCCAGCATCTACGCGCTCTCCAAATACGATCAGGAGCGCATGTGTCTCATCTGCGGATCGGCGCGCGGCATCCCCACGGTGGCGTTGCGTCTGTTCAATACGTACGGCCCGCGCCAGGCGCTCTCCAATCCTTACACCGGCGTGCTGGCGATCTTCGGCGCGCGCCTCTTGAACAAGAATCGGCCCCTGGTGTTCGAGGACGGCAAGCAGCAGAGGGATTTCGTCAGCGTCTACGACGTCGCGAACGCCTTCAGGCTCGCTCTGGAATCCGACGTCGCCAGAGGCCACGCGATCAACGTGGGGAGCGGGCGTCCCATCACCGTCCGCGCGCTCGCGCAGCGCCTCGCCGACTCCCTCGGTTGTTCGCGGATCGAACCGCAGGTGACCGGCAAGCATCGGGTGGGCGACGTGCGCCACTGCTTCGCCGATGTGCGCCAGGCGAAATCACTGTTGGGGTACGAGCCTCGCGTCACGCTCGAGGAGGGGCTCCGCGAGTACACGAAGTGGCTCTCGAATCAGCAAGCTGCCGATCGGGTCGACGATGCAAGCCGCGAGCTCGACGCTCGCGGGCTAACCATTTGAGGAAGGCTGCGGCATAGATGGAACAACCCAAATCCGGATACACGCTCATCACCGGAGGCGCCGGCTTCATCGGGACGAACCTGGCCCACCGCCTGCTCTCGGACGGCGAACGTGTCACGATCTTCGACAATTTCTCGCGCGCGGGCTCCCTGGACAACGCGCGATGGTTGTCGGACGTGCACGGCGCGCGGCTGAGCGTGGAGCGGGGCGACTGCCGTGACGCCTACGCCGTGGAGGCGGCCGTTCGGAACGCGACGTCGATCTTCCATCTCGCCGCTCAGGTCGCGGTGACCACGAGCCTCGAACAACCGCTGGTCGATTTCGAGTCGAACGCGCGCGGCACCCTGAACGTGCTCGAGGCCGCGAGGCGGCTCGAACGACGAGCGCCGCTTCTGTTCACCTCGACGAACAAGGTGTACGGCCCGCTGCACGACGTGTCGCTCGAGGAGTCCGACTTTCGCGTCGAGCCGGGCGTGGCGGCGTCGTGCCGCGCGGGCATCGACGAATCGCGGCCGCTCGATTTCCACAGTCCGTACGGCTGCTCGAAGGGCGCCGCGGATCAGTACGTGCTCGACTACGCGCGTACCTTCGACATGCCGGCGACCGTCTTCAGGATGAGCTGTATCTACGGTCCTCATCAGCACGGCAACGAAGATCAGGGTTGGGTCGCCCACTTCCTGATCCGCGCTCTCGCCGGAGAGTCCATCACCGTCTTCGGCGACGGCAAACAGGTCCGTGACATCCTCTTCGTGGACGACCTGGTGCGCGCCATGCTGCTCGCTCGCAAACGGATGCAGGAGCTGTCCGGCACGCCCTTCAACATCGGCGGCGGCCCGAGGAACTGCATCAGTTTGCGCGAGTTGCTCGACAGAATCGGCTCGCTCCTCGGTCGAAAAGTCGAGGTGCACTACGAGCCGGCGCGCCTCGCCGACCAGCGCTACTACTCGTCGAACCACGAAAGCTTCTCGCGAGCGACGGGATGGAAACCCGCCGTCGGCGTCGACGAGGGCATAGACAGGCTGTCGACGTGGTTGCTCGCCCGGCGTCAGCGCGCGCCGCAGCCGGTCGCGGCCAAGTACTCCTCCGCGTTCCACGACCACACACTCGACGCCCCGTCGGGATCCGGCTCGCACCAGTAAATCTCGTGCGCGGGCTGGCGCACGATGCGAAGCCCCGCCGTGCGCAGCATGGCCGCCACGGCCGCCGCGTTCGGCGCCCACCAATTGGTGCGATCGCCCGCGAGGCTCTGCTCGATGAACGCCATCTTGGGCCAGCCGTCTTCCGTGAGGCGCTCGCGTTCCTCGAGAGAAATGTCCTCCGGAACGAGCATCTCCTGCGGCGGCCCGGGCATCGTCATGGACTGGAAGACGAGCGTGCGTCCGACGCGTCGGGAGACCACGTCGAGTCCGAGCAACGGATACCGGAGGTGGTAGAAGACGCCCAGGAACAGGACGACGTCCCACTGTTCTTCGACGTGCGCGAGCTCGTACACCTGCATGTTCCTGAACTCGATTCGGTCTTGCACGTCGAAGCGCGTCGCCGCCCACCGCGCCTGCGCGAGATAGTGGTCGTCGACGTCGATGGCCGTGACGAGAGCGCCGCGCCGGGCCAGCTCGATCGAATAGAAGCCCGCGTTGCAGCCGATATCGAGGACCCGCGTGCCTTCCATGCGCTCGGGAAAATGAGGGGCAATGGCTCTCCATTTGAACGACGGAAAGTCACCGAGCTCGTGTCCGGGAGCCGTCTCCGTTCCGTCCGGAAGGTGGAGGTTGTGGAACCAGGGACCGAGCCCTGCGATCTCGTCGTGAGGCTGCGTCATGCGTCACCAGGGTTTTCGGGAATGGCCACGGATTCGTGAGACTTGAACGTGCTGACCCGCGCGGTGATCCGCGTCGCGGCGGAGCGCGCCGCCCGGATGTAGCCGTCGAGCTGCGCCGCGCGGCGCTGCCCGGTGTGCTCCTTCAAGAATCGCCTTCGGGCGCGAGCGCCGATGGCTCTCCGTTCGTGCTCCGGGATCTCTTCGAGGAACGACATGACCTCGTTCGCGGTCGACGCGAGCAAGATCTCCCGGCCCGGCTCGAAGAACTCTTCTATCCCTTGCCAGCGATCGGTGATGATCGGCGCCGCGCACGCGGCGGCCTCGAATAACCGTACGCTGGGAGAGTACCCGAGTCGTTTCATGTCCGCGCGGGTCACGTTGAGCGTGTAGCGCTGCGACCCGTAAAACCGGGCGTGCTCACCCGGCGCCACGTGCTCGATCCGTTCCACGTTGGGCGGCCAGGAAATCTCCTTGGGATAGCAGGGGCCGCCGACCACGAACCTCTTTTCCGGCAGGCGCAGCGCCGGCTCCACGAGCAGCTCGTTCACGCCGGGCTGGCGATCGTCGCTGTACGTCCCGAGATAACCGAGCTCGCGGGCGGGCATCCCCTGGGCCGGCGCGAGCGAGTCCGGATCGGCCGAACAGAACAGCGGGAGCGCTCGCCGAGCCCCGAGCTCGCGCTCGATGAAGTCGAGCGTCGGGCCGCCGGTGAACGAAAGGTACGCGTCGAACCGCGGGATGGCCTCCGCGGCGAGGTACTCGGTGTCGCCGGCGGCGAGGCGCGCCAGCGTGACCGGCGTGTCGATGTCGTAGAAGAACGTCGGGCAGCGCGCCGTCGCCGAGACGAAGCGGGCCACTTCGACGCCCTCGGGCACGTACGAGCCGACGATCACCGCGTCGGCGCGCCGGATCTCCTCGGCGTGGAGGCGTTCGAGCTCGGCGAGCGACTCGTAGAGAGCGACCTCGCACCCCACGGGATTCGAGGCGTCGCGATTCTGCTCGTACCAGGGCATGTTTCGTTCGAGAAACAGCGTGCGATAGCCGATGCGCGACATCCCTCGGACGAGACCGCGATAGGTCGTCGCGTGACCGTTGCCCCACGACGAGGTGATGGAGAGCCCGAGCACGACGAGCCGGGGCGGGGCGCTCACGACGCCTCCGCGACGCTGCTTCCGGCGAGCACGAAATCCACGAGCTCGGCTCGCCGCGCGTACGTGTGCTCGGCGAGCACGCGACGGCGCGCCGCCGCGCCGATCCTTTGCCGACCTTCCGGGGTGAGCTTTTCCAAGTGTTCGACCACTTCGGCGCCGTCGTGCGCGACGAGGATCTCGCTCCCGGGCTCGAGGAATTGCGATAAGCCTTCCCAGGCGTCGGTGATCATGCACGCGCCCGCGCCCGCTGCTTCGAAGACGCGCGTGGCCGGCGAGTAACCGGCTTTGGCCATGCTGTCACGATTCACGTTGAGCACGACCTCGACGGTGGAGTTGAAGGCGTTGTGTTGCTCCGTGTAGACGTGACCCATCGCGCGCACGTTCTCGGGCCAGTCGTGCCCGTCCCAGCCATTTCCGCCGATGAGAAAGCACCCCGCGGGATACAGGCGCGCGGCGCGGGTGAAGAACTCCTCGATGCGCGCTTCGCGGTCCGGCAAGCGGTTCGCTACGAGCCCGAGCGTCGCTTCGAGACGGGCGTCGCGCGGCGCCGGGTGATGCACCAGCGGGTCCACCGCGTTGTACACCGGCACGCACCGAGCCGCGCCGAGGGCGACGTAACGGCGGACGACGTTGGGCCCGCCGCCGTACGTGAACACCACGTCGTAGCGCGGGATCGAGGCGCGGAACGGATCGCGTTCGTCTTTCTCCACGCGATCCAGCGTCGCCGGCGCGTCCACGTCCCAGAACGCGACGAGCCGCGACGGCGAACGCAGGGCCGCTACTTCGCGCTCGAGCTCCTCGTCGAAGACCCCGACGCCGCTCGCTTTCACCACCAGATCCGCCGAGCGCGCGTCTTTTAGACATCGCTCGAGACCTTCCGGTCCTCCCGCGGGATATACGACGACGCGTGCCCAGGGCGGATCTGCGATGTCCCGGTGCTGTTGCCTCTCGTAAGCGTCCGGTTCGTAGAACGTCAGGCGATGGCCGCGCGCGTGCAAAGCGGCGAGCAGGCCCCGGTAGTAAGTGGCGGCTCCGTTCCAATAGGCCGATACGAGGCTCGATCCGAAGAAGGCGATGTTCACGATGCAGCTACCCTTTCCGTGCGCGCCGGCGATGCGTCGGCGATGCCGAGCGTCCGGCAGATTTCGAAGAGCTCGTCGACCCGATGCGCGCACGTATGGCGCGAAAGAACGGTCTCCCGACCGCGCTTGCCGAGCTCCGTACGCGCGGCTTCGTCCGAAAGCAGCGCGCGCAGAGCCGTGCGAGCCTCGACGCCGTTCTTCACGGAGACGTAATCCCCTGCACGAAACAGGCCCTCGCTGTCGCTCCACGGGGCGCTGATCAGCGGCATCCCGCACGACAGCGCCTCGAACATACGGATGGTCGGCACTCCGGGCAGCGAGCGCGCATAAGGTCCGCGGGGGACGTGCAGCGTCAGGCGATGCCGCGCGAACGCTTCGGGCACGCGGTAGTTCGAGATGAAACCGCCGTACGTAATGCCGCGTCGGCCGAGCTCGGCCAACGCGTCGGCCGGATAGCGGACGCCATGGACGGTGGCGGTCGCGTGCTGCGCGGCGATGGGCTCGAACAAGAACTCGCGCAGCTCGGCGGTGCGCTCTCCGTCGCCCCAATTTCCGACCCACACCACGTCGGCTTCCCGCGCGATCTCGGGGCGCGGACGAAAGACGTGGGGATCGGCCGCCTCGTGCCACGTGAACACCTGACGCGCCCATCCGCTCTCGACGTATCGCTCTCGCACCGCTTCGCCGAAGGCGAGCACGCCGTCGTATCCGGCGAGGTCGAGCGCGCGCATCGACGGCGCGTCGGTGACCGATCGGTGATGGGTGTCGTGGAAGAGCAGACGGTATCGCGCATGGCGCCGATGCCGGCCGAGCGCGGCGACGAGCTCCGCCGTGTTCCATTCGTGCACGATCACCAAGTCGGCTCCGTCCAACGATCGATCCAGATCGAGCGACTCGGGCGCGTATCGCACGACGGCGAGCCCCGGGTAGAAGCTCTTGAGCTCGTCCTCCGGCAGGGCGCCACGCTCTTCGAGCAGGTTGTGTACGCTCCACGCGTCGAGCGGCTCGTACGCCGTGAAGGAGTGGTTGCGCCGGACGCACTCCGTCGCGATCCCTCGAAGGAAATGTGCGTTTCCGTGGTTCCAGTCCGAAATCAGCGAGTGACAAAACAAGACTATTTTCATGCACGAAGCTCCGTCGATACGTGAGACGCGCATGCGGCGCGGGGACGTTCGATCACCGAGCGATAGAGCTCGAGGTACGCATCGGTGAAGGCGCGCTCCGGATACAGGCAGGCGCGTTCACGGGCTCTGTGCGCAGCCTGCGCGCGGAGCTCCGGGCTCGATGCGAGTCGATTCGTCGCCTCGACGACCGCATCGGTGTCGCGCGGTGCAACCAGCGTCGCGGCGTCTCCCCAGATCTCGCGCTGGCTCTCGATGTCCGAGACGACGAGGGCGCATCCGGCGACGGCTGCTTCGAGAGGAGCGAGCCCGAACGGTTCATACAGAGCGGGGTGCACGAAGATCGAGGCACGCGCCATCAGGTCCGCCATCGCCGGCCGGGTAACCACACCCCGGACCTGAACGTTCGACGGGAATGAAAGCGTCACGCCGTCGGGAGAGGCGACCTCGCCCGCGAGCACCAGCGGCCATCGAAGCTCGTCCGCGCGCGCCGCGATTTCGGTCAGGTTCTTCGCGCGGTCCCAAAGCCGGCCGGCAGCGAGGACGAAGGGCTCCTTCCTTCCCGGTCCGAGGCGTGCGCTCGAGGTGCCGTTGTGGATGACCGACGCCCGGTCGAACGGCACGGAGTATTCGCGCGCGAGCGCGCGCAGCATCGCGGCGCTGGGCGCGACGATCGCGGACGCCGCGTGGAGCCCAGCTTGCACCCGCTTTCGATATTCGTCGTATCGAGCGGGTAGAGTCTCGCCGAGGACGGCGCGCCACCAGGACGCCACACAAGAGTGTGCGACGACGACGACGGGCGCCCGGAACGCCAAGCTCGCATGGGAGTACCCGTTCAAGTGAACCAACGTGGGCTGAAAATCGCGCTCGAGCCGGAGCAGCCATTCGCCCGCGCGATCCACGTCGCGCCAGGGGTCATCCATCCACTCGAGCGCGAACGCGCTCTCCACGACCGACACGCGAGGCAAGCGCGAGAGCTCTCCGCGTTGAGCGGCCGATAGCGCGCCCATGGAGGCGAGGAGCACCTCCGCACCTTCACCGGACAATCGCTTCGCGAGCGTCAGGGAATACCCGTACACCCCTCCGAGCGCATCGAACGTCATCAACAGGCGCACCGGTTGATTGGTTATTTTGCGGTCTACGACATTCATCGCGTCGACGAAGCTCGCAAGCTCTTGAGCTGCGATCACTCGCAGTCAACGGCGCTCGACGCGAGCGGTTGACGGTTTGCGATTGCTCCAGCGTGTAAGGCTTACGAATCGAGGCCACGCGTCACATTGACAAGCTCGACCCACGCAATGATGTAGCTGCCCGCCTCCGAGCGTTCCCAATCGTTCGAGGCGGTGAACAGAAATGCGTGCAGCGCGAATCGTCGCACCCGGTCGTGCGGTCGTCGAAGATGTCCCGATCCCCGAACCCGCAGAAGGGCAGGTGAGGATTCGCGTCGCCGGTTGCGGTGTTTGCGCGTCGAACCTCGGCCCCTGGGAAGGGCTTCCGTGGATCCGCTATCCGCTCGAGCCCGGTGACGGCGGTCACGAAGCGTGGGGCGTGGTGGACGCCCTCGGGCCGGACGTCCGCGGCGTCGAGGTCGGCGATCGCGTCGCGGCGATCTCGTACCGTGCTTATGCGGAGTACGACGTTGCGCCCGCGAACGCCGTCGTCGGCTTGCCGAAGGAGCTCTCGGACGTTCCCTTTCCCGGCGAGGCGTACGCCTGCGCGATGAACGTGTTTCGCCGTTCCGCGGTGATTGCCGGGAGCACCGTCGCCGTCGTCGGCGTGGGCTTCCTGGGCGCGCTGGTCGTTCGGTTGGCGGCGGCCGCCGGCGCGCGCGTCATCGCCATCTCGCGGCGTGCGTCGTCGCTCTCGCTCGCGCGCCGGATGGGTGCGCGGGACGTCGTGCCGTTCGGTCCGCGGGGTGAAGTGCTTCGCGCCGTCGAAGAGCTGACGAACGGCGAGCTCTGCGATCGCGTGTTCGAGCTGGTGGGCAAGCAGGAGCCGCTCGATCTCGCCGGCGAGCTCACGAAGACCCACGGCACGCTGGTCATCGGCGGCTATCACCAAGACGGAGAGCGCAAGGTCAACATGCAGCTCTGGAACTGGCGCGGGCTCGACGTCATCAACGCACACGAGCGCGAGCTCGCCCGTTACACCGAGGGGATCCGCCTCTCGACGGAGGCCCTCGGGAAGCTCCACGTCGACCCGGCGGAGCTGGCGACGCACGCGTACCCGCTCGAGCGACTGGGGAGTGCGCTCGACGCGACCGCCGGTAAGCCCGAGGGCTTCGTCAAGGCGGTCGTGATCCCATGACGTCTTCGCCAGGGCTTCGCCTCGGCTTCGCGGGCGTCGGCTGGATCGGGCTGCATCGGATGCAAGCGGCCATCGCCGCGGGCGGCGAAGTAACGGGCATCTTCGATCCCGACGCCGCGGCGTGCGCTCGCGCCGTCGAGAGCGCTCCCCGAGCCCGCGTGTGCGCGACCTTCGACGAGCTCCTCGACTCGGGGTTGGACGGCGTGGTCATCGCCACGCCGAATGCGTTCCACGCCGAGCAGTGTCGGGCGGCGCTGCGGCGCGGGATCGCGGTCTTTTGCCAGAAGCCGCTCGCGCGAACGGCGGACGAGGTGCAAGCGCTGGTGCTCGAGGCGCGCGCGGCGAACCGGCTGCTCTCGGTGGACCTTTCGTACCGCGCGACCCGCGCCGTCGAGCGCATCAAAGAGGTCGTATCGTCCGGCGAAATCGGGCGCGTGTATTCGGCGAGCCTCACGTTCCACAACGGCTACGGGCCGGACAAGGCGTGGTTCTACGACCCGTGCTTGTCGGGCGGCGGCTGTCTGATGGACCTCGGCGTACACCTCGTCGACACGGCGCTCTGGGTGCTCGGCTTTCCGCGCGTCGACCGCGTCCAGGCGCGACGCTTCGCTCGCGGCGCCGCGGTCGGCAAAGATCGCGGCGTGCCCGAGGACTTCTTTCTCGGTCGCATGGAGATCGAGGGCGGCGCCGCGATCGACGTCGCTTGTTCGTGGAACCTGCACGTGGGCTGCGACGCCGTCATCTCCGCGTCGTTCTTCGGAACCGAAGGCGGCGTCGAGTTTCACAACGTGGACGGTTCGTTCTACGATTTCGTCGCCTCTCGATCGAAGGGGACCGCGCGATTCGAGCTCGCGCGGCCCCCGGACGCCTGGGGAGGTCGGATGATCGCGCGCTGGGTGACCGAGCTCTCGCGGTCCGCGTCGTATCGATCCGAGGCGGAGCAGCTCCTCGACGTGGCGGCGATCCTGGACGCGTTCTACGAGCGCGAGCCCGCGCTCGCGCGGTCGCGTGAGCACGCCAAGCAGTCGCTCCCCGGCGCGCACATCGGCGGAGGTCCGGCGTGAAGATCGTCGTGTTCGGCCTGACCATGAGCTCGTCGTGGGGCAACGGCCACGCCACGCTGTGGCGCGGACTCTGCCACGCGCTCGGCGTACGCGGGCACCGCGTCGTCTTCTTCGAGAAGGACGTCCCCTACTATGCGGCGCATCGGGACCTGCACGAGTCCGCCGACGCCGAGCTTCTTTTGTACCCTTCGTGGGAAGAAGCGCGAAATCGCGCCGAGCGACACCTCGCCGACGCGGACGTCGGAGTGGTCACGTCGTACTGCCCCGACGGCATCGCCGCGACAGAAGCCGTCCTCGCGAGCAACGCGAAGGCGAAGGTGTTCTACGATCTGGACACGCCCGTGACGCTTTCGGCTTGGCGGACGGGACAGCCTTTGTCGTACATCGGGCCGCGCGGCTTCGAGCACTTCGATCTGGTGCTGAGCTTCACCGGAGGCGCCGCTCTCACGGCGTTGCAGGCGGAGCTCGGCGCTCGGCGCGTGGAGCCGCTCTTCGGGCACGTCGATCCCGACGTCCATCACCCGGTGGGTCCCGAGGCGGAGTTCGTCGGAAGTCTTTCGTATCTGGCTACCTACTCCGAAGACCGGCAGCGCGGCGTCGAAGAGCTCTTCATGCGTCCTGCTCGGGCGTCGCCCGCGCAGAGGTTCGTCCTCGGCGGCGCGTCTTACCCCGCGGACATCCGGTGGCCGCTCAACGTGGCTGCATTTCCGCACGTCGCTCCCCCGCGTCACCCGGCGTTCTTCTGCTCGAGCCGCCTCACGTTGAGCGTCACTCGAAGCACCATGGCGCGCATCGGGCATTGTCCCTCCGGGCGCCTCTTCGAAGCCGCGGCGTGCGGTGCGGCCGTCGCCAGCGATGACTGGGAAGGTCTCGACGAGTTTTTCGAGCCCGGCAAAGAGATCCTCGTGGTCGGCTCCGCGGGGGAGGTCCTCGAGGCGCTCGAGCTGTCGGACGCGGAGCTGCGGCGGATCGCGGACGCAGGACGGGCTCGCGCCCTCGCGCAGCACACGTCGTCGCATCGCGCGGCCGAGCTCGAGCGGATGCTCGAGGGCCTCGGCTCCGTGAGCTCGGCGCGCCACGCGGTCGAGGACCACGGCCGATCGCAAGGAGCGGCGTGATGTGGGGCATCATCCCCGCCGCGGGACGCGGCTCGCGTATCCAGCCGCTCGCTTTTTCGAAGGAGCTCCTCCCCGTCGGGACGCGAGTGGATCGCGGCTCCGAGCGCCCGATGGCCGTGAGCGAACACCTGGTCCGCAGGATGCTCGCGGCGGGGGTCGACAAGCTGTGCTTCGTGGTCTCTCCCGGAAAATCCGACATCCTCGAGTACTACGGCGGCGAGATCGCCCACGCCCGAGCGTGTTACGTCGTGCAGAACGAGCCCAGAGGCCTGTGCGACGCGATCTTCAAGGCGCTTCCGTTCGTCAGGGACGACGAGTGGGCGTGCGTCGGGTTGCCGGATACCGTGTGGTTTCCGGAAGACGGCTTCGCGCACCTCGAAGCGAGCCCGCACGACGTCGTGTTCCTGCTCTTCCCCGTGGATCACCCCGAGCTCTTCGACGTCGTGAACACCGACGACAGCGGTCGCGTCCTCGAGATCCAGGTGAAGTCGAAGACGCCGAGCGGCCGCTTCATCTGGGGCGGCTTCAGGATTCGCGGCCGGGCGCTCCGCGAGCTCCACGCGCTGTGGACCGAGCCGGAACGGCAGGACGAGTACGTCGGCAGCCTCATCAACGCCTACGTTGCGCGCGGGGGCGACGTGCACGCCGTGGCCACGGGGCGCGCTTACGTCGATGTCGGAACGGTCAACGGCTACAGAGAAGCCATTCGTCTGCTCGAAGCGGTGCACCTGCTCGACACCGCCCACTTGCTCGACCCTCGCTCGGCGGCGCGCGAACGCCCTTCGCCGAGCGACGAGGTGACTCCCCTTCGCCAGGTGACGCGATGATCGAAGCGGTGATGCTCTGGAACGAGCCGAACAATCTGTCGCACTGGGACTTCGGCCTGGACGAAGATTGGAGCATCTTCGTGCAAATGACGCGGCTCGCCGCCGCGGCCGTCGCGAGCGAGCGACCGGCGCTGACCAAGGTGCTCGGCGGCATCTCTCCGATCGATCCCGCGTTCATGGAGAGCATGAAGAATCGCGGCGTGCTCGACGCGGTCGATGCGGTCGCGGTGCACGGCTTTCCGCTCGACTGGAACCACTGGCAGATCGACGAATGGCCGAATCGCCTCGACGAGATCCGCGCGGTGACGGATCGCCCCATCTGGGTCTCGGAGGTGGGCGTGTCGAGCTTCGGCGCCGAAGAAGTGCAGGAGTTCGGCTTGAAGCGCAGCGCGGAGCTCTTGATCGGCAAGGCGCCGCGAATCCACTGGTACTCGCTCTTCGACTTGCCGAGAGCGTGGCCCGCGACGACGCGGCACCGCGAGGCGGAAGGTTCTTCCTACTACCGCCACTTCCACATGGGTCTACTCGACGAGCACGGCCGTCCCAAGCGCGCGCTACGGCTCTTTCCGGAGTACACCGCCCACCTCGGCGTGTGTCAGTGGTTCCATTTCGAGGACCCGCGCCTCGACGACGCGGTGAAGTGGCTGCGAAATCTGGGCGTGAAGAAGCTTCGAACCGGATTGAGCTGGGCGGATTTTCATCGCCCCCACGCGCTCTCGTGGTTCGACCAGCAGATGCGCGCCCTCTCGGAGTTCGACGTGACGCTGACGTTCTGCTTCACGCCGGGAAGCCGCGGTATTCGCGATCATCACACGAGCCCGCCGCTCCGCGTGGACGAGTTCGCCGAGTTCTGCGCGCTGATGACGCGCCGCTATGCGCCGTGAACGGAGCTGAAGATGGCGGTCATACTCCTCGTCCGTCACGGCGTGACCGACACGATCGGCCGCAGCCTGTCGGGGCGTACCCCCGGGGTGCACCTGAACGACGAGGGGCGCAGGCAAGCCGAGCGCCTCGGCGAGTACTTGGGCCGAAAGAACGTCGCTGCGATCTACGCGAGCCCCATGGAGCGCGCCGTCGAAACCGCCGCTCCCATCGCCGCGCGAACCGGCCACTCCCCGCTGGTACGGCCCCGGCTGAACGAGATGGATTTCGGAGCCTGGAGCGGCCTGACCTTCGACGAGCTCGATGCCCTGGAACAATGGCGGCGCTTCAACGTGAACCGCACCGGGGTGCGCCCGCCGGGCGGTGAGCACGTCATCGACGTGCAGGAGCGGATGATCGCAGAGCTCGAGGAGCTCCGCAACCGCGGACCGTCCGAGGTGGTCGTCGTGGTCGGCCACGCGGACCCGCTGAAGACGGTTCTTTCGTACTACCTCGGCTTCTCGCTCGAGCTCTTGTCGCGCATCGAGCTCTCGCCGGCGTCGATGAGCGAGCTGTTCCTCGACGGCTGGACGTCGTGCGTCCGAAGCATGAACGTCACGGTCTACTGACGTTCGTTGACTGGACCGTCCCCCTCCGTCCACCTTCTGTTGAGGATGCTCGCGATTTCGTCGGCGTGTCCCTGGTCACGCGCCGCTCTTCGTTCGTACTCCTCCGCCGCAGGCCGGATGTCTTGCGTCGTGCACCGCTCGGCGAGCCGTCGCGAAAAGTTCGCGCTCTCCTCGAGCGCGCGGACCGCCGCCCACAGCGCGTCTTCACTGATCTGTTGGTGCTCCGTCCGAAGCCCCTCGACCGAGAAGCTGTGTCCGACGCGGCACCGGAAACGCAGCAACTCCGGATCGTCCACTTCCCAGAGAACGCCGCCGCACTCCGGACAGGAATACCCGGACGGCTTGCCCAGATTGTCCATGTTCACACTCCGACCGACGTCAGCCTTGGCTTCGATTTCGAGCACTCGCGACGCCGTCGCTCTTTCGCCGCCGGAGCGCTCTTCGCTGAGCTTCACGAGGAGCGGACCGATGGCGCGCAGCGGGACGCAGTAATCGACGGGGGTCGCGGCGAGGGCGTTCTTCGGCATGTCCGGAAAGCGCGCGTCCTTCGGATCCTGCACTATCGCGACGCCGTGCTGGCGCTTGATCGCGAGCAGCCCGGCGGCGCCGTCGTCGAGAAGCCCCGTCAAGACGACGCCCACCACGCGCCGACCGTGTTCCGTGGCGGCGGATCGAAAGAGCGGATCGATCGCCGGACGTGCTCTGTTGTGCTTTGGACCGCGAGTGAGGATGACGTGGCCGTCCTCGAGCATGAGGTGCCGGTCGGGCGGCGCGACTCGGATCTCGCCCAGCTTGATCGGCTCCTCGTTGGTCGCGAACTCGACCGGCAGCGCGGAAGCGGTCCGCAAGACCTCCGCCATTCGACTGGTGCCCAGGGGAGCGATGTGACAAACGACGAATACCGCGGCAGAGAACCGTCGTGGTAGCTGCCGCATGAGCTCTTGCAGCGCTTCCACGCCGCCCGCCGATGCGCCGATGACGATGATGTCTCGGCTCACGCGAGGTCCTCTGGGCTCCTGGCGTCGCGCTTCGTCGTCTTCATGCGCAGTTTCGCTGCAACAACCGCGCCCGAGTCGCCGTCCGTGCCCTCGTTCGATACGTCCATCGCGAAACCTTCGCGCGACGTCCGGACGATCCCGGACGCGAGATCATACGAAGACCACCTCGAAGTCCCTGCGGAAGTGAGCGAGCATCGCCTCGTTCAGAATCGCCTCGTCTCCGGGGCGATCGCTCAGATTTCTAATCTGTGTCGCATGCGCTCGGATGGCGTCGGCTTTCGCGCGCATGACGTCGGCGGACAGCGAGATTCGCCGCGCGCGCGCCCACGGGAGATCCTCCGATTCCGGAACAGCCCAGGACCACGCCCACACGGGATACTCCGCCAAACGCGCTCGCCGAGCCGCGGCGGCGGCTGCCGCGGCATTGCCCGTGGCGTCATGGTCGGGGTGTCCGTCTCGCCGCCACGGCGACAGACATAGATCCGCTTCGCTCAAGTGCTCCGCGATGGACGTCGCCAGGGTTGAACATGCAGCGACGGCGCCGTCCGCGATGTCGAGGCGGATGACGCGGGCGCCCGCGAGACCGAGCCGGGCGAGCGCCGTGAGGCGTTCGCCGGCCCGCCTCGCGCAGAGCTCGGCGGGCGTCACGGTGGGCGAGCGCGGATGCGACGCGCCTCCGTCGGTGACGGCGACCACGGTGACCCGCCATCCGTTTTGCGCCAGCCGCGCGAGCGTGCCGCCGACGGCGAGCGTTTCATCGTCGGGATGCGGGGCCACGATCACCACGTGCCCGGCGCGCGGTTCCCAGTCCATCTCGGGAAGGTGCCGTATGCGCGGACAGCCGAGCCACTCGTGCTCGGGCGTGTTCCGGCCTCCGTCGATCACGCTCGAACTCCGGAGGCGTCAGGCCGCCTTGAGCACCACCTTCTCACACCCGTCCTTCCGGTTCACGAAGAGGTCGTAGGCGTGTTCTGCCTTGGAGAGCGGCAATCGATGGGTGACGATGAAGCTCGGATCGATCTCGCCCTTCCGGATCCGCTCGAGCAGCGGGCGGATGTAGCGCTGTACGTGACACTGGCCGCTCCGCAACGTCAGCGCCCGGTTGACGACGGCGCCGATCGGGAACTTGTCGATGAACCCGCCGTACACGCCGGCGATGGAGACGACTCCGCCGTTGCGCACGCAGCGGATCGCCTGGCGCAGCGCGATCGGGCGATCGGTCTCGAGCATCGTCGCCTGCTTGACGCGGTCGTAAGCGTAGATGGCGCCATGCCCGTTGGCCTCCAATCCGACCGCGTCGATGGCCGCATCGGGTCCGCGGCCGCCGGTCAGCTCGAGCAGCGTCTCGTACACGTCCGCTTCGTCGAAGTCGATCACGTCGGTCGCGCCGGCACGCGTCGCCGCGAGATCGAGCCGGTACTTCAAATTGTCTATGCAGATGATGCGTTCGGCGCCGAGCAACCTGGCGCTGGCGACGGCGAATTGCCCGACGGGACCGGCGCCCCAGACTGCGACGACCGCGCCTGGCTCGATGTTGCACATATCGGCCGCCATGTAGCCCGTCGGGAAGATGTCCGACAGGAACAGCACCTGCTCGTCGGTGAGCTCCGGCGGCACCTTGAGCGGTCCCACGTCCGCGAACGGAACGCGCACGTATTCGGCCTGTCCGCCGGCGTAGCCGCCGAGCAGGTGCGAGTAGCCGAATATCCCGCAGGGCGAATGGCCCCAGAGCTTCTCCGCCATCCAGGCGTTGGGATTCGAGTTCTCGCACAGCGAGAAGGTGCCCGCTTGGCACGCGCTACAGCGTCCGCACGAAATGGGGAACGGCACCACGACGCGGTCGCCGATGGAGAGGTTCTTCACCGCCGACCCGACTTCCACTACCTCGCCCATGAATTCGTGACCGAGGACGTCCCCCTTCTCCATCGAGGGAATGAATCCGTTGAAGAGATGGATGTCCGACCCGCAGATCGCGGTAGACGTCACCCGGACGATCGCGTCGCGCGAATTCAGGATGCGCGGATCCGGAACTTCGACGAGGCGGACCTTCTTCTTTCCATACCAGCATACGGCTTTCACGGGTGCACCTGCTTTCCATTCGACGGACGGCCGGGATGCGGACCACGGTGAATGCTGGCATCGGAGTCGGCGACGTCACCGAGCTCCATCATCTGCTTGAAGCGCCGCAGATCGTCCGCGACTTGAAGGCTCGGCTCCTCGCCGAACAGCGTGCCGAGCGCTTTCGCGATGGCGCGCCCGGGCACGTCGTATTTCAGATGCACGTACACTTCGGTGCCCCGATCGCCCGGCGCCTGACGAAAGCGAACCGACCCGCTATTCGGAACCGCCGACCCCGGCAATGAACACCAGGAAATCAATGCGTCGGGGATATCCTCGGTGATCTCGGCTTCCCATTCGACCGTCGCTCCGAGCGGCGCCCTGGCGCGCCACTTCGAGCGCTTTTCGCTGAACACCGTCACCGCCTCCAGATGGGTCATGAAGCGCGGCAGGTTCTCCAAATGGCGCCAGTGTGCGTAGACGTCCGCCGGGCTGCGATTGACGGTGATGGACCTCTTCACGTCGATCCCGCGGACGAGGACTCCAGGCGGATTTTTGGTCAGCTGCACCGCCGTCAATACGTCGACCGCCGTGATCCCGGCGACAGCCGCGGTGATCGCGGAGGCGCGCGGCCGCTCGCGTCGCGCGACGCTGGTCACACGACCGAGCGCGGAGAGATCCATCGCGTCGCCCGCGACCCTCGCCCAAACCCAGGGCCCGGTGGCGCGTCCGCTGAGGATCCCGAGTCCGGCCAGCAACTCACGCGCGCCGAAGGTGCGCACGATCCGCCGAGTGCGATCGTCGTCGCGCGCGCCCGTGAGGCGGGCGAGAGCACCTGGGGCGAGAAGCTCCGTCAGACCGAGCCCGACGCTGAGCCAGCCGAGGCTCGACGCTCGGCGCACCAGCGACCTGGGATCCGCCGACGTCGCGCGCAGCATCTGGCTGCCTTTTCGGCGCCGGGACGTCTCATATCGGGCAATCGTTTGCGTCGTCATTTCGCCTCCGTGTCAACGCGCGTTCGTGAATGGATGAGTGCTGCAAGCACCGAACCAGACGGCGGCGCTGCAAATAGCCTCGTCCCGCGTCGCGCGACGACGTCGACCCCCGCGCGAACACGGGAACGCTGCCCCGCCTGAGATCATTCGCCACGAGCCACCGATGTCACGACGTCCCGGAAGAATCCTCGTCGGCTTGTCGGGCTTTCGGTACGCGCCCTTCCGCGGGAAATTCTACCCCAAAGGCCTGAGACAGGCCGACGAACTGTCCTACGCGGCGCAGAGATTTCCGACGATCGAAATCAACGGGTCCTTCTACTCGCTGCAGCGCCCCGAGTATTACGAGAGCTGGCGCGATCAGACGCCGGACGATTTCGTCTTCGCGGTGAAAGGGGGACGCTTCATCACTCACATGAAGAAGCTCCGCGCGGTCGAGGCGCCGCTCGCGAACTTCTTCGCCTCCGGCGTACTCCGTCTGGAACAGAAGCTCGGCCCGTTTCTCTGGCAGCTGCCGGCGAACGTTCCCTACGACCCCGAACGCTTCGAGGCATTCTTCGATCTCTTGCCGCGCGACACCGTCGCCGCCGCCAGGCTCGCCAGGAAGCACGACCCATGGCTCCGCGGCCGCGTCGCGCTCTCCGCCGGCGAGCGCCGGCCGCTGCGACACGCCATCGAAATTAGGAATCCTTCCTGCGCCACCCCCGAGTTCGTCGATTTGGTGCGCCGTCACGACGTCGCGCTGGTGATCGCGGATACGGCGGGTAAGTTCCCGTACATGGAGGAGATCACGGCAGATTTCGTGTATGTCCGCCTGCACGGAGACGTCGAAATCTACGCCAGTCGATACTCGCCGCGCGCCATCGACGCCTGGGCGACTCGCGTCGTCGGGTGGGCGCGAAAGACGCGTGACGTGTACGTCTACTTCGACAACGACATCGAGGCGCACGCCCCGTTCGACGCGCTCGCGCTCATCGAAGCCATCGCGAAGAAGACGCGTCCTCGTCGTGAGCGGCGGACCACGGGCGCTTGAGCGCGCGAACTACTGCCGAACGACGTTCGAATCGGGAGCGTCCACCGAAACGGCGTTCTCGCTCGGCTTGACGCGACTGCCGCGCTGGTTTGCATGGACCTGCGTGAATTCGGCGCCGAGAAACAGGATCTGCGCGGCGTAATAGACCCACGCCGCGAGCGCGACGAGGGAGCCGGCGGCGCCGTACGACGAGGTCATGCCGGCTCGGCCGAGGTACAAGGCGAGCAGGAATTTCCCTGCGCTGAAGAGGAGCGCCGTCACGAAGGCGCCGAGCCAGACGTCGCGCCATTGAATGTCGATGTCCGGCACCACTTTGAAGATCAGCGCGAACAAGAGCGTGATGATGACGATCGAGAACGCCACATTGAGGACCTGCCAGAGGACGTCCCCACCCGGGAGCGACGACGAAAACACGTGTCCCACCGCGCTGAGCGCGGCGCTGACGATCAACGATACGAGGAGCAGGAACGCGACGCCGAGCACCATCGTGAACGAGAAGAATCGATCGCGGATCACGCCCGAGATACCTCGTCCGGGCTTCGGTTCGACGCTCCAGATGGTGTTCAGCGACGACTGCAGCTCGCCGAACACGCCGGACGCGCCGAGCAGCAGCACGATGACGCCTATCGCGCTGCTCAGAATGCCGCGCGAAGGCGCGCGAGCGTTGGCGATGACCGCCTCGATGCTGCGCGCCGCTTGGGGACCGACGACGGCCCCGATCTCGCTCGCCAAGTGCCCGCGCGCCGCGTCCTCACCGAAGGCCAACCCGACGATGGTGACGGCGATGACGAGGACCGGCGCCAGCGAGAGCAGCGTGTAATACGAAAGCGCCGCCGCGAGCCGGGCCGCGTCGTGCTTCTCCCAGCCCGCTGCGGTCTCTTTGAGCAGTAACAGGGGACCTTTCGAGGTCATCCGGCCTCCCGTATCGACGTGCGGCGAGCGCCACGCGCCGTGTGCGTCTCAGTGATGAGCGGCCATGGGCGCTTCGAGCACTCGCTGCTCGGCGATGTCCGAAGACGTGGTCTCCGTGCCCTCGGGAAGGATGGACTCGTAGCCTTCTGCCACGGCGTCGTCGAACATCGCCTTCATCTCGCTCGCGAGCTGCTCGCTCTCCGCGGCGTCGAGCTTCTTGTCCACCTTCGGAAAGAGGGATTTCTCCTCTTCTTCGACGTGGTGCAGGATCAGCTCCTTCAGGACGGTGACGCGCGCGTCGAACGTCTCTTCCTCGGGCGACGTATCGAGCAGTCGCTTCAGCGCGACCTCGGCGATGGAGTGCTCCTCGAAGCTTTCGAGGACGAGATCCTCGTCGAGCTGGCGCACTCGCGGATAGAAGATCTCTTGCTCTATCTTCATGTGTCCCGCGAGATCGTTCGCCAGCTCCGTCACCAGGTCTTCCTTGCGCGATCGGGCACCTTCGATCTGCTTGAATAGACCCTCTACTTTCCGGTGCTGCTCCTTCAAGAGAGCTGTGGCCTGCTTCGCGGAACCGTTGCGTTTCGTCGCGGATTTGGTTGCGGACTTCTTGCGCGTGGTGGTCATGCGGAGCTCGCCCGAGCAAATTGCGCGCCCGCGGACGAACCGCGAATTTCAGCGGAGTTTCGCCCTGCTGCTCGCTCGCCGTTCGAAGCACGAATGTCACGTGCGTGCACGGATGTCCCGGCGTGTGTGATCCCGTGTGCCGCCGTC
Source organism: Polyangiaceae bacterium (assembly GCA_035547195.1). Classification (GTDB taxonomy): domain Bacteria; phylum Myxococcota_A; class Polyangia; order Polyangiales; family Polyangiaceae; genus DASZVB01. Next base: position 97,197 of record DASZVB010000083.1, read on the forward strand.
TTCGCGAAGACGAGGCGCATGGCGTCGGCGCGATGGCCTCCCTGAGCACGCCGTTTGCCCTCGGATATCCCGGCTGATCGCGCGGCGACGCGGGCGGCCGTTCAGTCCGAGTTCCGGAAGGCGCAGGTAGCCAGGAGGTGTGTCATGGGCGACGAGAAGAAGATCCGATATGCGGTCATCGGCTTGGGGAACATAGCTCAGGTCGCCGTGCTCCCGGCCTTCGAGCACGCCGCGGAGAACTCGGAGCTTGCCGCGATCGTGTCTTCCAACGACCGGAAGCGAGCGGAGCTGGCCCGACGATTCCACGTCGAGCACGCCGTTGCCTACGAACAATTCGATCGACTGGTTTCGGAAGAGCGCATCGATGCCGTCTACATCGCGCTGCCGAACCACTTACATGCCGAGTGGACGGTCCGCGCCGCGTCCGCCGGGCTCCACGTCCTCTGCGAGAAGCCCATGGCGCTCGACGAGAACGAATGCCACACGATGATCGACGCCGCGCGAGAGCACGACCGATTGCTCATGATCGCCTACCGGCTTCATTTCGAGGAGGCCAACCTGAAGGCGATGGAGCTCATCCGCACCGGGGAGATCGGCGAGCCGCGGTTTTTCTCCTCGGTCTTCTCGCATCAGGTGAGGCCCGGCGACATCAGGACGGAGGGTGAAAAGGGTGGGGGAGCGCTCTTCGACATGGGCGTCTATTGCGTGAACGCCGCGCGGTACCTGCTTTCCGATGAACCTTCGGAGGCGTTTGCGTTCATGATAGGTGACCACGACGAACGGTCACGCGACGTCGACGAGACGACGGCTGCGGTGCTTCGTTTCCCCGACGGAAAGATCGCTCAGTTCACGGCGAGCCAGGGCACCACGAGCATTTCGAGCTACCGGGTCAGCGGGACGGAGGGCGATATCCTCGTAGAACCGGCCTACGAATACACCGAACCGCTTCGGATCACGCTGACACGCGGGGACAAGAAGAAGGAGTTCGAGGTCGAAAAACGCGATCAGTTCGCGCCCGAGCTGATCTACTTCTCGCGATGCATCCTCGAACGCCGGACGCCGGAGCCGTCCGGTGAAGAAGGGCTCGCGGACATCCGCGTGATTCGGGCGCTCATGCGATCCGCGTCCGAAGGAAAGGCCGTCCGCTTCGAGCCGAGCCCCAAGCGGAAGCGCCCTTCGCCGGAGCAAGAGATGCGCGAGCGCCCGGTCCCGAAGCAGGAGACCGTCGACGCGCCGTCCCCGAGCACCAGCTGAAAGCGCCCGGTCACTCCCCGTCCGCGCCCGTGCCCGCGTCCGCCGCCGGACAGCGCTCGTTCATCGTCTGAAGCTGACTCTGACACGTGTCCTCGTTGACGGAGAAGATCGCCGCGTCGTCACGACACGTCACTTGGGGTTGTCCGGAGGTTCGCAGGCAGCGCCAGTACGTGTAGCTCGCGTCGAGGCAAGCATCCGATCGTCCGAGGTTTCCCTTCTCGCAGTCCGCGACGCACGTCGTCGAAACGCAGCCGGCGATCGCTTCGAGGTTGCAGCGGCTCTGGCACTCCGTCAGACAAAGCCCGCCCTGGAGGGCTTCGTTCTCGAAGAGGCAGTAAACGGCGGGCGCCTCGCCGGAGCACGACGGCAACAGCCCCGAGCCCAGCGGGAGCAGCGCTGCGAGCGCGAAGACGAGCTTCGCTGGCGAGGCAACCGTCATCGTCGAGCTCCGGTGCGCGCGACCCCGCCCTCAGCGAGCTTGCCTGGCCAAGGCGTCGAGGCACTCGTACGCCGCATACTTGTACGACTCGGCGAGCGTCGGGAAATTGAAGACCATGTCGATGAATAGGTCCACGGTTCCTTCGAGGTGCAGCACGGTCTGGCCGATGTGCACGAGCTCCGTCGCGTTCTCGCCCACGACGTGCACGCCGAGGAGCTTGCGCGTCTTGGCGCAGACGACGAGCTTGGTCAGGCCGTCGGTGTCCCCGACGATCTTTCCGCGCGCGTTCTGAGCGTAGAGGGCGCGTCCGACGACGTAGTCGCGGTTCTGCTCGCGGCACCACTTCTCCGTCGCGCCGACGCCGCTCACTTCGGGGATCGTGTAGATGCCGTACGGCATGGTGTGCGAGACGGCGCGTTTGTAGCCGAAGCCGAACGCCTGGCAAATCGCGACGCGCCCTTGCTCCATGGACACCGAGGCCAGGGCCGGAAACCCGATGACGTCGCCGGCGGCGAGGATGCTCGGCACGCTCGTGCGGTAATGCTCGTCGACCGCGATGTAACCGCGCGCGTCGAGCGCCACGCCGACCTTGTCGAGGCCGAGGCCCTCGGTGTTGCCGACTCGACCCGCCGCGTAGAGTAATTGGTCCGAGCGGAGAACGGCGCCGTCCGAGAGCGTCACGGTCACGCCGTCGTCCTTCGACTCCACCTTCGGCCATTTGACGCCGTGCCGGAGCTCGACGCCGAGCGTTCGCATGGACGAGAGGAGACGCGCGACGAGCTCCTCGTCGAGGAACGGGAGGATCTCGTCGCGAGCGTCGACCAGCGTCACCTGCGTCCCGAGCGCCGCGAACATGCAGGCGTACTCGCAACCGATGACGCCGCCGCCGAGGACGATCAGGCGCTCGGGCAGGCGATGGATGCACAGGATCTCGTCGGAGTCGTGGATGCGGTCGTCGGCGAAATCGATGTCCTTCGGATGAAAGGGGCGTGAGCCCGTCGCGACGAGGATGAAGCTCGCGCGGAGCTCGCGGACGTCGCGGCCTTCGCCGACGATCACCGTGTTGGGATCTTCCAAGGTCGCGGTGCCGTGCAGGTACGACACGCCGTGCCGCAGCAGCGACCCCCGGATCCGCGCGGACTCGGAAGCGGCGATGACGTCCTTGCGGGCCATCAGGTGCTCGAGCGTCGCGAGTCGATCGAGCTTCACCGCGACGCCATAGAGCTCGCGAGAGGCGTGACCGGACAGGTACAGCGCCGTCTCGCGCAGGGTCTTGCTCGGCAGCGTCCCGGTGTGCACGCCCGCGCCGCCCGGCTCCGGGGCGCGCTCCACGATCGCGACGCGCTTGCCGAAATACGCGGCCTGGGCGGCGGCCTTTTCCCCTGCGGGGCCGCTGCCGATCACGACCAGGTCGAATTCTTCGGCGGGCGAAGGCGAGGCCATTTCTCACGAGCATACTGCCCGCGCCCGCCGATGTCGAAGCCGCCGGTACGCCGCGGACCCTCGCGGTTCGCGGCGCCGAGTCGCCTTGAAAGGACGAAGGTTCGCTCGTAGATTCGCGCGCACGCCGCGCTCCGATTCGTGGGGCGCGCGCCACGCCATGCTCGACCTTCGCTCGAAGACGCCCGACTCCTGGCTCGATGTCGTGTTCGCCGACTTCGACGCCTTTCTCGTGGACCACGCGCTCTGCGAGCGCAAGGCGAGCGCGATGGGCATGTCGCTCGTGGCGAAGTACCCGGACCGCGGCAAGATCATCGACCCGCTCATCGCGTTCGCGCGCGAGGAGCTCGAGCACTTTCACGTGATGTATCGCATCATCGAGAAGCGCGGGCTCTGTCTCGTCGGCGACGAGAAGGACGCCTACGTGAACGCGCTCCGGCGCCTGTCGCGCAGCGGCGGCGACGACCTCTTCCTCGATCGCCTCATCGTGCCGGGCATCGTGGAAGCGCGCGGCTGCGAGCGGCTACAGATGGTGGCGGGCGCGGTGAAGGATCCCGAGCTCGGCGCTACGTACATGGAGCTCGCGCGCGCCGAATCACGCCACCACGGCCTCTTCTTTCGACTCGCGCGCCAGTACTTCTCCGAGAGCGTCGTCCAGTGCCGCGCCGACGAGCTGCTCGAAGCCGAGGCGCGCATCGTGGAAAAGCTCCCATTCCGCGCCGCCGTTCATTGAGCGCGCGTCCATGGATCAGCCGTCGGAACCGTCGCCCGTCATTCAGGCGAGCGGGCAAAGGTTCCTTTGCCTTGGACCGATCTGACGAGCGCTCCGGTTCTTCGCGTGGGTCGCGCGACTTCGTCGCGCTCCTGTAATCTGTAGTCGTGCACGCCGTTCGGAAGTATCTAGCGGCGTGGGCCGAGCCGGAGGCGGCGCTCGCGGGTGCGGTCGACGGCGGCTACAGCCGGTGTCTCGTGGTACCCGCGTGCCGCGAGCGCGCCTCGCTGCTCGACGGGTACCTCCGCGCCGCGGCGACGTCGTCCGGGAGGACCTTGTGCGTCCTCGTCGTGAACGGCAGGGACGGTGAAGTCGCTGCGTGCACCGAGAACGCCGCGCTGCTTGCCGAGCTCCGTGCGACGCTGGCCGGCGTTCGGGCCGTCCCGCGTTCGCCGGAAAGCGGCGTGAGCGCCTTCGTCGGCGCGACGGCCGAGAGCGCGCTCGACGTGCTCGTCGTGGACCGCGCGAGCGGCGGCGCGCAATTCCCCAAGAAAGCGGGCGTCGGTCTCGCCCGGAAGATCGGTGTGGACGTCGCGCTCGCGCTTCGCGTCGCGGGGAAGGTCGAGTCCGCGCTGGTCTTTTGCACCGACGCGGACGTCACGCTCCCCGAACGCCACTTCGAGCGCCCCGAGCTCGCGCCCGGGTCGCGCCGCACGTCGAGCGCCGCCGGCGCCGCCGTCTTCCCGTTCTGGCACGAGCCGTCGTCGGACGAGGCGATCACGCGCGCGACCGCGCTCTACGAATTGTCGCTGCGCTACTACGTCGCGGGTCTCGCCGCCGCCGGCTCGCCGTACGCGTTCCACACGCTGGGGAGCGCGATGGCCGTCGACTGCGAAGCCTATGCCGCCGTGCGCGGCGCTCCGAACCGCGAAGCCGGCGAGGACTTTTATCTGCTCGCGAAGATCGCCAAGGTGAAGCCGCTGGTCCGAACGGACCTTCCGATGATCCGCATTCAGTCGCGCGCATCGGATCGGACGCCCTTCGGTACGGGCGCCTACGTCGCGCGCGGCGTCGCCGGCGGAGAACGACTCTTCTATGCGCCCGAGACGTTCGCTGCCCTCGGTCGCTTTCTTCGTTCGCTCGACGCGGCGTCGTCGGACGGCTCCGCCGATCGCTTTTTGGACGCCCGCGGCGGTCTGCGCGCCGACGAGTGGGACGCCGTCGCGCGAACACTCTTCGGCCCGAAAGGACGTGCGTCGTTCGTCGCGGCCGCCCTCCATGCGACGTCGAGCGACGCGCGGCGCGTCCGCCTGCACGATTGGTTCGATGCGTTTCGCACGCTGAAATTCGTGCACGCGCTGCGTGATTCGGTGTGGCGGGACGTGCCATTTCGAGACGCGCTCTCGCGTGCGCCGTTCGCGCCGTTCGCGCAGGGTGCGAACGAGGCGTCGTTGGACGCGAACCGCGTCGCGTTCATGGACCAAGAGGCGGGGACGAAGGCGCGCTTCGGGTCGTCGGCGCTTTCTCCGGATACCGCGTCACCGTGAACGGCTTCCAGTACTGGTCGTGACCGATCCATCCGACGACGATGATCTCGACGGGACCGGTGACGCGGGCCTTCGCGTACGAGAGGGTCACGTCGTAGCCGACGAGCTCCTTCGGGATCGTGCCGAACTCCGTTCGGACCTCCGCGTACAGAATGGTCCGGTTGCCGGATTCGAGCAGCATCGCGTCGATCCTCGGTGCGAGCGGCACGCCTTTGTCGGCCGGCGTCCGGTACGTCGCGACGATGCGCTCGCCGCGATCGGCGACGGTCAACGAGGGGGCGTCGCCGCCGACCGCGTAAGAGAAAGAGTAAGTGACCGGGCCGATTTCCTTGAACGCGACTCGGCGAAAGGGCAGCTCGCGATCGAGGATACTGGCCTCGCCTTCGTCGCGCAGCGAATAGCTCAACCAAGCGCGTGACGGGTGCTCGCTCGGCGGCAGCGGATCCCAGGGCGACACGATCGTCTCGAGGCGAACAGCGCGTGGGTTCGCGGTCCAGTCGAGCCCCGTCGACGTCGGTTGATCCGTGAATCGGACGCGCCCGCGGCATTCGAGCGACCATTGCGAACCCGCTGGGACAGCGGGCCGAACTTCGAAAGGCACGAGATCCCCGACTTCCGCGGAGACCAGGGGTGGGTAAACCGACGCATCTCCGAAGATGACGTATTCGTGGAAAGCGGACACGCACGAGATGGACCCCGCGAATGCCGCAACGGTGACCAAGGGGCGGAAACGCACGGAATAGGAATCGCATCCCCGCGTGCGTGCGGGAAGAGGCTCGGGCGAAGGCACCCCGCGAAGCTTTCGGGGAACCGCTCAAGCCCGAGCAAAACCCATGAGATGCCGCCTTTCTCGGATGGTGTTTTGCAGCGCATTGCTCCTAGCCATTTGGGTCACGGCGCGTATCTCGGCACGGCGCCGGCGCGCTCGTCGTCCGCGCGAATCACCGACGTCACTCGACGCGTGGGTGCGCAAGAAATGATCATCCGACTGCGCTCGCCGACAACCATTCGCACTCACGCGATGTATGTGACCCTGGCTCCGTGGACGACATGCGTTCCCGCGGGTAGGTTCAAAACGTGGTTTGGGCGTTCGACGAATTCGAGGTGGACAGCGCGGCCTGTGAGCTTCGCCGGCGGGGACGTCCCGTCGTGCTCCAGCCGCGTGTGTTCGATACACTCAGGTACCTGATAGAAAACAGCAGCCGCGTCGTCAGCCGGCAGGAGCTGCTCGACGCGCTGTGGAAGGGACAGCGGGTGAAGCCCGGCGCGGTCCCGTGGTGCGTGAACCACGTGCGGCGCGCGCTCGGTCAACGCGCGCTCGACAAGTATCCCATCGATACGATCCGCGGGCGCGGGTATCGGTTCGTCGCTTCCGTGCGCCGGCAAGGCGCGCGCGTCGATTCGGTACCGCCGGAGACGAGCCCGCGCTGGCCCGCCGCAGACGGGGTCGAGGGGCCCTTCATCGGGCGTTCCGACGTCATGGGTCGTCTCGTCGATTGTCTGAGCAGCGCGCGCGCCGGCGAAGGCGGCATCGTGCTCCTCACGGGGCCGCAGGGCATCGGAAAGACGCGTTCGATGACGGAGCTCTCGTCGCTGGCGCAGGCGTGGGGGCTCGGCGTCTGGTCGGGTCGATGCATCGCCGACTGCGGCGCGCCCGGCCTCTTCCCGTTCATCAGCTTGCTGCGCGAAGCGCGCGCGGACCGCACGCTCTCCGCGCCCGAACGCGTGGAGGCAGAGGAGCTCGTCGCCGCGCTTTCCCCGCGTCAAGCCGAGCCCGGCGGGGACGAGCTGCGCGCGCAAGCAGGCCACGACGCCGGCCGCTTCTGGCTGCTCGACAAAATCGTCCATTTCCTCCGCCGCGCCGCCCAGCAGCGCGCGCGGCTCGTGCTCCTCGACGACGTGCAAGACGCCGACGCGAGCTCGCTCGACGTGCTGAGCTGGCTGTCGCCGGATCTCCCTCGGTCGAAGCTCCTCGTCGTCGTCAGCGCGCGGCAGTCGGTCAACGGGACGTCGCTCTCGACGCTCGAGGCGCGGATCCGTCCGGCGCGTGTCGTCGCGCTCACGCCCTGGCGCGACGCGGACGTGAAGCAGTACCTGGACGCCCGCATGGGCGCCGAGGCGCCGCCCGACTTCGCGCCGGCGGTATTCGCGCTCTCCGCCGGCAATCCGCTCTTCGCGCGCGAGGCGGTCAGCCTGCTCACCGATCGCAAGCGCTTCGGCGCGCCCGACGAGTCGTCTTCGAGCGAGCTTCCCCTGGTCGCTCAAGAGGTGCTCGCGCGAAGAGTCGCGCTGCTCGCCGAGCCGGTGCGTTCCGTGCTCGAGATCGCGTGCGTCATCGGCGAGCAATTCGATCTGCCGCTCTTGCAGAAGGTGACGGGCCTCGGCTCCGCCGAGCTATTGTCCCGCCTGGACGCCGCGATCTTCGCTCAGTTCTTGCGCGCGAAGACCCCGCTGGAGCGCTACGAGTTCTCGCACGGGCTCATCCACGCAAGCCTCTACGAGGGGCTCGCGGCGAGCCGGCGCGTCGCGCTTCACGGCGAGATCGCGGCGGCCCTCGAGGCGTTGTCGCAGTTCGAACCGCGGCTCTACGAGCTCGCGTATCATCTGTACAAGGGGCTGCCGGAGAGCGGCTACGAGCGCGCGCTCGCCGTTTGCCGAAAGGCCGGCGACGCCGCGGTCGGTGCGTTCGCGTACGACGACGCCGCGAAGTTCTACGGCTGGGCGCTCGCGGCTCAGCGCTACGCGCAAGGGCCGGATCCGCGCACCAGCTGCGAGCTGCTCCTCGCGAGCGCGTTCGCCTTCCGCCGCGCGGGTTCGATGCCCGAATCGGTGCTCCATTGCGCGCGGGCCATCGAGCTCTCGACGGCCGAGGGCTTCGCCGACCTGTTGCTCGAAGCGGCCGGTTGCCTCCGTCCGACGGTCTGGATGGCGCTGGTCCCGGATCCTTTCGCGCTGAAGGCGCTGACCACCGCGCTCGAGCTGTTGCCCGAAGACGCGAAGGTCGAGCGGACGCGTGCGTATGGGAAGCTCGCGGGTCTGCCGCCGCACTCGTGCGCCGTGGAAGAGAGCCAGGCGCTCGGCGGGCGGGCGGTCGCGCTGGCTCGCGAGCTCGGGAATCCGGGGCTCTTGCTCGAATCGCTCGGGTATTCGCTCCACGGCCTCTCCGGTCCGGACCATCTCGATCAGCTCCTCGCCGTGACCGAAGAGATGCTGCGGCTCGCCGACAAGGAGATGGCGTGGTGGACGGCCGAGGCGTACGTCGGGCGCTATCTCGCGTTCTTGCAGCGCGCGGACCTGCCGTCGGCGGAGCGCGCGCTCAAATCGTTCGGCGACGTGGCGCACGCGCTGCGCTGGCCGGAGGCGATCTGGCAGTACGATAGGTACAGCGTGCTGCTCCGCTTCCACGCCGGCGAGCTCGAATACGCCGAAGCGCGCTTCGCCGAGCTGAACGAGCAAGCGAAGCGGCTACGCCTGAACTACGCGCGCTTCGAGTACACCTACCAGAGGATCGCCATGCGCATGGAGCGCCGTGGCCATGCGTGGTTCGCGGGCCATCCGGAGCCCCTGCACGAAGCCGATTGGAGCTGGGCGCGCGGCATCTCTTGCTACCGCGCCGATCGCATCGTCGAGCTCCTCGACTCGGGAGCGAAGGCCGAAGCGCAGATCGAGTTCACCGCGATCGCCAGCGACAAGTTTCAGAGCGTCACGCGCGATCACGCCTACCTCTACACGCTGTCGAAGCTCTCGCTCGCGGCCGTCGCCCTGGACGACGCGACGCAAGCGCGCGTGCTCTACGAAAAGCTCTTGCCGTACGCGCTGCTCAACCCGGTGCACGGCTGGGGCTTCTACCTGGGCTCGGTGTCGTACTTCCTCGGCGTCTTGTCGCGCTTCTTGGGCGACACCAGCGCGGCGTACGGCCACTTCGAGGTCGCGCTCGGGACCCACCGGGCCCTGGGCTACAAATCACAGATTCTGCGGACGCAGCTCGCGCTCGCCGAAATGTCCGAGTCCGCGCCGGGAGCTCTACAACGGGGCCGGCCGTCGGCTCGCCAAGTGGGCGCCGCGGCGCGAAGGCTCGGCCTGGTCGGGCTGGCGGAGCGGGCGAGCCTCATTGCCGACGGAGCCCGCTGAGCGACATGAAACGGCATGTCGTTGAAGACGGAGTGGGTTCCATACGGCTCCGGCGGCGAGTACGCCGGTTATCTCGCGTATCCTGCTAACGCACCGAAGCCGCTCCCCGGCGTCCTCATCGTGCAAGAGGCGTGGGGCGTCGACGCGCACATCGAAGCCGTGACCCGGCGCTTCGCGCGCGCCGGACGCCGCGTTCGCGCCGGATCTCTTCGCGAAGCGGGCGCAGCGCCCCGCGGCCCCGCACTCCGTTTGGTGGCGACGTCTGGCGGCTCGCTGAATGTAGAATCATCCCAATTTCATCACGTCGTTCACTAGCGCACGTACCCTTGGACGATGCTTCTGGGGCGCAACGACGCATGCCACTGCGGCTCCGGAAAAAAGTACAAACACTGTCATCTCGGGAGCGACTCGCGGGCGGGCGCCGTCGAGAGCGGCTCGAACGAACGAGCGGGAGAAGGCGAGATACGGAGGATCCTGCGCGACGACTTCGGCTTCACCGACCTCGAGGCGTATCGACGCTGGGTGCGTGACGTTCGACCGCGCCTGTCGCCCACGCCCGAGCTCGTGAAGAAACTATCACCCGATCGGGTCGATTGCCGGGCTTTCTGGCGTGTTTGTGAAGAGCTGTTCGGAATCGATCCCGTTCACAACGTCGTCGTAGCGCCGGAGGTGGGTGAGCTTCCATACGCCGTGGAGACGCAGATCGACGCGAACCGTATGAACCTGCGATTGGCGAAATCCTTCGCCATCACGGCCTTTCTGGAAGAGAACGCTCACCGTCGTCTGAGGGTCCTCGAGGTGGGGCCTGGCTTCGGATCGCTGAAGAGTTTCATCGAGGCCGAGACGGATCACGAGTACTTCGCGGTCGACGTGTTGCCGAGGTTCGATGGTGTCGTCGAGGCAACGAGCGAGGGTAACATACCGCGAAATTTCGTGGACGTTGCCCGAGGAACCTTCAGTTACGTCGTCTCTACGAACGTGCTGCAGCATTTCTCCGCGCGTCAGCGGACCCAGTGCTACGTGGACGCCCATACGCTGCTTCGCGATCAGGGACTGTGGATCTTCAATCTGCTCGTCGACACAGCGAAGCTAGCGCCACGCGCTCGCGATCGTAACGGGAATGCGTGGTGCGATCACTACGGACAGTTCACGGAGATTCCCAAGCTTGCCGCGCTGCACGACGAGGTCGGGAAGATCTTTCGAATCCTGTACGTGACGCAGCGATACGACGGCGTGTGCAACTTCGTGTGCCAGAAGCGCGGTTAGTTGCGGTAGGGACAGCGGCATTCACGAGCCGTCGATCGGCCGCAATTTGGGTGCATTTTTCCCCAGATAGATACAAGGTGCTTTCGACGCTATAAGTCTGAAGGAACGGGTGCGGTGCGCCGCTGATGGAGCAAAGAACCTCGATGGGGCCATTCTCGCAACTCAACGTTCTCCTCGACGACGGTGGAAGCATCGCCTTCGGCTGCTTCGACGAACGCGTGATCTACGCCCGAATGAGCGGTGGCTTGTCAGCGAGCCTGGAAGCGACGTTCATCGCCGGTCTTCAGAGCATCGTCGATCGGACGGACGCGCTCTACTACTTCTCGGACGCGAGCGCGCTCGATCGCTACGAGCTCCGGGCGCGCAACGAGTTCGTCAAATTCGTCCTCGGGCATCGCAGCAAATTCAAGAGCCTGGTGATGCTCACCTGGTCCGAGGGCGTCTCGGCGGCCAGTCGAGCCGTCGCGGCAGTCATCGGCGACGCCGTGGAGATCGTGACGGACACGAAGGAGTTCCATTCACGGCTGTTGCAGCTGGCGCCGTCGGCCGCGCGCGCGATCCAATCTGGCACCGCGACGGCCAAGCATGGAGCGCCAGCTCGGCAGTCGGAAGCCATTCGAGCGCAACTCGAGCATGCGTCCTTGCAGCGTCGCTGAGCAGCCCGCTGCTACCTCTTCCGCCGCGGGGTGAAAGGCCGCTCCGCTGGTCGCGACCGCGCGGCGCCGACGCCGTGGAAACGGTCGCGTGAAAGGATGTTGTTCTTCGTCCGAGCCGGCGCTAGCTCTTGGCGGTGGCGCTGTCCGCTTTTCATCCCGCCGTGGCCTCGTGGTTCGGCCGCGCGCTCGGCGCGCCCACGCCGCCGCAAGCCGGCGGCTGGCCCGCGATCAAGGCCGGTCACCACACGCTGATCGCCGCGCCGACCGGATCCGGCAAGACGCTCGCCGCGTTCCTTTCCGCCATCGACGACCTCGTAAAGGACGCGGTCGCCGGCGCGCTGGGCGACGAGACGCGCGTGCTCTACATCTCGCCGCTGAAGGCGCTCGGCAACGACATCGAGCGGAACCTGGAAGCGCCGCTGTCCGGCATCGCCGAAGAGCTCGCGGCGGCGGGCCTTCCGCGCCCGGAGATCCGCACGATGGTGCGCACCGGCGACACGGCGAACAGGGACCGCGCGCGGATGACGGCGCGCCCGCCGCATATCCTGGTGACGACGCCCGAGTCGTTCTACATCCTGCTCACGAGCGAAGGCGGGCGCGCCATGCTGCGCCGCGTCCGCGCCGTGCTGGTCGACGAGATTCACGCGCTGGTCGGCGACAAACGCGGCTCGCATCTCGCGCTGTCGCTGGCGCGCCTCGACGCGCTGGCAGGCGCCGCGGTCCAGCGCATCGGGCTCTCCGCGACGCAGAAGCCCATCGAGCGCGTAGCGCGGTTTCTCGTGGGCAACCACGAGACGGGCGCGCCGCGTCCCTGCACCATCGTCGACTCGGGCCACCTGCGCCCGCGGGATCTGGCCATCGAAGTGCCGTCGTCGCCGCTCGAGGCGGTCATGTCCGGCGAGGTCTGGAACGAGACGTACGACCGGCTCGCCGAGCTCATCCGCGATCACCGAACGACCCTCGTCTTCGTGAATACGCGGCGTCTCGCCGAGCGCGTGACACGCCACATCGGCGAGCGCGTCGGCGAAGAGTACGTCACCTCGCATCACGGGAGCCTCGCGCGCGAGCAGCGCTTCCGAAGCGAGCAGCGCCTCAAATCGGGTTCGCTGAAGGCGCTCGTCGCGACGGCGTCGCTCGAGCTCGGCATCGACATCGGCAGTATCGATCTCGTGTGTCAAATCGGTTCGACGCGCTCCATAGCCCGGTTGCTCCAGCGCGTCGGAAGGGCGGGGCATGAGCTCGCGGGCGTCTCGAAGGGACGCCTGTTCCCGCTGACCCGCGACGAGCTCGTCGAGTCCATCGCGCTGCTCGCGGCGGTCCGCGAAGGCGAGCTCGATCAGGTGTGCATCCCGGAGGCGCCCCTCGACATCCTGGCGCAGCAGATCGTGGCCGCCGCCGCGTGCGAGGAGTGGGACGAGTCCTCGCTGTATCGGCTGTTCCGTTCGACGTCTCCGTACGCCGATCTTTCGCGAGAAGACTTCGAGAAGGTCGTGCAGATGCTCGCCGAAGGCTTCAGCACGCGCCGCGGTCGCCGCGGAGCCCGCATCCATCGCGATCTGGTGAACGGCAAAATCCGTGGTCGCAAGGCCTCGCGGTTGGTCGCCATCACTTCCGGCGGGGCGATCCCGGACATGGCCGACTACGAGGTCGTCGTGGATCCGACCAATCAACGCGTCGGAACCATCAACGAAGATTTCGCCATCGAGAGCATGCAGGGCGACATCTTCCAGCTCGGCAACGCCTCCTGGAAGATCCTGCGCGTCGAGCCGGGAACGGTGCGCGTCGAGGACGCGCGCGGAAAGCCGCCGACCATTCCCTTCTGGCTCGGCGAGGCGCCCGGGCGGACGCGGGAGCTCTCGTCCGCCGTTTCTCTGTTCCGCGAACGAATCGACCGGGAGCTCGGCGACGCCGCGCCCGAGCGCGTCGATCGCGTCATTCAGCGCGTCGCCGGCGAACCCGGCGTTCCGCTCGAAGCGGCGCGGCAGGCCGTCGAGTATCTCGCGGCGGGGCGCGCGGCCCTCGGGGTCATCCCGACCGAGAACACGCTCGTCCTCGAGCGCTTCTTCGACGACAGCGGGGGGATGCAGCTCGTCGTGCACGCGCCGCTCGGCAGCCGCATCAACCGCGCCTGGGGCCTCGCGTTGCGAAAGCGCTTTTGCCAGCGCTTCGACTTCGAGCTCCAGGCGGCGGCCACCGACGACGCCATCATCCTCTCGCTCGGTCCGACCCACAGCTTTCCGCTCGACGAGGTGTTCGACTACCTGCGCGCCGAAACCGCGCGCGAGCTGCTCGTCCGCGCGGCGCTCCTCGCGCCGATGTTCGGCACGCGTTTCCGCTGGAACGCCACGCGGGCGCTCGCGGTGCTCCGTTTTCGCGGCGGCAAGCGCGTCCCGCCCCGTTTCCAGCGCATGGACGCCGACGATCTGACCGCCGTCGTTTTCCCCGACCAGGTCGCTTGTCAGGAAAACGCCAAGCCGGGGGATCGCGAGATCCCCGATCACCCCCTCGTGCAGCAGACCATCCGCGATTGCCTCGTCGAGGCGATGGACGTGGACGGCTTCGAGGAGCTCCTCTGCGCCATCGCGGCGGGTAAGAAGCGCCTCGTCGCGCGCGACACCGTGGAGCCCTCCCTCTTCACGCAAGAGATCCTCACGGCGCGTCCCTACGCGTTCCTCGACGACGCGCCGCTCGAGGAGCGCCGCACGCAGGCGGTCTACGCGCGGCGCTTCCTCGATCCGCGCAGCGCGCGCGATCTGGGCGCGCTGGACGCGTCGGCCATCGAGCGCGTCCGGAGCGAAGCGTGGCCCCAGGCGAGCAACTCGGACGAGCTCCACGAAGCGCTGGTGCTGCTCGGGTTCGCCACGGAGTCGGAGGGCGCGCGGAGCGGCTGGCGCGGCTTCTTCGACGAGCTCTGCGCGCGCGGCCGCGCGGCGCAGGTGCGCTTGCCTTCGGGCCGGGTCGTCTGGGTGACCGCGGAACGCTGGGCGGAGCTCGCGCTCGCGCTGTCGGCGGATCTCGGCGGCGTCGCGCTCGAGCCGAGTCCGCCGTTGCCGCCGGTGCGCGCCGCCGCCCGCGCGCCCGAAGATCCCGACGCCGCGCTGGTCGAGGTGTTTCGCGGCCGCCTCGAAGCCGTCGGACCGACGACCGCGGCGCTGCTCGCGGCGGACGCGGGCGTCGCGCTCTATCGCGCCGAATCGGCGCTCGCGGCGCTCGAGTCCGAGGGGTTCGTGCTGCGCGGCGTCTTCACCGCGGGCGCGACCGAGACGGAGTGGTGCGAACGACGGCTGCTCGCGCGCGTCCACCGTTACACCCTCGGCCGCTTGCGCAGCGAGATCGAACCCGTGTCGCAAGCGGACTATTTGCGCTTTCTCGCTTCGTGGCAGAAGGTCCTCCCCGAAGCGAAGATGCGCGGCCCCGACGCCGTCGCTGCCGTCCTCACGCAACTCGAGGGCTTCGAGGCGCCGGCCGCGGCGTGGGAAGCGGAGATTTTGCCGTCGCGCGTCGTCGATTACGAGCCCGCGTGGCTCGATGCGCTGTGTCTATCGGGTCGCTTCGTCTGGTTTCGGCGCTCGGCGAGCGCGTCGCGCTCCGTCGCGCCCGTGCGCGCGACGCCCATCGCCCTCGTGACGCGCGCGAGCTCGTCCGCGTTTCGCGGCGCTGCTTCCGAAGCGCCGGAGCTCGGCTCCGCCGCGGCGCGCGTCCGTCATTTTCTGGACGCACGCGGCGCGAGCTTCTTCGACGACGTCGTGCGCGGTACGCAGGCGTCGCGCGCCGAGGTCGAAGACGGCCTCGCCGAGCTCGTCGCCAGCGGCCTCGTCACGTCGGATTCGTTCGCCGGGTTACGCGCGCTGCTCGTTCCGGCAAAGCTTCGCGATCGCCCGTTTTACAGGCGAAGGGCGCGCGTCGTCGGGATGGAAAGCGCGGGCCGTTGGTCGCTGCTCGGTCACTCCCACGCCGCCGCCGGCGCCGGCGATGACGAGGGAAGCGACGTCGAAGTGCTCGCGCGGGCTCTGCTCCGCCGCTACGGCGTCGTCTCGCGTCGCGTGCTCGAGCGCGAGAGCGCCTTGCCGATGTTCCGCGAGCTCTTGCGCACGTACCGCAGGCTGGAAGCGCGCGGAGAGCTTCGGGGTGGTCGATTCGTCGCGGGCTGGGCCGGGGAGCAGTATGCATTACCCGAAGCGGTGGAAGCGCTCCGGTCCGTGCGCCGGTCGGCTCAGGGCGGCGTCCTCGTCTCGCTGTCCGCGGCCGATCCGCTGAATCTCGTGGGCATCGTGACACCGGGCGAACGCGTGCCTGCGATCCTCTCGAACCGCGTGCTGCTGCGTGATGGCGTTCCCGTCGCGCGCAAGGTAGGCGCGGCCGTGGAAATTCTGTCCACTGACGATGTCGAAAATAGCGATCGCCGGCTGCTCGAGACGGCGCTCGCCCGGCGCCCAATGTCCGATCGGCTCGGGCGGCGACCGGAGAAGGCGAAGATAACGGAGGCGACATGATTGCGTTCTATGGAATGGGGCTCCTCGGATCGAACTTCGTGCGCGCGCTCCGGCGTCGCGGAGAAGCGGTGCGCGTCTGGAACCGGAACTCGAAGCGCGCCGAGCCGCTCGCGGCCGACGGCGCCGTGGTCGTCGCGGACGCCGCCGAGGCAGCGCGTGGAGCCGACCGCGTTCACCTGACGCTGTCCGACGACGCCGCGGTGGACGATGTCCTCGAGCGCATCCGCCCCGGGCTGACGAAGGGGGCCGTCATCGTGGATCACACGACCACCTCGCCGAGCGGGACGCGGGCGCGCGCCGCGCGCTGGGCGGAGCGCGGCTTCGAATTCCAGCACGCGCCGGTGTTCATGGGGCCGCAGAACGCGCTCGAGTCGACGGGCGTCATGCTCGCCTCGGGCGATCGCGCTCGCTTCGACCGCCTGTCCCCGGAGCTGTCGAAAATGACCGGCAAGCTGCTCTATCTCGGACCCGAGCCGGACCGGGCGGCGGCGTTCAAGCTCCTCGGAAACGAGTTTCTGATGTTCGTGACGGCCGGCCTCGCCGATTTCTTCGCGCTGGCGAAGGCGCTCGGAATCGAAGCGAAAGACGCCAGCTCCCTGTTCGACTTCTTCAACCCCGGCATGCTCGTCCCCCTGCGAGTTCAGCGGATCCTCGCGGCGAATTTCAGCGATCCGTCCTGGGAGCTCGCGATGGCCCGCAAGGACGCGCGCCTCATGATGGAAGCCGCGTCCGCGGCCGGCTCATCGCTCTCCGTGTTGCCGAGCATCGCCGCCCTGATGGACCGCTTCATCGGCGAAGGCCACGCCCACCGAGACTGGACGATCATCGCCAGCAAATAACCGCGCCCGCGCCGCCCCACCGGGGTTAAGCTCCGCGAAATGGCCGAGCCTTCCCCGCGCGCGCTCATCGTCGAGCTCTGCAAGCAATTTTACGCGCAGGGGTGGGTCTCCGGTACCGGCGGTGGTGTCAGCATTCGCGAGGCGGGGCGGGTCTACATCGCGCCGAGCGGCGTGCAGAAGGAGCGCATTCGCGAGTCGGACATCTACGTCCTCGACGAGTCCGGGAACGTGCTCGAACGCCCCGAGACGCCGTCGCTCACCCCCAGCGCGTGCTCGCCGCTCTTCTTCAACGCTTACCGGATCAGGGGGGCGGGCGCGGTGATTCATTCGCACGCCATGCACGCGATGCTCGCGACGCTGATCGCCCGGGACGTCTTCGAGTGCACCGAGCTCGAGATGATCAAAGGCGTCTCCGGTCACGGCTACTACGACAAGCTGCGCGTCCCCGTCATCGAAAACACCGCGCACGAGCGGGATCTCGCGGATGCAATGGCGCAAGCCATCGAAGCTCACCCGCGCACGTACGCCGTGCTCGTGCGGCGTCACGGCGTCTACATCTGGGGCAAGGATTGGATCGAGGCGAAGACCCACGCCGAGTGTTACCACTACCTGTTCGAGGCCGCGGTCCGCATGGCGGCGCTCGGCTTCGATGCGAAAAAGGCGACCGAGCCTTCGCTCGGCGTGCTCGAAGGAGGCAAGAGATGAAAGCTCATTGGCTCGAAGAGGGAGGCGACATTTCGCCCGCTACGCTCGCGAAGAACGACGTCTTCTACACGCGCATCGACACCGCTCCGGATCGTTACCGCGCGCCGATCGACGACGTGAAGCGCACGCGCGACTACATCGAAGAGGACATCGTGGAGCTCGGCCCGAGCACACCGAACCTCGACGCCATCTGCGCGAAATTCGTCGACGAGCACTTCCACGACGACGACGAGGTCCGCTTCGTCTTGGAAGGCGAGGGGATCTTCGACATCCGCTCGCTGGACGACCGCTGGATGCGGGTGGAAGTGCACCAGGGCGATCTCATCATCGTGCCGAAGAACCGCCACCATCGCTTCCTCTTGACGGACAAGAAGTCCATCCGCTGCGTCCGGCTCTTCAAGGACCGGAGCGGTTGGACGCCGCATTACAGGGGGCAAGCGGCGGCCTCGGCTTGAACGCGGGGGCACTTCGAGCGGAATGACGGGTGAGTCGCCGAATCTGCGCCGCACGTGGGCGCTGCGGGTCGGCGTCCTCCTCGCCATCGCGCTCGTCGCGTTCTGGACGCTCTACACCGTCGATTTCTTCGTCACGGGGCGCTTGTCGAGCGACGCCCCGCGTACGCCATTTTCCAATTACCTGAATTTCGACCCGGGGAGCATCTCGGACGCGATCAGCTCGCTCGCCGGTAACATCGCCGCGATCTTCGGGCTGGTGATCACCGTCGTCAGCATCATCGTGCAACTGTCCGCGGATCGGTACACCGGCGTGACGCGCATGTTCTTCCGCGACCGGCTGAACATGGGCGTGATGGCGTACTACCTCGTCGCCTGCGTCTTCGCGGTGTGGCTCAGCGTCGCTCTGAAACACGACTACGTGCCGCGCGCCGTTCTGGTGACGATGCTCGGATTGACGACCACCGGGCTCCTCTTGATGGCGCCGTATTTCGGCTACGTGTTCTGGTTCCTGGAGCCGGAGACCATCGTGAGCCGCATCCGCAGCGACGCCGTGAAGATCGCCACGCGCGGATCGGCGCTCACGACGTCGGAGGCGCGCTTCGCCGCTCAGGCGTCCACGCTGAGCGCGATGGAGGAGCTGACGGACATCACGAGCAACAGCATCTCCGGCAAGGACAAGATCATCGCGAGCGGCGCGGTGGACGCGCTGAAGGACTTCTCGCTCGCGTACATGAAGGCGAAGCCCTCGGCGACGCCGGAGTGGTTCGCCATCGGCCCGAGCATCCGCGAAAACCCGGACTTCGTCGCGATGGATCCCGAGTCGCTGTCCGAGCTCGAGCAGCGCCGGACGTGGGTCGAGTGGAAGGTGATGCGCCAGTACCTCGGGATCTACAACGAGGCGCTCGCCAGCATGCGCGACATCAACTACCTGATCGCCATCGACACGCGGTACATCGGCGAGGCGGCCGTGAAGGCGAAGGATCGCGAGCTCATCAGCCTGGTGTTCCGGTACATGAACTCGTACCTGCGGACGACGCTCAACGCGCGCGACGTCCGCACCGCGTACAACGTACTGAACCAGTACCGCCACCTGGTCGAAGCGATGCTCCGGAACGGCAACGGCGAAGCGGCGCTCGAAGGCGTCAAGTACATGAACTATTACGGGCACGTCAGCTTCGACATGAAGCTCACGTTCGTCACCGAGACGGTCGCTTACGACGTCTCGGCGCTCTGCGAGATAGCGAACCAGGTCGGCGCGGCCGAAGAGATGGCGATGCTCGGGGAGTTCCTCGCGCTCGATCAGCCGCTCCTCGCGCAGAGCCAGGAGAAGGGATTGCTCGGCGTTCGCAAGGCGCAGGTGAAGCTCGCGTGTTACTATCTACTCACCGGACAGGAGTCCAAGGCGCGCACCATCTGTCGCGACATGGAGAATGAGCCGCGGGAGCGGTTGCTCACCATCCGCCAGCAGCTCGAGGTCGTGACGAGCAAGGATTTCTGGGAGATCATCGATCGCGGCCGCAATTTCGAGTTCATGCCGCCGGAGCAGCGCGAGTGCATGAAGACTTTCTTTTCGTGGTTGCCGCTCGGGGAGAGTAAACCGAAGGCGGTGAGCGCGGAGTAGGGCGGAATCGGGGGAGACGGAGTGTTTGCGCCTCGAGGCGTATCGTTCCTTCTCGCGCTTCATCCCGTCTGCTGCCCCTTCAAAAACGCCCTGAGCCGCGGCATCAAATTCCGCTCCACCGCGTCCGCCCCCTTTATGGATCCCTCGATCCGAGCCTCCGACGCCGTTCCGTCCGGCTTCGGCAACGCAAAGAGCGGAATTAATTGCGACGAGTAGCCGGCCGCGGCGAGCGGCTCGCGATCGGCGTCGAGGTCGAACTCGATGAGGTGCACGCCCGCGAGCAGGTCGTCGAGCTCGCCGGCCGCGACGGCGCGATGGAAGCCCTGGCAGGGCTCGCACCACGTCGCGCCGACGTACACGAGCAGGCCATAGTGGCCGGCGCGCGCCGTCGTGAGCTCGCCGGCGATGAACGGTGCGACGGGAGCGCCGCCGGTCGGCCCTCGCACGAAGATGGGCCGTTTGACGGGCGCGAGCGCGGCGCTCGCGGCGGGTGACGGTGCACGGCCGGGCGTGTCGCCGCTCTTGCAGCCCGTAGCCACGAAGAGCGCGACGAGCACTGCCGGACGGAGATTCATCCGCTGGATCGTATCCGATCGCTCGGTGGCGCTTCTACCGGCTGAAATCCGCGAGCTTCGCGGTGAGGCGGGAGCGGCTGGCGACCCGCTCGTCGGCGTGAAATGTCCCCCCGGCGCTGCCATCGGTCGCCTGAACCGAAAAACGGCGCGCGAGAGGTTGCCTGCCGTGCGCGGGAGAGAGCTTCGTGTCTTCTCCTCGACAGCTTGCGCACTCGCCGCAGTCGCTCGCGCCGGGTTGCCCGAGAGCTCGCGTGAACGCGGCGGTCTTGCAACCGGGACGCGCGAGCAGCTCCATCACCGCGGCGAGCCGTTGTGTGTCGAGGACGCGCACCGTCGCGTATCGCTCGGCCAGACCACGGAGCTCCTTGAGCAACGAGGATTCCGGCGCGATCCGGGTTAGCCAGCCGTCCCGGTGCGTGACCAGACCCATGCGGTCGAGCAGATCGGCCAGGCCTTCGACGGCGCGCCGGCTGGAACGCGCCGTGAGCGCGAGCGCTTCGGTCGTCATCGCGCCGCTTTCCGTCGTGGATTCCAGAGCACGCGCCATGAGCATGATCTGCTCTCCGCTCGGACGCGTCCCGTCCGTGCGCGCTTCGATGGGCGAGCGATCGCTCGGGTCGTGCAGCACGAGGGCGTGCCCAGGCTTGCCGTCGCGCGCGACGAGCGACAGCTCGTCGGCGAGCTGCTCGAGCGACGCCGGTGGATCGCACCGAACCAGCGAGCGCACGTCGAGCTTCGACGTACGGCGCCCGTAGCGCAGCGGCACGCCCTCGCCCTCGTCGTCGTACGTGCTCGCGGAAGGGGCGAACGCGCTCGTCGCGACGAGGATGGCTTCTTCGCCGGGCATCGAGAACTCGAGCTGTTCCGCCGCGCGCACCCCCGCGCGCATCTCGTCGTGGAAGCGGTGCGTGGGGAGGCCACGGGATCGCAATGCTTCGTAAGCTGCGTCCACCTCTTGCGGCGTGGAACAGAGCACCAGCATCGGTTTCGGCAGCCTCTCGGCGGCTTCGCAGAGCGCGCGCCGCCGCATTTCCCGTGGGCATCGGAGCGCGCTGAGCGACAGCGACACCGGGAGCGCGCGCCCTTCGAAGACACGCGGCGCACCGGGCAACAACGCTTGAGCGACGTCGTGGCGGACTTCGGCGCTCGCCCCCGGAGCGAGCGCGAACGCCGGGGGCTTGCCGAGCCGTTCGAGATGGATCCCGATGCGAGCCTGCGCGGGCGAAAACGACGCGCTCGAGCCCGACACGGCGTGCGCCTCGAGCACGATGGACAGCGCGACGCCGGCGCGGCCGAGCGCGCGCAGCAACGGATCGCGCGAAAGCCAGCGAGGGGTAGCCAGCACGACCTTCGAGGCCCCCGAGGCGACGCTCTCGAGAATGGACGCGTGCAGGGCGGCGCCCTTCGCGTCGTTGAGCAGCGTGGCGCGAACGCCGGTGCGCTCGAGTCGCTCTTTCAGATCCGCGAGCGTGAAGGCGTCGGGTCCGACGACGAGCACGACGTGAGGCAGCTCGACGGCTCCGGCGAGCGCGGCAAGCTCGTGGGACCGGCCGCGCGGGGCCGTCGACAGCGCGGAGGTGCCTTCGAACGCGGCGCGCGCGACGGCGCGGCCTTCGTCGTCGAGCGAGAGCCCGAGCCGGGCCGCGCGCGCTTCGATGTGGGAGTACCGCTCTTTCGGGAGCGGACGGCGTGGCGGGATGGGCGTCAGGGTGATGGGCTCGAACCCGGCGAGACGCGACGACCGCGGGGGCGCCGCGGTCGAGCCGAGCGCGCCCGAACGCGGCGGAAGACGTCCGAGCCGCACGGCGGGAGGCGCCGTCGGAGCCGCGAGCGGGGTCGCTCCTTCGGCGCCCTTCGCCGTAGATATGGCAACTGATGTGGTCATATGTGCGGCCTGCGCCGGACCGGGCGACGCGGCGCCCGCCCGCGGGACGGCGATGATTTTCGGCCCTTTGCGTTGCCCGACCGGACCCACGATGGGAATGAACGTCGGGCGGAGCGCTCGCAGGCGCGCAGGGGACAGCGAAGATGCCCCTGAACGGATCCAGGGTGCTTTTCGGGTTCTACTCAAGGCTTTGCCTCCCGGCTTCCGAGCTCGTTCGCGATCGTGAAGAGCGCTGAGATCGTGCGAAAACGAAGGACGCCTGGAACCCGAATGCATATCACGCCCGCGCCTTTCGTTGAACAGAAAAGCAGTAGACGGACGAGCGCTCTTGCCCGCATGTTCAGAGGCCGCGGTCGCCGTCGCTTCACTTACGCTAGGGTGCTCGCATGCCCTTTTTTCAGGACCCGCCCGATCTCGCGAGCGGCTTCGACGATCGCACCCTGCGCGCGTTTCTGCGACGCGTGGTGCCGCCGGACGTCGAGCGGGATATCGCGCCGTCGCTCGCGGCGATGGGCGCGCGCGCGGCGGGGCCGCTCGCCGAGCTCGCGCGCCGGCACCGGCTCGACGAGCCGCGGCACGTGCCGTTCGATCCGTGGGGCAACCGAATCGATCGCGTGGAGGTCAACGAGGCGTGGCAGAAACTCGCGCGCGTCGCCGCCGAGGACGGCCTCGTCGCCACCGCGTACGAACGGCGACACGGCGCTTTCTCGCGCCTGCACCAACTCCTCCTCGTGCATCTCTTCGCGCCCTCGAGTCAGACGTACTCGTGCCCGCTGGCGATGACCGACGGCTGCGCGCGTACGCTGGAGCTCATCGCCACACCCGAGTTGCGCGACCGCGTGCTGCCGCGGCTGATCAGCCGCGACCCCTCGCGCGCGTGGACGAGCGGCCAGTGGATGACCGAACGCACCGGCGGCTCGGACGTGGGGCTCTCGGAGACCACCGCGCGCCGCGACGCGAGCGGCGCGTTTCGTCTTTACGGGACGAAGTGGTTCACCTCCGCCGTCACGAGCGACGTCGCGCTCACTCTCGCGCGCCCCGAGGGCGGCGGCCCCGGGGGCAAGGGCCTCGCGCTCTTCTATCTGCGCGTGCGGGACGACGACGGCCGCCTCAACGGTCTCACCGTCCATCGCCTGAAGGACAAGCTCGGCACGCGGCACCTTCCGACCGCCGAGCTCTTGCTCGACGGCGCTATTACCGAGCCGGTCTGCGGGCTCTCCGACGGGATCCGCAACATGAGCGCGATGCTGAACATCACGCGCACGTGGAACGCCGTCTGCGCCGTATCCGGCATGCAACGCGGCCTGTTCCTAGCTCGCGACTATGCGAAGCGGCGGATCGCTTTCGGCGCGCCCCTCGCCGAGAAGCCCCTGCACCTCGAGACACTGGCGGATCTCTCCGCCGACTACGACGCCGCGTTCGGCCTCGTCTTTCATCAGGCCGTCTTGCTCGGCAAGAGCGAAACCGGGGAGGCGTCGCCCGGGGAGCGAGCGGTGCTCGCGGCGCTCACGCCGCTCACGAAGCTCTTCACCGGAAAGCTCGCCGTCGCCAGCGCCAGCGAGGTGCTCGAGTGCTTCGGGGGCGCCGGTTACGTAGAGGACACCGGGCTGCCCGCGTTGCTGCGTGACGCCCAGGTGCTCTCGATCTGGGAAGGGACGACGAACGTGCTCGCGCTGGAGGCGATCCGCGCCTTCGCACGCGAGGATGCCTGGGATCCGACGCTCGAGCTCGTTCGCCGCGGCCGGGCCGCGGCTCGGGAGCCGAGCCTGGTCGCGCTCGCGCACGCCGTCGAGACGGACGCGGTGCGCGCCATCGCCTGGGCGCGAGAAGCCGCCGGTACGAACCGTCCGCTCGTGGAAGCCGGTGCGCGCCGTTTCGCGCTCGGTCTGGCGCGTGCCATCGCGCTCGCGCTGCTCGTCGAGCAAGCGGAGTGGTCGCTCGATCGCGAGCACGATCGCCGCGCTCTGTTCGCTGCGCGACGATTCGGCGCGCGCCGCGACGAGCTACCGGCTGCGTACTATCCCGAGAGCACGCGCGCCTACGCGCTCGGCGACGCGGTGGGCGGTTCGCAGTAAGCCGGCTGTCGGAGCGGCGCGACGGCCGGCACGTCCGGCGATCAGGATCGCTGCTTGGCGTTCGTGACGTCCGGTATCAGCGTCTGACGCACGACGTAGAGCGGCCGGTGCTTCGCCTCGGCGTGGACTTGTCCGAGGTACTCGCCGACCACGCCGAGAAAGAGCATCTGCGCGCCGGAGAGCAGGGAGATGATGACGGCGAGCGACGTCCACCCCGGGATCGCGCGAGCGAAGATGATGCGCTGCGCAGCGGCGTACCCGCCATAAACGAACGCGCACACCGAGACCAAGGTGCCCGCGACGATCGCGATGCGTAGCGGGAGCCTCGAAAAGCTGAGCACCGCCGTGAGCGCGAAGGCGAACATCTTCAGGGGGTTGTACTTGCTGCGGCCCTCGCGTCGTTTTTCCTCGGCGTATTGAACGGTGACCTGCTTGAAGCCGATCCACGCGAACATGCCGCGCAAGAAGCGGCTCTGTTCGCGCAGTCCGCGGATCGCGCGGACGACCTTCTTGTCCAGCAGCCGAAAATCGGGCGCGTCGGCGACGAGCGGCACCTCGGAGATGAAGCTCATCGTGCGGTAGAAGAGGTTCGACGT
Organism: Polyangiaceae bacterium; assembly: GCA_035547195.1. GTDB lineage: Bacteria > Myxococcota_A > Polyangia > Polyangiales > Polyangiaceae > DASZVB01. Next base: position 121,886 of record DASZVB010000083.1, read on the forward strand.
GGTGCGCTTGAAGAATCCTCCTGGCTCGATGCGACGGCGCACGCCGTGCACGAGCTCCGCGCCCGCTTCCCAGGCTGCGATGAGATCGACGATCGCTTCCGGAGGATGCTGCAGGTCGGCGTCCATGGTGATCACCGCGTCGGCGTCGGCGGCGTCGAGCGCGGCCGTCAGCGCGGCTTGGTGACCAAAATTGCGCGACAGTTGGATCAGTCCGACTCGTCGATCGGTTTCTGCGAGCTTCTCACAGGCTTCGGCTGTTCCGTCGGTGCTCCCATCATCCACGATGATCAGACGGAAAGCGTACGGGAGTCGCTCGACCACGGTGAAGACGCGTTCATAGAGCGGTCGAATCGAATCGACCTCGTTGTACGCAGGCACAACGATGTCTATGGTTTGCATGCGGTGCGACGTTACCTCGCATCGCAGACCTCACAAAGCGTCTCCAACGGCGTCGGCGGCGACGGCAACGTGAATGAGCAATGAAATCACTGGTGCAGTGAGTCGAAGCGCGTCGATCGTGCAGCGCCGGTTCGAAATTTGGTTGGCCTTGGCAAGAAGTGAGGCTAAAGACAAATCAGCAGTCACTGGAGGAGCTTGGTCGTGCCTGGGTTTCCCCCGATCTCGAAGGCCGAGATTCGTGCATTGGTCTTGTGCGGCGTCGCGTTCACCGCGTGCGGAGGCGGCCACGCGTCGAGCGCCGGGCAAGCCGCGAAAAATCACCGTGGAGCGACGCAGAGCGCGCCGGGCCTGCACGCCGGTGCGCGCGACGCGGCCTCGCCCTCGTCGGAGCCCGACACCGGATCGCCCTCGTCCGAAGGCGGCGCGCCGCTCGCAGACGGCGGTTCTCTTCCGGACGGCGCGGACGGGTTGAATCCCGTTGCAGCCGAAAATCAGCAGCCCGGCACCATCGACTGGCAGATCACACAGGCCGCCTCCAATCACGAGGTCGAAGGATATGCGTCCACCACGTCGGCCGCCGCCGGCGACGTCGTCACTCTGTTCATCGACACGAGCGAAGCGCATACCGTCCGTTGGGAGCTATATCGGCTCGGATATTACGGCGGCACCGGCGGGCGCCTGATGGCCGTCGGCGATCCCATCTCCGTGTCGCCGCAGAACGTGTGCCCCGTCGATGCCGTCACCGGTCTCATCGAGTGCACGTGGAACCCCTCCGCGACGGTCATCGTCGATCCCACGTGGGTGAGCGGCCAATACCTATTCAAGCTGGTGCGCGACGACGGCTTCGAGTCGTACGTGCCGCTGGTGGTGCGTGAGGACGCACATCGTCACGCTCCCATCCTGTATCAATCGAGTGTATCGACCTGGCAGGCTTACAACCTCTGGGGCGGTACGAGCCTGTATGCGAACGTTCTTCCAGCGGGCGCGGTGTTCACGGATCGCCGAGCGACGAAGGTCAGCTTCGACCGGCCCTACGAGTATCAGCGCACCACCGCGGAGGCCCATCCCGAGATCGAGCTCGGCGCGGGTCACCTCTTCCTCGCCGAGCGCTACATGCTCAGCTGGCTCGAGATGAAGGGGTACGACGTCTCGTACGTCACGAACTTGGACGTCGACGCGGACCCGCAAGTCCTCGACGATCGAAAGCTCTTCCTCGACGTGGGGCACGATGAATATTGGACTCAGGGCGAGCGTGACGCGGTGGACGCGGCGAAGGACGCCGGCGTGTCGCTCGCGTTCTTTTCGGCAAACGACGCCTACTGGCGCATCCGTCTGGGCCCGTCGAGCGGCGGACAGTCACGTCGTATCGTGACTTGCTACAAGAGCGCGAGCGCGGATCCGGAAGGCAAGACCCCGCTGGCTACGGATCGCTTCCGGGACCAGCCGCACTTCGAACCCGAGGACGAGCTCGTCGGCCAGATGTACGATCTGTGGACCAACCTCGACGCCTTTCCGCTGGTCGTCGGCGACGCCACTCACTGGATCTACCAGGGCACGGGCGTGGCGGTGGGCGACACGCTCCCTCACATCGTCGGGTACGAGTGGGACGACGTGCAGGACGACAAAACGTCGCCCAACGTCGAGGTCCCCGCGACCTCGAGCGCGTTCAACCAGCTCGGCGTGAACGGCTTGTCGAACGTCACCGTGTACTACCCCACCGCGACGAGCTTCGTCTTCGCCGCGGGGACCATCGAGTGGTCGTGGGCGCTCGGCAAGCCCGGCTACGAGGACGATCGCGTGAAGCGGATCACCGAGAACGTCCTCGCGCGCGCCGGCTTCGCCCCGAACGCCCCGACGATCGTGTCGCCCCAGCGTCCGCCTTCGGACATCGGTCGCTCGCGGGTTACCGTGCTCGCGGGCTCCGGCAACGCCGGCAAGCTCGACGGCAACGGCACGGCTACTGAATTCAAGTTTCCCGCCGGCGTCGCCGCGAGCCAGGGCGCGATCTTCGTCGTCGATCACGACAACAGCGTCATCCGGAAGATCGCCCAGGACGGCACCGTCACGACCTACGCGGGGTGCGGCAAGCGAAAGTTCGCCGACGGAGCAGGGACCGACGCGTGCTTCGATCTTCCGACCGGCATCGCCGCTGCGGACGACGGCACGCTCTACGTCGCGGATACCGAAAATCATCGCATTCGCGCCATCGACGTCAGCGCGAACGTGACGACCCTCGCGGGCAACGGTTCGGCCAACACGGCGGACGCCACGGATCCCGGCAAGGCAGGCATCGCCTACCCCAGGGGCCTCGCGATCGGTCCGGACGGCGCGGTCTACGTCGCCTCCGACACGAGCGCGATCCGCCGCATCGGTTCGAACGGCGTGACCACCGTCGTCTCCGCGGACAACGAAGTCTCGGGCGTCGCCGTGGGCAAGGACGGCGTCGTCTACGTCGTCGAGACCGGGGCCGGGCGCGTATCGATGGTCCAAAACGGTGCGCTGGTCCCGCTCGTGAACCCCCTCGGCGTCTTCGGCGATCAGAGCGGTCCCGGAGATACGGCGATGCTCAGGCCCGCGGAGGGGATCGTCGTCGACGGCGACCAGCTCGTGGTGACGGACAGCGCGAACTTCAAGGTTCGGAGCATCGCGCTCAGCGCCGATCATCGAGTGACCACGTTGCTCGGCGACGGGTGCGCGGGCCGGCGGCCCAACGACGGCGTCGACGCTCGCGTCATCAACCCGCGGGGCATCGCGCTGTTGCCCGACGGCTACGTCGTCGCCGACACCGGCCACCATCGCATCCTGAAGATTGAAACGCCGCCACGGCGTTCAGGGTCCAATTGACCCGGCGGCTCGCGATGCTCAGCAGTCGCGATGGCGCACGACGTACCCTTGACTGTGCAGCTCGCGCACGGCCTTGTAGGACTCCAAGGCATTCGAGCAGTACACGAACCGGAGGTACTGCACGACCTTGCCCCCTCGGATGAGGGTCAAATCGTCGTTCTCCGTCGTGCCGAACTTGAAGCGCCGCTCTGCCCGGGCGAGCACCGCGAATTGGGTCTCGGCGATGACGTCGCGCGCGACGGCGCCCTTCTTGTCGGAGTCCAGGGCCGCGAAAGCGTTCGCCCAGTCCGCCGCTTCCTTGCTGTACGTCTGCTGATCGCGCGACAGCTCGATAAGGTCGGTTCGCGGTAAAATACCCGCCGAGCCGGCGCCGCTGCCCTTCGTGTCGGAGTAGTAGTTCGCACCGAGGATCAGCACGGCGAGCGTCGCTGCGCGGAAGCGCGACTCCGTGACGCGCACCACGAGCGACGCGACCAGCAGCATCAGCGGCGGGAGCGCCGACAGATTGTGGCGCACGCTGTTGCCGAAGATCATCCCCCAGAAGGCCATCACCGGGAGCGACGAGGCCGCCGCCCAGGTGCCGAGGCGCAGCTCCTCGCGGGAGAGCAGATGCGCGGCGATGGCGAGCAGCGTGATGGCGAAGAGAAACGGTCCGGTGCTGTGCGTGATCGAACCGAAGACGCGCTTGTCCAGAAAGGCGTCCGTGTCGAAGGGGAACTTCTCGTGCCAGCGCTTGGCGAAATCCACCGTGGTCGGGTTGGGGCGCGCGAACGTGAACGGTAGCAATTTCACGTACAGCAGCTGCAAGCCCAGCGCGACCGCCACGACGGCGCAACCGGCGACCCCGAAGTAACGCAGCGGCCGCCTGCGCAACCACGCGAGCGTCGGAAACGAAAGCCCCGTCAGGATGAAATCCGCCTTGAAGCAATAGGCGAGCGTCAGGAAGGCGGCGGCGAGGGCCATGCGGAGCCCGGCGCTCCGTCGACCGATGCCCTCGTCGAGCGCCGTCGAGAACGCGAAGTACGCGAGCAGCAGCAGGGCGAGCGCCACCGTGTGCGCCATCCCGTAGTTTGCGCCCATCCAGAAAGCGGGCGTCACCGCGAGCAGACAACACGCCAGCGCCGCGGTGAACCGATTCACCAAGGTGCGGAAGAGGCCGTACCCGGCGACCAGGGCGACTCCGCACGACACGAGCGTCGCCCAGTTCATGAAGCGCGGCACGTCGTTCAGACGCATGCCGTGATCCATCATGCGCTTCAGCACGTGCACGTAGAGCGGGCTCGTCCGAAGCCCGTGGCCGGGTTCGAGCGCCACGTGGAAATGTTGAAGCGCCGCGGCGAGCGCCAGGCGCGCGGAGTCGGCCTCTCCGAAAGCCGGCACCATGTACGCCGTGTGGACGCGAACGTAGAGGAGCGCCGCGGCCGCGACGGCGGCTATTTCGACTCGCGGAAGGGACCGCCACGCAGCCGCCAATCGAGCGCGGCCCGCCACCGAAACCTCGTGCGCCCAGTCCACGCCGGCCACCTATCACGACCGTTCAGGCCTGTCACGAACGGCAGGCCCACGAGGCTGCGATCCAAATCATGAAGACTACATCACGAGCTGAAGCTGAACGCGGAACTGGTTGTAGCCGCTCGAGAGGTCGCTGCTATAGATGCGGAAGTAATCGGTCTGAAGCTTCAGCTGATGCTGCGCGAAGTAGTAGTTCACGCCGCCGCCGAGCTCGTTCGAGTCTTTCAGCCCGTTGTGAAGCGGATCCGTGCTGCCACGAATGTTCGCGTAGCGTGCCGCCACCTCCAGCGGAAGCCGCGGCAGGAGGTAGCCACCTTGAGCGACTACGCCGGTGCCATCGCGGCTCGGCGATGGTCCGGTGATGGCTTTGCCGGTCGCGTCGGTGATGGGCTTGCCATTGACTTCGAGGCTGCCCGGGTTGCGATCCCCGTGTCGCCAATAGTATCCGCCCTCGAGCGACAGACCGTACATCTTGAACACGAGGTCGCCCTCGGCCATGTTGAAATCCGTGGAGCCTCCCGCGTCGAGCGGAAGATTTCCTTGAGTGCCGCGATCTCGCCGCGCGTCGGTGATGTGCGCGAACGCGCCTCCAACGCTCAGGCGCGGTTTGGTCCTCTGAAAATCGCCTTCGGAGTAGTCGTCGAAGAGCCCCAGGGGAAGGACTTCGAGACGCGCCAAGTACATGAGGCCCATGTCTTGCGGCGCGAAGCTGTTGCGTCCCTTACCCGACAGGAGCGCGAGGTGATAGCGGAGTAAGCCTAGGCCGAACAAATCGTTCGACTTCAGATCGACCCCGAGATCGCGATCGAGGCTGAACTCCGTAGTGGTGCCGGAGTAGTCCACGAGCTGGCGCGCCATATCCGACGTGACGCGCATCCGGTCGTACGGAACCTTGAACTGCCCCGCGCGTACCGTGAGGTCGCGCAGGTAGTCGAACTCGGTGTACGCCTCGAGCAGCGGGCTCGTGGTCACCGCGCTAGAAGTCTGCGAGACGTCCGTCGGCGAGACGGCGAGCTCGAGTCGATACTTGTTGTGGACACCGAAGGCATGTCCGGCAAACTGCAGGCGAGCGCGGCGGATCTGAATCGACTGATCCGTCTTGTCCGTCGTGGGGTCCTTGTCGAGCAGCGTGTACAGGAGCTGGAAGCGGAACCCGATGCCGACCGAGAAATCGTGATCGGCGCTCTGGATGTCGATGCCCTCGCCCGGCGTGAAGACGATCCCCGGTGAGACTTCGCGCGGCGACATGCGCGCCCGCTCACCGGGTGGAACCAGGGGATTGTCCTCCCGAGGCAGATGCGCGGTCGGTCTGGCGCCGGGCACGTTCGGCTCGGCGCTGACCTCCACCTGGGCGGCCGGCGCAACGGCGACGGGCGGAGGTGCGACCGTCGGCGCTGTCGATGGAGCCGCTGTCGCGGCCGCCGCCGGAGCCGGTATCGCCGCTGGAGTGGCGGGAGCAGCCGTCACCGGGGGCGCCGGCTGCGGCGCTTCCGCCGATGTGCTGGCCGAGGGCGGAGGAGGCGCCGTCGGCGCCGGGGCAGCGCCTTGTTGGGCGAACGCGAGGCCGCAAGTCAGCGTCATTCCAAGGAAAATCCCAGATGGAAGTAAATCTCTATAGTCTATAGACTTGATAGGCTTTCGCATCGGCTCTCTCTAATGCGAGCCGGTCGGCGTTGGCAAGTCGAAAACTGCGACGCTCTGCGACACCAGGTTGGCCCGCCGTTCGCGTCGTTGCTTCGTCACGTCCCTGGAGGGAAGCTCGGCCGGTTGCAGTACTCGGTCGTCGTCGCTGCCGCGCTCGCGCTCGGGGCCTGTTCGGGGCCGCAGAGCTCGGCGGACACCGCCCGGAGCGAGCTCGTGAAAACTCCGCCGGCCCGGGTCGAGCTCGCGCCGCTCGCCACGTCGACGAGCGCCATCGAGCCTCCCAAGGTGCGGTCGCTCTCACCGAGCATCACGACGGCGGAGCTTTCGTCGAAGCTGAAGAGCGAGCCCGAATCGCTGGCGTCGATGTCGATTGGCCGCCCCAACCACGGCGCGCTGTTCAACGCGATCCAGATGCCGGAGAGCCCTCACTGGCGCGTCGTGGATCCGCACAACGACTGGGGCACGGACGAGTCGATCGCGTCGATCGTCCGCGCCGTGTCCGCCGTCAACGAGCAGTTCCAGAACACACCGCCGATCTACATCGGTCACCTCTCGTCGCGACGCGGCGGTTATTTGCGCCCCCATCGCAGTCATCAGTCGGGGCGCGACGCGGACATCGGCTTCTACTACACGAGCGGCCCCAGCTGGTACGCCAAGGGCACCGCGAAGAACCTGGACGTCGCGCGGACGTGGGCGCTGGTGAAGGCGTTTGCGATGGACGCGAACGTGGAGAACATTTTCGTCGATCGATCCGTGCAGAAGCTACTGCGCGACCACGCGCTCGCGGCCGGTGAGAGCGCCGAGTTTCTCGACGCCCTCTTCGAAAGCTCCGCGCACCGCGACCGGATCATCCGGCACGAATGGGGCCACCTCACGCACCTGCACGTCCGCTTCCGGTGTCCCATCGCCGAGGACGCCGGCGCCCGCGCCGCGCACGAGCTCGCTGCCATGGACGGCGCGCGGACCGGGGCGTCCGCTGCACGGCATCCGATCAGCCGAGCGCGTGCTCGATCGCGCTCGTGAGCTCGGCGTCCAGCGGGGCCGTCGGCGGCGCAAACCGCGCCGTCACGTTCCCCTTCTTGTCGACGACGAACTTCTCGAAGTTCCACACGACGTCGCCCGCGCCCTTCGGCGCGGCGTTCTGGGCCGTGAGAAAGCCGTACAGCGGGGCCTTCTCCGCGCCGACGACGTGCACCTTCCCGAACAACGGAAAGGTGACGTCGTACGTCGTCGAGCAAAATTCCTTGATCTGTTCCGGCGTCCCCGGCTCCTGCGCGCCGAAATCGTTGCAAGGGAACGCGAGCACCTCGAACCCCTTGTCCTTGTATCGCCGATAGAGCGCCTCGAGAGCCGTGTATTGCGGCGTGAGCCCACAGCGCGAAGCCACGTTCACGACGAGCAGCGCTTTGCCGGCGAAGTCGGAGAGCTTCTTGGGTGCGCCGTCGATCGTGTTCACGGTGAAGTCGTGGAACGTCGTCATGGGCAGAGCGATGCCAAAGCGGAGCAGCGGGCACAAGGAGACCCGAGGGCCGCACGCCGCTTCAAGGCGAGTCGTCGCTGATGTAGGTCGATGTCCGACCTCGCGCCGGCGAAGCTCTCGTCACTGACGCCGGCGGCGGAGTGGTTTTCATATGTGAACATTCAGTTCTGCATGGGCTCGATCCGCCGCAGGCCGGAGGCCCATCTGATTCTCGATAGTTGAGCCCGATATTCATCGGGCACGAAGCCTGCTAACGGCCCGCCCGTGCTTTCTCTGCGCTCTCCCGCCGCGCGCGCTGCGAAGCGGCCCGTTTCCGTGTTGCTCGCAGATACGAGTCCGGACGCGCGGTCCTTGCTCGAGGGAGCGCTCGCTCCGCTCGGTCCTCAATCCGTCACCCACGTCGGCGAAGGCGACGACCTGGAGCGTCAGTTCTTCGAGGAGGGCCCTTACGATCTCGTCGTGAGCCGAGCGCTGCTCGGCGCGCGCAGCGCGTTGCAGGTGGTGGCGCGAGCGCGCGCGCTCGGGCGCCGGGCGTCCTTCATCGTGTACTCCTCGCTCGACGGACCATGGCTGCGCGTGTTCGTCAGCGACTCGGAAGGCACGGTTTTATCGAGTCGGGTGGTCAGCCTGGACGGGCTCGCGCACCTCGCCGAAGGCATGCTCGAGGCGCTCCGCCGTTGACGTCACCGCGGGAGGAGCGGAAACCGATGCTCGTCGTACCCGTACTCCGTCGGCGTCAGCTCGATGAGCGTGTGCAGCGGGATCTCGAGATGCGGGCACTCGTCCTGCGGCTTGCCCATTAGATAACCGTAGAGCGCGCGCAGCACCGCCCGATGCGCGATGACGAGGACCGGCGAACGCTGGCGCTCGAGCTCCACGATGACCGGTTCGAGCCGCTGGATCACGTCGTAGTACGACTCGCCTCGAGGGTAGCGATAACGAAACTTGTCTGCGGCGCGTGCCGCGAACTCGTCGGGCATGCCCGCCTTGATCTCCAGGTACGTCATGCCGTCGCAGACGCCCGCGTCGATCTCGTCGAGGATGCGCCAGGAGAAGTGCTGCGCACCGAGGCGCTTCGCGGTCGCGACGGTGCGCTGCAGCGTGCTGGTCCACACGATCGGCGCCGTTCGCCCGCGGAAAAATTCGCCGAGCGCGCGCGCGTACTCTTCGCCCTTCGACGTGAGCGGGGCGTCGCCGCCGATGCGGCCGAGCACGTTGAACTCGCTCTCGCCGTGCCGGGTCAGCCAGATGGGGCGATCCGTCGGATGTATCTGCATGAGGAAGAACACCAGGCGTGAGCTCAGGTAGCCTTCGATGCGGTTGGTGATGACCTGACGTCCGGCGTCGACGAGCTGGACGTAGCTGCCCTCGTCGGCCTGGACGGATTCGTAAGTCCTTTCGTATTGCGCGATGCGCGCTCGGAAGTCGCGAAACGCCGACTCCGGATCCATCCCCGCGTAGTCCGGGAGCTTCAGCTTGTTCGCGCGGACGTTGGCGTCGATGAGGGCTTGGTCGTCGCAGAGGGTCTCGACGAAGAGCACCTTCACGCCCGCGTCGGCGCAGCGCTGGCTGATGACGTCGCGGCGGCTCCGCTCGGTATTCGTCGCGTCGTAGATGCCGACTTCGCCGCCCTTCTTGAACCAGTCGAGCAGATCGTCGAGAGCGGCCATGGCGAAGCCGAATCGCTCTGCGCGTGTGGCCGCGTTGTCCGGGGCGAAATAGGCCGCGGGCTGCCGCGCCCCCGCGCGCGCGCGGCGGTAGTCGCCGACGTTCACCCAGAGCGTGCGGTGTCCGAGCCACGCGAGGTAGCGCTGGAGCTTGCGCGCGACGTACGTCTTGCCGCGGGCCGGTAGGCCCACCATGACCAGAGCGAGCTTCAGCGTGCCCGGCTGTCGCGGATCCATTTACGTGGAGTTTTCGCGCGCCGCGGTCGCCGGCGCAAGGTGGAGCGAAAACGCGGTCGCGGCGGCGTTATTTGACGACGGCCGGGATCGTGGCGCAACCGAAGACGACGTCGACCTCGCCCACCGCGTTGTGGAGCGTGCCGTTGCACGTGTCGTCGCAAGCGATGACTTGCGTGGCCATCGAGGGATCCGTCGAATTGTCGTAGTACCAGGCGTCGCCGTTCGCGCGCGCGCAATCCGCCTGCGAGCTCACGTGCCCGAAAGGTTGCCCCGTGGCGGCGCCCGGCGGCGTGTACTGGACGTTCACCTTGTTCGGGTCGAACGTCGTCCCCGTCGGAGGCGGCGGGATCTTCCACGTGCAGGGGAGCGGCATCTTGATGGTGATGGATTCGCGGATGCTGTTCAACGCCGCGACGAACTGCTGCACCCCGCCGCTCGCGTCGATGTGCGCCATCGTGCCGCCGGCTTGCGCGATTTGATCCAGGAAGTTCGGATCCGAACCCTGCAAGCCGAGCGTGTACGTGTTGACGCCCTTGCTGTGGCCGTCGGCGACGATCTGCACCAGATCCGAGACGGTGCCGTCGCAGGGCGTGGGATCCATGGTGTTGCCGTCGGTCACGAGCACATCCACGCACGGCTCGCCGATCGGCGAGTTCGAGGCGTAGAGCAGGCAAGCGTTGATCATGCCTCGCAGCCCGCATTCGAGCGGCGTGATGTTCGCCGGGTTCGGCGTGTTGGAATTCATCGCCTGGATGATGGGCTGCGCCGCCATCGCGATGGGCTCGATGGGGACGTTCGCCTGCGAGCAATCCATCCCGTCGCACGAGGTCTTGTCCGTGCCGCCGAAGAAGCTCAAGCCCACGTCGAGGCCCGCCGACATGGGATCGTTCACGAAGGCGCTCAGCGCCATCGTGGAGTTGCTCCAGCTGCAGGCGCAACCGCTGGGAAAGCCGCTCACCATGCTCCCGGTGCGGTCTTGCATGATGAAGAGCGCGACGGGTTTGTACATGACGACTTGTTCGGGCTTCTGCCGGATGGCGGGACACCCGCCGCCGTCGGTGCCGCCGTTCGGGTTGCTGGTGCTCGTCGGTGGAACCATGAAGATCGAGGGGGCGCCGCCGTTGCTGGCGGTGAGCGGGCCTTGTGTCGAACCCGCGGCGCCGGCCGTGCCGACGGGCGCCGTCTGCGCTGGCGTGCCGCCGGCCGACGACAGCGTCGTCTGGCCGTTGTTGCTCGTGCCGCTGTTCGCCGAGCAAGCGCCGACCGCGTGCGACGCGGCAAGGGTACCCGCGACGACCAACGCGGATCGTTTCAACGATTTCATGTGCTCCATTTCGACACCCGCGAGCTTGCCTATACGACGAGACGAGCGAGTCGTCATCGCTCGCAGCGCAAACGCGGCAAGCCATTCCGCATGCCGTGTAGCCCGACGTCGGTAATGGAAATCCCGAATGCCGAGCGTCATTCTCCGGTCGCGCGCGACGGCGACATATCGAGCGTTTCGGCTATAGCGGCTCCCACTCGAGTCGACTTTTGCCCGATTCGGCTCCCGATGAGGCGAGAGCCGAGTCGAGCTTGCAACTGATGCAAACGATTCCACGGCACCCGCGTCGCTCGAAGCGCAGTGACCACACAGGTGGTCGAATCCAGTCGATGGAAGAGAGGCGCCCACGACGCGTTCTCGTCCCACCCGAAGCGCGCTCCTTGCTCCACGCCCGACGCGGGTCACGGCGCGGCGAGGGATAGCATTATGGGACAGCACCCCGCCCGCTGATCGGTTGGGCGCTCCAGGACGCGCGATCACGGAGTCAGGGGAGGCGCAATCCGTGCTGCCGTTCTTACTGCAAAACGTCGTTTGAACCGCAAAGTCGTTGTTTTTGTGCCTGCAATCCGAGCGGATCGGCCACTACACGATGGCACCGGCGCACGCGTTCGCGCCGGGTCTGGTCATTCTGGCGCGGCAGCCGCGCGCATTCGCAGCCGACTGCTTGCGGCGACGCCCGTCGCCGGTGGGCACGTCGGCGCGGTACGGAGGCTCTGTTGATCTGGCGTCGTCTCTTCTCGCTTTCGTGTCTCGCGAGCCTCGCAGTGGCTTGCAGCGCCGCAACTGGCGGCAGCGGTACAGCGGGGCCCGGTTCCGCCGGGACGGCCGGAACGGCGGGGGCGCAAGCCTCGAGCGGCAGCGGCGCCGCCACGAACGGCGCTGGCGCCGTCAACGCCGGCACCGGCAGCGCCGGCCCGACGGGCGCGGGAGCATCGGATGGGACGGGCAGCACCACGTCCCCGCCGATCATCGGGAACATCATGACGGTGGATCCGAACTCGGCCAACTGCGCCGGCGTGACCAGCGCCGGCGAGCAGATCACCGTAGATATCTTCATCATGTTCGATCAGTCGGCGTCGATGACCTGCATGATCCCCTCGGGAGGCGATCGCTGGGACGCCGTGAAGGCCGCCCTGGAGCAGTTCGTGATGTCGCCCGACGCCGCGGGCATCAACGTCGGGATCCAGTACTTCGGGCTCGGCCAGGGCGGCGGCCGGCGCGGCGGCGGGCTCAATTCGTCGTGCACGCCGTCCGACTACGAGCAGCCCGACGTGGAGATCGGCCCGCTGCCCATGAACGCGACGCCCATCGTGAACTCGCTGAACGCGCACATGCCGACGACGAACACGCCGACGCCGGCGGCGCTCACCGGCGCCATCAATCACGCGATCTCGTGGAAGAACGCGCATCCTGGCCACACCGTCGTCGTGGTGCTCGTGACCGACGGCGAACCCAACGCCTGCGGTACGGTCATGGATTGCGCGAACATCGCCGCGATGGGCTTGATGGCCACGATTCCGACCTACGTCATCGGCGTCACGAGCCCGGGCGTGACATGCAACCTGGATCCGAATCCGCCGAACCAGCAAGACCTGGACAGCGTGGCGATGGGTGGCGGCACCATGTCCGCGCTGCTCGTCGACGTGACTCAGAACGCCGGGGACCAGTTCGTGACGGAGATGAACCAGATCCGCGCGAAGAGTCAGGTCCCCTGTCAGTACGAGGTGCCCAAGGTGCCCGCCGGTCAGATGCTCGACCCGACGAAGGTCAACGTGCAGTACACGCCGCCCGGCGCGACGATGCCGACGACCATCCCCGGCGTGACGATGAGCACCTGCGATCCGACGAACGGCGGCTGGTACTACGACAACCCGTCCGCCCCGACGAAGATCAACCTGTGCCCTTCGACCTGCATGGCGGTCACGCAGCAAACCGGCGGCAAGGTCGACATCAGCGTCGGCTGCGCCACGAAGCACCCCGCCTAGCGCTCGGACGCCCGCTCGCTTCGCGATCGCGCATCGCGCACGTCGGTGCGGCTATTTCTTTTTCGCGGCGCGGAGGGCTTCGCCGAGCTTGTCGCTCAGATCGTCGCGCGACACGCCGACGACGTCGGAGACCGCTTCGAGGTAGGTGAGCTCCTCGGGGGCGATGGAGCCGTCGGCGGCCGCGGCCTCCAGCAACGAGGCGAACGCCTCTTGGCGAACCGCGGGCTCGAGCGCGCGCATCGCGTTGGCGGCTTCCGTGGCGTCGACGATCGGGAAGATGACGTCTCGCTCGGAGAGCGGGATGCCGAAGCGCTGGAGCATGCGGTCGATGAAAGCGTCCTCTTCGGGTGACAGATCTTCGTCGGAGACGACGATTCCTGCGATGAGCCGGCACACGTTGCGTCGCACGCTGTCATCCATCTTCGATTCCTTTCGCGAGGCGACCGCATTTAAACCGTGCCGGGCGCCCGCTCGAAAGAAAAACCGCGTGTCGTCATTTTCCCGCAACCCGGACGTGCCGAAGGCCGAGCAGGGAAGGGTGTGCTACGCTCGTGCCGCAGGTGCCAGATGGAGACTTCCGTTTCGGAAAACGTACGGCTGCTTCGCCGCGTCGAGTACGACAAGCTCGTCGATCTCGGCGTTTTCGAGGACGAGCGTATCGAGCTGCTCGAGGGGGAGCTCGTCTACATGAGCCCCATCGGCGCCCGCCACTGCTCCGCGGTACAGAAGCTCACCGAGCTGCTGGTGCTGGCGCTCCACGGTCGCGCGGTCATTCGTCCGCAGCTACCGCTCGCCGCGTCCGATTTTTCGGAGCCGGAACCGGACCTGCTCGTCGCGCCGCTGGACGAGTACGATACGGCTCATCCGTGTGGAGCGCACCTCGTCATCGAGGTAGCCGAGTCGTCGCTCGCCAAAGATCGCGGCATCAAGCGCCGCATCTACGCGGAGAACGGCGTGCCCGAGTACTGGATCGTGAACGTCGTCGCGCGGACCATCGAGGTGTACTCACAGCCGAGCAACGGCGCCTACGCACACATGGTCGAATACACACGCGGCGATTCGATCACGCTCGCTGAATTTCCAGACGTGCGCGTTCGCGTGCTCGACATCATGAGGTAGGCGCTCGCCTTCGAGCTTCGCGACGGCGTGCTCCGGCCACGCAGCCGGTGTCCTTGCTGATTTCGGCCGCATCGGATTCCTTCGGCGGTTGACAGCAACGCGCTGCGTCCTAATGTTCCGGACGACGGCAATCAGGCCGCGCCACGGCGACACCAGTCTCGAGTTTCGCGATTTTCGCGTGCTGAAGACTCGCGATTTTCCGCGCTTCGCGCGGATCTCTCCACTTCGGGGTCGATGCGGCACGCTTCAAAAGTCGCGCGTCTCTCGCGACCAGAGCCCCAGCTGGCTCCGGCCTCGCCGGTTTTTCTCGTGGCTCTTGCCCTCTACGACGATCGTGATCTGTTCTTCCAAGACCGCTCAAGTCGAGCCTAGTCGATTCGTTCTCGCGAATCCGGCGTCGCTCGTCGAAAGGAGACCCTACTCATGTACGAGTACCGTCTAGCTTTGGAATTTTGGGGAGCCCTGGCGCTCGCGGCGTTCGTGACGCCGCTGATGCTCGGCGGGATCCACCATTTGGTCGATCTGTTCCGGCACGTGCAGCACGACGAACGCTGTTCTCTCACGTCGGTTCCGTCGACGCCGGGCCCCGTCTAACCCGCGACGCTACGACTCGCGTCGCGCCTAATCCTTCGCAGCGGCGTCGCGCGGCCCGGTCGTCGTCGCGACGCCGCCGTCGATGGGGATCCCCTCGCCGCGAAAGCCCACGGTGCATTCGCCGACGCCGTCGGGGTCGCGCAGGAAATGCACGCAGAGGCCTTCATCCTTGCCGCACGCGGGCGTCCCGTCGCACGAGCCCCAGGCGCAAAGGCGGACACAGACCGTCTGCGCCGATGCGTCCGCGTCGAGGTCGCCGGCGCAGTGCAGCCCGGCGGCACACTGCTTTTGCTCGCTGCACGATTCCCCGAGCTGCGCGTCGCCGCCGGAGCTGTGCGGCTGACACGCCGTGAACCCGCGCGGATCGACGATGCGGCACACCGGGCGCGTCGGGTCGCTCGTGCACGACTCGGGATCGAGCACGTTGCAGGTGCCCACGGGGGCGCACGTCCCGAGGCCCTGATCGTACGGAACCTCCATGCCGCTCGACGTCTTGAAGACGGTCGCGCTGCGGATGCAGCTTTCTCCGTCGTTGCACGCCGTCCAGTCGCCGCCGCAACACGGCTTCGCGCATTTGCCGTCCGCGCAGAGGAGGCCCGGTGCGCAGAGCTGGCTCGCCGTGTCGTCGCATGCCGCGCCGACCGGTTGCTTCCCCGTCGGAAGGCAAGCGGGCACGACGCTGCTGGACGTGTCGTCGTAGTGTGGCGAGCACGTTTGCGAGCTGGAGCAGCCGACCTGCGTCTGGAAGTTGCACGCGCCCGTCGGGCAGAGCGAGGGGCCGTCCGGTGCGTCCGGAATCACGCTGCCGCCCACGTACACTTTGCATCGAGACAGCGACGTCGAGACGGTGGTGCTGTCGGAGCCGCAGGCGGTCGCCCAGTAAACCGCGGCGACCGTGAGCAACGTCACCCTACCCGCAGAGAGACGGAACGGCATATCGCCCAGTATCGTCCGTTGCTCGAAGGCGGCGCAACGTTCACCGGCCGAGTGACGTCGAAGGATGCGCCGTCATTCCGGGCCCGCCGCCAATGGCGGAACGTAATCCAGGGGTTGGACGCCGGCGATGCTTTCGAGCCACTCCGTCGTGAAGCGGATGCGGTGCAAAATGCTGCGCTTCGGCGTCCTTCGGATTTCCGTCTCCCACGAGCGGATGCTCGGTCGACCCGCGTTGCCGACGACCACGAGCGGCATCCCCGTCACCGGATCGCTCTCGTAGATGAAGAACGAGTGGAAATGGACGTGAAATGGATCCCACGGCGTCTTGCCCTTGATGAGCACCGCGTCGCCGGGGGCGAAATCATCCGCGTGGTCCAGGAGGTAACCGAGGAACGCGTCGCGATCGCCGAGCTCGATGGGCTTGCCGTTGAGCATCTCGAACCATTGCGGGTGGCTCGTCGCGAAACGGACGAAGCCGGGCACGCGCCGCATTTCCTGCCGATCGACGCCCATGGAGTCGAAGTCGAGCTTGCCGACCTGGCGGTGCGGCGTGTCGCCTCGCGGGACGTACCAAGTGCCGCTCGTGCGCTCCAAGGTGTCGGTGAGGAAATCGACGCAGACCTGCGGCGCGAGCGGGCGGCCCTTCGGATCGAAGACCCGGTAGGCGTCGCCGTTGTAGGCGAACTTGTCGCGACGGTGCAGGTACGCGGCGAGCCACTTGGTGCGGAGCGAGCCGTCCAGCTGAAAGCCGTACTCGTGGAGCGGTTCGTCGAACGGCAACGCTTCGTCGAGCTCGCCGAGCATCGAACGCCGCAGGATCTGCACCGCGCGCTGGCGCCGCTCGCCCGCGGCGCGGTAGGTCTCCACTTCGGTGCGCAGGTTCGGCGAGAGCGCTTCGCACTCGAGCGACACGTGCGCGCCGTCGGTCTTCAACACCGTAGGGACCCAGGTCCGCCCGTAGCGCAGGTTCGCGACGACGTGATCTTCCGTGACGTGGCGGAGTTGCATCCGGTCGAAGTGCAGCGTGTACCGGAGCGCGCGTAGATCCAGGTGCAGGGGGGGAGGCGCTTCGTCGCCGCCGCCCGCGCGATCGAACAAGAGAAGACGAACCCGTTCGCCCTCGAGCGGTCCGTCTACGTAGTAGAATTTGCCGTTGCGGCGCTCGGCGTGCAGCACCTGCTCGCCGCGTTCGATCCAGATCCGGTCGTGGCCGAAGAGCTGGTGCGGCTGCACCAGACTGACCATGGCGTAGGCGAGCTCAGGGGTCTCCGCGTAGAGATAACCGTCGCGCAAGAGCGCGTCGCGCGCGCGCTTCGGGAAGTTCTCCGACTCTTCGAGGATGCGTTGCACGGTTCCGTACGGATTGCCTTGCTCGAGCATCTTGCGATAGCCCTGGATGACCAGCGGCACCGGTTCGGCGTCGTACTCCGGTCGCGACTTGAAGAGCACCGGTTCGGCCTTCGTTCGCGCGAGGAAGGTCGCGCGCTGCGATTCGATCGCGGCGTCCCCTTCGACGGCGGGCTCCTTGAGGATCTCGCGCATCCGCGCTTCGCACGAGCGCCGCTCCGCTTCTTCCGGGGAGAGCGTCGCGCTGCTCGTCCCGAGCTCGGGTCCGATGTAGGCCTTTCGAATCTCCGGAGCTCCTTCGTACGTCTGCCGTTTGCAGCCGGAGAGCGGCGATAGGAGCGCCGTGAGGAGACCGAAGACGAGTAGTCGTTGTTTCATGGCTCGTCCTTCTCGGGACGGAGCGCACAGCCGAGGCAATGTAAAGTGTGGGTTCGGGCGAGCACGCGCGCAAGTTTTCGAAGATGCAAAACGCGTGTGATGCCCCGCGCGATCGTGCAGCACTTATGTGCGTGAACATCGGCGCCGACACGCCGTTCGTTCCTCTGACGCGCGCGTACGACCGTCGCGGCATGCTTTGGGGTGGCGCACCGGCGACTCGAATCGCTGTCGCGTCGCGGTTTTATCCGCTGACGCGTCCATTTCGACGCGGGCTTCGCGGTGACATCGCGCGATGCGCAAACACGCAGCAGCGATGAGCCGCGACGACGAATTGGCTTCGCTGCCGCCGTCGGAACACTCGGTCACCGGCGTGTGTGCTTTGCGTATTCGCGACATCGCTGTCATGGTGCCGAGAAATCCCCTCATCCTATTGATGGCTGAGATGGGCCTGGCCGCGTGTCTCGTCCGGCGGTCCTCTCGCGGGTTTTCGTTCGCCACCGCTCCAACCTGAACGCCTTGGCGCGAGCGGGGCCCCAACCCCGCTCACTCGCATCCAGCCGAATATGACTTGATTTGCGGGTGGTGCGGTCATGGTGACCGCTCGCGGATTGACGCATGCGATTTCCATCGCCTTCGCTTCCGGATACCAGTGCGGGGGTGCGGTCATGGTAACCGCTCGCGGATTGACGCGAGTGACGGTTCCGCGTCGCCGGCCGAATACACCGCGGGAGCGCGTTAGGACGCAACGCGCAGTCGCGATGAGTGCTGATCACGTTCATCGACGGAGGGCGCGTTGCGCAACGAGACATCGAGACCGGCAAAAGCGCGCGTAACGGCGCAGCGTCCCGGCGGCCCGTTGGCGCGGGGTATTCCGTCTCTACTTGTCTTGTCGACGCCAGCGCCCACAGGATGGCGATCAGCAGGCTGGCGTCCGTTGGCGCGGGATATTCCGTCTCTACCCACTCCGTGGCCTTGAGCGTCCAAGGTTCATTTGCAAGTGGCTGAAATTGCGAGTTTTTATTTGTCACTTTGAGTCGTCAAGGTCGCGATGCGCCGGAGGATAGTAACAACGCCAAGCGGGCGCGCATGCCGTCCGGCAACGTAATCACCGGCCAAAACGTAATCACCGGCCAATATGTCGGAGAGCACTCGTTGGTCTCCTCACTTTTTGCCGGTTCGGCCGCCACTTCACCTGTCGCGGGTGCGGCACCCACTCTGCGGCGCCACGCGAGGTTTCAGCTTGGCTCAATTGGACGGGCTACACGCGGCCGCGCAACCGTGGGTTCGGTCGCCGAGCGAGTCGCGAGCGTTCCAGCGCGCCTCCGAGCTATAAGCGCGGCGTGGAAGAGCGTGCCGTCGAACGGGAAGCCATCAGCGTCGCCGAGCTGGCTCGACGGCTGCGGCGCGCCGTCGAGTCGAGCTCCGGACGGGAGTGGGTGGAAGGCGAGGTCGCCGGCCTGCGGGCCGCGTCGAGCGGTCATCTCTACTTTTCGCTCAAGGACGAACGCGAGGACGCTTGCATCGACTGTGTCATGTACCGAATGCAGGCGCTCCGCGGACGGCGCCTGATCCGAGATGGCGCGCGCGTTCAGATCTTCGGGCGTGCAACGGTGTGGGCCCCGCGCGGGCGGCTGCAATTCATCGCGGAGGTCGCGCGTCCGGCGGGCAAAGGTGCTCTGCTCGCGGCGCTGGAGGCGCTGAAAGAGAAGCTCTCGCAAGAAGGATTGTTCGACCCGTCGCGCAAGCGCGCGCTGCCGAGAGCCCCGCACGTCGTCGGCGTGGTCACCAGCGCGCACGGCGCCGCCATCCACGACATCGTAACCGTCGCGTTCCGGCGCGGCGGCGTGCGCATCGTGCTGTCGCCAGCGCTGGTGCAAGGCGACTTCGCTCCACAGAGTATCGTGACGGCCCTCGACCGCCTCGAGCGTTACCCCGGGCTCAACGTCGTCATCGTCGGACGGGGCGGCGGTTCGAACGAGGACCTGATGGCGTTCAACGACGAGCGCGTCGTGAGGCGCGTGGCTCGCGTGCGAGTGCCGGTCGTGAGCGCGGTCGGTCACGAGGTGGACACGACGCTGACCGACTGGGTCGCAGACGTCCGCGCGGCCACTCCTTCGCACGCCGCGGAGCTCGTGGTGCCGGACATGGCCTCCCGCTCCGAGGCGCTCGCTCGTCTGGAGCGCGCGCTGCTGCGCGCGATGCGCGCGCGGCTCGCCGACGACGAGCACGTCCTGTCGCGCCTGCAGAGCAAGCTCCGAGATCCGCGCTTCGCCATCGCGGAGCGACAGCAGCTGGTCGACGATCTCACCACGCGCCTCGAGCGGCGCATGGAACGGAGCCTCGCGCGGCGCAAGAACGCGCTCGACGCGCTCGGCGCGCGTCTCTCGGCGCGCCATCCGCGGGTCGTCGTCGCGCGCGCGCGGGCGGAGCTGTCGCCGTTGTCGGCGCGCCTCGCGTCCGCCGCGCGCCATCGGCTCGAAAGAGCGCGCGGCGCGCTGGGCGAGGGCGCGTCGCGTCTTTCTGCGCTCTCCCCGCTCAGCGTGCTGTCGCGCGGCTACGCCATCGCGATGCGCGCGGACGGCCGCGCTCTCCGGCGCGCGAGCGAAGTCGGCGTCGGATCCGACGTCCGCGTTCGCCTGCACGAGGGTGCGCTGCGGGTCACCGTCGTCGACACGGAGGAGAGCTCTTCGTGACCGCCCGAGAACGCACGTTCGTCCTCATCGGACATCCCGTTTCGCATTCGCTCTCGCCGGCGATTCACGCCGCGGCGTACGAGGAGCTCGGGATGACCGCATGCCGCTACCTCGCCGTCGATTGTCCGTCGCCCGCCGACGTCGCCGCCGAGCTCGAGCGCATTCGGCGCGGCGAGGTGGCGGGCGCCAACGTCACCGTGCCCTGGAAGCGGCTCGCCCTCGATTCGGCGGACGAAGTGCACGCCTCCGCGCAGGCGACCGGGGCGGCGAACGTCCTTTGCCCGGCGACGTCGAACGGCGTCTTGCGCCTCGTCGCCCACAACACCGACGTCCCGGCGCTCGCCGAAGAGCTCCGGCGTGGTCGTCCGGGGGCGCGTACGGCGACGGTCATCGGCAGCGGCGGCGCAGCCCTCGCCGCGGTCGTCGCGTGCAAGTCGATCGGCGTCGAGCGCGTCGCGGTCGTCGCGCGGAAGTTCCGCGGCGATCCTCTGTCGTGGCCGTTCACCGCGGCGCTCGCGGAGCGCGGCGCGACGCCCGTCGCTTGGCCGGACGACGCGGGACGCGCGGCCGCCCTGCGCGCCACGTTCGCCGCGAGCGACGTCATCGTTCAGTCGACCACCGACGGCATGAAAGGGGCGTCCGACGGCACGACGGTGCGCGATCTCGTGCCGTACGCGGAGCTCGACCGCGCGGCGTTCCTCTACGACGCGGTCTACAACCCCGCCGTGACGCCGTTCGTCGCGGCCGCGCGAGCGAGCGGTCTCTCCGCCGAGAGCGGACTCGGTATGCTGGTGGGTCAGGCCGCGCTGGCCATCGAGCTGTGGCTCGGAAAACGGCCGGATCCCGCGCGGCTCCGGGCCGCGGCCGAGCGAGCGTTGGGGCGCCCGTGAAGGGTCCGGACTTCGCGTGCTAGCGTTCGATTTCGATGAACGCTGGGCGCATCGCCACGGAAACGGACGCCGCCGCGTCGCTCTCGCGGAGCAGCCGGCCCGCGCCCGGGCGCGCCGCGGAGTTCGCGCTGCGCAGCCGCGGGCTCACCGAGCGGAGCTTCCGGCGCATCGTCGTGCTGCTCGTCGCGCTCGTCGTCGTGCCCACGTTCTTGCTCCTCGGCCTCGGCGTCGTGCTGCTCTTTCTGGGCGAGCTGAACGCGAACCTCCTCATGGGCATCCTGGTGCTCGCGCTGAGCGGCGCCGCCGCGACCGGCGTCATCCTGGTCTGGGTGTTCGTCACCAGGGAAGCGAACCTGTCGCAGCTGCAGACGGACTTCGTGTCGAAGGTCTCGCACGAGCTCAGGACTCCGCTCACGTCCATCCGGCTCTTCTCGGAGACGCTCGCGCTACGTCGAGGCGACACCGCCGCGGAAGACAAATGCATTCAGGGGCTCGCCCGCGAGAGCGCGCGCCTGCAGGCGCTCATCGACCGCCTGCTCGACTGGGGGCGCATGGAGAGCGGACGGCGCGAGTACAAGATGCACGAGACGGACGTGAAGGCCGTCGTCGACGAGGCCGTCACGGCCTTCGAGCCCACCCGCGAGCGCCGCGGCGCCGAGCTCAGGCTCGTCTTGCCGGAGCACCTCCCGCGGATCATCGCCGATCACGGAGCGCTCAGCGGCGCGCTCCTGAACCTGCTCACGAATGCGCAGAAGTACGGAGGCGACGTCGCGAAGATCGTGCTCACCGTCGTCGCGAACGACCGCTACGTGCGCATCTCCGTGAAGGACAACGGCCAGGGTATCGAGGCCGCCGAGCACAACCGCATCTTCCAGAAATTCTATCGCGTCGACGATCGGCTTTCGCGTGAGCGCGAAGGATCGGGCCTCGGCCTCGCCATCGTGAAGCACGTGATGAAGGCGCATCGAGGGCGCGTCGACGTCGAGAGCAAGGTCGGTGAGGGGAGCACGTTCAGCCTCGTGCTGCCGATTCATTGAGGACGGTCATGGGTTCGGGCGCGGAGAAGAAGAGGATCCTCATCATCGAAGACGACGAGAGCATCTCGCTCGGTCTGCGGATGAACCTCGAGGCCGAAGGCTACGACGTACAGGTGGAGAGCGACGGGGAGACCGGGCTCGAGCGGGTGCGGCGACGGGACGAGCCCCTCGATCTCGTCATCCTCGACGTCATGCTTCCGCGGCGTAACGGGCTCGAGGTGCTGCGCTTGCTCAGGGGGGAAGGTCACGCCGTTCCGATCATCGTGCTCTCCGCGCGCGGCGCGGAGATGGACAAAGTGATGGGGCTCGAGCTCGGGGCGGAAGACTACGTGACGAAACCGTTCGGGCTCGCCGAGCTGCTCGCGCGAGTCCGCGCGGTGCTGCGCCGCGACGCGATAGCGCGGCCGCGAACGGAGGAGATCGTGCGCGCCGGCGATCTCGAGATCAACGCGTCGACCAGGCAGGTGTCGAAGGCGGGAGCGGCCGTGCCGCTCACGCCGACGGAGTTCGACATCCTGTGGTACCTGGTGGAAGCGGCGGGCCACGTGCGATCGCGCGAGCAGATAAAGAGCCGTGTGTGGGGCGCCGGACACCACGGGACGCAGCGCACCATCGACAATTTTCTCGCGCAGCTGCGGGCGAAGCTCGAGCTCGATCCGTCCGAGCCGCGGCACCTCCTCACCGTGCGCGGCGTCGGCTATCGCTTTCAGATTTGACCCGCGGCATGGCTACGGGCATATGACCCCTACAATCGCTTGGACCAGAACCTCTTACGATCCTATTTCGCGACCATCTACGAGCTGACGGTGGAGACCGGCATGCTGCGCGTGTCCATCGACGGCGAGCTGGTCAAAGACGAAAGCGCTCTGCCGCCGCTTCTGCGAGAGCCGTTCGCGATCCTCACGGCGTATAACCCTCGCTCGATGTTGCTCCCGCGTCGCGTGAACGAGACGCGACACGTCGTCATGCGCGATCTGCTCATCCTCGGTTGCCACCGCGTCGAGCAGTGCGTGGGTTATGAAGAAGAGCCGGAGGGCGTCTGGCGGGAACCGGCGTGGCTCGTCCACGGGATCGAGCGCGACGAGGCGATTCAGTTCGGGCGCACGTTCCGACAAAACACCATCGTGTACTGCCGGTCGTCGCGGCCGGAGCTCGTCGTCACCGATCCGACGTGCGACCCCGTCGGCAAGACGTATCAAGGTAACTGGCGCGTCCGGAGCTAGCGCGCCGCGCGTTCGGCGCCTGCCCGTGCGTGCTATGCTGCCCGCGTCAATCCGTGTCCCTTTCGCGTCACCTCCTCGTCGTACCGCTGGCGATTCCGCTCTCTGCGGCGTTGTCGCCTTCGCGACTCGAGGAGCAAGCGAGCGCGCTCGGTAAGCGGCTGGGCGACGCGACCGCGTCCATTCACGCGGCTTTCGTCTCGCGACCGTCACCGGTCGTACCCGCGCCCGTCGCGGGAGACGTCGTCACCGTCGTTCCCGACGACTCGGCGAGCCATCCCGTGCAGGCCGCACCGAAACGCGGCACGCGCCCGGCGAAGCGTGAGGTGAAAACCCCGGACATCGCCGGCGGCATCTTCATAGGCAAGGATACGGTGATGCGCCTCGCGCGCGCCGGCGTCGTGCCGAGGGGGCAGCCGGTTGCGGCGTCGGCGGGCCATCCCGCAGGCATTCTGCTCGCCGGTGTCGGCGCGCTCGGCATCGGTCTCGTCGACGGCGACATCTTGATCGAAGTCGAGGGGCGTCCAGTTCAGACGGAAGCGCAGGTCGTCGGCATGGTGCTCGCTGCTCGAAGTCGACACGCCGAGCAGATGTCCGCGGTCATCTGGCGCAGCGGAGCTCCCGCTCACGCGCACCCACACGCACGCCCCGACGCGCACAACGGCGAGCGGTGGTCACTGGTCGTGGCAATGCCGTACCTCTGACGGTCCGCCGTCGAGCACGGCGCGCGAAGGTAAGCTAAACTCGTCGTTGGCTTGGCAGATCAACCTTGGGGTTCCGGATACGTCATCGCCGGCAAGTACCGGCTGACGGAGAAGCTCGGTCAGGGCGGCATGGGAGCCGTCTGGCGAGCGGATCACCTCACGCTCAACGCGCCGGTCGCGGTGAAGCTTCTCGATCCGAGCATCGCAAACACCGAAGAGGGCCTCGCGCGGTTCATGCGCGAAGCGCAAGCAGCCGCGGCGTTGCGCGGCACCAACGTCGTGCAGACGTTCGACTACGGCGTGCACGAGGGCGTGCCGTTCATCGTCATGGAGCTGCTCGTCGGCCAGAGCCTGGCCGATCGGCTCACGAAGAAGGGGCCGCTCCCCGCGCCCGCCGTCGCGAGCATCCTGAAGCAGATCGCGCGCGCGATCACGAAGGCGCACCAGGCGGGGATCATTCATCGGGACTTGAAGCCGGACAACGTGTTTCTCGTCGACACCGACGACGACGAGCCGGTCGCGAAGGTGCTCGATTTCGGCATTGCGAAGGCCAACGGCGATCTCGCGGTGAACGCGGCGTCGAAGACGCGCACGGGCGCGCTGCTCGGTACGCCCTTCTACATGAGCCCGGAGCAGGCGCAGGGCACCATGGAGGTGGATCATCGCAGCGACCTCTGGGCGCTCGCGGTCATCACCTACGAGGCGCTGCTCGGCAAAAGGCCGTTCGAGAGCGAGGCGCTCGGCGATCTGCTGCTGAAGATCTGCGTGCTTCCGCTGCCGGTCCCGTCGAAGGTCGGCGCCGTGCCGGCGGGTTTCGACGCCTGGTTCGCGAAGGCCGCCAATCGCGATCCCGCCAAGCGGTTCACCTCTGGAAGCGAGATGGCGAGAGCGCTGGAGAAGGTCGTGTTCCCCGGGATGCAGCACCGGCTCACGCTCGACAGCGTATCGATCGACGCGATACCGATCCCGACGGGGCCTGCGGGAGATTCTCTCGAAGGCACCGCGGTCGTCGCCGCCGGCGGCGCGAAGAAGCGTCCCGCGGCGCTGTTCGGGGGCGCGGCCGTGGCCGCCGTCGCCGTGCTCATGGGCGTCGGCGTGGCGGTGCACGGCGACCGGGCGCCTTCGGCCGCCGCGGAGTCGGCGCGCGCGCCTTCGACGGCGTCGCCGCGCTCGGTCTCCACCGAGAGCACGCCGGTCGTGCAAGAGCCGGTGAAGGTGAACGCGCCGCAGCCTTCGACCGAAGGCTCAGCGGCGACCACGCCTCCCGCCGTCTCCGCGGACGCACCGGCCGCCGAACCCCCTCCCGCCGCGGCGACGGCCGAAGGCGAGTCCGCGGGCGCGCCCGTTCACAAGACGAGAGCGGCGGCTGCCAAGCGCTCGGGCTCGAAGAGCGGCCACGGCAAATCGTCCGCAGGGGAAGGCTCGTTCGATCCGCTAGAGATGCGGCGGTAGCCTCGTGGCCGCGAAGATGGAACGAGCGCTCACCGTTTGCGCGTCAGCGTCAGACCGTCGCCGATCGGCAAGAGGGTGAGCGACACGCGGGTGTCGTGTGAAATTCGTTCGTTCAGATCGCGGAGCGCCGCGGTGGACGCGCTCGCGTCGTTCGGGTCGGCGACGCGGCCGCTCCACAGCACGTTGTCGAAGGCGATGATGCCGCCGCGCCGCACGAGACGCAGGCAGCGCTCGTAGTAGGCCACGTAGTTTTCCTTGTCGGCATCGACGAAGGCGAAGTCGAACGTCCCGTCGCGGCCCTCTCGCGACAGCGCGTCGAGCGTGTCGACGCCGTTGCCCAGCCGGAGGTCGATGCGCTGCTCGACCTTCGCTTCGCGCCAGTATTTGCGGGCGATGCGCGTCCATTCGTCGTTCACGTCGCACGCGACGAGCCGCCCGTCTTCGGGCAACGCCTGCGCCACGGCGAGCGAGCTGTAACCGGTGAACACGCCGACCTCGAGCGCGCGCTCTGCCCCGATTGCTTCCACGAGGAACGCCATGAACTGCGCCTGCTCCGGCGAGACCTGCATGCCGGCGCCGGGCATCTTCGCCGTTTCGTCGCGGAGCCTTCGCATGACGTCGGTCTCGCGAAGCGAGACGCCGAGCAGGTAGTCGTAGAGTCGATCGTCGAGTGGGATGGTGCGCCTGGACATGGCTCCTCAGGGTGCGCCGTCGGGGGCGCAGAATCGGCTTACCAGATCGTAGAGGACGCGCAGCCCCCACACGAAGCCCGCGACCGGGATGCGCTCGTCGTCGCCGTGGTAGAGCCTCGTGTAGCTCATGCCGGCCGGCATCTTGACCGGCGAGAAGCCGTAGCAAGTCGCGCCGAGCGCCTTGTACGCGCTCGAGTCCGTGAAGCCGGGGATCATGAACGGGACCGGGATCGCGCCGGGGTGGTGACGTTCGAGCGTCCGGCAGATCGCGTCGAAGAGCGGCGTCTTCGCGTCGAACACCGAACCTTCCCGGCCTTCCAGCACCTTCAGCCTCACGTCGTCGCCGACCACCCGGCGCACCTCCGCGAGAAAGCTCTGGACGCTCTCGCCGGGGATGATCCGGCCGTCGACCTGCGCGGTGGCCGTCGACGGAATCACGTTGATCTTCTTGCCCGCCGAGAGACCCGTGGGCGACGCGGTGTTGCGCAACATCGCCGCCATCGCCCCCGCTTGCTCGGCGTCGGAGCGCGAGAACGCGGCGAGGAGCGGCCCGGACAATCGCGGATCCAGAAGGAGCGAAATGGCGTGCTTCTGTGGAAAGGGAGCGCTCTCGGCGAGCTTCCGGAAGAACGCCTCGACGACCGGGGTGTTGTGCTGCGGCAGCCGTACCCGCCCGAGCGCTTCCACGGCTCGCGCGACGCGCACCACGGCGTTGTCCGCGCGCGGCATGGATCCGTGCCCCGCGGTGCCCTCCGCCGACAGCTCGAGCCAGCAGATCCCTTTCTCGGCGACTTGCACGGGGTAGAAGACGGCGTCACCGAAGTAAAACGTGTAGCCGCCGATCTCGTTCAGAACGTACTCGGCGCGCACGAGCTCCGGGTGCTCTGCGACGAGGAAACGCGCGCCGTGGCGAGAGCCGGCCTCTTCGTCGGCCACGCCGGCGAAGATCACGTCTCGCTCGAGGCGCACGCCGCGCCGCCGCAACAGCACGAGCACGACGGCGCTCATCGCGACCATGTTCTTCATGTCGATCGCGCCGCGTCCCCAGATGCACCCGTCGTGTTCCGCCGCCGAAAAGGGCGGGTGTCGCCACCGCTCGGCGTCGGCGGGCACCACGTCGAGGTGTCCGTTCAACAGCAGCGGGGGCTTTTCGCCCGTGCCGCGCACGCGGGCGACGATGGAGGCGCGCCCGGGCAGGCTCTCCACGATCTCGAAGGGGATGTTCTCGGCGGTGAAGAGGCGCGCGAGATATTCGGCCGCGGGGCGCTCGTTGCCGGGCGGGTTCGTCGTGTCGACGCGGATGAGCTGTTTCAGGTGCTCGATGGCCTCGCCGGCGATCGAGTCCCAGTCGATGGCATCGGAGCTCATGGTGCTCGTGCGAAGCGGCCGCCGTCGTCGACGCGTTCAGTGACGCGCGGGAGCGCTCTCCGCGAGCTTCGCCACCATGTCTTTACGGCGTTGCTCCGTTTCTTCCGGGAGGGTCCAGTCGGCGAGCGTCTCCATCAGCTTGCGGGCGCGAGCGCGGTCCGCCGCGTCGAGGCGAACCGAGCCGAGCACCTCCGTCAGGATGTCCAGCACCTCCGATGCGATGCTCTCCCGGCGTTCTTCTGGACACGCCGCCACCAGCGCTTCCGCCAGATCTATCGAGCGACCGAGGTTCACCGTCGTGTCGCCCTCCGACAGCTGCGCCGACGAGCGCCCAGGCTCCGTCGCCACGCGGAGCTGCTGAGGATCCAGGGCCGAAACCTTCGCTACTTCGATGACGTCGGTGCCTATCTTGATGATGTCGCCGTCGTCGACGGAGATGGTGCCCTGCACGCGTTTGCCGTTGACGTAAGTGCCGTTCTTGCTGCCGAGGTCCTGAACTTCGAGCCGCCCCGCGGCGGCGCGGACCACGGCGTGCTCGCGCGACGCCAGCGGGTTGTTCACGACGATGGATGCGTAGCTCGAGCGACCTAGGATGATCTCGCCCGCCCGGATGGGGAACAAAGTGCCCCGATACTGAAGCCGGTATTCGCTCACGAAAACGCGCCGATCATACCCGGGACCGCGAAAGGAGCCATTCAATTCCTTTTCGTGAGGCGGCGTACGTAGCGCGCAGTAAGGGGGGCGGGGACGGGTGCGGGCGCGGCTGTCCCATGGATCGGGCGCACCTACAGTGGGTGCTATCACGTCGCAAGCCGTGCTACCACGGTTGACCCGATGCCGGCGTGCGATGTGAGACTCGAGACGACCCTCGGTTGAGTGACGGGATGCCCGAGCCGGGACCGATTAGCATTGCGAGTGCCGCACACCTCATCGTGGAGCGGATCCTGACGTTTGCGGGCGAGCGGCCGCCCGAAGAGCTCGCGGCTCTTCGCGTACGCCTCGAACAGTTGCTCGCGAGTGAACCGGCAGATGCAGTGAGGACGTTCGTGGACCGGCTCCTGACGACCGGGAGCGAATTTACCTTCTATCCGCCGGACCCCCTCGCGAGGAGCGTTCAGCATGTCGTCGCCGAGTTCGTGCTGCAACCCGACTCCGCCCTGCTCGGCGCCGAGCACCTCACCGGTGTGCTCGATCGCCCGCTCCTGCTGCTTTCGAACCACTTGTCGTACTCGGACGCGAACCTGGTCGAGTTTCTGTTGCGCAAAGCCGGGTGCGGGAGCGTCGCGGATCGGTTGACGGTCGTGGTCGGACCCAAGGTCTACTCCGACCCGTTCAGACGATTTTCGAGCCTCTGTTTCGGCACCATAAAGACGCCCCAGTCGGCGACGCGCTCCTCGGAGGAGGCCGTCATGCCCCAGCGAGAGATCGCGCGCCGGGCACGCGAAGCGATTTCCATCGCGATGGAGCGACAGGTCGAAGGTGATGCAATCTTGATCTTCGTGGAAGGGACGCGCAGCCGCAGAGGCGCCATGCAGCGGGCGCTTCCCGGCATCGCACGTTACCTGGAGCTGCCGGAGACAATGATCGTACCTGTCGCGATCAGCGGATCGGAGCGCTTCGTGCCGATCGGCGTCGAGCACGTGAACCCGACTCGCGTGGTGATCCGGCTCGGACGTCCTGCGAGCGTGTCGGCTCTGACGGCCGCGGCGGGCGGCAATCGACAGCTGCGAATGGACGCGGTGGGCGTCGCGATCGCGCGGCTCTTACCGCCCGAATACCGCGGCGCCTACGGCACGGAGGACGTCGCCGAGGCGAGCGCCGTCGCGGATTCGATCTTCGGCCCGCTTCCGTAACGCCCAGCCTCCACACGCCCCGCACGTCACACGAACGGAGGCGCCGCGCGTCCGCGAGCGCACCTACCTCGTCCCACCTGGGGTCCTTCCCCGGCGAACGCAAAGCAGGGTACACTCTTAGCTTTGCATCCTTCGAGATCTGCGGACGGCGACCCGATGAAGCAGCCAAGCATTGCTTCCGTTCTGAGAGCGCTGCGCGCTGTTCACCTCGGCCTATTTGCCCTCACGGTCGCGCTCGTCAGCGGCTGCTTCGTGTCGTTCCCCGACTATCCCGAGGGCGACATCCACGGCAAGGGCGGTAAATCGTCGCAGAAGCCCGACGGCGGTAGCACCGGAGGTACCGACGGCGGCGCTGGCGCGCTTTCGAGCGGCGGCGACGGCGGCAACGGCGGTACGGGCGCGGGCGGGACGAGCAGCGACGGAGGCGACGCGACCGGCGGCAAGACGAGCTCCGCGGGGGCGACCGGCGCCGCAGGTGAGGACGGCGGCGCGACGACGGGCCCGACTTGCACCGACGGCGTCGCCAACGGCGACGAGACCGACGTCGATTGCGGCGGCCCCACGTGCCCGAAGTGCGGGCCGGGCTCGGCGTGCAAAAGCGCGAGCGACTGCACGATCGACTTGTGCATCGGTGACGTGTGCCAGGACGTCACGTGCACGGACGCGATGCTCGACGAGGCAGAGACGGACGTGGACTGCGGCGGACCGGTATGCCCGAAGTGCAGCTCGTCGAGGTCCTGCAAAGTCGCGAGCGATTGCACGAGCGGCGTCTGCTCGGGCGGCATGTGCCAGGCGCCGAGCTGTACGGACGGAGTCCAGAACGGCTCGGAAACCGGTCAAGATTGCGGCGGCGGCGCGTGCCCCTCTTGCGCGCTCGGCTTGCGCTGCAAGGTCCCGAGCGACTGCAGAAGCGGATCCTGCGTCGCGTTCAAATGCGCGGCCCCGTCGTGCACGGACCACGCGCTGAACGGAACGGAAACCGACGTGGACTGCGGCGGCCCCGGCTGTCCGCCGTGTCCCGCGCTGCACGCTTGCGACGTCGCGCAGGACTGCACGACGAACCTGTGCGTCAACGAGCTCTGCGAGGATCCGAAGTGCCTCGACGGCATCTTCAACGGCGCCGAGACGGACATCGACTGCGGCGGCGGCGTTTGTCATGCCTGCCCCGTCGGTGAGCGCTGCAAGCTCGCGGGCGACTGCGTGTCGGACGTCTGCAGCGCGAGCAGCACCTGTCAGGCGCCGACGTGCACCGACAAGGTCGCGAACGGCAACGAGACGGACGTCGATTGCGGCGGAAAATGCCCGCCCTGCGCGGACGACATGGGGTGCGGCTTCGGTGGCGACTGCAAGTCCGGCGTGTGCACGGCGTCCATCTGCGCGGCCGCGACGTGCATGGACACGGTGTTGAACGGCGCCGAGACGGACGTGGACTGCGGCGGCGCTACTTGTCCGAAGTGCGCCGTCTCGAAGAAGTGCGCCGCCGACGGAGACTGCGCGACCGGGCTCTGCGTCGGGAAGATCTGCACGACGCTCGAGTGCTCCGACATGATGCAGGACGGTTCGGAGACCGGCGTCGACTGCGGCGGCGGGACGTGTCCGGCGTGTGCGGCGGGCAAGGGCTGCGCCGTCGCCGCGGATTGCACGAGCGGCGTTTGCAAGACGAGCCTTTGCCAGGCGCCGACGTGCAGCGACCAGGTGAAGAACGGCACCGAGGCGGACGTCGACTGCGGCAGCGCGTGCCCCACCCGTTGCGGCACCGGAAAATCGTGCGCCACGGGCGCCGATTGCGCGAGCGGGTCCTGCGCCGGCGGCGTCTGTCAGGCGCCGACGTGCGCCGACGGAGTCCAGAACGGCGCGGAGACGGGCATCGACTGCGGCGGCAGCTGCCCGCTCGGGTGCGTCGCTGGAACCGCGTGTGTCAACGCGACGGATTGTTCGAGCGGCGTCTGCACGAGCAAGCTGTGCGCGGCCCCGACGTGCTCCGACGGCGCCAGGAACGGCAACGAGAGCGACGTCGACTGCGGCGGCAGCTGTCCCACGAAGTGCGCGACCGGCCAGGCGTGCTCCGCCGCCGCCGATTGCGGGAGCGAGGTGTGCGCCGCGAACGTCTGTTCGGCGGCGAGCTGCAGCGACGACGCCAAGAACGGTTCGGAGAGCGACGTCGATTGCGGCGGCAACTGCCCGAATCGCTGCGGCGTCGATCAGGGCTGCGTCAGCGGCGCCGACTGCACGACGTCTTCGTGCAAAGGTGGGATATGCCAGGCAGCCACTTGCGCGGACGGCGCGCAGAACGGTCTCGAGACGGACGTGGACTGCGGCGGCGGGACCTGCGCGCCGTGCCCGGACGGCAAGAGCTGCAGCGTGCCGGCGGACTGCGCCACCGGGTCCTGCACGACGGGTAAGATCTGCGCGACAGAAGGGTGCACGGACGGCACCAAGGACGGAACGGAGACGGCGACCGATTGCGGCGGCAGCTGTCCGCCGTGCGCCGACGGCAGCGCATGCAAGGTCGCCGCGGATTGCGTCAGCTCGGTCTGCGCGGGATCCGTCTGCCAGACCGTATCGTGCAGCGACGGCGTGCAGAACGGCGGCGAGTCGGCGATCGATTGCGGCGGCCCGTGCCCGAAGTGCGCGACCGGCAAGACGTGCGGCTCGGGCTCTGATTGTCAGAGCGGCGTTTGCAACGTCACCTGCCGAGCGCCGCTCTGCACCGACGGCGTGAAGAACGGCACGGAGACGGACGTGGACTGCGGCGGGTCATGTCCGAGCTGCGCGGTCGGCAAGGCCTGCGGCGCGCCGGCGGATTGTTCGAGCGGCGTGTGCGTGAGCAACGTGTGCTCGACGCCTTCGTGCATGGACATGACGCTGAACGGCACGGAGACGGACGTGGACTGCGGCGGATCGTGCCCCGGTTGCGCTCCGGGCAAGCACTGCGTCACGGGTTCCGATTGCGCGAGCCTCTCTTGCAACGTGACTTGTCAGGCTCCCTCCTGCACCGACGGCGTGCAGAACGGCGGCGAGAGCGGCGTCGACTGCGGCGGCACGACGCAATGCAGCCGGTGCACGCCGGGCCAGTCCTGCACCGTGCCTGGGGACTGCACGAGCTCCGTGTGCACCGGCAGCGTCTGCCAGGGCCCGACGTGCACCGACAGCGTGCAGAACGGCACGGAGACCGACGTGGATTGCGGCGGCGCGAACTGCCCCCACTGCGACATCGGGCAGAAGTGCGGTTCGGCGGGCGACTGCACGACGGGCCTCTGCGTCGGCGGCTTGTGCGCGCAGACGTGCGGCGACGGCGTCAAAGACGGCGCGGAGACGGACGTCGATTGCGGCGGTCCGTCGTGTCCGCGCTGCGCCGACGCGAAGAAGTGCGCCGCCGCGACGGACTGCTCGTCGAGCGACTGCACCTCCGGCTTCTGCTGCACCCCCGGCTCGAACCGCGACGGCGACCTGCTCGACGACTGCGCCGAGTACGGCGACGGCCTGGCGTTCACCGATCCGGACATCTTCAACGGCCTGAGCGGCAGCGTGCTCCCGGTTTGCACGACCAAGGGCGGCAACTTCTGCGGCACGCAAGACACCGTGTCCGAGGTGCGGGCTTGCGCGAACATGACCGCGTCCCAAAAGAAGGAGCAGTGGTCCGGCTGGAGCTGGTCGGCGGTCACCGACGCATCGCTCTGCGCGAGCTCGCACGGCTTCAACCCGAACTGGACGCAGGGCTGCGGCCAGAGAAGCTGGGCGGTCTACTACACGGGCGTCTTCAATTTCCCGAACGCCGGCAGATACTGCTTTCGTCTGAACCCGACCTCCACGTCGAGCACGTCCTGCGGCACGTTGATCCTGAACGGCGACGGGACGACGCCGCTCGTCGCCACGGACAGCACCGGCTCCGCCCTCTGCACGACCATCACCACGGCGCCCGTGACGACGAAGATCGAGCTCTATTACCAGCAGAATGCGGACAGCAGCGGCTCGGGCACGGTCTACAGCTTCGACCCATTGTGGTGTTACACGGCGACCGGATCCTGCGATCCGACGAAGGTCGCGAAGCCGCAGATCTTCAGCCCCCAGGTATTGAGGGACAAGTAGACCATGCGACATCGACATCGCCTCGGGGCCGTCGCGCTCGCCGCGCTGCTCGCTTCGGCGTCACCGCGCACGGCGGCCGCGCAGAGCACCGCAGCGGCGGAGGCGCTCTTCAACGAGGGACGGAGCGCGATGGAGTCGAAGGACTACGACACCGCGTGCCAGCGTTTCCGCGAGAGCAACCGGCTCGATCCCGCCGTCGGTACGCTGCTCAACCTGGCCGTCTGCGAGAATTCGCGCGGACGCGTCGCGACGGCGTGGGAGCTCTTCCGCGCCGTGTCGGAGAAGCTCGCGAGCGACGACCCGCGCCGAGACTACGTGGCGAAGCAACTCGCGCAGATCGAGCCGCGCTTGCCGCACCTCGTCCTGACGCTCGCGAGCGGCGCGCCCGCGGACACCAAGGCGAAGGAGGGCGACGCCGAGTTCGCGAGCGCCGCGTTCGGCGTGCCCCTGCCGATGGATCCCGGCAAGCACACCTTCGTCGTCGACGCTCCGGGATACGCGAGCCGCACGCTCGACGTCGAGCTCGACGAAGGCAAACAGCAGAACCTCGAGGTTGCGCCGGGCGCCGCGTTGCCGGCGACGCCGGCGCAAGCGCCGGCTTCCGCCCTCGCGCCGGTGGCGACCGACGAAGGCGAGAAGGGACGGGACACGCGGCTCGTCGGGTTCATCGTCGGCGGAGTCGGCGTCGCGGGCCTCGGCGTGGGCCTCTCGACCGGGATCCTGGCGCTCGGAAAGAAGAGCACCGCCGACGCGGATTGCAGCAACACGTTGAAGGTGTGCACCGCCGAGGGACGTGACGCCGCGTCTTCGGGACGCACGCTCGCCGTGGTCAGCACGGTCGGGTGGATCGTGGGCGCGCTCGGCGTGGGCGCCGGCGCGTATTTCATTCTGACGAGCAGCCCGAAGTCGGGGCAGACGGCGCTGGTGACGGACTTCGGGGCGACGGGAGCCGCGTTGCGGGTGACGCGGACTTTCTGAGGCTCACGTCGCCGGCGATACGTCGATCTCCGGCGCGACCGGTTCTCTCGGCGGCGGCACCGCCTTCGGCGGCGCGCCGACGGCGTACGACTGCACGAAGGCGCCGATGCGTTCGATGGCGGCGTTCACCTCCGGAACGAAGGAGGCGAAGGCTTGGAACACGTGGACCATGCCCTCCTCGATTTCGTGCGTCACTTCCACGCCCGCGGCGCGTGCGCGTTCGGCGAGCAGCTCGTTCTCGCTGAGGAACAGCTCGGCGCCGCCGGTTTGAATCAAGAGCGGCGGGAATCCCGTGAAGTCCGCATGAACGGCGGAGGCGTAAGGATCCCGTCGGTCCCTTCCCTGCAGATACTGGTCGGCGCCCCAGGCGAGGCCCGAAGCCGGCAAGTAGTCGTAGCGCGCGTTCTTCGCGATGGACGCGCCGCCGCACTCCAGATCGACCCACGGCGAGAGCAGGATGCCGGCGCGAGGCATCGGAAGCCCGGCGGTCTTGATCCGCTGGAGCAGCGCCAAGGTGAGCCCGCCGCCGGCGGAGTCACCGGCGACGAAGATCGTCTCCGGCGCGACGCCGGAGCGGAGGAGCTCGCGATAAGCGGCCTCCGCGTCGTCGACCGGCGCGGGGAAGGGGAACTCCGGCGCTTTGCGGTAATCGATCGCGATCGCGCGCGCGCCGCTGGCCATCGCGATCCGGCTGACGAGATCGCGGTGCGTGGCGGGCGAGCACACGATGTAGCCGCCGCCGTGGAGATAGAGGATCGTCGGGTTATTCTCGGTGAAGCCCTGCACCGTGAAGATCTCGGCTCGAAGCCCGGCGAAGGTGGTGCGCTCGTGACGCACGGTGCGCTGGATGCGCGGGTGAATGCGCGCGCTCAGCATGCTGCGACGCATTTGCGCGACCGGCAACGAAAGGCCGCGCGCGTTCGCGTTGCGCAAGATCTCGGCGATGATCTCGTAACGGTACGACCAGCCCGGGTGGAGAGGTCCGCGAAAGAGCCGGCGGAGCGTGACCCACAGGACGGTCAACGTCGCCATGAGGACGAGGAGCACCAGGTACATGGGCCGCTGAAACATAACACCGTGTGGAGTCATGTCTCGCCGGCGCGACGCCCCGCGCGCGCGGGGCGGTACACCCGCGGGCCGATTCGTCTCAACGCTTTTGCCCGGCGACGAGCGCCACGGGCGCACGCCACGTCCGCTCGACGATCCGCGCGTCCGAGAAACCGGCTTGCTCCACGAGAGCGCGCGCGTCGGACAGCTCCCACGGGTGACCGCCGGAGCGCACGATGCGGAGCTTCTGCGTCGCGAGCGCGAGCGGTTCGTCCACCGTCGCGAACGTGCCGAAGAGCAGGACACCCCCCGGACGCAGCGCGTTACGCATCCGCTCGAGCGCCTCCGGGACCATCGCCTTCGGGACGAAGGGAGCCGCGAAGAACACGAGGTCGAAAGCGCTCCGATCGGTGAGATCGGCGACGCTCTGATGGCGCAGCTCGAAGCGATCCGCGAGCCCCGCGTCCTCGACGTTCTTCTCGGCGAGGGCGAGCGCCGCCTCGAAGACGTCGATTCCTACGACGCGCAGGCCCGGAAACTTGCGGGCCATGGCGATGGACAGCCACCCGACGCCCGTGCCGACGTCGAGAAAAGTCGCGCGGCCGCCGTGGAGCCGCGCCGAAAGATCCCCGAGCGAAGGCGCGATGACGTCGACGACGTGGGCGATGGACATCGACATGCGCCCCTGGTTCTGGAGAAATTCGGGATCGGTGAAGGTCCACCCTGGAGGCCGATCCGGCCTCTCGACGACGTCGGCCGCCTGCCGCAAGAACGCGGCGATGCCGCCCGCGGCGGCGAGCTTCGCGTCGTCGGGCAGGGCGGCGAGCTCGTCCGGATCCACGTCGAGCGCCGCGAGCACGCCCTCGAGCGCGCTCTTCACCGCGGGCTTCGGCGAGAGGCCGCTCGTATGAACGCGGAGCGCCGCGCCGAGCGCGCCGAGGGCTTCCATGGATCCGTTGAGCCGCTGCACGAGCGCGAAGAGATCTTCGGGCTTCATCGGTCGTCTCAGTACGTTCCGAGCACCGTCTGGCCCGCGTACACCTTCGCGCCGCGAGTCACGTCGAGCTTCACTTTGGCGCTGTCCGGGACGAACAGATCGCACTGTGAGCCCATCCGGATCATCCCGATCTTCTGTCCCGCCGAGACGGCGTCGCCCGGAGTCACGAAGGCGTCGCACTCGCGCACGTAGCGATCCGCGATTTGCACGACCACGACGGGGACCTCGCCGTCGATGGCGATGGTGTTGCGCGCGTTCTCGGTGATGTAGCGGCTGTCCTCTTCGTAGGGCGGCATGTCCCACAGAAGGCGCACGAAGGTGCGCGTCTGGTGGAGGTTCTCGTGCAGCGCGGGACGGGGCACGACGCGCGACACCTTCCCGGGTACCGGCGAGCGGATGTAATGCACGTCGAGCGCGGTCATGTAGATGCCGATGAGCGTGCCGTCGCCCTCGCAGGGCACGCTGCCGATCCACTCTTCGAGCGCGATGGGCACCCCGTGTTTCATGGGGCTCGGCACTTCACCCGCGGCGACGCGCCGGCTGTAGAGCACGTAGCCGTCGGCCGGCGCGAGCAGCACGCGTCCCGGAGGCGGCTCTCGCGGCGGATCGCGAAAGAAGTAGTAAAAGCGCCAGGCCAGAAAGGAGATGGGGTCCATCTGGTTCAGCCGGGCGAGACGCGCGCGATGAAGTCGACGAAGCGCTCGCGAAGACGAAGCCCGAGGGCACGATCGACGGCGGCCATCGGCTTTCGCGTGGCGTAGAGCGACAGCGCCATGAAGACGGCGGAGCCGAACGTGAGATACTCGCCGGCGAGGCCCAGCGAGCTCCGCACCGGTTTCTCGGCGAGCGCGGCCCGGAACAAACGAACTCCGCTCTGGTTTTCGAGCCGCGTGCCCGGCGCGCCGTTGCCTTCGGTTGGGTGCATTTCGCCGGGTGCCCAAGTATCGCGAAGGAGCGTCGCGGTCAACGTCGCGCGCTCGTGCCCGGGCTCTCGGGTCGATGCTCCGCGCCGTGCCGCGCGGCGCGTCCATTGACGCTTCGCATACATGCTGTTACGCGGGGCTCCTTCGAAGGCTCGCGGCGCCGCACGCGGCGAGGCATAGAGCATGGAAGAAGCATTCGACCTGTCGCTCATCGGCAACGAGACCTTGCCGCTCGTCGTTTCGCCGAGAAAGCACGTGAATCGAGCTCGCTTTTTCGAGCTGTTGAAGGAGCACTCGGCCGCGCTGAAGAGTCGCCTGCTCGAGCACGGGGGCATCCTCTTCAGGGGCTTTCCGCTGGAAGGCGCCGCGGATTTCTCCGACGCGATCGAGGCGATAGGGACGGGTTCCTCGGTCAACTACATCGGCGGGGACAGCCCGCGCACGAAGGTCACGGGCGCCGTCTACACCTCCACGGAAGCGCCGCCGGCGGTGAAGATCCCGCTGCACAACGAGCTCTCCTTCGTCCGCCACTTCCCGAAGCACATCTACTTTTATTGCGACGTTCCGCCGGCGGACAAAGGCGAGACCATCCTCGGGGACGCCCGGCGCATCTATCGGGCGCTCGAGCCGAACGTGCGGGATCGCTTCATGCAGCGCGGGCTCAAATACGTGTCTTGCTACTACGGCGACAGCTGGGTGATGGACCTCGTCAACAGCCTGCAACCGTCGCACAAGTCCTGGCGCCAGGTGTTCGAGACGGACGACCCGAAAGAGGTCGAGCGCCTCTGTCGGGAGCACGACTTCGACTACGCCTGGCACGACTCGAGCTGGATTCGCATTTGCCAGACGCGCCCCGCGGCGATGGCGCATCCGGAGACCAAGGAATGGGTGTGGTTCAGCCAGGCACACCTGTACGACTTCAACCCGCGCCTGCTCGGTGCTTGGCGATGGGTCGCGGCGAAGGCGTTCTACGCGCAGCCGCACACGCGGCTACACGAAGTATTTTACGCCGACGGCGGCAAAATAGCCCGGCGCGACCTGTACCACATCATGGACACGCTGGACCGGAACACGGTCGCGTTCCCGTGGAAGCGCGGCGACATGCTGATGCTCGACAACGTGCTGGCCATGCACGGCCGCGCGACGTTCGCCGGTAAACGCCGCATCCTCGCGGCGATGACCAGTTAGAGCGACGTTCAACCGCTCGGGGCACCTGCCTCTAGCGGATTTCAGAACCCGACGTCGAGCTCTTCGCCGCTCTTCGCCGCGTGAGTCGGCGCGGGGCGCGCTCTGACGGCGACCGCGGCTCGGCGCGCGGCGGTGCTCGTCGGAACGGGCGCGGAGGTCTTCTGCGCCGGAGCGCTGCTCGCCGTCGCGGTCGTCGCGGCGGCGGCCGCTGGCGCGTGTGTCGTTACGGGCGCCGGTGCGGGCGCCGGCTCTGCCTTCGGCAGGGTCGCGGGAGAGGCGGCGACGGGCTTCGACGCTTCGGCGTCCCC
The DNA here is from genome assembly GCA_035547195.1 of Polyangiaceae bacterium. GTDB lineage: Bacteria > Myxococcota_A > Polyangia > Polyangiales > Polyangiaceae > DASZVB01. Next base: position 160,791 of record DASZVB010000083.1, read on the forward strand.
GCTTTCCGATTGGCGCACCGCTCCGACGGCGGCGCCGATCGTCGCGGCGATCAGCAGGCTCGCGCCGATCCACACGCGGCGGCGCTTCGGCGCGAACGGCGGATTGTCGACGTCGTCGACCACGAGCGCGGCGGCGCTGTTCGTGGACGACGGCGCTTCGCTCTTCATCGGGCCCGTCGCGTCGCCCCGCAGCGTCGGATTCGCCGGAGGCGCGATGCTCGGCAGCTCGTACTCGAGCGAGACGCCCGCGGACTCCGACAGCAGCGTCGCGCAGCGTTCGGCGAAGATGCGCGCGCGCCGCGGCGCGAACGGATAGAGGGCGATCGCGAGCTCGGCGACGTTGCGGTAGCGCGCGTTCCTGTTCTTCTCCAGGCAGCGGAGGACCACGGCCTCGAGCTCCGCCGGCACCTCGGGCGCGAGCTGCGACATGGGGATCGGATCCTTCTCGAGGATCGTCGCGGAGAGCTGGGTGAGGGACGGAGCGTCGAACGCCGGGACGCCGGTGAGAAGCTCGTACAGCACGCAGCCGAGCGACCAGATGTCGGTGCGCGCGTCGATCTCGTCCGAGGCGCGGATCTGCTCCGGCGACATGTACACCGGCGAGCCCATCGGCATCATCGTGCGCGCGAGCGGCTTGTGATCGAAGGCGGAGCCGGTCAGCGCGACCTTCGATATGCCGAAGTCGAGCACCTTGACGACGGTCATGCCCTGGCCGCGGTCGGCGAGGAACAGGTTCTCGGGCTTGATGTCGCGGTGGACGATGCCGATGGAGTGCGCGGCGGCGAGCGCTTCGCAAACCTGCATGACGTATTCGACCGCGACCTTGACCGCCAGCGGCCCCTGCTCGTGAAGGAGCTGGCAGAGGTCCTTGCCGACCAGGTGCTCCATCACGATGAAGGGCACGCCGTCCGGCAGGTTGCCGACGTCGAACACCCGCGCGACGTGCTCGCTCTTGATGCGCACCGCCGCGCGCGCCTCGGTGGCGAAGCGCAGCATCAGCTCTTCGTGCACGAGCGCTTCGCGGCGCAGGAACTTCAGCGCGACGGATTCACCGAGGTCGACGTGCTTCGCGGCGACCACGAACCCCATCCCGCCGGCGCCGATGAGATTGCCGACCTCGTACTTTCCGCCGATGACCTCGCCCGGAGAGAACGGCAGCTCGATGGGCGCGTCCGAGAGAGGCTCGAGGCTCGGACTCGCGTGACGTTGCGTGGCATAGCTCACGTTGCCTGACTCTTTCGCGACGGAGGACGCGCGCGCGGCTCGTGCCTGCCAAGTGGGTCGTGAACCGGACGCCGGGCTTCCACCAGCGTCCATACGACCCTGGTCCGAATGCTCTTTATGTGCGCGCTCTAAAGACATCTTACTATGGTCCGCACTGCGCGTAGGTGCCCGAGAAGGTCTGAGCTTTGATGTCATAGGTCAGACCGGAGCTCTGGTAGGTGGGTGTGCTCGCGGCGCCGCTGATGCACCACATCTCCAGCGTGCCGCCGACGACGGCGCCGTTCATGTCCCATTCCATCGGACCGAACGTGCCGATCGCGGTGATCTTGTCGCCCGCGGCAAGCTTCTGGAAAGCGGCGAGCGCCTTCGTCCCCGAGTTCTGGATCGTCGTGGTGCCGCCCGCGAGCATGCGGAGCCCCGCCGCGATTCCTTTGCCCGTCGCCGGCATGTTCTTCGTCGCCGCGAGCGCGTACGCGATGCCGTAGAGGGCGTCGTACGACGGGCCCATGCCGGAGGTCGTCGCCGACATCATGTAGCGCGCGGAGAAGTCGATCTGGAACGCGTTGTACACCGGCGCCGACGCGGGGCTCGGCGTCACGCCCGTTCCGCGGATGCGATGACGGAGATCGTCGTTGTTGGTGACGGCGGTGATGAGGTCCGGCACCTTCACCGAGTCGATGAGCACGTACGACGGGCGGCGCCCCGCGTCCGACTCCGATTTCGGCCACGCTTTCTCGAGCGGCACCATGACGTTCGTGATCGCCTCGGCCGTGCCGGCGAGCACGATGATGTCCGGTAAGAACTTCAGGTAGTCGCCGACGATCGCGCTCTGATCGGGTTGCGTGTAGTCGTAGGGGCTGATCTTCACATTTCCCCCGGCGTTTATCTGGGTCGAGAGCGGCTGTCCGTTGAGGGTCAGCGTGTCGAGCGACGTCCGGGTGCCGACGCCGAGCGCGTCGTTCCGGTAGATGACGCCGAGCTTTACTTGCGATTCATTGCGCGCCTGCTTGAGCTGGGTCTCGAGGGCGTTGATCTGGCTGATCATGAGCGGCGCGCGCTGAACGTCCGACGGGACCATGAGCCACGTGAGATCATCGTCCATGAGATCCGCGATGCTGGATGCGACGCCCGTGGGGGTCATCACCACGGTGCCGCCGGCGATGCTCAGCTTGTTCGAGAGATCCAGGGTGTCCTGGCTCGTGTTCGGCCCGACGATCGCGGGGACGTGCAGCTCCGTGATGAGGTGCCCCCCGGCGCGCAAGAGATTCGTCGATTCGTCGCAGGAGACGAGCACGAGCGACCGTGGCGCGTCGATGGTGGGGCCCGGAACGCCGCCGACGGAGTTGATCTCCTCGACGGCGAGCTGCGCGCTCCGTTGCCGCGGGATGTTCGTCGCGGCCTGGGCGCCCTGGGTCGAGAACAGCGTGCCCAGGATGACGGCGTTATCGTCGGTGTAGTCGCCGGTTATCGTGTTGCAGTCGTCGCTGAGCAGCGCGACGCATTGATGCGTCGCCTTCACGCAAACGGCCGGCACCGTGCCGCCGTCGACGGTGGGTCCGGCGCCCTGCGTGGTGAGCTCGGTGATGCATTCCCGGTTCGTCTTGCAGCCGTCCGCGGGCTCGCTGTCCGGCGTCTCTTTCGAGCCCTTGCCGCTATCGACGTCTTTCGCGTGTGAATCGATGCTGAGCTTATCGAGGCCGAGAACGGCGTTGCAGCCGAAGATCGTCAGTGTGACGCCGCACGAAAGCGCGATCAGCCGAAGGGGAAGGCTAGGCATGCTCGTAGTCCTTGATGAAGGCTCCGCCGGGGGAGCCCTCTTTTCGGCACTACGGCCGATCATCTGACATTTTTACAGGATCCCGCGTCGGGGAGTCTCTCGACCGTTGGGCCAAAAGGACCCGCCGCCGGACCGACGGATCGCGGCCCCCCCCTCTTATCGTCGGACCCGAAGGGCGCGTAGGGTAACCGTGATGACCAGAAGAAGGCTGTCACGCGGTGCAACGGACATCGCGGTGTCGTTCGTGCTCGGTTCGTGTGTGTGTCTCGCCTCTCCGGGCCGTGCCTTCGCTCAGAGCTCGGACGCGAACGCCGCCGACATCGCCGCGGCGCGAACGCTGGCCGTCGAAGGCGTGAAGCTCGCGCAGGCCGGCAAGTGTGACGAGGCCGTCGACAAGCTCGAGCGCGCCGAGAAGCTCCATCACGCGCCGATCGTGCTCGCGGCGCTCGGCGAGTGCCGCGTGTCGCAAGGGCACCTCGTCGAGGGCACCGAAATGCTGCGCAAGGTCCTGCGCGAGCCGTTGCCGGAGCACCCGACGCCCGCGCTGACCAAGGCCTACGAGCACGCGCAATCGACGCTCGACGCCGCGACGCCGAAGATCGGCAAGCTCGTCGTCTCCGTCTCGGCGCAAGGCGAGGCGCAGCCGGCCGTCACCGTCGACGGCGAGAGCGTTCCTTCGGCGCTCCTCGGCGCCGAACGACCGACGGATCCCGGCGAGCACTCGGTCGAAGCGACGTCGGTGGGATACCTGAAGGCGAACGCGAAGGTGTCGCTCGGAGAGGGCGAGAAGAAGTCCGTGAAGCTCGAGCTCGAGCGTGACCCGAGCTACGTCGCGCCCGCGGCCGCCGCGCCGGAAGAGGCGCCCCATCCCGCCGTCGCCGAGGCGGCTCCGCCGGAGACGAGGCCCGCGCTTCGAACTCCGGCGCCGGCCGAAGAACCGCCGAGGACGCACGAGAGCCCGAACCACACCGCCGCGTACATCTCCTGGATCGTCGGCGGCGCCGCGCTCGCCGTCGGCGGCGGCTTCGGCATCGCCGCCATGAGCGGTAAGAACGATCTGGACAAGCAATGCAACGGAAACGTGTGTCCGCCGAGTCAGAAGGAAAAGCTCGACGCGGCGACGCGCAACGGGACGATCGCCACGATAGGGTTCGGCGTGGGCGCAGCGGGCATCGCGCTCGGCACCGTGCTCTTCTTCACCGTCGGGGGCTCGAGCGAGAGCCACGAATCGACGGCGCTCGCGCACACGCCGAAACGTGCGTCCGGCCCGAAGCTGCGCGCGGGCGTCGGTCTCGGCCACGTCCAGCTGGCAGGTGAGTTCTAGCCTTCGCGGATCACCCCGCGCGGCGCGCGTCTTTGAGGCGAAGGCGGTGCTCGAGCGGGGAAACGCCGTTCCATCTTCGGAACGCGCGGCCGAACGCGCTCTGCGTCGAGAAGCCGAGCAGGAACGCGATCTCGCCGATGGCGACGCGCGGCTCGGCGACGTATTGGGCGGCGAGTTCGCGGCGCAGCTCGTCGACGATCGCTTTGTACGTCGTCCCCTCTTCGTCGAGCCTTCTGCGGAGCGTCGCTTCGCTCATGTGAAGCTGCGCGCCGATGTCGACGATGCCGATGCCGTCCCGACCGATGCGGCTCGCGACGAGACGGCGCACCCGCTCCGTCGTCGTGTCCGTGCGGTCGAGCTCCTTCAGCAAGCGTGTCGCCATCAGGTCGAACACGGAGAACGCTTGCGGATTGGCGGAAGGGACCGGCTGATCGAGCAGCGCGCGCGGCACGACGACCCCGTTGTGCGGCATCCCCAGCCGCACCGGCGCCCGAAACACGCGCGCGTACTCGGCCGGATCCGTCGCTTCCGTATGCCGGATGTGCACCTCGAGCGGCGGATCTTGCCGGCCGAGGCGTCGCATCAGGTTCATCACGGTGACGGTCACCTGAAAATCGTTGGTGACGCGCAGGATCGGGGGCACCGCGTTGCGGATCTGCCAGACGACGCGTTCCCCCTCCTCCATGAAGTGGATCTCGACGTTGTCGTCCTGCAGCCGCGTGTAGCGGGCGATGCACATCATGGCGCGGCGCACGTCGGGACAGGCGCGGACGGCGTGGTCCATCACGCCGAAATCCGCCGCATCCGTGTGTTCGCCCGCATGCACACCGAGCGCCACGTCGCCGGTGCGCTGCACCGCGTTCCAGACGATCTCGCCGATGAGGCGGCGCGGGATGCGCGCGTCCGCGTCGGCCAGGGTAGCCGAATCCACCCCGGCCGCGGCAAGTGCAGCCAATTCCGGGCCGAAGTCGTGCAGCACGCGCATGAAAGGCCAGAGCATGCGCACCGAAACGGTTCCCGATGTCATCGACGCCACAACGTTACCACCCGGCGCCGCTCGATTCGACGATGATGCGAACGCTCAAGCGCTCGAGTGAACACCCTCCGCGCGTTGCGCGCTGTCCCGGTCCAGTGGCCCGTTCGTTGAATTCCGCCGGATTTGTCAATATTCGGCAAATGTGAACGCAGAGGGTTAATCGCGATCGCGAATGAGGGTCGCGACCGACTCCGCCTTGCCGAGCGTCGCGGCTCGCGCGACGACGCTCGGAGCGTGGCTCTCGTGGTTGTCGGCGTCGCGCCATTGCTCGCGTCGACGGTGCGAAACGTTGGAAACATGTCGCTCGCGCTCGCGATCCGATCCGCTTGCGACGAGCGCGCTCGATGACTATTGGATTCGTGCTCGTGCTCGCGCTCGCGCTACGACGCGCGTGCGATCCGCGCGCTCGTCCATCCCGACGCACGCTCGCGTCACCACGTCCCGCTCGACTCGACGTACTCGTTCGAAGCGAGCAGGACGATCACCCACCCCATCCCATGGTGAGCGGCTCCGAATTCGACCGGCCTACGCCCATCCCCTCCGACGACGTCACTCCGCGCTTTGCGGCGCGCGCAACATCGCGCCGCGCACGCTCCCGGGGCACACGCAGTGAGGAGGGGGGTCGGCCACGGGAGCGGAGCCCGCGACTTCGGACTCGGCCTGGGGGGTGGGGGCGGCCTGCGCTGACCGAAGACTACTCCGGGAACACTCCGAGGAGTCAAGGGATCGCACTTCAATTGTGTGTAGTCCGGCCGCTAACTAGGGCCGGCGTGCTGGCCGACCCGGGCATTGCCTTCGGGTCCGTCACTGATATCGTGAAAATTCGCCGTTGGCGCTGCATCTTGAGCCGCGCCCGGCCGCAGATGGCAATGAGGAGCTCGCGTCGATGTCGCAGCCAGTCGAGACAGCTATCGGAACTCAAAACGTCGCTTTCCTGGAAGAGCTCTACGAGCAATACCTGCAGGATCCGGCAGGAGTGCCCGCGGACTTTCGCGCGTATTTCGATGCGCTGGGGAAGGCGCCCGGTCCGATCCGGCTCGGTCCGTCCTTCAAGACGCGGGGTTACTTCGGCGCGGCCCATAACGGGAAGGTGAACGGGGCTTCACCGCCCGCCGCTCGCGCGGCGCTCGCGAACGGCAACGGAGCGAGCGCACGCTCGCCGTCCCCCGCGCCGGTCGCCATGGATATTGCGCCGGAACGCGCGCTCGCCGCGGTCGTCGCGCGCGAACCTGCGCCGCTCGTTACCGCAGCGCCCGCCTACGCGCCGCCGGTCGAGGCGGAGCCGGCGAACGGCGCGGCCCGTCACGAGGAGAGCCGGGCCCTCGCGCTCGAAGATCGCGGTCTGGTCGAAGGCGCGTTTCGGATGTTGCCGGTGGGCTCGCTGCGACCCGTGTCGTCGAACGAGACCCTCGACATCGCCATCCGCCAGGACCGCGTCGATCAACTCGTGCGCGCCTACCGCGTGCGCGGTCACATGATCGCCAAGATCGACCCGCTCGGGATGCCGCGGCCGCCGATGGCGGAGCTCGATCCCAAATATTACCACCTCACCGAAGAGGACATGGATCGGCGCTTCTCGAGCCGCACGATCTACGGCACCGAGACGCTCACCCTCCGCGAGATCCTCGAACGGCTGCGCAACACCTACTGTCGTTCGATCGGCGTCGAGTTCATGCACATGCACGATCTCGAGCCGAAGAACTGGCTGCAAGAGAGGATGGAGGGGACCGAAAACCGCCTGGAGATCTCGGTCGCCGAGCAGCGCCGGATCGTGACGCTGCTCACCGACGCCGTCATCTTGGAAGAGTTCATCCAGCGCAAGTACCTCGGCGCGAAGAGCTTCTCGCTGGAGGGTTCGGAGAGCTTGATCCCGCTCCTCGCGCTCACGATCGAGCGCGCCGCCGAGCACGGCGTCGACGAGATCACCCTGGGCATGGCGCACCGGGGCCGGCTGAACGTGCTCGCGAACATCATGGGCAAGAGCCCGCGCGACATCTTCCGCGAGTTCGAAGATCTCGACCCGCAGCTTTATCGCGGGCGCGGCGACGTCAAGTATCACATGGGGTACAGCTCGAATTACCAGGCGGCGTTCGGGCGCAAGATGCACCTGTCGCTGTGCTTCAATCCGAGCCATCTCGAGTTCGTGAACCCCGTCGTCGCCGGCCGCGTGCGCGCCAAGCAAGACCGGCACGGCGACACCGCCCGTTCGCGCAAGCTCTCCCTCATGATCCACGGCGACGCCGCGATGGCCGGCGAGGGCATCGTGCAGGAGACGTTCAACCTGAGCCAGCTCCGGGCATACAACGTCGGCGGCAGCATCCACGTCGTCATCAACAACCAGATCGGCTTCACGACGCCGCCCTGGGAGTCGCGCTCGTCTCCCTACGCGACGGACATCGCGAAGATGCTGCAGATCCCCATCTTCCACGTGAACGGCGAAGATCCGGAGGCCGTCGCGCAAGTCGTACGGCTCGCGATGGACTTCCGGATGACGTTCAAGCGCGACGTCGTCATCGACATGTACGGCTACCGCCGGCACGGGCACAACGAGGGCGACGAGCCTTCGTTCACGCAGCCCGTGCTGTACCGGGCGATCACGAAGCGCATCAGCGTGCGAGACGGTTACCTCGAGCACCTGCTCGCGCTCGGCGGCATCACGCGAGAAGACGCGGATCAGATCGCCGTCGAACGGCGCGCGCACCTCGAGCAGGAGCTCACCGTCGCGCGGCAGAAGGACTACAAGAAGGTCGACGAGTGGCTCGGCGGCTATTGGTCCGGCTATCTCGGCGGACCCGAGGCGTCCGCCGACGACGTCGACACGACGGTCGACCCCGAGACGCTGAAGTCGCTCCTCGCCAAATTGTGCGAAGTGCCGGAGTCGTTCACGCCCCATCCGAAGATCGTGCGGCTCCTCGAGCAGCGCAGGGAGATGGCGAAGGGCAACCGTCCCATGGACTGGGGCACCGCGGAGCTCGCCGCGTTCGCGTCGCTCGTCACGTCCGGCGTGCACGTGCGCTTCACCGGGCAAGACGTGCCGCGCGGCACGTTCAGCCAGCGCCACGCCGTGCTGTACGACTACGAGAACGGCAAGACTCACACCCCGCTCGCGCATCTGTCGAAAGATCAGGCTTCCATCGAGATCTACAACAGCGCGCTCAGCGAAGCGGGCGTGCTCGGTTTCGAGTGGGGTTACAGCCTGGATTGCCCCGAGGGGCTCGTGCTGTGGGAGGCGCAATACGGCGACTTCGCGAACGTCGCGCAGGTGATCATCGATCAGTTCATCATGAGCGCCGAGGACAAGTGGAAGCGCCTGTCCGGCCTGGTGATCTTGTTGCCGCACGGTTTCGAGGGGAGCGGCCCCGAGCACTCGAGCGCGCGGCTCGAGCGCTGGCTTTCGCTGGCGGCCGAGGACAACGCGCAGATCGTGCAGCCGACGACGCCCGCGCAGCACTTCCATCTCCTGCGCCGGCAAGCGATGCGGCGCTGGCGCAAGCCGCTCATCGTGTTCACTCCGAAGAGCCTTCTCCGTCACCCGCTCGCGACGAGCTCCATCGAGGAAGTCGCGAACGGCCGGTTCCACCGGGTGCTCCCCGACGAGCTCACCGCGCGCTCGAAGAAGGTGGGCCGTATCATCCTGTGCTCCGGCAAGCTCTACTACGAGCTCGTCAAGCACCGCCAAGACACCGGCCGCGAGGACGTCGCCATCGTGCGGCTCGAGCAGCTCTATCCGCTTCCGAAGAAATCGCTCTTGGCCGCGCTGGATTCCTACCCGGACGGGATCTCGCTCGTCTGGGCGCAGGAAGAGCCCGAGAACATGGGTGCGTGGACTTACCTGCGCGTCCGGTTGGGGGAGCGCGTCTTCGGCCGCTGGCCGCTCAGCGTGGTCGCGCGCGAGGAGTCCGCGAGCCCCGCGACGGGCTCCATGTCGAGCCACCGCATGGAGCAGCAGGAGATCATTCAAAAGGCGTTTGGCGTCGCGTATGAGCCGGTCTAGGCTCCGCGCGCAAGATTTGGTCCGCGGTCCGCGGGCGCCGGCCTGAAGAATCATCTCGACGGCCGCCGCCGGGGCCGACGGCGAAGGAGATACATGGCCGTCGAGTTGCGAGTGCCCGAAGTCGGGGAGTCGATCACCGAAGTGCAGATCGGCGATTGGCTCAAAGGAGAAGGGGAGCGCGCCTCTCGCGAAGAGGCCGTCGTGATGATCGACACCGACAAGGTGACGGTCGAGCTCCCCGCTCCCGTCACGGGCGTGATCACGAAGATCCTCGTCGCGAAGGGCGGCACGGCGAAGGTCGGCGACGTCATCGGATACATGGACGAAGCTCCGCAGAGCACTCGCGGCGCTCGCGGCTCCGTGCCGCC
>DASZVB010000084.1:0-29737 GCA_035547195.1 Polyangiaceae bacterium
AGCGCCGCTCTCGGCGCGCCGGCGCTCGCCGCTACCGAACCTGCAAGAGCCACCGGCGCGCGACGTCTCGATTCCGATCCCCGACGAATTTCGGCCGGCGGCGCGCGGCGCCGTCGCGATGCGAAGGCCCGAACGCCGCGAACGGGCGGTGAGCTTGCGCCGCGCCGATCCCGCTGATCCGTATCCGGGCTTCCGCGACGACGACGACCCCGCGCCGGTGCGGCGCGAAGAGCCGAAGGATGCGCCGCGCGAGGCTCCGGAAGAACGCCGGATGCCGCGACCGCCGCCGGCGCCGCGCTCGGTGTCGTCGTGCGAAGCCGCCGTCGCCAGCGCCAACGAGGAAATGGATTTCACGAAATCCCGCGGCGGCGCTCCGGACGTGACGCGCGGCGCGTACGCGGCGCTGCTCGAGCACGGCGGCTATCTTCTTCCGTGCTCGGTGCCGGCCGGAACGGCGCTCGACGTGTGCGCCGCGGTCCGCGACGGGCGCGCGGTGGGCATCACCGTCGTCACCCGCCCTGCGGACGCGCGCGTCGCGGCATGTGTTCGCAACGCCGTGGCGGCGATGGCGTTCCCGAAGAGCCCTCGACTGGACGTGACGCGCACGCGCTTCGACGCGAGCCGCGCGCGGTGAAGCGTCGGGGCTGCTTTCAGGGCGGAAGATCGACGCAGGCTCGTCGTTTCGCTCGCCCAACATGGGGTTCGTCGAGTGCGTGAACGCCGCGTCACCGGCGACCTCCAGACGCAATCGCGGATCTCGATGTCGAGCAAGCCAGCATGCCGTCGTTTCACGGCCAGCAAAACACATGCCTCGAGAATCGCGCGACTATCCGCGATCCATGCTGTTTTCCGTAGCGGCTCGCCCGGCGCCCGTTGCACCACGCCCGGCCGCGACTGAGCCAAGGTTACTCGCGCGTCGCGGGGAAGCCCTTGCTCCTAGCGCGCGCCTGGCGAAAGCTCGGCCTCCCCATGTCGGCTGACGTCTTGCTGGAGATCGGTGTCGAGGAGTTGCCTGCGTCGTTCGTGAAGGGAGCCGTGGATGCGCTCCCCGGTTTGCTCGGAAAGAAGCTCGACGAGCTGCGATTGACGCACGGTGAAATCCGCTCCGCCGGTACGCCGCGGCGCCTCGCCGTGTGGGCCGAAGCCGTCGCCGAGCGGCAACCCGACTTGTCCGATGAAGTCGTGGGTCCCCCGGCGCGCGTGGCGTTCGACGCGGAAGGTAAGCCCACGCGCGCCGCGGCTGCGTTCGCCGAGAAGAACGGCGTCGCCCTCGACTCCGTGTTCGTGAAGGAAACGCCGAAGGGCGCGTACGTCGCCGCCAAGCGACTGGAGAACGGCGCTCCCGCGACGGAGCTCCTGCCCGCGGCCCTGGAGCAGGTGTGCACCGAAATCCCATTTCGCAAATCCATGCGTTGGTCCGACGGCGACACGACCTTCGGTCGACCCGTGCGCTGGCTTCTGGCGCTGTTCGGGGAGCGCGAGCTGCCGGTGCGTTTCGCGGGCCTCGTCGCGACGCGCACCACTTACGGACATCGTTTTCTTTCGCCCGGGCCGATCCGCATCGAGCATTCGTCGGCGTACAAGCCGGCCTTGCGCGCGGCGCACGTCATCGTCGATCCCACGGAGCGTCGGGACGACCTCGTGCGCGGGCTGCACCGCGAGGCAAAGCGCGTGGAAGGCGAGATCGTATCGGACGAATTCCTCGTCGAGGAGAACACCTCGCTGGTCGAGGAGCCGCACGTTTTTCTGGGGAGCTTCGACGCGTCGTTCCTCGCGCTGCCCGAGCGAGTCATCCTCGCGGTGGCGAAGGGTCATCAGCGCTATTTCGGCGTCCGCGGCAAGGACGGGCGCCTCTTGCCCCGCTACCTCGCCGTCGTCAATACGCTCCAAAATCCTGGCAACGTCGTCCGGGGGAACGATCGCGTGATGCGCGCTCGGCTCTCGGACGCCAAATTTTTCTACGACGAAGACTTGAAGGTAAAGCTTTCGAGTAGGCGGCCGTCACTGGATGGCATCGTGTTCCACAAGCGCCTCGGGACGGTGGGGGACAAGGTGCGCAGGGTCGAGCGCCTCGTCGCCGAGCTCGGCGCGCACATCGGTCTCCCGGCGAAGACGAGCGCGACGGCGCTCGACGGAGCAGCGATGGCCAAGTGCGATCTGGTCACCCTGATGGTCGGAGAGCTTCCGGAGCTTCAGGGCGAGATGGGGCGCGCTTATGCGTTGGCACAGGGCGTGCCGGAAGAAGTCGCGGACGTCATCGCCGAACATTATCTGCCGCGCGGCGCGGACGACGCCTGCGCGCCGACGAACGCCGGAGCGCTCGTCGCCATCGCGGATCGCCTGGACACCCTCGTCGGGTCGTGCGCGGTGAACGTCATGCCGACCGGCGCGGCCGATCCCCTCGCGTTGCGGCGCGCGGCGATCGGGGTGCTTCGCACCTTGCTCGATCGCGGCTGGGACGTCTCGATCCCCGCTGCGGTGCTCTCCGCGCACTCCGGTTACGAATCGGTGAAGCTCGACCTGGACGCGGCGGCCACCGCGGACCGACTCTCGAGCTTCTTGGCACAGCGGCTGCGCGGCATCCTCGCCGGGTCGCTGCCCTCGGACGTCGTCGACGCCTGCATCGCGGCGGGACACGACAGGCCCGTGGACGTCGTACGCCGCGCGCAAGCGCTCGCGGCGCTCGATTCCGCCGTCCGCGCCACGGCCGGAGAGGTCTTCAAGCGCGCCACGAACATCGCGAGAGACGCGCCCGCCGGCGAGCTCGAAGCTCCCGAACGCGTTTCGTCCGACGTCCATTCGTCCGAGAAGGCGCTCTACCGGGCGTTCATCGCGCTGCGCGCCAAGCTCGAGGGCGACGGGCGCGCGGACCACTCGCAGAACCTCGCCGCCATCGCCGAGTTCTCCCCCGTGCTCGCCAAGTTCTTCGAGGACGTCTTCGTCATGACCGACGACGAGCGCGTCCGCAACAACCGCCTCCGCCTGATGCGCGACATCCAGCGCACCTGCTCGACCATCGCGAACTTCAACCTGCTCGCAAAGGCACCAGCTGCATGATCCGTGAGGGCGCCGTCGCTCGGAAGGACGCATCGCGTCCCAGGTTTTTCGTTTCCGGCGCGGCCGCTCTTTTGACGAGCGCGTCGGTGCTCGTCGCGTCGCCTTCGCGGGCCGAGCCGGGCACCCACGGCCCGTCGATCTCGACGTGGGACACCCGCGCCTCGAGCGTCGTGATCGGTTTCCGTCCGGGGTTCCTGTCGCACGGACACTTCGACACGCTGAGTTACAACGCGAACTTCAGCTCGACGAATGGCGACCTCAGTGGTCAGTTCGGCGTCCACTACCTGAACGTGCGCCTGGGCGAGGGGCTTTCGGTCCTCCAGGGCATGGGCGCGACCGCCATCGCTTTGTTCAGCGTTCCAGCGCTCCCGCGCTACGACAACGGACAGCCCAAGCTCGCCGTCGGGCTGTACCTCGGCGCCGCGCCGTCGGTGCTCATCAACGGGCACGAGAGCTATCTGTCGGTGCCGTTTCCCCTGGGGATCGGGCTTCCGTACTCGCCCGCGCCGCAAGTTCTGATCACGCCGTGGTTCGAGGCGAGCCCCGGCGTGAACCTCGACACCCAAGTGCGCGAATCGACGCTGCCGCTGGACTCCACGCAGTTTCAGGCGACGAACGGATCGATTCACTTGACCGACGCCGCCGTGAATCAGATCTTGAACAGCGCGGTCACCTTCCGCGTTCGCGGAACGGTGGGGCTGAGGGCAGGGCTCGACCTCGCGATCCGCCTCGGCGATTCCGTCGACTTGAACCTCAACGCGATGCTCGGCTCGATCGGGGGCGGCTTCGCGGGCACCTTCGTGGCCTGGGCCGGCGGCGGCCTCACCGTTCGCTGGGACGACGTCGTCCCGGCGGTGCTCCCCGCGGAGAAGCGACTCTTGCACGAGGACTGTAGCGCGATCGAGACCCGCTATCGCGAGTGCAAGGCGATGGACGGCAACACGATGTCGCCCGTGCCCCCGAGCACGAACCCGCCGCCTTCGTACCAGGCTCCGCCGCCGGCGTCGTACCAGACGCCGCGGTACGCACCTCGGACGTACCAGCAACCGGCGCAGCAACAGCCTGCGCCGTATCAGCCGTCCCCGGCGCCGCCCGCGACACCGTCTCCAGCGTCGAGCAACTCGCCGCCGCCGAACAACGGCGTGCCGACTTCTTCGTTCCCCCAGTGAGCCCGAGCGAGCGCCGCCGTGCGCGACGCTCGCCCGAGCCGCGCCGCCGCGATCAGCCCGCGGAAGCCTTGGCGGACGCCGAGGCGCTCGCCTTGAACGAGACGTTGATCGACGCGCTCGCCTGCACCTGAGCCTGCAGGGCCGCCGCGATGCAACCGCCCGCTTTCAGCGCGACCTTCGCGTCCGACGAGACGGCGTCCTTCAGGCTCTGGAGGGACGCCTGCACGCTCGCGTCCGCGTTCTCGACCTGAGCCTTCATGCCGACGGAGATCTTGATGAGATCGGGCAAGCTCCTCTGCAGCGCCGTCTTGAGCTGCGCGGCCACCTTCGCGTCCGCCGAGCCCGAGATGACGATCTCGACCGAGGGCGGCGTGCACTGGAGCTGCGCGGACACCTTGGCGTTGCACTTCGCCTTGCAATCGGCGCTCATCTCCGGGGGCTTCACCGTGCCCGAGCACTGCGGCGCCTTCATCTGCACGCTGCAGGAGCCGTTGCAAGTGCCGGAGCATTTGCCCTTCGCCTCCACCTCGCACGAAGCGCTGCACGAGCCGTGGCAGCTGCCGCTGCACGAGCCGTGCGCGCCGCCGGTGCACTTGCCTTCACAGGTGCCGGAGCACTTGGCGCCGTTCGACGTCTTGCCGTCGCACTTGCCGTTGCACTTGCCGTCGCAAGAACCGGAGAAGCCCGCCTCGCAGTCGCCCGAGCATTCGCCCTGGCAAGTGCCCTCGCACTTCGCGCCGGCCTCGACGCTGCAGGTGCCCTTGCACTCGGCGTCGCACTCGCCGCTCAGCTTGCCGCCCTCGCACTTCACTTCGGCGCTGCCGGGCTTCACCTTCGCGTCGCAGTGCGCGGCGCAGTCCGCCATCGCGTCCATCGAAGCCTTGCAGACGGGCTCCTTCGCTTTCACCTCGATCTTCGCCTTGGCCTTGGCCTTCACGTCGGCGAGGAACTTGCTGGCGGCGTCGCACGCGGCTTCGGCCTTCTTGCCGGGGCCATCGCCCTTCGGCGCGACGTCGGCGTCGGTGGCGCCGAGATCCTTCGCGAGATTGGTGCACGCCGTCGTGACGTCGGCTTCGATCTTCGCGGAGATGTCCTTCATCGACATCGCCGCGGAGAGGCCCGCCTTCAGCTTGCCTTCGACGTCTGCGTTGAGCCCCCAGCTCGCCTTCTCGAGGTCGGCCTCGCTTTGAGGACACGACCCACCGCCGCCGAGGCCGGTGCCGGGCACACCCGGAAGTCCACCGCCACCCCCTTGGCCCATTTTGTTGCAATCGACGAGCCACGGTGCGGCGGCAATGATGATCAAGCTGGCCAGCACGCCGTTCTTCACACGGCTTCGTTGCCTAGGCATTCTTCAGACCTCCTGGAACCCCTCGGTCGAGAGGGCAGCCCGGGAGGCTAGCATGTCCGGCCGGCCCAGTGTCCTGCGTAGAGAGCGGCGCGCCAGCTCGAGCGCCGCTCCTCATTCGTCTCGTGGTCGTAGCGCGTAGTGCGTAACGCGGTTCAGCCGCGTGCCGCTTTTGCCGCTGCTTTTTCCTTCTTCTTGGCCTTCTTCTCTTTCACGCTGAGCTTGGGCTTGTTGTTCGTCTTCGGAGCTTGCTGTCCTTTTGCCATCTTTGTGACCTCCAAAATGCCCGGCGCGCGGCACGCCGGTTCGGCTGCTCCGAAAGAATAGCTCGCCGATACTTTCAGTGAAAAGAGCGGCGACGCGCCGGGCGCGTCGCGAGCAAGAAAGGACGTCCGAATGTCGTTGTCGCGCGCCGAGCTCGTCGCCCATCTCCGCCAGCGCCGGTACTGCGTGGTCTCGTCGATCGCGCCGAGCGGAGCACCGCAGGCGGCCGTCGTCGGCTTCGGCGTCAGCGACGACCTCGAGCTCGTGTTCGACACGCTCGCGTCGACGCGGAAGATGGCAAACCTCCGGCGCGATCCGCGAATCGCCGTCGTGGTGGGAGCCGGCGAGGACGAACGCACGGTCCAGATCGAAGGAGTCGCGGACGAGCCGACCGGCCCCGACCTCGAACGCCTGAAGGCCGTCTACTTCGGCGCGTTCCCCGACGGAGTGGAGCGCCTGAAATGGCCCGGCATCACGTACGTCCGCGTCCGCCCGCGAACCCTGCGCTACAGCGACTTCGACGCGCCCGGCGGTCCGAGAATCGAAGAAATCGTGCTTTGAGGGGGATTACCGGAGCGCGTCGCGGGCCGCGGCGATCGTCGCGTCGATGTCGGCTTCGGTGTGGGCCCCC
Organism: Polyangiaceae bacterium; assembly: GCA_035547195.1. Taxonomy (GTDB): domain Bacteria; phylum Myxococcota_A; class Polyangia; order Polyangiales; family Polyangiaceae; genus DASZVB01. The sequence goes on from DASZVB010000084.1 coordinate 6,470, forward strand.
GAAATGAACGCGGCTTCGAACTGCGACGGCGGCCACATCACCCCGCGTTCGACGAGGCCCTTGTGGAAGACGCCGAAGCGCTTCGTGTCGGACTTGGCCGCATCCGTCCAACCGTTGACCGGGCCGTCGTGAAAGAAGACGGTGATCATGGAACCGACGCGCTGCACGACGCCGGTCACCCGCGCGCCGGCCAGAGCCGCGACGAGGCCGGCTTCGAGCCGGGCCCCGAGCGCTTCGAGCCGTTCGTAGAGCCGTGAGTCGAGCAACTCCAGGGTTCGTAGTCCCGCGGCGACGGCGACGGGATTACCGCTCAATGTCCCGGCTTGGTACACGGGCCCGACCGGCGCGATGCGACGCATGATGTCGGCGCGCCCGCCGTACACGGCGAGCGGCATGCCTCCGCCGACCACCTTTCCGAGGCAGGTCATGTCGGGACGCATCTCGTACCGTTCCTGAGCGCCACCACGCGCGACGCGACAGCCCGTCATCACCTCGTCGAAAATCGAAACGGCGCCGTGCGCGCGGCAGAGATCGACGAGGGTCTCCAGAAATCCCGGTTTCGGCGGGACGAGCCCCATGTTGCCCGCGACCGGTTCGACGATGACCGCCGCGATGCGCGAGCCCTCGCGCTCGAAGAGCTGCTTCAGAGCGAACGTATCGTTGTACGGCGCGACGATGGTCGACGCCACGGTCGCGGCGGGCACGCCGGCCGAGTCGGGCGTGCCGAACGTCGCTGCGCCGCTCCCCGCCTTCACGAGCAGCGCGTCGGCGTGGCCGTGGTAGGCGCCGTCGAACTTGACGATCGCGTCGCGGCCGGTGTGCCCGCGCGCGGCGCGCAGCGCGCTCATCGTCGCTTCGGTGCCGCTCGACACGCACCGGAGCATCTCTGTCGAGGGGTACAGATCGCAGATGGCCTCGGCGAAGCGAACCTCGCGCTCGGTCGGCGCGCCGAAAGACAGACCGCCGTCGGCCGCCGCGTGCACCGCCTTCAGCACCTCGGGGTGCGCGTGGCCCAGGATGGCCGCGCCCCAGCTGCCGATGTAATCGATGAACGCCGTCCCCCCCGCGCCGACGAGCCGTGCGCCAGCCGCTTTCTCGATGAACACCGGGCTGCCACCCACCGCGCGAAAAGCGCGTACGGGACTGTTCACGCCGCCCGGCATGAGCCGTTCGGCTCGCTCGAGCAGCGTCTTCGAGACCGCATCCGACATGGCCCGAGCCTACCGCGTAACGTTCGCGACGTCGCTCGAAAGCTCGAGCCGCCGCGCCCGCGCCGCGCGCTTCCGAGACAGCTCCACGCCGATGGCGCAAAGGCCATGTGCGTTTGCCACCGCGAGCATCGTACCGATACCGCAGAACGGGTCGACCACCGTGCGACACGCCGTGTGCGCGAGCAGGAACCGGCAAACCGCGTCGCACGCCTCGAGCCCCATCGCTCGTGCCCACGTCATCCGTCCGAGCCGCGGCAGCACGTCGGGAGACGCTTGCGCCGGCGACAGCGTGCGCCGTCGAGAAAAGCAGAGAAGGTGCGCGTACGCCGGACGGCCGAACGTCGTCGTCCCCGCTTCGGCGCGGCACACGACCTTGTGCCACAACAGCTGCGCCCCCGCCCGCTCCGCGCCCGCCTGCACGAGAAACCCCTTGTCCACCCAGCGCCCCTCGCGCTTCACGTCCGTCTGAAAAAAGATTGAGACGGAGTCGTCGTCGACCGAGGCGCACACCAACCGAGCGGTATCCGCGAACCACGACCGCCATCCATCGAACCCCAGCCGCGGCAACTCCGAGATGTCCGGCAACGAGGTGACGATCGCATGGTCAGCCGGTAGCGGATTGCGTTCGAGCCACGCGACCCCGTCCTCGTGATGCACGGTGCGGCTCGGCCCCGGGTCGGAACTGTTCGTCCGTTCCGCATCCTCGGGCCGAAGCGCGTTCGAAAGCTTGCCCTCCGGCGCGTCGGCGCCACAAAAATCGCGGTTCATGCCGGACGTCCTTTTGCCTGCGACGAGCGGCCGCGCCAAGTGTCGTGGCTGCGGCCGCGCCATCAAAACCGGCGAGCTCCGCTTCGGCGAGTCCGCGCCCAACGCCTACGGCGAGGGCGAGACCTTCTACTGGTTCCACCCGACCTGCGCCGCGTGCATGCGCCCCGAGAAATTCGCCGCGATGCTGCGCTCCACTCCCGGCGTCCCCGATCGCGACTGGCTCGAAAAGGCGGTCGAGGAGGGGACGCGACACCACCGCCTCGCCCGGCTGGCCCGCGCCGAACGCTCCAAGTCCGGCAAGGCCCGTTGTCGTTCCTGTCGCGAACCCATCGAATCCGGCGTGATGCGCTTCGCCCTGTCCACGTTCGAAGAGGGCGGGCGGATGAGCCCGATTGGGTTCATCCACGTGGAGTGTGCGCGGGCCTACTTCGGGACGACGGACGTGATGGAACGCGTCGAAAAACTTTCGCCGGATCTCGACGCGGGCGCGATCGCCGAAGTCGCGGAGCGGTTGCAGCATCAACGGGAAGGAGTGCCGGACGAAGACGACTCTGCCGGTCGGGAAGGGCCGGACGTCGTCAAGGCGCAAGGTCCGGCGGGGTCGGACGAAGCGAAGCGGGCGTAGTCGGATCGCGATTGCTCGTCGAGCGGGCGTTTCCGAGCGGCGCGTACTGTGCGCTGAACCAGGTTTCCGGGTGATGCCGGTGCAGCTGGGTAGCTCGCCGTGTCCTCGCAGTCGGGCGCTCATCCCTAGGTACGCCGTTGCTCTTCACCGGTTCGTGGCCGCGTCTCCGTGATTCAGTGCCGCGAATGCTATTGCCGGATTCCGGCCACCGTAATAGCCGGTTCCGATGAGCAAGGAACTCGTGACGCTGGTCGGGCCGGTTTCGCACATGGACGTGGACACGACGGTGTCGGGGAGCTTTCAGAACGGCACCGGATCCATCAAGACGTACAAGCGAACGATGTTTCGTGTCGGCAATCGTCCGGCGGGGATGAACGGAACGCCGAGCATCAAGGTAGGCGACGTGGTCACGGTGATCGGGACGGAAGGCGGTACGTTCGCGGGCTACGCGGTCCGGAATCACACGACGGGAGTCGACTACACGTCTCCCGCGGGCTTGATGGGAACGCTGTCCCGCATTTTTTTGATCATGCCGCTGTTTCTCACCGGGAGCTGCGCGAGCATGGGAGCGAGCAGCGCGGTTTTCGGTGCCGTGCTCTCGAGCCCGCTCCTGGCGATCTGGTGGTGGGGCCGGGGCTACTCCGTGCGGATGAAGAAGGCGAACGCGATGCTCGCGACGCTCCCTCCGCCGCCAGCCATGGCCGTCTAGTCGAGCTATACGGCGCCTGACGGCGAGCGGCATTCGAGCCGTTCCCGCGCCAGAGTGACTCCTCGATCGCCACATCGCGCGAGCGACGTTCGTGTCATCGCATCGAAGGTACGTATACGAACCATTCAGGATCGCTTTCGAGACCATGGTATTCCATGGTGGCGGATGGGCCGTTACTCTCGCTCGAACACGACGACGTGGTTGTTCGCGGGCATCACGTGCGCATGCGGTTCTCCGAACCCCATCGCTCGCGCAACGGCGGCCACATCCACGACGTCGCGAATGCCCCAGCGCGCGTCATCGCCACGCAGCCGGGCGTCGAATGCGACGTTGCTCTCCGGCGAGAGCAGTCCGTCGAACCGAAACGGTCCGTAAAACAGAAGCTTACCGCCGGCGCGCAGCACCCGAGCCGCACCGGTCACGAGCGCAACGCATACGGACCATGGCGCGATGTGGATGACGTTCGCGGAGAAGACGGCGTCGAACGGCCCTGCGGGCCACACCGACGTTTCGACGTCGAGCAATACGGGTGCCAGGAATCCGTGTTGCCGCGCTTCGCTCCGATAGGCGTCGATGCTCGCGATCGCGTCGGGCCGCGCATCCGACGGCTGCCACGTGAGCGCGGGCATTCGCTCCATGAAGTAGGCGGCGTGCTGTCCGGTGCCGCTGCCTATCTCCAGGACGCGCGCGTGTTCATCGAGCAGCGTCGACAGCACATCGGCGATCGGGCCGCGATTGCGCTCGGCCGCGCCGGCGTGCTGCTTCACCAGGGCAATACTTCGCCGTTTTGATGCCAGAAGCCGCCGGTGTTTTGAAGCGTGAGCGCGTCGATGCGGGCGAGCAAGCCGGCCGCGGCGTCTTCGGGCTCGACCTGGCCGTGACCGCGCACCATGTCGGTCTTCACCATGCCGGGATGAAGGGTGGCGACGGCGATGCCGTCGTTCTTCAGGTCTTCGGCCAGCGACTTGGCGGCCATGTTGAGGGCGGCCTTGCTCATCCGATAACCGTAGGCGCCCCCGGAAGAGTTGTCACCGATGGAGCCCATGCGACTGGTGATGAAGGCGACCTTCGAACCCTTGCGCAAGGCGCCGCGGAGCGATTGGGTGACGCGCAGCGGGCCGAGCGCGTTCACTTCGAACTGGCGACGAATGCCGTCGACGTCGAGGCTACCGAGGTTGTCGCCCCACACCAGGATGCCGGCGTTGTTGATCAGCAGATCTACCGTGCGATCCCCCACGGCGGCTTTGAGGCGCGCGATGCCCTCGTCGTCGGCGACGTCGACGCCGCTCGTCACCTCGACCCCGAGGCTGTCGAGCTCGGGTGACGAGTTGCGACATGCCGCCAGCACCGCATTGCCCCTCTTCTTCAAAAGAGCAGTGAGTGCGAGGCCGATGCCTCGGTTAGCGCCCGTTACTACTGCAAACGCCATGTTGGACCCATGGAGCACCCGCCGTCCGGCCGCAAGACCCCACTACGGTGCTGCAGCGCGCTCGGGGCGCGCGGCGAAACGGCGCAGGAGCAGGCTTCGTAGCGGCATTTCCCACTTCTTGTGCACCAAGACGGAAACGGCGACGAGAAAGAGCCCGTACACCCAAAACACCCAATCCCAGTGCGTGATGGCGGCGGGGAGGACGCGCTTCAGCACGGCGGTAGTGTAAGTGAGCACGGGGTCCTGGAGCACGTAGAGGCCGTAGCTCGCCTCGCCGAGCAGCACGAGCCACGGCTGCGAGAGCAAGCGCGTGACCACACCTGCCCCGCGCGCCAGCTGCCACACCAAAAGCGCGAAGAGAAGCGACGACGCTCCGCTCTCGATGCAGAGGCGGCTCACGATGAATCCACCCGAAGCCCGCTCGAGGACTCCCGATCCGAAGAGCCACGTGACGGCAACTATGCCGGCGACGAGTGACATCTCGACGGCGCTATCCGTCGTGATGGACCGAGCCCGATTCGGCGTCCTTCGCAAGGCGTGACCGACGACGATGCCGAGCGCGAACTCGGGCAGCCGAAACGGCGGAAAATACGTGACGGTGCGCGTGAGCATCTCGGCGCCGCTGACGTCGTCGAGCAGCGTCGCGAACGGGCCGTGCGGCACGAGATCCGCGTGGAGCGCCAGCATCGCCAGCGCGGGGACCATACAGCCGAGGAGCCAGAGCAGGGTCGCGCGCCTCCACGGGAACGACGTCTTCCGAGAGCGCAGGGTCGTGACCAGCGTGGGCCAGTTCGCGTAGAAGAATGCTTCGCAGGAGATGGACCAGCCCGGGGTGTTCAAGCCGGCCGCGAGCGGAATGACGAACGCTTGCACGAGCGCAAAGCAGGCGAGCACGCCGAGCACGAAGCGAACCGCGGCGGCCGAGCCGGCGTGGAAGTGCATCACCGACGCCGCGAACGGGGGCACCGAGAGCGCGAGCGCGAGCGCGTACGCCGGGAGGATCCGCGCGGCGCGTTGCGACCAGAATTTGCCGGAGGGCCGCGACGGGGTCCCGTCCGCGGCCGTGCAGCCCCACGTGATGACCGCTCCGGAGAGGACATAGAAGAAGCTGACGGCCAAGGGGCCGGAGCGCGCACACGCCGCGAGCAGACCGAAGTGCCGCATCGCGTCCGCGCCGTAGTGCCAGACGACGACCGCGAACGCAGCGAAGAACCGCGCGCCGGTGAGAGCAGGAAGCGACGCTTTCGGGCTTTCGGCGCTCTGCACGAGTTTGAGGCGGATTATCGCAGACGTCGCGCCCGCCGTCGCGCGTCAGCGCGAACCGTGGCGTTCTTTCTGACGATCGCGGCTCGCGACGCGCTTGTCCGGGCGTGCGTCTTTGTGGGCGTCGTGCGAAGGCTTCGCCTTGGCCGCGGCGTGTTCGTGCTTCTTCGCGGGCTTCGCGGTGGCGTGCGCCGTCTTCGCCGCCGCATGATGCGGCTTTTCTTTGCTCGCCTTGACGCCTTCGCTGCGGGCCTTCTTGTCGGCGCTCGCGTGCTTCTTCTTGTCCGCGTGGTTCTTCGTCTGCTTCGCCGTCTTTGCGCTCTCCGTCTTGGAAGGCGGCTTGGTGGCGCTCACCATTTCTGCGTGGGCAGGACCGGCTACGAACGCGGCGAGGACAAGCGCGGAGGTGAAAGCACGGAGCGTCGTCATGCCATCACCTTACACTTCTCAGTCTCCGAAAATGAAGCCGATGTTGAACACGCCTTGTGACAATCTGAAATCGGCGCTTCCACTCGTGGCTCCGGAGCTCGCGTCGTGGCTCATCTTATGCTGGAGCCATCCGATTTCCGTGAACATGCCGAATCGCGGCGTGAAATGCACGGCGGCGCCGACCAGCACGCCGACGTTCCAGCCGATGCCGAATCCGTCGAGACCCGACCCGAGATTGCCGCCGAGGAAGTCCATGGTGAGGCCGATGGGAACGCCGGCCCAGAGCGACAGGCCGATCTTGTCGAGGTCGATCGGGATTCGCCCGCGCAGATAAAAATCCACGTCGAGATAATAGCCGTGAGAAGAGCCCGCAACGTCGGGTCGCCACGAGCCGAACGTCAAGAGCGGCCCGATCAACATGTAGCGGATGACGGGCACATCGCCGCGGATATTGAACCCGAGCGTCGTGTCGAGATTCTGGCTCACGCCGTTGCGCTCGACGCTGCCGCCGAACCCGAGATGAAACGCGAGCGCGGTGTAGTCGCGATCCGCGAACGTCCGCGGTTCGAGGGGAGGGGGAGGCGGTTCGACGACGGCAGGCGCCGTCACTTCGCGCTCGCAGCGCGTTCCGTCGACGCAGACCTCGCCGCTCGCGCACGGCGGGTTGCACATCGAGACGCAGCGCGCCGCGTGGCAGATGAACCCCGCGCGACACGGCGGAAAACAGGCGTCGTCCCGCGCGGGGGCGGAGCTTGGTGCCGCCGACTCCGTCGAAGTTTGAGCGCGCGCGCCGGAACTCCACCAGAACGAAAAACCCAAGAACGCGACTGCCGTCGCGTGTGCCAACCAGCGCGTCATCTGCGCCGACTATAGCGCTCGCGTCTTGCCCGGCCCGCGTCTGAAACATTTCTTCAATGCGGCCAAAGGCGCCCGCTCGAGCGCGAGCAGCGGGACAGCGGCAGCTTGCTCACCGGCCTGCGCGGCGGCGGTCGCATCGGTTGTGGGGGGGGACGTTGCAGAAAACGATGGTACGTATACGAACCATCGTCCCGCGCTGGCGACGAGTAGCGTGTCCCGCGCTGGCGCGAGTAGCGTTCACGCGCTGGCCCCTGCGCCCGACAGAAGAACCGGTGCGCACATCCGGTGGGGAGAAATCAATTCCCGTACTCGGACGAGCGAACATCGGTGAGCCGGAGTGCGCGAGTAGCGTGTCACGTGCTGGCGAGTAACGCGTTGCGGGGGAAATCCACTGATCCGGCCCATTCATCCGCCGTCGTTGACGTGATCGCGATGGCGGGTGCAGTCACACCTGTGGCAAGGCGACAGCCACCGCATCGACGAGCGTTCAAGGGCGACAGCCACCGCATCGACGAGCGACGAGCGCTCACGCGCTGTCTCGACGCGCTTTGTCATTTACGAGCTCGCGCCATTCCTCGATGCGCGCGTGCGCGCTGTCCGGCCAGGGCAGCCGGGACAGACGGCCCAACAGGTGTGGAGTGTGATCGCCGACGCGGGAGCGGTCGCTGAACACGTCGGCCGCCGCGTCGAGCGCGGCAGAGCCGCCTTCGACGTCGCCGGATTCGACGGCGAGCCAGGCCTCCGTGAGCAGCGCGTGTTGCTTCGGTTCGGGCTCCTTCACGCCGATGCGCTGGATCTCCCCGAGCAACGCGCGCGCCAGATCGAGCCGTCCACGTGACAACGCAGCTTGACACTTCAAGAGCTTCGCCTCGACGGCGCCCCACGGGTCGCTCATGCGCGAGTAGATCTCGAGCGCCTTTTCGGCGTGGAGCTCGGCCGCCCCGGGATCGTCGGTGTCGATGCCGATCATCGCGAGCAAGCGTTCGCACTCGGCTTGCCCGCGCGGCGTGCGCAGGCCCTCGAACAACCCGGCGGCCTCCTGCGCCCCCTGCGCGGCGCTGAAGTAGTTCATCAGCCGGTGCTCGATGTGGGCGAGCGAGGCGTCCGTTTGCGCCAGGCCGAGGCGATAGCCGGCGCGCTCGAACTCGGCGCGCGCCTCGATGGTGAGCCGCCGCGAGCGCTCCGTCGCGCCCTCGTGGTGGTCGACCCACGAAAGGACGAGCAAACATTGACCGCGCCCGAGCGGCTGATCGACGGAGGCGAAGTGCTCTTCGCCGCCGCGCGCGATCTCCCGCGCGCGGTCGTGGTTGCCGAGCAGGTACTCGATCCAGGCGGCGACCGCTTCACATTGGGCGAGGCCGAGCACGTTGCCGAGCCGCGCGAAGATTTCGTGTGCCTGCGAGACGAGGCGAAGGCCTTCCGCGGTGTCGCCGCGCTCGCTGGCGAGGTGCCCGAGCAGCCGCAAGCAGTGCCCGAGGTTCTCTTGGTCGCCGAGCCGCTCGAAGCGTTCGCGCGCGACTTCTACACACTGGGTTGCTTGCTCCGTTTGACCGACGTGGCGCAGCACCTCGCCGCGCCAGCGGTTCTCGAGCGCCAGGCTCCGTCCCGCGAGCCGGCCTTGGAAGAGCTCCAGATCCGCCAGCGTCTGCGCCGGTTCCTTGGCGCCGTTCCACGAGCTCTGAAGGAAGTCGAAGAACGTCTCGGCCGCGGCGTCGTTCTCTCGCGCGTAGAGCAGGTTGATCACCCGCTGCCGCACGATGCGGCGCGTGTTGGCGAGCTGATGCAGCCGGAGCGCCTTCGCCGCGGCCTTGAACATGCGCGGCGAGTCTTCGCGCTGCGACAGGCGCCCGAAGAGGTGCTCTTGCAGGAGCGCGTGCGGCCAGCTGTAACGGCCGGGGCCGCGGGGCAAAATGATTTCCGCCTTCTGCAGCTCGGCGATCGCGTCCTCGGCGGGGAGCTTCAAGTCGGATAGCAGCGCGACCATCACGTCGCGCCGGATGTCCATTCCGAGCGTGGCGACGGCGTACGACGCGATGCGCAGGTGCCGCGGGATCGCCGCGACGCGGCTGTCCCACAGATCGGCCGTCGTCTTCGGCCGCATCGCCAGCACGTCGCGCGGCACGCGATAACGCGCCCCCACGAATTCCAGATTGCCGGCGTGCGCCCACGAATGCAGTTGCTGCAACGCGAACAGCGGGAAACCGCGGCTACGCCGGGCCGCCTCGTTCGTCGCTTCGTCGTCGAGCGGCAGCGACGCCCGCACTAGGGCGCACGTCGACTCCTTGTCCATGGGGCCGACCTCGATGACTTCGCCGTCCATCGATTCGCGCAGCTGGCGCAAGCGCTCGGCGGCGGGCGTGCCGAGCTGGACGTCCTCGGAGCGGACGGCGGCGACCATGAAGATGGGCTGATCGAGCTCCTCGCGGTGGATCTTCAGCAAGCCGTCGAAGGTGGTCTGCGCGGCGTGGTGCAGATCGTCGAAGAAGAAGAGCAGCGGTCGGCCGTTCGCGATGCGCCGGATCGTGTACTGAGTAACGAGACGGCGGAGCTCCAGGGTGTCGAGCGTGAACCGCACGCCGCTCGGGCCGACGCGCTCATCCCCGGGCGCCATCGGTCGCATCCACTCCGCGGCGCCGGCGACCCAGGAACGGCCCTTGCGATCGTTCTTGTCGATTTTCCAGCGGTCCATGAGCGACCGTTCGATCGTGTCGCGGTCGGCGCGCTCGAAGTTGAAGTACTGGATGACGGCGCCGAGCATGCCGTCGAGCGCGCTGCGCACCGGCCGATAACGAGCGGTGAGCGGCACCATGCGGCCGTCTTCGTGCGCCGCTTCGCAGAGCCACTCCGCGATGCGCGTCTTGCCCACGCCCGCGGGGCCGAGCAGCATGACCAGCCGGTGCGGCGGACCCTTCCCCATGATCATCTGTCCGCCGATCGACCGCAGGCGCGCGCGGATCTCGTTGCGGCCGACCATCGGGCTCGGACGAATACTGAGCAGGCCCGGCGCGCGATCCGGGATCGGCTCGACGCCGCTGTTCGAGCGCGGGCCCGTGGGACGCGTCGACGTCGGAGGCGGCGCGCCGTCGGCCTGCACGACGGTCGGGAACTTCAGGAGCTCGGGGTCGATGCTGTCGGGGACGAATTTGAGCCACGCGCGCCGCGCTTCCGCCGAAAACTCGAAACGGTCCCACGGCTTCTTCGCGAGCAGCCGCATCACGAACTTGTCCACGCCGGGCGGCGCGTTGCGATCCAGCTCCGGCAGCGGCGGTTGATGGTACGCGTGGAGCTTCAAGAGCTCCTTCGGGTCCCCCGTGAACGGGGCGCGGCCGGTGAGCAGCTTGAAGAGGATGCAACCGAGCGCGTAGAGATCCGTCGCGCCCGTGACGTGGTGCATCTCGTGCTGGATCTGCTCCGGCGCCATGTAACCCGGCGTGCCGGCGCCCGCGTGCGGGGTAAACTCCATGGACTTCTCGCCGTCGAGGCGCTCGTCGTGGAGGTCTTGCCGGAGCCAGGCGAGGCCGAAGTCCAGGATGTGGACCCGCGGGACCTGATCGACGCGCTGTTCGACGATGACGTTCGACGGTTTCAGATCGCCGTGGATGACGCCGCGCGCGTGCGCGTGAGCCAGCGCGCCGAGCACGCCGTTCACGATGGACCAGATGATGGGGAAGCTCAGCTTGGACTGGGAGAGGTCGTGGAGCGAAATGCCCGAGACCAGGTCCATGGCCAGAAAGGGCGACCCGTCCGCGAGCTGGCCGAAGTCGCGGGCATGAACGATGCCGGGATGATCCAGGGTCGCGAGCGCCCGCGACTCCTTGTAGAACCAGCCGATGTATTCGCCGGCGAGCTTGCCTTCCGGCAAAATCACCCGCTTCACCGCGACCATCTCACCGGTCGCCTGATCGCGGCAGCGGTAGACGATGCCCATGCCGCCCTCGCCGAGGACGTTCATCACCTCGTACCGCTGAGCGATGAGGTGTCCCGGCAAAATGGGTTGAGCGGGCACCGCCCCAGGGGCCGCGGCGACCGCTGCGGAGGGGATGCTCGGGGGGACGCTGTCGGAGTCGGGCTCGATCTCCACGATGCTATCGGCTGAAAGGGCGCTCGCCTCCCGGGCACGCGGCATACCCACTCCACTTCCCGCGGGAGGATCCGATCTTAGCGCGCTCGTAGTCGCGCTCGGCTGGTCTTGAGTTCCACGCGGAGGCACGATCGACCCGAGTCTAGCGATTTGACGCATCACGTCGAGAAATCTCGGCGCGTACGAATATATTTAGTAATTTCATCTACTTGCAGAATCGGCTCGGGCGCCTAGCGGCTCGGCGAACGGCTCGGTAGGCTGCGCCGCATGGAAGGCTCCGCCGCTAGCGACCCGTCTCTATCGCAAGTCGACCCGAAGATCTTCGACCTCATCAAGGCGGAGGAGCGCCGGCAGTACGATAAGTTCCGGCTCATCCCGAGCGAAAATTATGTCTCGCGTGCAGTGCTCGAGGCGACGGGCACGGTCCTCACGAACAAGTACTCCGAGGGCTACGCGGGAAAGCGTTACTACGAAGGCCAGCAAAACATCGATCCCATCGAAGAGTTGGCCGTCAGTCGCATCAAGGCCCTCTTCAACGCCGAGCACGCGAACGTCCAGCCTTACAGCGGCAGCCCCGCGAACCTCGCCGTGTATCTCGCGTTCTGTCAGCCGCACGACAGCGTGATGGGACTCGCGCTTCCCGCCGGTGGCCACCTCACGCACGGCTGGAACGTCAGCATCACGGGTAAGTACTTCGCGAGCCATGGTTACGGCGTTCGTCGCGACGACCACCGGATCGACTTCGACGAGGTGGCGCGGCTCGCCAAGGAGCACCGCCCGAAGATCATCTGGGCGGGCACCACGGCCTATCCACGGACGCTGGATTTCCCGAGGTTCCGCGAGATCGCCGATTCGGTCGGCGCGAAGCTCTGCGCGGACATCGCGCACATCGCGGGCCTCGTCGCGGCAGGCGTTCACCCGAGTCCCGTCGGCATCGCCGACGTCGTTACTTCGACGACGCACAAGACGCTGCGCGGCCCGCGTGGCGGCATGATTCTTTGCAAGGCCGAGCACGCCGCCGCGATCGACAAAGCCGTCTTCCCCGGATTGCAGGGCGGCCCGCACAATCACACCACCGCCGGCATCGCCGTCGCGGCGCAAGAGGCCAGCCAGCCCGCATTCAAGGTTTATGCGAAGCGAATCGTCGAGAACGCGAAGGCGCTCGCCGAGGCGTTGCTGTCGAGAGGTTTCCGTCTGGTGACCGGCGGCACCGACAACCACCTCATCCTCGTCGATCTCACCCCGAAGGGAGTGCCCGGCAAGGTCGCGGCGAAGGCGCTCGACCGCGCTGGAATCGAGGCAAACTACAATTCCATTCCGTTCGATCCGAGGAAGCCGTTCGATCCGTCGGGTCTGCGCATCGGGACGCCTTCCATCACGTCCCGAGGCATGGGGACGGCCGAGATGGAAAAGCTGGCAAGCTGGATGGACGCAGTCGTCTCCGCCCCCGACGACGAGAAGCTCATCGAACGCGTCGCGGGCGAGGTGAGGGAGTGCTGCGCGTCATTTCCGGCGCCGGGCATCCGCATTTGAGGGCGCTTCCGTGACCGATTCGTCGCCGGAAGCCCGCCGGCGAATGCTGCAGTGGTGCGGCGGCGTCCTCGGCGTCCTCACGATCGGGAGCCTCGTCGGGACGGCGTTCATGCCTTACCTGCTCGCGCGGCACCCGCTCTTGCTCGTCGCGCTGTCGCCGCTATTCCGGCACCTGGTCATCGCCGCGCCGCGGGTCTCGGCGGTGCCGTTCTTTCTGGTCGCCGTTCCGCGTCACGTCCTGCCGGATCCGTTCGTGTATCTCTTGGGGCGCGAGTTCGGGCACGTGGCGATCGAATGGGTCGAAGGCAATTCGCCGTTCACCGGTAAGATCGTCAGAGCGCTCGAGCGACTCTTCGCGCGCGTCGGTCCCATCGCGCTGCTCATCAGCCCCGACGTCATCGTGAGCACGCTGGCGGGGGCGGCGCGCGTTCCGTTTCCGCTCTTCATCGTCTTCAACGTCCTCGGGACGTTCCTCACCGTCTTCGTCGCTCGGTGGTTCGGTGACGTTTTCGAGAAATCGATAACGGAAATGGTTCACTACTTCGAGGCGCATCTCTGGCTGGTGACGGTCATTTCGATCCTGCTCGTGGTCGCCTTCAACTGGTACACGGCGCGTCAGAAGGGGCCCGAGGGCACGCCGAACGGTCAGGACGGGGGCAAGGACGCCGCGAAATCGTAAGGAGTGACCCGAAAGCCCTACGGTTTTCGAAATTGCGGCCGTTCAGTCGCTAGGCCGAGACCCGTCTCGGGTGGAGGCCGAGGACGAAAACGGGGGCTCCGGATGCTCACTTTTCCGACCTACTTACTGAAGACCGGCCGCGTCGCTCCCCTGGCGATGGCGGAGGCCATCGTCGCCCAGCGGGAAGCGCGCCCGAGCCTCGGGGATCTCGCGGTGCAACGTGGCAAAACCACGAAATCTTTGATTGAAAAGCTCGCGGTTCAACAGCGCCGGCGCAAAACGAGGATCGGCCAGATGGCCGTCGACGCCGGCGTGCTGACCCGCGACGACGTCGACGCGTTGCTCGAGGAGCAGTCGAACCTCGAGCCCGACCTCGTCGACGTCCTCGTGCAGCGCGGCGCGCTTTCGCGCGACGTCGCCGAGGGGGAGCGCGACCGCTTTCGCGAAATCGAACGGGACATCTTCGCGCGAGGCGGCACCCGCGAGTCGCGCGCGCAGGACAGCTTCGCCTGCTCGGTGGCCCGGCTCGCGTCGATGAAGCCGTTTTCGAGCTCGGTACGGGAGGCGCTCGACCTGCTCGCGGCGCCGGACACGGCCCCGGCGAAGGTCGCCGCCGTCCTCGAGACGGATCCGGCCATTACGGTTGTCACGTTACGCGTCGCCAACTCCGCGATGTACCGCCGCGGGACGCCCTGCGATTCGCTGAAGGACGCGGTCGTGCGCCTCGGCGCGGGTACGCTGCGCGACATCGTCATCGGGGTGAGCTTGCTCGGCGCCTTCGCCGACGCGGATCGCATCGCGAACACGATCCGCCAGCACGTCGCCGGCGCGGCGGCCATCGCGCGCATCCTCGCCGCGGCGGCGGCGCCCAAGCTCGCGAACGTCGCCTTCCTCGCCGGGCTCACGCACGACATCGGAAAGCTGCTTTTGCACCAGTCGGGCGAGTTCGCGTACGAAGCGCTGCCGCGAGACGCCTTCGAGGGAAGCGGCAAGCTGCACGTGCTCGAAGCGGAGGCGCTCGGATACGACCACGCCGTGCTCGGCGGTCTCGCTGTGAGCTTGTGGGAGCTGCCGAAGATCGTCGCCGACGCGGTCACGTTCCATCACGAGCCGCTCGGCGCTCACGTGTTCGGCGGCGACACCGCGCGGCTCACGTCGATCCTCGTGCTCGCCAACGAGCTCGAGCACCATCAGAGCCTGAGCCCGCACTACACCGCGCTCGTCGAACGCGAGCTCGCGAACCACCCCGAAGCGCGGGAGCTCGGTCTCGAACCGAGCACCGTCGAAGAGATCTGGGTCGAGCTCGTCCACGCGCGCGCCGAGATGGCGGCGCTCTTGGCGCGCTGAGCGTCCGATTGCTCGACGGGCGCCGCAGCGGCGGCCAGCGGTCGGTGGGGCAGCGGTCAGTGGTCAGCAGGCAGCGGTCAGCGGGCAGCGGGCAGCGGGGCAGCGGGCAGCGGGGCAGCGGGGCAGCGGGGCAGCGGTCAGCGGTCAGCGGGCAGCGGAGCAGCGGAGCAGCGGAGCAGCGGACGATCTATACTGTCTCTTTGCGAGCGCGATCTTGATGCCTCAAGGTAACAAATTAGATCGAATGATTTCGCTTGATTCCGAGGGTGCCTTGGCACGTCAAGGTTTAGCCAGCGACGTATCGACCAGTAACGCGTCGAAAGAACCGCGCTCGCGGGGACAAGGCGTCGAAAGAACTGTGCTCGCGGGAGCAAGGCGTCGAAAGAACTGTTGCTCGCGGGGAGCAAGGCGTCTGAAGAACTGTGTTCGCGGGGAGCAAGGCGTCTGAAGAACTGTGTTCGCGGGGAGCAACGCTTCGAACGGAGCGCACTGGTCGCGGCGGACGCCGTTTCGGAAAAGCTACGACTCGCGCATTCGTCGCGCGGCGGGCACAGCGACATGCGGACACGAGCGCGTGGGTTTCGCTGTAATGTCCCCCCACGATGAACGACCGGGACCCCGGCGGCGACGGAGACGGCGGAAGAAGGCGAAAGCCGGTGAGCTGGGCGCTCGTGGTGACCATCCTCATCGTGAGCGGGCTCGCGATGCTCGGCGCCATCTACCTGGTCGTGCGGACCGGCAAGCTGTAGTGGCCGCTGGTTCATGATCAGCCGCACACGGAGAGGCGAGTGGGAACACCGGCGGGGCGCCGACGACTGTTTTCACCGCATCATTCGACGCGCCAAGGCGTTCAGGTTGGAGCGGTGGCGAACGAAAACCCGCGAGAGGCCCCCCGGACGAAGGACGCGGCCTGCCCGATCTCAGCCATCAATATGAGATGAGGAGATTTCTCAGGCATGAGATGAGGAGATTTCTCAGGACATGACCAACCAGGTCACGGTTTCTGAAAATCGTAGATCGAGCCGAGCTCGAGCAGCTCGGTCAATTCGTCGAGCGCCGCTCTCGTTTCGAGGAGCAGCGCGGGATCGGCGAGATCCTCGCCGCTGAGGCGATCGCGGTAGCGCCTTTCGATGAGATCGGCGATGCGATCGCAATGGGGATCGTCGAGAATTATTTTGGGGCGCACGGCGCGGCGTTCGTCGTCGGTGAGAGCGACGCGGAGCCGAAGACACGCCGGGCCGCCGCCGTTGCACATGGATGCGTTGACGTCGACGTAGTGGACACCGATGACCGGGTTGTCGCCCGCGACGACGCGTTCGAGGAAGCGCCGCGCGGGCCCGTTCTCGAAGGCTTCACTGGGCGCGATGATGGCCATCGCGCCCCCCGGCAACGTGACGAGCTGTGAGTTGAAAGGATAGCTGTTCACGGCGTCGGAGGTCGGCAGCTCCGCTTCGGCCGCGAGCGCGTAACGAAAATCGCCGCCGAGCTTTTCGCGGAGCACCGCGAGCAGATCGCGATGGTGGACGAAGGCGTGCTCGTGGAACATGAGGAACGAGCCGTTGCCGACGGCGAGCACGTCCGTGTGGAACGCGCCCGCATCGATGCCCGCCGGGCTCTGCTGCCACGGCAAGAAGAGCCCGCCGACGAGCTTGCCGAGGCGCGCCACGGCCGTGGACGCTTCCAGGGTTTGCCGGCGCGGGAAGCGCGCGGCGGTCGCTTCCGTCTCGAAGCCGAGCTTGCCCCACGCGAACAGGTGCACGCGCCCCTGTTCCGTCGTGAGCCGCGTGTGGTTCGCCGCGCCTTCGTCGGAGAGCTGCGTGCCGCCGGGCAGCGGCTCGTGCACGGCGAATCGCTCTTCGTCGGCGAAGATCGCGCGGAGAGCGGCGTGCGTCGTCTTCGCTTCGAGGCTGCGATGGAACATCGCGGTGAGGTTCGCGACGATGAAGTGCGCGCGGCCGTCCTCCGCGTCGCACGAGGGGACGACCGTCGCTGCGTTCGCCGTCCACATGGACGAGGCGCTGCTCGCGACGCGGAGCAAGTGACCGTCGCCGCGCGCCGCGGCCGAGAGGACGTCGGCGTCGCTGCCCGAAAACCCGAGCCGCCGCAGCGTCGACACGTCCGGTCTCGGCGCGGGCGGCAGCACGGCCTGCCCGACGCCGAGGCGCATGAGCAACCGCATCTTGTCGAGGCCCTGGAGCGCCGCGGCGCGCGGGTTCGACACTCTGCCGACGTGCCGCTCGCTCGCGAGATTGCCGCGGCTGAGGCCTGCGTAGTTGTGCGTCGGTCCCACCAGCCCGTCGAAGTTGAACTCGCGCACCGCTCGAGCGTACACCGATGTCGAAGTGGGAGTGAGCGCGCTCGATCCGCGCCCGCGGCGCTTCGCGCGCGTGGAGGCGCGAAGCGTCGTTCGCTCGCGTCGTCGTGCGCGAACGGGGCGTCACGACGCGTCGTGCTGCGGCGCGAGAATGCGTGATTTCGTTGGCGGCGACGGGCAACAAGCGTCCAGATGCCCGATTTTTGAGCCCCGCGAAGGCGCTTGGAAGAGTAAGCTCCGCCGCGCGATGTCGACCCTCGGTGAATTGTACGAAGGCCACCAGATGCGCACTTTTCGCGTGCGCACGGACGCCGGACCCGCCGCGCTGTCGAGCCTCGTCGCCGTCGCCGCGGACGTCGGCGCTCACGTTGGCGATCTGCGGGTGGTCGAGGCGGGTCCCGGGCCGAACATCGTGCGCGACGTGACGCTCTATTTCGGAAGCGGCGCTCAGCTGGAGGTCCTCGTCGCGCGCTTGGGCGGCACCGCGGGCGTGACGCTGGTCGACGTGCTGCACGACGCGCTGGAGGTGCGTCGCGGCGGCGTCATCGAGACGAAGCTCCGGGTGCCCCTCGAGACCATCGCCGATCTGCGGCGCGTGTACACGCCCGGCGTCGCCGTCGCGTGCAAGCACATCCAGGAATCGCCGAAGCGCGCCTACGACTACACGCACATCGGGAACAAGGTCGCGGTCGTCACCAACGGCACGGCCATCCTAGGCCTCGGCGACATCGGCCCGCTCGCCGGGCTTCCGGTCATGGAGGGCAAGGCGGCCATCTTCCGCCGCTTCGCGAACATCACGGCGGAGCCCGTCTTGGTGGACGCGAAGGACCCCGCCGACGTCGTCGAGGTCGTCGAGCGCATTCACCTCGGGTTCGGCGCCATCCAGCTCGAGGACATCGCCGCTCCCGCTTGCTTCGAAGTGGAAGAGAAGCTCGCCGCGAGCCTCGGCAAGCCCGTTCTGCACGACGACCAATGGGGCACGGCCACCGTCGTCCTCGCGGGTCTGGTCAATTCCCTGCGCCGCGTCGGGCGGAAGCCCGAAGATACGCGCGCCGTCATCCTGGGCTCGGGCGCGAGCGGCATCGCGATCGCGAAGACGCTCGTCGGCTACGGGCTCGACGACGTCGTGCTGGTGGATCGCGCGGGCGCGGTGTATCGCGGTCGCGCCGAGCACATGACCAACGCGAAGCGCGAGATCGCCGAGATGACGAACCGCGAGCGCATCCAGGGCACGCTCGCCGACGCGATGCGCGGGCGCAATCTCTTCATCGGCGTGTCGACCGCGAACCAGGTCACGAAAGAAATGGTCCGGAGCATGGCGAAGGACCCCATCGTGTTCGCGCTCGCGAACCCCGTCTCGGAGATCACCGTCGGCGAGGCGTACGAAGCGGGCGCCGCCGTCGCGCTCGACGGCCGCTCCATGAACAACGCGCTCGCGTATCCCGGCCTCTTCCGCGGCGCGCTCGACGCCCGCGCGCCGCGATTCACCACGAACATGCGTCTCGCCGCCGCGAACGCCGTGGCCGCCGCCGCAGGCCCGAACGAGCTCTTGCCCGACATGTTCGACATGGCGATGCACGCCGCGGTCGGGCAGGCCGTGGAGCGCGCCTGGCTCGAGGACTCCCGAGCGACGTAGTGTGGCGTGTCCGGGTCCCCTGAAACACGCGCACGAGGTCGAGGGCGGGCGTTCCCAGCGTCGCAGGTCGCGGCGGCGCTCGTCGTCGCCGCCGTCGTGGTCTGTACGATCATCCTCTGGAAGCCGGGGCAAGACGCGTCCTGGGACTCGGCCACGTACCTGGACGGTGCGCGGCGCCTCGCGGCCGGCGAGGGTTACGTCACCTCGCGCAACGCGCTGGACGAACCCACGGGTCTCACGCCGATCTCGCTGTGGCCCCCCGGCTTCTCCATGGCCGTGGCGTTGGGCATCCTCGCCGGGGGTGATCCGCTCGGCGCCGCTGCCTGGGTCCTCACGCTGAGCTACGTCGGAGCGGTCGCGGCTTGCTTCGCCTGTGCTTACTACGCGACCCGCGCGGCCGTGCCGTCGGCGCTTTCGGCGGTGTTCTTCGGGCTCATGCCGGCGACCCTGGATTCGCTCGACGCGGTGCTGAGCGATCTCCCGTTCACGTGCGCGATCGGGGCGTCGAGTGTCCTCGCGCTGCGCGTCGCCGAGCGGGAGCGTCCGTCGTGGCCCTTGCAGCTCGCCTCCGGAATCGCCATCGGCTCGTGCTTCTGGTTCCGGTACGTGGGGATCGGTGTCGCCTTCGCTGCGTGCGTCGCGCTCTTGATCGCAAGGCACGAACGGAGTCCGTGGGCCCGGGTGCGGGCGCTGTCCACGACGCTCTCGGCGACCGCCGCGGTGTGCGCGGCGCTGTTCGTGAGGAACGTGCGCATCGGGCATCTGTCCGGGGGGCACGCTTTTCATCCCTCGAGCATCGCGACGAACACCGCGTTTGCGCTGGAGGGCGCCGTCAACGCGCTGGCGCCGACGTGGGGCCTCGCACACGTCGGCGCGCGGTTCGCGATGCTCGCCGCGGTCACCGCGACCCTCGCGGCGAGCATTCGGCTGCGCTCGTTCCGGGCGCCGTCCGTCTGCGTTCTGGGGTGCATGTTCGTCGCCTACGCCGGCTCGCTCTTGCTGTCGGCCTCGCTCACCGCGTTCAACTCCCTGGACGAGACGCGCTTCTGGGTGCCGTTCTGGCTCCTGTACGCCATGTTCGCGGCTTCCGTCCTGGCCAAGGCCGAGGGTCCCTATCGGTGGTGCATCGCCCTCCCGACGTTCGCCGGGATGGCGACGTGCATCGTCTTCTACGTCGTGATGTTGAAGATTCACCTCCCTTCCGCACAGCGACCACACGAGTTGTCGGAACGTAGCTGGCGGAGAGCGGCTTCGCTCGTCCCCGACGCCCGGGAATGCCTGGTCCTGTCGAACGACGTCCGGCCTCTGCTCGTGCACCGAGCCATCGCGGCGAACGCGAGGCTCCCGGACGATCACCGCAGCATGAACGAGCTCCGCCACGCGCATCCGAAGCTGTGCATCGCGTTCGTGAAGGGGTGGACTCCGGCGAGCAGTCGCGTGCACAAAAGAGCGCAAGAAGCGCTGCTGAACGCGATGTCCAAGGGGCGTCAGCTGAGGCTCATCGCTCGCGACGAGCTCGTGGACGTTTACCGGGTCGCGCCGTAGCTCGGGTCGAGCTCTACAAGGTCGTCGCCTGCGACGCGCCGGCGCGCGCCTTCGCCACCGCCGCCCGGAGCGCGCCCTCGCTGAAGCCGACGAAGAGCTGCCCCATGACGTCGATGACCGGGATCGAGCCGCCGCGGCGGTGGGCTCGCGCGAGCTTTTCCTGCATCTCGCGCTCTGCCGCGTCGTTCTCCTCGATGTCGAACCTGGTGACCTTCACGCCGAGCGACTTCAGCAGCGCCTCGGCCTGATGACACGGGCCGCACCAGGAAGCGCCGTAGATGATGGCGCGTACTTCTCCGTTTTGCGCGACCGCCGGCGCGCCCTCGGCGGAGCCCGCCGGGGCCGCGGCGGGAGGCGTCGCGCTCGGCGCCAGCGCTTCGAGGCGCGCCTTTCGCTTGCTCGCGCCGAGCTCGTCCCACGCCGGCCGGGACATGGTCTTCACCGGGTAAGAGCCGTCGGCGTTCTTCGTCCGCAGGTCGGCGACGTAGACGGAGTCGCCGGTGCCGTCCTTGCGATCGGCGAGGACGACGCGCACGGTTTCGCGGCTCGCTTCCGGAACCTCGGCGACGTGCTCGACGACGTGGAAGTCGCCCTTGTCGTCTATCCACGTGAGCAGCGCGCCCGCGGTGTCGTCCTTCAGCGAAAGCGGCGGCAGCGGCGGTGGCTCCGCGGACGCGCTGGCCTTCCCCGGATCTCCGTGGCCGTTCGACTTCGTGTGGCAGGCGACGGGCGCGAGCGCCGCGAAAATGGCCAGGGCGGCGGCGGCCATCCGCGCTTTGTTCACCGCATGCGCGCCGGCTCTGGGCGTCATCGGCTCGCCTCCGCGCGCGCGTCGCGGTCGTTCTGAGCGGCCGCGAGCAGTTCCTCGGAAACGTGTTCCCACTCCTTCACCAAGGCATCGACCTTCTTCGAGAGCTCCTGCTCTTCGCGTGAGAGCTCGTGCAGCTTTTCCCAATCCGTTCCGGGGGCATCCTTGAGCGCCTCGCGCAGCTCACCGAGGCGCGCTTCGCCCTTTGCGACCTCGGCCTCGAGCTGGTCCGCGCGACGCTGCTTTTTCTCCAGGTCGCGGGCCGCGAGGCGGCGATTCTTGTGCTCGAGCGACCGGTCCTCTTTCGCGCCGCCCTCGGCGGACGGGTTCGCGGCGCGCTTCTTCGGCTCGGGCTTTGCTGCCGCGTCGCGCTCGGCGCGGGCGCGCGAAAGGGACAGCTCGTAGTCGGAAAAGCCGGCCTGGAAGACCTGCACGCCCTCCGTCGTGAATGCGACCACTCTAGTGGTCACATTTTCCAGGAACCGCCGGTCGTGGGACACCAGCACCACGGTGCCCTCGAACTCGGCGATGGCTTCTTCCAGGATCTCCGCCGTAAAAATGTCCAGGTGATTGGTCGGTTCGTCCAAGAAGAGCAGGTTGCGCGGCTCGAGCAGGAGCTTCGCGAGCGCGAGGCGGCTGCGTTCGCCGCCGGAGAAGCTCTGTACCTTGCGGAACGGGTCGTCGCCGGTGAACCGGAAACGAGCCAGGTATTCGCGCACGGCCTCGACGGTCATGTCGCCGCGCACGCTGCGGATCTCGTCGATCGCGGAGAGCGCCGGATCGAGCGAGCCCAGGTGCTGGTCGAAGTAACCTTCTTCGAGGCCCGCGCCGCGGCGAACGTTCCCCTGGTCGCTCGCGCCGCCCTTTCCGGCGAGGAGTCCGAGCAAGGTGGTCTTGCCGGAGCCGTTCGGACCGACGACGCCGACCTTCTCGCCGCGCCGGATCAACAGATCCACGCCGGCGAACAACCTCTTGCCGCCGCGGGAGGCGCCGAGGCCCTTCGCCTCGAGCACGATGTCGCCGCTTCGCGGGCACTCCGCGAAGCGCAGCTTGAGCTTTTCGGCGCGGGCCCAGATGTCCTCGGGGCCCTTCACGCGGTCGAGCTTCTCCAGCATGCGCCTTCGCGACTGCGCTTGTTTCGTCTTCTGTCCGGCGATGTTCTTGCGGATGAAGTCCTCGGTCTTCGCCACGAAGGCCGCCTGCTCGTCCGCCGACTTCTGCTCGCGCTCCAGATCCGCCGCGCGGGCGAGCTGGTAACCCGTGAAGGGGAGGGGATACACGCGGAGCTTGGTACGCCCGAGCTCCAGCGTGGACGAGCACACGGCGTCCATGAACGCGCGGTCGTGCGAGACGACCAGCACCGTCGCTTTCGTCGCGCGGAGCGTCGCCGCGAGCCAGTCGATCGTCTCGAGGTCGAGGTGGTTCGTCGGCTCGTCGAGGAGCAACAGATCCGCCTCCTTGGCGAGGACGGCGCCGAGCTCGATGCGGCCGCGTTCGCCGCCCGACAAGCTGTGCACGGGTCGCGACAGCGCGCCGTCGGCGAAGCCGAGCTGCGACGCGATGGTCGCCACGCGGTGCTCCAGCGCATCCGCGCCGACCGCCTGATGACGATCCATCGCCCGCGCGAGCCGGTCGAGATCCGCCTTTTCGCCGCTCGCGGCCGCCTCCGAAGCGACGGCCAGATCGCGCCGGGCGGCGGTGACGTCGCCGAAGCCGGCGAGGAGAGCATCCATGACCGTGCCCTCGCGTCCGAGCTCGTGGCTCTGCCGGTAGAACGCCACGGTCTTGCCGCGTTCGACGGTGACCGAACCGCGGTCCGGCGTGAGCTCTCCCGCGATCAACCGCAGGAGAGTGCTCTTTCCGGCGCCGTTCGGCGCGACCAGCGCGGCTCGGTCGCCGGCGTCGAGCCGGAACGTGCACGACTCGATGAGCGCGTCGCCCGCGTAGCCGAACCCGAGATTGCCCACTTCGAGCAGAGACAAGGCGGGAAGACGTCTAGCACGGCAGCTGCCCTTCGGGCAGCTGCCGGGCGG
>DASZVB010000085.1:0-20131 GCA_035547195.1 Polyangiaceae bacterium
CGGGCGCGGATCGCCGGCGCGATGGGCGTGTTGAAGCGCACGCCGCCGTCGCAGTACGCCTCGCCGTGGATGCGGCGCGGAGGGAACACCAGCGGCAACGCCGCGGAGGCGAGCACGTGCTGCAAACCGATGGGCTCGCGCCGCACGTTGCGCCGCGGGTCGCTCCACTCCGGGAACGTCACGTACGGCGGCGCCTCGATGAACATCGTGGTGCGCCCCGATCCGATCTCCAGCGCGGCGATGACCAGCGCGTGGACGACGCCGCTGTCCACGTTGCGGTGTAGCTGCGGGAAATCGACGCGCGTGTTGACCAGGTCCGTCAGCGGCAGCGAGTCGAGGAGCGCGCGCGCGTCGATCGGCCGCTCGGCGATGGAGGCCTTGCCGGTCGCGCTCTTCGCCGAGCTGTACGCGCCGACGAGGCCGCGCAGGCTGATCTTCAGATGGTTTTCGAGCTTGAGCGATCGCCAGGCGTCGATGAGCCCGTCGATGTCGAGAGACGGACGATGCGCGTGCGACGCGAGGTACCCCGCGTTGATCGCGCCGACGGAAGTGCCGCACAGGACGTTGAACGGCGCGTGCTCGAGCCCGCAGCGCGAAAGGACGTCCAGGATGCCCGCGACGACGCCCACCTGATACGCCCCGCGAGCGCCGCCCCCCGACAGCACGATCCCCGTGCGGCGACCGGGCGGAGCGGGCAAGGACTCGGGCGGTAATTCCATTCGGTTCGATAGTGCTGGACGGCGCGCCCCTCTTACAAAGAAACGGCTCAACGCGGCTCGGCCAAAGTCCCCCTTTCGCGAAACACCTCCGGCGGCACCTCCGCGTCGGCGTCGACGCGGCAGCTCATCGTCCTGTAGGCGACCTCGGGCGCTCCGGATCCGGGCGCTTGCTCCATGCGGAAGAGCCAGGCGCGCTCGAGCGATGCCATGGAAATGATGGCCTGTTCCCCTTGCACCGAGCTCGACAGCTCCGACGAGACGAGCGTCGCGTCATATGCCGCGACGCAGGGCGATTCCGGCGTTCCGTGAAGCACCGCGTCAGCGGTGAGGAGCACGCGCATCGGTTCCACGGCGTCGGTGACGAGCACCGGATGGCGGCTGCCGGGCTGATACGGCACGACGACGCGCGGCGTGGACATGTCCGCCGGCGTGCACGCGCGGGGCGAAGACGCGAGATCGAGCTCGGTCGGAATGCGCACCGGCTCGTCGAAGACGCCGCCCTCCGCGCGAAACGGATAGAGCAGGCCACGAAAGTCGCGTCCGGCAATGTCGGTGGTCACGATTTGCAGGGCCGAGCGGTCGCCGATGTAGCCGATGGACGTGCGCTCCACGATGCCGAACTCCTCCGGCGCGGTGAAACCGAGCGCCGCGCCGTCGAAGACCCAGCCGCGATCGCCGCGCCGGCCTCGGATCGCGGTGGCGCCGTCGATCCATACCGGGGCGTGCGCGTGCCCGAGGTGCGTCATGTCGGTCGCGAAGTGGCGCTTGTCGGCGGCGACGAACACGGCGGGCGGGATGGTCTCCACCGTCCGGCCGTCGACGAAGAACGTCGGCTGCGCCTCGGCGAGCCCGCCGTGCAACCGCGCGTACACGCCGCCGTGCGCGATGCTGAGCAGCGCCGGGTGCGCGATCTTCGCGCCGACCTTGCCTTCGTCGTAGTCGTCGTGCTGGAAGGGCCCGGCGTCCGGGATGATCGCGTGCCCGACGTGCCCGAACAGGCTGTCGTCCCAGGCGATCTCCACGTTCCGGAGCTCGGGGGTCTTGAACGACGGGGGCACATAGCGGAGCGCGACCACGCCTTCCAACTGACCCGCGGAGTAGTACGCGACCTCCTCCGGGTGCGGCCTCGGCGCGAGCAGGACCGTCTCGTCGACGGCGCCGTTCGCCCCTGACTTCGCGTGAAGCACCGATACGGCGGCCGCGCGCGGATCGGTGCGCCGCGCGATCCACGCCGATTTGCCGATCGCGGCCTCGACGGCCGTCGGCGCCGCCGAAACGCCGGAGAGCCTGCGCCATTCTCCGGGATCGAGCGCGCACGACAGCGGCGCGCCGACGCGCCGCTCGGTGCGCCGCACGCCTTCGGCCGAAGCCGCGGGAGGGGCGAGGACGGTCGCGTGCTCCGGCTCGCGCCAGCCGATGCGCGACAGCGCGTCACCCACGAGACAGCCGTAGGACGCGCAGGCGATGGGCGCCGTGCACGCGCCGCCGCCCGCGCCGGCGCACGGATCGACGGGGAGCTTGCCGAGGGACGTCCAGCTCGCGCCGCCGTCGAGCGATTCCCAGCTTTCGCGCGACGACGGCTCGAACGCGAGCCCGCGCTGGCCGACCGCGCCGATGCGCGCGCTCTCCGTGGGCGGCCGCGACACCGCGAGCGCGCGGCCGTCTTCGTCCACGACGAGCCACGACCGGTGGCCCCGGCTCATGACCACGAACGCGACCGTGCCGTCTTCCGCGGCCGCCGCCGTCTCGAGCACGCCGCGGACGCTCGCGCGCTCGTCGGTGGGAGCCGCGAGCGACTCGACGTCGCGCGCGTCGAACGTCGCGCCGCCGTCGCGGGACACGAACACCGTGAACGACTCGCCTTTCGAACGCCGGCCGAGCACGTAGAGCGTGCGACCGTCGCTGCCGAACACCGCTCCGAACGCAGAACCGGCG
This sequence comes from Polyangiaceae bacterium, assembly GCA_035547195.1. Taxonomy (GTDB): domain Bacteria; phylum Myxococcota_A; class Polyangia; order Polyangiales; family Polyangiaceae; genus DASZVB01. The sequence continues at coordinate 2,655 of DASZVB010000085.1, forward strand.
AGCCCGGGCGTCGCGCCGGGGACGAGACCGAGCCGCTTGCCGGCGTCGCCGTCCGCCGCGCGCCGCAGTTGAACGCCGGTCGGGCGACAACCGGGCCCGCGCGCGTCCGCTGGGCACACCCCCGAGACCACCAGGTTGTCACCGGCGCCGACGGCGAGGACGAGCGCGTCGCTTTGCCCTTCGGGGACGTAGGGCTCGGTGCTCCAGGTCTTGCCGGAGTCTTCGCTGCGCGACAGCTCGAACGGCTGGGTGATGCCGCGCGGCCGCTGCCGCGCACAAGAAAGGTAGAGCGTCGACCCGAACCCGGCGAGGTGCACCTCTACGCAACCCTTCGCCGGGGCAAGCTCGGAAATGCCGAGCTTGCCGGACAGCGTGCCGGTGACGAGGCTGTACGCGCCGCCCTGCGTGAGGCGCGCCTCGATCCAGCAGTCCTGCTCGACGACCGCGCGCCCGTCGACGAGCGACGCAGCCGACGGTCCGAGCGGCGCCGGCTGCGACAGGACGTGCGTGCGCACTTTCACGGGCCGCCCGAGCGGCACGAGCGACGCGGTCGGCCCGGAGACGAAGCGTCGATCGCCGAGCGGCGTCACCACGGAGAGACCCGCGGCGTCGTCGAGCGTGACGTCTTCGGCGGCGACCCGCGGCACGTTGGCGCGATGGAACGACGCCCCGTAATCCAGCGTCTCCCAGAGCGCCTCGGGCACGGACAACGCCAGGCCGCGGCCGTCGGCGTCGACCGCGACGTCTTCGAACCGCGTCCCTTCGGGACCGACGCGCGCCCACGTCGCGCCGGCGTCCTGGCTTCGCCGGATGGTTCCGTCGCGCCGGAGGCCGAAGAGCGACGTCCCCGCCGCGGACACGTGCACCAGCGACTCGAGCGGCGCGTTCGAGCGCTCGAACGACGACAGCGGCGACGGCGATTCGTAGCTCGTCCCGCTGCGCCCGACGAACAACCACTTCTCGCCTCTCCGCGCGACGGCGACGAGGTCCTCCGGCGCGAGCGTCGCGGCCGCTTCGGCGACGCCGGCCTTCGGATCCGCGAGCCACCGCTCGCCGCGGGAACCGGCGTACAGCGTGCGGCCGTCCGGCAAGCGGTACTCGGCAAGCAGAGTGGACGCTTCTCGCGGATGATAGCGCCACGCGGCCGGCGTCGGGTACGAAACCGCGGCCGCCTGCGTCCCGTCGAGCAGCGACGGCCGCGCCACCGCCCGGGGAGCGGGCTCCGAGCCGCACGCGAGCGCGAACGACGGCGCGAGCAGGGCCGCTGCTGTAACGCTCTGCAACCGCGTCGATCGCCTCGGCAGACGCAAACAGGTTGCGAGGGGCGCGGCGAAGCCGCGCGGCCCACAGGAAAAACCAGAGCGCCCGTCAAATCCGTGCGTGGCAGAGGACCCTTCGCCCGCTCGCCCCATCGGGCGGGCGAAGGGTCCGACGCTCAACTCGATGGACGAGCGCTCCAAGGCCTTCACGCCCGCCAGTTTACCCTGGCCGCCACCGGGGAGCACGAAGAGACACGAGACGCGTCGGTCTCCGATCTTGTTACGATGGCGGGATGGTGAGCAGTCCCGCGCCCGGTCTGCCCGCGTCCGCGCGAGGCTCGCGCGAGCTCGTGCGCGCGGCGCTGCTCGTCGTGCTCGGCGTCGCGTTGGTCGGGACGTGGTGCGGAGCCGCGCTGACGTGGGACGGCGCCTCGCTCTTGTTCGCGTTCCTGGACGTGCAGGACGTCTCGGTGCCGCACGCGCGCCTCAGCGTCGCGCTCCTCGAATATCCCACGCTCCTTCTGTCGCACTTCACGACGAACGTCCGCGCGCTCGAGCTGGTTTACGGCGCGACCTACACGCTGATCCCGGTCGTGTGCGTGCTCGCGTCGTGGCGGCTGCTCCGCTCCGAGCACCCGAGGCTCATCGCGTGGCAATTCGTCTGGCTCTGCTTCGGCGCGCTCCCCGGGCAGCTGTTCTTCGTGACCGAGAGCCTGATCGCGGCGCACGTCGCCTGGCCGATCCTCTTCGCGGTGCTCACCGGGCTGCCGCGTCGCGCGATTGTGCCGTTCGGGCTCGCGGCGGCGTTCTCGTTCGAGCTGCACCCCGCTTCGAGCCTGCTCCTGTTTCTCGTCGGCGGGGCCGCGGCGGCGACCGCCGTCGGGAACCCTGAACGGCGGAAACCGTTGCTCGGCGCCGCGGCGTTCGCGTTCGTCGCCGGGGCCGCGCGCGCCTGGGTGACGCTCCACGATCCGTACGAGCTGTCGCAGGCCGCCGTTCAGCTCGGCGCCGAGTGGGACAGCTTGCGCCTCCCGGGCCTCGCCTTCGGAGCAGCTGCCGTCGCGCCGTTCGCGCTGGTCATTTCGCAGCTCGTGGGTCCGCGAGCGACCGCGGCTTCGCTGGGCGCGCTCACCGTGCTCGCCATCTGCTTCGGCGCGCTGATGGTGCCGTGGGCGAGCGAGCCGAGGGCCTGGCAAGACGAGCTCAACTACCGCTTCTTCGCGCCCTTCGTCGCGGCGCCGTTTCTCGTCGGCGCCGCGGCGACGGCGCTGGCGACGCCGCCGGACCGCGACGCGCTGACGGTCCGAGACGGACTCGTCTGCGTGGGCGCGGCGGCGCTCGTCGCCGCCGTGCTCACGGTTCAATCCGCGAAGTGGCTCGAGCTACGCCGTTCACTCGAAAGCACGCTGTCGCGCTCCACGGGCTGCATCACGATGAGCTCCGTTCGCGAGTGCCGGGGAACGGCGCTGCGCTGGTGGCCGACGCCGTCGTACGCGCTGCTCATCCAGGGACACGCGCCGCGCGCGCTCCTCTTGCCGGGGAACGAATGCAAGCACGCGCGCAAGAGCACGAGCATCCCGGTGAACCCCTGGTACGCGCGGCCGCGCAACACGGGGTGGTTCGATCTTAGAAAGACGGGATTGGGCGACTAGGCGTTGATTTCTCCCCATCGGATGGGCGCCGGTTGTTCTGTCGGGCGCACGAGGCACATCGGTGTCTACGCGGACTCGATCGATAGTAAGCATACGAACCATCGATCGCGTCACAGCACACCCCTCGATGCAGACGCCGGAGCTAGGCTCGACTTGAGCGGTCTTGGAAGAACAGATCACGATCGTCGTGGAGGGCAAGAGCCACGAGGAAGACCGGCGAGGCCGGAGCCAGCTGGGGCTCTGGTCGCGAGAGACGCGCGACGTTTGAAGCGTGCCGCATCGACCCCGAAGTCGAGAAATCCGCGCGAAGCGCGGAAAATCGCGAGCTTTCTGCACGCGAAAATCGCGAAACTCGAGGCTAGGCATGTTCGGTGCGTTCTCGGCCGCGGCGTCTCTACGCCCCGGACGAGCGCTCACACGCTACGCAGAACGAACATCGTGATTTCTGGCGCGATCCCTAGGCGGAACGGAGGGCCCGTCGTGCCTAGGCCGGCGTTGACGTAGAGGCGCGATCCGCCGCGGACGTGGAGGCCGTGGCGCGCTTGCCCTGCGAGCGCCGAGAGACTCGCGCGTCGCGCGAGGAAGGGGACCGCGATCTGCCCGCCGTGGGTGTGGCCGGAGAGCGTAAGCTCCACGCCGCGGCGCGCCGCTTCGTCGAAGAAGTCGGGGTAGTGCGAGAGCAGAACCGTGGGCGCGTGCTCGGGACGCCCCGCGAGGGTCGCGTCGAGGTCGTCCTGGCCGGTCATGCGATCGTCGATGCCGGCGACGACCAGCGTCGCCCCGCCCTTTTCGACCGCGCGCCAGCGATTGCGCAACACGGAAGGGCCGCGCGCCTCGATGAGCCGCGACAGCTCGTCGGGATCCCACTGGTCGTGATTGCCCATGGAGACGTAGACGCCGCCGGGCGCGCGGAGCGCCGCGATGACGTCGGCAACGTCTTCGTAGAAAGCCTTGCCGGTGGTGACGAGATCCCCGGTGACGGCGACGAGATCCGGCGCGAGGCGATTCACGCGGTCCACCCATTCGAGACCGCGCTTCTTCGAGTCGAAGTTGCCGATGTGAAGATCGCTCATCTGCGCGATGCGGTAGCCGTCGAGCTCCGGTCGAAGGCCCGCGATGGGCACCTCGACATGAACGACGTGAACCCAATGACGGCGAATCGTCGAGCCGTACGCCGCGACGACGAGACCGACGCCGTAACTCACTAGCCCCGCGCCGGCCACGGCGTGAAAGGCGCCCCAATCAAAACCCCAGAGCGCACGAACGCCGAACGCGAGCAGTACGGCGATCGGCCAGAACGCGAACGTCGCGAGGAGCGTCGCCGACCAATGCACGAACACCGGCATGTCGACGAGCACCACGAACGCCCTGCTGCGGCGGCCCTCGCTCAGGATGCGCTGAAGGCGCACCGCGGTGACGAGCGACGCCGCGACGCCGATGGCGACGGCCCAGCCCGCGCCGACGAGGAGCGCCGCGCCGAGCACGAGGGGGGCGTGCATCGCGGCGGTGATCGCGTGAGCGACCCACAGGATGCGCCTGCGGCGCTGGTGAGCACGCGATCGGCGCGACGCCGCGAGGGAGCGCCGGCGCGCATCGTCGGCGCCGGCGCTCGACACGCCGTCATCGGGCATCGGCCCGGATCAGCCCTGCAGCATGGCGAGGATCTTCGCCTTCGTCGTCATGCCGACTTGGGTGGCAGCGCGCTCGCCGTTCTTGAAGACCATGAGCGTCGGAACGCTGCGGATACCGAGCTTGCTCGCGATCTGCGGGGCGTCGTCGATGTCGAGCTTGCCCACGCGCACCTTGCCGACCAGCTCTTCGGCCACGGCATCGACGATGGGGGACAGCTGCTTGCATGGCCCGCACCAGGTGGCGGTGAAATCGACGAGGACGGGTTCCTTCGCCTTCAACACGTCGGTTTCGAAATTCAGGTCGTTGAAGACGAGGACGTTCGGTGATGCCATTCTTAGCTCCCAGGAAGGAACGGCGAGAGTCCTGCTCTCGCCGCGATGCTCGGCATTCTACCGAGCCCAGATTACTTAATCATTGCCCTTCGTTCTGCAACTGCGCGGCCAAGTACGCGGCTCTAGGCCGGTTTTGGGGGATTTTTCGTCTCGTCTCGGCGCGTTGCAGCATCGGACGACGTGGTCGGCGTGGGGTTTTCAGGCTTTGTGCGGGGTTCGGAGCGGAACACCGCTTGCGCTCCTCGCCTCCGGCTGCAGTGCTCGCTGTCGGCGCCGAACGCGAGTATTCTTCCAACGCCCTCCCAGATCCACGTCGTCGGCCTCGACGGATCGTGGCCGGCTCGAGTGAGTGCCTCGTCGAGCGCGTCGCGCGTGAAGTCCACCGGGACGAACTGAAGCGACTTGGCCTTGGGCGGACGGTTGCCGACGCGCGCGCCCGCAAGCGCCTCCCCGTAGCGCCAGCGCTCGCGGAACCCCTTGGGCGGCGCGCCGGGAAACGACAGCACGCGCTGACGCTCGGGCCCCGGCAGCCACTCGAGCGCGATCGGATCGGCGAAGCGCGGTGTGAGCCTCAGCCGGTCGGCGAGAGCGCGGCCCATCGCCACCCGGACGGCGGTCATGCTGACTTGCCCTTCTCTCATGACTGCCTCTTCCGCTTGCGCCAACAGAGATAACTGCACTGTAGGACGCCTAGAATGATCGCCGGTTGGACGATGGCAAGGGCTGGAAGCCCGCTCGCCAGGATCGAAACGATCACGATGACGATGTCGAACGTGAGACCGGCATACGCCCACTCACGCGCCCCCTTCGGAACAGGGAGCAGGATGGCGGCCGCTCCCGCCAACCTCGCGACACCGAGGAGGGGCGCAAAATAGCGCGGGTACCCAAGGTGCTGAATGACCTTCATCGAGCCGTCCAGCCGGAAGAGAAAAAGGACCCCGGCGCACCCCAGGAGCAGAGCGACAGAGACCGTGGATACCCAGTACAGAACTGCTTGTTTCGCGAATTTCATTTTTCACCCAGCCAGTGCGCAGGTCTGAATGTTGCGAGGCGTGAACTCTGCCCGTGGCGAAACGGGCCCGGAACACTCCTATAGATGATACTTTTCCATGAACTTTACTTCGTAAAGTCGTGCATACGGTAGTACCGGACTACTCTTTGTCTAGGCCGCAGAACCCCAACGCCCAGGACGGCCATGAGCACAAAAAAGAGGACGCAAGCCCACCGCGCCGTTCGGGGATCCATCTCGCGCGAATCGCTCGCCGATGCCGCCCTCTTGATCGCGGATCGTGAGGGGTTCGAAGCGGTTACTCTTCGCGCGATCGCATCGGAGGTTGGTGCTTCCGCTATGGCGCCGTACACCTACTTCGCGAACAAGGAAGACCTCTTCGTCGCGATGCGGGAGCGGGCGTTCGGCCAGATCCGACGGGAGAACATGTCGCAGACGACCTGGCAGGCATTGCTTGAAGGAATGGCGCGCGGCGTATCGCGATCGATTCGCGAGCACCCAAACTGGCTCCCTCTTTTTTCCCAAACCGGAGCGCCTCCGCCGGCCGCTCTCGGGTTCCTAGACCGGCTTTTCGAGCTGATGTTCAAGGACGGCTTCTCATTTGTGGAGGCCTTGAGGGCGTACACGTGCGTCATGAGCTTTGCGCTTGGTGGCGTCCTCCTGGAGCGGACCCTCACGGGGGGCGCCGGTGCGGATCTCATCGCGAAGCGGCTGGCGCTCTTGCAACAACTCGTGGCGCAGGCCCCCGCGGGTCGCTATGCGAGCCTGGGGTCGGTCGCGGCGCAGATCGACCGCTGGAGCTTCGAAGAAGCCTTCGAGTTCGGGATCAAGGCACTCCTTGCGGGCATCGAGTCTCAAGGAGGCCCGGCTAGCGGCAGAACGGTTCGAGGTGCCGACCCACGACGACGTGAGGCGGAGCAAAAACGCCGGTGAGTCGAGGCTGCTGCCGGCTCGACGAAGATGAAACGGTCATCGAGAAGATCGACAACGAAGGCCCTCGAATGCGGGCGATGTGGCGCGACCTACACCAACTCGGCGGTGACGGCGACGTCGTGTCGAGGCATCTGGTGGATCAAGGAAGGCGGCATCATTGTTCGCGTGCCAGCGACCGACCCGCGGACGGGCGCTCGGCATCAGCGGATGGAGGTCCTGGCGGCTCACAAGCTACGTTGCGGGACGAAAACCCACCCCACGCGGCACTCTGACGTCGCCGTTCCCCCCGGTTTCGTCGCATTCTCAAACCGTTTGTTGCTCTAGTGCACCGTCGTCGAGATACGATCAAGCATCCGGCTATGTGAGCAGGCGATGCGGGCGGCGGCGCGCTCGTGTGCCAGCAGCGGTAGAGCTCGTATCGTAGTAGTGGGTATCGGCGCGGAGGCGAAGGTAAGTATACGAACTATCGTTGCGCGGTCGCGAGTAGCTCGTCATGAAAGTAATCGACCGAAGCATCCGCATCCATGCGGCCGTGATTGCCGCTATTTCGACGGCGGTGCATTAGTATCCGCCTGTGCGACGCAAGAGCCGCAACGTCACGCATAGCTTCGAACCGGGCGAACCGTGGCCGGCACCTTGGACACCGGCCGGTGTGGTCGAGGTGCTGTCGCCGCTGGTCACGGACGCGCGGCGCGAACGGCTGCGCTCGGTCATCGAGGCGCGGCTCGCGAGCGTCACCGTGCTGATGGACGCACCGCACGATCCGCACAACGGCGGCGCAGTGCTCCGCTCCTGCGATGCTTTCGGCGTGCAGCGGCTGTGTGTCGTTCCTCGGATGGAACCCTTTGCCATTTCCACGACGGTCACGCGGGGCAGCGAGAAATGGGTCGACGTCGAGCTCTACAGGACCCCCACCGAGGCGGTGAAGGCGCTCACCGGCGAAGGCTTCGTTCTGGTGGCGACGCACCCCGAAGGCACGCTAGTGAGCGAGGACCTGGCGTCCATTCCGAAGCTTGCCTTGGTGCTCGGCAACGAACGCGACGGCATTCGCGACGAGCTCGAACAGGCGGCGACGCACACGGTGCGCGTCCCGATGCGCGGCTTCGTGGAGAGCCTCAACATGAGCGTGTCCGCGGCCATCCTGCTCTCCGCGGCGACGTGCCGTCGCCAAGGGGACCTTTCGCGAGAGTACCGCGAGCGACTCCTCGCTCGCGGGCTCTACCGGACGCTCACGCACGCCGCCGACGCGCTCGCGGCGTCGAGCCCTCGTTAGCTGTGTTTCGCGTCCATGCAGCCGGTCACTTTCCGCCGCCGGTCGTCGAAGGCGGGTGATCCGCTGTGATTTCGCGCTGATGCATTGGGGTGACAGAGCGCGCGGCCTGTACTACCGTCTCGCGCCTCGGAGAGAGAAGGAATCCAGATGGCAGGCACGCTGATTGGGCCGGGGCTGTCGATCGACGGCGAGGTCAGGAGCGAGGACGAGGTAGTCGTCCAGGGCACGGTGCGCGGGACGCTGACGAGCAGCGAACCGGTCTCCGTCGCCACCGGCGGCGTCGTCGAAGCGGATATCGCCGCCGCTGCGCTCAGCGTCGCGGGCAGCGTCACCGGCAACGTGACGGCCAACGAGCGCGTCGACATCCAGGCAGGTGGGCGGCTCATCGGCGACGTGAAAGCGTCGCGCCTCACCATCGCGGACGGTGCCTCGTTCAAGGGCAACGTCGACATGGAAATCTAGGAAGAACTCGAATGGCCGAAGGTTCCGTCATTGGTCAAGGCACCGTCGTGCGCGGCAACGTGCGCGGCGATGGATCGCTCGAGATTTACGGCCGCGTCGACGGCGACGTGGAGGTTACGGGTGACGTGACGCTCGGCGATCAGGCCAGCGTACGCGGCGACATTACCGGCGCGCGCATCACGATCAGCGGCACCGTCGTCGGCGAGGTCCGGGGCAGCGAAGCGATCCTCCTCGAACGCAGCGCGCAGGTCACCGGCGACATGACCGCGCCGCGCGTCGGCATCGAAGAAGGCGCGCGCGCTCGCGGCGCCCTGCGGACCGAAGAGCCCGCGGCGACGCAGTCACCGGGTCGCTCGGAGCGGCGCGCCTCCCCCCGTCCGCTGGAGATGCCCCGCCGCGCCGCCGAGCCCGCCGCCCCGGCGCGTGCCGCCGAGCCCCCGGCGCCACGCGCCGTCGCGTCCGCCCCGGCCCCTGCGCCGCAAAAGCGGCAGCCGCCGGCCCCCGTCGTCCCCGCTTTTCGCGGCCTCCAAGCGCGAAAGAAGAAAGTTCGGGGCCGTTGAGGTAAGTTCGGGGGTTATGCCCCGACTCGTCCTTGCGAGCGCCGGCCTCGGAATGGCGCTGCTCACGCTGGCGCGCGGCGCCGGCGCCGAGGACGCGCCAGCGGGGCCCACCGAGCAGCAGATCTCCGCGTTCCTGGCTCAGAAGCCGGCGAGCGCCGACGTATCGAAGGCACCCGAGTCGCCGGAAGCGCCTCCGCCACCGCCGCGCAAGCACGGCATCGTGCTCGAGTCGAGCATCGGCGCACAGCAGCAGCTCGGTGCGCTGAGCCACGTGTCGCGGCTCTCGCCGTGGTTCCACCTCGGCTTCGGCTGGGAGCCGACGCACTGGCTCATGGTGCTCGGACAAGCCGATCTGTCGTTCGCCAGCACGTCGCTCGCGAACCCCCCGCCCGACCCGCGCGGTTACGCGCTCTGGGCGATCGGTGGGGCGGCGCGCTTCGGGGTAGAACCGTTCCAGAGCGTGGGGCTCTACGCACAAGGAGAGCTCGGAATTTCCGCCGCCTCCACGGATGTGCTGTCGACCTACGGGTACAAGAACGCGGACGACATCGGCGTCTATTTCGGCGGGATGGTCGGGGTCGAATGGTACCAGGTGAGCCCGCACTACGCGCTTTCCGTCCAGGGCGGCGTGCGTGATTACCCCAATCTGGCACGCTCGATCGGCGGGGATACGGCCATCGCCCTCCTCGGCGCCGCCGCCCTGCGCTACACGTTCTGAGAGATCATCATGACGCGCTTGCCATTCGGGGTTTCTCCTCGCTCTCTCGTCGCTTTCGCGCTGACGTCCTTGGGCGGACTCGGCGCGTGTAACTCGAACAACGCTTGCGAAGGCGTCTCCTGCGTTCCGACCGTCACCGTGCTCCCGGGCCAGCCGCTCACGCAGTCGGGCAGCTGGGAGGTCGACATCGTGGCGGACGGCAAGAAGATGAACTGCACCCTGAAGGTGCCGAGCACGGCGCCGGCGCAGTGCAGCGATTCGAGCGCCTACGTCGCGCAAGAGAGCGGCAAAGGCATCACGTACGTCTCGGTAGACGGCATGTACCAGACGCTCTCCGTGACGGTGAAGCGGGACGGCGCCACCGTCGCCGCCGAGACGTTCTCGTCTCTGAAGTACGAAACCTCGGACTTCACCGGCGTGGGTTGCATCTCGTGCCCGGCGGCGACGGTGACCTTGAACGGCGAAGGGCCGGACGCCTCCGTCGGCGCGAAGCCGGACGCCTCGACCGGCGCGAAACCCGACGCCTCCGTCGGCGCGGTGCCCGATGCGACCACTACCGTGGTCACGGCGCCCGACGCGGCCGCGGACGCGCGCTGAGCGTCCGACGGCCGCGTATCGTCCAATCCTCGTCAGCTCGCCGGCGGCGCTTGCGAATCGCGACGGTCGCTCTTCTTCGAGCGACCGGACGCTCCGTTCGCGACCTCGGCGCCCGCTTCGGGCGCGGGCTCGCTCCAGCGGGGCTCGGCGCTGGCCAGCGCGGGCTTCTGCTCGGCCACGGCGTTCGGCTTGGCTTCCGCGGCGCGCGCGGGGTCCTCGCCGACTTCGACCATGCATTCGCCGAAGCTCACCTCGAGCTTGCCGCGATCGGCGCCGAGCTTCACCTCGAGCTTCTTCGCGCGGATCATGGTGTTGCTCTTCACGGTGCCGGAGAGGTAGACGTCGTCGGCGTCGATGTCGCCGGCCAGCGTCCCTTCGGAGCGCAGCTTCTGCGCCCGCACGGTGCCGAGGACGGCGCCGCTGGTGGTGACGGTGAGCGCGGGCGCCTCGATCTGACCATCGATCTTGCCGTTCACCACGACCTGGCAGCTCGACTTGAGCGTACCTTTGAGCTCAGTCCCCTCTTCTACGAGCGTTTGCTTTCCGGTTGGCTTTTCCATTCACGTTCTCCTCAGGCGGCTTGGCCAGGCTCCTTGATGTTCAGGCGGAGACGGCATCCGGAGGCAAAACCGAAGCGCGTCCTTGCCGGTGGTTGTTCGACGGTGGCCGACACGGCTCCTTGCACGGTGACGAGGAGCTGGCCCGGCCTCACGAATCCGATGCGGTTCATCTCGAGGAAGCGCCCGTGCACCTCGATGTTGCCGCCCTTGACCTGGCAGCGCTCGAGGACGCCCGCTTCGCCGATGATGAGGGTCGCGTTCGACGCCAGGGTGATGGAGCACCCTTCGAGGTGTCCGTCGACCTGGACTTCCGCGCCGTCGCCGAACTCGAGCTCGGCGTTCTTCAGGACGTCGCCCGCGCCGATGTAGCGGCGCACGGGGCCGGGAGCGAGGCTCGGGCGACCCCCGAGCCCGTCGAGGAACGCTTGCATGGTGGAGCGCTCGCTGCCGTCGCCGTCGCGGCTCACGTCGAGCCACTCCACGCGCACGCCGACGAGGCGGACCTCCACGAAATCCGCGCGTTGTACCTTCGCCCCGGTGAGCGAGCTCGTCTCGATCTGCGCGCCGCGCATCACCGCGCGGCGCAGATCCGCCCCCGACAGATCCACGCCGATGAGCTTGGCCTTGCCGAAATCCGCTTCCACGAAGGAGGCGCCCTTGAGGTTCGCCGCCTTGATCACCGCGAGCGCGAGGACCGCCTCGTCGAGGTTCGCGCCCTCGAGGTCCACTTCCTCGAGCTTCGCGCCGCGGAGCACGGCGCGCGAAAGCGTGGCCCCCCGCGCCTTCACCGCGCCAAGGTACGCTTCGGAGAGATCCGCCTGCGAGAGATTGGCGTCGAGGAGCTCCGCGCCGCCGAGGTTCGCCGAATCGAGCTGCGCGTACTTCAGGTTGGCGCCCTGCAGGTTGGCGCCTTCCAGGTTCGCGCCTTCCAGGTTCGCGCGGCGAAGGTCGGCTCCCGAAAGGTTCGCGCGCCGGAGCACCGCGCCGTCGAGATCCGCCTTGCCGAGGACGGCGTTGCGAAGATCGGCGCCTTCGAGGAACGCTTCGCGTAACGACGCGCTCGTCAGGTCGGCCCCCCCGAGCTTCGTGCCTTCGAGGTTCGCTCCGTCGAGCTCGGCCCGCTTCAGGTTACCGCCGGAGAGGACGGCCTTCGACAGATCCACGCCTCGCAGATCGGCGCGTTCGAGGCCGTCACCGCTCACGGCCCTCCGCTCCGCCTCGCCTCGGGTCATCGGATTCATGAGGCCTCCTTTTGCTGCGGCAAACGCGCGCGCGCCATGACGTCTACGTACGACCGGACTCGCTCGATCCTGCGATCGGTCGGCGATCGTTCGAGCTCCTCCACCAGGTCGACTTCGCCGAGCTGCGCGAGCAGCACGTTGATGGCCAGGGCGCTCGCGCGGCGCGCGCTGCGCGCGTCTCGCTTCTTCTCCCGATCTTCGTCGGCTTCGGCGCGCTGGAACGCCTGATGCGCGCTGCCGAGCTGCTCGAGGAGCGTCGCCAGCCGCCTACGCGCCCGCTCGTCGGTCTTGTGGACCGGCTGCGACGCGCGCTCCGCCCAGTATTGACGGAAGCGACTGCAAATGGCGTCCGCGCGATCTCGCTCGAGACGGCCGACCTGCACCAGATCGTCGACCGTGGAGCGACAGAGCGCGTCGAGCGACGCGAGGCCCGCGGCGTACAGCTTGTCGATGGTGACCTTGTGCACGCCCGGCACTTGCAGGAGCAGGTGGCGCACCACGAGCGGCTCGCGCTGATCGCGGTCCTTCGCGAGATCGAACGCCTGAGGCAAGGCGGCGGCGAGCGCCGCGTGCGCGCGGATGAGCGCGTCGCGTTCGCTTCCGTCGATCTTCGATCCGACGGCCTTCGTCGCGGCGTCCATCGCTTCTCGGAAGGCGTCGAGGGCGGCGACGAGATCTTGCTGCGCGAGCTCCACGGCGCCGCGGCGGATGCTCTCCACCGCGGGCCGCGCGATGTCGAGCCAGAGTTTGCTCGAAGGCCCGACGACGAGCTCCAGCAAGAAGTCCCGGACCGGCGCCGCGTGCGTCGCGGCCATCGCGCGGAAGAGCTCGGCGTTGGCCTGCTTCGTCTGCTCGTCGACGGCGAGCGAACCGGGCTGCGGCGCCGCGGGCGCTTGCGAGACCATGCGGGCGAAGGCGTGATCGACGTCGTCGTGCGGGGTCGCCGGATCCGGCGGCGGCGCCACGGACTGCCCGAGCGGATCGAGCTCGAGCGGCTCCGCTTGCGCTGGCTTGCGCTGGGGCTCGAGCGCGGCGGCGCGCGCCGGCTCGGCGCTCGCCGCCGGCGGCGGAGCAGCGCGGGCAGGTTCGGGCGCCGCGTTCTGCGGCGCGGCGGGAGCGCGCGCGCCGATGGAGCGGATCGGAGCGGCGGCGACGGCTTTCGACGTCGAGGCGGCGCGCTTCCTCGAGTCGCCCTTGGCCGTGTCGGTCGCGGCTTTCGCCTGCGCGGGCTTCGCTTCCGGCTCCGCGCGAGACGACAGCAACGTCGCCTCGACTCGCGGCGGGATCGACGGCCGTGGGGATTGCACGGCCGCTCCCTGCGAACGACTCGCCTCGCGCGGCGGCAGCTCCGGAGGCGACGGTCGCTCGGCGCCCGCGGCGCGCGCCGGGCTCGGCTTCGACTCGCGCTTGCGCGCGGCGCGCGCCGGGCTCGTGTTCTTCGGTGCAGTCTCCGGAGACGCTTCCGCGGTCGCGTGCCCGTTGTTCTTCGCGAATTGCTCGGGTCGCGACGGTGCACGCGTGGGCGGCGACGTGTCGCGATCGTCCTGCTTCGAAGCTTCGCTCTGGCCCCCGTCGGCCCCCGGAGCTTCCGGAGCATCCGAGTTGCCGAAGATCTTGGAGAAGATTCCCATCCTGACGCCCGGACCTCACAACATACAAGATTTCGCTTCGCGACGCGGCACACGCGAGCGCGTCCCTTCGAGATTGCTCGCAGGTTCTCGTAGCTCGGCGCACAGTGTCGCCGTGTCGACTTACATGCGTGCTCGCACGTGTGGAGAAATGCACACGCGCCCGCGATTACATCGCTGCTCGAAAGAGGACGACGCACGCGTGCGCCCGGCGACGGGCGCTCAGTCGAACGCGGACGTCCAGCTCTTGCCGTCGTAGTGGAGGATGGTCCCCGCGGCACCCACGGCCCAGACGTCGTCGGCGCTAAAACCCCAGATGCCTTGGAGCGTTCCGGTGAAACCCACATCCACGTCGGACCACGACGTGCCGTCCCAGTGGATCATCTGTCCGTAGGTGCCGCACGCCCAGGCGTCCGTCGGCGACCCCGCCCACACGTCGACCATTGTGCCTTCGATCGGCGGACCGTCGGGGATCGTCCAGGTGTTACCGTCCCAATGCTCCATCGGGCTCTCCTGCGCGACGACCCAGACGTCGTCCGCCGACGTGCCGTGGATCGAACGAAGCGGAGGTCCGTCGAACGGCATCTGGCTCAGTTGCGTGCCGTCGAAGCGGAAGATGTGTCCCGTGTTCGGTCCCGCGCTGCCGACGGTCCAGACGTCGGTCGCGCTGGTACCCCACACGTCCCAGAAGCTCGGCGCGAGGTCGAGCCAGTTGTAGTCCCAGTGAGCGCCGTCCCACCGACGGACGAAGGCAGAGCCATCGTCGATGCCGACGGCCCACACGTCCGACGGGCTGCTTCCCCACACGCCGATGAGCACGCCGCTTGCGGGCGCCACCACCGGGGACCAGGCCGTCCCGTCCCAATGGATGAGCACCTCGGTGTCGCCGACGGCCCAGGCGTCGTCCTTGGCACCGGTCCAGACACCGAGGAGGTTCTCGGTCGTGCCGCTCGGCACGACGGACCACGACTTCCCGTCGTAGTGCGCTGTCACTCCGTCCGCGCCGACGGTCCAAATATCGTCTGGGGCTCGCCCGGAGATCTCGGCGAATGACGACGTCGTGATGGGCGCTCGGGCTCCGACAGAGGGAGCCGCTTCGTGCGACGCCCCGTCCCGCGCGGGCGTGGGGGCACCGGTCCGCTCCGGCGACGACGCGTCCGCTCCGCAGCCAGCGGACATGAACGCCGTCGAGAACACACAGAAAAAAACCCCGAGCTCGCTGCGTTTCATCGGCGTCCGCGAGTGTCCCCTGGCTTTCTGCGCTGCGCCAGCGTGAACGCGCGACAGCCACAAACAGCTAAAATAGTAGCCCATTTTGCCAACGCGAGAGGCCGCCGGCACATCCCGCCGGCGCGTAACGTCGGCCACACGTCCAGAAACGTTCGCGCGATGCGTCCACACGATTGGTCACTTCGACGTGAAGAATCTTCCAGTTTACGACTCGACAGAAAGTTTCAATCGTCATCACAGAAGCTCGAGCGGCGAGGAAACGAGAAGCGCGGCGGATGCATTGAAAGCGTTGTCGCTGGCCGTGCGCTGAGCGCAAACGAATATCTTTCGGCCTGTCGAGAGCTGAACTCGGTTACTATTCTCGTTGACTGGCCACTCTTGCGTGTTCTTCACGAGAACGGAGCAAAGGCGAATGAGATCTTCTTCTTCTAGTCGGGCGGGCTACTTCGGGGTCATTTCACGCGCAGCGGTGTGCGTCATCGCGGCGGGCGTCGCGGCGGCCGCGTGCGGCGGCGATTCGAAATCGAGTGGCAAGGGGACTGGCGGTGCCGCCGGCTCTTCGATGGATGGCGGCGGCGCGACGTCGTCGGGCGGCTCCTCCACGGGCGGCAGCTCGAACGCGGGGACGACCGGAAGCGGAGGCAGCCAGAGCGGCGGTGGCGCGTCCACAGGTGGCTCGGCGACGGGCGGAAGCGGCACCGGCGGCTCGGCGACGGGCGGCGACACTTCGACGGGTGGTGCCGCGACGGGCGGCGGCGGTGGCGCCGCGGGCGCGGCCGCCGGCGGAACTGCGGGCGCTGGGGGCGCAGCCACGGCATGCGGGAAGGTGAAGGAGGCCTGCTGTACCGGCAACAAGTGCGACACCGGCGCAAGCTGCGTCTCCGGGATGTGCGTCGAGTGCGGCGGCGCCGGAGAAGCGTGTTGCGCGGGCGACTCCTGCACCGGAAGCTCGTGCTGCGTCTCCAACATCTGCATCGCAGACGGCCAGAGCTGCGGCGCGACCAACGGAACGTGCGGCGCCGGCAAGTGCTCCGGTTGCGGCGCCGAGATGCAGAAGTGCTGCACCGGCCAGATCTGTCAGGCAGATCTCGCGTGCAGCGCCCGAACCGGGATGTGCACGCCGTGCGGCGCCGCGGGTCAGGGCTGTTGCCCCGGCGAAATGTGCTCGAAGGGCACGTGCATCGGCGCGAGTCAGGCCGGAACTGGTGGGACCTGTCAGGACGCCTGCGGCGCCGAAGGCCAGCCGTGCTGCATGGCGGCCGCGGGTGGCGGCGCGACCGATTGTGCGACGGGCCTCGGCTGCATCATGAACAAGTGCACGGCTTGCGGCGGAAGCGGCCAGGCGTGTTGCCCGAACGTCGGCGGCGGCCCGGCGACACGGTGCGATACGGGCATGGTGTGCAACATGAACAAGTGCGAGTCGTGCGGCAATCCGGGCGACGCGTGCTGTCCGGCAGCCGGGCCCGGAAACGACGGATGCACCGGTCCCGAGAACAACTGCGTGATGGGCAAGTGCCAGGGCACGCTCTGCGGCATCGAAGGGCAAGCGTGCTGCGACGCCCCCGACGGTTCTCCGGGCGACGGGTGTCCTTCGGCGACGGGCACGCTGAAGTGCATCAGCGACAAGTGCACGGCATGCGGACAGGTCGGCGAGCCGTGCTGCATCCCGCTCGGCCCAGGCGGCGACGGCTGCGTCCCACAGAACGCGATGTGCACGAACGGCACGTGCCAGATGATGTGATGAAGTGACGACGAGCGCGGTTACGGCGTTCGATCCGTAGCCGCGCTCCGATTCCCGTCGATCGTCGAACGCGACAAAAGAACGACGCCTCGGCTTCGATGACCGAGGCGTCGTTGCTTTTTAAGTCGAGTATTTGACCAGCGCGCTGGTCAAATATCAGGTGCCGCCGGTGCCGCCGCCGGGAGTGCCACCGCCAGCAAGGCCGCCGCCGGCGAGACCACCACCGGGGATCCCACGTAGACCACCGCCGGCGAGGCCGCCGCCCGGGAAGCCGCCACGACCGCCACCGGCGAGACCACCGCCGGCAAGGCCGCCACCGGCGAGACCACCGCCGGCGAGGCCGCCACCGGCGAGACCACCGCCGGCAAGGCCGCCACCGGCAGTGCCGCCTGCGAGACCGCCACCGGCGAGACCACCTCCCGCGAGGCCACCGCCGGCAGTGCCGCCGGCAAGACCGCCACCAGCGAGACCACCTCCCGCAAGACCGCCGCCCGCGAGGCCACCGCCGGCGAGACCACCGCCGGCAGTGCCGCCTGCGAGACCGCCACCGGCGAGACCACCGCCGGCAAGGCCACCGCCGGCAAGACCGCCACCAGCGAGACCACCTCCCGCAAGACCGCCGCCGGCGAGGCCACCGCCGGCGAGACCAC
>DASZVB010000086.1:0-30686 GCA_035547195.1 Polyangiaceae bacterium
CGGCGGTAGAGCTCGTTGGGATGCGGGCGGCCGCGCGCCAGCGGCGGTAGAGCTCGTTGGAGTGCGGGCGGCCGCGCGCCAGCGGCGGTAGAGCTCGTTGGGGGGGTATCGATGCGGAGACGAAGGTACGTATACGAACCATCGTTGCGCGGCCGCGAGTAGCTCGTCGTTAAAGTAATCGACCCAAGCACCCCATTCGTGCGGCCGAGGTCGGCGCTCTCTCGATGGGGTGCACTAGCGGTCTCCGCGGCCTTCAAACCGGGCCGTGAGCGACACGACTCGCGTCGAGCGCGGTCACTGCAACATGGGGGTGGACGGGAGATCGTCCGAGCAGATGAAGAAGCCGCCGACGGCGGGATAGCGATAGATGCCGGCGAAGCACATCTCCGCGAGCGAGCTCTCGCCGAAGGTGACCTCCTTCGGCGTGGTGTTCATATGGGTGCAGTCGACGCGGAGCTTGTCGCCCTTCGCCATTTGCTGCGCCGGATTGATGAGATGGAACGACTGATAATCGAAGCTGTACGGCGCGTCGTGGATGACGACATCGCCTTGCGCGGCCGTCTGGGCGGTGACCTTCTCGTAGATTCCGAGCTGGTGCATGTGCGGCGCCACCGCGATGAGCGTGGTGTCCTCCGGCATGGTGCAGTAGCCCGTCGTCACCTTCGTCACGCCGGGGGGGATGTCGATGTTCACGGTGCCCGCGAGCACCCCCTCCGCGATGTGCGTCACCGCCGACTCGGGAATCGTGCGGATGCGCGTCCCAGAGGTGCCCGTGATCACGTCTTCGCTCGTGTTGAAGAGGTGCAAGTTCAAGAGCAGCTGCGTGCCCTTCGGAACGTGAATGGCGATGCCATCGGGCAACGTGAGCGGATCCGTTCCGACGCCGGATCCGAATACCTCGAGCGGATGGAGCTCGCTAACGCTGCAGTCGATCACACCATCGGGTTTGTCCGCGTCTCCCATCGTGAGCAGCGTATGGTGCGTCCCTTGCGGATTGATCGCCTCGAATGCGTTCACGTAATAGTCCCGATCGACCGTCACGCGCGCGCACCTGTACGTCTCGGTGCCCGGCATGAGCGTCCACGACCCGGTGATGATCGTTTGCCAGCCGTCGCCCGAATCGCCGTCGTCGCTCTGGTCCGGTGCCGCGCTCGTGTCCCCCGCGTCCGTCGCCGTCGCCGTCGAATGCGACTTCTTCACGCTCTTTGCGGTGCTCGTCTTGTCGTCGGAGCTGCCGCATGCCGGAAGCAGCGCCGCACAGAAGAGAGCTAACGACATGAAACGACCCAGGGGATCTCGCATGGGTCGCGGTTCTACCACGACCCGACAGGCCGGGCGTCCTCGGACGCACCGCCGTTGCGCGCGCGGACGTCACTGATCCGCGTGCGTGTCGCGATCGGCTAATTGCCCCCGCGCGCCTCTTTGTCTTCGAGCGCGCCGCGCGGTTTTGCGATGACAACCTGTGTTTCGCTAATATGCAAGGCCGTCGGGCAAGCCGAGACGTTGGAAGGAATTGGAAGGATGAGCAGCAAGTTTGCGCAGAGATTGGTCGCGTTCGCATCCGTCGGAGCGACGCTCGTTCTTTCGTCGAGCGCCCACGCGCAATCGAGTAACCAGGCCGCTGCTGAAGCGCTGTTCAGAGATGGCCGGCGTCTCATCGACCAGCAGAAGTACCGCGAAGCGTGCGAGAAATTCGCGGCGAGCCAGCGGCTCGATCCGGCTGTCGGCACGCTGCTCAACCTCGGCAAATGTTACGAGAAGACCGGACAAACGGCGTCGGCGTGGGCGACCTATCGCGAAGCGGTGGCGATCGCGAAGCAGAGCGGGCAGGCGCAGCGCGAGAAGTCCGCCCGCCACGCCGCCGAAGCGCTCGAACCGACGCTCTCGCATCTGACCATCGTCGTTTCCCCGGCCGCAAGCAGCGCGAACGTCGAGGTGTCGCGCGACGGCGTCTCGATCCCCCACGACATCTGGGGGGACAGTGTTCCGGTGGATCCCGGAGATCACGTCATCACCGCCACCGCGAACGGCTACAAGTCGTGGTCCGAGCACGTCACGGTCGGAACGAGCGCCTCCGAGTCCGTAACGGTGCCAGCGCTCGAAGCCGTGCCCAGCGAAAGCAGCGCCAAGCCCAGCGCGCCCGCCGTCGCCCCAGCGCCGCGCGACGGTTCGCCGACCGCGGATCGTCCGCCGGCGGAGCGCGCGTCGTTCTGGAACACGCAGCGCGTCTCCGCGGTCGTCGCGGGAGGCGTCGGGGTCGCCGGCGCGGCGGTCGCCGTCGTCGAGTTCTTGCAATTCAACGACAAGAAAAACCAGGAACAAGCTACTTGCCCGGACGGCTGTAAACAGCCGGAATTCGGGACCGCCAAGACGCTTCATGACGAAGCCGCGACTGCGCGCACGATCGGAATCGTCGCGAGCGCGGTCGGCGGAGCCGCGCTCGTCGCCGGCACGGTCTTGTGGTTCACGGCCCCGACGCCTTCCGGCGATTCGAGCACGGTGACCGTGGGCACCTCCGTAGCACCCGGCGGGTTCATGTTCGCGGTGCACGGATCCATGTGACCGCGAGCCAGTGTCCTCGGGGCTTCGGCCCCGAACCCCGCGCTCGATCGCACGGTCGCGCTAGTGTCCTGGCCGAACTGGGAGTCGTTCGTGATACAAAGTATTTCTCGGCCAATGACACTAGCGCTCGTCTTCCCAACCGTCGGTGGGACGCGGCTTCGCGGGGGGAGCGTTGTTTGCCGGAGCGGGCGCCGGCACGGGTGACGTAACCGGCAAAGGCGGCGTCGCCGGAGCCGCGACCGGGGTCGGCGCCGACGGCTTCCCTTTCGCCCCGTGACCTCGTTGCGCGAAATGCGACGGTGGCGGCGTAGGAGCAGCCGACACGGGCATCGACGCGGTCGCCGGTGTGACCGTCGCGGGCGCAGTGGTCGGCGATGCAGGCTGTGCGCTCGCGACTGCGGGAGGCGCGGGCGTCACGGCCGACGTCGGCTCCGACGCCGTCGTTTGCGAAGTTGCCGTCACGGAGGTGATGGGCGCGGTGCTGGTGTGCGCCGTCACCGGTGCGCCGCTCGAGCGGGAGAGCAGCGCCGCGCCGAGCCCGAGCGCGATCAGCGTCGGAACGGCCACCGCGGCCCAGCGAACGTAGGGAGCGCCGCGCTCGGCGGCGGTGCGCCCCCAGGTCGCCTGGGTCGAACCATTGACGCGCTCCGCGGGAACCGGCGGCGCGGCGGCGCTGCTCCGCGCAGGGTGGACCGACCCCGCCTGCGCGGGGGAAGTCGCGGCGTGAGTCGGACCGGACTCGCCCGAGCACGAATCGACGAGGTTCGGCTGCGCGGAGCGCGCGTTGATGCGCTCCAGCGAAAGACGCGACCGCGGCGGCGCGAATTCGGCGAGGGCGACGGCGAGCTCGTCGACGCTCGCAAAGCGCAGCTCCCGGTTCTTCTCGAGGCAACGGAGGATCACGGCCTCGAGCCGAGGCGGGATGTCGGGCCGCACAGCGCGCAGCGGCGGCGGCGAGCGACTCATGATCGCGATGCAGAGCTGTGGAATGGATTCGCCGATGAACGGCGGATTACCGGTGAGAAGCTCGTACAGGATGACGCCGAGCGCCCACACGTCCGTGCGAAGGTCCACGCTGCGGGCCGAATCCATTTGCTCCGGCGACATGTACAGCGGCGAACCGAGCAGCGACGCGGTCTGCGTCACGGCGGCGCCAGAGCCGGTCATCCCGCCGAGCGAGTCCATCTTCGAGATGCCGAAATCGAGGACCTTCACGAGCGGCGCGCCGCGCGCGTCGACCAAGAAGAGATTGGCCGGTTTCAAATCTCGATGAACGACGCCGAGCTGATGCGCTTCGACCAGCGCTTCGCTCGCTTGCAAGACGTAGTCGATGGCGTCATCCATGGAGAGCCGGCCCTGCGCCTCGAGCTCCGAGGCGAGATCACGCCCCTGGAGGTACTCCATCACCATGTACGGCACGCCCGACGGAAGCGTGCCGACGTCCATCACGCGCGCGACGTGCTCGCTCTTGATCCGCACCGCGGCGCGCGCTTCTCGCGCGAAGCGGGCGACGATCTCCGGGTGGCCGAGCGCGTGCGACAGGAGGAACTTGATCGCGACCTGCGCGCCGAGGCGCTCGTCGGTGGCCGCGACGACGACGCCCATACCGCCGACGCCGAGCACACGATCGACGCGGTAGCGGCCGGCGACGATCTCTCCTTCGTTCACCGGGCTGGTCACGAACGCGCCCGTCGCTGTTGCTTCTTCGCCATCACCGCGGAGTCGGCGCGACCGCGCCGGCTGTTCGCCGATGTTATCACGAACGACAGGCCCTCGAACGCGAGGCCGGAACGTTCATGAAAAGCAGGTGCGTGACGATACCACCCGCTATCGACGAGCCGTGTCGGCGCCGACTCGGTAATCACGCGCGTGTGCATCGCGGTGCACGAGGCACCCGGAGCCGTGCAGCGCGATGCACAGCCGACCAATGGACGATGCCGGCTCCGACTGGCGCAGCAATCAGTGCGGCGGCTGGATGATAACGCAAAAGTGACTGATACAGGACGCTTTCGAATCGCAGCAATCGGAAGCCGTGTTGCAGCGCTCGTCGACGTTGGAGCAGGCCGGCGGCGGCGGCGGGGGCGGAGGTTGCCCCGGCGGCGGCGGCGGCGGGGGTGGCGGCAGACCGCAGGTCCCCATGTAGCAATGGCCGTTGCAGCAATCGATGCCCGTCTCGCAGGATTCGCCGTCCTTGTGGCAGGGCTCGAGCGCCGCGAAGGCGCGCACGTTGCCGGCGGCGTCTTCTTGACCCGGAAGATAAAACGGCGGGTTGCTCGGATCGTCGATGAGGTCGGAGCCGGATTGGATGTCGATCGCGCTCACCCAGATCTTCTTCGTCACCGCGTCGTCGACGATCTGCGTGATCTGATTGCCGTACGTGCGACGGCTCGTGAAGAACAACCAGAAATAGCCGCCGGCCTGGATCGGGCTGATCGTCGGGAAGAACTCGAAGTGTTCGTCGCGCCCCGGCCTCGGCAAGTACGTGGCGTCGCCGTCCTTGTCGTAGCCGTTCGCGCGCGCGAGCTGCCGCGTCTTACCGGTCGCGACGTCGGCGATCCACAGATCGCTCGAGGCAATGCCGATCCGCCCCGGATAGCCGCTCACGTAGTCTTGTGTGTTGCCGAGAACGAAGACGACCTGCTTGTCGTCGGGGGTGATCCACGGCCATCCGACGAACAAGGTCTGGTGAGTGAACAGCTCGCGTACGTTCGACACGGTGTTCGTCGAGGTGTCGAAGTTGGCGACGGCGAGCGTGTGACCTTGTGACTTGTCGTACCAGTTGAACGCGATCATCGAGCCGTCGGGGGAGAACGACGGCATCTGGGCGTACTGCACGTTCCACCCGGTGAGCGTGATCTGGTTGCCGGTCGCGGTGTCGAGCAGCATCGTCGCCTTCGGACCGAGCATCGCGGGCACGTTGCCCGGCGCGTCGGGGAAGGACGCGAGCGGGTTCGACGTCGAATCCCCGGGGCTGCCCATCGTGAGCACCTTCGAGCCGTCGGGATAGACCGCGCCCATGCCCATCTCCGCCGTCGTGCCCGGGATCTGCGCCTTCGGCGGCGGCGACGGCGCCGGGTTCGCCGCGAGATCGAACGACGCGCTCAGGTACGGGCCGCCGGGGTACTGATGATGTTGCGCGACGAGCATCGCGCCGTTCGCGGAGAGCGAGTGACACGACCAGCAAGGGCCGTACGGTGTCATGCCGTTGTCGGTCAAGAACACTTCCGGCTTCGTGTCGCCGAGGTGAAGCTTCATGACCGCGCCGTTACCGTTCGCCTGCGGCGATGTGTACGTGTTGTAGAAGAGATCGCCCTTCAGGTTTCCCGGCGCGAAGAAGATCGTCAGCTTCACCGGGCCGTAGACGGTTCCGCCGCTCGAGAGGGTCATCTCGAACGCGAGCGAATCCGAGGCGGTTCCCGTTTGCACGCCGGCTTGCCGCCACACCGTGTTCGAAACGGTCTGCGACGCCGTCGTCGTGGCGCCGAAGCAGCCGGTGTATTCGAAGAGCGAGCTCTTCATGTGGATGTAGACGGCATCGGCGTTGCCGACGCCGTCCCACTGAAACACCGGCGGCAAGAGCCCAACCGGGAACACGGTCTTGTCGTACGGATAGAGCAAACGAAGACCGGATGACGAGCCGCCCTGTTTCAGGGCCTGCACCATCGTCGCGGAGACCGGGCCGGGGCATTCGTCGATCGAGACGGGCATAGGCGGCGTCGCCGTCTGCGTCGGCGCGGTCACGGGCGTGCCGCCGGCGGCCGTGGTCATCATCACCGGCGCGCCGCCGTTGCCCGGTGGCTGGTACGTGCCGCTGTCGAGCGAGATGATGGGCTGTGAAGTCACTCCGCCGAACGCGCCCGCTCCGTTGCCCGCGTGCCCGCTCGCACCGGGCATGTTGCCTGCGATGGTCCCGGCGCCCCCCGCGGAAGCGAAGGACGATCCGCGGATCTTGTTGTCTCCGGTCGACGCGGAACACGAAAGGATGAACGACAGAGTCACCAGCGCGAGCGCGACTGCGTGACCTTTACACAGCGCTCTCGCGCGCCTGCAGAGCCCAGCCTTCATGAGACGATCCTTTCGAGCGCCCAACCCGCCGCACGCGAAGTGTACAGGACGATCTCCTTCTCGCGAGTGAACAGAGCGAGAACGGCGTCAGCTCGATCGAGTCGGACTTGGTAACGAACATCTCGACGACCGGGCGTCCGCGCGGCGTGGAGACGCGGCACTAGCCTCGACTCGAGCGTCGCCCCCGAAGTCGAGAAATCCGCGCGAAGCGCGGGAAAGGCGCGAGCTTTCTGCACGCGAAAAGCGCGAAGCTCGAGGCTCGCGTCGTCACACGTCGATTCATCGAGCCGACCGCGCTGCGCCGCTTTGCTTGCAAAACGTCGCGCCAGGGAAGCCAGCTACCCAATGGCGCCAAGCCGGACGGAACGGGACAGAGTCGCGTCAGAACCTTGCGCCGGAGCCGGAAATTAACCCGAAAGCCCGGGATCGGGGGAGGCGGCGTCCAACGCGGGACGTCGCGAACATGAAACCGCGCGGCGAGCGCCTGCTCGCAGCGGCCCCGCCGCCGTGCTCGGCGAGAGCCGTCAGCCGTAGCGACTCGACGCTCTCAGTGGTGCGACGCCGTAGCGACTCGACGCTCTCAGCGGTGCGCGGCCGTAGCGGCTCGACGCTCTCAGCGGTGCGCGGCCGTAACGACTCGACGCTCTCAGTGGTGCGCCGACGGCTCGAAAGGGCTCGCCGAGAGGTGCCGCGTCTCGAGCGCCTGGATGAATTCGCGCTTGCGCAGATACATCGAGAGCTTCTCGCTGAATTCGCGCTCGTTCTCTTCGTCGTGCATCTGCGCGAGGCGGCGCATGAACGTCAGGCGCCGGAGCTCCTTCGCCGCGGCGTCGTCGAACGCCTGCTCTTCGCTGGAAGGGCCGAGGACGCGCGCGATCGCCAAGAGGCCGGTTCCCTGCTCGACCATCCTGACGAGCGATAGTACGCCGAGCTCGAGCACCGTCGGCGATTCGATGCACGACGTCGCTTCCTCGTGTCCGGGGGCGACGTCCATGCGCGACGGCTCGCCCGACGACGGCGCGGCCACGGACGAAGCCGCGGGCGTCGCGGGGGCGGCGTACGCGGGCGTCGCAGAAGGCGCGTCGAGGTCGACCTTGGTCGGCGCGATCCCGGTCGTGTCGGCAGGGAAGGACGCGACCGCGATCGGGAGATCGCTCGCGCCGCCGCTCGGCGAACCGAGGGGTTCGGCCTGCGCGATGGAAACGCAAGAGAGGACGCACGACACACCCGTTACGAAACCCGCCCAGCGCATGGTGACGAGAATACAGCCGAGGCGCGCGCGCCGCTAGACGTGATTCGAGCCTGACGTCGCTTGAAAAACGCAGGTTCGTCGTGAAATCATCCACCCTCTCACACCGGAGGACGCCCATGCCCACACTGGATCACGTCACGCTGACCGTCAGCGACTACGCGCGTTCGAAGGCCTTCTACGAGAAGGCGCTCGCTCCACTCGGAATCAAGGTCATCATGGACTTCGGACAAGCGTGCGGCTTCGGGCGAGACGGCAAAGCGGAGTTCTGGATCGGTACGGGGCCTGCGAGTTTTCAAAAGCCCGAACAGCTCAACGTCATCACACCGACGCACATCGCCTTCGCCGCGCAGAGCCGCGCCGAGGTCGAATCGTTCTACGCGGCCGCGATGGGAGCGGGCGGCAAGGATTTCGGCAAGCCGGGGCTCCGGACCCATTATCACCCGAACTACTACGGCGCCTTCGTCCTCGACCCGGACGGCCACGACATCGAAGCCGTCTTCCACGGCGGGCGATGACGCGGCAGCGCACGCGCAACGCGCGGTAGCTACGACAGAAACCCGTGGGCCGGGCCCCGTCCGAGGGGCCCCTCGAAACCCCACCGTGTGACAACTAATGTTGTCACATTTCAGAGCGGCCGAATCGGCTACGAGAGGCGCCGATTTGTTGCGAAAAGAGGCTAGGAACCTCGCTGGCTCGTGGCTAAAACCTCCGGCATCATGAACGGAGCAGCCAAACCCGCCGTCATGGAAGGAAGCCTTCAGGACTTCAGCCTGGCCGATATCCTGCAAATCCTCAGCGTATCGCCGGAGTACACGCGCATCGAGCTGTCCGCGGAGGGCAGCTCGCCTGCGGGGGCGATCGTTCTGAAGGACGGCAAGATCGTCCAGTCGGTGTCCGGCGCCGATCGCGGCAGCAGCGCGTTCTTCGATCTGCTGAAGCGCAAAGGCGGGTTCTTCCGGGTATTTCGCGAAGAAATCGCCGAACCGAGCGTGGAGCCGCTGGGCTCGGTGCGTCAACTGCTGCTCGAAGCGTCAGGTGCCGTCGACGCGAACGACGAAGTCACGCACCGAAACTTGGGTCCGCGGCCGTCGGCGACGGCTCGCCGCCGGCCGTTTCCGCTACCGCCGCCGAGCCGCTCGCTCCGCCCCCGGAGCGATCCTTCGGCGTCGCCGCGCCCGAACGGTGCGCGACCGAAGAACACCGCGACGTCGAAGAGCGGCGTTCATCGCGCGGCGTCCGAAGGCCGCGTCATCGCCGTCGCGAGCCCGAAGGGCGGCTCCGGAAAAACGACGGTGTCGTTGAATCTCTCGCTGGCGCTCGCGCGGCGCGGTCAGCGCGTCGTCCTCGTCGACGGCGACGTCAACGGCGACGTCCTTTCCGCCGTGGACGCGCGCGGCGCCGCGGAGCTCGGCGTGTTCGACGTGCTCGCCGGGCGCGCCGCGCTCGACGACACGATCCGGCGGACGGTGTTCGACGGGCTCGAAGTGGTCCCCGCGGTGGGCCGCGCCATCCCCGAACCGGAGATGACGTTCCAGGACTACGGCGATCGCTGGCGCGCCCTGCTGCGCGACCTCTCTCTGCGGGCGCCCATCGTCATCGTCGACACGCCGGCGGGGATGCTCGGCTCGACGTATCAGATCCTCGGCGGAGCGACGCACGTCATCGGCGTGCTGCAGGCCGAGGTGATCGCCCAGCGGTCGTTCAAGATGTTCTCCCACTGCGTCGAGGCGCTGCCGAAGGAAACGCGCCCCCAGGTGCTCGGCGTCTTCCTGAACATGCTGCAGCTCGGTCACTCCGCGTCCATCAAGGTCCTGCAGCAGGCCTGCGACGAGCTGCCGCGCGAGTGGCTCTTCGATACCGCGATCCCGCGGTCGAGCGCGTTCCTCGACGCGAGCGCCGCGGGCGTCCCGCTGCACCTGTACGGCAGCGACCACGCCCCCGCCGTCACCTCGCTCTTCGACACCCTCGCCGCCGAAGTCATCGACCGCCTGGGCCTGCCCCCCGCCGCTCCGTTGCAGCGGATCCAACGGCGTTTTCTGGGCTGACCTGGTCTAAACGTAGCCGGGGTCCGTATGAGCCCCGAACACGCCGCGCAGCACGTCGCAGATCTCCTGTTCGGTGGCCATCGCCTTCGCCGCTTCGATGATCGGCGGCACGAGGTTCTCTTTCGAGCTTTCGGCGGCGCGGCGCACGGAGTCTAGAGCTCGCTCGACGGCGAGCGGAGACCGCTCCGCTTTCACGCGGCGCAGCGCTTCGATCTGCGCGCGCGCCGCGTCCTCGTCGACGCGCAGGGTCGGGATGCGGTCCGGCTCTCCTTCGTCTCGGAAGCGATTCACGCCCACGACGACGCGCTGGCCTTCGTTGATCTGTCGCTCGAGCTCGTACGCGCTCCGCGCGATTTCTCGCTGAGGATAACCGTTCTCGACGGCGCGCAGCATGCCGCCCATGTCGTCGATGCGCCGGATGTACGCGAGCGCGTCGTTCTCCAGCTTGTCGGTGAGCCACTCGAGGTAGTAGCTGCCGGCGAGCGGATCGATGGTCGCGGCGACGCCGGTCTCGTGAGCGACGATCTGCTGCGTGCGCAGCGCTATCTTGACGGCTTCTTCCGTGGGCAGGGCGTACGTCTCGTCGAGCGAGTTCGTGTGCAGCGACTGCGTGCCGCCCAGCACCGCCGCGAGCGCCTGGATCGCGACGCGCGCCACGTTGTTGTAAGGCTGCTGCGCCGTGAGCGAAACGCCGGCGGTCTGCGCGTGCGTGCGGAGCTTCATGCTCGCCGGATCGCGCGCGCCGAAGCGCTCTTTCACGAGCCGCGCCCACAGGCGGCGCGCCGCGCGAAACTTCGCGATCTCCTCGAAGAAGTCGTTGTGGACGTCGAAGAAGAAAGAGAGCCGGGGAGCGAAGGCGTCGACGTTCATGCCGCGCTCGACGCCCGCGGTCACGTAGGCGAGCCCGTCGGCGAGCGTGAACGCGAGCTCTTGCGTCGCGGTCGCGCCCGCTTCTCGAATGTGATAACCGCTGATCGAGACGGGGTTCCAGCGCGGCAGCTCGCGCGCGGAGAACTCGATGGTGTCGATGACCAGGCGCATCGCCGGTCGCGGGGGCACGAGCCAGGCGTGCTGCGCGATGAACTCCTTCAGGCAGTCGTTCTGCGCCGTGCCGCCGATCTTGTCACGGTCGACGCCGCGCTTGTCGGCGAGCGCCACGTAGAACGAAAAGAGCACGATGGCCGGGCCGTTGATCGTCATCGACGTCGTGATCTCGTCGAGGGCGATGCCGTCGAACAGGACGTCCATGTCGCGCAACGTGTCGACGGCGACGCCGCACATGCCGACTTCGCCGAGCGCTCGCGGAGAGTCGGAGTCGTAGCCCATCAACGTCGGAAAATCGAAGGCCGTCGAGAGCCCGGTCTGACCCTCGCTGACCAGGTAACGAAAGCGCGCGTTCGTCTGCTCGGGCGTGCCGAAGCCCGCGAACATGCGCATCGTCCAGAGCTTGCTCCGGTACATCGTCGGCTGGACGCCGCGGGTGAAGGGATACTCGCCGGGCAGGCCGAGGTCGCGCCGGTAGTCGCCGCGCGCGTCGGCGGGCGTCGCCACGTCGGGCACGTCGATACCGCTCCAGGTCTGATAGCGACCGAGCCTCTCCGGCATGCGCTCGAGCGATCGGGCGACCGGTCCGTCACGCCACGCCGCGACGTCGCGACGGATCGCGTCGAGCTCGGCCTTCTCCGCGCTTTCCGGCCGCGGTCCCTCGGCGTCCGGTTCCTGCGGAGGGCTATCGGTCAGCGTCCTTTGCGCCATGTTCGTCTGTTCGTCTTCGCCGGCGCTGGCCCGGCATTATTGAAGAGTGTACCCGAAAGAGCCGCGCTGTCTCGCGCGCGGGCGCCGAGCCGGTTCATTTCGTCGCGGCGGCGATCGCCGCCGGAACGGCGACGGCTCTCCAGCGCAGCGGGCCGTGCGCGAAGTGCTTCGCGTCCGCCGCGCCGCCCTCGGCGACGAGCAACGCGCCGTCGGTGGCGACGGCGAGCGCGCGATCGTCGGCTTTGCCGATCAGCTTGCCGCGCGCGACGTCGACGACGAACGGCGGGACGAAGAACACCGGGCCAGAATGCACGATGTGCGCGAGCGGCGACACCTCGCCGCCGAGGTTCACGTCGCCGCCGCCGAGCTCGTGCAGCACGAGCGAGCGCCCCCGGAGCACGAGCGCGCGCGCTCCGGACGTCGACAGAATGCGATCGCCGTTCGTGAGCATCTCGACCTCGCGGCGGTCCAGATCCAGGAGAGCGGCGTCCGTGCCCGGATGGAGCGGCACGAGCCGCGGCGAGCCTTCGACCCAGTGATCCCCGGGCGCGACGGCGAGCGTGAGCCCGAGCGGCTTCGCCGGCCCCTGTCCGACGAGCACCGCCTCGTTTTTTCCCTTCGAGTCGAGGCAGGTCAAGAGTGAAAGGCCCCGCGCGGCGTCGACGTGCAAGAGGTGCGCTTCGCACCCCTTCCGCGCGATCGGCAGACGCCTTCCCGACGCGTCGACGCGGTCGATCGCTCCGTCCGCTTGGCGCACGAGCAGCGCGTCCCCCATCGGGACGATGAGCCCCGGCGCGTCACGCGCGACGCCGCCCGCCGCCTTCGCGACACGGAGCACCACGTCGTCGCCGCTGCGTTCCCAGACCGGAAACCGCGGCAACGGCGCGGCGCAACGCATGAAGGGTCGTTCCGATTCGCGCACGGGCCAATCGAGCCTCCCGTCGGCGTTCGTGTCCGCCGTCACGACGCGCACGACGATCGCGGCGCCGGAAGGATCGAAATCCGCCCGGAACACGAGGCCGTCGCCCGGATCGACGATCGCCTCCGCGCCCGTGGCAAGCTCGCGCACCGCGATCTTGCCGCCGAGCTCGAGCTTCTGCAGATAGAGCAGCCGTCGTCCCGTCGGATCGAAGGCGACGGCGCGCGGGTGCACGAACGGGGAAAGATCGTCGCGCACGTCGGCGGGGAGCTCGACGTCGGTGTGGGTCGTCGTGTCCCGCAGCACGAGCCGTCCATCGTGCACGAACGCGACGAAGCGTCCGCTCGGATCGGAGCCGCCGAAGGCGTCCATCGGCGTTCCCGGCCCAGGCGCGTCGAGGAGGTACCCGGCGAGCTCGTCGCCGGACACGGCGCCGTCCGGCGCGAGGTCGACGCGGACCGCGCCGTCGCCGTTGGTGTCGCGGCGCACCTGACACACGGCGATCCAACGTCGATCCGGCGCGGCCGCGACGAACGACAATGGATCCGCCGTCCCCCAAGTCGCGGATAGCGATGGCAAGACTCCCGTTTCCGTCGTCGCCTGGTCGGCAATCGACTGAAGGACGGCCGGTGTTGGTAGGCTCGGCGCCGAAGCGACGGCGCGCGAAGCGACAACCGTCGTGGTCGCAGGAGCGTGCGCCGCGCCCCGCGCCCCCGCCCCCCCGCAAGCCGACAACGACGAAATCGCGACTGCGAACGAGGCGGAACGCGCGATGCCGAGCACCACCCGTAACACTACTGCCGGAAACTCGCCGCCTTGCCGGAGATTTCGCTCCTACACCCGACGTGGATGTGGAGACCGGCCATCACACATCGGCTCGGGCTGCCGCTGATACGCGACGCGTCAGCGACTTGGATACGGGCCGCCCAAAATATGGCAAGCACGCCGTCCGAGCGGAGAAATGGGCGGACGAGCCGCTCGAGCCGCCGAGCCGCGCGACGTGTCACCCCATGTGTGTTCGACGGCCGGACGCCCGATCTGGAAACTCCGGAGCTCGCCGCGCGAGAACCTTACGCAAAACTGACGTGGTGGGTGGGAAAGAACAGCTATCCTGCGCCGATCATGCGTCGTGCGCTCGGCATCGCCGCTGTCCTGTCCATCGCAACCGGCGTAGCCGCGATCGGCCGTTCACGCGTAAGCCACGCCGAAGGGTCGCACGGCCGTCGCCGGCATCACAGCGCGTTGCTCGCGAAGACGAACGGCCCGCAGGCGGCCACCGCGCTTGCCGCCGCCGCGGCGGGGACGTGCGATGCGGACGGGGACGGGCTCGACGACGACGCCGAGCTCGCGATGGCCCGAGAGTACTTTCCGTATTTCTCGATCGACCCGCGCGAGGATTGCTCTCGCCACGGGGTCCTCTTCCGGCTGTCCCCGCACCCCGACGACCCGACCAAGATCGCGATCACCTACGTCGTGTTGTACGAACGTGACTGCGGCCTACGCGGGCTCGGTTCTCACGTCGGAGACGACGAGGTCTTCGGCGAGCTCATCGATCCCAAGGTGCCCGCGCCAGGCGGGATCCTGGCCGTGCGCGCGATCTCTCACCAAGACACGACCTGCGAACGAGTGAGCACGTGCGGCACTCTTCCGCGATGCGGTCCCTGCGATACGGCCGTACGCTCGAACCAGCCCTACCCGGTCGTGTACTCGAGCTTTCACAAGCAC
Source organism: Polyangiaceae bacterium (assembly GCA_035547195.1). Lineage (GTDB taxonomy): Bacteria > Myxococcota_A > Polyangia > Polyangiales > Polyangiaceae > DASZVB01. The sequence continues at coordinate 14,324 of DASZVB010000086.1, forward strand.
GGCAACTACGCGAACCTTTCGACCTGCACCTCCTGGCTCTGCGATTTTCACGGATGTGGGATCTCGGCCGCGCCCGACGAGCCCACCTTCGTCAATGCCGGCGAGCCGCAGCATCCGATGGTGCACGACCTGACCGCGGCGGGGCTGGTCACGCCCGAAAATGGCTGGAACGAGCCGTCGCTGATGCACTTCGATCCCTGGTCGGAACAGAAGTTCGGCGGCGCCGGCAACGTGACCGACGACCTGCTCGACGAGGCGTTCCTCATTTCTCCGTCGGGGTGCTGAGCGCCGGCGCGGTCTTCGTCAAACGACCAGCGGCAAATGGCGCTTCTCCGGAGCGCCGGGCTCCGGGGGTTTCGCGTCGCTCCAGCGGAACGCGCCGGCGCGGATCCCGCGGAGCAGGGCGCGAGCGAGCGCGAGCGGGTCGTTGTCGAGGAGGGAGTCGCGGTACACGCACAAAATGCTGCACCCCTGCTCGCAGCCCTTCGGCTCCTTGCGGTACATGTCGACGTCTTCCATCGTGAAGCTCTCGACGTCCTTGCCGATGCGCCCGCGCTGGCCGGAGCAGAGCTCGACCTTGCCGGTCTCGTCGACGTAGAGGAAGCGGCTGCCTGCACGGCACGTCCAGTCCGGCTTCTCGCCGCCGAGCAGCTTTCGACCGTATTCTTCCTCGAGATACGAGAAGGCGCGGCCGCTCTCGAAGTGGCGCCTCCAGGCGCGCTCGAACTCCGGTCCTTGCACGAGGGATTGCCCGTGCTCGTCGTGCATGATGTTCACCGAGACGCGGAACGGGAATTGCGCGAGCTCTTCCATGAGCTCGTCGAACTCCGCCACGGTGGCGCCGCACAGAACCGTGGTCACGTGAACGTCGAAGCGCGCGTAGCGCGCGAGGCGCTCGAGCTTCGGCTTCAGGGAGCGAAACGTCTTCTGCACGTAGCGGGATTTGTCGACTCGCAGCGCGTCGATGGAGATCTGCAGGTTCGTCAGCCCCGCGTCGCCCAGGCGTTCGATGCAGTCGCGGTCCAGCAAGAATCCGTTCGTGGTCATGGAGACCTGAGAGTGCGCCGCTGCACGGCGGACGAGGTCGTCGAGGCGCGAATGCAAGAGGGGCTCGCCTCCGAGGAGCGCGATGTTCTGGACTCGAAGGCGGTGGAGCGCGTCGATGCGTGGAGCCAGCGTCTCGAACGGCACCTCCGGCGAGTGCTCGTCGTACTCCGAGCAGTACCCGCAGCTCAGATTGCACCGTCGAATGACGACGAGCTGACCTTCCAACGGCGTCTTTCTGACGATTAGATCGAAGGCTGAGCGGAAAGGGTGTTCGATTCGCATGGTACTCCGGTGCCTGTCGTCGCGAGATCCCTCCGCGGGGCGAGGACGTCCCTGAGGTCTCGGACGAGCTGCGCGAGCACGGTGCTCGGCCGATGTTCGGATAGCGCGCGCGCGCGCCCGTTTCGTCCGAGCTCCGCGCGGAGCGCAGGAGAAGCGAGCAGGCGAGCGACGTGCGCGGAAAAACCTTCGGCGTCGATGTCCGCGGTCAAGAAGCCGTCCACCCCGTGCCGCACGAGCTCGGGCACGCCGCCGACGGCGGTGGCGACGACGGGCCGGCAAGACGCCATCGCTTCGAGCAAGGCATTCGGCGACGCTTCGATGGATCGCGCGCGCGAGGTGAGCACGACGACGTCCACCGTGCGGAAGAACTTCGCCGCGTCGACGTGCCCGAGAAAACGAACCGCGCTGCCGGCCCCGACGGAGGCGAGGCGGGCCTCGTAGGATTTTCGCGTGGCGAAATCGCCGGCGACGACGAATTGCGCCTCGGGAGTCGTCCGATGGACGCGCACCACGATTTGCTCGAGGAAGTCGAACCCCTTCTCCGGCGCCGGACGAGCGGCGAGCCCGACGAGCGGCGTTCCCGGCGGAAGCCCGAGCTCGCGCCTGGCAGCAGCGCGTTCTTGTTGCGACGCGCTCGCGAACCTCCGCGGGTCGACGACGTTCGGCAGCTCGAACGTGGGGCAGCCGAACCTATCGGCGACCGAAGCCTTCACCGCCCGGCAGTTGTAGAATACGGCCTTGGGACGCGCGACACGGTCGAGGAGCGACATCAACGGGCCGAGGATGGGGTGCGCCGGACGGCTGCCTGCGCGCATGACGTAGGGCACCCCGAGCCGCCGCGACAGGACGGCGGCGACGAGCCACGCGAACGTGCGATTGGCGAAGATGACGTCCGGCGGTCGCTGCCTTGCCTGTCGCTCGATGATCGCAGCGGCGTCGAAGCAAGCGGCGGTGCCGCGAAGCAGCTGATGCACGCCGGAGGCGCCCCTGTTCGACGCCGGACTCGGCGGGAAATTCGCGAGGCGCTGGGTCTTGACGCCCGCGGCGGAGAGCTCGCGCGCGAGCGCCTCGCTCGCGCCGACGAAGCTCGTGACCTGCACGCCCTGGTGCGGCAATTCGACGAGGTGCTGTACGCCCTGGCGTTCGGCGCCGCCGAACCCTTCGGCCGGGAGCAGATAGAGCACTCGCAGTGGAGACATCATTGCGCCTTCTCCACCGGAGTACGAAGCAACGGCCCTCGTTGTTTCGCGACCAACACGGAAACGAGCCCCGTAACACAGACACCGAGCTGACGAGCGCGGCGGAGGAGAGCGACCGAAAGCCCGAGCGTGGCGGGAACGCCGATGAGCGTGCTGGTCATGGCGACGGCGGCTTCCGCCGCGCCGAGCTGACCCGGCAGGAAGAACACGGTGAAGCTGACGACGATGAAGACCGCGCTGATGAGCGCCGCGTCGGCGACGCTGACGGGCGCGTCGAGCGCGAGAAAGAAGACGTAGACCTCCGCCGCGCTCAGGATGCGCTCACAGAAACGGAGCGCGACCGCGTCGCGCAGCGCGCGCCGGATGGAGAGTCGTCGGTCGGCGAAGGGCTCGAGAAGACGGCGAGCGCGTCCTCCCGGCGCGAGGCGTGGAACGAGCTTGTGTCCGAGCTGAAACGGAAGCGCGACGGCGACGACGAGCAACGCGAGCGCGCCGACGGTGGTCAGCGTCAGCGTCTTCAGCTCGCTCTCCGCGCCGGTCCGCGTTTGAAAGCGCAGCCCGAGCGCGCAGGCCGCGAACACGAGCCCGCTCAGAGTTCCGGCGACGTTGTCCAGGAGCGTCGCGAAGGACGCAGCAGCGAGCTCTCCCGGTTGCGCCGCGCGCACGGTGCGCAGGCCCTCCCCCGCGAGACCCGCCGCGGGAACGATCTGATTGACGGCCTGCGCTTCGATGCGGAGCCGGACCAGCGTGCGGAGCGGCGCCACGGTGACGCCCGATGCGCGCAACAGCGCGCGCCACCCGATCGTCGCGAGCTCGTTCCACACGAAAAATAGCGGGACGCAGAGGAGCGCGATGGGGCGCGCGTGCACCAGCGCGCGCGCGGCGTCGGGCAGCTGTTTGCGCAACAGGACGAAGCTCAGCGCGATGAGCGCGATGGGCGCGAGCCGGCGAATGGCGCCCCACGCTCGCGATCCGGCTGTCGAGTTCTCCATTGCTGGGCCTTCTTGGAGCGGGTCGTGCGAAACCTGGTCCAGCATTTCGCCGTATGTAGGCCAGGAGCGAGCGCCCGCTAGTGGCGCAAACACACAACACTGATCGGCTGATTCATCGAACCGCGTCGCAACCGCGGCGGCCGAGTGACAAAACGCACCGGCGCGGGGCGCTTCGACGCAAAGAGCGACTTATTCCGCTCGGGCTCTTGCGAATCGCAACCTGACGACCGAGATGGACGGCACGCGAGCTCCCGCTCCGTTCTCGGCGGGCGCGAATTTCAAGAGCGATGCACAATGAAGGGCGGCGCTGCCGAATCCCTGACGCGGCGGCTCTTCCGAGACGACGCTGGGCGCAAAGGCCGTTCCCGACGCGTGAACGCGCAGCGCGACGATCACCGCGCCGTGATCGTCGTGCGCTTCGAGCGGGAAAGATTGGCTGCACGCGCCGGGAGTCAGCAGACGCGGTCCGTGCGCGCGCGCCCCGAAACGCGGGCGTGGCGGTTCAACTCCGCTGACCGCGTGGGGCGCCGCCGCGATCGCGCGTTCATCGTCATTGGACGCCCCGGCGCGCGCGGGCGTGCTCGTGTCAATCTCGTTGGTCATCGCGGCGACGGCTTCCTCGCCGCGCCGTCTTTTTTCGGCGAGCGCGGGCGTCCTTCTCGCGGCGGAACGCCTCGCGGGCGCTGTTGACTCGGCGCCGAGCGTGGCCGACGTGCCGGGAGCGCGTGATGGTTCGACCAACGATGTCGGCTCGAACGCAATCTCCTGCATCGATCCGCCGGCCGACCGCATCGGGACACGCTTTCGCGCACCTGCCGTCACGAGAAGCGCGGCGTGTGCGCACAGCGCCAATGCGACGCACGTGAGCAGGCGTGCCGTTCCGCGCGAAGCCGTTCCGCGCGAAGTGAACGAGATCCCTCGCGTGTCTCCGTTCGCCGCGTCGGCGCGCCGCATGCACGCCGACGGGTAACCGCGCTCCGGTTTTCGGATCTTTTCGCCACGGTCACCGTTCCAGATTCACGAGAGCCGCTGGCGATCGGACCCCGAGAGCTTGCGCGCGCGGAGGCGGGTCCTACACGTCCTCTTAGCCGCAACGACCACTCCAGAAACGGAAGGGACGTCATGTTGAAATCGTTTCTCGTGGCCGGCGCTCTGGGAGCGCTGGCCATTTCGTGCGCTTCGTCTCGAGCCGAGCCGCGAGAGGTCGCGGCCGGCGCCGGGTGCCGCTCCCTCGGCGACACGAGCCAAACCGTGGCGACGGTGCTCTCTCCCGATTCCGTCTATTCGGCGGACAGGGCCGACGTCACCCGACGGGTTTCGGTCACCGGAACGGAGCGGGGCAGCGTCCTTTACGTGCACGCTGCGCCGGGCCTCTCGCGAGAGTATCTCGAGCGCGTGCTCGGTTGCCACGCGACTTACGGCCACGCCATCGGGGCGAACGATCCGTTCCACCCGCAGAGCGGCGCCGTCACCCAGGTGGACGTCGAGTCGTCGGGGACGGGGTACGCGGTGCGCGTCGTGGGAGAGAACGCGCGCACCGACGACGAGATCTGGCGCAGAGCCCGGGATCTTTCGTACTCCACCGTGCAAGTCGAACAGATCGCGTCATCCGCACCACGAACGGCGGTTCCCGCGAGCGCGCCGTCTGGAGGCTAGGCACCGGGTACGCGGATCTTCGAGAGTCTGCTCCGAGGCGAGCACCTTCCAGAAGCCGTACCCCGACGCCCGTCGATGGAAACATCGGCGGGCGTCGTCATCAGCGCGACGAGACGGAAGAGAGCCGGCGGTTTCACCCCGCCGCGCCGCCGGGCAGCGCGAACATCTGCGCGAGGCGCCTGGCGATCGCCGACACCGACAGCACGAAATCCACGGCGGTCGAGTCCATCGCGGCGGCCGGAGCAACGGGGCTGAACGCGGTCCGTGGATCTTGCACGAGCACGCGCCCTCCGGCTCGCTTCACCGCGCGCGCTCCGTGGGCGCCGTCGCGATTGGACCCGGTGAGGACCACGGCGATCGCGGACGGACCGTACGCGTCGGCGGCGGACTCGAAGAGGACGTCGATCGACGGCCGCGCGTGGTGAACCGGGTCCTCCGTCGACAGCGAGAAGAAGCCGCGTTCGACGAGCAGGTGATAGTCCGACGGCGCCAGGTAGACGTGACCCGGTAAAATGGGGTCCTTGTCCTCCGGTTCCGAGACCGGTAAGAGCGACTCGGCGCCGAGCAGCTCGACGAGCAAACCGTCGGGATCGCTCATGCGATGCTGAACGAGCACGATCGGCGCCGGAAAGCTCCCGGGGAGCGCCGCGAGCACGAGCCGCACGGCGTCGAAACCGCCGAGCGAGGCGCCGATCACGACGACGCCGAGATCGAGCCCGGCCTCGGGCGTGCTCTCGCCGATCGACGCCGCGCTCACTGCATCCTCCGGTAGATGCGCAGGTTGGGGACGAGCTCCTGATAGAAGGGCTCGACGCGCGTGAAGCGAATCGACTCTCGTTTGCCGAGCACCAGGAGACCGAGCTTGGCGAGGCTCGCGTGCATCAGCTCGTGCACGCGTGCGCGGAGCACCTGATCGAAATAAATGACGACGTTGCGGCAGAGGATGAGCTGAAACTCGTTGAACGCCGCGTCGCAGACGAGATTGTGCTGCGAGAAGATCAGGTTTTTGCGGAGGAACTGACGGAACACCACGTTCTCCGCGTCGGCCGAGTAGTAGGCGGAGAAATCGTGGGTGCCGCCGGCGCTCTGGTAGTTCGCCGTGTACTCGCGCATCGCCCGGAGCGGGAAGATACCGAGGCGCGCGCGATCGAGGATCCTGTCGCTGATGTCGGTCGCGTAGATACGACAGCGATCGTAGATGCCCTCCTCGTGAAGGGCGATGGCGAGCGAATAGACCTCCTCTCCGGACGAACAGCCGGCGTGCCAGATGCGCACGAAGGGATAAGTCCGCAAAATCGGCACGACCTCCGCGCGGATCGCGCGATGCACGTCCGCGTCGCGGAACATGTTCGTGGTGTGGACCGCGATGGCCTCGACGAGGCGCGACATCGCGACGGGGTCGTGAAGCACGCGATCCTGCAGCGCCGAGATCGTCGAGAGCCCCTCCTCGTGAACCGCGCGCCGGATGCGCCGCGTGAGCGAGCTGCGGGCGTAGTTCCGGAAGTCGTAGCCGTATTGCTTGGCTATTCCCGTGAGCAACAGATCGACCTCGAGCGACTCGATCTTGCGCGAGTCGCCGAGCGGAGTCTCCGGCGACTCCTCTTCGCTCAGCGGTAGAGCCATACGCGAAGGAGCGACACGAGCTGGTCCGGATCCACCGGCTTCGTGATGTAGTCGGAGGCGCCGGCCTGGATGCACTTCTCGCGGTCGCTCTGCATCGCCTTCGCGGTCAGCGCGATCACCGGCAGCTTCGCGTACCTGGCGTCGGCGCGGATTCGCCGGGTCGCCTCGTAACCGTCCATCTCCGGCATCATGATGTCCATGAGCACGATGTCGACGTCCTCGGTCGTGCTCAGCTTGTCGAGCGCGTCCTTTCCGTTCTCCGCGTAGACCACGTTCATCTCGTGCTGCTCGAGGATGGTGGTGATCGCGAACAAGTTCCGCGCGTCGTCGTCGACGAGCAGCACCTTCTTGCCCACCAGGGCGGGGTCGGTCTCCGTCAGACGGCGCAACATTTCGCGGGACGGCTGCGGCAGGTTCGACTCCACGCGATGCAGGAACAAAGCCGTCTCGTCGAGGAGGCGTTCCGGCGACCGGACGTCCTTCACGATGATCGAATCGGAGACCTGGCGGAGCTCCGTCTCCTCTTCGCGCGTCAGATCCTTGCCCGTGTACACGATGATCGGCATGCGCGCCGCCAGCCGGGACTTGGCTTGCTTGATGAGGTCGACGCCGGTCATCCCCGGCAACCTCAGATCGAGCACCAGACAGTCGAACGGTTGCGCCGCGAGCGCCGCGAGCGCGGCCTCGCCGCTGTCCACGGCGGTCACGACGACGTCCTCGCCGGAGACGAGCTCGACCAGGCTCCTGCGCTGGACCTCGTCGTCCTCGACGATGAGCAGGTGCTTCACTCGCCGTTCGACGAAGGTCCGGATCTGCGCGAGCGCCTGCTCCAGCGCCTCCTTCTCCACGGGCTTCTGCAGGTACGCGATCGCGCCGCACTCGAGGCCGCGACGCTCGTCGTTCGAAGCGGAGATGACGTGCACCGGGATGTGTCGCGTATCCGGATCGTGCTTCAGCTGATCGAGCAGCACCCAGCCGTCCATGTCGGGCAAGCGCAAATCCAGGGTGATCGCGTCCGGCTTGAGAGCGCGGCCGAGCTCGAGCGCCTGCGCGCCGTTCGCCGCGACGACGCCGCGGAACCCGTGCTCCCGCACGAAATCGAGGAGCGTACGCCCGAACGTCTCGTCGTCTTCGACGATGAGGATGACCCGATCGCCGGGCGCGATGGATCGCCGGTCGTCGAACAGGAGACCGAGCGGCGGCATCGGCAACGCGACGACGTCACGCTCCGGAAGCTCCGCGCGCGGCGGCGGAGGCGTGCGGTCCAGGTCCCTGCGGCTCGGCACCGGCTGCGGCGAGGGCTGCGGGGGACGGCTTCGTTCCACGTATTCCGCAGGGATGTACAGCGTGAACGTGCTCCCCACGCCGACCTCGCTCGTGAGGTGCAGCTCGCCGCCCAGGAGCCCGGCGATTTCGCGGCTGATCGCGAGGCCGAGCCCCGTGCCGCCGTACTTGCGGCTGGTGCCGCCGTCGGCTTGCTGGAAGGCCTCGAAGACGATCTTCTGCTTGTCCTTGGGGATGCCGATCCCGGTGTCCGAAACGGCGAAGGCGAGGACCGAACGCGCGCGGTTGAGGGTGTCGTTGTCGACGCTCCACTCGGCGTTCTTGGCGCGGGAGATCGCGAGGCGCACCCCGCCCTTCTCCGTGAATTTCAGGGCGTTCGAGAGCAGGTTGCGGAGCACCTGCCGGAGGCGCATCTCGTCGGTACGGACGACGTCCGGCAGCCCCGACACGAGCTCCACGTCGAAGCGGAGCTTCCGGTCTTCGGCGAGGTGACGGAACGTGCGCTCCACGTACTCCTTCAGATCTCCGAGATTCACCTGGACGATCTCGACGCCCATGGTGCCCGATTCTATTTTGGCCAGATCCAGGATCTCGTTGATGAGCGCCAGCAGATCCGACCCGGACTGGTAGATGGTGCGCGAGAACTCGACCTGGCGCGCGGTCAGGTTGTGGTCGCGATTGTCGGCGAGCTGGCGCGAGAGGATGAGCAGGCTGTTGAGCGGCGTCCGGAGCTCGTGGGACATGTTCGCCAGGAACTGCGACTTGTAGCGGGAAGTGACGGTGAGCTGCTCGGCCTTGTCCTCGAGCTCCTGCCGCGCGAGCTCCACCTCGCGGTTCTTTCGCTCGACCTCGCCCTTCTGCGCGGTCAGCTGTCGCGCCTTCTCCTCGAGCTCTTCGTTCGTCTGCTGGAGCTCCTCTTGCTGCGTCTGCAGCTCGTCCGCCATGCTCTGCGACTTGCGGAGGAGCTCGTCGGTGCGCATCGTGGCTTCGATGGTCGCGACGACGATGCCGAGGCTTTCGAGGAGCTGCTCCAGGAACGCGAGCTGGATCGCGGTGAAGCGCTGGAACGTCGCCAGCTCGAGGACGCCCTTGATCTCGCCCTCGAACAGAATCGGCACCACGACCAGGTGGAGCGGCTTCGCTTCGCCGAGCGACGAGTTGATGCGGATGTAATCCGCGGGGACGTCGGTGACGAGGATGCGCTTCCTTTCGCGCGCCGCTTGCCCGACGAGCCCTTCGCCCAGCGCGAACACGTTGGCGACGCTCTTCCTCTCTTTGTAGGCGTACGACGCGAACAGGCGGAGCGACGTCTTGCCTTCGCTCACCTCGGCCATGAAGAAGGAACCGTGCTGAGCGCCGACGACGGGCGCGAGCTCGGAGAGAACCTGGTCGGCGACCGTGAGCAGGTCGCGCTGGCCCTGCAGCATTCGCGTGAATCGAGCGAGGTTCGTCTTGAGCCAGTCCTGCTCCTGGTTCACGCGCGTCGTCTCGGCGAGCGTGCCGATCATCTGATTGACGTTGTCCTTCAGGAGCGCGACCTCGCCGCGCGCGTCGACGGTGATCGACTGCGTGAGGTCGCCCTTCGTGACCGCCGTCGCGACGTCGCCGATGGCGCGCACTTGCCGAGTCAGGTTGCCCGCGAGCTCGTTCACGTTGTTGGTCAGATCGCGCCAGACGCCCGCCGCGCCGGGCACGTCCGCTTGACCGCCGAGGCGCCCTTCGACGCCGACGTCCCGCGCGACGCCGGTGACCTGTTCGGCGAAGGTCGAGAGCGTCACGGTCATGCTGTTGATGGTCTCGACCAGCGTCGCTATTTCGCCCTTGGCTTCGAGCGTCAGCTTCTGATCCAAATCGCCGTTGGCGACAGCGGTGACGACGCGCGCGATGCCGCGCACCTGCTCGGTGATGTTGCGCGCCAGGAGGTTCACGTTGTCGGTGAGGCCGCGCCACACGCCGGAGACGCCGCGCACCTCCGCCTGACCGCCGAGCTTGCCCTCGGTGCCCACCTCGCGCGCGACCCGCGTGACCTCGGCGGCGAAGGCGTTCAGCTGATCCACCATCGTGTTGATGGTGTTCTTCAGCTCGAGGAGCTCGCCGCGCACGTCGACCGTGATCTTGCGCGTGAGATCGCCGTTCGCGACGGCGGTCGTCACGGTGGCGATGTCGCGGACCTGACCGGTCAGGTTCGACGCCATCAGGTTCACGTTGTCGGTCAGCTCCTTCCACACGCCGAGGACGCCGCGCACCTCGGCTTGACCGCCGAGCTTGCCTTCGACGCCGACGTCGCGAGCGACGCGCGTGACCTGGTCGGCGAACGCGCTCAGCTGATCCACCATCGTGTTGATGACGTTCTTCAGGTCGAGCAGCTCGCCGCGGACCTCGACCGCGATCTTGCGGCTGAGATCGCCCTGGGCGATCGCGGTCGCCACCTGGGAAATGTCGCGCACCTGGTTGGTCAGATTCGACGCCATCAGGTTCACGTTGTCGGTCAGCTCTTTCCAGACGCCGCGCACGCCTTCGATGGAGGCCTGGCCGCCGAGCTTGCCCTCGGTGCCCACCTCACGCGCGACCCGCGTGACTTGCTCGGCGAACGCGCCGAGCTGATCCACCATCGTGTTGATGGTGTTCTTCAGCTCCAGGATCTCGCCCTTGGCGTCGACGACGATCTTCTTCTGCAAGTCGCCCTGGGCGATGGCCGCCGCGACCTGAGAGATGTTGCGCACCTGATCCGTCAGGTTCGTGGCCATGGAGTTCACGGCGTCGGTCAGGTGTCGCCAGGTGCCCGCGACGCCGCGCACGTCCGCTTGCCCGCCGAGCTTGCCCTCCGTCCCGACCTCCGTGGCGAGGCGCGTCACCTGGTCGGCGAAGGCGCCGAGCTGGTCGACCATCGTGTTGATGGTGCTCTTCAACTCGAGGAACTCGCCCTTCGCGTCGACGAGGATCTTACGAGTCAGATCGCCCTTCGCGACGGCGGTGGTGACGGTGGCGATGTCACGGACCTGATTCGTCAGGTTCGACGCCATCAGGTTCACGTTGTCGGTCAGCTCCTTCCAGACGCCGCGCACTCCGGCCACGTCGGCTTGTCCGCCGAGGCGGCCTTCGACGCCCACCTCGCGCGCGACCCGCGTGACCTCCGCCGAGAAGGAGTTGAGCTGATCGACCATCGCGTTCAGGATGCTCTTCAGCTCGAGCATCTCGCCGCGCGCGCCGACGGTGATCTTCCTGGACAGATCTCCGGCGGCGACGGCGCGCGCCACCTCGGCGATGTTGCGGACCTGATTCGTCAGGTTCGACGCCATGGAGTTCACGTTCTGCGTCAGCTCGAGCCAGATGCCGGACACGTCGCGCACCACGGCCTGACCGCCGAGCACGCCGTCGGTGCCCACCTCGCGCGCCATGCGCGTCACCTCCGACGCGAACGAGCTCAGGGAATCGACCATCGCGTTGACGGTGTTCTTCAACTGCAAGAGCTCGCCCTTCACCTCCACGGTGATCTTCTTCGAGAGATCGCCGTTGGCGACGGACGTGGTGACCGTCGCGATGTCGCGCACCTGGTCGGTCAGGTTGCGCCCCATCAGGTTCACGTTGTCGGTGAGCTCCTTCCACACGCCGGACACGTCCTTCACGTCGGCCTGGACGCCGAGCGTGCCCTCGGTCCCGACGAGCCGCGCCATCCGGTTCACCTCGGCGGAGAAGCGGTTCAACTTGTCCACGGTCGCGTTGATCGTGTTCTTCAGCGCGAGGATCTCGCCGCGGGCGTCCACCGTGATCTTGTGGCGCAGATCGCCCTGGGCGATCGCGGTGATGACCTCCGCGATGTTCCGGACCTGGCTCGTCAGGTTCGACGCCATCGAGTTCACGTTGTCGGTGAGCTCCCGCCACACCCCGGTTCCCGTGGCGATGCGCGCCTGACCGCCCAGCACGCCCTCCGTGCCGACCTCGCGCGCGACGCGCGTCACCTCCGACGCGAACGAGCTCAGCTGATCGACCATGCCGTTGATGGTGTTCTTCAGCTCCAGGAGCTCGCCTTTGACGTCGACCGTGATCTTCCGCGAGAGATCGCCGCCGGCGATCGCCGTCGCCACCTCGGCGATGTTGCGGACCTGGGTGGTCAGGTTGTTCGCCATGGAGTTCACGTTCTGCGTGAGCTCCTGCCAGACGCCGGACACGCCGCGCACCTGGGCCTGGCCTCCGAGCACGCCCTCCGTGCCCACCTCGCGCGCGACGCGCGTCACTTCCGCGGCGAACGAGCTCAGCTGGTCGACCATCGTGTTGATGGTGTTCTTCAGCTCCAGGATCTCGCCCTTGGCGTCGATGTTCACGGTCTGACCGAGGTCGCCACCGGCCACCGCGGTGGTCACGCGCGCGATTTCGCGCACCTGGTCGGTCAGGTTCGACGCCATCAGGTTCACGCTGTCGGTCAGCTCCTTCCACACGCCGGACACGCCGCGGACGCGCGCCTGGGCGCCGAGCTTGCCCTCGACGCCGACCTCCTGCGCGACCCGCGTCACCTCCGACGAGAACGCGGCGAGCTGCGCCACCATGCCGTTGACGAGGCGCGCGTGCCGCATGAAGTCGCCGCGCAGCGCGACGTCCTTGCCGTCGAGGTCGATGGTCTGACCGAGGTCGCCCTTCGACACCGCCGTCAGAACCCGGGCGACGTCCGCGGTATGCGCGGTGACGTCGTCGAGCACCTCGTTCACCCCCGCGACGTAGTCGCCCCACCCCCCGCGCGCGGCGCCCCTGCCGAGCCGCCGGTGCGTACGTCCCTCGCGCCCCACCGTCTGACGGAGATCGACGACCTCGGCGCGCAGCGACTCGGCGAACTGCACGAGCTCGTTGAACGTCTCCGCGATCTGCGCGTCGACGCCGTCGAGCTCGTCCGGCAGCCGCACGTTGAACTCACCACGGCGGAACGCGCGGAGCGCCCCGAGGACGACGCGCTGCTCCAGCCCTCGTGCGTGCGGCAACGACTTGCCGTTGGCGGTCCCGTTTCCGTTGATCTTCTTCTGTACGTCTGCTTGAGGCATCACATTTCCTCGAAGGCGAGCGCCCTCTTGAGAGAGTCGATGTCGGCGGGCTTCGGCAGATGCAGATCGAACCCCGCTTGCTGAGCGCGCCTTCTGTCCGCGTCCCTTCCGAAACCGGTCATGGCGACGAGGCGAACGTCATTCCCTTCCGCGTGGCTCCGCACCCGCGAAGCGACGGCATAGCCGTCCAGATCCGGGAGCCCGATGTCGACGAACGCGACGTGCGGTTTGAGCTTCAGGATGAGCTCGACGCCGGCCTCGCCGCGATCGGCGGCCGCGACGGTGTGACCCCACATCGAGAGCAGCTGCTGCATCATCTCGCGGATGTCGGGGTTGTCGTCCACCAGCGCGACGACGAGCGACTTCTTTCCTTCGGGCGTGGGCCGCGTGGATCGGACTATTTCGCTCGGGTCGGCGTCCGGATCGACGGGCAGGCGGACGATGAACTCGCTGCCGCGGCGCGGCCCCTCGCTGAACGCCGTCAACGTCCCGCCGTGCATCCCGATGAGCTGCGAGGCGAGTGAGAGGCCGAGGCCGAGGCCGCCCGCGGTGGAGTCGCGCTCTTGCACGAACATCTCGAAGATACGCGGGAGAAACTCCGGCGCGATGCCGTGACCGTTGTCGATCACGTGGATCTCCGCGAAAGCGTCCTGCTGCACCACCGACACGCGGATCTTCCCGCCGGGGTCGGTGTAGCGGGCCGCGTTGTTCACCAGGTTCGCGACCGCCTGGACGAGCCGCACCGTATCGCCGCGGATGAGCAGGAGCTCCGGAGGCATCTCGACGGCGAGCTCGTGCCGCCTCTCGCCGATGAGCGGGCGGCTCGTCGTGATCGCCTGATCGACGACGTCCTGAACCGTCGTGAGCGCGCTGCGGAGCTCGATCTTGCCCGAGTTGATGCGCGCGATGTCGAGGAGGTCGTCGACCAGCCGGGTCAGATGGCGGGCCTGTCGCTGCATGGTATGCGTGTTCGCGACGAGGGTCGGATCGGGCTCCGGCGACTCCGCGAGCTTCTGCCGGACCAGCTCGAGCCCGGCGACGATGGGGGTGAGCGGATTTCGGAGCTCGTGCCCGAGGAACGCCAAGAACTCGTCCTTGCGCCGGTCGGCGGCGGCGAGCTCTTCCATCTGCCGGCGGAGCGATTCCGCCTCCCATCGCCGTCGCTCTTCTTCGAGCGCGCGCTCGTGCTCGCGGCGCTCCGCCTCGCGCAGCAGACTCGCCTGCAGCGATAGCTCGGCGGACCTGCGCTGGAGCTCGACGAACACGCTGACCTTGGCGCGCAGCACTTCCGCCACCAGCGGCTTGAACAGGAAATCGACCGCGCCGAGCTCGTACGCGGCGAGGATGTCCCGGTCGTCGCGACCGTGCGCGGTGATGAAGATGATCGGCGTGTGACGCGAGCGTTTCCGGCTGCGGATCATCCGCGCCGTTTCGAATCCGTCCATCGACGGCATCTTGACGTCGAGCAGGATGAGCGCGAAGTCACGGTTCAACAGCAACGCGAGCGTCTCCGTCCCCGAATGGGCGCGTACGACGCTGGCGTCGAAGTCGCCCAGAGCGGCCTCTATGGCCACGAGGTTTGCCGGATTGTCGTCGACGACGAGAATATCGCCGACGCTCGGCTCGACCTCGGCGAGGTGATCCGAGATTGGGGAGGCTTGATTGATCATGCGCTTCGTCAGAATCGAAGGCGTTCTGCGCGTGAGGCCGGTCCGATGTTCGGAGCAGCAACCACGCCAGTATTGCACTCGATCCGACAGGTGCGAAGAACACCTGCTGCGCCACACGCGCATCGAAAACGCACGTGTGGCGGATTGTCCCAGCGAGCAAATTTGACTCAGCGCCTCGAGCCCGCTTCAGCGCGCGAACGCGTCGTCGCCGTTCGCCGACGTCGCCCGTTCGGAGCGCGCTACGCGTTCGCCGCTGCGAGCCGCGGCGCAGCTCCGACGTGTGAGTGCGTCAGACGCCGGCAGCGTCGCGAACTTCCACGCGATGCGCGATGCGCCACGGCCGGCGTAAAAGGGCCGGTGCCTATCACGTACGCGCGCTGGCACGAGCGGCTCAGCGTTGGGATTCGCGAATCCGCCAGAGCCCTTTTGCGATCACCGGCGTTCGACGAAATAGAAGAAGTCGCGGGTGGAGGGTCGCTCCACGTAGCCTCGTTTGAGATGCTCCATCTTCGGGATGAGCGTCGAGGTCACCTGGAGCGGCTCGCCGTTCGGCGCTCCGAACAACAAAAAACGGGTCCAGTACCAGTTGATGTCCAGCTCGGCCGCGGAAGCGGCGCCCGCGAGGCGCAAGCCCTCCGCGAGCCAGCGAGGAGACGCTTCTTCACCCATCGCGTAAAAGAGGACGCGCCCGCTCGCGTCGAGACCGACGGCGGAACGCCGTCGCGTCGTCAGATCCGCAGCGTGACCCGCCCAGCGCTTGTCGTCGCCGTGCGAGAGCGCCGGGTGCAGCGCGCCGTCGTCGAGCAAGCACGGCGGCGTCTGACGGATGCTCTCCATGTTCGCGCGCGACGGCGCGAGCTCCGGCCATGGGCCGAGCCGAACCGCGCCGTCGCGATAGAGAGCGAGCGTGCAGCCTTCGTCGCGCGGCGGCGTGATCGAGATCGCGCCGGCGACGAGGCCCCAGTGACCGTGTTTCGGCTGGAAGCCGCCGTTCATGACGGCGATCAAGCGATCGCGATCTTCAGCGGGGACGAGACCCGACGGCTCGCTCTCCGGCCGCTTCGCCCAGAGCATGTCCTCGGTGCCGGGAACGAGGTGCATCGTGACGCGCGATAAATCGACGGCCGCGATGGTCACCGTCACGTAGCGGCTGTCGGGGTGCGGATGAAGCACCGTGCGAACGACGAACGGCCCCGTGACGGCGCGTTCGCCGAGCGCTGCGCTGCCGAACGGAGTCCAAACGCCGTCGCCCGACAGAGCCGTCTTCGTAAACGGCGGCGCGACGGACGGCGGCGGGAACGCGCCCGCGGGGTGCGACTCGGCGAGCGGCGTCGCTTCCGGTTTTTGTAAGCCCGTCGCGGCGAGCGCTTCGAC
Organism: Polyangiaceae bacterium; assembly: GCA_035547195.1. GTDB lineage: Bacteria > Myxococcota_A > Polyangia > Polyangiales > Polyangiaceae > DASZVB01. The sequence continues at coordinate 30,481 of DASZVB010000086.1, forward strand.
GCCACGTGGATCTGCGCCCGCGGGGGCGCTCGCCGCGCCGGGAATGGACACGCCATCGGGCGCTTCGACGCTCGCCGCCGCGCGAACGTTCGACGGCTGCGCCGGCGTGGCGGAGGCGGGGGCCGGTGGCGACGCCGGCGCGCATCCGGTGATGAATGCTGCGCTCGCCACGCCGAGCGCGGCGGCGCGACGGCGTGGCGCGGGGG
>DASZVB010000087.1:0-1539 GCA_035547195.1 Polyangiaceae bacterium
GCCTGGCGGGCGGGTGGCTGGCGCGTCCTGGGTGGGTGGTTCGCGCTCAGCCTCTGCATCGCGCTGACGCTGCTCGCCGCGGTCTGGGTCACCTCCGGTCTGCTGACGCCGGATCTCACCCCGTGGAAGGTGCCGGGGCTCACCGAGCCGTCGCGGCTCTCCGGTCTCCTGCCGATCCTCTATCGCAACTCGCTCGTCCTCGCCCTGCACGCGACCGCCTGCGTCGCCGGGTTCATCGCCGGGGCCTCGATGCCGCTGGCCGCCGAGCAGCGCACCGGGTTCTCGCGCTGGGTCCACGTCAAGGCGGGCGAGCTGGCGATCCTCTTCGTCGCCGCGGTGACGCTGTTCTCGCTCTCGACCCAGGCGCTCTACCTCGGCTTCCAGGGCTCGACGCTCGCCTACCAGCTCCGCATCAGCCGGCTCGAACTGATCCTCAGCGTGCTGCCGCACGCGCTGATCGAGCTGACCGCGCTCTTCCTGCCGCTCGCCGCCTGGCTGATCGCCAGCCGTCGCGGCGAGTGGAAACAGCTGCTGGCGGCGACGGCGGTGACGGTCGCGATCGCGGTGCCGATGCTGATCGTCGCGGCGACGATCGAGGTCTACGTCTGGCCTCACATCCTGCGCGCACTGAGCGACTACCACTACTCGTTGCCGGGTCAGCTCGGGAACTGACGCCGCGTCCGGCGAGCCGCCCGCCGCCGTGCCCTCGAAGGGCCCTAAGATCGCCCGCTCATGAGCAGCTATGAGCCGAAGACGATCGAGGGCAGGTGGCAGGCGGTCTGGGCCGAGGAGGGCACCTGGGAGGTCCCCAACCCGGGACAGCCCGGCTTCGACGCGGAGAAGCCGAAGGCCTACGTCTGCGAGATGCTCCCCTACCCGTCGGGCGAGCCTCACGTCGGCCACCTCAAGTGCTACGCGGTCGGCGATGCGATCGCCCACTTCCGTCGTCGGCAGGGCTTCCAGGTCGTGCATCCGATGGGCTACGACGCCTTCGGCCTGCCGGCCGAGAACAACGCGATCAAAACCGGCGAACCGCCCCGGGTCGCCACCGAGCGCTCGATCGAGTCGTTCCGCCGGCAATTCCGCTCCTGGGGGATCTCGATCGACTGGGCCCGCGAGATCGCCACGCACCAGCCCGACTACTACCGCTGGACGCAGTGGATCTTCCTGCAGCTCTTCGAGCGCGGGCTCGCCTACCGCACCGAGGCACCGGTCCAGTGGTGCCCGAAGGACGCCACGGTGCTCGCCAACGAGCAGGTGATCGACGGCCGCTGCGAGCGCTGCGGCACCGAGGTGATCCAGCGCAACCTCGAGCAGTGGTTCTTCAAGATCACCGATTACGCCGACCGGCTGCTGGAGGACTTCGACCGGCTCGAGTCCTGGCCCGAGCACGTGATCACGATGCAGCGCAACTGGATCGGCCGCTCCGAGGGCGCCGAGGTGGTCTTCCGCTGCGACGAAGTCGACCTCGACTTCCCGGTCTTCACCACCCGTCCCGACACGCTCTTCGGGGCGACGTTCTTCGTCCTCGCGCCGGAG
>DASZVB010000088.1:0-48087 GCA_035547195.1 Polyangiaceae bacterium
GAGCGAGCAGCGCAGCCGGAGGCGAGCAGCGCAAGCGAGGGTTCCGCTCCGCTCCACGCTCAAAAACCTAAAACCCCACGACGCACCCGCCATCAGGACGCCCCTCGTCCGCCTCTGGGGGCGTGGGGGAAGGGAGGCTTCCCCCACTCGAAACGCGACGCACACTCCCGCGAGCGAGCAGCGCAGCCGGAGGCGAGCAGCGCAGCGAGGGTTCCGCTCCGCTCCACGCCCAAAAACCTAAAACCCCACGACGCCCGCGCAGTCTTATCGAACCAAGAGAACGCTACGCCGGTTCGCGAGTGCATTTGCCCGCGGCTTGGTTCGGGTGGTAACCGGTCGGGGCATGTGGGTCCGGATTGGCTCGCTTGCGACGATCGCGCTCGTGATGCGCGCAGGTACAGCGCTCGCCGATGCCGATGCCGATGCGGGAACCGCAGCGCGTGCGAACGCTTCTGGAGCGACATATGGACGCGCTACCGTCGTAGCGGAAAGCGTTTATGGCAACGGCGAGCGACCGCGCGAGGATGGCGCTGTTCGCGCTTCCGTAGCGGACGAACAGCTCGCGCGCTGGGACGTCGGCGGCAGTTCGGACCCGTCGTACCCTTCGAACCGGCCTGGCTTCCATGTCGCCCCGCGCGTGGTCGTCGATATTTCGCTGCGTCCACGGCAATTGCCGGTTCACTCGAGCCGAAAGGGAGTCCTCTCCGAGACCGCGGTGCTCGCGCAGGCGCGCAACCATGGCTACTGGCCCTTCCGGTTGTGCTTCGAGCAAGGGTTGAGAAAAGCGGCGAAGCTCCGCGGAAAGACGCGCATTCACGTCGTCGTCGGCGCCGACGGGCGCGTTCGCGACGCCCGCGTCAAAAATACGGAGCTCGACGACCGCGAAGTGGCCACGTGCCTGGCCGCGCACGCCGAACAGCTTCACTTCTCGCCGCCGCCCCCGCGTCGGCTCGGCCTTGCGCTGCTCGTCGATCTTTCGCCGGGGGACGCGCCACTCCCAGGGTTGCGCCTCCCCGAAACGGACGGGGCGCCCGCCGTCCCGCTCGATGCGCGCCGTCTCGGTGAGCTGCTCGGCACGATCACGGGGCCCGCGGGCGCCTGTTATGCGAAGGCGTTAACCTCCGATCCCGCGCTCTGGGGGAGGATCGGCGTCCGCGTGGACGTAGACCGACACGGCAATGTCACCGTGCGAGAGCACGAAAGCCGTTTTCCGGGTGCGCGCGTGGTCACGTGCGTGAAGGACGCCGTCGCTGCGTTGCCGATCGCGAGCGCAATGAGCGCGCCCGGAAGCTTCACCTGGGGGCTTCGGTTCGGATCTCCACAGCCGCCCGCGGCGGCCCCCATTCCGGGGGAAATCAGCTTATCGACATCCACGAATCATTCGAAGGTTGCAGAGTCGCCCGACACTCGGCTACCCCTGGCACGGTGAGTCCCGACTTAGCGCGAGCCGAAAACCGAGCTTCGCGCGTCCATCCGGTGCCCCCCCTCATGGGTGGAGCACGGGATGCGCTGGTCGCCTCGAGCGGTCGGGCACTCTTGGATCAACGGCGGAGTACTTGAAGGAGGACTGAGGGAAGATGCGACGATTGCGACATTTGACTTGGACCGTACCAGTCGTGTTGTGCGCGCTCGGAAGCGCGAGTTTCTTGGTGGGCTGCCACGGAAGCGCGGAAGCGCAGATCGGCACGCCGCCGCCGCCGCCACCGCCCCCGCCGCCCCCGCCGCCGCCGGATTCGGACGGTGACGGCATCCCCGATCCGGACGACAAGTGCCCGCAGGACAAGGAAGACGGCTTGCCGCCGGATCCGAAGGACGGCTGCCCGACGACCGACGCCGACAAGGACGGCATCCCGACCCCGCAGGACAAGTGCCCCGACAAGCCGGAGACCGTCAACGGTTACGAAGACGAAGATGGCTGCCCCGACGAGAAGCCCATCGCCGTCCTGAAGGACACCGAGGTCCAGATCAACCAGAAGATCCAGTTCGCGAAGGACAAGGCGACCATCGACCCGCAGTCGAACATCGTCATCGAAGCCGTCGCCAAGCTCATCAAGCAGAACCCGGATCTGAACCTCATCGAGATCGGCGGCCACGCTTCGAAGGAAGGCAACGAGAAGCACAACGAGAAGCTCACGCAGGAACGCGTGGACAACGTCCTGAAGGATCTCGAGAAGCAGGGCGTCGAGAAGGGCCGCCTGGTCGCCCAGGGCTACGGCTCGTACTGCCCGATCGACCCCGGCGACAGCGAGGAATCGCTCGAAAAGAACCGCCGCGTCGAGTTCAAGATCCTCTATCGCAACGGCAAGGACCTTGGTCAGAAGCGCGGCTGCGAAGAGGCCGTGAAGAAGGGCCTGAAGCTCCATCCCCTCCCCGCGGTGAAGAGCGTCGTCGCCGAGGAGAAGAAGGACTTGAAGGAAGAAAAGAAAGAAACGAAGGCGGACAAGAAGAAGCCCGCCACGACGACGGGCACGCCCGCGGCCACCCCGGCTGCGAAGTGAGCCCTTCGCTCCTCATCGTCTGAAATGAAGAAGGCTCGCAGCGAATCCGCTGCGAGCCTTTCTCATTTACTTCCTCTTATTTACTTCGCGTCCGCGCCGGCATCCGCGACGGGCGGCGTCGTCGTGGTCTTACCTGCGTCGGCGACCGGGGGCGGCTTCGTCGTCGTGCTGCAGGCGATGCCGTTCGGTTCGCCGGCGTTGGCGCCTTCCTTCGGATTGCAGACGCCCTTGCGGCCGAGCTGTGGTGCGAGCGACGACGGCAGCGACGAGCAGATGAAATCCGGGTCGTTGCAGTCGCCGTTGCAGTCGCAGAGCTGGGCGCAGAAGCCGAGGTCGCCCAAGTCCGCGTTCTGATCCGGACCGAACAAGCAATCCGCCGGGATGGGGTCCTTCGAGCTGAGATCGACACCGCAGGCGATCTGACCGATCTGGCAGAGACCGGAGCAGAAACCGACGGACGCATTCGCTCCGGAGTCGCTGTCGGAGACCCCGATGCAGCGGCCTTCGCACGGATCGTCGGTCGCCTGGGGGTCACACTTCGAGCCGATCGGCAGCTTCCGCGTCGCGGGGATGCTGTCGACGCAGTTGCCCTCCGACAGATCGCATTTGCGTCCGGCGCAGTCGAAGTCACCGCGGCAGAGCGGCTTGCAATATCCGGTTCCGGATCCTGTATCGTCGTAGCAGCCCATGTCTCGACGGCTGTGGCACTTCACGTCCATGCTCGAGACGGGGCCGATCTCGCAGGCCTCCCAGCAATAAGCCTTCACCGGGGTCTCGCTCACCTCGAGGCAGATCGCGCTCGGATCGATCTTCGCGCAGACGCTGACCGCAGTCGGCGACGCACCAATGTAGTCCGCGGAGCAATCGAGCGTGCAGATGCCGTTCGGCACACCGCCATCGAGCAAGTCGTTGCTCGACGGCAGAAGGCACGTGAGCCCCTGCGTGCCGCAGTCCGAATCCTTCAAGCATGTCTGCCCGATCGGAGACGTGCTGGTGGTCGCGCCGGAACCTGCCGCGCTGCCCGCGGCGCCACCCGTTCCGACAACCCCGGTGCCACCGGTGCCAGTGGCCGCGCCACCGTTGCTTCCGCCGCCCGTCCCGGCCTCCAATACCGTTCCCGTGGGCTTGCCACCGTTGTCCGACCCACAGGCCGGCATGAACCCTATCAATGCAGCCGAAACCACTCCGACAGAAGTGACGATCGATAGTCGCGTATTCACGTTAAATACGTCCTCTCTAAGAAGGCGGGCGCGCAACGCTTGCGCGACCCGGCTAGAGTGACCCCGGGTAGTTATCTTTTCAAGCACCACTGCGCTCGTTCGCACGCTGTAACCAGCCGGAGGGGACACGCGGCGCGCTTCGACTGTGAAATTCTGCCCGTGACATCTGCTGATGTGCGTCGGAAGATCCGCGGGTCCGACGCTCTTGCTATCTTCCCGCACGGAGACCGCCGTGAAGCCCATCAAGAACGTTCTTTGCCCGATCGATGGCTCGCAAGGCTCGAAGGTCGCGCTGGAATACGGCCTGTTCATCGCCAAACATTTCGGCGGCCGAGCGCACGCGCTGCATGTCTGGCACGTCAGCACGCACATTCGACCTGACCTGTCCGTCTGGATGGAGACGCAAGGACAGCAGCCCGTCGCGAAAGTCGTGGAAGCTGAGGCGAAGGCCGAAATGGCGCGCTTCATGGCCGGGCTCGGCGCCGACGCGAGCGGTCTCGACGTGCACGTCTTGGAAGGCGAGCCCTGGCGTGTCATCACCGAGATGGCAGAGCGAGACGGCTTCGACTTGATCGTCATGGGCACGCACGGTCGCTCCGGGTTAATGCATCTGGCGCTCGGCAGCGTCGCGGAGCGGGTCGTGCGTCATGCGACGTGCCCCGTGCTCACCGTACCGCACGGCAAAGCCGCGGCTAAGGCTTGAAGAGCCGGTAGCTCAGCGCCCCCACCAGGGGAAACAACACGCGCCCGCGCGTCGCGCGTTCGAGCGCCCGCCCGACGCCGCCGAGCACCGCGGCTCCGGCGTGCTCGACGACGTCGTGCGCTTTGCGATGCCGACCCACGCGCACCTCGACGCGCGAGAACCCGAGCGAGCGTCCGAGCTCCGTCATCGCGCGCGGAGAGAAATCGTTCAGGTGCATCGGCGCGTACATCAGCGGCCTGCGGAGCAAGCGGTTCAGCGGAAACAGAGGGCGCGTGAACGGAATGCGGATGATCGCTTCGCCGCCCGGGACGAGCACGTCGAAGACCTTCTGCATGAACGCGCGCGGATCGTTCACGTGCTCGAGGACGTAGAGCGACACCACCGCGTCGAAGCTCGCCGGCGCGAGCGCGACGTCTTCGAACGTCCCGCCGTGCACGACGCCGCGGATGAGACCTTGCGCGTGGCGCGCGGCGACCGGCGACGGCTCGATCCCCGTCGTCTGCCAGCCGCGCCGTTCGAGCGATTGCAAAAGATGGCCGAACGAACAGCCCACATCGAGCGCCTTGCCGACGCGGCCTCGCTCCCCGAGCCAATCGCCGCACTCCTCGAACACGTCGCCCATCTCGCGCTGCCACTTCTCCGCGACGATCGCGTCCGGGTCGTAGTAGCCTTCGTAGAGTCGCGCGAGATCTTCCGCCGCGGGCCGTGGATTGACGAACGCGAAGCCGCACCCCCGGCATTCCTCGATGCGGTACCCGTTATCGACGCCGATCTCGCGTCCGCCGCTTTGCCCGCAGACGTAGCAGGCGACCCGAGCGAGCCCCGCCGGAACGAACCCTTCGTAGTTGTAATACCGCACGAGCGAGCTCTTACCTCTAGTTCACCCGCCCATTTCGCGCTAGACCCCGCCCCGGGCCGATAGCTCAGACGGTTAGAGCTGCGGATTTTTAATCCGAAGGTCCCGGGTTCGATCCCCGGTCGGCCCACTGCAGAAAAGACGCTGGATCGTGAGACAGAGGGGGGCGAGAAGGTTGCTGGATCCAATTCGGATCCTTTTCCCTGCGACTGTACCTAGCGCGTCTCCGACGCCGGGGCTGTAGGCACAGCTGCAGGTACCGGTGGCCTGCGCTTCATGACAGCCTTGGTTTCCAGATCGTCGTTGTAGATGTTGATGGCGTCCAGTTTGTGCGGCACCGCGTGAGTGGCCACGATGAACCCAGCGGCCTCGACGATGAGCGCCGCACCGATGGTACTGAGGCCTGCCGCGCGAACCGTGTCGTTCTGCCCCGCGAGCAACATTGAGAGACCCGCGGCGTCGAGGCCCAGCGAACCCACGAACAACCAGCCGCTAGTCACCTCGATAGAATGGGCCGTGCGAGCCTCTTCGAGAGCTTGCGGATTGCCGTCGACAGCATCAACGAGATGGTCGTACTTCTTTCCGCTCTTGTAATATCCGACCCCTCCTCCCTCGACAGCCATCGACACACGTGTGCTGTTCGTAGGCAGATAGCTCGACGACGCGCATCCCGTAACGCAGAGGGCCGCAACAAACGTCAAGCTGCTTCGCGCCAGCATTCAGCCTCCTTTGAAAGGAGGACTCTAGCTCGGGCGACGCGCATATGGGACGCGAAAAAGGCTCCAGCACCCTGCCCCGTGAATTCGCAGGTTCGATGTTCTGGCGCAACGGCACCGACTACGTGCGCGTCTCGCTTCCAACCGGGCGCAAGAGACTGCCGACGCCGGCGCGTGACGACGCGCAGCTTGAGACGCGTCGCGTGCTGATCGTCGAGCAGGCGAAGCGACTCCTCGACGCGGGCTTCACCGAGGAAAACCCCGAAGCTGCTCGAGGAGCTCGCGAAGCGCGACGGCGAGAAGGCGATCAAGGCGGAGCTTGCTGCGATCGACATCCTCTGCGGAGGATCAACGACCGCGAAGACCGAAAGCAAGCCGACGATCCGAACGCTCGCCTACGAGTGGTGGACGGGTGACCTCGCGAAGCGGTACCCCGATCACATCAAGGTCAAGTCGAGTTGGCGCGACGACCGCGCGATCTTCAAGCTGTACGTGTTCGACGTCGAGGCCCGGGCGCTGCCTGGCGCGTTCGAGACGGTTGCCCACGTGCCCGTCGATCGCTTCACGACCCGCACGCCAAGCACGTCATGGCAGAACGCGTTCCGCAAGATGCGCGTCCGCGAGGTCGCGGCGGACGTCCTGCCTCCGGCGTCAACTCGGGCGCGTGGCGCCTTCAGCCATTCTCTCGCCGCGACGTCAGCGCTACGCTTCTTCCTGGTCGCCATCTCGACCCATCCCTCGGACGGCGCCAACCGTCGCGGAGCCTTCCTTCACGCAGCCCGTCGCGGGAGCCGCACTTTGCGGGCTCCGTCCGGCTTTCCGTGCGCCTGCAGACGCTGTCGCGCGGTCGTCGGCCGCCTCAGCGTCTCGAGCACGATGGCGGCGATCTCACTGCGGACCGCGAGATCCGCCGCATGCTTGCCGGTCTCCCAGTGCGAAACAGTCTCCGGCGTCACGCCGAGCAATGCCGCCAGATCCGCCGCTCGGATCCCGACCGCCTTGCGCATGAACTTGAGCTCCTCGGGAGTGCGGACGCCGTGCTCCGCGAGCCACGCCGCGGCGAGCTGTTCGAACGCCTCCAGCTCGGCGCCGTCGTACGAGCTCTCTCCGCATTCGCTGCAGTGCCAGCCCCCGATAAGGCTGTCGAAGCTGCGATCACCGACGTCGAGCGTAATCGGCTGCTCCCCGGCATCGAGGCTGACCTTCCCGCAATTCGTGCATCGTTCCAGGGCTTCTCTCCGCATCGTCAAAACACCGTCACCACAACTACGCCGGCCTCAATCACGACGACGCACGTGAGCGCGTCGCCGTCCTCGTCCGCTCCGGTGACCTTCCACTTCGGACCGTCAGCCGAGCACCCGGACGCCGTCATGAGAGCAAAGCGGAGGTCGTGGTTGGTTACGCCCCGCGCCGCATCCGCTCGTAGGCATGCGCCGTCACGCGGATCCGCCGAGCGACCGCGTAGCCACGGATCGTCTCCAGCGCTTCACCGGGGCTCACCTCGAGACGATATCACAACTTGAAGACTCTTCAAGTCTCTTTGCCGTTCCGCTTCCGTCGTGCCGACTCCAGCTTCGGGACGCCGGCGGCCTCGAGCCAGCTCGCGCGCCAGCTGCGCGACCACCGCCCATTCGCCGGCAGCCGACGCCCGTTCAATCGCGGTCGCTACCTTGTCAATGGGATCACTTCGGATCGCTGGGCCAATCGCGTCCGAAGGGATCTCATCGTCAGCGTCAATAAGACGCTCATCCTCGATGTGGCTCAAACGCGTCCCGACGCGGTTGCCATCGACCAGCTGCCGGATTTCCTGGGGCACGGCAACAACGCCAACACCTCCGGCTGCCCCTACTGCGGCGCGGACAACACGCAGTGGATCAGCGACTCACTCCACCCGAACATGGCGGGAAACATCCACATCGCGGAGAAGTGGTACAAGGCAATCGACGCGATGACGGGGCCCGCGTGCCGCCGTGACGCCGGCTCGGATTGACGTTGACGCACGACGCACGACGCGGGATGCGGCCGCCAGAGACAGAGTCGAAGGGGATGCGTCTCCGGCCTGCGAGGGGCACGCGATATGCGAGTCCATCGATAGCACGATTTTTGTTCCTCGCGGAAAAGCCGCCTCTTTCGCGGGGGGTGACCGACTTCTCACTCCGTAACGGCGGCGCCGGCGGGGTACCGTTCCGTCGCGCCAATGAACGTCAATTTGCTCGTCGACGCGATCGTCCGGCAGACGACCGTGCTCATCGCTCAGCTGGCGACCTCCGCGGGCGCCCGGGCCACTCTGGCTCACACGGCCAATCAGATCTTTCTAGACCTGGTTGCCGAGCTGAAAGCACAAGGGCTCGGCAACAAGGTGATCGCGGACATGTTCGGGATGACGCTCCGCGGATATCACCACAAAGTGTCGCGGCTTTCGGAGAGCACCACCGAGCGCGGGCGGTCGCTGTGGGAGGCACTCTATTCGTTCATCCAGGAACGCGACACGGTGTCGCGCTCGGATCTATTCGAACGGTTTCAGCGCGACGAGGAAGCGAAGGTCCGCGGCGTCCTGAGTGACCTCGTCGATTCGGGGTTGGTGTTCCGTACCGGCCGTGGCGACGCGACGGTGTACCGAGTCGCCAAGGCGGAAGAGCTGCCGCTCCCGAAGGGCAACGCGAACGACGTGCACCTCGCGAACTGGTGCTGGATCGCCATTTATCGCAGCGGACCGCTTTCGCTCGCGGATCTCGCGACGCACGTCCCCGCCGACGAAGCGACGCTGCTCGAGAGCGTTCGGACGCTCGAGAAGCAGGGACGGATCCGCGCGCTCCCCGGTAACGGGTCTCCGCGCTATTCATCCGACGCTTGCATCATCCCCCTCGGCGATCCCAAGGGTTGGGAAGCGGCGGTGTTCGACCACTACCAGGCGATGGTGACGGCGATCTGCGCGAAGCTCGCGCTCGGCCGCCGGCGCGCCACCGCGGGCGAATGGGTCGGTGGGAGCACGTACGGCTTCGAGATCTGGGATGATCACCCCGAACGCGACGACGTGCTCAATCTTCTGCAAGAAATACGCGACCGCCTCGGCGTCGTTCGAGAGCGCGTGACGCTGTACAACGAGCAGCATCCGCCGGGGCCCGGCGCATTGAAGGTGGTCACTTACGTCGGACAATCCGTGCTCGGGCTCGAAGACGACGCCGAGGGAGACGAGGCTTGAAACGGCCGGTTCTCGTGCGGTGGTTGCGCATCTACGAGCTGCCTCGAAGCGGGCCCGCTCGCGAGCGCGCGCGTCTTCCAGGACAACGTGTACTCCGCGACTCCCGACGCGGCGCCGTCGCTCCTCAATAGCAGGCGAAACCCGGCGCCCATGAGCAGCCGCAGGTCTGGTTGTGCTGGCAGCATACGGCCGGACCGGCGATGTTGCACGGCGGGCAACGGGACGTGTCCGTCGCGGTGCACGCCGGCATGCCACCGGTCGCCGTGCCGCCCGCGCCGGTGGCGCCGCCCGAGGTCGCGCCGCCGGCGCCGCCCGTGCTCATCGGAACGCACTTGGAGTCCGAGAGCTCGTACGCCTCGTTGCAAAGAATGGCGCACGCTCCGTTCGTACAAATGGCAACTCCATTTGCCGGAGGTGCAGGACACGAATCGCAGGTCGGCGAGCCACAACCGGTCAGCGGCTGCTCCTGGACGCACTCCATGCCGACCATCGGGATCGCACAGCATTTCTCGCCGGCTCCGCAGCCGCCCGGCGTGCACGCGCCGGCCTCCATCGGCACCGGCGGCTCGCCGCCCGCGGCGTTTCCGCCGGCCGCGGCGCGCCCGCCGGATCCGGCATCGACCATCGCTCGACGACCCCCCGTCGCGATGACGACGGTTCCCCTGCTCCCTCCCCTTCCGGTCACGATCCCGCCGGTGGAAGACGCTGTGTCGCCGCCCGCGTTCGAGGCATCGGAGCCGAGCTCCACCGGAGCGTAGTCCTGATCCAGGCCCAGCATCGACGCGCAACCCGCACACGCCGCAAACGCCGAAAGCAGCGCTAGAGTCGCACTTCTCGTCATCTTCCTCGAGGGTATAGCCCGAAGCTCGGTCGGTCCAGGCGAGAGCCGAGAAGATCGGCGTTCGCCATTTCTGGTAAAACGGCGAGCGATGCATGGAGGATTAGCGCTCGGTCCGCGTGCGCGCCGCACGCCGATGTCGCAGCAGGTACGCAAGCTACAGCGGACGTGTGCTGCGCCGGTGCGCCTCCGCCGCGGAGAGGTTGCGAAATGAGTTACCGAACAGTGGCTTTCTTCGCTGCTCTCGCGGCGATCGCGACGTCGTGCGACTCGTCGACGACCCATTGCACGGATCATCTGGCGCGCTGCGCGCCGCGAACCGACGCTGCGGTTCCGAGCGCCGGCGGCGCGCCGAACGGTGGAGTCGCCGGCGACGCAAACTCGGGCGGCGTGAATGGCGGCTCCGGCAATCCCGCTTCCGGCGGTGTAACCGAACGCGACGCGGGCGGAGGGGGCGCGCGACACGACGGCGGCGAACCGAGCGACGCCCGTGTCGTATCGCACGACGGCAGCACGGTATCGGTGGACGGAGGCGACGCCGCCGCGGACTCCGGCGCTTCGCGTGACGTCATCTGTCGCGCGCTCGCGCCTTCGAAGAGCGGTACGTGTGTGGTTTCCGGGGGCACATCGAAGCAAACGTTGATCACCGGAACGGTATTGCTGCCCGATCGCGTGCTCCACGGCGGGCAGGTCCTCGTCGACGAAGCCGGCGGCATCGCGTGCGTCGGTTGCGACTGCGCGTCCGCGGGCAAAGACGCCACGAACCTCATCTGCGCCGACGGCGTGATTTCCCCGGGGCTCATCAACACCCACGACCATCTGCAGTATTCGCAAAACGTCCCCGCGAGCCCGTCGAGCGAGCGCTACGACTCGCGGCAGCAGTGGCGCCGCGGGCTCGACGGGCACACGACCATTGCGCCGTCCGCCGGCGCGACGACGGATCAACTGCGCTGGGGCGAGCTCCGGTTCGTGATGTCCGGCGCGACGTCGACCGTGGCGCAGGCACGGACCACGGGGCTGCTACGCAACCTGAACGGCCCCGAACAGGAGCGGCTCGCGCGCCCGCCGATCGTCGACGACACATTTCCGCTCGACGACGCGAACGGCGCGCGCAGCCAGGACGACTGCTCCGCGTACGGCGCGAACGCCATCACGACGTCGGCGATCGCCGCGGACCCGGCCTACGTCGCCCACGTCGCCGAGGGCGTCGACGGCTACGCGGCGAACGAGTTTCGCTGCTTGAGCGAGCAGGATCCGCCGCACGACGCGCTCGGCGACAAGAGCGGCTTCGTTCACGGCGCCGCGCTCGGAGCGAAGGACTACCGCGATCTCGCCGCGAGCCACACCGCGCTCGTGTGGTCTCCGCGCTCGAACCTCTCGCTCTACGGGGACACGGCGCGGGTGACCGAAGCCGCACGGCTCGGGGTGCTCGTCGCTCTCGGCACCGACTGGCTCCCCACGGGCTCGATGAACATGCTGCGCGAGCTCGCCTGCGCGGCGTCGTTCAACCGCGAACGGCTCGGCGGCTTCTTCTCCGATCGCGATCTCTGGCTCATGGTGACGGCGAACGCCGCGTCCACCGTGGCGGCGACCGACGCGTTCGGCGTGCTCGCGCCCGGCCGCGTCGCGGACATCGCCATCTTCGACGGTTCGACGCGAACCAGCTACGACGCCGTCGTCGGCGCCAGCGCCCCCGACGTCGCGCTCGTCTTGCGCGGCGGCAAGCCGCTCTACGGCGACGCCGCGATCGTCGGCGCGCTCGCACAGGGGTGCGACGCGCTCGACGTCTGCGGCGAATCGAAGCTCGTTTGCCTGAGCTCCGACATCGGCGAAAACTACGCCACCCTCGCCGGGAACGTCGGGGCGGACGCGTACCCGGCGTTCTTCTGCGGCACGCCCGCGAACGAACCGACGTGCGTGCCGTCGCGGGGCGTGTCGGTCAACGGCTCCTCCGTGTACGACGGCACGACCGCCGCGAACGATCGCGACGGCGACGGCATCGACGACGCGCACGACCTTTGTCCCGGCGTGTTCGATCCGATCCGCCCGATGGATTCCGGAGAGCAGCCCGACACCGACGGCGACGGCCAGGGCGACGCCTGCGACCCGTGTCCGCTCTCGCCCGGTGGAAGCGGCTGCACGCCGATCGACGCGAACGATCGCGACGGCGACGGCGTTCCGGACCTGGCGGACGACTGCCCGGCCATCGCGGATCCGACGCAAACCGACGCCGACGGCGACGGCAAAGGTGACGCCTGCGATCCCTGCCCCGGAGCCGCGAACCCCGGCATCACGGCGTGCCCGTCGACGATCTACGCCGTGAAGCTCGGCACGGCGGCGACGGGCGCGGTCGTCTCGATTCCGTCGAGCGTCGTCACCGCGCGAAATGCGCAGGGCTATTTCCTCGCCGTTTTGCCGAGCGACGGCGGCTACATGGGCGCCGATAATTCCGGGCTGTTCGTGTTCGATCCGACCAATACGGTGGTCGCAGGGACGCGCGTCGACGTGGAGCGCGCCACGGTCGCCGTGTTCGGCGGCGAAACGGAGCTCAGCGGCCCGCTCCTTTCCACCGTGAGCACGTCGAACACGAACGTCGCGCCGGTCGTCGTCGCGCCGAGCGACGTCGCGACCGGCGGAGCGCGGGCCGCGGCGCTCGAGGGAGCGCTCGTCGAAGTGGACGGCGTCACGGTCACCGACGCGAATCCGGCGCCCGGGGCGGGAGACCAAGCGCCGACCAACGAGTTCGCCGTCGACGCCGGACTGCGCGTCGACGACTACTTCTATACCGTGAGCCCGGCGCCCGGCGTCGGCACGCGCTTCGGTCGCATCGTCGGTGTGCTCCGTTCTGCGAACGGCAACTCGAAGATCGAGCCCAGAAGCGCGGAGGACATCACGAACTAGACCCAGAGCTCGCCTGAGTCGACTCCGTGTTTCGCCCCGCCCGAGGGGCGAGCGGAGCGAAACACTCTGCTCCGGCAGCGGTGTGAGCTCCGTGATGGCTACCCAGGTATCGTCGAATTTGGCCGAGCGGCGCTCGATTCGGCACGCTTCGGCGATGCGACAGCGATGTGAGGTCTGCGAGAATTTCCGCCCGGGCGTCGAGTTCGCGGGCGACCGCAACACCGTGCTCGTGCCCTTCGACGTCAGGGCCGTGCGGCTCTGCCTGGGGCACGCGCGCATTGCCGCGCGCTCCGGCGTCACCACGTTCGACGAGCTGCGCGATTTCTACGGTTCAGGGCGGCGCTCCTTCGTACCGAGGCGCGGAGCCGGTGTGGCCCACGCCATCGACGAGCAGCGGCGCAATGTCGGCCGTCGAGCGACGGACCGGCTGCTCCACGATTTTGAGTGAGGCGTTTTGCGCCGCGCCCGCGCCGAGACTTCGCTTGCGTCCTTCCGGCGCTCGCGCAATCTCGTGCGCCATGAACGAGTCGAAGCCGTCCAAGCACGACAGCACCTCACCTTCCGCCCCTCCCGCGCGTAAAACGGCGCAGGATTTCTCTCCGGACGTCCTCCGGCTCTTCGATTCGTACGTCCACGGCATCATCGATCGCCGCGGTTTCCTCGAGCGCGCGACGAAGTTCGCCACGGGAACGACCGCGATCGCGCTGCTCGAGGCGCTGAATCCCCGCTTCGCGGAAGCCGCGCAAGTCTCGGCGACGGACGCGCGCATTCACGCCGAGTACGTCGAGATTCCGTCTCCCGACGGCTACGGCAAGGTGCGCGGGTACCTGGTGCGCCCTTCGAAACCCGGCGGCAAGCTGCCGGCCGTGCTCGTCGTTCACGAGAACCGCGGGCTCAACCCGCACATCGAGGACATCGCGCGCCGCCTCGCGCTCGACCATTTCCTCGCCTTCGCGCCCGACGCGCTGTTCCCGCTCGGCGGCTATCCAGGCGACGAGGACAAAGCGCGCGAGCTCTTCGCCAAGCTCGACCAGGCGAAGACGCGACAAGACTTCGTCGCGAGCGCGAACTGGCTCGAGCATCATCCGGAAGGCAACGGGCGGCTCGGCGTCGTCGGCTTCTGCTACGGCGGCGGCGTCGCGCATTTCCTGGCGACCAAGCTGCCGACCTTGAAAGCGGCCGTGCCGTTCTACGGCATGGCGCCCCCTGCCAGCGATGCAAAGCTCGTGAAGGCGCAGCTGCTCGTGAATCTCGCCGAGCACGACGATCGGATCAACTCGGCGTGGCCCGAGTACGAGGCGGCCTTGAAAGCCGCGCACGTGCACTTCGAAGTGTTCCGGTATCCGGGAACGCAGCACGGATTCAACAACGACACGACGCCGCGCTACGACGAAGCCGCGGCGAAGCTCGCCTGGAGCCGCACCCTCGCGTTGTTCGAAAAGACGCTACGCACGCCGGGGAGCGCGCCGGCGGCAGCGCAGAAAACGTAGGGCTATTCGCGCCGAAAGCGACGTTCTGGCGGGGTCGAGTGGCCGCCGTCGCGTCGCGATCGTAAGCTCTTCGAACACGTGAGGAGCTCGAGATTCATGAGATCACGATATCGGACAGTGGGGTTTGGGGTGCTGTTTGCAATGGGCGTCGTGGGGTGCAGTTCGAAATCGACGCAAACCGCGGGGGAGAGCGGTGAGGCTCCCTCGACGCTCAGCATCCAAATGATGGATCAAACGCTGATGTTGCAGGTCGCTCCTGGGGCTCGGTTTCAGTACGACACGTGCGATCTCTTCCAGAGCCTGGACGAGCTGGTCGGCGGAAAGTGGGTGCCGGTTCGCGACGACCGCCCCGGCACGTACTACCAACCCACCTCCGTTGGGTACATGCTCGACGGCGAATTCGTCCCGCCGACGGCCTTCGCTGGGTGCGATCTCGTCGAGTGCGACCAGCTCACGAACGGTAACGACGTGGGCGTCGCCGTCGAATACGTACAGGCGGGAACGACGACGCCGCCCGCGGATTACGTCTATCGAGACCCCTTCGTTCGTCCCGACACGATCGACGTGTACGAGAGCCATCCGCTGCACGCGACGCGCGTGCGAACGCATGTCAAGCTCTTTACCGACGCCGCGTGCAAAGCCGAGCACGACGTGACGCTCGAAGTCGACGTGCCGTGATCGCTCCGCGAGAGCGCTAAAAGCTGCCGCGCGGCGCGAAGCGGCGTGTTAGCATCCCGCCGTTTCACCCATGAAAACACTTCGTTCAGGCTTCTGCGCGCTCCTTGTCCTAGGTCTGGTCCTCGACGCTTGCTCGAGTGACACATCGTCCGGCCCATCCCAAGACGCGGGGCCCGACGGGCAAACACCGGCGTCATCCGGAGGCACATCGAGCTCCGGAGGCAAGGGCGGCGCGTCGGGCTCAACGGTCGGATCCGGCGGCGCGACGACCGCGCCCGGAAGCGGCGCCAGCAGTGGCAAAGGCGGCTCTGGAGCTTCGTCGACCGGCGGCGCAGCGGCGACGCACGGCGACGGCGGCCCAGACGCGAGCTCGGGCGGCAACAGCGGTACCGGCGGCAACAACGCGGGTGGCAGCACATCGGTCGCACCGGACGCGGGCGATAACTCGGACGCAGGCGGCGACGCCGGCTCCACGCCAGCCGTCACGGGGGTCGGCGATCCAATAGCCGGCGTGCCGGCTCCGAGCGCGTCCATCGGCGCGAGCGGCGGCACGGTCGTCTCGGGCGATGGTCAAGTGACGTTGACGATCCCCGCGGGTGCGCTCACGACCGCGACGTCCATCGGCATCGCCACAATCGCGAACACCGCGCCGGCGGGCACCGGCTTCGCATACCGCTTCACGCCCGACGGACTCACGTTCGCGAAGCCCGTCACCCTCGCGCTCAAGCCGACCTTCGGTCAGCTCGACGGCTCATCCATCGACCACGTGCAGCTCGCGTTCCAGGACGCGCAGGGTCGCTGGCAGCTCGTCCCCGTCACGTTCGACAAAGGCGCCAACACCGTCACCGCCACGACGACCCACTTCACCGACTACGCCTACCTGCTCGATCTCGCGCTCTCATCCGAGACCGACGTCCTCTTCGCCAACTCGAGCACCGAGCTTCACGTCGTCAAGCTGCACACCGCCGGCGGCTACGCCGGCATCGTCGGCCCGGCGTCGACCGGCAATCCCACGTGGGCGCTCGACGGCGTGCCCCCCAGCGGCAAAACCGCCGACGGCGAGCTCGATATACTCGCGAATGCCGCGGCGTACACCGCGCCCACGCAGATCCCGGCGACGAACCCCGTCGCCGTCAGCGTCTCGTTCACGGCCGACGACGGAACGAAGGTCAGCCTCGTCCAGAATCTCTACATCTTGGCGCACAAATACGGGTTCAAGGTCACGCTCACCAACAACGCGACGTGCACCGGAGGCTCGGGTTACGCCTACGACTACAGCACGACCGGCACCATCGATCTGAGCCTCGACGGCTCGTTCAACATCTCCTCGTCCAACGCGAGCGCCGCCGTGACGCCGAACATCTCCGCCATCACCGTGTGCAACGTCCCGTCGTGCACCGCGATGGCCGAGCCCGACAAGACCACCGGCCTCAGCCTGACGACCGTCACCGGCGCCTGGGATCACTCGATTCATCGCCTGCGCATCCAACCGCGCGGCACCAACTCCAGCTCTCCTTCCATGGTGGTCAACTGCGGCCAAGCTGGCAGCCACGAAATCGTGGCGTCTCCCGGCGTCTGGAACGGCCCCGGCTACGCCGGCTTCATGCAAGGCAAAGACGGCGAGATGGCGAGCAGCCTCGTGAACCTCGCGTCGGGCGTCGCCGGACCGAGCTTCACGCTGACGGTGGAAACGCCGTGAGACCTAGCGCACCGCCGTCGAGATAGCGTCGACCACGGCCGCACGAATGGGGTGCTTCGGTCGATTACTTTCATGACGAGCTACTCCCGACCGCGCGACGATGGTTCGTATACGTACCTTCGTCTCCGCATCGATACCCACCACAACGAGCGCTACATCGATACCCCACCCCAACGAGCTCTACCCGCGAGACTCCCGATACCCGAGACCCCCGCGCGAGCGCGCCGCCGCCCGCACCCCCACCGTTTGCTCACATAGCTGGATGCTCGATCGTATCTCGACGGCGGTGCATTAGTGACCGCAGCAGTAGATACCGCTCGAATCCATCGTGTTGAGCACGCAATCGGAGTACGGCGCGCCGTTCGGGCAGTCGTAGATGACCTTGTACTTCACGTCGCCGCAGTAGCCGGTGATGTCCGACGGCACGTCCAGGCAATCCGGAGGTGTCGTGGGCGAGGCGAAACCGGTGTTGCCGTCGTTGGGAGCGCCGACTCCGGATTTGCCGGCGCCGCCCGTCGAACCACCGGTGCTGGAAGAACCGCCGCTGCTCGAAGAACCGCCGCTGCCCGTCTGGTCGCCGGAACAATCCGACGTGCACTGGTCGTTCGCGCACATGATGGACTCGTTGTACAGATCCACGGCCGCCTGAGACGCCGCGTCGGCGCACGATTGAACGCAGGTGTCGTCGCCGCAATCTTCGACGCACGTCGCGAGCGTCAAGCAGTCGTCGTTCGCTTGGCACGCGGTGAGCTCGGAGCAGCACGAGCGCGCGAGGCAGGCGTCGCACGGCGTCGTCGCCGTCTTGCCGTTGCACGTCGCGCCGGAACCCGAGCCGCCCGAACCCGACGTCTTGCCGCCCGAGCCCTGCTCACCGCCGCTCTTGCCGCCGGAGCCCGATCCACCGGCGCCGGAGTCGGGGGAGCCGCCGTTGTCGATGCACGACTGCCAGGCGTCCTCCTGTGACGAGCACGCTTTCGCCTCGGATTGTTCCTGATCGTCGCAAGTGAACGTCGCGGTCGAGAAGCAATTCGCCAGCGCATTGTAAGCGCTCGTACAGCTCGACGGCGTCGCCTTCTTGGCCTGCGCGCATTGGGTCATGCAGTCCGGGTCGTTCGCGCAATGAGCCGCCGTCACACGCGAGCACACGCTCGCGCAGGAAGCAGCCCCGCCGGAGTCGGAGCCGCAGCCGCTCAGGCTCGTAACGAAGGCGTAAACGACCGCAAGACCACCGGCGATACGAATGGTGTTCACGATACGCTCCTAAGCGATTTCCTCGGTCGAAGAAATAGTCGGAGCGAGCATCCTCGCGATCGCGATCGCGTTTTGCGCGCGCTCATGAACGCCATTGCGGAAACTCATCTCGCAGGATGGCGCGGCAGCAAGCTGATCCTCGGTCGCCACTCTTCCGGAACGCGCTCCGCGAGCGCGCGCTCGATCTCCGCCGGCGTGTACCGCGCGGAGAAATGACTGAGCACGACCTTCCCGCTTCGTAGCAATTCGCGACAGGCGAGGATCTCGTCGAGGTGCGTGTGCCCCATCGTCCGCGCGTCCGACACCGAGACGCGCTCGTCGACGAAGGTGCACTCCATCACCAGCGTCTCCGTCTGCTGGAGCGCGGCGTTCTGTTCCACCGCCTCGATCCGCGTGTCTCCGGTGAACGAGAGCAACGCGACCTCGTGCTCCGCTTCGATCTGCACACCCTGCCTTCGAAGCTCGGCGAGCCGCGCGCCCGGTAGCTCCCGGAACTCGTCGCGCAGATGATGCCGCCGCTCCCACACCGAATAGCCCTGGCTCGGCACCCGGTGAAAAGTGCGAAATGGGCGCACGCGGCGGCCCTTCCCCAGATCGAACTCGTCGTCCAACCCGAGAGCGACGACCCGCCGCGGGATCGGGTTGCCGTCGAGCGCTCCCGCAGCCGAAAAGAGACGTTCGACGTCCGAGTAGATCGCGGCGGGGACGACGTACGTGCTCTCCCCCATCTTCATCATCGCGCGCCGCGCCGCGTGCTGCGCGATCGCGCCGATGTGATCGAGATGCCCGTGACTCAAGAACACGACCGGCGCGCTCACCGCGGTCCGTGTGCAGCGCCCTAAATCGAACAGCACGCCGAGGCTCGGCACCTCGATGCACGTTTCGACACCGGCGACGCTGATACCCGAGACGTCCATCCACTGAAGGTCGCCACGTCGCAGAGGACGCTGCAACCCTGGCGGTTCCGAGCCGACTCGACCCCCAGCCCTGGTGGCAGATCTGACGCCTCCCCAGGGCCGATGGCGCGCGATAGAACGCACTCGGGATGAATCCGCGACTCTTGATCGACGGCATCGTTCGTCAGACGACGCTGCTCATCGCACAGCTGGCGACATCCGGCGGATTGCGAGCGCCGCTGGCCCACATCGCCGGGCAGGTGTTCCTGGAGCTCGCGAAGGAGCTCGAGAGCCAGGGCGTCACGAAGAAGGTGAGCGCGGACATGTTCGGCATGGCTCTTCGGACGTACCAGCGACGCACGCAGCGCATCGCACGCAGCGCGACGGATCGAGGCCGCTCGCTGCGGGAAGCGATGTTCGAGTACGTGAAGGAACGCGAGTTCGTCACGCGGCGGGACATACTCGAGCGATTCGAGCGCGACGACGAAGCGACCGTGCGCGGCGTGTTGCACGATTTCATGGAGAGCGGGCTCGTCCTTTCGACCGGCGTGGGCGATGGCACGGCATATCGGATCACGACTCCCGAGGAAGCCGTTCGCCTGGAGACGGTCCAGAGCAACCTGGCCGTCGAGGCATTCGTGTGGAGCCTCGTTTTTCGCGAGCAGCCCGTCTCGCGTGACCGGCTCCTCGAGCTCTCGGGCGTGCACCGGCAGGATCTGGAACGAGCCCTGGAGTCGCTCTCTTCTCAAGGAAGAATCGAACGTCTCGCCGGCGAGGACCCCGTCTATCGCTCTTACGAGCTCGTCCTCGACGCCGAGAACCCGAACGGCTGGGAAGCAGCGGTGCTCGATCACTTCGCGACCGTCGTGAAGACGATCTGCAAAAAACTCTCGACGAAACCGAAGGCGAAGCGGGCCGGCGAGACCGGCGGCAGCACGTATCACTTCACTTTGTTCGAGGGCAGCCCCTTCGAACGAGAGCTACGCGGTGAGCTCGCGGCATTTCGCGCGCGCATGAGCGCTCTTCGAGAACGCATCGACGAGCACAACCGCGCACACGGCCTCGAAGACTGCACGACACGTATCGACGTTTACTATGGACAGCGGGTCATCGACGAAGAGGACGAAAGCGATGAGGAAGATGGTTTTTGAAAATGTTCTGCGGGCGGCCGCCGTGGGTGGCCTGTGTGTCGCCTGCGCCAGCACGCCGGGCACGAGCGGCGAAACCCATTTCTTGTGCGCGAAGACCGCGGACTGTACTCCGCACGCGAGCGATCTCGTGTGCGTCGAGGGCGAATGCCGGCACCAGCCCGAAGTCGACACCGGAACACCCGTCGCCACGAAGATCGCGACGCCCGACGCCGCACGGAACGACGGCTCCGCCCAGGGCGCCGTGACGTTGGAGGTAACGCCGACGGAGGGAAACAAATGCAAGTACACGAACGGCCCGCTCGGGGTTCTTGTTCGAGAATTGCACGCAGTAAGAGACGGCGACGGCGAGCGCGAGGCCTCGGTTGCGTTCACGATAGCCCTGCCGTTAATATGCGTCCTTCGCTGCCGCGCGCAGATCCCCTGCGGGCCGCTCGAACTGGAATGATTTGAAACTACGAGCATCGCTCTGGTTCGCGACCGCCGCCTTCGCGCTCTCCGCGTGCTCGAGCGACGAGCGCCCCGTCACGCCGTCATCGAGCAAGGGCGCCGGTGGCCGCACGCGGTCGACAGGCGGCGCGGCTTCCGTGGGCGACGCCGCGTCGAACGGCGGAGCCGCTGCGGCCGGCGGCGCATCGTCCGGCGCCGCGCCATCGAACGGTGGCTTTGGCCCAGCTGCCGGCGACCTCACGCCCATCTTCCGAGGCATCGTCGTCGATGCGTCGACGGCGACGGGATTCGACGGAAGCAAGTACACCCCGTTGCCCGGCGTCGAGGTGTGCGTCTACGAGGACAGCAGTCTTCCGTGCGCGACCACGACCAGCAGCGGCGATTACGAGTTCGACGGCACACCGCAGAACCAGCCGTTTCATTTCTCGTACAAGAAGGCCGGATTCGACTCGGTGCTTTATCCGGTGCCTGCGACCCCAGCCGGCAGCTACGGCGCTCCGTTCATCGCCATGGCCAGCGAGTCGTTCAACGATGGCTTCATGAAACAGGTGGGCGTGGAGCGCGATCCGACCCGGGGAACGATCCAGTTTGCCGCCGTGGTGCCGGGCGCTCAGAGCGACTCCGCTTTCTTTCAAGTCTTCGGCGGCACCGGGTTCGTCTACTTGATGGGCTATCGAGTCAGCATTTCGCCGAGCGCGAGCGCGGGCCCGTTCTACGTATCGGAAGCGTGGAGACCCGACAGCAGCCTGACCCAGTCGAGCGCGGCGGGCTGGGGCATCATCACCGCCAGCCCCGGCGATTACAGTCTCACCTTCACGCACCCGACGCACACCTGCGGAACAATCGCGACGAAGGTCGTCGCTGGTTACTCCACGGTCTACGTCGGCGCCGTCTGTTCGCCCTCGAACGACGGAGGCACGGTCGCTCCGAACACCGACGCGGGCTCGAGCGCCGACGCGGCCGCTGTCGACGCGGCGCCGACGCGCGACTGAGCCGTTCAGGATTGACGCTGTACCGACGCTAAGAGCGTTTCGGCTCGTCCGCTTCGGCTTTTTCCTGCTCGGCCGGCGCTGGCGCAGGGACGCGCATTTCCCGGACGGCATCACGAAGAATGGCTTCAAACGCCTTCGCCAACGCGGCGTCGCTTTTAGCTTCCAACTTTGCGTATCTCGACTCGAGATCGCGTATCCGCTCTTCTAAGACTCGAATGCGCGCTTCCGAACGATGCTCGAGCCGCTGCTCGGCCTCTTGCATCCAATTTCTCACCTCTTTGCGAAAGTCGCTGAGGCGTTCTTCAATCGTCGTTACGGCCGCAGAGAGACGGTGAACCCCATTTAGGACTTCGACTGCCTTCTCGAGAGCCGCTGCTGCAGAGCTACTGGCCGACACGTTACCTCAAGTTCGTTTTCGAAAAGGAACGGCCCACTCGCTCTGCTCTTTCGACGATACGCGCCATCTCCAGCACGGTTTCGGAGAAGCTCTCAGCCACGATGGTCAACACTGCGTCGAGAGCCTGAGAGTCGTCAAACGGCGATACGAAATGTCTCGCCGGCTCCGAGTCCGACGCATTCCGGGATTCGAACAACGATTGGCGAATCGCGAATCCACGATCCGCGCGTAGCCAATGCGTTTCACACACGCGCCTGTAGAGCATTAGCGCAACGCCCGCGAAGAGGCACGTCAGAAGACCGACGAGCTTGAGCGGGCGCCCAGGACCGCTAGCACCGGACATATCGACCGCAAGCCATCCCGCGGCCGCGACGAGCGCGGTGCTCATTGTCGACAGTTGTTCGAGCGCGTTTCTCACGAGAGTCGGTCTACTTTCCCGGCCCTTGCTTCCGAGCATCGGCGAGAAAGGTCTCGAAATCTTTTAGCACGAATTCCCAGCGTTTCGACCTGAACTCGCCTCGCGCGACCACGAATGCGCCGATGGCGACGAGGCCGAGACCGACTGCGACGCCCGATGCGCTACTTGAGCCGCTCGAGCCAGCCAGTAGGTTCACCGCCGCCGTTACCCCACCGACGAGCGCCCCGACCAGACCTCCAACGCGGCTCGTTGCAGTCCAACGCGCTGCGAGAATCTGCGCGCGATCCTTAAAATCTCGCAGTGTTTCCATTGCCAGGCGATAGCCATCGGGAGCATTCCGGTGGAGCTTTCCAAAACTGTCTATCCAGGTGCAAAGTGATCGCAATCGACTGCTGACCGAGGCGAACAGCGCCTACCAACCTTTGATTGCGTCGCAATTGGCTCAGGCCACCGGTACTGGTGGTCCAAGTGCTGCCGAGTCGACGTACAAGGCTGCTGCGGACGATGCCTCACGTCGAGCCTACGGGATGGCCGCGAGCTCGAACGGCACCGGTGGACAGCGTGCAGCATTGTTCCAGGCGGCACTCGGGCAAGCTGCACAAGGCCAGCAGCAGGCGGCGAATCAGGCGGCCACGATTCGGGCCCAAGAGCAGCAGCAGGCCGGTGCGGCTGTTAACTCGGCCTCGCAGGGACTCACGAACGTGTACGGCATGCAAAACCTTTACGGTGGCACGCTCGACACGCAGAAGGCCAACCAGGACGCCCAGAACAACGCCATCGCTCTCAACGAGGAGATCGCACAGAACAACGCGAACAACTCTACCGGGCTCGCGAAGTCGGTTGTCAACTCCGGGGCTCAAGCCCTGACACACGCCTAATTCCATGGCCGTCAATCCACTCGACGTTTACAAGATCGTGGCGGATCCGACGCTCGGAGACGAGTCGGGCAACTCGAGTTCGACCATGGTCGATTAACTCGGGAGCTGTCCGAGCTCCGAGACGACATGACTCAGGCGAACCGTGCTCGGGATGAACTCGATTCGCAAGTGGACGCTTCGATCCATCCGAACCGAGCTCGGCTGCACATGAAGCGAGTTCCGGCTTGGGCCGTCGTCGCCGTCGTGGCGATCTTCGCTGGGGCAGTGGCTTACGTGCTGGCGAGGTGAGGGTGACACAGAGCACCACCCTCTTCCTCTACTTCGCGAAAGTCAGCGTCGGCGTCTTCCCAATGCCAATCCAGATACCATTGCTGCCAAGCCAATGAGCCCGAGACTTGCGCCGCCGCCGAAACCCGAAGCCAATGGACGGTGTCCAGCTTGCGCATCTTCAAGCTTCGTCAGGCGTTCCTCCAGCGTAGATACCCGCGCGTGCAGCTTGTCATTAGACGCCTTCAGTGTACGCACGCTTTCCAGCAGCAACGGCTCGACCCCTGTCGTGTCGATCATCTTGATGCCATTGGCATCCGTCTTGACCCAATTGGGGAATACCTTCTCAACATCTTGAGCGATGAATCCCCACTGGGTACCGGGTCCGGAGTGCTCGCCTGGATCCTTCCATTCGAACGTCACGCCATGCAGCTTGAGAGCGAGATCGATTGCGGCTGCACCGTCGAGCGGCTTGATGTTCTTCTTAAGCCTGATATCGGAAACGTGTGTCAGCGATCCGGTATAGGCGACATTGCCTGCGAAGTAACCGGCGTAACCGGCCGGGCCCGATTGGCCATACACGCCGTAGCCAACTGCGGTGCTGTTGTAATACAAACCGTACACACCAACACCACCATTCGTGGTCGAGAGACCTCCTACTCCAGTAACCCCTGAGCCGTACACGCCTGTCCCGTCGTTGGCTACACCGTATACGCCGATGTCACTGGAACTTCCGTCCGCCAATCCATAGACGCCCCACGTACCGGTTCCTTTGACTCCAATTCCGTACCCTGCGGCGCCGTAGATCGCAGCGTCGGATGTGTTTGTGCTTCCGTTGTACACCTCGAATGAGGCGGTGTTGTTGTTGCATGCGTCATACTCGCCGCAGGTGATATTGGCTTTCGCATCAAGCGACAGGGCAAGTGCAGTTGTGATGGCGATCGCGGACAACATGATCGGTGTTTTTGTGCTCAACATTTGTGGGGACCTCCTGCGTAGTTACCGGAAGCTCGGTAGCTACGGTGCGGCATGGATATCCGAACGTGAGCAATATGATGATGGTCATTTCTTTTAGCTTTCTGCACGGACGCGACAACATCTGTTGCAATGGACCTTACGGATGGGCTCTGAAGTCACGAGCCCGGTACTGCCTTTGCCCGCGTAAGGGACGACGACACTTCTTGTCGTCCCGTTTCTGTAACCAGTGCGCGACAGAGGCTCTCCTTTCGTGAGACAATCTTCATTGAAAATCGGCCCAGATAGCTGGCCGGAGCCCGTGCGCCTTGACGGCAACCGACCGGCCTTTTAAGAGGTCTACGGCGTAAATGCGTCTTCCTACTGCAATTTTCGGTGCTGCCTTATCTATCGCGCTCAGTCCCGCTTGTGGCGGCGGGAACAACGACGGCGAGCCAACGTGTTTAGCGGCCCCGGTCAGCACGAGCTGCTCGGCACTTTACGAGCCTACTTTCGACAACGTTTGGAAGTACACACTAAGCACGACGTGTGCTGCTGCCGGCTGTCACAGCGGTTCGATGCCGACAGGCAACATGGCTCTCGACAACGAAGATCAGGCGTACACGAACCTAATTTCAGTGAAGAGCGCGAATGGTGAGGCTCGCGTGAATCCGAATGATGTGCAATGCGGCAAAGTAATTGTCCGGCTTAACTCGAAGAATGAGTCGTACTCGATGCCGCCAGGTATGAGCTTGGACGCGGGCACCCTGTGCTCGATTGATCAATGGATCGCGAACGGCGCAAAGAGATAGTCACGGCGCCGCTGAACCCAGTCCCCTCACATCGATATGCTCCGTCGACCCTAGAACTTCCCAAGGAAGGGGATCGAGCGCGGCGTCGTTGCATCCGCAACGAGATGAGAAGCGTATCCCGCTGGGGCACCAGCAGAGGCACCGGCGACAAATTGCGTGAGGAACCGGCGCAGAGGGTCCGGGTCCGTCTGTGCTTCTGTGGCCAGCTTGTTCTGAAGGTCGGCCGCTCTCGGCAGGACGTAGCCCGTGGTGGCCATGAGCGTAACGGCGGAGTGCGCGACCTGCCGGTGATGCGGATGATCCGCTGGCTCGAACACGTCAGGACCCGCGGCGCCGAACATGCCGCTCAGTGCCCCGCCGACAAGCTCGCCGAGCGTAACGGAGCGATTTGCCCGAGCGGCATTCAGACATACGGCGGCCACTCCGGAGAGGATCCCCACCTTCCGATGGTCGTCGCGGTTCATGCTCGGATAGTACACCGGGCGTCTAGCGTCTGGAAGCACCCCTGTTGAACGCACTGACATTGTTTGGCCACCTTGAGGATCAGCTTGAAATGATTGGCACTTGAAGCAGTTTGGGCGCGAATCAGCTCACGTGACCGACGGATTATCCGCCATGATCCGCTCCCAGAGGGTCGGGTAGACGAACTCAAACGCCGGTCCGTTGATCTCGAACGCCGGTGACTCGACCTCGCCAACGACGCGCATCTTCGAGACGACTCGTTGCTTCGTCAGATCGAAGTCGAACCGGAGCATCTGTCGGCACGAGCCACGCCGGTCGATGACCGTGCACAAGTACACGTCGCCGTACAAGTGCTGGGCATCGACGACCGGGCAGCCGTTGATCTCGCAGACGCCGCGGAGACGAAAGTCGATTGCGGCGTACGTGGCCGACACGTTCACCCACTCTCCGTCGGCGATCAGTTCGAGCTTCGGGTGAGTCTCGAGGAAGACGACGACGGACCGCTTCTTCCAGGGGTGCTCAATGTTCATCCGCATGAACGCGCTGAGTGAAGCAGCGAGCTCGCTGTAGGCGGAGTCGAACGATACAGGTTCTTTCCGAGCGCGATCGTCCTCGAGTCGTTCTAGATGATCGGCCATCGCCATCGCCACCTGCTCCATCATTCGGTTGTGTCGACTAGGTCAGGCTTCATGTGTTGGTCCTTCACCGAGACGGTCTACGGCGTACGTGCGAATGCCCAAGAGCTCGGCGACTTGATGCAATCGGCGCTCGACGTTCGCCTTGGTCGACGACGCGCGCCGAAAAAGAAAGTCGTCTTCCAAGGACTCACCAAGCTCCCCGAACCGAAGGAACAAGCCGAGGCGTTCCTCTACGAGCATGACGGCAGGGAGATGACTCTCGCCGCTTGGGCTCGGGAGAGCGGCATCCCGAAGAACACCCTTTGGACTCGTGTCGTCGTTCAACGAATCCCGTTGGGAGAGGCGATAAAAATGCAAAAACCCCGAGTCAAACGCAAAAACGCTTGTCCTCGTGTCGTGAGTTCAACGAATGCAGTGCTATTGCAGCGACCACATGGGCCGGATGGGGCACATGGGACGGTTGAGCCCTTGCCGTCGAGGAGCCAGAACCCTGCGAAATCCCACCCAATCAGGGTGTCCGGGGACGGAATTGAACCGCCGACACGAGGATTTTCAATCCTCTGCTCTACCGACTGAGCTACCCGGACGAGAGAGGCCGTCTTTAATTCGAAGCGCGACGGCTTGCAGCAGAAAAGCGCATTTTCTACGAACCTGCTGAGCCCGCCGCCCCTGCCGAGCCCGCGGTTCCTCCTGAACCCGCCGAGCCCGATGTCCCTCCTGAACCGGCTGAGCCCGCTTCACCTGCCGAGCCGGCCGTTCCCCCTGCGCCCGCTGCACCTGCTGAGCCCGCTGCACCTGCCGAGCCCGCTGCACCTGCCGAGCCCGCTTCACCTGCCGAGCCTCCGCGCGACGCTGCGTCGGTCTCGGGGGCGCGCGCGTCGGGAGCGGGTTTGACGGCTCCGTCGGGTTCAGTGACGCTCGCGTCTTGCTTGGGGGGCGGGCCGCTGTCGGGGATGCCGGTGGGGGCCGCGGTGTATTTGCACTTGATGTTCGGGTCGTCGGGGATGACGACGGTGTTGCCGAAGGTGCTCGCGGTCGCAGCGGCGACTTCGGCGTAGCTCAAGCAGCGCAGCGGGACGGTGGTGCCGGCGCCGACCAAGGTGTGCGTCGAGCCGCCACAGGTGTTCGAGTCGGGGCGGCAACAGCCGGGCAGATCGAACGCGCCGGTGGCGCTGATGTCGGGACACGCGGAGTCGAGCTGAATGGGAAGGCCGTCGGTGACGGGGACGACGCCGCCGTCGGCCTTGATGTTGGACGGTGGCGTCGTCGTCATCGTCTGCGTGAAGGCGGTCGGATCGATGCACGAGGGGATGCCGCTGTTGGCGCCCAGGAAGGAGGTGATCGCGCTGGTGTCGATGCCGCACTTGGTGGCGCTCGCGCAGCACGATTTGATGCCCAGGGTGGAGAGACCCGAAACCAGCTGGTCGCAGGACGAGGTGTCGCAACCGGTGATCGCCGCACCGGCCGCACCGCCCCCGCTCGTACCCGCCGTGCTGGAACCGCCGGTTGCGCCGGACGTGTTGCCGCCGGACCCGGCGTGGCCGCCGCCTCCGATCGCCGCGTCGGCCTCGGGCTCGTGCTTCGCGGCGCTGCCGTCGTCGCTCGCGCACGCGGAAACCGCCGCTAGAGCCGCCACCGATACCATCGCCATCCGAAGCACGAACGCACGCATTTCAAGAACCTCCGGGGAGAACTGCAGCACGAAGCTGGGCCGCGCGAAAGGGGGAATACCGCGGAGCGCGGCTCGACGCCGGTATCTTGTCGCGTCAGGCCGATCGTGACGATGCGACACACCGCGCCAGCGGTTGCGCGGTGTCACCGCTCGCGGACAACGTTACACTTTGCGCTCCGCCAGCGCGGTGAGCTTTTTTTCCACGCTGCGCGCGCTCATGACGCCCTTGTAGACGTAGAGCGCGGCCGCGTCGTCATCGGACAGGACGGCTTCGCTGACCCGAAGGCGGCTGCTCGCCGCGAAGAGCACGCGACGCCCCAGGCCTTTCTTCGCGAGCTCGACGCGCTTCCACACCGCGTCCCGGCTCCAGAAGCCGAGCGCCTCGAAGTAGACGCGCTCCCGCGTTTTGGAGTGGGAAAAGACGAGATCTGGAATGCAGACGCCGAGGCCGGGCAGGTCGAAGATTTCGTCGTTTTCTTGCACGCGCCACGGCGTGTCCAGCGCCTGGAACGCGTTCATCAGCTCGACGACGTCGTCGCGTACGCCGAAGGGCGGCGCGGGACCGACGTCGCGATGGCGCTCCGGCTCGCGCGCGACGACGTGGCGGAAGACGAGGGGCTCGCGGCGCTGTCCCCAGCGGACCTCGGCGACGAGCGCGAGCTTTTCGCATTCCTCGAGCGCCGGCAGGAGCAACGCGAGCGCGAGGCCGTAGCGAGTCACCGATTCGAACAGGCTGAACGGGCCGTCGATGTCGATGCGGTAGCCGTCGTCCCGGCGCTCGATGCGATAGAGCAAGCGCCGGAACTTGAGCTCGCGGAACAGCGCGCGATAAGCGGCGGGGACGCTGCACGTGACGTCGGCGACGACGCGCACGGCGCGCAGGAGCACCGCCTGCACCTGGCCGCGATCGTAGCGCTCGACGAACGCCTCGGGAGGCAGCGCGCCGATGCCCGTCAGCACCTGCTCGCCTTTCAGATCGGCGTAGAGCGCCCGCTCCACTTCGGCGGCGGAGAGGCCGTGCGACGTCGCCACCGCTTCGAGCACGCTCGCGCGATCCACCCTGCCCTCGTCGTTCTCGCGGCGGCGGGAGCTCGCCGTGGAGAACACCTCGCGCCGGAGCTCGATGGGATCCACGGGCGCCTGGGCCGAGAGCTCGGAGGCGTCCTCGATCAGCTTGCGCAGGCCGTCCGCGAGCTTACGATCTTTCGGGGCGAGGGGAACCGCGGTCCAGGCTTCGACGAGCTCGTCGCGCGTGCGGCCGACGTGGGCGCGAGCGATGGAAAGAAATGTCTCCGCGAGCTCGGCGGCGCGCGCGCGCTCCTTCGCGTCCAGGCGCCGCACGATGAGCTCGCCGGCCTTCTTCCGAGCGCGGACGTGGTCAGCGGTAAGCATCGTGCTCGCGCCTTCGATCGCTGGTGTACGACTCGGCCGTGTCGGCGGAGACGACTTCGTAAAGGACGGCGCGCTTGCCCTCCCGCGGGCGCAGGATCCGACCGAGCCGCTGGACGTGCTCGCGGACCGAGCCGCTGCCGGAGAGGACGACGGCGACGTTCGCGTCGGGGACGTCGACGCCTTCGTTCAGGACCTTCGACGTGGCGATGACGCCGTAGCGGCCGTCGGCGAAGCGCGCGAGGATGTCGCTGCGCTCGGTGACCTTCGTCTGGTGGGTGATGACGGGCACGAGGAAGCGCCGTGACACGGCGTAGGCCGTCGAGTTGTGCTCGGTGAAGACGATGACGCGATCTTTGCGGTGCTCCTCGAGCAGGAGCTCGAGGTAGTCGAGCTTCGCCGGAGCGGCGAACGCGAGCTCCCGCTGCCTTCGATATGCCTGCATGGCGCGCTGGCCCGCGACGCTCGTCGCCGAGCGCATGATGAACTCGCCCCAGCCCGACGGGCTCGACATGCGAATGCCCTGGGCGCGCAGGAAATCCAGGTAAACGGCGCGCTCCGCCGCGTACTCGGCGCGCGCTTCGGGCGAGAGCGCGACGGTGATGCGCTCCGTGTCGTATTCCGAGAGATAGCTCCCGGAGAGCTCGAGGATGTCCTTGCGGTACACCGTGGGCCCGACGAGCTCGACGAGCAGCGCGTCGCGGCCGTCGGCGCGCTCCGGCGTCGCCGTGAGCCCCAGGCGATACGGCGCGAGACACGAGCGCGCCGCGAGCGCGTACGCTTCGCTCGGCAAGTGATGGCATTCGTCGAACACGACGAGCCCGAAGCGCGCGCCGATGGACTCCATGTGCAGATAGGCGGAGTCGTAGGTGATGACGGTGAGCGGGCGTACGACGTGCTCGCCGCCGCCGACGACGCCCACCTCCACGCCGAACGACGTCCGGAGCACGTCGTACCATTGCCGCACCAGATCCAGCGTGGGCGCGACGACGAGCGTGCTGCGGTTCTTCTCCGCCGCGGCGAGCACGGCGACGTGCGTCTTGCCCGCGCCCGTGGGCAGCACGACGACTCCCCTGCCCTTCGCCTTGCGCCAGGCCGTGCAGGCTTCGGTCTGGTACGGTCGCGGCTCGCGCCGGATGCACACTTCGAGCCCCGGCTCCTCGTAGGCGCGCGCCTTGTCTTCGAACGGGACGGACGCCTGGACCAGCGCGCGCACGACGTGCGCGTACAGATGCGCCGGCGCGCGGTGGCTCGCGGTCCGCGCGTCCCACGCGACGCCGGGCACCCGCGTCTCGACCGGGTCGAGCCCGCGCACGTCGAGCGTCCCGGCCGCGAACGCGAGCGAGACGGAACCCGCGGGCTCCGCGGCCTTCACGACGGGCGCAGCGCTATCCACGTGAGATGCGGCAGCCCCTCGCCCGGATCGAGCTCGATTCTGCTGCCGTCCGCTGAAACGTGCGCGCTCGCGACTTTCTCGAGCGCCGCCGGGGTCACCCACTCCGGATACACGTACGTGCCGAGGGCGAGCACGTCCACGGCGGCGCCGGCCGCGATCGCAGCCGTGTTCACGAAGGAAAGCCGAACGAGAGCCGGCATGGGGTGCGCGCCAGGGTACTCGAAAGAGGATTCGAAAGGTTCGAGCGCGTAGACGGCTCGCAGGCCCGCGATGCCATCGGCGAATTCGTCGATGAAGCGACTCGCAATCGTGAGCGCCCGAAATTCCCTGCCGTGGTCGCCCGCGAGGTTGCTCTCGACGTCCAGGCGCACGTAGACGCCCTCCGGTACGTCGAGGGTGACGTCGCCGCTGGCCACGGTCTGCGCGGCGGCGCCGTTCGGGTTCACGTCGAGCAGCGGGCCGTGCGGCGGCATCGGGAGCACGCGCAGCGCTCCCATGTCCACGATGGGCCCGGGCGCGTTCTTCGGCAGCGCGAAGTAGAAGGCGGCCTGGTCGGGGCGGACATGCAGCTCTACCGAGTACAGGCTCGGGTCGAGATGGACGCCGACCGGGATCGCGAACGAGCCGTCGCTCGCGGTGTAACCCGGCGCGCATTGCTCGGGGCCGCACGCGGAGGCGAGCGTGTGCGGGGCGATGGGAGCGCCGTTCTCGTCGATGGCACGCCCGTCGATGTGAAGAATGCACCGCGCGCCGCTCGGGAGCGCCGCCGCGTCGCCGGCGCAGGCCGCGGGGATGGAAGCGTCCATCCGTGTGGACGCTTCCGGGACTTGGACGGCGGAGTCTGACGGCACGTCGGCCGGGGCGTTCGCGTCCCGCGACGGGTGCACGGCGGCGGCGTCGCTCGCGAGCGCGCCGCGATCGGCGGCGTCGGCGGGCGTGCGGCCGCCGAACGCAGCGGCCGCGGCGTCGGGCGTGCTCCGCGAGCGACTCCGATCCGCCGCGCACGCGGGGAGCATCGAGCACAGTGAAGCGCTCGCGGCGGCGACGCACGCCGCCCGGCGCTTCACCGGAACACTCCGGTCGATTCTTCGCCGGAGCTCATGCCCATGAGGTCTATGGGGACGTGCCAGGTAATCTCGGCCATGAACGTCCCGCGCCGTTCGCGGAACCGGAGCAAGGTCGCGGTGCAGTTGCCCCACTGAAGGATGCACACGCGCGGCACCGGAACGCACACCACCGATTTCACGAGCTGGAACAGCAATCCGCCGTGCGCGACGACGAGCACGACGTCGGCTCCCGGCTTGTGCCGCCGCTCGAGACGGTCCAGAAACCGACCGACGCGCGCTTGCACGTCGTCGTACCCTTCGCCGCCGAACTCGGCGAAGTCGCCCAGATCCGTGATCTTCCGGTCGGCGTAGCCGGGGTACTTCTTCCAGATTTGATCGCGGTTCAGCCCTTCGAGATCGCCCGCGGCGACCTCCCGGAGATCGTCGTCGTTCAGCGCGGCAGGGTAGCCGGTTTGATTCGCGATGATCTCCGCCGTTTCGCGCGCCCGCGACAACGGAGAGCAATACGCCGCGGCCCAGCGCGGCGCCTGCGCCTTCAGCCACGCCCCGACGCGGCGCGCTTGGGCTCGGCCGAGCGGCGTGAGCGGTGAATCGACGTGCCCCTGGAGCTGCCCGAGGGAGTTTCCTTCGCTCTCACCATGGCGAACGAGAAGGAGGTCCATTTTAGTGATACGCTGATTAGCACGTCATCCACATGATCGACATCGACGTCCTCTACGAAGGCGAGCTCCACTGCGACGCCGCACATCGCCCTTCCGGAACCCACATTTCGACGGATGCACCCGTCGACAATCACGGCCGCGGGGAGTCGTTTTCGCCGACCGACTTGGTCGGCGCCGCTCTCGGAACGTGCATGGCCACGGTGATGGGCATCCACGCGCGCAAGCACCAGCTGCCCATCGAGGGCGCGCGACTGAACGTGAAGAAGTTCATGACGACGTCGCCACCGCGGCGAATCGCGAAGCTTGCCGTTCGCATCGACATGCCGGAAAGCGCGAAGGCGATCGGCGCGAGCGTTCGCGGCGAGCTCGAGCACGTCGCGAACACGTGTCCGGTGCGCCTCAGCGTGCTCGAAGCGATCGAAGTCCCGGTCGAATTCGTCTGGCCATAACGCAGCTTGGGTCGATCGCGAAGACCGCGTGCCCAGATAGCTGGGTGAGGCGCGCAGGCGTACGATAGTACGCCGAGCACCGAGAGCAGCTAGATGGGTGCGCGCTCGAAGCGAGCGGCCCAAGCTGCGCCGTACTCGTCGATTTCCGGGCGCGTGGCGCGGCCGGTGCAGACGAAGCCGCGCTCGCGGCGCACGCAGGCGATGCCGACGACGTCGGTGGCGCCGACGCGGCCCGCCGCAGCGCGAACCGCGTGCCGCACGGCGGCTCGGCTGCACGGGCCGTTTCCCTTCGCCACGATGTCGCCCACGACGACGCGCCCGGGCGGCACGAAGGCGAGCTCGGTGACGGCATCCGACGGAATCGGCTGGCGCGGCGCCGGTCGCTCTTCCGCCGGAACGAGCGTCACCTTGACCGAAAATGCCTCGCTCGGATCGTAGTCCTGCAGGACGAATTCCGGAGGCGCTCCACGCCGGAACGCGCCGTTGGCATCCGTCGCCGCGCCGGCGACCGCCGCGGAACAGGAACGAAGCACCGAAGCGAGGGCGCCGTCGCTCGACTCTGTCGTCGCCGTGCAGCGCAGGCCGACGAGCGCCGCGCCGCCCACCGACGCCGCTTTCTCGCGCAGAGCGGAGACGAGCAGCGTCTCGGAGCAATCCACGTCGGCGAGCGATTCGTGGTCGATGGCGACGACACCGCTGTCCGCGCGACACCGTGCGACGACGTCGCCGAGGTACAGCGCCGTCTCCGGCACCGCCGGTTCGATGGAGACGTCCGTGGCGAGACGCAAGCGCGGTTCGACGCGACCGGTATAGAGCGCCGGCGACGCGGACGCACGCCCGCAGCCCGAAGTCGCACAGAGCAGGACGAGTCCGATCGCGAGACGCATTCGCGCTAGCTTCTCCCGACGGCGCGCGCTGCGCAACCGGACTGCCGGGCGCCCCTACGGAGCGCCGTCGGGCACGCCGCCGTCCGGTTTCACCAGATCGGCGCACGAATTCGGCGGTATCGGACCGGCGTCCATGGGCCAGGGCACCGCGTAGCTCAGATCGATCGAAGTCGAAGAACCTCCGAAGCAAGCTCGGGCCGCTCGAAGCGAACCCGAACAGCGTGTCCGCTCTGCAACGGGCGCGCCAGAGGCTGATGCGACCTAGTTTTCTCGGATCTTTGCCCGCTTCAGACCGAAGATCAGAGCGCCGATACTGAAAAGAGGGGATTCGTGAACGCGCGTTGGCTTCCGCGGTGCGAACGGACGGCAACGGCGATCGATCATCTGTCGCCTTCGCCAGCGCTCGCAGCGCGTGTTATTGCCGGAGCGCTCGACGATGGCGTTCGCACGAAAGCTTTTTCCGATCCTCGTGTTCGGCGTGGCCGTCAGCTGCGGTGCGCAACCGAAGCAACCCGAGACGGCACGCGAGAACACGACGGAGATCGATCTCGGAAAACCCGCGCGCGAGCGACCGTCGTGGCCGGTCGGTCTCGTTCCGTGCGCCAAGGACGCGCCCGAAGGCACCGGGTGCGCGGTGGGCTCGACGCCGCCCGCAGGCCCCGCGGACGCACCTGCCCCTGCCATCGACGAGAAATTGTGGAATGTCCCCATCGGACCGGACGATCCGATGCGCGGACCCGCGGACGCACTCGTAACTCTGGTGGTTTTTTCGGATTTCGAGTGTCCTTTCTGCAAGCGGGGGAACGCGACTCTGGATCGCTTGCTCACCGAGCTGCCAAAAGACGTGCGACTCGTTTGGAAGGACTTGCCGCTCTCCATGCACCCGCACGCCGAGCCCGCCGCGGAGCTCGCCCGCTTCGCGCGGGCTTCTTTTGGCGACACGGGTTTCTGGAAGGCGCACGATCTGCTGTATGCTTCGCAAGACAGCCTCGGCGAGCCGACGTTCCGTCGGATAGCCGGCCAGCTGGGCTTGCCCTGGACGCCAGCCTGGGTCGCGATTCGCGAAGCGAAATTCGGCAGCTCGATTCAGGCCGACGTCGCGCTGAGCGATCGCGTCGTGGTCGAGGCGACGCCGACCACCTTCGTGAACGGCATAAAGCTCGTCGGAGCTCAACCGTACGCTCGGACCCGCGCGCTCGTCGATACCGAGCTCGCCAAGGCTCGGTCCCTGGTCGACGCCGGGACCCGCCGCGATGAGCTTTACGCGGCAATCGTCTCGAAGGGGGCGCAGGTCGCGCCGCACACCGACACGCTACCACCCTGACCCCTATTGCTGTTTCGGGCCCGTCGACATGGGCCTGCTTCGTTATGATACGCTGCGTCTACCGTGACAGGGAGGTTCTCCGAAATGCCTCAGCCTGCTCCAAGTGAGCGAGTGCTGATCGTCGACGACGACCCCGTGATGCGAGACGTGCTCAGCCGCTTCTTGCGGCGCGCCTCGTTCGAAGTCATGGAGGTCGGTTCCGTCGTCGCCGCGCTCGACGAGCTGATGGCTGCGGCGCGCAACAATCGCCAGTACGACCACGCCGTCGTCGATCTCGTTCTGAAGGACGGCGATGGCGAGGACGTCGTGAAGGCGTGCGAGTCCCTGTCTCCGCGGCCGAACATCATCGTGCTGTCGGGCAACATCGACAGCCGGCGCGCGCTGGATCTCTCGGGGCGCTGCCTTTACCTGCCCAAACCCGTCGGCTCGAAGACGCTGCTCGAAGCCTTGCGCCGCCGTCGGGATCCGATCAGCGATTTCGTCGTCGAGCACGGCTTGACCGCCCGCGAGCGCGACGCCGTCGTCGTCGCCGCGAACGGGCTCTTCCACGAAGAAGCGGCCGAGGCGCTGGGCGTGACGAAAGAGGGCCTGCGCAAGCGCTGGCGCCAGATCTGCGCGAAGACGGGGTGCACGACGCAGCAGCGCGTGCTCGCGAAGATCATCCGCGACCTGAGCGACGAAAAGCCGCAAGGCACGAGCGGCCTATATCGCCGCGTCTCGTCGCCGCCGGGCGCGCCGGATTCGCAGCGCGCCAAGGCGGCCAACGACGAACGCCTCGGCAAAGGCTGAGGCGCGCGGCTACTCACCCCTCTTGCGACGGTCGGTGGCGGTCGCCTTCTCGGGTTCGTCGACGGCCCGGCGGATCGCGCCCTTGCCGAAGCGCTTCGTGATCGCGTCCAGCGCCGGGCCCAGGCGATCCGTCGTCTCGCGCGTCGCAAATAGGTCGAGTTGCTCGAGCGCGCCGCCTTCGAGGTTCGACATCGACACGCCGAGCAGCCGCACCGGCTCGCCGACGTTCGCCGCGTCCCAGAGCGCGACGGCGACGTCGCGGATCCGCTGCCCGTCGGACGTCGCCTGCGGCAAGGTCCGCGCGCGGGTCAGAAGCGGATAGATCGGCTCGCGCACGCCGGGATCGGTGCGCGAAGTGCGGTGTCCCCTCGCCTTGCCGAGCTTGATCTTCACCGTGACGGTGCGCCCCTTGTAGCCGTCGTGGCGCAGCCTTCGCGCGACGGCTTCGGAGTGCGCGGTCAGCGCGGCCGTCACGACGTCGCGATCGCTCACGTCGCGCTCGAAGGTGTTCTCCTCGCCGTACGACTTCGGCGCGAGCGCCGACTCCACGTCGCGATCGTCCGTGCCGCGCGCGAGGTGCTGCAGCGCGGCGGCGCGATCGCCGACGGCCTCGGCGAGGCGCGCCGTGTCGGCGTGAGCGAGGTCGCCGATGGTGCGGATGCCGCGCGCGACCAGCGTCTCTTCGAGCACCGGCCCGACTCCCCAGAGCCGCCGAACGGGCAGCGGGTGCAAGAGCCAGGTGACGGCGTCGCCGGCCACGTAGAGAAAGCCGTCCGGCTTCGAGAGCGTGCAAGCCAGCTTCGCGACCAGCTTGCTCGGCCCGATACCGACGGACATGGGGAGCCGTAGCTCGTCGCGCACCATCTCACGCAGCGTGCGGCCGAGCGCGAGCGCGCCGCCGAACAGCCCGACCGAACCGGTGACGTCCAGGAATGCCTCGTCGAGCGCGATGGGCTCTATATCCGGCGAGAACCGCTGCAAGATGTCGTGCACTTGATCCGACACGCGTGCGTAGCGAGCCATGTCCGCAGGAAGAAAGATGCCCTGCGGGCAGAGCTCCCGCGCGC
Organism: Polyangiaceae bacterium; assembly: GCA_035547195.1. Taxonomy (GTDB): domain Bacteria; phylum Myxococcota_A; class Polyangia; order Polyangiales; family Polyangiaceae; genus DASZVB01. Next base: position 37,067 of record DASZVB010000088.1, read on the forward strand.
GGAACCCCGGCATCGCCGACCGAATACCGAAACGGCGCGCCTCGTACGACGCCGCCGCCACGACACCGCGCGCCGACGACGCGCCGACGATCACCGGCTTCCCGCGCAGCTCGGGCCGGTCGCGCATCTCGATGGAGGCGTAGAACGCATCCATGTCGGCGTGCAGGACGACCCGGGCGGGCATCGCCGTATCGTATGCAACGACCGGCGCCGTTTGCCCAGTGACACGCAACGCGCAGGGCTTGGCGGACCGCCACCCCACGCAGCTCCGCACACCGAGAGAGCGCGCGGGCGCGAAGGCCGCCGGTGCTGGCGGCGCCCGCGCTCATTTCTGCGTTCGATGATGAGTCTCTCGCGAAGGCAAAACGCCAGGTACCTCCGAGGGACATACGAAACCACGCGCTATCCGAAAACACCTTCGATCCAAGGCATGTCCGGCGAGAAAAGGACATCAACGGGACATAGGACCCCTGATGTCCCGTTGATGTCCCTCGGTCGCCGGCGTCGAGCGCAATCAGCGGCAAATATGCCGAATCCGAGCTCTCCGTACGTGCGCATCGAGCCTTGGATGTCCCGCTCATGTACCTCGCCCCCGACACTGCGCATACCTCCCCAACGAGCCACTGGCGGTGCGCCGGACATGGCCCGCGCTCAACCGGCTCGCTCGTGAGGGGGCGCCGTCGCGGGAACGGGCGCGGCTCCCCACGTGGCGTGACGATAACGCTGACCCTTCGCGTCATCGCCCGTCGCAGCACCGCGCCTCGCGCACCGTGCAACGCCCATCGCGTACACTCGCGCGCGGCGTCTCACCCGGTTCCCGTCACCGAGTCACGATGAGCGCCTTGCGCACCAGGGTCGCGAGCGCGTCGCCCTCGAGGAGCGAGTGCAATCGGTGCTCGTCGTCCACGACCACGAGCTCGACGAGGCCCGGCGTGCCCGTTGCCGCGAGCGCCTTGCTGTCGTCGAGCGGAACGAGCTCGTCGCGCGAACCGTGGACGATCAAGACGCGCGACGCCTCGGGGATGCGTCCCTCCACGCCGAAGTGGCGGTACGCCGGACAAAGCAAGACGACCGCGCCGCCGTAGAGGCGGCGCTGGAGCATGGCGAGCGCGACGGCTCCGCCGAACGAGGAACCGACGAGCACGTCGGGGAAGAACTCGGCGGCCTTCTCCGACTGCGTCGCGATCGCGCCCTCGAAGTCGCGGGTGTCCATCGCCGGGGTCAGGGCGTCGAAGAAGCGGTCGAGATACGTCGACTTGGACGATCCGGGAGCGCTCTCGAGGCCGTGGACGAACTGGACCTTCAGCGGCCGGTCCCAGGTCTGCGTCGGATCCGTCGGAGGCGCACTGCTCATTCGTCGCGCTGATTCGCTCATGGGCTTCTCCATCGCGGCGTCGCGTCCGGACGCGCGGCGCTCATGGGCTTCTCTCCTCGAAGACGCTCGCCGCCGCCCTGTAGACGAGCGGCACGGTGGGCGTCCGTCCGAAACGGTTCTTGTGAACGACGAGGTCCACGGCGCGCGCGCCGTGCTGGGCTCGCTTCTTCCCGGCGCCCTTGGCGGTAGCCTCGCGCGCGGAGACGAGCTCGGCGGCTACCGTCGCGGCGGACGCGGCATCGAGCCGCGAGAGGCCCGTCGTCGTCGTCGGAGAGACCGCGCCGACGCGCGTCCGTACATCGACGTGCACGCCGGAGAGCGGGCGTGGCACATCAGAAGCTCTTCTAGGGCGCCGACTTCCCAAGCCTCTCGTTTTATCGCGAGTTTAGGCGAGGCGAAATACTTGGATGGACGGCGTTGTCGCGGCCGCGTTTGCGCTCGGTTTAAACGGTCGCGAACGCTTCGTTCGGGATGGCTATCGGGCTCTGGTCCGCGGCGCGGATGATGTCGGCCAGGGCGGGGATACCGGCCAGGACGTTGTGGGCCCAGTAGATGGCCGTGTGTTTCTTGCCTTCGTAGAAGGCGTGGTCGGGGTGGTTTTTGTCGACGCTGCGCTGCTTGTCGAGCGCGATGACCGCGGCCTCGAGCAGGAGCCAGCCGACCGTGAGCTCGCTCATGATCTGCAGGAAGCGCGTCGACGTGAGCGGCACCTTCACCATCTCGCCGCCCTGGAACCAGCCGAGGAACTGCATGACGCAGCCGCCGATGGCCTCGTGCGCGCGCGCGAGCTCGGCGATCGCCGGGCCGAGCACCTCGTGCTTCTTGTTCTTCTCGATGAACGATTGCACGTCGCCGAGGAACGCCTGCATGTTCGCGCCGCCGCGCTGGCCGAGCTTGCGCGCGACGAGGTCGAGGGACTGGATGTGGTTCGTGCCCTCGTAGATGGAGAAGATCTTCGCGTCGCGGCAGTACTGCTCGACCGGGTAGTCGCGCGTGTAACCGACGCCGCCGTAGACCTGGATCGCCGTCTCGCACACGCGGAACGCCTGATCCGACGAGTACGCCTTGACGAGAGGAGTGAGCAGCTCGACCTGACCGAGATCGTAGAGCGCGCCGTCGTCGTCCTTGCCCTTCTTGGCGTCGGCGCGATCGTAGTGGTTCGCCGTCTTCAGGATGAGCGCGCGGACGCCCTCCACGCGCGCCTTCATGTCGAGGAGCATGCGGCGGACGTCGGGGTGCTCGATGATCGCGACGCGCGGCGCCTCCGGATCGCGGAAGTTTTCGATGCTCGTGCCCTGCTTGCGGTCGCGCGCGTACTCGAGCGCGTTCAGGTACGCGGTGCCGGCGACGGAGAGGCCCTGCACGCCCACGCCGATGCGCGCGAAGTTCATGAGCATGAACATCTGCTTGATGCCCTCGTGCTCCTTGCCGCCGACGAGCCAACCGACGCAGCCGTCGTCCTCGCCGAAATTGAGCACACAGGTCGCCGAGCCGTTGATGCCCATCTTGTGCTCGATGGAAGGCACCTTCACGTCGTTCGGGCCGGTGATCTTACCGTTCGCGTCGACGCGCATCTTCGGCACGATGAAGAGCGAGAGGCCCTTCGTGCCCTTCACCGCGCCCTCGATGCGCGCGAGCACGAGGTGCACGACGTTGTCGGCCATGTCGTGATCGCCGCCGCTGATGAAGATCTTCGTGCCCTTGATCGAGTAGGTGCCGTCGGCGTTCTTCTTCGCGCTCGTGGTGCTGAGGCCGACGTCGCTGCCGGCCTGTGGCTCGGTCAAGCACATGGTGCCCGACCAGGTGCCGTCGTACATCTTCTCGAGGAAGCGGTGCTTCTGGTCGTCGGTGCCGAACGCGCCGATCACCTCCGCCGCGCCGAGCGTGAGCGCCGGGTACATCTCGAACGCGGGGTTCGAACCGCTCAGCATCTCGCTGACGACGGCGGCGACGGTGCGCGGCGCGCCCTGACCGCCGTGCTCCGGATCCACCGTGAGCGTCTTGAAGCCCTGCTCGTAGAGCCCTTTCCACGCTTCCTTGAAGCCGGGCGGCGTGAAGACTTGTCCGTTCTCGAGACGGCAGCCCTTGTCGCCGACGGCGTTGAGCGGACCGGTCACCTCGGTGGAAAACCGGTACGCTTGCTCGATCACCATCGCGATCTCTTCTTCGCCCCAATCCGCGTACGGAGGCTGACCGAGCAACTCGCCTAGCTTCAGTTGCTCGAACATTATGAACTTGAATTCTCTGAGATCTGCCTTGTAGCGGTTGATGGATTGGGACATCGCTTCGCGTACTAAATATATCGCGGCAGTGCGTCAACCGCTCTCGGTGGAGGCGACGCGAATGGCGGCGCCATCCAACTGGTTGAACCGTTCGCCGAACCGCGCAGGCCGAGCCTGCAGAAACGCAGGGCTCTTTCGGCGAATTACTTTCGCGCCAATTTGAACACGCGGCGGCCGTCTTCGATCGTCGGTTTGAGGACCTTTACGGCGCCGAGGTGAATCTCGCGCAGCTTACCGCCCCCCGACACGTCTCTTATCTTCATCCGCTCTTCGCGCACGACCATCACGTCGCAGAGCCCGAACACGAAGTGGTCGACCCGATCGCCGTAGCGGGGCGCTTCGTCGGCTTCGTCGTCGTCGCCCGCGGGCGCCGGCCGCGCCGGACGATTCGCGGGCCCGGCCACGTTGCGAATCGCGGCCGCGTCGAAGAGCGACAGGGAAACCCCGCGCGCCACGGCGCGGAGCAATCGTCCCCCGCGAAGAGCGCCGTCCGCCCCCGCGACCAGGGCCATCAGCGGACCCGTGGGCGGCCCGGAAAGGGAGAGCAACTGCGCTGTGCCGGGCAGCGTGCGGGGCGTTTCGCCGGCTTCGTCGAGGATGGAAAGCGCCACGTCCGTGATGATCCCGACGCCGGCGACCCATGCAACCAAAGGCCCCGCCAGGTTCGCGAGATACTCGACGACGTCTTCCCCCTCGGGAACTCGCTCCGTGCGCATCTCGTTCTCGTTCACTCGGAGCAGCGCGGATCGCGGGAAAACGAACGAGCCTTGGGTGCGAAGGGCGGGACTTGAACCCGCACAGGAGTAACCCCACTGGAACCTGAATCCAGCGCGTCTGCCAATTCCGCCACCTTCGCGAGGTGTTCTCGGACCCCGACCCACCCGACCCCTACCTGGAGGAGGGGTGATGGGTGGATGCGTGACCCGCCCCACGAGCCGGACCTCGACGGTCCAGGCCCTGGGAAAGCCGAAGGCGTGTCTACTTCATCGAACGGGGCGACGGCAAGCCCGTCCGCTTAATCCGACGGACGCTTCGGCCGTCTTGCAGGGGTGAATGACCTCCTCCGTGTCCGACCGAGCCGCTGCGAGCTACCCTCGTAGTAGCGCTTGCTCCGGCACTGTTCCGCCGGGCGGCGGCGCCGGACGATCTTAGCGATGCACCTGGGGGGGACCGTGCAACTCGAGCAGCAACGTCCGCGTATCTTGATGGTCGAAGACGAAGCTCAGCTGCTTCGGGTGCTGTCGCGCTTTCTCGAGCGCGCCGGTTTTGACGTCGAGGCCGCTCAAAATGGCCATCTTGCCACCGAGCTGCTCGCGAAGCACACGTTCGACGCCGTGGTGACGGACTTATCCATGCCCGGCCTCAGCGGCGTCGACGTGCTGCGCGCCGCGCGGGCGACGGATCTCGAAGTCCCGGTGCTGCTCATGACCGGCGCCCCCGACGTGAGCTCCGCGGCGGAAGCCGTCCACTACGGCGCGTGCGAGTACGTGGTGAAGCCGTTCTCGCCGGATCGGCTCGCGCAGCTGTTGCGGCGCGCGGTCGGCCTGAGCCGGATGGCGCGGGCCCAGCGCGAAGCGATGCACGCGCTCGGCATCGAGCAAACCGAGGCCGGGGACCGCGCGGGGCTCGAAGTGACGCTCACCCGCGCGCTCGACTCGATGTGGATGGCGTACCAGCCCATCGTCGCGGCGGAGACCGGCGCGCTCTACGCCTACGAGGCATTGCTCCGCAGCGACGAGCCCGCGCTGCCGAACCCGGAAGCCATCCTGAGCGCGGCAGAAAAGCTCGGCCGCCTGGAAGACGTCGGGCGCGCCGTTCGGGAGAAAGCGCCGGCGCCGATCCGGAGCGCGCCGGCGCCGGCGCTGCTGTTCGTCAACCTGCACGCGACCGACCTCACCGACGAGACGCTCGGCGATGAGACCTCGCCCCTCACCGCGATCGCTCCGCGCGTCGTGCTCGAGCTGACGGAACGAGCCGCGCTGCCCGACGCGAAGGACGTCCGCTTCGCGGTCGCGGCGCTCCGCGAAAAGGGATTCCGCTTCGCGATCGACGACCTGGGCGCCGGCTACGCGGGGCTCTCCACGTTCGCGACGCTGGAACCCGAGTTCGTGAAGCTCGACATGTCGCTCGTACGCAACGTCCACCTGAGCGACGTCCGCCAGAAGCTCGTCCGTTCGATGACCGTGCTCTGCCGCGACATGGGGATTTCCGTCGTGGCGGAGGGCATCGAGCTCGTGGAAGAGCGCGACGCGATCGTCGACCTCGGATGCGAGTTATTGCAGGGGTATTTGTACGCGCGGCCGTCGCGAGCGATGATCTGGGAGCCGTGAGCGTTCGTCCACGCCCAGCGGTCCTCTCGCGGGTTTTCGGCGTGGCAGCGAGCGGGGGACCCCTCCCGCTCGCTCGCATCCAGCCGAATAGGGGCTTCGATCTGAGGAAATTTTGGTGAGGCACTACCCATGACCGCGCCAACGATGGTTCGTATACGTACCTTCTTCTCCGCATCGGCACCCACCTCGAAACGAGCGCTCCCATCGCGGGCGCTCGAGCGCGCCGCGGCCGCTCGCCGCCCGGACTTGGTCAGTACGCGAGCAAATCCACTCCTACGACCTTCGACAATTCGCGGAGTGCTTCGAGGGGCTCTCCGACTTTGATCGTCTGCATCCCCAGGCCCCGCGCGACCTTCAGGTTGCCTCCGATGTCGTCGAGGAACACCGACGCGGTCGGCGGCACGCCGAGGCGTTCGCAGGCGATCGCGTAGATGCGCGGATCCGGCTTGCGCAGGCCGACCTTGCACGACTCGACGAAGACGTGAAACTCGTCGCGGAGCGGGCGCATCTCTTCGTCGTAGCCGTCGTGGGTGACCCAGTTGTTCGTCAGCGCGGCGACCTTGAAGCCGCTCTGCCGCAGCCTGCGGATCGCGGTGAGCATCGAGGGCCTCACTTCGTGGAGCGACGCCATTTTCTTCATGAGATCCGCGGTGGACATCTCGGCGCCCAGCGCGCGCACGTCGCGATCCAGCTCGACGCAAAACTCGGGCAGCGTGAGCTCGCCGCGCTCGAGCCGCTGCCACGCGCCCTGCTCGCCGCCATAACCCCCGACGACGCGCGCGACCAGGTTCTCCGGAAGCCCGTGGCTCACCTCGTATTCACGGATGAAACGCAGCGGCGACTCGAACACGACCCCACCGAGGTCGAAGATGACGGCTTGGAGGCTCACGCACCCGCCTCTGCCATTGCCCGGATGTCGCAGCAACTATTCGGGCGAGGAGCGGCTCACCCCCCGATGCGCCGGCGAACGGTCGCGGCGACTTCGCTGACGGCGAAGCGGAGCGCGTCCGCGAGCGTCGCCATTCCGCGCTCCAGCGCGACCCCCTCGAGGCCGGCCATGTCGCCTTCGGTGCGGCGCAAGACCATGACGGTTCCGGCCGCGTCCCCGGAGATCAGCAGCGCGGCCCGCGTGGACGTCTTCCTGATTCGCGCCAGCCAATCGTCGAGGCGCGGCTTCGGCGACGGGCCGTACGCGGACGCCGCCTCTTCGAGCGGCTTGCGCGCGCGGCGGGGCAGCCCGCGGTAGAGGTTCTTCGTGATGTTCTCCAGGTATTCGCCGCGCGCCTGCCCGGCGCCGAAGGCCGGATCCACGGTGCGCATCGCCGCGATCAGCACTTCGCCGATCGCCGACGGGGCGAGCTTGTCCACCGCGTGGACGCCGCGCACCACGTCGACGAGCACGCGTCCGAGCAAGAACGCTTGCTGCGACTCGGGCAGACCGACGACGTGCGCCGGCACCATGATCGCCAGCGGGTCGGCGAACTCGACCTCGATGGCGCCGGAGTGCGCGTGGTGCACGTACATGTCCAGCTCGCCGACGCCGAGCACGCGCGCGAGCCGATCGACGAGCTGGCGCGTCGGGTGCCCGGAGCGCGACCCGATGCGGTCGCCCTTCGAGATGCCGTAGGACTCGAAGCTCGGCGGATAGACGCGTTCGAGCCCCGGCGCGGCGCACGCGAGCAGACGCGTCGTCGCCGCGTCTTCCGGCACCGCGGCGTCGAGGAGCCGGATGGACTCCGCGTCGAAGGCGCCCGGCTCGAGCGAGACGGGGTGCACGACGCGCGTCTGCGCGGCGCTGCGCTCGAGATCCGTCCCGCCGCCGAGCGCCACGAGGATGTCGTTCGCGACCGCGCCGAGATCCGAGCGGCCGAGCGCGCTCAGCGACTCGGCGAGGCTCTGCCAGACCCCGAGCCGCAGCGGCTCGAGATCCACGAGCCGGCGGAGCTCCTCGGCGGCCTCGGCGTGCCGGCCGACGCGGCGAAGCTGGATGGCGAGCTCGGTGCGGAGCGCCGCGTCGCGCGTGAAGCGCGACGTACCGATGCGCAGCGCGTCCACGGCGCGATCCACCTGCCCGAGCTCGTCCGCGAAGACGCGCGACAGCTCGAGGAAGACCGGCACGAGGCGCGCGTCGTCGCCCTTGCCGCGCTCGAGGAACCGGCGGAGCCCGTCGGCGTAGACGTCCCACGGCGGCGTCTCGCCCCGACCCTTCATCTCCGAGATGAGGCTGCGCATCTCTTCCAGCGCGGGTCCGTCCACTCCGGTGGTCGCAACCGCCAGGCGGTAAGCGTCCATGGCGTCCCGCGCGGAGCCGCGCGCGCGCTCGAGGCGCGCGAGCCGGGTGAGCGCGTCGGCCCGCTCACGCCCCTCGGGGCAGACCGCGACGAGGCGCGCCGCGATGCCCGCCGCCGCGGCGTGCTCGTTCCGCTCCATGCGCAGGTCGAGCAGGGTCGCGAGCGCGGCGCGATGCTCGGGGTCGATCTCGAGCGCCGCTTCCAGGCTCGAGATCGCGCGCGACGGCTCGCCCATCTCCCGCGAGCGCGCCGCGAGCGCGAGGTGCGCGGCGAGGAGCACCTGCGGCTCCGGCTCCGCCGCCACGACGCGGCCGAGCCGCTCCACGGCCTCCGCGGCGCGGCCGTCGCGCGCGTACAGCTCGGCCTGCTTCATGAGCGCCGGCACGTACACCGGGCGCTCGGCGAGCGCGCGTTCGAGCGCGGAGAGACCCGCGCCGACGTCGCCGCGGTAGTCGGCGTGAAGCCCCGCCACCGCGACCCACAGAGCGGCGCGCCGCGCCTTGTCCTTGGCGCGGCCCGCGGCGTGCGCGAGGACGTCGGCGAGCCGGCTCGTCTCCGTCGGGAGCAAGATGTCCGAGAGACGGCGCGCGCTCTCTTCGTGATCCGGACAGAATTCGAGCGCGGTCACCAGATCCGCGCTGGCGGCGACGGGGTCGCGCTCGCGCTCGAGGCGCACCCGCGCGCTGCGCACGAGGAGCGACGCGGCGAGCGCCGGATCGTGCAGGACGCGCGCGGCGTGCTGCGCGGCGTCGCCGAGCAGCGCGGGCGTCCCCTGCCGCGCCGCGAGGCGGGCGAAGCCGCGGGCGGCTCCGATGTTCTCCGGATCCCGCGCGAGGGCCGCGCGGAACGTGTCGAGCGCCGACGGATCGTTCGCGAGCTCGAGCTCCTCGGCGAGCTCGGTGTGATACGAGGCCGCGCCTTCGGCGTCCTGTGACAGCGCCCCGAGCTTCGCGTCGATCTGCGCGAGCAGAGTCCAATTCTTCTGCGACACGGCCACGCGGGCGAGCGCGCGGAGCGCCGAGGCGTCGGTCGGCGCCACGCGGGTGATGGCGAGGTAGCGCTCGGCGACGTCCGCCGGCGCCGCGTCCATCTTCAGCTCTTCGAGGCGCGCGAGCTCGCGCAGCACCGCCACGCGCGCGAACCCATTTTGCAAGATGCGTCCTTGAGCCTCCAGGCACTGCGCGAGCTCGGCCGAGCGCCCGAGCTCGGCGTACAGGGGCTCGAGCGCGAGCAGCGCGCCCAGATGATCCGGATCCTGCGCGAGCACGGCCGCGTACGCCTCGACGGCGCGTTCGGGCATCGCCAGCTGGTCGCGGTAGACCTCGGCGGCTCGGAGCCGGAGCGCGATCGCCGTCGCCCGGTCGTTGCTCGCCCGTGCTTCCGCCTCCAGCGAGTCGACGAGGATGCGATACTCCTTGGCGCGCTCGAGGAGCCGTCCGCGTCCGTCGAGCGCAGGACGAAAGCCGGGCTCCTCGCGGAGCGCCTGCTCGTAAGCCTCGAGCGCCTTCGCGCGATCGAGCACGCGGTGCTCGTAGACCTCGCCGATGCGGAACGCGGCGCGCGCGCGCAGCGCTTTGTCGTCGAGGGCGTCGAGCTCGAGCTCGAGCAGTCGAACGACGTCCTTCCATTGCTGCCGATCGGCGAGCAGCCGCGACAGCGCGCGGATGGCGGTGAGGTGCTTCGGATCGGCGACGCTCGCTTCTCGGTAGTACTTGATCGCGTCCTCGGCGCGGCCGATGCGCTCCTCGGCGAGCTCGCCCATCTTGTACAAGAGCGCCGCCTGCGATGCTCCCGGCTCCGTGAGCGCGAGCTCGAGCTGATACGTGGCGAGCAGCTCGTCCCAGCGACCCGCGCCGTAGTAGAGGCGGCCGAGGGTCGACAGGACGGGCGCGTACTCCGAGTCGATCGCGAGCACTTTCTTGCAGCGCGCGATCGCGCCGTCGACGTCACCGAGCCGCTCTTCGGCGACCTCCGCGCCCCGGTGGAGCAGCGCCGCGCGCTCGTGCGTCTCTTTGACCCGATCCGCCTCCAGGTCGAGGGCGGCGATGAGCTCCTCCCACGCCTGGCCGCGCTCGGCGGCGCGCTGCACGGCGTGAATCGCACCGAGGTGTCCGGGATCGATGGAAAGGATGCGCCGGTACGCCTCGAGCGCGATGAGCGGCGCCCCGAGGGCGTCTTCCTGGATGCGCCCGATCTTGAACAGGTAGGTGATCTTCGATTCGGCGTCCTTGGCCTGATCGACGGCGCGCTCGTAGAGCTCCGAGAGCTCCCGGAAACGGCCGCCCGACGCGTAGAGCCGCGACAGCGCCTTGAACGCCGGCGCGTAGCCCGGCACGAGGCCGAGCGCGCGCGCGTGATGCTCGATGGCCTGATCGACGTTGCCGAGGCGTTGCTCGAGGATCTCGGCGACGCGGGCGTGGGCCGCCGCGCGGCGCGCGTTGTCGCGCGTGGCGCCCGCCTCGCCGAGGTGCATGGCGATGAGCGCCGTCCAGTGCTCGCCGCGCGCATAGAGCTTCCCGAGCGCCTGGAGCGCCGGCAGGTACGATGGATCCGTGTCGAGGGCGCGGCGATACCAATCCGTCGCCCGCTCCGAATCGCCGAGACGCTCTTCCGCGATCTGCGCGACGCGATGCATGAGGGCGACGCGTTCGCTCGAAGAGGGCGTGTGCGCGGCGATGGTCTCCAGGATCTGCGCGAGCTTCGCCCAGCGCTTGCCGAGCTCGTAGACGCGGGCGAGCTCGGC
>DASZVB010000089.1:0-41549 GCA_035547195.1 Polyangiaceae bacterium
AGACCACGCTTCGCCGGCTCGCGCGGCTCTCGTGGAAAGGATTCGCCAGGAGGTTGGTAGTGAAATCGTGTCGGCGTCGAATGCGATCAACGACGCCTATCTCGTTACGCCTACCAGCGAGAGGCAAGCTCTGAAGGAATATGCGCATCGTCATCTGCACGAGGCGCTGATGCAGGCGCCCTGGATGCGTCGAGCTCTCGAAAAACCGCTGGGTTACCCCGGCGACTACGAGCTCATGAACGGCCTATATGGGAACCACTTTTCCGGGAACACATTGTTCGCGAAGGCTCTGAACCTGGGCCTCGTCTCGACGCCCGCTGGTGGAGCGGTTCGAGCGCGAAAGGATCTCATCAAGCAGCGTCTTTCGCTCCTCCTCGACTCGTCGACGGTCGAAAATCGTCCCCTTCGCATCCTCTCGATCGCCGCGGGACCCGCTCAGGAAGTCTACGAGTTGATCGACGAACGCGAGCACCTCTCTCGTCCGTTGGAGGTGGTGCTTTTCGACCAGGACAAGCGGGCGCTCGCGTTCTCGTACTCGCGGCTGAAGCGCGTCGTGAGTGCCCGCTTTCCGAAGGCCGTCAAGATCACCTACCTGCACGATTCCATAAAGCGACTCTTGAGAGACGAAACGATTTTCAGCGGTTTCGGCGAGTTCGACGCGATCTTCTCTTGCGGGCTCTTCGACTACCTGCAAACTCCGACCGCGGTTTCGCTGGCGCGGAGCTTCTATGCAAACGTGGCCCCCGGGGGTACCGTCTACATTGGCAACATGACACCGGAGAACCCCAGCCGCTGGTTCATGGAGCTCCATCTCGATTGGTTCCTGATCTATCGCGAGCGTGCAGAGCTCGAGGCGTTCGCCCAAAAGGGGGCCCCGACGGCGAAGATCGCGATCTTGGAGGAGGCAACCGGGATCAATCCATTCGTCACGTTGACGCGGGGCTGAGGATTGATGGAGGAGCCCGGTCTCAACGAACGCTGGTCGAGCTGGCTGCTCGCGAGAAACCGGCGTGGAACGAAGACCGTCCTCTGGCTGGTCGTCATTCTGTATCCGCTTTTTGGAGTCCTCGACTACATCGTTGCACCGCCGCAGTGGCTGGGCGTCCTGTACGGCACTCGCGTCTTCGTGACGCTCGTCACGCTGGCGATGTTTCGCATCGTGGGCAGTCGGTATTTCGAACGACACGCGGCCGGCGTCTCGTCGAGCTACATGATCCTCATTTCCTTCGGCATCAGCCTGATGACCGTTCACATGGGGGGGCTTGCGTCACCGTACTATGCGGGGCTCTCGCTCACGATGATCGCGACCGGCCTCTTGTTCGTGTGGTCCCGCCGCATCGTCATCGGGACCTATGCCGCGATCGTGCTGTCCTTCATCGTGCCGAATCTGCTGTTCGCGAGCAAGTCGGCCGAGTTCACGGCGATCTCCAATCTGTTCTTCCTCACGTCGATCGCCGTCATCGCCGGCACCGGCCAGACGTTGGGCTATCGTACTCAGCGCGAACAGGTCTCGAATCAACTGGTCATCGAATCGACCAAAGCCAACCTCGAGCGCGCGCACGATAGGCTTCAGCAGCTCGACAAGTTCAAAACCGATTTTTTCGCGAACGTCACACACGAGCTGAAGACGCCGCTCACGATGATCCTCGCGTCGCTCGAGCTCATGCTGCAGGGCGAGATGGGCAGGCTCACGGAATCGCAGCGCGCCTCGCTCGAGTCGATGCTGCGCAACGGCACGAAGCTACTCAAGCTCATTGGAGACTTGCTCGATCTCTCCAAGCTGGAGGAGTCGCGCCTTCGCCTGCAGATAGGCGAGCACGACATGGTTTCCTACCTAGGCGATCTCGTGGCCCAGGTGCAATCCTTGGCGCAGCGCAAATCAATCCAGCTGAGATTCGCGACGAACGTGCCGACCAGTATGGTTCACTGCGACCTGGAACGTCTCGAGCGCGTGTTCGTGAACTTGATCTCGAATGCAGCCAAGTTCACGCCGAGCGGAGGCGCCATCTGCGTGACCCTCGATGACAGGGGACCTTCGGTCGAAGTATCGGTGGACGATACGGGGATCGGATTCCCGCCCGAAATGGCGGACCGGATCTTCGAGCGATTCGTCCAGGTCGATCAGGCGAGGACCAGGAAGTACGGAGGCACGGGGATCGGGCTCGCGCTCGCGAGGGAGCTCGTTTTGCTGCACGGGGGCAAGATCCGGGCGGAAAGCAAAGCTTCGGGGGGCGCCGTGTTCAGGGTGGAACTGCTCAAAGACCGCGAGCACTTCGAGCCCGATTACATCGATCGCCGCGGACGCCGCGAGGATCGCGTCTCTGGTAACCGAGCCGCCGATTACGGGGTCAGCGAGTGGCAGGTCGAAGCGGTGGAGAAGTACCGCTTCATCGACATCGACGACGCGACGGAACAGCGAATCCTCGATCGCGACGCCGGCGAGCACGCGCGAGCGCAGAGCGTTCTCATCGTCGAGGATACGCCCGACGTCATCCGGGTGATTCACCTGGCGCTGCGGGGCCAGTTCAGGGTCCTGGCGGCGCCGAGCGGACAGAAAGGCCTCGAGCTCGCTACCAAGCACCTCCCGAGCCTGATCATCACGGATTTCATGATGCCCGAGATGGACGGCATGGAGCTCACGCGCCGTCTCCGGGAGGACGGTCGGACCCGCCACATCCCCATCGTGATGCTCACCGCGCGCGGAGACGTGGAAGACAGAGTCGCCGGACTCGAAGCGGGGGTGAACGCTTACTTGACCAAGCCGTTCTCGGCGAAAGAGCTCGTTTCGGCGGTCCGCGGGCTCGTGAGGATCCAGGAGACGACGGCGGACATGCTCCTCAAGGAGAACATGGACTCGCTCGAGACGATTGCCGGGGGGCTCGCGCACGAGATCAACAACCCGTTGAATTACATCAAGAACGCCCTCGCGCTGTTACAAACGGACGCGAGCACTCTCCTAACGGCCGTCCGCAGCAGCTCCACTCCGAGCCTCGCCGAGAAGCCGTCGGCGCGAATGGCAAGGATGTTCGAAGTCGCCGATACGGGCGTCAAACGAATCGGAGCGACGGTGGCGCTGATGCAGCGCTATTCGAGAGAGGGTTACACGAGAGTGCTTCAAGCCGTGGACGTATTCGAATCCGCGCGCGACGTCGTGTCGATGCTCCAGGCGGGGGCCGGACGTCGGGCAGTCGAAACGACGTTCGAAGGCGACGGACGCCTCGAGTGCGTGCCCGAAGAGATGCACCAGGTCTTGACGAACTTGGTTCAGAACGCGCTCGACGCCATCCAGCCCGAGACGGGCAAGGTCCGCGTCAGCGGGCATATCGAAAACGGGACGTTGGTCCTCTCGGTGGCGGACAATGGGTCGGGGATCTCGCCCGAGCACCGAGCACGGATCTTCACTCCGTTCTACACGACGAAAGACGTGGGGTCGGGCATGGGGCTCGGCCTCACGATCGTGCATCGAGTCGTGACGTCGCTCGGGGGAACCGTGAGCGTCACGAGTCAAGAGGGTTGCGGCTCGGAGTTCGTCCTGCGCCTTCCTCAGCGAGCACCGAAGATTCACGCCCACTCCGAGCAGCTTCTCGAAAACGTGGGCTGAGCGGGTGACGAACGGAGCGGGTATCCCGGCCTGGAAAGTGACCAGCGAAACTAGGCGGAGGGTACCGAATTCATGCCCCGCATCCCCGCGGCGGGCCCGTGCTCGGGCCGCTTTCGCGACTCGTCGAGGTCCTCGAGCAATCGCCGGGGGACCTTTTATTGAAGCGTCCGTCGGCAATGTTTCGTCTGGGCGAACGTTCAGGCGGCCTCGCCCGCGACTTGACTTGCTCGTCAGTGGGCTTGCTACTCTGTGGGTTGAACTGAAACCGCGGGGGCCCAAATCGCCGTGGTCTCGAAGCTTCCTATATCGGTGACGCAAGGCTCGCTCGGTTCGTCTGGACGCGGCTCCGGACCGGGAAAGGTTCGAGCACCATGACGGCACACGTCCTTTTCGTCGACGACGAAAGACCGAACCTCGCCGTATTCGCCGCCATGTGCGGCGACGACTTCCCCATTCTGACGGCTGCCAGCGCTGCCGAGGCGCTGGCGCTGATGCGTATCCACGAAGTCGGTGTCGTGCTTTCCGACCAGCGGATGCCGGGCATTACCGGCGTGCAATTCCTGGAGCAGGTGCGCGCGGAATTCCCCGACACCGTCCGGATGCTCGTCACCGGGTACGCCGATCTCAGCGCCACCATCGACGCCATCAACAAAGGCCACGTCCGGCGTTACATCCGCAAACCGTGGGACCCGGAGGAGCTCAAGGGCTACCTCGCCGAAGCGATGGCCAGGTATCAGACCCAACGCGAATCGCAGGCCGTCGAGCGACGTTTGCTCGAAACGGAGCGGGTCTACGGTCTCGGCGTCATCGCTTCCAGCTTGGCTGCCGAGCTGCGCGAACCGACGGCCAAGATTTCGCGTGAGATCGAAGCCGCCCGCGACCTGCTCCGCGTGGGCCTCGACTCGTCTCCGCCCGGAAGCGTCACCGAGCGGAGGCAGCTCCGCGCACGCATGGCCGAAGCGGACGAGAATCTGGTGAACGCCGTCGCGGCGGTCGACGCGATGATGAGCCTCGTGAGGGGCCTCGAGGTCCCGACGCATCGTCGCGAAGAGAACGTCGTAGATCTCCGCAACGTCGTTCGTCTGACGTTGCGGATTCTCCGGACGGAGTTGCGCGAAGTGGGCGAGGTGAAGCTCGACGTGGCCGCGGTGCCGGACGTTCGCGGTTCGAGCGTGAAGCTCGGGCAGGTCGTCGTGAACCTCCTCGTGAACGCGGTCCGGGCGGTGGCGGACAAGCCGAAGCCCGACCGCTTCGTGTCGGTGCGCCTCGCCTGCGACAACGGAGCCGTGAGCCTCGAGGTCGAAGACAATCGTGACGTTCCGGTGTCGGGCGATATGTCCGCTTCGTTCGACCCGCTGACGAAGCGCGAGCGTCTGGTGGGGACCGCGCTCGGTCTCGCCATATCTAAGCGCATCGCAGAGGAGGTCGGCGGACGCATCGAAGCCGAAAACCGCCCGCCGAAGCGAACGCTCTTTCGCTTCACCGTTCCACTGAGCGCCGCCGCGCCGGATTGACCGAACGAAACCGAGCGGCCGATTGCGCTCGACATTCGTTGCGCGCCGGTGGACGCTACGAGGCTGAGCTAGGAGTAGCTTTTGTCAGCTCACGTCCTCTTCGTCGACGACGACGAGTCCAACCTGGTGGTGTGGGAGGCCGCGTGCTCGGACGAGTTCCGGGTCATCGTGGCGTCGAATGCGCAAGCGGCGCTGTCATTGATGCGCACCCACGAAGTCGGCGTCGTGCTCTCGGACCAGCGGATGCCGGGCACGACCGGCGTGGAGCTGCTCGAGAAAATGCGAGTCGACTTCCCGGCCGCGGTGCGGATCCTCATCACCGCGCACTCCGATCTGGCCGCCGCCGTGGACGCCATCAATCGCGGCAACGTGCGGCGCTATCTGAGAAAGCCGTGCGCGTTGCACGAGCTCAGAGCCGAGCTCCGGGACTCGATGGAGCACTACGAGCTGCGAAAGCGTGTCCGCTCCATGGAGCGCCGCCAGCTCGTGACCGAACGCGTCTACGCGCTCGGGTTGGTGGCCGCGGGTCTCGGTCGGGAGCTCGTGCGCCCCGCGGAGTCCATTCGGGAGAGCGTCACGATCGCGCGCACCGAGCTGCGCGACATCGTGGATCGTTTCGAAAACGCTCGCATCGACGCTCGTCTCGTCCGCGCCAGGCTCTCGGATCTGGAGGCGCGCCTCGGTTCCGCGCTCGAAGGCGTCGAGCGCGTGATGAGCATCGCGCACAGCGTCGCGCTCCCTGGTTCGGAGGCGCTACCGGACGAGGTGGAGCTCAACGAGGTTCTGCGCGTCGCCCTACGCATCGTGCGCGGGGAGATACGCCGGCGCGCGGACATCGAGCTCGACATCGTCGATGTGCCGCCGGTGAGGGGAAGTGGAACGAAGCTCAGCCAGGTCGTCCTGAACCTGCTGGTGAACGCGCTCGAGGCGAGCACCGACGCGAATCACCGCGGGCTCATTCGGGTCTGCGTCCGGCGCGAAGGTGGCTTCGTCCACCTCGAGATCTCCGACAACGGCCCGGAGATCCCCGCGTCGGATCTGCCGCACCTCTTCGATCCATTTCACGCTTCCGCGTCACGCCGCGGCACCGGCATCGGGCTCGCCATCTCCAAGAGCATCGTCGAGGAGATGGGCGGTCACATCGAAGCCGCGAACCTTCCCCGCGGGGGCGCCTTCTTCCGCGTCGTGCTCCCCGCAGCGCCGAGCCTCCGAGCAGCGATCGCGCGCGCGGTGGCGCCGTCGGAGTCGGAGAGCGCGGCAGGGTAGTTACGGTGGGACGCCCTCAGAGCGTTGATGAACGCGGTGCACGGCGCGTGCGTACCTGCTCGAGGAGTATTCCCCAGGCGTTGGTGGAGAGGGTTACTCTTCACCGCGACGGCGCGCGGAGCTCGCCGATGAATTGCTCGAAATAACCGCGCGCTTGCTTCGCGCTCAGCCGATCCCACCACTCTGCGGGATAGCGGACGGCGTGCGAGACGAGGCAGTCGACGTCCGCGGCGTAGTGGTCGATGTTCGGCGCGGACGTCTCGCCGGCGACGGCGTCGATGGAGCTCGTGAGCGATTCGCACAGGCCCTTCGGCGTCGCGGCGGTGAAGGCGGGCGCTCCGGCGCAGCAACGGCGCCGGACGAGCGCGACGGCGGCGAGGTCGAAACGCCCGAGGTGCGCCCACGAGACGAGCCCGGCGCCCGTGCCGTGACGAAGTACCTGCTGATTCACTCTCCGGGTCATCCCCCACAGATCGGTGTTCGTGCACAAGAATCCGACGTCCGGCGACTCTCCCAGCGTCCCCTCCGGCAGGATCGCGACCGCGCACGCGCTCGCGTCGCCGGCAGCGACGGGCGTCGCAGCGGACGTGCCCGGATTCGGCGCCGTCGCCGACGACGCCGCGAGCGCGGCGCTCTCGCCCGCCGCCGTCGCTGATGACGCCGCGAGCGCGGCGCTCTCGCCTACCGCCGTCGCAGACGTCGCTCCCGGAGTCGACGCGACGCTGCTCGCCGAAGGCGTCTCGAGCACGCCTCGAGCAGTTGCTGTCGCCGTCGCGCTCCCCGGCGGCGTCGCGTTCGCCGTCGCGCTTCCCGGCGGCGCCGAAGTCGTCGCCGCGCCGCCGCGCGTGCCCCCGGCGGGTTCCTTCGTCGCGTAGACGAAGATCGCCGCGGCCGTCGCGGCGCCCGCGGCGATGCCGGCCACGAGCGGCGCGCTTCTGCGGGCGGGCTTCGGGGCCAACGGGGTAGCGACCACGACAGTGGTCGAAACTGGGCTCTGCGCGGGTGCGCTGCCCGGCGCCGCCGTCGGGGGCTCGGCCCGCGGCGGCTCGCTCGGGTCTTCGTGCGCGTACGGATCGAGGCTCGGGCGTAGGCTCGGCAAAGGCACGTCGAGCGGCGCCAGCGCCTCCGCGCTGTCGGGGCGCGCGAGCGCGGCGACGAGCGACAGATCGCCGACGTTCGGCGGCTCCTCGCTGACGCCGATCATCGCTTCCACGGGGGCGAAATCGCCGATGCTGCGACGTCCGGTCATTTCCGTCCATTCACGAAGCGCGTCGCGGAAGGCGGCTGCCGTCTCGAACCGGCCTCCCGCTTCGCGCGAGAGTGCACGGCTGACGACGAGCCACAGATCGGGGTCGACGTCGTCCAGCGATCGCGGGGCGGCGGCGACGATCGCGCGCGCGAGCTCGGTGCGCGACGCGCCCTGGAAGGGCGGGCGTCGCGCGAGCGCGGTATAGAGCGTAGCGGCGAGCGCCCAGATGTCGTCGGCCTTCGACGGCCCTTCTCCGGTCACCCGCTCCGGCGAACAGTACGCACCGCTCGGCGGGACGAGCAGGTGCGTGAGTTTCGGGACGACGGCGGGTTCCGGCCGGATGACGAGAACCGACCGCGGCGACAAGGCGCCGTGGACGGCGCCGCGCGCGTGCAGTGTTGCGAGCGCGTCCGCGACGGAGGTGGTCCAATCGACGGCGTTTTCGAGCGTCACGGGACCCGCGTCGAGCCGCTGCTGCAAGCTGCGCCCCTCCACGTATTCGGCGATGACGATTTTCGCGTCGGGAGTCGGAGGCTCGTCGGACGGCACCTGTTCAGGCTCGAAGCCGTCGATGACGGCGAGCACCGCCGCCGCGTGGGGATGCGCGACCCCGATCGCCGGAGCGAGCCCCGCGACCCGGTTCGGCGTCAGCACGCTGGCCACGACCGGCGCACCCGTCTCGAGGTCACGCGCGACCCAGATGATCGTTCGCTGCGTCCCACGGACGCGTCTCGTGAACGCGTAGCGGCCAGCGAGCAACGGGGGCGCGGCCATGGTCCCCGATCGTGGTCACAATCGCGCCCGGCTGTCACCCCGGGCCGCCCGGCTCACGGCTGCCCGACGGCGGGGCTCTGGGGATGCCGGTTTTCGAACCCGACCATGCACGCGCGCGGCGCCGCGCCCTCCGTGACGCACTGCACGAGCTGCCGATCATAAGGAGTGGTCAAACACTCCGTCGTGCGATCCAAAATGGCCTGAGATGCAGCCGGTCCGATCGGCGTGGACATCCGGGCCCGCCGCGGCCCCAAGACCCAGTAGACGGCGAGGTCGTGGCACTCGTCCGGACCCGGCGCTCGCCGGGTACAGCCGCAGGCGCCCGCGACCGCCAGTCCAACTACTACGATGAGAGCGCAACGTTGCCGCGTCGCGTTCTTCGCACAGGCGGAATTTGCGCTCTTTTGACCAGCCATTCCAGCGCTTTGTAGAGGTGTCGACATGCGGGCCAGCCAAAGCGTCACCCGACGCTCATCGCTTCAAACGTTGATACCGCATCCGACGGACGCAACGAGGTCCAAAGTGCCGAAAGCGACTTACGGATTCGACGGCGTGGCTATGGCTCGCCGCCCAGCGTTGCGGTAAGTCGACACCTCAGATCATGAGCACTCGACCCCCTGTCTTCACCAGCGATCCTCCAACGAAAAACCCTCACGTCCTCAAGTGGCTGGACGAGATGGTTCGCCTCTGCAAGCCCGATCACGTCGTGTTCTGCGACGGTTCGGAAGAAGAGAAAAATCGGCTGACGGAGCTCGCGCTCGCCGAGGGAAGCCTGATGGCCTTGAACCAGCAGAAGCTCCCCGGCTGCTACCTCGCCCGCTCGAACCCGAACGACGTCGCTCGCGTCGAGAACCTCACCTTCATCTGCACGCCGACGAAGGACGAGGCCGGTCCGACGAACAATTGGATGGCGCCGGACGAAGCCTACGCGAAGCTCAGCAAGCTGTTCGACGGCTCCATGAAGGGCCGAACCATGTACGTCATTCCGTACATGATGGGCCCGCCCGGCTCGCCGATGGCGAAGGTCGGCCTCGAGCTGACGGACAACGTCTACGTCGTGCTCAACATGCGAATCATGACGCGCATGGGAAAGGTCGCGCTGAACGCGCTCGGCGATTCGTCGGATTCGTTCAATCGCGGTCTGCACTCGACGCTCGATTGCAATCCGGAGCGGCGCTTCATTTGCCACTTCCCACAAGACAACACGATCTGGTCGGTGGGCAGCGGGTACGGCGGCAACGTCCTGCTCGGGAAGAAGTGCCTCGCGCTGCGCATCGGCTCCTACCTCGGTCAGAAGGAAGGCTGGCTGGCCGAGCACATGCTGATCCTCGGCGTCGAGAGCCCGGAGGGCGAGATGACCTACGTCGCCGCCGCGTTCCCGAGCGCCTGCGGCAAGACGAACTTCGCGATGATGATCCCGCCCGAGCGCTTCAAGGGCTGGAAGATCTGGACCGTCGGCGACGACATCGCCTGGATGTGGGTCGGCGAAGACGGGCGCCTCCGCGCGGTGAACCCCGAGGCGGGTTACTTCGGCGTCGCGCCGGGCACGAGCTTCAAGAGCAATCCGAACGCGATGAAGACCATCGCCAAGGACACCATCTTCACCAACGTGGCTCTCACGAAGGACGGCGACGTGTGGTGGGAAGGCAAGGACGGCGAGGTCCCTGCGGAGCTCACCGACTGGCAAGGCCGTCCGTGGAAGAAGGGCTCGACGGAGAAGGCGGCGCACCCGAACTCACGCTTCACCGCGCCCGCGGGCAACAACCCCGCTCAGTCGAAGTTCTTCAACGATCCGGAGGGCGTGCCCATCAGCGCCATCATCTTCGGCGGCCGCCGCGCGACGACGATCCCGCTGGTCATTCAGTCCTTCAACTGGACCCACGGCGTGTTCTTCGGCTCGACGCTCGGCTCGGAGACGACGGCCGCGGCGACGGGCAAGGTCGGCGTCGTGCGCCGTGACCCGTTCGCGATGTTGCCGTTCTGCGGCTACAACATGGGCCAATACTTCGCGCACTGGCTCGAGATGCAGGCCGTGATGGCGAACCCGCCGAAGATCTTCATGGTCAACTGGTTCCGTCAGGACAAAGACGGCAAGTTCCTGTGGCCCGGTTTCGGCGAGAACATGCGCGTGCTGAAGTGGGTGGTGGATCGCGCGCGTCTCCGCGTCGGCGGTCAAGAGACGCCGTTCGGCTGGGTTCCGAAGGCCGGCGATCTGGACCTCTCGGGTCTCGGCATCTCGTCGGATCAGGTGGACCAGGCGACGAGCATCGATCTCGACGAGTGGAAGGCGGAGCTCGAGTCGAGCGCGGAGTTCTTCGAGAAGATCGGCCCCACCATGCCCGAGGTGCTCCAGCTCCAGCGCAAGATGTTCCTGTCTCGCATCGACACGTTGAACAAGCGCAAGTGGGGCGGGGCCGTTCAGCGGTAAAAAAGTAGAAGGGAATGTGAGCGAGGGACGCAAAGCGGCGGCCGTGACCTTCGTGATGGTCATGGCCGCGGGGGCGGGCTCGTGCGCGCGTCCGGTCGATCACACGCTCGTTCCGGAGCGTCCAGCGCCGCTCGGCACGGCCGGCGTAGCCCCTGGAGCGCCCGGGATCCCCTGGCCCCAGAAGAGCTTCGAGCAGCGGATGGAGTTCATGGGGCTCACCTTTCATCCTCGGATGAGGGAGCTCTTCCAGGAGTACGACGCCGCGGCATACGACAAGTTCCGTTGTCAGACGTGTCACGGCGAGGACATGGAAGCGCGGCGCTTCGCGATGCCGGCGACGCTCCGCTCCTTGCCCGTGGAAGGCGCCATCGAGGCGGCGAACGCGCGCGACGCGAAGGCGACGGCGTTCATGGTCGCGAAGGTGCTGCCGGTGACCGGCGAGCTCATCACGAGCGGCGTTCCTGGAGTGGACCGACAACCGAGCTGCGCGAGCTGTCATCCGCACTGACGAGCACGGCGGCTCGCTGTGGCAATTCGTGACGCGCGGCGCGGCGCCGGCGCGCGCCGTTCGTCGCGTGGCACTTCGCTTGCTTCGACGGACGGCAGGAGAAGATGCCAATGAAGCTCGGAAGCAGCGTGCTCGCCACGACGAGCCTTTGCGCGGTGCTCTTTGCCGCGGTGACAGGTTGCTACGCGTCCGTAGAACCCGAATACGCGGAAGCCGACTACGTCCCCGCGGACATCGCGACCTATCCGCACACCTACTACGAAGGCCGCGACGTGTACTTCGTGAACGACCGTTACTACTATCAGGCGCCCAATCACCACTGGGTGTACTACCGAACGGCGCCGAAACCGCTGGTAGAGCGCCGTGCGACGTACGGCCGGACGCGCCCTTACGTGCAAGAGGCGCCGGCGGCGCCCGAGCGCCGGTACGAAGAGCGCCGCGTCGCGCCCGAGGTGCGTGAGTCCCAGCCCGCCACGCAGGTCCGTTGAGCGAGGCGCAAATGAAGCCCCTCGCTTCGGGACTCTGCTGTCTGCTGCTCGCGTCTGCGTGCGGTGACGGCGGAAGCCACTTCGGCGGCGGCACGACCGAGGTCGTCACCGCGGGACAAGGGACGCTCGTCGTCGACTGGACCATCGATGGCTCGAAGGACCCCGGCGAATGCCAGCAAGGCGCGGCGACGGCGCTCGACGTCACCGTGCAGTCGAGCAGCGGGGAGTCGCACGAGTATCAAGCGGACTGCGATGCGTTCTCGACGAGCATCGATCTGCCGCCGGACTCGTACACCGCGACGGCGGTGCTCATCGACGGCGCCGGCGACGACAGAACGACGCCCATCGACATCGACACGTTCCACGTTCACGACGGCGAGGTGTTCACGACGCCGATCGATTTCCCCGCGGGGTCGTTTCGCTAGCGATCGACGAGCGTCCGTGACGAACGGAGGACGCGGCGCAGCGTCAAGCTGATGCGCTCTTCGCGGACCGCGGGCGCTTTGGGAATGCCGTGGCGGTAGTGACGCTGGCAGCCGCCGTCCATGAGAAGGAGGCTCCCCGCCGTGAGCACGAGCTCGAGGCGTTCTCCGCCCTTGCGCTTCGAAACGAGCAGGAATGTCCGCGAAGCTCCGAACGACACCGAGCAGACGACCGGATCGCCGCCGAGCTCCGGCTCGTCGTCGGAGTGCATGCCCATGCTGTCGTTGCCGTCGCGGTAACGATTCGCGAGCACGTGATTGAACGGGACGCCGACGCGCGCGTTGACCCGGTCCACGAGCTCGCGCAGAACCGGACCGAACGCGCGCGGCGGCAAGGTCTGCCCGGAATAGCGATAGTCGATGTCGCCGGCCCACGCGACGAGCCGCGGTTGCAGGATGCGCCGTCCGAAGAGCACGATTTCGCGCGATTCCCAGGCGAGCTCGGCGCAGAGCGCCGTCTCCAGGCGGCGTGCTTCGTCGGGCGCGAGCCAGGCCACGTCCAGATCCACGAAGCCGCCGTCCGAGAGATTGCGCCGCATGCGAGCGCACGCATAGCACGCTGGTGCGTCCGCGCCGCCGTCAGCCGCCGCCGCCCGAGAGCCAGCCGCCTCTTGCGCCCGCGAAGTGCGGCGCGCCCTCGTGCCCTCCAAATCCCCCGGGCGAGTGTTCGTGCAACCACGGTCCTTCGACGATGGTCACGCGCGGCACGGGATAGTAACGGTGCTCGCCGAGGTACACGTCGACCCGCGGCTCCTCGACGACCTGGCCGAGATCCATGACGGTGATCGGAACGCCCGCGTCGGCCCACGTCGCGAATACGTCGTGCAGATCGTCTTCTTCGACCTCGCCGTCGCCCCAGCGCTCGACGACATAGATCACGTGGTCTATCCCCAGCGGGCCGAGCTGGCTCGCGCTCGGAAAATCCGCGGATGAAAGGGCGTAGCGGTTGTCCGTCGCCTCGTCGACCGACTCCTCTCGATACGCGAGGCGAAAGGCGTCGAGCGCGAACACCGGCGTCGCGATTACATTTCGCGGCGGCATCACCGGTGAATAGAAGAGGAGCGCCGACAGGGTCTCTTCGGCAGGGATCACCTCGTCCTCTGCGGGCCAGTTGTTGAACGTGAGGATCGGCGCGACCGGAGCGCGGAGCGAGAGCGTCGCCACGAACGCAACCGACGCCGCTCCGCGGAGATCGACGATCCATAGCGTACGAGGTGGGACGCCGCCGCGAGCGAGGGCGAGGGCCGCCGCCTGTGCTCGCTGGACGATCGAGAGACGCCGGACGTCCGGAAGCGATTCCGGGGTGGGGGGCGGCTGCTCGTCCAGCGCGGAGAGCAGCGTCGCCTTCGTGAAGGGTGCCCACGGCTGATCCGGCGGCAAGAGCCAGCGCTGCATGACCTCGTGACGCGGCGGCAGTCGAATCGCGATGCCGTCAGGCACCGGCTCGGCCGAATACGAAAGACTCGACGCGGGCGTCCACGGCGCGCAGGCGCCGGTGATCAACGCGATGGGCCAGGTGATGAGCGGTTTCATGCGTCCCCGCGGTCGCCGTCGACGAACACCGGGATGCACAGCGCGTCGTGCGAAACGTGGCTCTCCGTCGAGAGACGCGCGAAATAGCCGGCGAAGCGGCCGTCGCAGAGATACGCGCCCAGAGTGACGAGACGAGGCCCCCACGGCGTCGGCAGCGCTCGCTGGGGAACGCGACGCTGCGCGATCCAGCGCTCGCCGTGCGCGCGGAACGCCATCACGTCGTCGACGACGCTCGCCCACAGCGCGTCATCGGTCAGCTCGCCCACGACCACTTGATCCCCGACTCGTCCGAGCGCGCGCTTCAGCACCCAGTCGCGTCTCTCGCCGAGCAGCCGTGAGACGGGAATCGACGTGACGTCGATCGTGTAGGGGAGCGTCGCTTCGACGGCACGGGAAAGCGGCGCGGGAAGCTCGGAGCGCCGGGCCCAGGCGCGTGCGTACGCGAACTTGGACTGGGCCGGGTACCACGAGAAGCTCGTCACCGATTTCACCGCGCCCCGTGCGAGACACCGCGCGAGCTCGGGGACGTTGCGGAAGCCCTGCAGATATTCCGTCGGATAGTGTCGATAGAGCACGCTGAGTGGCCGCCCGCGCGCGTGTAGGTGAACGCCGTCGTCGTGGAGGGTGGTCGCAGCGAGGAGCATTCCGTCCGAGCCGCGCGCGCGGAGCTCGCGGCGCAGGAGCGCCGCTATCTGTAGATCCTCCGCGTAGGCCGTGGAATGCACGAGTCCAATGCCGCCGTCGTTGGTCTGCGCTGCGATCGCGCACAACCGATCCGCGAGCGCCGACAACGGATTCGCCGGCGCGGAGAGGCCGCGGAGCCCGGCGGCGCGCGCGAGGCTCGGCAGACCGACGGCTTCGTTGTAACCGCCGGGGGAATCGACGTTCACTTCGCAGGCGTACCAATCGCCGGATTCCGAGAGGAGCAGATCGACGCGGACGAATGACGCGTCGTCCGCGCCCGAGCGCGCAGCGCGTAAGAGCGTCACCGCATCGGGAACGAGCCCGTAGCGCGCGAGCTCGTCTCCGTCTTCGTGAGCGAGATCGGCCATATGGGAGACGACGCGCCACGCGTCTTCCGCCGCTCGAACCGCACGCGCATGAAGCGGGGCGGAGAGCACGAGGGGGTGGAGATCGACGCGGCGCGCGCCACCGACGAACGCGTCCCACACGAGGTACCTGCGCTGTAGCTCGAGATAGAGCGCCCCATCGCCGAGCGGATCGGGGACCCCGAGCGATCGAACCTCCGCGTCGATCATCGAATCACCCCGACGCGTGACGAACCCCCGGCTCCCGCTCTCATGATAGCGGGAGCGCCCCACACCACCCCGTTATTCCCCGCCGGCGCGCTCGCGACGTTCGTCGCGCGGAGTCGTACGCCGAAGAACGGTTTCGCCCGTGAAGCGAATTTCAGAAGATCTTCAGAGAACCCTCATGGACCCGCGTCGGTCTTACCGCCGTCGGTGCTGCCGCCGTCGGGCGCTTTCGGAAGGACGCACAGCGGGAACGGTCCACCGCCGTCGCCGCCGGTCGAGACCGGTGGCAGGTGTGTGATGTACGCGCCGATCGCGAGCGCGTGTGCGTTGGTGATGCCGGCGAAGGCGCCCATCGGTCCGACCGGCATCGGCGGACAGATCGTTTCTCCTTCGTTGTTCACGCCCGTCTGAAGGAGCTTCTGGATGAGCCCCGGCGTCCAGTTTTGAAGTCCGGTCTTCGGATCCGTCGTGAGGTTCGCGGAGATGACCGTCCCGAACGGGTTGCCCAGCTCGAACCTTTGTCCGCCGCCGAATGGATGCGCCATGTCGACGGTGAGGTCCGGCAGTCGCTCTGTGTGGCAGTCGAGGCAGGGGCCCACCTCCGCCGCCAGGTACTTGCCGAACATGGCGTCCGCGTAGCTCGGATCGGACGGGTCGAGCATCGGATCCGGGATGTCGCCCGGGTTCACCGGCGGGACCGGGAGCATGGTGTCCAGGCCGTTCGGCAACGGCTCGCGAGCAGGGATATCGTTGCTGATCGGCGTGAGGCTCGAGAGGAACGCCGCGATCGCTTGCGCGTCGATCGCCGCCATGTTGTGGAACGTGACGTAGGGCATCGCCGGGAAGAGCGCCTTGCCGCCGTGCGCCTTCGATACCTTGCCGCTCTGAATGGCGTCGATGATCTCGGCGGACGTCCAGCCGTCCTGTTTCAGCGTCGTCAGGTTCGGCGCGGGAATGTTGCCCACGCCGTCGTTCGGATCCGCCGTCAGATCCGTGAACGACGGACTTCCGGCAAGGAGCTTGGTCGTATCTGGCGCGCCGTTCGAAAGGCGGGGGGTGTGGCAGTCGCCGCAAGCGTCGATGTTCTGGACGATGTATTGTCCGCAGGTCACGAGATCGTCGCCCGTCATGCCGCCGCAGAGCGACGGCGCGGAAGGGCCGCCGCCGTCGCTGTCGGGGACGCCGGCGTCCGGCAATCCCTTGCCGCCGCTGCCCGCCGTGCTGCCGCCGGAGCCGGTCGTAGCGCCGCCGGAGCCGGTCTTCCCGCCGCTCGACGAACCGCCCGCGCCGACCTTCCCGCCAGTACCGGAGGTGCTGCCGTCGACGCCGGCCTCTTCCGCGACGATGTTGCCCTTGTCGCTGGCGCAAGCAACAGTGAGGATCGCCCCGGCGACTCCGTTCAGCGCGATCCGCCCCAAAGCCATCTTCGCTCTCATCTGTTCGAGTGCTCCCCGGGATGTGATCTCCCGTAAATGGAATGCCAAGCCTCGGCGAGTTACGCCGATCGCTACATACATCGATCGCGGAGCAGAAGCACCCCATTCGCCGCCCTGGTTCGTTGGAGCTATGGTGTAGCGCCTCTCCACAGAAGCCCGTGAAAGGAGACAGAGATGGCTGCCCATTCGACGATGCTCGAGCTCGGAACGAAGATCCCGGCATTTACGCTCCCGAACACCTCCGGACCGTCACCGGTTTCGTCGGCGAGCCTTTCGGACGGCGTCGGCGTCGTCGCGTTCCTCTGCAACCATTGCCCGTACGTGAAGCACATCCAGCGCGAGCTCGCGGCGTTCGGGCGCGACTACGGATCGCTCGGAGTCAAGCTCGTCGGCGTCAGCTCGAACGACGTCGCCTCCCATCCCGAAGACGGGCCGCTTCGAATGACCGAGGAAGCGCGGCTCGCCGGCTACGACTTTCCGTACCTCTACGACGAAGATCAGTCGGTCGCGAAATCGTTTCGCGCGGCGTGCACGCCGGAGTTCTACGTCTTCGATCGCGGCAAGCTCGTGTACCGCGGCCGGTTCGACGAAACGACGCCGAGGAGCGGCGGTAAACCGACGGGCGCCGACTTGAGGGCGGCGGTCGACGCGGTGCTCGCGGGCAAGGCTCCGTCGACGGATCAGAAGGCGTCGATCGGCTGCAGCATCAAATGGAAGGACGGAAACGCGCCGGACTACGCCGGCTGAGCCGGCGCCGCGTCGGCGAGGCCGGAGCGCTCGAGCAGGGCGTCGAGCGACGGCTCGCGGTGCATGAAGCTGCGGTAGAGAGCCGCGGGGTCGTCGCTGTCCCCGCGCTCCAGGATGGCTCTGCGGAATTCGTCGCCGACGGCGCGGCTGAAGATCCCGTCCTTCCTGAACCGCGTGAAGGCGTCCGCGTCCAGCACCTCGGCCCACTTGTACGAGTAGTAACCCGCCGCGTAACCGACGGCGCTCTGGAACAGGTGGGTGAAGCCCGCGATCATCGCGTAGTCGCTCTTGAAGGGAGCGGGCGCGTAACGCTGCATCACCTTGCGCGCGTAAGCGACGACGTCGCCGTCGCGCTCGGGGTCGTAGTCGACGTGCAGCGCGAGATCGGTCATCGCGAACCCGAGCTGCCGCATCATGGCCGACGCCTCGCGGTATTTTCGAGCGCGCACCATCTTCTCGAACAAGTCTTCGGGGATCGACTCACCCGTGTCGATGTGGCGCGCGAACGTATCGAGCGCGGCCCGCTCCCAGCACCAGTTCTCCATGATCTGCGAGGGGAGCTCGACGAAGTCCCAGGCGACGTTGGTCCCTGCGAGGCTGCGCACGTCCACCCGGCTGAGGCAGTGATGCAGAAGGTGCCCGAACTCGTGGAACAGCGTCGTCACCTCCTGGTGCGTGAGCAACGCCGGCTTGTCGCCGATGGGCGTCGTCACGTTCGCGCAGATGAGACCGAGGTGCGGCGTGTGGATCTCGTGTGACGACACGCCGGTGCGCAGCGCGTTCATCCAAGCTCCGGGGCGCTTCTCTTCCCTGGGGAAAAAGTCCGCGTAGAAGGACGCGAGGAACGTGCCGTCTTCGTCGGTCACGTCGTACGCCGTCACGTCCGGGTGCCACGTCGCGATCCGTTCGTTGCGCTGGATGTGAAGGCCGTAGAGACGGCGCGCCGTCTCGAAGAGCCCGTCCACGACTCGGTTCAACGGGAAATAGGGACGGAGCTCTTCTTCGTCGAAATCGTACAGGGCGCGTCGCTGCTTGTCCGCGTAGTAAGCGACGTCCCACGGCTCCATGGGCTTGCCGTCGTCTCCGGGGAGGCTTCTCCGGAACCTGACCAGCTCCTCGGTTTCACGCGCGAAGCTCTTCTCCGTGCGGGCCGTCAGATCCGAGACGAAGGCGCGGGCGCGCGCCTCGGTTTGCGCCATCCGATCTTCCAGGACGAGATCGGCAAAATTGCGGTAGCCGAGCAGGGCCGCTTGCTCGCGGCGCAGCCGGATTATTTTCTGAATGAGGGGACCGTTGTCGAGCGGGCCCGACGAGGCACGCGCGTTGTACGCGCGGTAGGCGCGCTCGCGAACGCTCGCGACGTCCAGGTACGTCACCAGCGGGACGTAGCTCGGTGCCTGGAGCGTGAAGCGATAGCCCTTCTTCCCCTTTTTCTCGGCGCTCTCTCGCGCGGCGGCGATGGCCGAAGGCGGCAAGCCGGAGAGGGCCTTCTCGTCTTCGAGGACGAGCTCCCACTGCGCGGTGGCGTCGAGCACGTTCTGGCCGAAGCGCGACGTCAATTCGGCGAGCTCGCGGCTGATCTCTTGCAGGCGCGCCTTGCCTTCGTCGGGCAGGCCGGCGCCGTTTCTGCGGAAGTCGTCGAGCGTCTTCTTGAGAAATCGCTTCTTCGAGGGCGCGAGCTCGGCGGCCTCGGGCGTGGCGGCGAACTTTGTGAGCACTGCGTACAGCGCAGGGCGGAGAGGGATGCTCGCGAAGAACGCGCTGACCGCGGGGCGCACCGCGTTGTACGCCGCGCGCAGCTCGGGCGTGCTGACGACGCCCTCGAGATGTCCGACCACCGTGAAGGCCACGTCGAGCGGCTCGGTCGCGTGATCCAGAGCGCCGAGCGTGGTCTCGTACGAAATGGGGTCCGCGTTTTCTATCGCCGAGAGCGCGGCCTCCGCGCGTTCTCGCGCCGCGGC
Organism: Polyangiaceae bacterium; assembly: GCA_035547195.1. GTDB lineage: Bacteria > Myxococcota_A > Polyangia > Polyangiales > Polyangiaceae > DASZVB01. The sequence continues at coordinate 19,244 of DASZVB010000089.1, forward strand.
GATCGCCGGCTCGACGTCGCTCGCCGTGATGCGTTCGAAGGGGATCGCGAAGGTGGTGGAGAGGATGGGGTTGTCGGAGCTTTCGTCGTTCACGATGCCTCTCGAGATGTCGCATGAGCGAGCGCGCGACTCGCCTCGTTTAGGTTTAAAGCAGGACCCCGATGCCTGCCAGGCCCAGAAGGGACGTGCCGTTTTCCGGAAAGCCGCCGACGGTGACCGGGTTCCCGTCCTTTCCGGGGGTTCTGTACGGCGAGAGCAGGCCGCCGGATCGGCTGAACGGGATCCCCACTCCGAAGGAGAGGTTCGCGACGAGCCAATCCGGCAAGAATTCGTAACGGACGCCGACCGAGAACGGGACTTCGGCGAAGACGGCTCCGCGACTCGGCAACGTGACCACCTGAGCGCCGATCGTCGACAGGGGAGGCATGTTGGTCCGGCCCCACGCGATGCCCACGCCCGCCCAGAGCTCGAGGCTCTTCACCGGCGACCAGGTGGGCTCCGCCGTCGCGGACAGATACACGCGACGGCCACTGGGTTGGTCGATTTGCGTACCCGATGGAAGGCCGAGCGCGCCGTCGTCGAACGTGAAGGGCGCCCACTCCACGCGACCCGCGACACGGGCGTCGAGCCACTTCAAGAGCCGCACGCGCGCGTGCCCGCCGAGGACGAAGCCCGGCTCGCTGTGCACCCCGTTGCCGTCGGCGATGCGGCGGATGGCGCCCGTGTCGACGCCGACCTCCGCCGTCCAGTAGCGCTCTCGCGGCGTCGGCGCCGGAACCGGCTCGGGCTGTTGTCGGGACGAGTGCGGATCGGGAAGCTCCTCGACGGGCTCCTTCTTTTCGCCGGCCGGCTTCGAGTCGCTCTGGACCGCGGAGCCCGTCGCCTGCGCCGGCGCGCCGTTCTGCTCGGACGCGGGCTCGTCTGCCGCAGCGGCCGGAGCGAACGTCGCCGCGAAGAGCAGCGCCGTACCGACGATGCGCGAGGTCAGCTTCGGAGCTCCCCGAGCGCTCGAACCGCCTGGCGCACGCGCTCGTGCTGCCGATCGACCTCTTCGTCCGTGAGCGTGCGCGCGGCGTCTGGATCGGTGATCGTCTTCGGATCCCGGTAAACGACGTGGAACGCGAGCGACCGCGAGCCTTCGGCGATGGCGCCGCCCGCGAACACGTCGAACAGCTCGACGGATTCGCACAGCTCGCCGCCCGCGGCGCGAATCGCGCTTTCGACGCTTGCGGCGCTGACCGACTCCGGCGCGACGAGCGCGACGTCGCGTGACGTCGCCGGCAACCGCGGGATGGTCCGGTACTGCGGCGTGGGTCTGCCGAGCGGCTCGATGGCGGCGAGGTCCAGCTCGACGACCTGCGCCGGCCCGCCGAGATCGAGCGCGTCCACGACGTCCGGGTGCAGCGGTCCGAGCGCGCCGATGCGCGTCCCGTCGAGCGAGATCCACGCGGCTCCGCGCGGGTGCAGGTGAGCGGGCGCCTCGGCCTTTCCCGTCGAGTCGATGGACGGCGTTCTCCCGCTGATGCGCTCCACGAGCTCCACCGCCAGGCCCTTGGCGTCGAAGACGTCCATTTCGTCAGCTCGCGACAAGTGCGCTGGTCGCGGGCCGGCGAGCACCGCGGCGAACGACGGGCGCTCTTGGGGCAACACCTGGTGATCGCCCGCCGAGCGCGGGCGGCTCGGCAGATCCGCCCCGTCCGTCCAGGGAAGGAAGCGCGCCCCGACGGTGAAGAGCCGGGCGGCGTGCTCGCCGCGGCGCCTCGCGCGTCGCACGGCGTCGAGCAGCCCCGGCAAGAGGCTCGTCCGCATGACGCTGCGCTCTTCGCTCATCGGGAGCTCGAGACGAACCACGGCCTCCGGCGCGCCAATCGCGGCGTGGTCCTTGTCGGCCACGAAGGCGTAGGTGATCGCTTCCGAGAGACCGAGGTTCGCCGCTTCGGACAGCACGAGACGCTCGAGACGCAGCGCCGGGCGGGGAGCCTGCGGCAAGATCGACGGCAACACCGTGGGGATCGAGTCGAGGCCGCGCACGCGCGCGACTTCTTCGATGAGATCCGCTTCCCGCGCGACGTCGGGGCGGAACGACGCGCCGACGACGTCGGCTACGGGCGTCCCGTCCTCGGCCTGGCTCGTGCGCACGCTGAACCCGAGCCGCGTCAAGGCGCTGGTCGCCTCGTCGAAGGGGACCGACACGCCGAGGAGCGCGTCGAGCCGCGTCGACCGCAGACGCACCCGCGCGCGCTCGAGCGGCGCGCCGCGCGACAAGATGGAGCCCGGTACCACTTCTCCTCCGGAGAGCGAAGCGAGCATCGCCGTGGCGCGCTCGAGGGCGCGCGGCAGGTTTCCCCAGTCCACGCCGCGCTCGAAGCGGTAGCTCGACTCCGTCGACAGCGCGTGGCGCCGCGACGTGCGGCGGATCCCGCGCGGATCGAAGTAGGCGCACTCCAAAATGACCCGGCGGGTGGTCGCACGAATTTCGCTCTTCTGCCCGCCCATCACGCCGGCGAGCGCCGACGGACCCTCCACGTCGGCGATGACCAGATCGCTCGCCGAAAGCTTCCGCGTTACTCCGTCGAGCGTCGTGAACGGCTCTCCGTCGCTCGCGCGGCGCACGATGATGCGCGCCCCCGCGACGAGCGCGTAGTCGAACGCGTGCAACGGCTGTCCGAGCTCCAGCAGGATGAAGTTCGTGACGTCGACGACGTTCGAGATCGGCCGGACGCCGAGCGCGTGCAGCCGGTAGCGAAGCCAGGCCGGCGAGGGCGCGATGGTGACTTCGTCGATGACGGTCGCGCCGTAGATCGGACAGAGCGCGGGCTCCCGGACCTCGACGCGCAGCAGGTCGTCGAGGGCGAGCTTCGAGGCCCGCGGCGTCTCCCGTGTGCGCGGCGGTTCGAGCTTCAAGTCGAGCACCGCCGCGAGATCTCGCGCGACGCCGAGGTGGCCGAGCGCGTCCGGGCGATTCGGGGTGATCCCCACTTCGAAGATGGTGTCGTTCGCTTCCGGAAGCACGTCGAACAGCGGCTTGCCGGGGGCGGCGCCGTTCGCGTCCAAGATGACGATGCCGTCCGAGTCGTCGCAGAGCCCGAGCTCCGCCTCGCTGCACAGCATGCCCCGGCTCTCGACGCCGGCGATCGCGCGAGGCTCGATGGTGATCCCCGCCGCCGGGAGCCGCGTGCCGACCGGCGCGAGGACGACCAACCCGCCCGGCGCCGGGACGTTCGGGGCGCCGCAGACGACCCGCTGCTCGCCGTTCCCGGCGTCGACGGTGACGAGACGCAGCTTGTCGCGGGAAGGGTGAGGCTCGATTCGACGGACTGCCGCGACGACGACGGGTTCGAGGCCGTCGCCCAGGTGCGTGGTGCGCTCGACTTCGAGCCCGGCTCGGGTCAGCCGCTCGGCGACTTCATCGGGAGAAGCTTCGAGGGAGGGGAGAAGCTCACGGAGCCATCGGTACGAGACGCGCATCGGGAGCCCGCTTTTAGCACGCGATCCGGGACCCCGTACGAGCCCATCGCCGCGGAAGATTCACGCGACGCTTCCCCGGAGCTCGACGATTTCCACTTCCACGACTCCCCGCGGAAGGACGACTTCCCGTGTTTCGCCGCGCCGCCCCCCGAGCAGCGCCTTTCCCAACGGCGAATCGACGCTGCACCCCTCCCCGCACAGCGCGCGCTCCTCGGCCGAGACCAATCGATACAGGTGTCGCTCGCCGTGCTCGTCCTCCACCTCCACCGTAACTCCCAAGGCCGCTCGCTCCGGGTCCCGGTCGGTGACCTCCACGATCTCCGCCCGCCGCAAGGCTTCTCGAGCCCGTGGATCGTCGTCGTTCGCGAGCTTTCGCGCCCCCTCGCGCGTCAACCGAAAGGCGCCGCGAGGAACGCCGCGCGACGCCGGCGTAGGCTCGATTCCCGCGTCGTCGTCTTCTTTCGTGAACGCCTTGCTCACGCGCATAACGTAGCACCGAGGCGAGGCGCCTCGCGTTGCGACGGAACCGTGCGCGTCGCGCGAGGCGTGCGGACACACTGGCTCGCCTAGAGCAAACGTAGGGGCCGGCCCCGACGAGGCGCGGGCCGTTGGGCCCGCGGTTTGCACGGTAGGCCTGCATGACGATTACACTCACAGGTCTGCTCGTAATGCTCATCATCGCAGGGGTCTGCGGTGGGATCGGTCGAGCAATCGGCGGGGGCGCTGGTGGGGGCTTCTTCGTCTCCATCGCGCTCGGCTTCATTGGCGCGCTGCTCGGTACTTTCCTGGCGCACGCGCTGCGGTTGCCCGAGCTCCTCATCGTCGCGGTCGATCGACACCCCTTCCCAATCCTCTGGTCGATCATCGGCGCCGCAGTGTTCGTGGCGCTCTTGCATCTGATTGGCGGTCGGCCGCGGTACATTCGGTATTGAGCGCTCGTCCAGTATCGTTCCATGGGCGTACGAGCTTCGTTCAAGGGGCGGCTGGCGTACGAGCTTCGTTCAAGGGGCGGCTGGCGTACGAGCTCCGCAGGGCGACGATCGATGGTTCGTATACGTACCATCGATCGTGTCCGAAGAGACATGAATGCGTGGCAAATATTCCCGCAGCGCGCGTGCTCCAAGTGAGCGGGCCGGCCCTACGGCGGTTCGCCCTGAGATGACGAGCGCTCTCAGGATCCGAGCGTGGGTCGCGCGGCTCCGTCGCGCTCCTCGTGAGCGGACGGGTAGTTCCGACGACCACGGCGACGCAGCAGCAACGCGACGAGACCGAGCGCGGCGAAGGCACTGGCTTCGCGAGGCGAACGCGAGCTCGTGACGCGACAACCGCATCCGCCGCTGTCGTGCTCGTTGCTGTGCTTGCCGCCCGCGTGCGAGCCGGCATCGACGACGCCGCCGTCGCTGAACGGCACGCCGCCGTCGACGGGCGGCACGCCGAAGCCGCCGGCCTGGCCAGTAGAACCGCCGGAAGCGGAGGTGCCCGTACGACCGGCTGTCCCACCGCTGCCGCTCGACTTGCCACCCGAGGCGCTCGTGCCGCCGGAGCTCGCTCCGCCCGCTGCGGTCCCCGCGTCCGCCGTCTGGCGGCCTCCGTTACCGCTCGTCGGCGTGCCCGCGTCGGTTCCGCCCGCGCCGGCATCCGGCGGCGTGGTGACTTGCGTACAACCGCCGTTCACGCAGAACAGCCCGGCAGCACAATCGTCGTCGAGGCTGCAGGACGTCGCGCACTGACCACTGGACTGGTCGCAACGATACGGGTCGCAGCTGAGCGACGCCGGTACGACGCACACGCCGGTTCCACGGCACGCCGGCGCGGCGGTCGCGGCGCCGTCCAGGCAGAAGCCCCGACCGCAGGTGACGTCGGCGCCCGGCAGCGTGCACGCGGCGCCGTTCATTCCATCGCAGAAGCCGCTGCACGCACCCGACCCGTCACACGCCGGACGACCCGCGCGCGGCGCGCCGGTCACCGCCGCGCACGTTCCGACGGAGCCCGCCTGGTTGCAGGATTGACACTGACCGCCGCAGGTCGTGTGGCAGCACACGCCGTCGACGCAGTTGCCGCTGTTGCACTGCGTCCCCGCTCCGCACGCTGCTCCGTCGGAAAGGAGCGGCACGCACAGGCCGGCGGAGCAGTACTGTCCACTTCCGCAAGGTGTGTCCGGGCACGTTCCGGCGCAGCCCACGTTGTTGGCGTCGCAGCCCACCGGGTCGCAGCTCTGCTGCTGCAGCGGCGCGCAGAACCCGTTGCCCTGGCAGGTCGCCGCCACCGTCGCGAGGTCGTTCGCGCAGGCGCCGCTGCGACACTGGGTCTCCGTCCCTTTGTAGAAGCAGTGATCGGGCGTCGTGCCGTTGCAGACGCCGGAGCAGAACGAATCGCCGCCGCACGCTTGCCGCGATCCGTGCGGCGCGCCGAGCACCGGCACGCACTGGCCTTCGCTTCCCGTGACGTTGCACGCCTCGCACTGGCCGGTGCACGCGCTCGTGCAGCAATACCCGTCCGCGCACACGCCGGACTTGCACTCCGACGCCGTGTTGCAAGAAGTGCCGACGTCCTTCTTCGACACGCACACGCCACCGGCGCACCGTTGATCGATGCTGCACTCGCCATCGCCGGTGCAGCTATTCGTACCGCCGGCGCAAAGGGTGCCGCTGCACTTCGAACCCGTGGGGCAATCTTGCTGATCGGGCGGCGGGCACGCGCCCTGACCGTCGCAGAAAGCGACGAGCGTCGCGATGCCGTTCGTGCAATCCGGATTTCGGCAGATGACGCCGGGGCCCGGATACACGCAACTGCGCGTGCTGGCGCCGTCGCATTGACCGCCGCATTGCGTGCCGGCCCCGCTGCATCCGGGGCGTCCCGCTGCCGGCTGCTGGCCGTTCGGGATCGGAGTGCACGTGCCCGCGGATCCCTGCTGGTTACACGCTTCGCATTGCCCCGTGCAATCGCTGTCGCAGCAGACGCCGTCGACGCAGTGCCGTGAACCGCACTCCTCGTCGAGCGAACACTGCGTGCCCGTCCCGGCGAGCGGGCTGCAGATGCCCCCGCGGCAGAAGTCGCCGCTCGGGCAGTCCGCGTTGGTGCTGCAACCGGTGCACTGGGTCGCTCCGCAGATCTCCTGGCCGCAGCTCTGCGTCACCGGCGCCGGACAGGAGCCCTGCCCGTTGCAGACGGCTCGAAGCGTCGCGGTGTTGCTGGCCGCGTCGCACGAAGGCGCGCGGCATTGCGTGCTCTGATCGGGCACCGCGCACTTGTTCCGCGTCACGCCGTCGCAGGCGCCGTCGCATCCGGTGCCGTCCCCGACGCACGCCGGGCGCGTCCCCGCGGGCTTGCCCTTCACCGGCGAGCAGGTCCCTTCTTCACCGGCGACGTTGCAGGCCTCGCACTGTCCGGTGCAATCGCTGTCGCAGCACATGCCGTCGGTGCAGAAGCTCGAGAGGCACTGGTTCCCCGCGACGCACGCGGTGCCCGGGCCGGCCTTCGGCACGCACTTGCCGGCGGAGCTACAGTAGTTGCCCTGTGCGCAATCGGAGTCGCTCGCGCAAGCGGCGAGACACGCCGTCGCGCCGCACGCATACGGAGCGCAGTCCTTCACCAGCGCCGCCGGACACGTCGACGACAAGCCGCTGCACGTCGTCGCCAGCGTCTCCTGCCCGCCCGAGCACGACGCGGCCGGTCCGCATGCCGCACCCGCGCCTCCGGGCGTGAACACGCAGCCCGTCGAATGGTCGCACTTGTCCACCGTGCAGGGGTTGCCGTCGTTGCAGGCCAGGGCCGGGCCGGCCACGCAGGCGCCCGCGACGCAGCTATCCGTCGTGGTGCACGCGTCGCCGTCGGAGCAGCTCGTGCCGTCCGCGCGCGTCGGGTTCGAGCACACGCCGTTCGCCGGGTTGCACGCGCCGGTGGCGTGGCACTGATCGAGCGGCGTGCAGACGACCGGGTTCGATCCCGTGCACGTGCCGACCTGGCAGGTGTCGGTCTGGGTGCAGGCGTTGCCGTCGTTGCAGGTGGTGCCGTTCGGCTTCGGTACTGCGGAGCACACGCCGTTCGCCGGGTTGCACGTGCCCGTGTTGCACGGATCCGTGAGCTGGCTGCAGTCGACCGCCGTGCCCTTCTTGCACGTGTACGTCGAAAGATCGCACGTCTCGACGCCGTCGCAGGCGTCGCCGTCATCGCACGCCGCGTTGGTCGTGCATTGGCAGGCGCTCGTGTTCACCGTGCAGCCGCCGGCCGATTCACTGCAGCTGTCCACGGTGCAGGCGATCCCGTCGTTACACACGCGCGCGGCGCCGCCGCAGACGCCGGCGGTGCATGTATCCGGAGTGGTGCACGCTTTGGCGTCGTCGCACGCGGTTCCGTCGGGCTTCACCGGGTTCGAGCAGGTACCCGTCGAGGTGTTGCAGGTGCCCGCCGTGTGGCACTGATCGGGCACCGGGCACACCACCGGGCTCGCGCCCGTGCACGCGCCGCTCTGGCAAGTGTCGGTGCGCGTGCAGGCGTTGTTGTCGTTGCACGACGTTCCGTCCGCTTTATTCGGGTTGGAGCAGAGACCGGACGTCGTGTCGCACGTGCCGACGCCGTGGCACTGGTCCTTCGCCGTGCAGGTGACCGGGCTCGCGCCGGTGCAGGTGCCGCTCTGGCAGGTGTCCGATTGCGTGCAAGCATTGCCGTCGTTACAAGCCGTGCCGTTGGTCTTCGTGGGGTTCGAGCACGCGCCGGACGTCGTGTCGCAAGTGCCCGCGGTGTGGCACTGATCGAGCGCCGTGCAGACCGTTGCCGTGCCGGACGTGCAGGTGCCGCTCTGGCAAGTATCCCCATTCGTGCAGGCGTTGCCGTCGGTGCACGCGGTGCCGTTGGTCTTCGTGGGGTTCGAGCAGACGCCGGACGTCGTGTCGCAAGTGCCCGCGGTGTGGCACTGATCGAGCGCCGTGCAGGTCACCGGGTTCGTCCCGGTACAGGTGCCGGACTGGCAAGAGTCGGTCTGCGTGCAGGCGTTGCCGTCGTTGCAGGCGGTGCCGTTCGCCTTCGGCACCGCGGAGCACGTCCCTTTCGACGGATTGCACGTACCCGTGTTGCAGGCGTTGGTGAGCGGGCTGCAGTCGACCGGCGTGCCCGACTGGCACGTGAGCGTCCCGAGGTTGCACGTCTCGACGCCGTTGCAGGCGTTGCCGTCGTCGCACTGGGCGTTCGTCGTGCAACCGCAGGCGCTGGTGTTGTACGTGCATCCACCGGCGGCTTCGCTGCAGCTGTCCACCGTGCAGGCGATGCCGTCGTTGCACACCACGGAAGTTCCGCCGCAGACGCCTCCGGTGCACACGTCGGAGGTCGTGCAGACCTTGCCGTCGTTGCAGGTCGTTCCGTTCGCCTTCGAGGGATTCGAGCAGACGCCGCTCGAGCTGTCGCAACTGCCCGCGGTGTGACACTGGTCCGGAGTCGCGCACACGACGGGGTTCGCGCCGGTGCAGGTGCCGCTGAGGCAGGTGTCGGTCTGCGTGCAGGCGTTGCCGTCGTTGCACGTCGAGCCGTCCGCCTTGGCCGGGTTGAGACAGATGCCGAGCGAACAAGTGCCGGCGTTGTGACACTGATCGAGCGGCGTGCAAACGACGGGATTCGATCCGGTGCACACGCCGGTCTGGCAGCTGTCCGTCTGGGTGCAGGCGTCTCCGTCGTTACAAGTGGTGCCGTTGGCCTTGTTCGGATTGGAACAAATGCCCGTGGAGGAGTTGCACACGCCGGCGGTGTGGCACTGATCGAGCGCGGCGCAGGTGACCGGGTTCGATCCGGTGCACGTGCCGGTCTGGCACGTGTCCGTCTGGGTGCAGAGATTGCCGTCGTTGCAAGCGGTGCCGTCGCTCTTGTTCGGATTGGAGCAGATGCCGGTCGCGGAGTTGCAGACGCCGGCGGTGTGACATTGATCGAGCGCGGCGCAGGTGACGGGATTTCCGCCGGTGCAAATACCCGACACGCAAGAGTCGGTCTGGGTGCAGAGATTGCCGTCGTTGCAGGCGGTGCCGTCGCTCTTGTTCGGATTGGAGCAGATGCCGGTCGCGGAGTTGCACACACCGGCGTTGTGGCATTGATCGAGCGCCGAGCAGGTGACGGGATTTCCGCCGGTGCAAATGCCGGCCTGGCACGCGTCCGTCTGCGTACAAAGATCGCCGTCGTTGCAGGCAGTCCCGTTGGCCTTCGCGGGATTGCTGCAGACGCCGCCGGAGCACGTGCCGGCGTTGTGGCACTGGTCGGACGCGGTGCACACGACGGGATTCGACCCGGTGCAGACGCCCGACTGACAGGTGTCCGTTTGCGTGCAGGCGTCTCCGTCGTTGCAGGAAGTGCCGTTGCTCTTCAGTGGGTTGGTGCACGCACCCGCGGTGCAGACCCCCGCGGTGTGGCACTGATCCAGCGGGGTACACGTTACCGGGGCTCCGCTGCCGCACACGCCGGATTGGCACGTTTCACCCGTGGTGCATCCGTTGCCGTCGTTGCACGTCGTTCCGTTCGGCTGGTTCGGGTTGGAGCAGGCGCCGGTGGATGTATTGCAAATGCCCGCGGCGTGGCACTGGTCGGACGCCGTGCAGATGACGGGATTCGACCCGACGCAGACGCCGGCCTGACAGGTGTCCGTCTGCGTGCAAGCGTTGCCGTCGTTGCAGCTGGTCCCGGTGAGCGGCGTGTGGATGCACCCGGCCGCGTCGTGCCCGACCGTGCTGGGGCTGCAAGTGTCCGTCGTGCAGGGGTTGCCGTCGTCGCAGCTTCCGTTCGCCGTCCCGGAGCACGTGCCGGAGCCGTTGCACGTGTCCGACGTCGTGCAGGAAAATCCGTCGCTGCATCCCGTGCCGTTGGGATCGTTCGCGGTGCAACTGTCCGTCGCTTCGTTGCACGAACCCGAACAGTTATTGTCCGACGTATTGAGCGGGAGGCAAGGATTGCCGGCGTGGACGCAGGTGCCCGAGCTACAAGTGTCGGTTCCGTTGCAGAAGAGACCGTCGTTGCACGAGGTGCCGGTCAGCGGAATGGAGGTGCACGTGTTCGTCCCGTTGCAAGAGCGCGTGTTGCAGCTGTCGCTCGTGCAAGTGATCGTAGTGCCGAGACACGATCCGAAGAAGCAGGTGTCGTTGTACGTGCAATTGTTCAAGTCGTTGCACGAACCACCCGTCAGGTTGGGGTAGTTGCAGACGTTGCTGCTACAAGTCGGCGTGCCCTGACACTGCGATCCGGTCGGACAAGTCGCGGTTATCGTGAAGTCGCCGGAGATGGGGTAGTCGAGCCCGTTGTAGCAGTGGAGGTCGCCGTTGACGTCGTTCACCCAGGCGCGAAACGAAAACACGCCGCAGAAGCTCGGCGCGGTGTACTTGAACTTGAATGTGACCGTGTTCACCCCGCTGACCACCACGCCGGCCACGGGGGCGCTGTGCGTGACCTCGGTGTTGTTGGACTGCGTCCCGTTGCACGTCGTGGCGCCCGACCCGGACGCGCTTCCCTTGCAGGCGTGCTCGTTGCCGTCGTTGATGGCCAGTATCCCGTTGGCGTCGTTGGCGCTCGAATCGTTGTGGTAGACGAGAAAGCCGCCGTTCGGCTTGCCCGAGCCGGTTTCGAAGGTCAGCGTGAACGTCGTCGTCGAACCTTGCGACACGTTGAAGTTCGGCACGCCGGAGAGCAACGAGCCGTTGATCTTCAAGTTCGTGGGACTCGTCCCCGAGGAGCCGCCGATGCCGTGGCATCCCGTGCACCCCCCGCTGATGCCGCCCATGGCGGCCGTCGTGACGTAGCCCCACGAAACGCCCGCGTTCCCATCGGTGTCGCCTCCAGGCAACGTGACGTTTCCCGGATACGCGCGCGCTCTGTGCGCGAAGAGCAGCACCACGGCGAGCGGCGCCAACAGGACGAGCAGAGCGGTGATGCGCCGGTGGTGGCGCACTCGGGCGAGCAACCCCATCGTTTCCATGAAACGCTGTTGGTCCTCGTGCGTCAACACTTGTGGTAATCGTCGACGACGGTGCGTCGCGTCTCGTCCGCTTCCGCGCTCGCTTTCGTTTCCGCTTTGGTCGTCCTAGCGTTGGCGGGCGTTGGTGTACGCATCTGGCGGCGCTCGCCCCACCGCTCTTCCGCGGTCAGCGCGGTTACCGAGCAGACGTCCGCGCAACAACCGAGCACGCTCGTGCCGCCGTCACCGGCTCCGTCTGCGTCCTCCGGCGTGGTCGAAGTCCGGTCGAGCAGCTGCGAAGGCCTCGGTCCTGCCCCGCCGGATCACTGCGCGGCTGGTCCGGCGACGGACCCCATAGCGCGCATCGTCCAGGCCGCGAGCGACTTCACGGTGGGCGGGGCGTCTTGCATGCTCGCCGCTTCTGCGGGTCCGGACTTGCCGAAAAGCTTACCGAAAACACTCGCTGCCCTCTGCACGATGCCGGTGACACGTCTGTCCCAGGTCGAGCGCATCGTCGTCCAGAACGCCGCGCTCCGGCTTGCGATATGTGGAGAGTCGCTCGGTCTGGATCGCAAAGTCATCGATTCGACACTTCGGGTGGTCGCTCGTTTCGCGGATTCGCCCGAGTCGCTCGACGCCCTCGGAGAGGCCCCGGACTCCGCCGTCGAAGGCTTCATCGGGCACCCGCCAGAATGGACGGATCGAAAGCCGGCCGGTGACATCCTGTTCCACGAGCGCGGTTTCGGGATGACGCGCTCGTCGCGTCCCCTCGCGGTAGAGGGAATGTGGGCGAATGTCGGACAGCTCGTCGCCGTCGACACCGCTGGCCACGCGCACGTGACGCCGGTCGTGGGTCGCCTCGAGCTCCGCCGCGGTGGAGCGACATGCACCGCGACGTTGGACGTCGCGTGGCTCCGCTGCGGCGTACCGGGCGCGCTTCACCTCCGGGACGAGTCGGCCATGCCGGAAGGCGACACGAGCACGTTGCTGTTCGCGAGCCATCCCGAGCGCATGCAATGCCGGATGTGCCACGCGCCGAACCAGGCCATCTCCGGTGAATCGCCGGTCACCGACGTCGACCTCTCCGCGCGCCGCCGGGCACTGAAGGACGAGGTCGAGCGCCGTCTCGCGGCGCTTCGAAAGCCGGGTTGAGCGGCCCGGCACCTATCCGATCCGCCGCCGCGCTATGATGGCCGCGGGATGTCCGCGCCAGCCTTGACCGCCGGAACCGTGCTCGCCGGAAAATACCGGATCGACCGGGTGCTCGGCGAAGGCGGCATGGGTATCGTCGTCGCGGCGACGGACCTGGCGCTCGAGCGCAAGGTGGCGATCAAGTTCCTGCTCCCGGACTTCGCGCAACACCAAGAGGCGTCGCAGCGCTTTCTGCGTGAAGCGCGCGCCGCCGTGAAGATCCAGAGCGACCACGTCGCGCGGGTCATCGACGTCGGGACGCTCGACGGCGGCGCTCCTTATATGGTCATGGAGTACCTCGAGGGGCGGGATCTCTCCGCGGTGATCGCGGAACATCGCCGCCTTCCGGTGGAAGAAGCCGTCGCGCACGTGCTCGAGGCGTGCGACGCGATCGCCGAGGCGCACTCCGTCGGGATCGTGCACCGCGATCTGAAGCCCGCGAACTTGTTCCTCACGCGCCAGCCCGACGGCTCGTCGCGAGTGAAGGTGCTCGACTTCGGGATCTCGAAGGCGATGGTCGCGGACTCGGATCATTCCCTGACGCGCACGTCGACGATGATGGGCTCGCCGCTCTACATGTCGCCCGAGCAGATGAAGTCGGCGAAGAACGTCGACCCGCGCACGGACGTGTGGGCGCTCGGCGTCATTCTGTACGAGCTTCTGACGGGCGAGCCGCCGTTCAACGCGGAATCGATCCCCGAGCTCTCGGCCAAGGTGCTCCTCGAGCAGCCGGCGTCCGTGCGCGCCGCGCGCACCGACGTGCCGCCCGCGCTCGAAGCCGCCGTCTTGCGCGCGCTCGAGAAAGATCCCGCGAAGCGCTTCGCGACGGTCGCGGATTTCGCGGTGGCCCTCGTGTCGTTCGGTCCCGCGCGAACGCGCATCAACGTCGAGCGCGCGTCCCGCGTTCTGCGCTTGCCGTCGCCTGCGTCCGCGGCGGTGACACAGCCCATGGCCGACGCGCCCGTCGCGTCCGTATCGGCGCCTTCTTACGCGCGAACGGAAGCGGCGTGGGCGGACACGGCGGGCGTCAAACGCGAGAAGAGCCGTACGCCGGCGGTCGTCGGCGGCGTCGCGGCGGTCCTGGTCGCCGGTGCAGGCTTGCTCGTGTGGCGCGGCGCGACGCACGCCGGCACGCCCGTCGCGCCTTCCGCCGCACCCGTCGCGCCCGCGACGCGCACCACGCCGGCGGCTCAGTCCGCTCCGGCCGCGAGGGCCGCGGAGATGGTGACGGCGAACGAAGCGCCGAGCGCGACAGCGGAGCCGTCGGTGGTACCTACCAGCGCCGGTGCGCAGGCGAGCAAACCCGTCCCGTCCGTCGCGCGACCACGGCCGAGCAAGAAGCCGAAAAACGAACCCGCTCCGTCCGTCGCGCCCGTAGATCCGACCAGCGGGTTTGGCAGTCGGAAATAGACGTCCTCACGTCGAGCGCAACGGAGAGCGCTCGTGCTCGTCGTCGGCGATCTTCGTACGCGGGTTTCCGCGATCCGCGTTCGGCCGCTAGCCTCGCCCGCTCGCTAGGAAAGCGCTAAGCTTTCCCCGTGGTCGATGAAGCCTGGCGAAAGCAGTTCCCGGACCTGCCGCACGAACCGCAGGACTTGGACCTCGTACGTCGGCACCTGGCATGGACGCCGGCGGAACGGCTTCGAAATCTTCGGCGCGTCTATGCGTTCGTCGTCCGAGCCCGGGCAGCGCGCTTTCGTTCTCCGACGGGCGCGTCTCCCGAGCCTGAACGGCGATGAGCGCAACGGAATTCGATCCCGAGTCCATCCTGGCGGCTCTTGAACGGGAAGGGGTTCGATATGTCGTCATCGGTGGACTGGCCGCCGTGCTTCAAGGGTCGCCGGTCTTCACGGAGGACGTCGACATCTGTCCCGATCGCGATCGCGAAAACCTGGCGCGGCTCGCTCGAGCGCTCCGGAACGTCGCAGCTCGAATCAGGACAGAGGACGCGCCCGACGGCTTACCGTTCGCTTGTGATCCGGCGGCGCGAGGGAAAGTCGTAGACTCGGAGAAACCCGCGCGCCGAATCCGCCTCTTCGGTCCGGAGGACCGCGAAGGCCTCACTCCTTGACGGAGATGGACGACTTCTTCTTGTCCTTCTTGTCGTCGGTCTTCTTGTCGTCGGCTTTCTTGTCGTCGGTCTTCTGGAACTTGTCGACGTTCGCCGTCGCCCAGTCGCCCGCCCACGAGCTGATGCTCCAGATCTGATCCGAGCCGCTCTTCTGGATCCAGCGGTTGCTCTCGGCGGTTCCACCGAACGTCACGATCGTCTTGCCGCCGTCCTTCATGCCGAAGGTGAGCGTCGCGATCGGCTTGTCCAGACCGGTGTCCGACGGCGTCTTGCCGTCGCCGAAGTCCGCTGCGCTCAGCGCTTTGTAGGCACGGATCAGGCTCTCGAGCTTCGACTTGTCGAACTTGTCGATGTCCGCCGGGGAGCCCGCCTTGCCCTTCGCGAACTTCGCCTTCCAGTCGTCGCCCGACTTGTCGAAGGTGAAGGTGCCGTTCTCGTCCTCCAGCGTGACCTTGACGACGTCGTTCTCCTCGAACTTCAGGATCGTCTTGTCGCGCCAGGACTTCGCGTCCTTGTTGAAGGTGTAGCTCGAGTAGCCCTTCACCGCGTAGACGCCGTCCTTGCCGGCGAGTCGGGTCATCTGCCCGCGTGATCCGTCTTCGCCGAAGTAGGCCTCGAGGACGACGTCGTTCCCCTTGTAGAAGATGGCGTGCAGGGCCTTGTCGTCCGTGACCTTGTATTTCGCGTAGCTGTCCTTGCTCGGATCGATGAGCTCCTTCACCTCGAGGCGCTTGAGATCGTCGAGCATCGACTTCACCGTGCTCGCGCTGGCCTTCGCCGCGACCGGCTTCGTGAGGTCCCAGTCCTCGTCGCCCTTCTTCACGAGCACGATGTTCTCGCGCGGGCTGGTGTCGCTGTCGCCGCCGCGCGTCAGGTCGACCTTGTCGATCTTCTTGATGTCGTCGTCGGTGATCTTCAGCTTCGGCAGCTGCGACGTGGCGCTCTCGATGCTGTGCGCGGCCGCGTCGGCGGTCTGGTTCTTGTGCTGGATGAACACCGCGAGGCCGAGCGCGGCGAGAACGATGAGCGCGAAAATGATCTTTTTATCCGTAGGCATATGCTCACCCATTCGTATCCGGGGCCGCAGCGCGGGCGGCGGCCCCGGAAAGTCGTTCAGATGCGGTACTGGTCCTTCTTCGTCTGCCGGTTGCGCCAGCGGAACATCCCGAAGAACGCGAAGAACAGCGGGACGCCCATGGTCAGCGTCCACTGGACGCCGGTCTGCAGCTTGCCGCGAGCGGCCTTGTAGTCCTCGTCCTTCTTGCGGATCGAAGCTTCGTCGTCCTCGGCCTTGATCTTCGGCTTCGCGACGTCGCGGTAGGTGAGGTTCGGCTCCTGCAGGAGCTTCGCGCTCGCCGCGAGTAGATCCGCGTCGCCGCTGATCCAGTCGAGGGTGTTCTTCACGCTGAGGATGGTGTTCGTCAGGTAGCGGTTCGCGTACTGCCCGGCGATCATCAGGAGCTCACGGTCGCCGCCGGCGCCGCCGAACATCGCGAATTGCTGCCCCAGATCCGGGCCGTTACCCGAGTACGCGAACGGGTTCGTCAAGAACTCGCTCGACGAGACCACGAGCACGCGCGACGGAGCCGGCGCGCGCTCCGGCACCTTTATGGCGTCGTCGGGCGAGCCCGCGAACGCGCTCTTCAGCTTGCCCTCGGCCACGGCGGCGATGGCGCGCTGATCGTACGGCGGCTTCGGCGGCCAGTTCATGCGCATCTTCATGTCGACCGTGCCGTCCGTCAGGGCGCTCGCGGCCGGCGTCGTCCGCGCGACGACGCTGATCTTCACGTCGGAGGGCTGCTTGTCCCGTAGGATCTCGAGCGTCGACGGGAAGGGGAAGAGGATCTCCTCCATCCGGAAGAAGCCCGCGAAGCTCGTGTCGAGCAGGCGCGTGTTGTTGTCGTCGAAGCTGCGGTCGTCGACGACGTGAGCGATGCCCGGGTGGCGGATCGGCGCGATGCCGCCCTGGGTGATGACGCCGATGCGGAACTGCGACCCGAAGTCGAGCACCGCGTCCTTCTTCATGTTGATGCCGTAGCCGGCGATCAACTTGTCCAGGTTGTGCAGATCGAGCGTCGCGCTCATCGACGGATCGTTCGGCTTCATCGACACGGCCGAGGCGAACACGGCGAGCGACTTGTTGCCGAGCATCAGGAACTGATCGACGCGCCGGAGCTCCTTGTCCGTGTACGCCTTCTGCGGCTGGGTGATGATGAGCCCGTCGAGGCCCTTGTCGATCTCCGTGTCGCCGCCTTTCAGATCGACGTCGACGAGCTCGTAGAACGGGAACGCGCGCGACAAGATCGCCTGGATGCTCGCGCCTTGCTGGCCCTGCTTCGGGACCAGGTTCTGATCGCTGAGCTTCAGCTCGTCCTTGCCGGTGACGACGCCGACCTTGTGCTTGATGTTGTCGGCCTTGTCGCGAATCTCGCGGATCTTGTTGGTGATCCAGAACTCGAGGCCCTGGGCGGCGCCCGGGTTGAGCTGCGGGATCACGCCCTTCTCGCTGCCGTACTTCAGCACCAGGCCCATGTAGCCCTGGCTGATCGAGGCTTGGTCCCCGCCGGTCGCGCTCTGCTCGCCGAACGCCATCTCCTCGAGTCCGGCGTCCTTGGCCTTCTCCTTCAGCTCGTCGGTCTTCGGCTCGATGATCGTGTACTTGAACTTGCCGCCGCCCGCGCGCTCGTACTCCTTCAACAGATCCGTGAGATCGCGGATGAACGCGTCCATCTGCGCGAGGCCGTGCGTCACGTAAGCATCGACCTGAATGGGCCCCTTGAGGCTCCGGATCAGGCGGCCGCTACCCTGCGACAGCGTGAAACGATCCGTCTTCGTCTCGTCGAAGCGCTTGTAGACGCCCGCCGAGAGGATGTTCGCCAGCACGGCGATCGCGGCGATGACGACGAGGTAAAAGCCGGTTTGCGCGGCTGCTTTCTTGCGTTGCTGCTCGGTGGCCATCTGTCACGTCCACTTTCTGCGCTCGAGCGCACGGAAGGCCACCGCCAGGCAGACCGCCGTCACGCTGAGGAAGTACACGACGTCGCGTGTATCGATGAGACCGCGCGAGAAGCCCTCGAGCCGCGTCTGGAAGCTCACGTACTGGAAGAGGTGCGCGAGCGAGCCGCCGAAGAGCTCGGAGCCCGGTCCCATGAACCAAAGGGCCGCCAGCACGAACACGGTCACGAAGAAGGCGATCGCCTGGCTGTCCGTGAGCGCCGTGACGAGCAGGCCGATCGACACCGCGGCGGCCGCGAACAGCGCGAGCCCGAAGTAGCCGGCGAACACCGGACCCCAATCGAGGGGCCCCAGGTTCCACGGCCACATGAACATCGCGATCGGGTACGCCATCGTCGCGACGATGACGGTGAACACCAGGCTGAGAGCACCGATGTACTTGCCGAGGATGACGTCGCTGTCCTTCACCGGAAGCGTGATCAGCATCTCGAGCGTGCCGCTGCGGCGCTCTTCGGCGAGCAGGCGCATGGTCACGACCGGCACGACCAGGAGCGCGAGCCCGAGCGGCGCATAATCGAAGATGCCCGCGACGCTCGCGCGGTCGAGCTGCCAGAACCCGCCGCGGTACAAGAAAAAGAGGAGCCCCAGCCCGAGGAAGCTCAGGCAAATGACCACGTAGGCCAGCGGGGAATCGAAGTTCGAGCGAAACTCGCGTTTCGCGATCGTCGTCATCGCGCTCATGGAGAGGCCTCCGCGCGGACGTCGTCCGCGTCATCGTCGTCATCGTCGCTGTCGTCCCAGTCCGCGCCGCGATCGAGCCGTTCGTCGCCGCGCGTCAGGTCGCGGAACACCGCGTCCAGGCTCTGCGCGTCGCGCCGGAGCTCGAGGAGGGTCCAGCCCTTCTGCACCGCCAGCCGGAAGAGATCGCCGCGGAGATCGCTGTCCTGCGGGCCCGAAAGCTCGAAGCGGTGCGCCTTCTCGTCGCTCGTCACCGGGCGGATGCGCGACGCTCCCGCGAGCGTCTTCAGCCCCGCCTCGATCTCGGCCGCTTTCGGCGGCGACCCCTTCTCGGCGTGCTGCTCGTCGATCGTCACGACGTAACGCACGCCGCCGGTCTTGCCGCGGATGTCCTCGAGCGGACCGTCGGCGACCACGCGCCCCTTGCTCACGATGATCGCGCGCGCGCACGCCTCTTCCACCTCGGCGAGGTTGTGCGTCGAGAGCAAAATAGTGTGATCTTTGCCGATCTCTTTGATGTACTTGAGCACCTCGGCCTTCTCGTTCGGGTCGAGGTCGCTCGTCGGCTCGTCCAAGATGAGAATGGGCGGGTCGTGGATGAGCGCCTGACCGAGGCCCACGCGCTGGCGATAGCCGTGCGAGAGCGTGCCGATGTCCTTCCCGAGCACCTGGTTCAGGCCGCAGACCTCGACGACCTTCTTCAGGCGCGTCTTGAATTTGCTCGGATCCATGCCGCGGATCTGCGAGGTGAACTCCAAGTACTCCCAGACGTTCATGTCCGTGTAGAGCGGCGCGCGCTGCGGCAGATATCCGAGCTTCTCGCGAACCTTGAGCGGCTCGTCGAAGACGTCGTGCCCGTGCACCTTCGCCGAACCGCTCGTCGGTGAGATGAAGCACGTCAGGATACGCATCGTCGTGCTCTTCCCGGCGCCGTTCGGCCCGAGGAATCCGACGACCTCGCCCTTTCTGACCTCGAAGTTGACGTTGTCTAGTGCGCGGACTGGCCCGAAGTGCTTCGAGAGTCCGCTCGTCTGGATCATGACATCGGTCATGGTCGGTCGATCACCTTCCGAAAAAGGGCCGGTTCGGCCCGAACCCCGCAGCGGGGGCGGGATGGTAATGAGAGGCTCGCCCTTGTCAACAGTGCGCCTCTCCGAAACCGTCCCAGCTTTTGCTGCAATGTCGCTGACTTCACGCTTTCGACACGCCGCCCCGCCCGAAGGGACGGCACCTTGCGCGCCGTGAAACCGATGAAGCAAACGCCTATTCCCGGTTCCGCATCGCAAAATCGCGCTGGAATTTTCCGCGAACCGGCCGGCCGCCGCTCGGCGTCCGAATAACCGACGAGCTCCGCTTCCGAATCCCCGGTTGCCAGAGGGGCCCGCCCGCGGTCGTCCGACCCGGATGCGCCCGTCGGTGCACCGTCGCGTTTACCTGGACGAAGGCGGCGCTGCGCTCGCACCCGGACCCTGGTCCTCGCGCGCCGGCCATCGCCGCCGCGTTCGCCGTCGGCCATGGCGGCTGCGCTCGCACCCGGACCCTGGTTCTCGCGCGCCGGCTCGTCGCTTCGGGCCAATCTGATCGCCGCGACGGGACGCGTTCGCGATGCACCACGCGCACGCTTTGCGTGCAACGCCGCGCACGACGAAGTCGCGCATCGAGTGCGCGATACACGCACGTGTTGCGCGGAAATGCCCGCGCTATTTTTCCGACCTCTCAAGTGGCCACATCGCACTCTGAAGGACAGTGACGTGATCGCCACGTCTTCTCCGCGAGGTGTCCGGATGCAAATCATCGGCTCGAATCGATTGCTGTCGTGGATGTGCTCGACGTGTCTGCTCGGCGTCGTCGCTTGCGGCGCTACCCCCGACGTCGCGGCGACGACTTCGTCGAAGCGCACGCCCTCGTCGGCCAGCGCAGAAAAATCGCCAGCGGAGAGCGCCGCGCCCTCCGCCGACGGCGAAGAGATCGTGATCCAGACGAGCACGTTCACCGTCGCTCCCGGCGCGGAGGTGTACAAGTGTCAGGATTTCACGAGTCCGTTCGGCGGAAAGTCCGTCGGCGTCGTCGCGACCGAAACGGACCTCACGCAAGGCTCGCATCACATGTTCGCCTTCGTGATGCCCAACGAGCAGCTGTCGTTGTTCGACGCGCTCTCCGATTGTCCCGGCGGCGGCACCGAGTTCCACGAATATCTGACCACCTCCGGCTCGCCGCACACGAGCACGACCTATCCCGCCGGTATCGGACGCTATTTCGACGCCGGCGACGGCTTGCGTATGAACGTGCACCTCTTCAACTCGACGGACGAGCCCGTCGACGCCTTCATCAAGCTCACCGTGAAGACCGCGGATCCAGCGAAGCTCGAGTACAGAGCGGCGTCGATCTTCCTCAATTATCTCGGGCTCTCGGTGCCCCCGGGGGTGAGCACGCAGTCGGCGAGTTACACGCTGCCGACGGATATCTGGATGCTCGGCGCCGCTAGCCACATGCACAAATGGGGCACGCACTTCGAAGCGAAGACCGGCGACGGCACCATGCTCTATCAAACGGACGAATGGGCCGAGCCCGCTCCGGCGCGTTTCGATCCGCCGCTCGCGCTGACCCAGGGCACGGTCATCGACTGGTCGTGCACCTACGCGAACGACAGCGGCCAGACGATTACGTTCGGCGACTCCGCCGTGAAGAACGAAATGTGCATCTTCCCCGGCGAGTTCTACAACGAGCAGGGCGCGCAGCTGAGCGCGCAGTATCCCGTGCTCTGAGCTTCCGCCACGCCGCACGCACCTGGGATTCGCCGCTCCCGCGCTGCAGCAGTTACAGGCGCCGGCCCGCGACGAGGGGGCGGAGCACACGCTCGCGGCGCGCCTACGCGATCTCGCGCAGCGTCGCGTGCTTCACGACGTCCCCCGCGACGAAAGCGCGGCGCAGCGCTTCGACGCGATCGAGACGCGGTTCGAGCCCCGCGCTCTCGTAGGCGAGTGAGAGGAGCTTCTTCTCTTTGCGGACGAGGCGGCCGTCGAGGACGGCCGCGACGGCGAGCACGCGAATCGCGGTGCGGCGCTCGGGCTCCGCGAGCGCCGCGAGCCCCACGAGGAAGCGCGCCGGTTCGTCGAGGACGAGCCCCGGATCGGGAGCGCCGAAGCGCGCGCGGAAGGCCCGCATGAGCGCGACGTGGTTCGGATGAAACTCGCTGGTCCGCACGACGGCGCTGCCGAGGGCCTGGTGCACGACCCGGAGCAGCTCGGCCGAAGGCTCCGGCTCGACGTCGAACGCGGCGTCGACGAGCTCGACGGCCGCCGACGGTCCCATCACTCGAATCCGCGCTTCTCGGAGCACGGCCCAGCACACCAGCGCGTTCCATCCGGCGTTGATCGGAATCGCGGTGAACGCGAGCAGGCTCCGCGTGAGAAAGCGTCCGAACGCGCGCGTGACCAGCGCCTTGAAGACGAAGTTGGACGCGCTGATCTTCAGCTTGTAGACGAGCGAGGCGACGCCGAGCTGGAGCTTGCTCGCTTCGCGCCCCGGGTTCACTCCGAAGCTCGCGTCGACGGGGTTCGGCAGCTCGAGCGCGGCTCGGGCGAGAGCGCGCGCGACGTCGCCGTTCTCGTTCGCGCCGAGCTCGAGCCCCGCCACCGACGAAAGCTCGCGAACGGCTTGGAGCGCGTCCCAGTAGAGATATGCGATCTCGGCGACGGCGAACACGGCCGCGAGCACGCCGAACACGCTCCAGTAAGAGACCAACTCCGAGAGCGTGGGATGTTCCGGCCGCGGCCCGAGGAAGCGCGTCGCGTAGAGCGCCCCGAAGCCCGTCACCACGGCGTTGAGCGCGCCGGCGATCGCGGCGCGCCGCACGGCGCCACCGACGAAAGCTCGCGAACGGCTTGGAGCGCGTCCCAGTAGAGATATGCGATCTCGGCGACGGCGAACACGGCCGCGAGCACGCCGAACACGCTCCAGTA
>DASZVB010000090.1:0-2726 GCA_035547195.1 Polyangiaceae bacterium
TACCCGTACAGCCTGCCGGCGTTCCGCAAGGCCGTCAGCCTGGCGATCGACCGGAACAGCGTCTCGAAGCTCGGTGAGTACGGCTACGCGCCGGCGACCGACGCGCTCGGCCTCACCGGTCAGTTCCCGACCTGGTACACGCCGGCGATCAAGGCCGCCGCGAAGGCTGCCGCGACCTACGACCCGGACAAGGCGAAGGCGACGCTCACGGCGGCCGGCTTCACCTACAAGGGCAGCCAGCTGATCGATCCGAAGGGCAACCCGGTCAAGCTCGACATCCACGTGATCTCGGGCTGGTCGGACTGGGTCGCGTCGGACCAGATCATCGCCAAGAACCTGAAGGCGATCGGCATCGACTCGAGCGAGGTGCTCGAGCCGGACTGGAACTCCTGGTACCCGAACGCGTCGACGACGAAGAACCCGACGCTGCTCTGGCAGAACGTCGCCGGCTCCTCGCCGTACGGCTACTTCAACGCCAACCTGTCGAAGTCGGCATACGGCCCGTCGGGCTCCGACGGCACGACGACGTCGAACTGGGCGCACTTCTTCGACGCGTCCGCTCAGCCGGCACTCGACAACTGGCGCAGCTCGCTCGACAAGAAGTCGCAGCAGGCCGACTTCGTGAAGCTCGCGAACATCTTCCTGAAGGACCAGCCCATCGTCCCGGTGTTCATCGGGCCGCGGTGGTCGACGTACTCCACGAAGTACTTCCACGGCTTCACGTCGCCGAAGAACTACTACGCGGATCCGATCTTCACGACGGCTCCCGACAACATCCTGAACTTCACCCGCATTGCTCCTGGGGGCAAGGCCGGCGCCTGACCCGCGCCTCTCCGGCGGGGCGGGCGGGCGTGCAGACGCCCGCCCGCCCCGTCATTCTTGAGTCCACTCGCCCATGCGCTGGTTCCTGCGTCGCCTCGCCTTCTACGTGTTCGCCATCTGGGTGGCGCTCACGCTCACCTTCCTGCTCCCCCGGCTCATGCCGGGCAGCCCGATCGGCGGTCTGCTCCAGCACCTGAGCCCGGCGCAGATCCAGGCGAACCCGGGGATCATCGAGACCTACGAGAAGCTTCTCGGCGGCGGCAGCGAGTCGTGGCCCGCCGCCTACTGGCACTACCTCGGCCACGTCGTCCACCTCCAGTTCGGGATCTCGACCTCGAACTACCCGACGAAGGTGTCGGAGGTGATCGGACGCACCCTCCCCTACTCGATCACGCTCGTCGGGCTCGCGTTCCTGCTCGCGTTCATCCTCGGCACCGCCGTCGGGATGATCGCGGCGTGGCGGCGCGGCGGCGCGTTCGACGGCATCTTCGTGCCGCTGTTCATGGCGCTCGGCGCGTTCCCCGCCTACTTCACCTCGCTGCTCGCGATCTGGCTGCTCGGCCTGAAGCTCGGCTGGTTCCCGTTCCAGCACGCCTACGGCAACGACGTCAACCCCGGCTACAACTGGCACTTCGTCTCGAGCGCGATCAGCCACGGCTTCCTGCCCGCGCTCGTGATCGTGATCGCCTACGCCGGCGGTTGGGTGCTGAACATGCGCAGCGTCATGGTCAACACGATCTCCGAGGACTACGTCGCGATGGCACAGGCGAAGGGCCTGAAAGACCGTCGCGTGATGACGCGGTACGCGGCGCGCAACGCGATCCTGCCGCCGCTGAACGGCTTCGGCCCGCAGTTCGCGACCGCGGTCGGCGGCGTCGTGTTCGTCGAGCTGGCCTTCAGCTATCCCGGCGCCGGCTACACGCTGCAGCAGGCAGCGCTCGGCAAGGATCTCCCGCTCACGCAGGCGCTGCTGCTCGTCTTCTCGGTCTGCCCGATCGTCGCGAACTTCCTCGTCGACCTGATGAACCTCGTTCTCGACCCGCGGGTGCGCGCGGCGTGACCGAGATCCAGCTCGAGCTCGAGCAGGCGATCTCGCCCGAGCCCCTGTCGGCGCCGTCGCGCCGCGGGCTGCGCCTGCCGCTCTGGCTGCAGCTCCTGCTCCGGAATCGCAAGGCGCAGGTCGGGCTCTTCATCTTCGGCACGATCGTGGTGCTCGCCGCGATCGCACCGCTGATCGCCGACCCCGCGTCGGCCACCAACTTCAACATCCTCGTCACGCGCCAGGCGCCGTCGTGGCACCACCTCTTCGGCACGAGCGACCAGGGCTCGGACATCTGGGCGATGGTGATCGTCGGCGCGCGCCGCTCGCTGATGACAGGCTTCCTCGCTGCTGTGCTCGCGACGACGCTCGCCGCGGTGCTGGGGATCACGGCCGCCTACGTCGGCGGCATCGTCGACGAGGTGATCACACTGATCAGCAACGTCGCGCTCGTCATCCCGACGATCCCTCTCCTGATCGACGTGACGGCCTTCCTGCACCAGCGCGGCATGACGATGTTCGTGCTGATCATCGGCGCGACGCTCTGGGCGTTCGAGTCGCGCATCCTGCGCGGGCAGGCGCTGACGCTGAAGAACCGCGATTTCATCCAGGCGGCGAAGGTGTCGGGCGAGTCGACGTGGCGGATCATCTTCGGCGAGCTGATGCCGAACATGATCAGCCGCATCGCGGCGGCGTTCGTGCTCGTCTTCTACATCTCGATCTTCGTCGAGGCAGGGCTCGAGTTCCTCGGACTCGGCGACTCGGGCAAGTCGAGCTGGGGCGTCGCGCTCTACTGGGCGACGACGAACTCGAGCGTGCTGCAGGGCGAATGGTGGTTCTTCCTCTTCCCCGGTCTCGCGATCGG
>DASZVB010000091.1:0-5992 GCA_035547195.1 Polyangiaceae bacterium
TGCGGGCGGTTCTCTACCCGCGCCGCACCAGGCAGCCCGAGGGTCCAGCTCCACGGTCGATGGGCGCCCGTTGCAGCTCCGCCGGCGACACCAGCGAACCTCGACGCTCTACATGATCCCCCTTTCGATTCGCTTACGCGCTGGGCGCGAACGGCACGCGCGGCATCCTGAATCCGACCCTTGGCCTCAGCCAGTTCACGCTCGAGCGCGAGCTGCCGCCGGACGACCTTGCGCCCTTCGTCGAGGGCTTCTGGAGGGTCAGCTGGACCCTCGAGCATGGCGCACGGGCGCGAGGAGATTTCTCGGACGCGGGTCACACGAATCAAGGCCGCCCTGACGCCGCAGCGGCGCGTCCCGGGTCGGACCTCGCACCCGAGCGACGATCCAATTCGCATAATTTCGCATTAGATTAGATGCCTTCACCGACCTCTCAGCTCAGGCTGACACCCTCGCGCCACCTTGGTCAAGGCCTTCGCCGCTCGTCGATCTGCAAGACCGTTTTGGACGGACTATCCGCAGCCAAGCTGATCCATTTGCTCCGATCAAAGAGCTTGTACCGACTGACGCGACTCAGGTTCTCAGAAGCTGGTATCGGTGAACGTACGGTACCAGAGTTGTGAGGGGGACGTAGTGTTGGTGCCCTGGTGTACCTCTATGCCCTGCACGCCACTCCTGCCGCTCAGTAACCCGTTCTGACACGATAAGCGAGGGTACGCGCCGTGATCGTATGGCTGCGCGTTCTGCGCAGTCCAGAGGCATTGCACCCCGGTCGCGGTATTCCCTCCGATCGGTCCGTCGAACGACCAGAGCGACCCATCGTTGAATTCCATGACTATCACCCCGGTGTCCTTGTAGTTCGCACCACCGTTTCCATCGTAGATGCATACGGAGGCGTGTTGAGCAGCCGGGGTGAACGTGCCGGAATCCGTTTCGTTGAAGGACCAGGACGTCCCTGCGGTCCACGGCAATCCGCCGGAAATGGTGATTTGACCCGACGACCATCTCACGGTGCCCAACCCAGGGCCATCTTGATGAACTTCGAGGTAGCAGGCAGATCTGCCGCCTGGCAGAGCGTTGACCGCAACGCTGGGGTAAAAGCCCGTTTGGTTGTACTGCTTCGCCCCCAACCACTGAATTCCACCCCACTTCGCAGATCCGACGAGATTGTTGTTGTTACAATAAATATTCGTGGCTTGTGCGACGTTCATCCAAAGCGGACTCACGCCCGTGTTCCCTTGGTGGACCTGCACGATGTCGCCAAAAGCGTACTCGCGTTGTTGTTGGTCGCAGGGGTGCCCGTGCACCGCAATGAATGGAGACATGCCCCAGTCGTTCTGCGCTGCGTTGCCCAACATGTATTGCGCGCCGCTTCCATCGTCATATCCGAACTTGTACGAGAACGAACTGGCGACCGAGCTGGCTTGATGAATCTCGACGTAATTTCCCCAGGTGTCCGTAGCGATCGTGGGGAAGTAGCCGTGATCGTAGTTGTATCCGTTGCTTTGCGTGCTCACGTGATACCAAAGCGCATCACCGTCACCCTGATGAGCATCGGCCCAGACGTTCACTCCCTGGGCAGCGGATGGATAGTTCCCGACCGAGTCGTATCGATGCGATGGATCCGACCATTTCACGACAGCGTCGCTGACCCCAGCTGACGTGATCGAAACAGATGCTGCCATTGCAGCGAGCAATGCACGTTTCATATGGCACCTTCCTTATCTCACACAGTATTTCGCGACTCCTGGGACGCTGTGGAGCGCCCAGACCTCACCTCGCTGAGATGATACATCTACTGCAGATTGGACGCGTTGATCCACCTCTTTTTTGCGACTGGTCGATATTCGGCCGCAGAGTTGTTGGATGTCTCTGGTGACCAGGTTTGGGGTGGGGAATCTCGCCTGAAGAACCTGTCGACTCAAGTCGCTCGCGTGCACTGCATTGCACAGTCGACCGGCGTTGTGCAGCGCAGTGCACAACGAGGCGGTGCCTATCCGAGTATCATGGAGGGTGGGGATCTCCCTCGGAGCGAGGAGAAACGCGCAATTGACGTGACTTTGTAGAGGGGCGCCCTCCTCGAAAGGGTTGTCTAGAGCGACAAACGGTTTGAAGGTGGCAGAAATCAGGCCGCATTCGCGACCCGGCATGGGCGAGCAAATTGATCGTGTCCTCGACACGCCCCGCTCCCTCGAGAGGCATCGAGTTCACGGCGACACGGAGGTCTTTCGGGAGCTTCTTCCAGTCGAACTCCTTGGTCTTGCGCGCGAGTTTCACGGTGCGCTCGAGGAGCCGCCGGTCCATGTCGTGATGGATGAGCCGCGCCCTGAACCCGGAGAGAGCGCCCTGCGAGAACGCCGGTTCGGTGGCGCCGAGCACGAGCTGCCCAGCGCAGGTCGACCACGCTCATCTCCACGGCCTCGGCGTCGGAGATGCCGTGGTAGCCCTGCAGCAGCGCGACCATCGCGAGCATCGCCGGGGGCACGGGCTCTCTCCCGGCTCCTGTGTCGCGGTACATCGATTCGAGCTCCGCCTGCAACTCATCGTCGAACAACTCCTGGCGGTGCATCCGCAGAAAGGCGAACAGCTTTCGCGTGCGCGTGAGCCGCTTCATCAGGAACTGCTCCTGCCGCGTGACCGTGTTGCTCGGATGCCATCTCTTCATTCCCATCGTCGATCTCTACGATCGAGGCGACCACGTGGACACCCGAGCGAGCGACGTGTTTCGCGTGGGATCACATATCATCACGTGTGGTCACACGCCGCCCCGTACGACGCGCGCCGCACCGCGATTTCTGTTTGTTTTCGCGTCCTTCAAACTGATCGGCGCTCTAGGTCCAAACCGACGGAGGCAACCCCATGGCCATGTTGAACGTATCCGATCTGCTCGCCAAACCTGAAGTGAAGCGCGCAATCGACCAGGCGAAGAAGCTTCTTCGGGACGCGCTGCCGGATGGGAGCTTCGCGGAACGGGAGAGCGCGCTGCTCGCGGTGACCAACGAGGCGTGCCGCGAGGTCCTGGTGGCCGAGTTGGTCACGATCGCGGCGAGCTTTTCCTGACGAGGCCGTGGTCGACGGGGTCGCCTACCGTCGGCACGAGGAGGCAACTGTGACGTACCACAGCCTGTGCGGCGACCTGCCCGTTCTGCGAGACACCTTTCGACGGATGGGCGTTCGCAACGGACCGACCATCGTCCCACTGGAGCTCGTCGCCGGGTTGATCGAGTGCGCGACACCGGCGCTGGCGTTCGATGTCGCGCAAGGGTACGCGCAGCACGACATGCGGGCGCACGAAGCGAACCTGCGCACTGCGCACCGCGTACCGCCTTCGCGTAGTACCCTGGATGGGTGCATTGCCGACTCGACGGTCCGGCACGCGCCCAAGATTGAGCCGTTGCTCCGTCGCAGTGAGAAGGTGCCGACCGGGGCGGTTTCCGTGGTCATGGAGCTCGATCGAACTTCGGTGGCGATGCTCGAGGAGCGGCCCGCAGACGCGCCCCGCAAGCCGGAGCCGAAGCGCAGAGCACCCCGACTCCGGCGTTCCCCTCCTCCGTGCGATATCAACTGGCGCATGGCCCTACGTCGGCACGGTTTCCTTCTGCGACGCTGCCGGCGAGGCGATCGAGACTCGTCGCTACGCCTCTACGGCGTGTGACGACCCGGTGGAGGTCGTCGAGAAGATGACGGCAGATCTGCGCGTCGCGTTGAAGAAGAATCCGACGCTGAACGCCATCGTGCAGGACGGGGCCCACGAGATGTGACCCGCGAAGGTATGCGCGCACTGCGAGCCGAGGGCGATGGCCGCACGTTGAGGAATGACCACGAGCCCAGGCATCTGTAGCCCGACTCGCACCCGATCGAGCGCGTAGCGTGTCATCGTCGAGACGTCGTGTGTCAACAGCACGCGTTCGCTGCTCGCCGCCCACTCGAGGATCGTCGGGTCGTCGCGGCCGCTGAGGCCAGCGTCTTGCGCCCTGATGATGTCCACGTCGGGCACACGCCGCCGTAGTGCGCGAACGATGTCGTTGTCGAGGTTTTCGTCCGCGGCGAGACCGATCATGGCGCGACGCCGGGACCAGGACGTCGCCGCGCAAGCAACCGGGAACGGACGCCGTGTGGCGGAGAGCGTCTCTCGACATCGGCGCGCGCTTCTGCCGCGAGACGCTCTTGCGTCGCCAGGTACTCGTCGACGGCCGCGCGGTGTCGAAGCACGTATCCGATCACCTCATAGATGTTCGCAAGGCCGATGGCTGGGTAGCGGTCCGCGATCTCCTCGGCCGTCGCGCCCAGGTCATAGGCCCCGACGATGGACTGCAAGGCCACCCGCGTGCCCGCAACACGAAGCACGCCATCGGCGTCTTCGCTCAGAGGAGGGAGCCTGGGCTCGAAAGCTTGCATCGAGCCAATGCTAGCGCGTTTCGTGGATGCGAGCCATTGTTGGCGCACTCGCTCGGCCTGCCCACGCACACACGGTTCAAGTAGCGGACCTCGGTCGGGCGCGGGTGTCCGATGAACGCTCGGCGAGTCGCCGTGGCGAGTCCTGATCTCGCCAGTCCCAGGGCTCGCGTATTCAGCTTGCGATACCGGCAACGCGGTCCGGCACGGTTCTGGCTCTACGTCTGCCTCGTGGGCCTTCCCGCCGCTGTGGATGTCATGGGTCTGGGATGGAACAAATCCGGGCGATACCGTGCAGGTCGAGGCCCGCGAGCGGCGCGGGTCAACCGAATTGCCAAGTTGTCGGCAGCTGGCAATGATCGTCCGATTCCAGCTTCGATCGAGTCCTCAACTCTGCTCGCACGCACCGCCCCCTTCGCGTCCCGATCCGATCCAGCTCGTGTCGTCCTTCATGCAAACGACCGCAGCACGAGTTGGATGTTATTTCAGGACGGGGCACGGCGAGACGTAACCTTGGTGTGGCTAGGATTGGTTCGTCGCGCCCGTTTTTTCGGCCTGCTAGCGCTCGGCGATCCTCGGGGTTGCCCTCGGTGACCGAGACGGCGGCCGCAACCTGCACGGCCGTCACGGCTTTCGTGCTCGGGCTGCTTGCGACGGCGACGTACAATTAGGTCTAGCCTACGGGTGAACTGCCCGCCTTTCGGCCATATCCCAGCAATTGCAAGGACGCGAGATTCGAAAGCTCTGCCATTCCGCAATATCAGGCACGTCGATACTCGTCGAGCAATCTGCAAAATGTCTCGCGCCCCTCTTGACTAAATGTGTCCCACGCCGACAGAGCTTGGACGCGTTGAATAGCTGTATCGAGGTATTGCGCAGCTAGATCCTTACGCCCCTCCGTCGCGCAGCGCCCAGCGAACCCCGCGGCCGCTAAAAGTGCCTTGTGAGGCGCGACCTCCGTGTTTTGCAAGACTTTGCGCATCCTACGTACACTTTGCGCAATTGGAGCTAGCTTCACCTCACAGCAGAAAAGTCGATAAACATCGCAGAGAAATTCAACCTCCTGCCGCCGCGGGGAGGGGCGCCTGCCGAGCAGCTTTCTTTTCTCCCCGGAGATCAGTTGCAAAAGCTGCTCCAAGCTCGCCTCTTCGACACGAACGCGAGAAAAGATGGCCGAAAGTTCCTCGTCCAACTCGTCAATAGATGCAGGATTCGCCATTGTAGGTTCGCGAAGGCCATTTACCACCCTCGGCCCGACAGCGCCAGAAGCACTCATTGCACACTCGGTTTGGCGTCCATTTACTGCTAAAGCATAGCCCGACATTTATCGTGCACTCGTTGTCGGGGTCGCCCGGTTTCGGACAGTAAGGAAGGTTGCCGCTGCTCTGCCGGCTTGCCGCGACCGTCCCGCCACCGCGGTTTCACACCGTGCGGTACGCTGGCGTCCTGTCGTCGCACACGAGGTGGCGCCCCTCCGTCGTGCCCAAGCCCGCGCCGGACGCACCCAGCGACGCCACGCGCCGCGACCGAGCCTCCGACTCGGATGCGCCGAAAGGTGCCGGCACGTCGCGCTACCGGCCGTGGGCCGAGCTGCTTCGCA
>DASZVB010000092.1:0-213790 GCA_035547195.1 Polyangiaceae bacterium
GGCGTTCGTAGTGGCGTCGCAGACCGGGGTTGCCGTTTTCGCAGCGCAGTCGCCGCTACCGACGCATTCGACGCACGTGTTCGTGGCGGCTAGGCAAACGGGCGTTACCGGCGTTCCGACGCAGTCGTTGCTGTCGAGACACGCGACGCAGGCGTGGCGCGTCATGTCGCAGACGCTGCCCTTCGTATTGCTCGCACAGTCGCTGTTTCCGACGCATTCGACGCATTGATTCGCGGACGCGTTGCACGCGGGTTTCGTGCTCGGGCATTGCGTACTCTTCGTACATTCGACGCATTGATTCGTCGCGGCGTTGCAGACGGGCGTCTTGCCTTTGCATGCACCGCTGCAGGGAACAGCGCCGCCGGCGCCAGAGCCTGCCGAGCCAGCTGCTCCGCCGCTGCCGCCCGCGCCGCTGCTACCGCCTGGGACACCGGCATCGCCGGCTTGGGCCGCGCCGCCGGTGTCGCCCGGGGTGGCTCCGGTCTCCGATGTGTTGCCACCTGTTGCGGCAATACCGCCATTGCCGGATTGCTCTCCTCCAGCTCCGCCGTCACCCATGGGGTTGCCGCCGTGTGATCCGTCCACCCCAGCGTCGCCAACAGGACAGGACCGGGTGACGTAGCAGCCACCCGAGATGTCCTCGACGGTACAGTTTACGACGCAGACAGCGGCGAGAATTGCGACTGAGTACGATACTAAGCTGCGCATGATGGTCTCCGAGGACTAGAACTCACCCGTAACAATGAGGCTGCCGCCGCGCTGCCCCAACATCACATCGGGACTGGCTCTGAAGGTCGAGCGAGCGGTGGCCGTGGCCTCTGTTCGATGGCTCGGCCAGAAAAGGACATAGGCCAGCGTGGCAACGCCGCCGACGGCGGTAACGGCGATACCTACCTTGGCGAGCGTGGCGTCTCGATGCTGGCGATCGACGGTATCCTGGAGACGACGGCACTGTGACGAGATGGCGCTGCCGGTGCACTCCATGCCGTTCGCACCCAAGCCATGCTGAAGGGTCGTTGCCTCATCTCTCGCGTTTTTCGCATCTACTCCGAAGCCGATCCACATTCCGACTCCGATCGCGGTGACGGCTCCCCCTACGTAGACGGGTACCATGCTCTTCGAGCCGGGCTCGGCATCGGGAATCGATTGAGGCGGTGGTGCAGGGTCAACGACGCGCGCGGTGTTGGTGGGCGGCGGAGCCTCAGGTGGCGGTGCAGTGGTGGCCGGTGGCGCAGCCGAAGGCGGCGGAGAGAACATGAGCTGGACGTCGTACGTCGCTCCCGCCGATACCACTACAGGTTGTCTCGCGATCCGGTCGTCGCTGGTGCGCGCTTCTATCTGGTAGTTGCCGGGATCGAGGTACACGTCGCCCGGGAGAGGCGAGGTTCCGAAGACGACGTCGTCCGTACGAACCTCAGCCCCCGGTTCGCTGACGATGACGTGCAACGTGCCGACGCGAGCCCTCAGGTCGTCCATCGCCATGCGAAGACGCTGCTGGGTCTCCATGGTCTCGTGCGGCGGAAGGTGCGCCAGCGAGAACGCGGTGTACCGCGCGCTCGCGCCGTAGTTTTTGAGGTGATATTCGACGTAGCCGAGCTGGCCGGCGACGTCGTACGTCTGCTCCTTCGACCAGAGATCGAGCAGCAACGTGCGCGCTCGAGCGAGGTCACCGGCGTTGATGGCCTGCTTCGCGACGCGGAATTGCTTCTGCGCTGCCGCAGTATCCACTGCGTTCTCGGCGTGGACGACGACAGAGGGGAGCGCTGCCGCGCTCAGCAGCCCGATGAACAAGCAGGATTGAATGAGTCGGTTCACGGCGATTCACTAGAAGGGAGGCACATCGTAGACGCGCTTGACCTTGGGTCGAGGCGATTCCACGGCTTTTCGCGTGCCTTCGGGTTGGACGTTGGCAGAGGGGATGGGCGTGGAAGGCGCGGGGCCTGAGCTCGGAGCTGCAGCGGGGACAATGGGAGTCGAGGGCGAGTTTTCGGGAAACCCCGAGGCAGTCGCTCGCCTCGAGGGCGAAGTGCCAGCCGTGCTGGTCGCTTCCATCATCGAGGGGCGCGAGCCGGACTTCTGCGGCGCGGCGCTCGCTGTGTCGGCATGCGGCGTTGCGGTGTACGCAGGCGACGCGACGCCAGAGGACGACGGCTTTTTGGGTGCGAACACGAGGAGCGCGAGGAAGAAGCAGGCGACGACGACGATCACCCCCAGAGTGATGTCCCGCACCAGCGCGCGTTGCCGTCCGCCCGGGTGTGTCGGCTCGTCATTCATCGGCGGAGCCGGTTGCGCTGTGATCGTGTCGTTCGGCGGTGTCGTATGCCGAGCGAAACGGCTCCGGAGCGCGGCCAGGAACTGCTTGAGGGGCGAGGACTCCAGCAGATCCTCCGGTGGAACGACTGGCAGCTCCGCCTCGATGAGCTTCACCCGGAGACCCGGCGGCATGGTGTTGGCGCCGAATCGATAGGGATCGAAGGCCTTCTTTGGCTCGGTCTCATGGGTATCCAGAGTCAGCGGATCGGTCGCCGATGACGACGGCGCCCCCGGCGGCGTGCTCCCGGGGTTTGCGGTGCGCATTTTCGCATCGGGCTTGGTCATTGGGGTTTGATCCAGAAATCGCTCTTGCTGCGCGCCGATGACGACGGCGTAGCGGGCGCCTCGCGTTGCGGGGTCGCCCACGCGCGCGGCTTTGGATTCGCTTCCGTCGGTTCGGTCGCTGCCGGCGAAGCGTGTTCCGAAGGGGGCGGCGCTGCTTTCCCTTCATCGAGATCTCGCTCGAGCCACTTGAGACGCTCCTGCATCTTGTCCGTCTTCCTCGATGCGGCGAAGGGATGGGATCGAGCGATCGCGGATGAGGATGGCGACGGCGACGCTTGGGGGCTCGCGGTCGTTGGAGCAGGCGAGGGCGACGCCGCTTGTCCCTCGACCGCCGGAGCTTCACGTGGTTCGGTAGCCGACGGTTCCGAAGTCGTCGTCGGGACGGCGATCCCCGGCGGCGGAGAGACCACTGGTGCGGTGGCGACAGACTCGAGCCTGCGCGGTACGGTCATGTTCGACGGAACGGCGGCCACGGTCTGCGACTCTTCGACGCGCAAGCTCGCGAAGTGATGGAGCGCACCTCCCGTGCCGATCGCCGCTCCGACCGCGAGGCCCATGAGCAGGACGGCACGCACCGGCGCGCCGCTCACGAAGCTCGGCAAATCCACCCGCGGCTTCGAGGTGCGCTGCGCCGCAACGACAGGAGTTGCACTCGGCGTCGGAAGCTTGCGCGCGGACAGAGGGCGCGCAGCGGGCTTGAATACCTCTGACGCGGGCTCGTTCGCCCCGACGG
This sequence comes from Polyangiaceae bacterium, assembly GCA_035547195.1. GTDB lineage: Bacteria > Myxococcota_A > Polyangia > Polyangiales > Polyangiaceae > DASZVB01. Next base: position 3,332 of record DASZVB010000092.1, read on the forward strand.
CAGCAAGAGGAGGTTGGGGCGCTGTTTCGATCGAGGGTTGTTCGGAAAGCGCCGCGGGCGAGTACGGCTCGGTGTCGTGCGTCGCTACTCGGGCGACTACCGTGGGCGCCGAAAAGGCAGGTTGAAGCGGCGTGGGCGCTAAACTCACGGCGTTCGGTGCGGGGCCCTTCGACAGGTCTCGTGTGGTCGGATCCTTCCGCTTGCGCGCTCTCTCCTTCGAGTACTTGCCCAGGTGTTCGCGCATGACTTCGGCGAACTCGGCCATGGTCGCGAAGCGCTGCTTGGGGAGCTTGGTGATGGCTTGATTCACGAGGCGCGCGACGGAGCGCGGGATCGACTTGTCGAGAGTGCTGAGCAGCGGCGGCATGCGCGTGGTCTGCCGCCACGCCACTTCCTGGAGCGTGAGAGCTGAGCCCTCGACTAGGGATGGATGACGGCCGAGGAGGGCTTCGTAGAGCATGACTCCGAGGGCGAAGATGTCGCTACGCGGAGTGACGGGGATGCCCTGGAGCTGCTCTGGGCTCATGTAGAGCGCCGTGCCCAGCACGATGTCCTTGCGCGTGCTCATGCCGGCGGAGTCGACGACCTTCGCGATGCCGAAATCGAGGATCTTGGGGACGTTGTTCTCGACGACGAAGATGTTCTCGGGCTTGAGGTCGCGGTGAATCGCGCCGTGCCGGTGCGCGGCCTCCATGCCGTCGGCGATCTGCGCGAACAGCGCGAGCGCCTCGTCGACCTCGAGCTTGCCGAATTGGCGCAGCACGTCGCGAAAGGAACGGCCGGTGAGGAGCTCCATGACGATGAAGAGATGACCGCGGTCGGTGACCGACGCATCGACCACCTCGACGATGTTCGGGTGCCGGAGGCGAACGAGGAGCTTCGCCTCGGCCTGCCCGCGCCGCAGCATGTCCTTGGTGACGCCACCCGGACGATGAAGAACCTTCAGCGCGACGTGGTGTTCGAAGAAGGTGTCGAGGGCCCGGTAAACGTGCGCGTGTCCCCCGCGACCGATCGTCTCCTCGATCCGGTACTTGTGAACCATGTCGCCGGGACGGAGCGGTCCGGCGCCGTCGAGCTCGTCGGTGGAATCGTTCGCGCCGTCGCCCGGCGGCGGGGTCTCGCGCGGTGTGCTCACGTGAAGCCTCGCAGGATCGCGACGAGTCCGGCCGCCGCGGCTGCGGCTGCGAGCACCCCGATGACGAAGACGGTCACGAGCACCAGCGGAGGGCGACGCGGGGCAACAGAGGATCGCGGCGCAGTCGGGGTGACATTCCCAGTGGCCTCACCTATTCCAACTTGCGACGGCGCGCTCGGTAGTTCAGCGCTCTCGTCATCTCGCTCGAGCTCGACCCGATTAGAGTCCTCGGCAAGCAGTGGATTGGATGCGTCGTGCGGCGTGGCTGAACGCACCCGTGCGAGGCTGTTCGCGCTGAACACGGTCGTCACGAGCCATCCCGTTGGTCGGGCGAGCAACTCCGACAGATGGCGCAGGATCTCGCGGAACTCGTCCGCGGTTTGGTACCGCTTCTCCGGATCTTTCTCGAGACCCTTGAGCACGGCGCGGTCGAGCTCGGGAGGAACCGGCTCCTCAGCATAGTGGGAGGGAGGCTGAGGCTCTGCTCTGGCATGGGCCGTGAGCAGGCTCATATGACCACTGATATGGTCGAATGGACCGCGCCCGACGAGCATCGTGTACAGGACGAGCGACGCCGCGTAGAGGTCGGCACGCTCGTCGACGCGGCGCCCCACGGCGCCTTCGGGGCTCACGAACCGCGGCGTGCCCATGACGACGCCGGTGTCGGTCGGTGCCGCGAGCGGCCGGGGCGTCCTGGGAACTGCTCTCGGCATCACGCGCGCGATGCCGAAATCGAGGACCTTCAGGACGCGGCTACCGTCGGGGCGATTGCAGAGGAACAGGTTCGAAGGCTTGATGTCGCGATGGACGATGCTGATGGCGTGCGCAGCGCTCAGCGCGGAGAGGAGTTGCTCGGCGTACTGGAGCGCTTCGCGAACTGGCAGCCGCCCCCGTTCGCCGAGCTCTTCGTCGAGCGTCCGCCCTTCGAGGTGCTCGAGGAGCATGTAGGGTCGACCATCTGTGGTCGTGCCGACATCGGTGACCGACACGATGTGGGGGTGATTCAAGCGCCCGAGCGCCTGTGCCTCGAGGCGGAAGCGATCGAGCAGGCCGTCGTCCCGTGCGAAGTTCTCCTGGAGCACCTTTGCCACGAACGTGCGCTGCAAGAGCTGGTGCTCGACGACGTACAGATCGCCCATGCCCCCGGCCGTCAGCCGCTGGACCGTACGATACGGAGCCCCGCCAAACAGCTCGGCGGGCTCGGCACCGGGGGCCTGGGGGGAGCCTTCGGAAAGCATGGAGCGATGACTCATCGGCCGTGTGCCGTCAGTCGTTGCGCAAAATCAGCAGCCCGCCCCGAACAGACGGCGCGGGTCCCGAGCCCTCGAACAAGTGACCGGACCCCGCGGAACTACGAACGTTTCTGACATGCACTGGATCGCCGACGGGAGCAATAGAAGAGCGGAAGACGATTTATCGCAACAGGACCGAGCGCAGACCGATAAGGAGCGTGTTGTCCGTGGAAGCACGCCCCAAGGCCCGCCCGGATCCGAGGGATATCGAGGCCCTGCTGGCGCAGACGCCCTATCGAGTCGTGCGTCTGCTCGGGCAGGGTAGAATGGGCGACGTCCACGAGGTGGAGCACGAGTTCCTCGGACGCCGCTTCGTCCTCAAGGTACTTCGCCACGCTTCGAGCCCGCAAGACATCGACCGCATGCGCGTCGAGGCGCAGACGATGGCCCGCCTGCGGCACCCCAACGTTGTCGACGTGGTCGACTTTCGATTCGCGAACGATGGAACGCCGTACCTCGTGATGGAGCTTCTTCAGGGGCGCACGCTGGACGCGGAGCTCGTCGCTCGCGGTCGCCTTCCTCGTGCCGAAGCGGTCGAGTTCGCGTGCCAGGCGCTCTCCGCGCTGGGCGCCGCGCACGAGGTCGGCGTCGTTCATCGCGATGTAACCCCGAGCAACTTGTACCTCCACGAACCAGCGGGTTCCGACCGTGTGCTGAAGGTCCTCGACTTCGGCCTCGCCGGTGTGCGGCCCGAGCGCTCGTCGCGAGCTCCGATGCCCCTCATGGATCCAACGCGAAAGGGTGCACGCCTCGGCTCGCCTCGCTTCATGGCTCCGGAGGCCGTGCGCGGCGAGCGCGTGGATCACCGCGCGGATCTCTTTGCGGTCGGGCTCATCCTCTACGAGATGCTCGCCGGTCACGGCCCGTTCGACACCGGTTCGTCCGAACCGTTGCCACCGTCGCAGCTTGCGCCCGACGTGCCTCCCGAGATGGACGCCGTCGTGCTCCGTTCGATCCGCGACGCGGCGTGTGACCGGTATCAATCCGCCGACGACTTCGCCGAAGGCCTTCGCCCTTTCATCCATCCCTCGGGACGAGGCAGGTGACCCATGAGTTCTCAAGCGAGGAAGATCGAACAGGGCGAGGCCATCCATCTGAACCTCTTCTGTCAGGTCGAGGGCGACGCCTGGCGCGTTCACACTCGACCAACCTGGTTGCCGCGCTACCTGCACCAGTGCTTCGACCGTCACGGCGAGGCGTATCCTGTGTACCTCGACTTCGAAGACCTCGACCGCCGGATGGAGGCGGCCGGCGCTCAATACGAGAAGCGACCAGCGCGAACTGGAAGCGTCGAACTGACGGCGCGCGGGCAGGCGGCGCTGGTCCTCGCGGCGTGGCTCTCGACGGCGTTCGCGAGCGGCATACGGCCAGCGCGCGGGGAGACGCCGGAGTAGCCGCGTGACGGTTTGCGGAGCGCGTGGTTGTTCGTCGAGCACGCTCCGCCGCCAGGGCCGAGTGCGAAGAACGCATCGAGTACGAGCTCATCCGCATCCCGATGACGCCGCCAGTTCGGGGGGCGATGATGTGCGCCGATCGAGACGAGCTCTGCGATGCCCGCCCGTCATTCAACGAGACCGCGCAACCGTTTCGCGAGCCGAGCCATCGCCCGCGTATGAATGCGGCTTGCCCATGACTTGCTGATGTCCAGGTCGCGGCCGATATCCTCGAGTTTTTGCTCCTCGAAATAGAACCTTCGCACGATCTCGAACTCGTCGGGCGGAAGCTCCTTGATGGTGCGTTCGAGCACCGCACGAATCTCGGCACGAGAGAACTGCTGCTCGGGGTCGGCGACCGAACGCTCTTCTCCGTCGTCGCGATCCGCGTGCGCGACAATGCCGAGGGCGGCGGCGGTGGCCATGCCGGCGAGGTGTTCTGCGAGCGCCTCTTCGGCTTCCCCGTCATCGGGCGTGACGTTCGAGACGACGTATTCCGCCTCCGTCTCGCTGACGAGGGTCGCCGCTTGAGCGCCGAGCAGCCGTTCGTAGACTCGCCTCGGCAGCGCCGACATCTTCCGGACCGCGTCTAACATCGCGCCGCGAACGCGGAAGTTCGCGAAGGAGCGAAACGGAACGCCGCGCATCGGATCGAAATGTCGCGCAGCCTCGAGCAGCCCCTCGCGCCCCGCGCTGATCAGATCGTCGCGCTGGACATGGCTCCCGACGGAGCGCGCCACCTGGTTCGCGATGATCTCCACGAGGTCGAGCTCTCCATGGAATCGAGAGAGGACGTCCGGCGAGTCGGCGTTCAGCACCTTTCAGAAAGCCCCCATGGATTGCATGCTGCCGCGCCGCCGGTCAGCGATCTCCACCGCTGACGTCGTGCCCCGTCGCCCGACGGACGAGCTCGAGCAGGACGGGATCCGTCGTCAGCTGCTCCCGGATGGTCTCGCGGATGGTCTGGAGCTCAGATGCCGTCAGAAAGTTCGTGAGGTGGGCGACGGCCGCGTCGGCGCGGAGGTCGAGGTACTCGTCGATGGTGATCTCGCCGCTGCGGAGCTGGCGCAGCGCTTCGCTCACTGGCGGCCGGTTTGCGAGGGGCCGGGATTCAGCGCCGCTGGCGGGCATTGGAATCGATTCTAGCGCAGTCCAGGGTGGCGAGAGCGGCACGTTGCCACTGAAGCCATCAGTGCGAGCACGCGAGTCGGAAACACCGCGCTGCCCCGAAATGCTCGCCGAACAGGGGAAGTTGCTCGCGCTTCATTCGCGCCATCCGCGTTGAATGCCCGAGCTGCCCTTCGATTTCCGGATCGGTACGACGCTCGCGTCTGTCTTGCAGTTGCGAAGCAGCGTGACGACGCGCGCGGAGGCACCGGAGGTGTCCATGTCTTGTAGCCGGGCAACTCGGCAGGTTGCGAAGCAGCGTGACGACGCGCGCGGAGGCACCACGGCGCGAAGCCTGCTCGGGTGATCCCTCGTCGAAATGACTATGCACCCCGCGGCGCGCCGATCAACGCTAGGCCGCGACGCTGGCAGGTCTCCTCCGGTTCTTCGAGCTGTCGAAACAGCCCGTGCTCGTGCGCGACGACGAGCTGGCCTCCGATAACCAAACAGGGTCCCAAGGTAAGATGGCTCGACGAGCTCTGCGATGGACGCGGCGAACCGCTGCTCGCATTTCCTCGTGACGTCCCACCGAGCGAGGCAGCGAGCGTGAGCGTGCGCGGAGACGACGGCACGGTTCGACAGTGGGCGGCGCGGCGCTGGCTCCTCTCGGGAGCCTTGCAGGCTTCTCGTTCGGAGGAGCGCCCTCGGCGTTGGGTCGTCGCGCCCGACGTCGAGCAGTCACCGCCCGTCCCGCATTGGATTGCGCCGTCCCGCGCGGCGACGGACTGGCCCGAGCTAGCAACACTCACCGTCGTCGAGGTCGCTTCGACGAACGCTCGTCTTCCGCTCGGCAGTCACAACGGAGTCGAGTGGGATGTGGTCGGCGACACCCTGCATGGCTTCTTGGCCGCCGATATTCCCGGGCTCCCGCCGCAATTGCGGCTCGACATCGCGCGCCGGCTACTCGTCTCGTCGGGTCTCCTGACAGTCTTGACTCCGGAATCCTTGGTCCAATCTGGGGATAGCCTGCGCAGCTGGGTCGACGCTCGCTGGCCGGGAGCGATCTGGCAACGAGAAGTCTCGATCGACGCCATCGTCGCCACGTCTCGCGGACGCCGCCGTATCCGGGGAACCATCGACCTGTTGCTCGACACTCCCCGAGGTGCCGTCATCATCGACCACAAGACGTACCCGGGAGCCATGAACACCTGGAGCGATCGCGCCGCGACATTCGCGCCGCAACTGGCTGCGTATTCCGAGGCGCTCCGAGCTGCGGGAAGAACGGTGTCGGAGTGCTGGGTGAGCTTCGCGGTCGCCGGTGGAGTTGTCCGGCTCGAAGGATGAAATTGAACGTCGATTTTGGTGTCCGGAAGAGCGCTTCGGACGCAAGAGACCTACGGCGACTCGAGCTCTGGGCGAATCTCCGTCGTTCGGTTCGAATCGTGCCGCTGGCGGCAGGGCTCTCCGCCATGATGACGACATTCTGATCGGCAACCGTCACCGCGCGGCGTGAGGATCTGTCGTCGCGAAGCGCGAGTTCCTGTTGCTCGCGCGCAACGGCCTGTGCGTCGTGCCGCGGGCCGAACACCTGGCGGTCCGGAGGAGGGGTCGATGTCGCCGTCAATATTGATTTGAAGTCAAAATAAATGACATTTCCCCGTGGCGGCCTTGGCTTTCTTGCGCGCGACGGCCGGCGAGTTTCACAGATACTTTGAGATCAAAATATCCGCGTCGGAACCCGCGCGCCGTGCGGCCGCTGTGGTAATAGTTCGTCATTATGCGTAGGCACGGGCGCCATGCGGCGGTTTGACGTGGGCGGAATAGGACGCTCTGCGATCCCGAAGCCGATCGAGAAGTTCGTTCTTCTGGCCGCGCCGCTGACGACTGCATCGAACGACGCCACCGACAAAGCCGAGAAGATCTCTCGCGGAATGAGCGCCGAGTTGGTGACGCTACGGGTTTCCGGGCCGACGACCTACGTGCGACCGCTGTCGACGATCGATGGGCGGCCATCGCGGCGTTTTGGACCCGAGTGCTCACTTTCACAGGTGACCCGCGGTCATTGGCTGCTGAATAGGCGGGGCGACTTCCTGTCGGTGGTCGCAGAGACGTCGCTGGCGCTTTCGCCCGCGTTCGTGCTCATTCCGGGTATCCATGGCTTGAACGCCGCGGACGTTCGAGAGCTGGCGTTTGAGTGTCGCGCGCCGGTATTGCTCGTGCGCGAAGCGCGCACGTCGGACGCGATCGTGGCGACGACGAACCTCGAGCTGCCGACATTCCCGGTTCTACGCGCGGGAGCCGTGCTGGCGTCCTCGCTCGGAGGTCGCGCCGTGTTCCATCACAACCTGACGCCGGAAGTGTCGGGCCAGCCGCCCACAAAGGGGCCCCATCGGTCCGTCCTCCGTCGGCTCGAAGATCTCGCGGAGATCGCCGCCACGCTCGGAGTCGAATGTGAGAACGTCGTGACCGTCCGCCGCTCGCCGAGTGATGCGCTGCTCTCCGTGGTCGACCGTGAACGGCCGGACGTCATCGTCGTTGGCACTCGCAATCGCAAGACGAGCCATCCGCCTCGTGCGTCATTCGCCGAAGGAGTGCTCGACGCCGTCTCGACGAGCGTGCTCGTGGTTCCGGTGTCGGCAAACGACGCTGAAACGGCAATGCCGTACGGAATCTCGTAAAGTGCAGGGGCTCAGAAGGCCCGGCCGTCCCGGTGCGTCGCTGACGCGCCACACTTCGTCGTAGAGAGCCCTGGGGTGGGTGTGGAAACACGTCGATGCGACAAGGTCTGTCGCCGCTTCCATGGGACGTTCAAACCGTTGCTCTAGTTCGGCTTACTTAGAGCCTTCATGGGCTTCACGGGCTCGTCGAGCTGACTGGGGACGTCGGGAGTGCAGAATACGACTGCGCCAATGCGGCCGGCCCGCAAGAGCCGGGAGGCGGCCGAGAACGTTTCGGAATGTAGGAGGTCGACGTTGAATATCCCGCACTCGAAGTGCTCGCTGGTGATGCAACGCTCGGCTTCGTCCAGATCGGCAACGATTCGAACGGCCCAGCCCAAGAGTCCGGCGCACATTTCGAGAGCGGCTGCGACCGGCGCCGGCGCGCCGACTACCAGCACATGAGGCAAGCGCTCGACGACGTCTTCATCGTCGCACTCCTTCTTGACACTTCCCATCCATCCTCCCCAGATGCTGGCGGCCGCGGTTCGACTTTCGGTTCGAGATCCCGAACTTATTAGCGGTGTCTCGAGACGCCGTCAAGGCAACGCCGGCGGGTTCGGGTACTCGAACCTGCGTCCGGGGCGCCGCCGGTACGGTCGCGGTTCATGCCCCGAGCTGGACGAAAGCGATCCACGGCGACGCGTCACAGGCGCGTTCCCGATCCTTTCGCTCTGAAGGTCGGGTTACGCATCAAGGAGCTTCGACGAGAGGCCGCTTTCACGTTCGACGCATTCGTAGAAGAGACGGGACTCGGACGCGGTTACGTTTCCGAACTCGAGCGCGGCATGGTCGTTCCTACCATCTCCACGCTCGAGAAGGTTGCTCTCGCGCTAGAAGTGACGATCGCGGATTTGGTCCTGCGCGATAGCCCACGAGAGGTGCTGTTCGACCTGCTGAGGGACGCGACAGCCGATGAAATGGGCCGTCTCACCCGCCTTTTCCGGTCTTGGCGGGAGCACCGCTCTCCTCCCGTTCTCAACGTCGCCGAGCCAACAATCCGTAAACCGTCCCTTCGATAGGTAAGACTTCGATGTGCGCCCGTCGCACTCGAGGCGTCAGACGGGAGAGCGTGGTGGCCAGATCAGTGCGCCCTGCAGTCGCCGCCTAGCCACCAGCACGCCGCGCGCCCCACTCAGTGCGCCCTACAGTTGCCGTCTGCGCGCGAGCACACGCGAGCGCGCCGAGAGTCGAACGAGCGCGAACGTGCGGAGCACTGGATCGACGCCGTCGGCGTCACGCACTGCGAGGCTTCGATTCCTTTGAGATCATAATGTTCCCGGGGGAGCGCCGTCCAGAAGAGCGATCAGGGCACTGGTTGCCGTAGCCGGAGAACGCCGCGGACCGCCCCGCGACGGCCGACGTGCTGCCGCATCATCCAGTGTAACCGCGCGGCGCGAAGCACCGTAGGCCGCGCAGAGAAACGGTGCACGCGTCGTCGCGTTCACACCCGTTACCCGGCTTACCGTCGCCGGCGGGTGCATGGGCGGTGCCGCGGTCCGCCGTCCATAGAAGGAGCTGCGAAATGAAGAACCTATCTTTGCTCGTATTCGCCACGTCCGCGCTTCTCTGCGCATGCAGTAACGACAACGCAGGAAGTGGCACCCCCGATGGCGGCGGCGATGGAGGTCGCGGAACCGGCGGCGCACAGACCGACGCCAGCAGCGGCGCGGGCGGAAAGACCACCTCTAACACCGGCGGATCAGGCGGAAACACGGGCACCACGAGCACCGGCGGATCAGGGGGCGGCATGAACACCGGCGGAGCGCTCACCGACGGCGGGGCCGGCGATGCGCGGGTGGCCGATGCGGGGCCGGACGGCTCGAATCCGCGCGCTCGAACGTTCACCGTGACGCTGGAGAACGTCGGCGCCGTGAAGCTCTTCACGAGCGGAGGCGTCTTCAACACGCCGGCGGGCGACGCGAACCCGGGGCCCGCTACGCCCGGGAAAAAGTACGAGTTCTCGATCGACGCCGGGCGCAAGCAGAAGCTGTCCTTCGCGACGATGCTCGCCGCGACGAACGACCTGTTCTACGGCCCCGATGGCGATGGCATCGCTCTTTACGACGACCATGGCGATCCCATCTCCGGCGACGTAACCAGTCAGATCCATCTGTGGGACGCGGGCACGGAAATCAACGAAGAGCCGCACGAGGGCCCGAACACCGTTACCAGGCAGAGCGCCCCGAACACCGGCCCCGACGAGCACGGCAACGTCGTCGACATCGCCGACGCGACCGACGGAGTGAAGTTCGACTACCCGGCCGTGAACGCGGTGATCAAGGTGACGGTGACGCACATGACCGGCACGCAGTTCAAGGTCTCGATCGAGGACGTGTCGACGGCGACGGCCCTGCACACGAGCGGAGGCGATTTTCCCGCGCCGCTCTCGCCGGGCGTGTGGGTCGTTCACAACGGCACCGACCCGCTCTACACGGTCGGCAAACCGGACCGTATGCAAGGGCTCGAGCACCTCGCGGAAGATGGGAACCCGACGATGCTCGGCGCCTTCATCGCGGACAACGTCGGCATCACCTATCCGGCGTCGCCCGGCGTTTGGGTGCTGCACAAGACGGGCACGAAGCCGCTCTTCACCGAGGACAAGCCCGACTACGGCGATGGCATCGAGGGCATCGCCGAGGACGGGAACCCGACCAACCTCGCCGGCAACCTGACCAAGCTGGACGGGGAGATCGATGGAGCGGTCTTCAATACGCCAGTGGGCAGCAGCTCCGCGGGACCGATCCTCCCGGGTTCGAAGTATCAGTTCACCTTCGAGGCGAGCCCCGGCGATGCGCTCTCGTTCGCGACGATGCTGGCGGCCACGAACGACGTCTTCTTCGGCCCGGGCGACACGGGCATTACTCTGTTCGATTCAGCTGGAAATCCGCTGAACGGCGACGTCACCGACCAGATCCGCCTGTGGGACGCGGGCACCGAGGGCAACGAAGAACCCGGCATCGGCCCCAACACCGTGACCAATCAGCTCGCTCCCAACACAGGCACGCCCGGCGAAGGAAAGGTGCAGCTTCTGAGCGACGTCGGCGATGGGTTCTCGTATCCGACCGTGAATGCCGTCTTGAAGGTGACGATCGCGGCGCAATAGCAGGCGGCGCAGCGCTCCAAGATCGCACGAGGCGCGGTGCCTCAGGTTCGTCGGAGCCGAGGGGCGACGCTTTTTCGATTCGTTCCATCGAAGGGAACGGCGTACCGGCGTTCGTCACGACAGTAAGGGTGAGACAGGAGAAAACCATGAAACCTCTCACCAAGATCATCCCCGCCCTCTGCGTTGCCCTCCCCGTCACCGCGGTCGCCGAGCCGCTGCCGAAGCCCGTCGCCGACATGGAATGTCTGGTCGGCACCTGGAAGGGCGCCGGGTCGTTCGCCGCGGGGAAGGACAACGCGAAAATCAACGCGACGTGGGCTTGCAAGCGCACGCCATCGAAGTTCGGCGTGTCTTGCTCGTTCCAGGTCACGGGCATTCCGGGAGTCCCGATCTACGACGAAGCCGACCTGATGGGGTACGAGCCGAACACGAACGTGTACCACTGGTACTCCGTCACGAACGCCGGCGAGACGCACGATCACGTGGCGAAGGTGCCAGACGGCAGCAAGCTCCAGTTCGTCTTCAACGGCGTTCAGGAAGGCAAGCCGTACAAGGAAGTGATCGACCTCGAGTTCTCGAACGACAGCAAGAGCATCAACGGAAAATCCGAGACGTTCGTGGCGGGCGCGAGCACGAGCGTGCTGCTGCTCTCTCTCCGGAAGTGAACCCCGTGACCCAAGAAAACGCGCAGCGGGTGGCGTCTCTCTTGATTCGATTCCTCGAAACGGGGACGCCGCCCGCGGGATTGTTCGCCGACACCGTCTTCTGTGACTTCACGTCGCCGCGGTGGCGTCTCCAAGCGGAGGGCATCCCGGAGGTCGTCACGCTGCGCCAGGCGGGCCACCCGGGGCCGGGTCGAGTGACGCGGAGTCGCTGCGATGCTACCCCGACGGGATTCGTGCTCGAGATCGAGGAGGAGTGGTCTCACGCGGGTGAGAGTTGGTATGCGCGTGAGCTCTTCCGGGCCGACGTGACCGAGGTGGAAGGGCAGATCACCGCGCTGTCGGTCTATTGCACCGGCGATTGGGATCGAAGCCGCCGCGCCCAGCACGCTCGCGAAGTTCGGTTGCTGCGTCCCTGACGCTCGGGTGGTATTTGATCTTCGTGCAAGGCCGCCTGCTGGTCGGGCGCGACCGGGAGCTCCGCATCCTGGACGACGGGGTCGCCGCGGCATCGCGCGGCGAACGCGCCGTTCTGATGATCACCGGCGAGCCGGGCATCGGCAAGACTCGCCTTCTCGAAGAGCTCGTTACACGGGTGATCGCGGCTGGCGGTATCGCGTGTTGGGGCCGAACGTGGGAAGTCGGCCCCACGCCCCCGTTCTCTCCGTGGAGGGAGATCCTTACGGCGCTCGAGACGCCTTCGGATGCCGCGCCCGCCCTCGGCGGCTCCGAAGAGTACGGTGACGCGACGGCGCGCCTCGAACGGTTCGGCGAGGTCGTGGCGTTCCTCCGGCGGCGCGCGGCGCACGCGCCCATCGCGCTTCTGTTCGACGATCTCCATGCCGCGGATCCTTCGTCCTTGCAGCTGCTCGAGTACGCGCTTCCGCTGCTCATCGGCAAGCGGGTGCTGTTCGGCCTGGCGGCGCGGGATCTCGACGCGAGTCGGGAGGCGGAGGCCGCGCTGGCGCGCCTCCAGCGCGGCGCGTTCCGCATTCCACTGTCTCGTCTCGGCGAGGACGACGTGGAGGCGCTCGTGGCGGGGCTCGCCGACGCCCGCCGCGTGTACGAGCTCAGCGACGGCAATCCGCTCTTCGTCGAGGAGCTCCTGGCCGCACGGCGCACTCAAGGGCTTCTACGGCTTCCGCCGCTCTCCAGTGTTCGCGCCGTCATCCGCGACCGCGTGGCTCGGCTGCCGGAGCGGACGCGCAAGGCGCTGCTCGCGGCAGCCGTCATCGGGCGAGATCTTCGCGGACGCGTCGTCGGGGAGATGGTGAGCGAGCCCGACGCTCGCGTCCTGCTCGAACCCGCGGTTTCGCTCGGGATGCTCGTCGTGACGGGACCGGACCGCTTCCGCTTCTCGCACGCGCTCGTGGCGGAGGCCCTCTCGGAAGAGGCGCCTGCGGCGGAGCGCGCGGCGCTGCATCTCGCCGCGGCGCGGGCGCTCGAGCGACAGGCTCCGGAGGGGGCCTCCGCGATCGCGCATCACCTCCTCGAAGCGGGCGAGCTCGCCGCCGAGTCCGCGGTGTCGGCCGCCGAGCGCGCCGCGGATCGATGCATGACGCAGCTCGCGTTCGAAGACGCGGCGGCGTTCTACGAGCGCGCCGCGAGAGCGCTCGCCGCCGTTTCGGAGCAGAGCAAGTGGCGGCGAGCGGTGCTCCTGTGTGCTCGCGCGGAAGCCCTGCAGCACGCGACACAACACGCCGCCGCGGCGGCGCTCTGCGACGAGGCGGCGGACATCGTGCGCTCGCTCGAGGACGCCCCCGGGCAAGACGCGGCCGCGTTATTCGCCCGGGTGGCGCTCGCGCGCGGGCTCGAGTTTCGGTTCGGACGTACCGATCCGTTGCTCGTCGCGATCCTCCGCGAGGCGATCGAGCGCCTCGGGAGCGGATCGCTCGCATCGCGAGCGAAGCTCCTGGCGCGTCTCGCCGCGGCCGAGCAGCCGTCGCTCGATCCGCGAGAGCCCGTCGCGCGCGCCCTCCAGGCGATAGAGCTCGCGCAGCAGCTCGCCCCCCAGGACCGTCTCGGCGTCATGTACGTCGCGACGGCGGCCCTGGTCGATTACGTAGGTCCGGCGGAGCTCGAGCCGATCCAGCGAGAGATCCTCCGTCTGGCGCGCGGCGTCGATCGTTGGATCGCCGTGCATACGCACCTTCGCTTGTGCTTCATCGCGCTCCTCCGGTCGAGTCGCCACGACTTCGAGGTAGCCGCTCGAACGTTCGCCGCCGAAGCCGAGGCGCTCGGGCTCCCGCAGTGGACTCGGTACGAGTTCATGCTGAAGGCGTTGGCGGCGCTCCTCGACGGCCGCTTCGACGACGCGGAAGCGGCGGCGAACCGGTTCGAGGCCCTCTCGCTCGAGATTGGCGACACAGGTTCCACGTTCATCACCGACGTGCATCGGGCGATGGCCGCGTGGGTCCGAACGGCGCCGCAAGATCTCCGAGTCCGGGCTCGCTTGAGCGAGTACGTGCCCGGTCGCGCGGCGATCGCGGCCTGGTTCGCGTGTCAGGAGGGAGCGCTCGAACCGGCGCGCGTTGCTCTCACCGAGCTCGCAGGTCGAGTTCCAGCCGATCCCGACATGGCTTCCATGGTCGCGTCGGCGGTCGTGTTCGTGGGAGAACGGGACCTCGCCGAAAAGGCGTACGAAGTCCTCTCGCCTCGCAGAGGCAACCCCGTTCTCGCGTCCATGGTCGGATCGGCCGTCATGGATCTGTACGATCGGCTGCTCCTCATCCTCGCGGCGACCACCGAGCGCTGGGAGCTCATCGACGAATACGCGGCGTCGGCGCTGGCCACCGCCGCAAAGCTCGGCAGCCCGGTCTGGGCGGCGCGGGTAGAAGCCGACTGGGCCGACGCGCTCGAGCGGAGAGCACGTGAGGGCGACTTGGAGCGCGCGAGCGAGCTGCGGACGCGCGCCGCGAGCGCCGCCGAGCGCTTCGGGATGCCGGGACTCGCTGCTCGCTGTCGACCCCGAGAAGCGAAGCGCCCGGGAGGCGGACGTGATCGCGCATCCCCTTCCGCAGACGCGCGCGTGACGTGCAAGCGTGAAGGTGGACTGTGGATCGTGGCTGGGCTCGGGGAGCGGGTTCACGTGAAGGACTCGCGCGGCATGGAGATGATCGCCCGTCTCCTCGACGACCCCGGCGCCCCCCTGCACGCGCTGGATCTCGTCGGTGCCAGCGAGCCGGTGGACGGCGGTGACGCGGGTCCCGCCCTGGACGCAAAGGCGCGCTCCGCGTATCGAGCGCGGCTCGCCGAGCTCGTGGCGGAGCGGGACGACGCCGAAAGCTCGGGCGACCGCGGGCGCTGCGAACGTGCGACGGCCGAAATCGAGCTGGTCGGCGCGGAGCTCGAGCGCGCGTTCGGGCTCGGAGGACGCGAGCGCCGGGTCGGAGCGACGAGCGAACGAGCGCGAACCAACGTGCAGCGCCGCATCGCACACGCCGTCGAACGAGTGCGAGCGGCCTCGCCGCGTCTCGGCGAGCACCTCGTCGCGTCGATCCGGACAGGCACGTATTGCGTGTACGAGCCGAGATCGCAGCGACCGTAGCGTCACCTCCGGGGATGCGGCACGCGCCTGGTCGAACGTCTCGCCATCCCGCTAAATCCGTCCGATAATCGGTTGTGCCCGCCCAGGCGCCGAACGGCCGAATTCGTCTCGCCGAGCTCGTCGCAGCGCTGTCGCTCGGTATCGACCTCGGCTTCGGACAGCCGATGGAGCACGTCCTACGTCAGTGCTTGATCGCGCTGCGTCTGGCGGAAAGAGTCGGTCTCGACGAGGAAGCTCGCTCGGTCGTCTACTACACGGCGCTGCTCACCAGCGTCGGCTGCCACTCCGACGCGCACGAGCAGGCGAAGTGGTTCGGCGACGACATCGAGATGAAGTCGCACAAGTACGATCCGGCGTTTCAGGCCGGCGGCTTCCGCGCCGCGGTGGCTGGCTTGCGATCGATCGGCGCGGGGCACCCTCCGCTGCATCGCTTTCGGGTGGGGCTCGAGTTTTTGATTTCCGGGCACCAAGAAGTAGACGGCATGATCGCCCGTCACTCCCGGCTCGCGAAGTCGTTCGCGGAGCAACTCGGCTTATCGCAGGCGGTCGCGAACGCGGTCGGCTCGGCGTACGAGTTCTGGGATGGCCGCGGCTGGCCCGGCACGCTCTCGGGGGCGGAGATCCCGATCGCGGCACGAATCGCGAGCTTGGCGGAGTATGGCGAGGTCGCTCATCGCGTGGGCGGCGTCCGGGGACTCGTGCATTTCACGGAGTGTGGGAGCGGAAAGCAGTTCGATCCCGCTCTCTGCGGCCTCGTCAAGGAGCACGCCGAAGGCATCGTGGAAGGGATCGACTCGGTCCGGGCTTGGCCGCGGGTGATCGAGCAAGAGCCCGCTCTGGCGGTCGTGCTCTCCGACGACCAATGCGACGCGGTGTTGCTCGCCATCGCCAACTTCATCGATCTGAAGTCGCCCTACACGCTCGGCCATTCCGCGGCGGTCGCTGAGCTCGCCGCCGCCGCCGGGAGCTCTCTTGGTCTGAGCGCTGCGGACGTTCGTGCGCTGCGGCGCGCCGGCCTGGTGCACGCCTTCGGACGGCTCGGCATTTCGAACTCCATCTGGGACAAGCCGGGCCCGCTCGGGGCTGGAGAGTGGGAGCGCGTGCGGATGCAACCCTACATCACCGATCGCATGCTGAATCAGTCCGCAGCGCTCGCGCCGCTGGTTCCGATCGTCGCGCTCTATCGAGAGCGCCTGGACGGCTCGGGGTATCCGCGCGGCCTCATCGGCGCGTCGATCTCGCGCCCTGGCCGGATCCTCGCAGCGGCCGACGTGTATCAAGCCCTCCTCGAGGCGCGGCCTCATCGTGGCGCACACCCTCCCGAAGAAGCGGCGCGGACTCTGCGCGATGAAGCTCGAGCCGGGAAGCTCGATCACGAGATCGTCGAAGCCGTCCTCAGCGCTGCCGGCCACCGCACCCGAGCGCGGCGCGACGGTCCCGCGGGGCTGACCGCCCGCGAAGTGGAGGTCCTGCGACTGCTCGCTCGCGGCCTTTCGACCAAGGAAATCGCAAAAAAGCTCGTCGTTTCTCCGAAAACGGCGGCAAACCACATCGAGCACATCTATAGCAAGATCGACGCGAAGAACCGTGTTGCCGCCAGTCTGTTCGCCGTCGAGCACGGCCTCTTGCCCGAGGGCTGACCCTATCGCTGAACGGGATTCGTTCGAAAATGAGGCGAACACCCCATGACCGGATCGGGTCCGGAGCGCTATTTCTCTCGCACGGTCACCGGCCTGAGAAGCGAGGGTCGCCATGGGCTTCTACGACAAATGGATACTGCCGCGGTTCTTGGATTTCCTGATGGGAGACAAGCCCGTCACAGAGGCACGGAAGAAGGCGCTCGAAGGGGTGTCCGGGTCGGTCCTCGAAGTGGGGTTCGGTTCTGGTCGCAACCTGCCCCTCTATCCGAACGGAGTGCGCCGGCTCGTCGCCGTGGATCCCTCGCGTGAAAGCTTCAAGCTCGCGATGAAGCGGATCGAGGCGGCGCACTTTCCCGTCGAGTATCTGCCCATCGGCGCCGAAGCGATCGACGCGCCCGATCACAGCTTCGACTGCGTGGTGTCGACCTTCACCCTGTGCTCCGTCCCCGAGCCTCTGGCGGCGCTCGAGCAGATGCGCCGCGTCCTCAAGCCGGGCGGCAAGCTCTTCGTCGCGGAGCACGGTCTCTCCACGGACTCGAAGGTTCAGCGCTGGCAGCACCGTCTGAACAAGCTGCAAAACCTCGTCTGCGGAGGCTGCAACATGAACCGCGACATTCGCCGCCTCGTCGTCGAAGCAGGCTTCGAATTCGACCAGGTCGAGCAGTACTACATGGACGGTCCGCCGAAGTTCGTCGGCTTCATGACTCGCGGCGTCGCGAGCGCCGCTGCGTAGACGCGCCCTCTCTTCTGCCGAAATGCTCGTCGACGCGGCGCTCGAGCGCGCAGACGACTCCGCGAATCCGGAACGGAATTCGCGGAACGGACGCTAGCTCAAGAGAGCGCTTCCATCGTGAGCTGCGTGTCGTCCGCGGCGAACCATTCGACGGCCATGCCGTTCTTCACCTTGAAGCGGTGCACGCCGTTGTTGAGCGCCAGGACCTTGCCGGTCTTGCGAACCTTGTATTCGTGGTACAGGGTGGCGTAGACGTAGTCGCCGGCGGCCGCATAGTGTTGGGGCTCGAGTCGCAGCGGCTCCATGGCGCCGATGAGCGCCTCGAAGTACTTGGCCACGTCCTCGCGGCGCTTGCCGGGGAAGTGAAAGGGAGCCTTGGCGCGCCCGCCGGCGGTCACGCCGAACGACTCGAGTTCCGGGGCGAAGCGCTCGAGGATGTACGGCAGGTCGCCACGGCTGAACGCGGCGTAGAGGTCTTTGACGAATTCGATGTTCTTTGCTTCCGTGCTCATGTGCTCTGCTCCTTGGGCGTCGCAGAGGCCGCCCGTCAGGGGAAGCTACGGAACAGACCGAGGCCGGACATCGGCAAGATTGCCTACTCCGGATCGGCGACGTGGCTTTCGCCCTGAGCCACCCTCTCGCAAGCTCAGAGGAGCCCGTGCTCGACCGCGAACAGCGCCGCGGCACCGCGCGTCGACACGCCGATCTTCTGGAACAAGCTCTGGTTATGGTGGTGCACCGTCCGGTGCGAGATCCTGAGCTCCGACGCGATTTCTTTGTCCGTGAGTCCTCGCGCGAGCAGACGCAACACGACGAGCTCACGCTCGCTCATACCTGCCGGAAGGCGCGGCCGCTCCTTCGAACGGAATCCCTGACTTGCGAGCACCGCATCGACAGCGGCTCGGTCGAGACGGCCCCGCCCGGCTTCTTCACGCAGCACCCGCGCGGCGTCCTCGATGCCGAGCGCGGCCCGATGAGGCCGAGGTGCCACGAGCGCCGCCAGCACGTCAGCCGCCGCCAGAATGCGCGCGGGCAGTCCTGCGTTCGGCGCCGGAGACATGCGCGGATACCCAGAGCCATCCACGCGCTCGTGATCGGATGCCGCCAGCAGCGCCAGATTTTTCCACGGCTTGGATGCCTGGAGAATTCTCTCGGTGAACGAAGCGTGGGCGCGCATTGCGTCCCGCTCCCCATCGGTGAGCGGTCCAGGTTTGTCCCAGATGGCGTTGGAGATGCTCACGCGGCCGAGGTCGTGCAGCAGGCCCGCTGTCGCAAGGCGCTTCCGATCCGATTCGGGCAATCCCAGCTCGCGCGCCGCGTCTTCGGCCAGCACCGACACCATCCGGCTATGACCGACCGTGAACGGTGACTTGAGATCGACGAAGTCCGCAAACGCGGTCGCGAACGCATCCTCGTCACCGAGGTGGACCGAGACGGTGATGGTCGGCTCGCGTTCGAGAAGCATCGCCCGAACGTCTCCGTCGAACTGTGCGAGGAGTTCCGACCAGTGTGTCGTGAACAACGAGACGACATCGGGATCGAACTGCGTGCCCTTGCGATGTACGAGGATATCCCTCGCGATGCTCAGGCCCCCGGGCAACTGCGAGCACATGGCGACGAGCTCGGCGGCCGCAAGGATGCGCGCGGCGGGACAGAGCTCCTCTCCCTTCTTTCCCGCGGGCGCGCCCTTTCCGTCGTACCGCTCATAGGCTTCGTCGAGGATCCTTTGTACGCCGGGAGGCAGGCCGAGCCGCGCGGCAAGATGCACCGCGACGTCGCAGCGATCGCTGAAGATCCTCGGGACTTCGCGCGGGGCGAAAGCGAGAAAGCGCGCGACGCGGCGCGCGCGCTCACGCAGCGGTTTTCCGGCGCCGAAGCCGCGCCGGGCGGCTTTGAACATGGACGCCGGGGACGCTGCGTCCGATAACGCGAGCGATGAACGCAGCTCGTGCTCATCCCCCATGATCCTCGTCTCGCTTGCTGCGGTCGACGTGCAGCCGAGGTGCCGGAGCAGCGCGCCGAAATACACCTCTCCGCGATCGACGTTCACGTTCCAGCGCTCTGCGACGCGGAGTCCGAGCAGCGCGGTTCGAGACGCGGTACCGGGAGGAAGCGCCGCGCCGGCATCGGTCGCGAGCGACAGTGGCAAAAGCCATTCGGCGAGGGTGGCGTCGCTCATCGCCGCCTTTCCCAGCCGCCGCCGCCGTCCTCGGTAGCCTTGAAGAGCCTATGTTCGCACACGCCGCAGGCCCAGGCGTCGAACGGCACCTTGTACGAGATCGGCGGTTGCTTTGAGCGCCTAGCGATCAAATTGGGGCGTCGCCAACGATACCCGCTTCCGGCGCAGCCGGACATGCGAACCGCAACCACCAAGCTGACCAGAAGAGACACTCCCCCGTCCGCCAGCAGCGGACTTTACAACGGTACGCTGGCCGCTGGCCGTTCGCGACTTAGCAGGCTCTGTTGACGCGCGACTCGATTCGCTCCGCCACCGTAGTCAAAGTTGACGAGCTCCGGTGCGAGCGCGCTCTGATGATCTCCGCGACGCTAGCCATGACGACGACGGTGATGGCCCCTTCAAGTCCGCCGGGGCAAAGGCGAAGCGCGGCGGAATGAAGAAGAAGTCGAAGGAAACGGCCGCGAGCGCGGCCGTCGCGAGAGACGGCCCGATCCCGCAGCGCATCGCGATCGCGACCCCCGCGACTGGCGGAAAAGGCGGATCGCGCGCCGGAGCCCTCGGCGGGGGGCTCGGTGGACTCGCCGAGGTGTCGTCGGCAGACGCGCTCGCGAAGAGCGCTCTCTCGGCACGCACCGTGAGTCGGTGGGCGTCGGCGCGGATGCCGGGGGATGCGCGGACGTGGTAACCTACGGCTAATGCGCCTGCCACGGAGCATGAAGTCGCTGTTCTGGAACGTCGATCTGGGTGCCATCGACGTCGACCGGGATGTCGACTTCGTGCTCACGCGCGTGCTCGAGCGGGGCAAGATGGCGGACGTGCACTGGGTCATTCGGCGCTACGGGCTCGACCGCATCCACCGGTTCTTCCGCGAGGCACCCCGCCCCGAGCTGAGCCGCCGCACGCGGCAGTTCTGGCGCGTCGCGCTCCGTGCGAAGGGGGAGAAATGGCCCGAAGGCCCGGCCTTCCGCCGCCTCAGCTCCGCGCCCTGGATCGACTGAAATCGGTCCGTGGTATCGATCGATTCTACCTCGCCAGAGGAGCCGCGATCGCGGTGCATCTGCACCACCGCGTTTCGAATGACCTCGATGTCTTCGGGCCTAAGCGGGCCTCTTTTGCCCCATTTCAAGCGCTCGTAAGGCCCCGGTCGCACGACGTGAGGGTCGTGACCGTCGGGGACGCCACCCTTCACATGGAGATAGGCGGCGTGCCCGTGGACGTGGTGCGCTATCCGTACCCGCTCCTCGAGGAGCCACGATCCGGTCCCGCGGGCTTCCCCGTCGCAGGTCTCCTCGATCTCGCGACCAACAAACTGGCCGCCATCGCGAAGCGCGGGCTCCGGCGAGACTTCTGGGACCTCTACGAGATCGGCAAGAGCGGCGTCACGCTCTCAGAAGCGTGCGCTGCGTACGTGAAGCGGTTCCACGTCGCTGAGAGCGACCTCTATCACGTGACGCTCGGCCTCACATGGTTCGAGGACGCCGAGGCGGAAACGGTTCGCCCGAGAGGGATGACCGACAAACTCTGGAAGTCCATTCGGCGTTACTTCGAAGAGCAAGCGCCACCGCTCGTACTCTCGCTCGAGCGGCAAGGAAAGTAGTGAGCAGCCGAGCATCCGATCGCTTCGGCTTTCGTCGAAAACGGCAAGCTGGTCGTCTGGAGCGGCGAGCCAGAGCGCAACGAAGTACCTGTTTCCGATCTCTCAGCGCTCGCTGGACTCGATGAAGGCGATCTTCAGAACTTCGAGCTGAGTTTAAGATTTCGAAGACATACCCGACAAGCCCTCGGCCGAGGGGACGACGCTCGTTCAGAGCCGCAGATTTAGTTTGAACACCAACTAATTCATCGTAGCATTCGAGCGGATGCACTTTTCGAAGCAGCCTCGGCGGAGCTCGATACCCGCCCGCGGCCGCGTCGTCTGCGCGGCGGTCATCGCTGGGATCTGTGCATACACGCTGCTCCGCCAGTCGGGCATGCAGCCCGCGGACCGCATGCTGCTCGTGACCGCGGACGTGGCGCTCATGGTGGTCGTATCGGAGATCCTCCGCGAGCGGAATTGAGAAGCAATGGTACGACCAACAAGCGCGAGGGGCTCGGTGCTGATCTCGGGCGCGGGTGTCGCCGGTCCCGCTCTCGCCTACTGGCTCCTTCGATACGGATTCACTCCGACTCTGGTGGAGCGAGCGCCGCGACCGCGAACCGGCGGCTACATGATCGATTTCTGGGGCGTCGGTTACGACGTGGTCGAGAGGATGGGGCTGCTGCCGGAGGTTCTCGGAGTCGGCTACGACGTCGGAGAATTACGAATCGTCGACCGCGCAGGGCATAAAGTCGGCGGGTTCGACGTCGAAGGGGTCAGAAAGGCGACGAGGGGACGCTATACGAGCCTGCGGAGGGGGGATCTCGCTCGGATTCTCCATCGCTCGATAGACACGCCGGCGGAGGTGATATTCGGTGATTCGATCACCGCTCTTCAAGAACACGAAGACCGGGTCACCGTCTTCTTCGAGCGCACACCGGCTCGAAGCTTCGATCTCGTCGTGGGCGCCGATGGCCTCCACTCGACAGTGCGCAGGCTGGCCTTCGGGCCCGACAGCGACTTCGAACGCTTCCTCGAGTATACGGTCGCCGCGTTCGCATTCGATGGATATCGGCCACGCGACGAAGGGGCTTACGTCGCGTATAGCGTCCCGCGACTGCAGGTAGCGCGGTTCTCGATGCGGGACGATCGCACGATGTTCCTGCTAGTGGCAGCGGACGCTTCGCCGGAGTCGGCGACGCTCGTGGATCGACGGGCTCAAGAGGCGTATCTAAAGCGGCGCTTCGCAAGGATCGGTTGGGAGACAGACCGCATCTTGGAACTCGTCCCGGCTGCGGACGACGTCTACTTCGACCGCGTGAGCCAGATCCGGATGAATCGCTGGTGTACACGACGGGTCGCGCTCGTCGGCGACGCCGCATATTGTCCGTCCCTCTTGGCTGGAGAGGGCGCTGGGCTCGCACTCCTCGGCGCGTATGTGCTCGCCGGCGAGCTCGTAACGGGGGATTCGCACGACTCCGCACTGGAGCGCTACGAGGGACGCTTGCGGCGCTTTCTCGACGAAAAGCAAGCTGCCGCGCGCCGCTTCGCCGGCAGCTTTGCGCCGAAGACGCACCTCGGCCTCTTCCTTCGCAACTGGCTGTCCCGCGCGCTTTCTTCGCCTTTCATGGCGGATCTCACGCTCGGACGTTCGCTTCGCGACGATATCGAGCTACCACGATATTCAGCCGGGACGTGACGCCTGCGGGCGCGGTCAGCGCTCGCGCTCGTTCGGGGGCCGCTGAATCGATCGATCACGAGGCGCCCCTCGTTAAAAAGCCGTAACTGCGCCCGCCGAGAGTGACATTCTGCCTCGCAGCGGCGCCGCGTGAAGGACATTGACGCTACCCAAACTACTTTGATGTCAAAGTAGTTCAATCCCGAGCCTTCGGAGCGAGGCGTGACGGACGACGTCCCGTCGACGAAATGCCCAGCGCGTCTTGCAAAGAACCGGAGCGCGTGCTTGGAATGGTCTCGCGCGCCGCGCTCACGCTTCGCGCGCCTCTTCGCGTTCATGTCCGCAGACGAGATCCCTGACGGTGTCAGGCAGCTCATCGCCGAGCGCATCGATTCCATTCCGGAGCTCGAGGCGATCCTGCTTCTTCGTGAATTCCGGGCGAGGAAATGGACCGCCGGCGAAGCAGGCGATCGCTTGTACTTGAGCCAGATCGACGCCGCGCACGTCCTCGCGATCCTCGAGCAGCGCGGATTCATCGTCGCGGACGGCGACGGGTACCGCTATTCCCCAGGGTCCAGCGAGCTAGAAAGAACCATCGATGATTTGGTGACGGCCTACTCGCAACATCTCGTCGTGGTTACCGAGCTCGTCCACATCAAACCGAGCGCGCGGCACTTCGTCCACGCTGTCCCATTCCGAGGAAGGAAGTAAGCGTGACGCCGGTCCACCGCGGCCAGGCGGTCCGCCTCAGGCTCGGCTCGTAGAAACCGCGGATCGCCGGACGTTCCGCTCTCGACAGACGGATGATTGTCGGGACAAAGTCTCCGCCCGCAGATGGCAACACGAAAGGCGGGCCGCGCCGCGACGAAGCAGCGTCCACCGATTGCCGGTGTGTCCGGTGCCGCGCTGGATTTCATGCGCGCACTTTGGGCTTTGGACCATGCTTTGCGCTCGCGATCGAAATGGATGAAGCGCGAGGTCGGAGTCACCGGACCGCAGCGCTTGGTCTTGCGGCTCGTGGGTAGAACGCCCGGAATATCTGCGGGTGGTCTCGCCGAAGCGTTGCACGTGCATCCGAGCACGCTCACCGGCGTGCTCGAACGGCTCGCCCGGCGTCGACTGCTCGTTCGAAAACAGGATCCGAGCGACGCACGCCGTGCCGTCCTCGAACTGACCGAGCGGGGAAAGTCGTTCGACAGGGTGCGCGCAGGGACCGTCGAAGCCGCCGTTCTGAGAGTGCTCTCGTCCGTCGATGAGCGGGACGTTGCCGTCGCGCAACGCCTGCTCGCCGCGCTCGTCGCAGAGCTCGAGAAGCATTGAGATACCCGTCCAAATTTTCTTTCGGCCGACGCAAAACTCGGGCGCCCGAACAGGATTCGACCCACCTGTCAACAATACTTTGAAGTCAAACTAAAGCTCTTGGTGGGCTAGGATTGCCTTGGTTTCCGCGGCGGCGCGCGGTTCAGTGGCATCGGTTCTTTTCGCAGTGTAGAAGCTCGTGTGCCGCGAGTCGCATCGCCGGCTGAAGGACTTTTCGTTTTGTCTGAAGGTTCCGAGCCCTCCGGGCTCACCGCACGGCAAGGCCCACGCCCCGCCGGGGAACGAGAACGCTCGGCGGTCGCAACACGAGAAGCCGTGCAACGAGAGCCCCCCCTTTCGTCGATGGCATCGCCGTCGCAAGACAGACCCCGGCCGCAGCGAAGTTTCGTGCGCCGCATTCGTGCTCTGTTACGGCTGCGAACACTTTACCTGCTCCGCGCCGAGCTCCGATTCGCCCCCAGCGAATCTCAGCGGCTCCTCGCGTTGACCGGTGCGGTCGGCGTCGCGTGCGGCTTCGCGGCCGTGGCCTTTCATTTGGCCATCCGGATGCTCGAGGACAAGCTCATCGATCCGGCGATGGGGGCAACGGGCTGGTCTTGGATGCTCTGGACCATCGCCACACCGACGATCGGTGCGCTCGGTTGTGGGGTGCTTCTGCAATACGTATTCCCGAACGCGCGCGGGAGCGGGATCCCGCAAGTGAAGATCGCGTTCGCGCGTGAAGGTGGGGTCTTGCGGATGCGGGACTCGATCGGGAAATTTCTGGTCGGAGCGCTGCAGATTGGCTCCGGTTCGTCCCTCGGGCGAGAGGGACCCACGGTTCAAATCTGCGCGGGCATCGCGAGTCGACTCGGTAGGCTCGCCAAGGTATCGCCCACGAGCCTGCGCCGGCTTCTGCCGGTCGGCGCCGCCGCGGGCATCGCAGCCGCGTTCAACGCGCCCATCGCGGCCGTCACCTTCACGATCGAAGAAGTCGTCGGAACGCTGGATCAGACGGTGTTGTCCGGCGTCATCGTCGCCGCAGCTCTGGCAGCCGTCATCGAGCGCAGCGTGCTCGGAGAGCATCCCGTCTTCGACGTCCCTCAGACGTACGGGCTCCACCACGCGTCTTCGCTCCTCGTCTATGCGCTGATCGGCGCGGCTTCGGCCATTGCGGGCGTAACGTTCACCGACTCGCTCCTCGGGCTGCGCGGGCGGTTTCGCCGGATGCACGCGATCCCGGTCTGGGCTCGCCCGGGGATCGGGGGGTTCGTCACCGGCGTTCTCGCCGTCGCCGTCTTGCGGTTCTTGCACGTGCGCGGCGTAACCGGCGGCGGCTACGAGACGCTCGACAATGCACTCACCGGCGCTCTCACGGTTCGAGTCATGGCCGTCCTCTGCGCCGCCAAGCTCGTAGCGACGGTCGCTGCGTACGCCAGCGGCGGCGCCGGCGGCATCTTTGCACCAGCCCTCTTCATCGGCGGGACACTCGGTGGCGCCATCGGCACGCTCGATCAGACGGTTCTCGGCCACGTCGACGAACCCATCGGCGCGTTCGCCCTGGTCGGAATGGGTGCGGTCTTTGCCGCGATCATCCGCGCCCCGATGACCTCCGTCCTGATCATCATCGAGATGACGGGCGGCTACTCGCTCATTTTGCCGCTGATGATCGCGAACATGACGGCTTACGTTCTCGCACGACACTGGCGGCCGACTCCCATCTACGAGGCCCTCCTCGAACAGGATGGGATCCATCTGAAGGCGCAAGACCCGGCGGGCGCGCCGGATGCCATACGGCTCGGTCCCATCGTCGAGCACGCTGGTGCGTTTCCGAGCTTCTCGCCGGCCACCCTGGCGAAGGACGTCACCCGGATATCTTCGGGATCGCGCCCGCGAGACGTGTATCCGGTAGTGGACGCCGCAAATTTGGTCGGGATCATCACGGCCGACGACCTTGCGCTCCTCGCGTCGGAGCCGGCGCTCGTTGTGCTCACGACGGCATCCGACATCATGCGCCCACCGGTCTCGGTGCATCCCGACGACAATTTGCGGGCGGCCCTCGATGCAATGGTGGCGATCGGAGCTCGCGAAGTGCCGGTGACCGAGCGCGACGGCAAATTCGTCGGCTTCGTCGACGAGGCCACCGTTGCCCGCGCCTATCTGCGCGCCCATCGCGCGAAGCGCGATTCGCAATGACCGTCGCACCTTGAGTCCCCGGTGTGTTCGGCAGCCCTGGGTCCTGAAAAATAGTTTGAGTACCAAGAAGCCGCGCTGAACCGCCACGACCACCGACGTCGCAATGCCTCCCGAGGTCCTCGTATTCATCCGCTCCCCGGAGAGGCGCGCGCGGCGCATTGGTTTTCGAATTCTCGTCGCGTCTTTTCTGACGGGGACGTTCACGACGCTCACGACGAGCGGCGGAATCCTCTGTGAACGGCTTTCCTTCGGCGATCCGAGCGTCGCTTCCGCGGCCGGAGGGGGAATGCTCTTGAGTGCCTCGCTTCTGATGATCTTGACGCAAAGAGTTCGGAGGCTTTCCTTCCGATTGCAATTCGATCGCGTGAAGTTCAGCCGCCTGTTCTCGACGGAACGGATCGACGGTCACTTCGTGTATCGGATTCGGAGCGGCGTCTTCCTGGCCGCTCAGGTGTTGGGCGCGCTGACGGGAGCCGCGGCGATCTGTGCGGCGACTCGGTTGGGGCCGCTCGGCGCGGCGCATTGGTTATCTGCTAGCCCCACTTTGCTCGTGAACGACGTCGTCGCAGGCGCGGCGATTCTCTTACTGGTGTGGGCGCTCGCACGGGAGCTCGACACGCGCCTGCTCCTGCTCGCACTCGTACTGATGACGGCCTACCGCGTCACCGACGGGAGATGGCACGTCCTAGGCGCGCCGCGTGCCTTCGTCGTGACCGTCCAGCGAGCATTGCTCGTTCAGTTTGCCGCGATCGCACTAGTCCTGATTCATGCCAGGGCGCGATCGACCTGACGGAGCAAAGGTTCGCGGAGCGCTCGACCACGGCGACGGAGGCCGCCATCACCTTCACGCCGGGTACGAGAGGAGCCGGCGGTGAGACGACGGCCAGACGGACGGCCGAGATCCTTTATCCGCAGCTAAGCCGGTGAACCGCTGCAGCTTTGCAGGAACTCCGGCGGCGCCTGCACGTCCTCGGGTCGGGGCGCAACGGATCCTGCTTCTTCGCGTCATTGACAACGTCGGGCGTGGTGCCACGTTCGCGGTCCAGAGGATGTCATCGTCGTCCGAGAATCGTGGGAGTGCGGCGGCGTTGCTCGCCGACGTGATCATGCGACACCACTTCGAGATCGAGCGGCGCTGGCTCGACCGTGTGGAGGAACAGGTGACCGCTGCTCCGGGGATCGAACCCACGCATCTGCGGAACGGGCTCCCGGATTACCTCCTTGCATTGGCGGCGACGCTGACGGCAGGTGGGGGCATGGACATTCGACCAAGCTCCGGCTCAGCCTGGTCGGCGATCGCGCGCGAGCACGGAGTCACACGTGTTCGCATCGGCTTCAACATCAACCAGCTATTGAATGAGTTCATCATCCTTCGGCACGTAATCAGGGAGGTTGCCCTCGAGCATGGGATCGAAACGGACGGCCCTGAAGCGGTGTTGGCGGATTCGCTCGACGCTGCGATCGCAGCGTCGGTGAGCGCGTACGTGGAAGCACGCGACTACGAGGCGCGCCGCCGACAGGCGGAAAATGTCGCGTTTTTGACGCACGAGCTCCGCAATCCGCTGTCGAACGCGATGACGGCGACTGCTCAGTTGCGACAGCACGCGATGCAGGACCAAGCTCGAGCGCTCGACGTCCTCGAACGAAATCATCTCCGCCTCCTGGAGCTCGTCGACAGCGTGCTGCTCACCCAGAAGCTCGAATCCGGCAAGGTGGAGTGCCATCCCGTGCAGGTTGCGCTAGGCGACCTCTTGGACCCCGCGCTGGAAGCGGCTCGCGCCATGGCCGCTCGCAAAGGGGTCGCTTTTCACGCCGACTACGACGCGCACCAGCGCTTGATCACCGATCCGGTCCTCACACGGTCGGCGATTCAAAATCTGGCAGACAACGCCGCCAAGTTCACCGATCACGGTCACGTGGACGTAGTCGCAGAAGTGCTCGAAGACGAGGTCGTCGTGCACGTGTTCGATAGTTGCTCGGGGCTTTCGCGAGAGGAGCTCCGCGTCATCTTCGAGCCCTTCGAGCGTGGGTCGTCGAACAAATCAGGGACGGGATTGGGGCTCGCCATCGCTCGGCGCTCCGTCGAGGCACAAGGCGGACGGATCGGCGCGGAGTCGTCGAACGATTTCGGCTGTCATTTCTGGATCACGCTGCCGCGAAACGTCGCTCGAGGGTGAAGGCGCGCAGAGGCGTCCGTGCGAGGGGATCACCCGCGCTCGTGAGTGAGCTTCGCGAGCAGCTCGAGCGCGTCCGTCGTCGTGAACATGCCGACGACCTTCGTCCCTTCTACGACGACCGCAGAACCGTAGCGGTGCTTGGCCATCTCTTCCGCCACTTCCGCGACGGCGGCCTCCGGCGAGACGCAGTAGACGTCCTGGGTCATGCCCTGCTCGACCCGCTCGGCCTTCGCATCGACGCCGGCGACGGTCTCGAGAAAGTACAAGTCTCGCTCCGAGACGAGCCCGACGAGCTTGCCGCCTTCGAGGACCGGCAGGTGCCGAATCCCGTGAGATTGCATGAGCGCGTGAGCGACGGCCAGGGATTGATCTTTTCCGATCGAATGAACAGCCGCCGTCATGCAGTGCTTGACGAGCACGGGAGAGGGGAGCGAACGACTTTTCGTGGCGTGTGTTCGGTATTCGGTCCGCATGCCCGTTGGTAAAGCAACTTCGCGGCCAACCGACTTGGCGCCGTCTCGCGTGGTGATCCCGAGCCGCGGAACGAGCCTCGGCGTCTGACCGCCTACCTCTTCGTCATGCCGTACTCGTGCAGGCGGTATTGGATGGTCCGGATGCTGAGGTCGAGGATGTCGGCTGCCCTGCTGGTCGAGCCGTCCACGGCTTCGAGAGTCTTGGTGATGGCGTAGCGTTCTATCTCCGCCAGGGTCGAGCCTGGGATGCGCAACGCTCCGATGGCGTCGGGGGTCGTCTCGAACGGAAGCGCTTCGGCTTCAATCAGCGGACCGTCGGAGAGTACGACGGCGCGCTCGACGGCGTTCTCGAGGGCCCGGACGTTGCCGGGCCATCGGTGACCCAGGAGCTTCGCGCGGGCTTCCGAAGTGAACCCTTCGATTCGCTTGTGGTTCTCGAGGGCGAACTTCCGAATGAAATGCTCGGCGAGCACGAGGATGTCGGCTCCCCGCAGGCGGAGCGGAGGCATTTCGATTCGAACGACGTTCAAGCGATAATAGAGGTCTTCACGGAATCGCCCTTCTCGCACCTCGAGCGCGAGATCCTTGTTCGTCGCAGCAAGGACACGCACGTCGACCTTGATCGAGTCGTTGCCGCCCACGCGCTCGAACGTCCTTTCTTGCAGGACGCGCAGCAGCTTCACCTGCGTCGCCGGCGGGATCTCTCCGATTTCGTCGAGGAACAGCGTCCCGCCATCGGCCTGTTCGAACCTGCCCACGCGACGGCGGTCTGCACCGGTGAACGACCCCTTCTCGTGTCCGAAAAGCTCGCTCTCCAGGAGTGACTCGGCGAGCGCCGAGCAATGTAGCGTGATGAACGGCCTTTCCGCGCGGGGACCGAGCGCGTGGATCGCGCGCGAGAGCTCGCCCTTTCCGGTGCCGCTCTCGCCGGTGATGAGGACCGTCGCGCGAGACGACGCGACCTGTCTCGCCACGCGATACACCTTCTGCATCACGGTGCTCGTCCCCAGCAGCCCCTGCAGGCCCTCCGAGGATCGCTCGCGAGCTTGCCGTCGGAGATTCTGCGCCTCGACCCGGACTTCTCGGCTCTCGAGCGCGCGCTCGAGGGCGACGGCAAGCGCGTCGAAGTCGAGCGGCTTCGTCAGATAGTCTTCTGCGCCGGCTCGCATCGCCTGAATCGCCGTCGTGGCGTCATCGAGGGAGGTGGCGACGATGACCGGAAGGTCCGGATCCTGCTCGCGCAGCTTCTTCAAGAGCTCCATGCCGCCCATCCGGGGCATGGTGAGATCCGTCACCACGACGTCCGGCGGACGATCCGAGGCGACCTCGAGAGCGGCGGCGCCGTTCTCCGCAGAATCGACCTCGTAGTTTGCGGCCTTCAGGAGTTTCTCGAGAGCCGACCGCGCACCGGGCTCGTCTTCGACGAGCAGTACGCGGGACTTGTTCGGTTCGGAAGTGTTCATCACCGGGTCCGTTTCGGGCAGTCCGCGCTGTGCGCCGTGGCCGGAGAGGCGGCATTTCCGCGGGAGCTCAGGTCACCGGCATCGTGCGGGTCGTCCACTGACCGGACCTGTCCACGTGATGATAAATGCGGCGGGCTTCGAAGTGCCTGAGGTGCGGTTCGCCAGGGTGGAGCGGCGGCTCGATCGCCGGCACTCTCTCACCTCCGACGAAATCCGCCGGACGGACGACGTGCACGCTGGTTCCGGCATGGCGAACGACGTGTTCCGCAACGGAGCCGAGGAGCATCCGCGCCAGCCCCGAGCGTCCATGTGTTCCGACGACGATGAGGCTCGCGTCCAGAGCGTTGGCCAGATCGACGATCACCTGCGCCGGATTGCTCGCCGCCGCCCCGACGACGTAGACCGCGACGCGGTCGACGCAGACGGGTCCGCGCGTTTTTCGATACTCGTCGACGATCGCCCCGACCTGAAGTCGCACCGTCGTTCGGGCGAGCTCTTCCGCGAGGGCCTCAGGTTCCCGCGGGAGGCGGAGCAGCGAGCCAACCTGCTGCGCTACCGTGACGACGTGCAGCTCCGCGAGCGGGCTCCGCGACGCCAGCGCGAGCGCCTCCTGGATGGCGCGCTCGCCCAGCTCCGAGAAGTCGAATCCAACGAGAATCGAGTAAGGCTTCTGTGTCGACGCCAGGGTGTCAGTCATGGGACCTCCGAATTCATTGGACTGGCGTTGCAGTTCGTGTGCCACCGCGGTTCGTTCCGGTTGCGTGCGCCGAGAGCACTTGCTCGCAGCCGCGCGACGCCAGCGGGCGCAAGCGCTGCGCGCCGAGCGCAAACGATGCGACGAGGACTCGACTTGGATCTGCACAGCCATTGTTGCGTCTTTCAAAATGGCGCCGCCGCACGCGACGTGAGCGTGTCACGCGGCGTCCGGGGGAGTATCCGAGTCGGGTCGGCTCAGTGCTCGACGGCTAGGAAATCGCGCATCAGATCGCTCTCACGCCGTTCGTGAGCGTCCAGCATGTCGAGCAGCCTAGTGAGCGACCGCGCGACGAGGGCGTCTTCGCCGACTTGCACGAAATCCGATACGAGCCGCACGATTTCCCGCATCTGTCGGTGTTCGATTCGCAACGCCTCGATGAGCTGCTCGAGATCCGGACGATCCTCCGCGAGCGTGGTGAAGTAGCCGCCACGCTCCTCGGCCTCGAAGTGGGCCAAGAGGCACTCCGAGAAGGGGGACAAGGCAGCCACCCACTGCTCGCGTCCCTGTGCGTCAGGCGTCGAGAGCAGCCGGCGTAGATTACGGATCAGAGGTTCGAGGGCGTCGTGCCCGGGGAAAGCGACTGTTGCGCGGCCGAACAGGTTCGGAAGACCTCCGTGGTGAGGGTGCATTCCTCGCTGCCGTGCAACAGCCGGACCGTTATGTAATGAAGAGGCGGCGATTGCGATCGCGCTCCGATCCACGGATCCAACGGGAACGGTGGTGCAGCCGCTGCGCCGGCGTGCAGTCCGTGCGTGACGGCCGCCGCTCAGGAATGGGAATCGAACACTGCTTCGAGCGCCGCTTCGAACTCGTCGACTCTGACCGGCTTCGTCAGGTATCGAAAGAACCCCGCTTGGCTCCCGCGCTGCTTGTCTCGTTCGGAAGCCGCCGCGGTCAGAGCAATGACGGGGATGCCCTTGGTCTCGTCGATTTCCTTCAGCGCGTGAAGCGCGTCGAGCCCGCTCATTCCCGGCAGATTGATGTCCATCACGATGGCGTCGGGCCGCCTGACCCGCGCCAATTCCACCCCCATCTCGGCCGTGGGTGCGGTGATCAATTGAATGCCATCGAAGTTGCCGAGCAGGTCCGTCATGAAGAGGATGTTCGCGGGGTTGTCCTCGACGTAGAGGACGAGACGTTGCCGATCGTCGCTCAGCGACGTCGAGGGGCCCGCCGAAGCTTCTCGCCCCCTCACGAGGAGCCCGGCTCCGGAGTGCACTGGGATCTCCACCCAGAATTCGGACCCTTGTCCTTCGGTGCTGCAAAAGCCCACGGTCCCGCGCATGAGCTCGGCCAGGCGTTTCGTGATGACGAGACCGATGCCCGTGCCCTCGATGGGTCCCGTTTCCTGGCCCGCGCGCTGGAACGGTTGAAATAGCTTCCCCTGCTTTTCCACGGGGATTCCGAGCCCGGTATCCGCCACGGCGACACGGACGAAATGCGATGGCCGCGTCGAGATCGTCAGCGTCACGCTGCCCCCCGGCCTGTTGTACTTGATCGCGTTCGAGCCGAAGTTCATCAGGATTTGCGCGAAGCGCGTTCGATCGGCGGCGATCATCGGGAGCGGCGAATCGGAACGTCGAATCGAGAGCGACAGGCCCGCCCGCGCGGCCATTGGTTCGAGCGTCATTCGCACCTCGTTCAAGACGTCGTCGACGTTGACGGGTTCGACCGACATGGAGACGGCGCCGGCTTCGATCCGCGACAGATCGAGGATGTCGTCGATGAGGCGGAGCAGGTGCTCGCCCCCTCTCAGGATCTGCTCTGCTCGCTCCCGATGCCGTTCGGAGAGGGGCTCCCGCTTGTCGCGACGCAAGAGTTGAGCAAATCCGAGAATGGCGTTCAGGGGCGTGCGCAGCTCGTGGCTCATCGACGACAGGAACTCGCTCTTGGCGGCGCTGGCCGCCTCCGCGGTGGCGCGGGCCGCGGCCAGCTCGTTCGCGAGCCGCACGTCCTCGGTGAGGTCCCAGATGGTCTTGACGAGCCCGCCGTCCGCGGTCTGGCGATCGACGACGCGCAAATGCCTTCCGTCTCGCATCCGAACGTCGAAGGTCGCGCTCGGCTGCTTGCGCGCTGCGAGCCGCTCCGTCCGGAACGCTTCGCGCGCCGCGTCGGAGGGAAACTCGAGCGCGCCGATCCAGGCCTCGAGCACCTCGTCGTAAGGACGTCCGAGCAAAGACCCAGGGAGCAGCGGGCCGATGAGCCGCCTGTAAGCGCTGTTGCACAGCACGACGCGATCGTTCGCGTCGAACAGCGCGAGGGCGTCCTGGATGCTCTCCACGGCGTTGGACAGCCGCTCTCCGGCTTGGCGCGCGATCGCCTCCGTCCTTCGGCGTTCGGAGATGTCGCGGATCGCGGCGGAGACCAGCGCGCCTTTTTCCGTGTGCAGGGGACTCAGGCTCACCTCGATGGGGATCTCGCTCCCATCTTTACGCCGCCCGAAAAGCTCGAGCCCCGACCCCATCGGTCGAGCACCCGGATGCATGAAGAAGCGCGAGACCTGTTTGGAGTGGTTCGCGCGGAATCTGGTCGGCACCAGCACCTCGAGCGACTGCCCGATGAGCTCGTCTCGGTCGTAACCGAAGAGGTGCTGCGCCTGCAGATTGGCGAAGACGATCTTTTCGTCCAGGCCGGCGATCACCATGGCGTCGGGGGCCGTTTCGAGCGCCTGTCGATACCAGTGTTCCGGCTTCGCGTGGGCGTCGTGCTCCGAGCTCATGGTGGCCCCCGAAGTACAGCACTTCCGAGAACCCCTTCCAACCGGGGCTGCAGCTGGTGATGCGTCGGCGCAGGATTTGCGCAATGAATCGGGATTTTGCCTCGAAAACGCGGCAATTCTTCAGCGCACGGACTTCGGTTCTCGTTGAACCGGCGCGTCGTCGTGCAGAATCCGGAGCGCCGGGGTTTCCAGATCGTCGAGCTGACCCGTCTTGGTCGCCCAGAGGAACGCGGCTACGGCCGTTCCTGCGGCGAGCAAGGCAAGGGGAATCAGGACGTAGAGCACGGTCATGACCGACCTGCGAACGTGCGCGAACGATACGCGCTGGTGATGACGCCGATGGAGCTCACGGGCATGAGCAATGCGGCCAGGAGCGGCCCCACGAACCCGAGCGCCGCCAGCGTTCCGACCGTCAAATTGTAGACGAGGGAGCGCCCGAGGTTGTTACGGATGACGCGCAGGGTGCGGCGCGCTCCGACGACGAGCTCGACGACCGGCGTGAGCCCGCCGGTCGTCGCGAACACGTCGGCGGCGGCGAGGCTCGCCTCCGCGCCTCCGTGCACGGCTATGCCCACGGTCGCCGCGGAGAGCGCGGCGGCGTCGTTCACTCCGTCGCCGACCATGAACACGGGGCCCTCCGCGGCGCACCGCTCGATGAACGCGAGCTTCTCTTCGGGGCTCTGCCCGCCGGCGACGCGCTCGAACCTCACGCCGATCCGGCTCGCCACGCGGTCGACGACGGCAGGTTGATCGCCGGAGAGGATCGCCAATCGGTAGCCGAGGGCGGCGAGGCGCTCGAGGCTGCTTCGCGCTTCAGGCCGCACGCGGTCGCCGATGCCGAAGACGCCGCGCACCCTGCCGTCGACGGCAACGAGCACCGGCGTCAGCGCTCGATCCGCGAATCCGCTCGCCGCGCGGCTGATGTCCTCGTCTACGTCGGTCGCGCGCTGCGTCACGAACGCGCGGGAGCCGATGGCGACGCGACGTCCCGAAACCTCCGCTTCGATGCCACCGCCCGTCGTCTCGCGCATCGATCGGACGGCGAGCGTCGCGGAGGTTGGATTCGCTTCGGCCGTCAGCGCCGCCGTGATGGCGCGCGCGATGACGTGCGCCGAGCGCGCTTCGACCGCCAAGGCGAGCGGCCGTACCGACGGATCTCCGACGAATTCCTCGACCGACAGCTTGCCTTCCGTGAGCGTCCCGGTTTTGTCGAAGACGACGAGGCCAGGCCTGGCCAGCGCTTCGAGCGACTGTCCGCCCTTGATCATGAGCCCGAGCTTCGCCGCACGGCCGAGCGCGGCGCTCACGGTGAGCGGCGTCGCGAGAGCGAGAGCGCACGGACAGGTGACGACCAGCAGCGCGACCGCGCGGCTGATGGCGACGTCCGCGCCGCGGTGCCAGAGGGCGGCCAGCGTGACCGCGGCGAGCGCGAGCACGATGGCCACGAAATAGCCCGACAAGCGATTCGCGAGGATGGCGACCGGCGCGCGGCGGTTCGCGACTTCGGCGACGGCCTCGACGAGCTTGCCGAGGCGCGTCTCATGCCCCGTCTTCTCCGCGCGCACGACGAGGCGCGCCGACATGTTCACCGAGCCAGCCACCACGCGCGACCCGACGCGCACCTCCTCCGGCGTGGATTCCCCGGAGAGGAGCGACGTGTCGACGCTGGATTCGCCCTCGACGACTTGTCCGTCGACCGGGACGTGCTCGCCCGCCCGCACCTCGACGAGCGCGTCGCGGAGCACGCTCTCCATGGGGACCTCGCGGACGGCCGATCCTTCCACGAGCCGCGCCGTGGACGGCGCGAGCGCGCGCAGGTGATCTGCGGCGCCCTCGGCCCGGCGCTGGCTCCGCTGCTGCAGGAAGCGGCCGACGAGCAGCAGGAAGACGAGCATCGTGATCGTATCGAAGAAGACCTCGCCGTTCGACCTGAACGTATTGACGACGCCGCTCACGCTCCCGACGACGATGCCGATGCTGATGGGAAGATCCATGTGCGGCGTGCGAGCCCTGAGCGCCGCGAGCGCGCCCCGATAAAAGACGTTCGCCGACCAGAGGATCGACGGGAGGGCGACGACGACGCTGCCCGTGCGAAACAGCGCCACGTAGCGCGGGTCGATGCCCGAGAACGCGCCGCAATAGAGCGCGATCGCCAGGAGCATGGCGTTTCCGGCCGCGGCCCCGGCCACGCCGATGCGCATCAGGAGCGCGCGGTCTTCCTTGCGACGAACCGCGTCGCGATCGAGGCCTTGGAGCGGGTGCGACGGGTAGCCGATCGCGTCGAGCCACGACGCGATCTTCGAAGCGCGCACGATCGACGGGTCCCACGCGAGCCGCACCACGCTGCGCGAGACGTCGAGCCGCGCCTCCGAAACGCCGGGGAGCACCGTCGCCGCTTTTTCGACCAACCAGACGCACGCGGCGCAGTGCACGTTCTCGAGGAAGAGCTCCGTGCCGAGGCGTCCGCCGGTGAGCGCGCGGCAGTAGAGCCTGGCGAAATCCGGGTCGTCGAACTCCGCGTACGAGCGCCCCGTCGTTTTGCCCTTCTCCGGCCGGGCGCCGACGCCGTCGCGCACGCGATAGAAGTCGTCGAGGCCCGCGCTCCGCAGGATGCCGTAGACGGTCGCGCAGCCGGAGCAGCAGAACTGGGCGCCGGCGTCGGGTTCGCCGTTCGGTACGGGTTGCCCGCAGTGCGCGCACAGGACGGTCGCCGGCGCTCGATGGACCGCGATGGAGAGACTGTCGGCGATCATCGACCCCTCGTATCGGGCTGCTGCTGGCCCGCGTGCTCGCGGATCAAGTCGGAGAGGGATCGCGGCGACCAGCGTCCGAACAAGCTGCTGAGCCCGAAGGCGACGAGCAAGAGCCCGCCCACCGCGAGGGCGTGACGGCGAAGCGGCGCGGTGACGAGACTCACGCTCGCGCCGAGCCCGACCACCGCGGGCAACGTGCCGAGCCAGAACGCGGCCATGACGAGCGCGCCGCGAACGGCGCTGCCGGTGCCGGCCGCCCCGACGAGAAACGCGTGCAAGAATCCGCACGGCAGCGCCGCGGTGCAACCGCCGACGATGGCGGAGCGCACCACCGGCGACTCGTCCCGGATCTTGCGCACGATCCGCGCGAGCGGAACGTCGATGGAAGAAGGGGCGCGCGAACGGAGCCGAACCCCGGCCGCTTCGACGAGCTTGGCGGCGCCCCACAGCACCATGACGATCCCCGCGACGGCCCCGGCGATGCGACCCGCTCCGACGCGAGCGCCGGCGTGGTCCAGCGTCGAACCGAACGCGCCGGCCGCGGCGCCGAGCAGCACGTAGCCGAGCCCGCGTGCGGCGTTGTACGCGGAGATCGCCGCCGCTCGCGTGCCTGCCTTCGCTCCGGCGCTCCCGAACGCGACGAGCCCGCCGCACATGGTGGTGCAATGCAGGCTGCCCACGACGGCGGCGGCCGCGATGGACGCGACGACCTCGATCACCTGGGCACTCCCGCCGTCAGGTCGCGCCGCAGCACGGCGGTGAATCGGTCGGCGCCGCGCGCGGCCTTCACCGAAATCTCCCAGCGTCCAGGTCGATCCAGGGGGAGGGTGGCGCGATACGTTCCATCGCTTCCCTGGACAAGAGCGCCTCGAACGACGTGAGCGGCGCGCGCGACGGCGAAGGCTTCGATTTCGACGACCGCGCCTCCGACGGGGGCGCCCGTCCTGTCCACGAGCGACAGCGAAACGTCGGCGGCGCCGTTCCCCGCGTCTTTCAAGCTCACGTCGGCGTGAAAACCGAGCCGCGCGCTCTCGCGCTCGCTCGCGCGTCGTTCGTCCCAGGCGAGCGCCTTCGCATAGTACCGGTCTTCGACCGCCATCGACGGATCCGAGAGCGCCTCGTGCACGAGCACGAACTCGACGGCGACCAGGGAACCGAGGAGCACGACCGGGAAGAGAGCCCAGAACGTTCCGGTGCGAATGACGTCGATTCTCATCGTTTCCTCAACCTTCGGGGCCGAGCAGGCGATACGGCGCGACGCGCTCGAAGCCGGCGCCGTTGGAGACTCGGATCTTCACGTCGCGGCGGCCGAGGTGGAACGATTGCCTCGGCGCCAGCACGAAGATGCCCGCCGTCGAGTGCTGCCGCGGAGCGACGTGCAGGGGGTTCTCCGGGCTCACGAGCCGTGCGTCGGAAGCGCCGAGCACCGAGATCGTGAAGTCCTGATCCTCCGACGTCCGGTTCTCGATCTTGATGCGGACGTGGTTCTGGACGAGGTCGCCCTGGACGACGAAGGGCTCGCCCAGACCGCGTAACACCGACACGTCGGCGACGGCGGACTGGCGCGCCGCGAACGTGAGCGCCGCCATGAGCGCGAGGAGCACCGCGACGTACACGAGCACGCGAGGCCGGAGCAGCGACCGCGCGCGGAAGCGGTAAGCGCTGGGCCGGACAGCGGCCTCGCGCTTCTTCGCCAGCGCCTCGTCCGACGTGTAACGGATGAGCCCGCGCGGGCGGCCGATCTTGTCCATGACGCCGTCGCAGGCGTCGATGCACTGGGTGCACCCGATGCACTCGAGCTGCAGGCCGTTGCGGATGTCGATTCCCGTCGGGCACGCCGCGACGCACATCTTGCAATCCACGCAATCCCCGGTGGTATGCCCCTTCTTTCCGCGTGGCTCGCCGCGGCCGGTGTCGTAGGCGACCACGAGCGATTTCTTGTCGAGAAGCGCCGACTGCAGGCGCGCGTACGGGCACGCCACGGTGCACATCTGCTCGCGGAAGTAGGCGAAGTCGAAGAAGACCAGGAGCGTGGTCGTTCCCATCACCAGGAACGCCGTCGGGTGCTGAAACGGGGAGCTCCGGATCCAGTAGGCGAGGGCGCTCGTGCCGACGAAGTACGAGAGGAAGACGTTGGCGACGACGGCGGAGAGCGCGAAAAACGTCGCGTGCTTCAGCACGCGCCGGGCATCCGACGGGCTCGAGCCTTTGCGGCGGGCGGCGAGGTCACCGTCGATGAGCCGCTCGATGGGCCGGAACAGGAACTCCATGTAGACGGTTTGCGGGCACGCCCAGCCGCACCACACGCGGCCCGCGACGGCGGTCATGAGCATGATGCCGACGAAGATGGAGAGGAGCAGCAGCATGAGCAGCGCGCCATCCGTCGGCAAGAAGGTGCGGCCGAGCACCGTGAACTGGCGATGCACGACGTCGAGCAAGATGGCGGGCTTGCCCGCGATCCGGACGAACGGCAGCGCCGTGAAGAGCGCCATGAGCGCCCAGGCGAGCGCGCGACGCCGCTTGTAAAACCGCCCCTGGAAGAGGCGCGGACGGATCCAGCGGCGCGTGCCGTCGTCGTTCAGCGTCGGAAGCACTCGCACAGGCGCCCGCAAGGTGCTCATGGCGATCAGTTCCGCGGGGCGGCCGCGACGGCGGCGAGCAGCGTGCCTTCGGGTGCCTTGCCCTGAATGTGCTTGCCGCGGATCGAGCCGACGTACGCGGCGAGCTTCGCGACCTCGATGCGGGAGAGCTGCTTGCCCCACTCGGGCATGCCCTTCGACGGCACGCCGCCGTTCACGACGCCGTAGATGTCCATCAAGCTCGCGTGGCCGTGAATCCAGTAATCGTCGGTGAGGTTCGGACCGATGAGTCCTTCGCCGTTCGGTCCGTGACACGGAGCGCAGCGCTTCGAAAACGCCGCGCGCGCGTCCGCCATGACGGCGTCGTTGTGCATCAACTTGTCCAGGGCGGCTTCCGACACCTCGGTGCCGAGGTCGCGCTTCGCCGCTTCTTCGCGCGCCGCGCTCAGGTCGGCGCGGTACGCCTCTTCGATCGAGGTCCCGCGGACGAAGACGTGGAACCAGAGCACGTAACAGATGGCGAAGTAGGCCGTTGCCCAGAACGTCCAGCGCCACCAGCGTGGCATCGGGTTGTCGTACTCTCGGATACCGTCGTACTCATGTCCCGCCTCCGGCGCTCCTGGAACGTACGACGTGGTCTCCGTCGCAGGCGCGTCGGCGGTGCGAACGGATGTAGGTGCATGGTCATCCATCGTCGAGCCGTTTTGCACGGCTCGTGCCGCCGCTCGCCGATCGCGTGAGTCCGTAGAAATGCGGCCGCGTCGTGGGCGCCGGTCGCTTGACGCGCAAATTCCGCGCATCCGTGCAGCTTCAGCGTCGTGGCGCCGCCGCCTGCGCAAGAACGGCGTCGCTTACGCTGCGCATGCTTCTTGCGAGGTGCGCGATGAAACCATGAGCTCTCGCAACGAACAATTCGTCTACGACGACGGGATCGTCCGAAAGTTCGCCATCGCAACGATCCTCTGGGGGCTCGTCGCGACTCTGGCCGGACTCTTCCTGGCGCTCCTCCTCGTCGCTCCCGGTCTTTCGTTCTCGCAGCCGTATCTGTCCTTCGGTCGGCTCCGACCGCTGCACACGAACGCGGCCATCTTCGCGTTCGCGGGGAACGCCATCTTCGCGGCGATCTACTACTCGAGTCAGCGGCTCCTGAAGGCGCGGATGTGGAGCGACAAGCTCTCGAAGTTCCACTTCTGGGGATGGCAGGCGATCATCGTCTCGGCTGCGCTGACGCTGCCCTTCGGCATCACCCAGTCGAAGGAGTACGCGGAGCTCGAGTGGCCCATCGACATCGCGATCGCGGTCGTCTGGATCGCCTTCGCGGTGAACTTCTTCGGCACCATCGCGAAGCGGCGCGAGCGCCACCTGTACGTCGCGATCTGGTTTTACATCGCGACGATCGTCACCGTCGCGATCCTGCACGTCTTCAACAACCTCGCCGTCCCCGTCACGCTCACGAAGAGCTACTCGCTGTACGCCGGCGTGCAGGACGCTCTCATGCAGTGGTGGTACGGACACAACGCCGTCGCATTCTTCCTGACGACGCCGTTCCTCGGCCTCATGTACTACTTCCTGCCGAAGGCCGCGAACCGCCCTGTCTTCTCGTACAAGCTCTCGATCTTGCACTTCTGGTCGCTGGTCTTCATCTACATCTGGGCCGGCCCGCATCACCTCCATTACACGGCGTTACCCGAGTGGGCGTCGACGCTCGGCATGGTGTTCAGCGTCATGCTGTGGATGCCTTCGTGGGGCGGCATGATCAACGGCCTCCTCACGCTCCGCGGCGCGTGGAACAAGGTCGCCGAAGATCCGGTCCTGAAGTTCTTCGTCGTCGGCATCACGTTCTACGGCATGGCGACGTTCGAGGGGCCGATGCTCTCGATCAAGAGCGTCAACGCGCTCTCGCACTACACCGACTGGACGATCGCCCACGTGCACTCGGGCGCGCTCGGCTGGAACGGTTTCATGACCTTCGGCATGCTGTACTGGCTCGCGCCGCGTCTCTTCCAGACCAAGCTATGGTCGAAGAAGCTCGCCGAAGCACACTTCTGGGTCGGCACCCTCGGCATCCTCTTCTACATCGTCGCGCTCTACGCCGCCGGCGTCACGCAGGGCCTGATGTGGCGCGCCTTCGACGAAACGGGACGCCTCGCCTACCCGGACTTCATCGAAACGGTCACGCGCATCCTCCCGATGTACTGGGTCCGCGCGCTCGGCGGCGCGATGTTCGTCTCCGGCGTCGTCATGTGCCTCGTCAACATGCTCATGACCTGGCGGAGTCGTCCGGCCAAGTACGAGGAGCCGGTCCAAGAGGCGCCTGCGCTCGAAGAGGATTGGGTGGGCGAGGAACCCAAGGTGGTCATCCCGCGCTTCCCCCGCATGATGCCGCTCGGCTACAGGCTCCAGTTCTTCGCGCGCGCCGGCTGGCACCGCGCCTGGGAACGAAGGCCGCTCAAGTTCACGCTGTGGGTGGTCGCGGCCGTGGCCACCGCGTCGCTCTTCGAGATCATCCCCACGTTCCTCATTCGCTCCAACGTGCCGAGCATCTCCAGCGTGAAACCGTACACGCCGCTCGAGCTCGCCGGTCGCGACATCTACGTGAGCGAGGGCTGCTACAACTGCCATTCGCAGATGGTTCGCCCGATCCGCGCCGAGACCGAGCGTTACGGCGAGTACTCGAAGCCGGGTGAGTTCGTCTACGACCGCCCGTTCCAGTGGGGCTCACGGCGCATCGGTCCGGATCTGCACCGCGTCGGCGGCAAGTATCCGGATCTCTGGCACGTGCGCCACCTGGAGGACCCTGCGTCGACCACGCCCGGATCCATCATGCCGAAGTACGCCTTCATGCTCACCGACACGCTCGACTTCCACGGCATTCAACGCAAGGTCGACGTCATGGTGATGCTCGGTGTGCCTTACGGCAACGCGGTCAACGACGCCGAGGGGCTCGCTCGTGCGCAGGCGAAAAAGCTCGCGGCGTCGATCGAGGCCCAGGGCGGGCAGAAAGGCCTGGAGGACAAGAAGATCATCGCGCTCGTCGCGTACCTGCAGCGCCTCGGCACGGACATCAAGGCGGCGCCGCCTACGCCCGAGGGACCCGAACGCAAGCCGATCGCCGCCGGCGAAGGAGGACACTGAAATGAAGCTCTCCGACATCGTCAGCGCCGCACACGGCCTGGTCGTCTATCCGGAGGTCGCGCTCCTCCTGTTCCTCGTCGCGTTCATCGCCGTGCTCGTGCAGATTGCGTCCGGCAAGCGCGCGAATGAATGGGAACGTGCCCGAACCCTGCCCTTAGTCGACGAGGACGAGCGATGAGCCGCTCGATCGCCCGGCGTCTTCGAGCCGGCCGATCAAACCGAGGAGCCCGTCGAGGATCGTGTAAGGGCTCGGCGGGCACCCTGGAACGTAGAGATCCACCGGCAGCAGCGCGTCGGCTCCGTCGTGAGCTTCGGGATGGCCGATGTAGGGGCCGCCGGCGATGGCGCAAGCGCCCACCGCGATCACTACCTTGGGAGCGGGCATGGCCTCGTAGGTTTTTTGCAAGGCGAGCGCCATGTTGCGCGTGACGGGGCCCGTGACGAGCAAGCCGTCCGCGTGCCGCGGCGACGCGACGATCTGAATCCCGAAGCGCCCGAGGTCGAACACGATCGTGGTCAGCACGTTCACGTCGAGCTCGCAGCCGTTGCATCCCCCCGCGCTCACCACGCGCAGCTTCAACGAGCGCCCGAAGAGACGCCGAAGGCGTTCGTCCAGCGCCTTTCGCTTCGTCTCGAACGAACGATGGACGACGAGATCGCTCCGGCTCCTCGCCGCGAGACGGTGCTCGGCGGTGAAGATGATCGCTCCCGCGGGGCAAGCGGACACACAATCGGCGCAGAAGAGACAGCGGCCCATGTCGAGACGCAGGCCGTCTTTGTCCGTATCGATCGCTCCGGTCGGGCAGGCGTCGACGCAGCTCCGGCAGCCGTCGTGACACTTCTCCGGCGCGAGCGAGGGCGCGCCGCGAAAGCGATCGGGCAGGGTCGGCGGCGTGTCCGGGTAGCTCACGGTGCGGTGGCCCTGCTGGAAGCGGGCGAGGAAGACTTTCACCATGCGCGTTCCCCGAAGGTCCTCAAAGGTCGTGCCCGCAGTAAGAGAGATCGAAGCTCTTGTTGCACAACGGGAAGTCGGAGATAGCTTGATCGCGGAGGGCCATCGCCAGGCCGATCCAGTTGTGAAACGAAGGATCGACCACTTTGTACGCGGCGAACTTCCTCTCCACGTCGGTGATGGCGACGTGACAGATCTCGCCTCTCCAGCCTTCGATCATCGACACGCAGACGTGATCCGGCGCAAGCTCGGCGTGGGGCGCTCGCGTCTGCCCTTTGGGAAGAGCCTCGAGATGCTCGCGCACGAAGACCGCGGACCGCCGGATCTCGAGCCAACGCACGTACGCCCGCGCGAAGACGTCGCCGGTGTGCATCACCGAGACGGGGATCTTTCGGAACCGATAGATCCCCCAGGGGTGGTCGTAACGCACGTCGCGGTAAAGCCCCGATGCGCGGGCTGAATAGCCGACGAGGCCCAACGTCCTCGCGGTCTCCTCGGGCACTCGTCCGGTGTTCTCGAAGCGGGACATCACCGACGCGCTCGACCAGAGCAGGTCGGCAGCATTCTGTACGTCCCGTAGGGCCGTGCTCAGCCGCTCGCTCATCGCCCTGGCCTGGCCGTCGTCCACGTCGAACCCGACGCCGCCTGGTCGAACGAGTCCACGACCGAAGCGGCTACCGCAGATGGTGGCCGTCAAATTGAGGAAGTCGCCCCGCAGGCGTCCGCAGAACGACGCCGTGGGCAAGAAGCCGACGTCGTTGGCGAG
Source organism: Polyangiaceae bacterium (assembly GCA_035547195.1). Classification (GTDB taxonomy): domain Bacteria; phylum Myxococcota_A; class Polyangia; order Polyangiales; family Polyangiaceae; genus DASZVB01. The sequence goes on from DASZVB010000092.1 coordinate 47,406, forward strand.
AGCGCCGAGGTCGCCGGTGTGATTCGCCAGCCGCTCCAGCTCGAGGCCGATGGCCCGGAGCGCGAGCGCCCGAGCAGGCACTCGGTCTCGGGCGAGCGCTTCGACCAGGTGGCAGTATGCCGAAGCGTGACCCACGGTTGAATCCCCGCACAGCGTCTCCGCGTAGTGGATGGTTCGCTTCGTCGGGCCTCCGACGAACGCGCGCTCGACGCCGCGGTGCTGATACCCGAGCGAAATCTCCAGGTGGAGGACCTCCTCGCCGTCGCATTGAAAACGGAAGTGGCCCGGCTCGATGACGCCGGCGTGCACCGGTCCGACCGCGACCTCGTGCACTTCTTCGCCCTCCACGCGATAGAAGTCCATGACGCCGGCCCGCAGCGCATCCCGTCCGCGTGACCAGACATCGGCGCCGGCACGCAGCGGGGTCACGAACCGAACCGGCTTGAGCCAGGGATGGCCCTCTGGAACCACCGCCCACTGCTCGGCAATCTCCCGTTCGAAGAGATGCGCTTCCGGACACTCGGGCGTGATCGACGGGTACGCGTCTCCAGAAACGCGCGTCCGGGCGAGTCGAAGGACTCCGGCGCGATCCGACGCGAGGACCGCCCAGAGCTCGACGGCGCACTCCGGGTGGGCGCAGCCGAAGAGAGCCACGAGGCGGTCGCCGCGGACGACCGATGCGATGATCTCCGTCCGGAACGCGGACAGCGGCAGCTCCGGAACATCTGCCTTCGGAGAGGCCCGGCCGTTGCGAGTTTGCAGGAAAGCCGGGACCGTCACAGCCCGCCTCCGAGCCCGGCCGCTGCTTCGGTGATCAAGCGCTCGAGCGGTGGCGGCACGTAGAGTCCGAGGAGTAATACGGCGGCGAGGCAGAGCGCGATCGGAGCCACGGTTCCAAGCTCGTCCCGGTGCTCGCTCCGCAGTCCGCGCGCGGAGGGTTCACCTTGCACGACCGCCACGACCGCGGCGCCCATCCCCACGAATACGACCGCGAGCAGAACGAGGAAGAGCGCGCCCACGCCGTATTGCTTCTCGCGGAACGCCGCGCGCGCGATCGTGAACTCGCTCAAGAACGGCGCGAAGGGCGGCGATCCCGTGATGGCAAAGAAGCCGGCGAGGAAGAGACCCGCCGACGCGGGCACGACGCGCAGCGCTCCGGACACCTCGTCGACGCTCTTGCTGCCGAACGCCCGGTGGATGTTGCCCGCCGAAAGGAAGAGCACGCCCTTGGTCAGCCCGTTGTTGATCATGTGGAGCAGGGACCCGAAGACCCCGAGCCCTCCCAAGCCGAGGCCGACCATCAGGATGCCCATGTGCTCGACGCTCGAATAAGCGAGCATGCGCTTGAAGTCGCGCTGCCGCGCCATGAACGCTCCGGCCACCGCCATGGACAGAAGCCCCGCCGGGAGCATCAGGTGGCGCGCGAAGAGCCCGTCCCCGGCGGCGTGACAGATCCTGGCGAACCGGACGATCGCCAGGAACGCGCAGTTGGTTATGCCGCCGGCGAGCAGCGCGCCGACGACGCCGGGGGCTTCGCCGTAAGCGTCCGGCTTCCAGGTGTGCATCGGCGCGAGGCCCATCTTGGTTCCGTAGCCGACGAACAGGATGACGAACGCGGCGTGGAGCCACGGCTTCGACAGCCGCGGGGCGTCGCGCAGGAGGTCTTCGAGGAGCAGCGACGGCGCGAGCTGGACGCTGAGCGCCGAGTAAGCGAGAAAGAGCGATCCGAGCAGGGCCAGGGCGATGCCGACGGAGCCGATGAGCAGGTACTTCCAGACCGCTTCGAGCGAACGCTGAGAATGGTTGAAATAGAGCAGGGGCGCCGTCGAGAGCGTCGCCGCCTCCAGGCCGACCCACATGAGCCCGAGGTGGTGCGACTCCGCGATGAGCGCCATCATCGCGTCGAACGTCAGGAGGCAAGCGCAGAAGACCCGGTTCGACCGGTTCGTGCGCCGGCGCAGGTAGGCCGGGGCATACAGGGAGCAAACGAAGAAGAGGGCGGAGGTGACGCCGAGGACGAGCTTGCCGGTCAGGTCCAGCAAGAGCCACTCGCCGAGCCCCGAGACGCGGGGCTCGCGGAGCGCGAACACGACGGCGACGGCCTGCGCAGCACCCCCCATGGTGACGATGTAAGGGCGTCGCTGATCGGAAGGCACGAGCAGCGCGATCAGCGCGGAGACGAGGGGAATGAGCACGAGAGCGTAAGCCATGCTCACTCCTTGAGGCTCGACAGCCGCGCCGTGTCGAGGGACGCGAACTCCTGGTTGATTCGATAGATGATGATGCCCATGACGAAGATCGCCACGAACAGATCCAGGAGCACGCCGGCTTCGACGAGGAACGGAATCGCGTCGAGCAAACCGAGGCCCATGATGAAGACCCCGTTTTCCAGGATGAGATAGCCGGCCACCTGGGTGATCGCCTTGCGCCGGGTGGACAGGACGATGAATCCGGCGAGCACGGTGGCGAGCGAGGCGGGGACGAGCAGCGAACCGACGTGCTGGGGCGCGAGCGGCAGCGTGTGCGCGAAGACGACCGCGAAACCCGTGGCGACCGCGCAGGCGAGCAGGGAAGGGATGAAGTCGATGAACGGATCGATCTCGCGCCGGATCGACGCTTCACGCATCGCCCGCCGGAGCATTGCGGGGATCGCGAATCCCTTGATGAGCACGGTGGCGCACCCGACGGTCAGCGGAAGCCATCCGTCGAAACCGTGGACGAGCAGCGCGAGCAGGCCGAGCACGGCTCCTTGAAGCGCCGCTGCGTTGATGGCGGCATGGATCCGGCTCGTTCCGAGGACGAAGAAGTTCAAGAGCAGCACGAGCATCAGGACGGGATCGACGGCTTCGGACATGCGTCACCTCGCGAGCAAGACGATGCCGAAAGCAGAGAGCAGGCAGGCCCCGACGAGCAGGCTCGGCACCTGTCGGAGCCTGAGCCGCGCCATGATCGATTCTACCGTCCCGATCGCGACCGCGAGACCGAACATACCCGTCGCGAACAGGAACCAGTCCGTCGCGGGCTCGCCCGTATCGAACGGCAGGATCAGCCGAACGAGGAGCGACCCGAGGACGAACATCTTCACGGCTGCGCCGTGGAGGACGAGGCCGAAGAGCGGGCCGCTGTGGTCGAGAACCATCACTTCGTGAATCATCGTGAGCTCGAGGTGTGTATTCGGGTCGTCGAAAGGGATGCGCGAGCTCTCCGCCAGCAGCACGACGAACAGGCTGGCGACGATCATGACCAGGGATGCTCCTGCCGCGCTCCACTGGTGCCCGAGGCCCGGCCCGAACATCTCCGCGAGCGACGTCGCGCCCGTCTGCCGGACCAGCACGACCAACCCTAGGAAGAGGGCCGGCTCCGCCAGGCACGAAAACGTCGCTTCGCGCGCCCCGCCCATGCCCTCGAAGGCGGACCCCGTGTCGAGCGCCGCGGCGACGGTAAAGAACCGTCCGAGCCCGAATAGATAGACGAACAGGATCATGTCGCCAGCGAACGACAACAGGGGACCGCGCGCGCCGAGCGGGACGAGAAGGACCGCGAGGGACGCCGTGATGAAGCTCACGACGGGCCCCGCACGGAACACCCAGGTGGTGGTGCCGCTGAAGACGCTGTCTTTGCGATAGAGACGGAGCAGATCGTAGTAGGGCTGCAGGATGGGTTGCCCGACCCTTCCGGCGAAGATGGCCTTGGTCCGATTGATCACGCCGCCGAGCAGGGGCGCGGCGAGAAGCGCGACGAGAAGGTGGACGATGGCCTGGGGGTGAATCATGGGACGGTGTCCCCGAACGAAGCCCAGGCGAGGCCGAGCGCCAGCGCGACGAGGATGTAAAGTACATACATCTGGAGCGCGCCCTGCTGGAACCAGCGAAGGCGCGCCATGCGATGGCCGGCGCGCCGGATCGCCGGCTCGTAGAGCGAACCGATGAATGGATCTTCGCTCCGCGTGGCGAAGCGACTCGACACCGGGAAGAAGCCCGAAGGCCGCTCCAGCTCGATCTTCGGACGCAGGGATCCGGGCAGGACATCGACGAGCAGCTGTCCGAAGGAGCGAGCCGTGTACTGCATGCGCGCCGTGGGCGCCGCGTAGCCGCAGCCCCAGGTCGAGCTGGACGTCCCCTTGCCGAGGAAACTCCGGGGGCGCAGTCCGAGGACGGCCGCCAGCAGCAGCAAGCCGGCGATGACCCGCATCGCATCGCCGACGGGGGCAAGAGCGCGCGCGATCACGGTGGAGGACGCCGCATCGGGCGAGATCTGCGCGGCGACGGGGCGGATGACTCGCGCGAGCTCGGTGGGGATGAACGCGAACACGAGGCATCCCGCCGCCAGCGCGACCATGGCGGCCGACATGGCCGATCCGGCGTCGTGCGCGTTGGCCGCGCTCGGCGACCGCGGCTCGCCGAGGAGGACCACCGAGCAAACCCGGAGGAAACAAAGCGCGGCGAGCGCGCCCACCGCGGAGAGGGCGCCGAGCGCGAGCATGCAGGCGACCGAAGCGCCGGGCGTGCCTCGAGCGGCGCCTTCGAGCAGCGACCTATAGAGGAGCCACTCGCTGACGAAGCCGTTCAGCGGCGGCAATCCGGCGATGGCGAGCGAGCCCACGATGATTAGGGTCCCTGCCGTGGGCAGGCGGCGGAGCAATCCGCCGAGCCGCTCCATGTCCCTCGTCCCGGTTGCATGGACGATCGCGCCCGCGCCCAGGAATAGGAGGCCCTTCATCGCCGAGTGATTCCAAATGTGAAAGAGCGCGCCCGTCAGCCCCAGCGCGCTGAGAACGGGTTGCCGAGTGGCGACGCCCCAGAAGCAGAGACCTAGGCCGGCGGCGACGAGGCCGATGTTCTCGACGCTCGAGTAAGCGAGGACGCGCTTCAGATCACGCTGCGAGGCGGCCATGCAGATCCCGTAGAGAGCACCGGCGAGTCCCAGGGTGAGCAGGAACGGTCCCCACCACGTCGGAGGAGGTCCCGTGAGCAGCGTCGCGCGGACGAGGCCGTAGATCCCCATCTTGATGACCACGCCCGACATCAGCGCGGACACGTGGGAAGGCGCGGCGGCGTGAGCTCCCGGCAGCCAAACGTGAAGCGGAAGGAGCCCCGCCTTCACCCCGAACCCCGCGAAGGCGAGGACGAGCACGAGCGCGTGCGGCCCGCGAGCGAGGCTCGGCGGATTCGAGCCGAAGATCAGCGTGCCTGTCTCGGACTCGAGTACGAGGAACAGCGTGACGAGGAACGCCATTCCGACATGAGCCGCGACCAGGTACACCCAGCCGGCGCGCTGCACTTCCGCGCGCTCGTGCTCGAACACGAAGAGGACGTAGCTCGACAGCGACATCACCTCCCACGCCGCCAGGAACAAGAGCGCGTGCCGTGCGGTCAGCACGACGACCATGCTCGCGAGGAGCACGTTGTAAGCGAGCCAGGGAACCCCGAGCGCCTTCTCGGCTCGATAGGCGTCCAGATACGTCCGGCCGTAGAACGCAACGATCGCGCCGAGCACGAAGACGGGAAGCAGGAAGAACGCCGAAAGCGGATCCACGTCGAGCACGATGCCGCCCCCCGGGACGTTCCAGCCGAGCTCCACCCGTCCTGTTGAAAATCCGAGCAGCGCCCTCGCCGTCGAGACGGTCCCGACGGCACCCGCCGCGATGCAGCTCAGCGCTCCGGTCCACGACGCCGCACGAGGCCGGGACGAAAGCGCCAGCGCCGCGACGCCGCCGCCGACCAGCATCACGAGGGAAGCCAACAACAGATTCATCCCGGCTTCGCCTCGCTACTCGGGACTCTCGACGCCGTTCGTGCCGATCTCGGCCGGGACCGACGCGAACCTGCTCTCCGCGCGCCTTGCTGCGTCCACGAGCTCTTCCGTCGGGGCGCGCGCGATCACCGCCCGCCGAAACTCCGGATCGTGCAGCACCCCCGATAGCCGGCTGAGGATCGAGTGGTGAGCGCGGGTCGTCGGTGACACGATCGTGAACACGGTGTCCACGGGCTTTCCGTCGATCGCTTCGAAGTCCACCGGCGTCTCGAGGAAACACAGCGTGACCGTGGCGTGGTCCACGGGCAGCACGATGGGCGTCCGGACGTGAGGGATCGCGATGCCGTCGCCGACGCCGGTCGACCCAGTCTTCTCGCGAGCCAGCATGAGATCGAAGATCAGATCAGGATCCACATCTTCCGGCAAGGGCAGGCGAGCGATCACGGCCCTGAGCAGGGATTCCCGATCGGTGGCGGGCACTCCGTGATGGACGCCGCCGCGCGCGAGCGCTTCCGAGAAGCTCTGCGGCTCTACGCCGCTCCGGACGGATGAAGGCGGGTCTTTCGCGATCCGGACTCCGCGCTCGTTCGCCCATTCGAGGAGCTCTGAACGGTGGAACATCTCCCTCCCGTGGACGAGGTGGTGCGGCATCTCGTCATCTCGGATCCATCGCTCGATGGTCCGCTCCGGAACGTCGAACATCGCTGCGACCTGGCGAGCCGTGAGTTTCATGCGCCTGCTACCCGAATGCACCGGCCAACCCGTCGTGACGAGCGGGATCAAGGTTCGAGGACATCAAGGTTCGTTCCCGCCGGCCGCTGATGAGTCGTCGAGGTGAGCGCGGATGGCGTCGAGGATGGTCCACCCCCAAGCGGGCTTCGGCACCGTGAGCGGAGTCGTGCTGGCTTCGGGCCAGACCAGCGCCTCGAAGCGCTGGGGAGCGCTGGTCACGATCAGGATCAGGATGTCGGGATGTGTCCGCGAGCACGCCCTCAGCGCGGGCAGGACGGCGCTCCAGGTGAAATCGTCCGGGAACACGACCACGGCGGAAGCCCCTGCGCTCACCTTCGCCGCGCCGTCGATCTGATGAGTGCCTCTCGTCGTAGCGCCAGCGCCCTGAAGGTACTCTGCGAGAGCACCCAGTGTCTCTGGGTTCTTCGAGACGATCGCGACGTGCAGGCGAGCGATCGGCGTCAGCGGCGAACGAGGCATCCCGTAAAACGGGAAGAGCAAGCCGGATGCCATCCGCACGCACCAGCAGCCCTGGGGCGTGTGCGCCCAGCGGCCCATGCGGAGCCTGCGGGAAAGTGCGTCCGTCTAGGACTGATTTCCTCGAGCACGGAAGGGCGAACGGCGATGAACGCCAAATTGTCATAGTGGCATCGGGTTGGCGGCGCTCCTGCGCGCCTATTTGCGCCCACCGCGCCGCCGTTCGCGCAGTGAAATGGGACGTAATGCACTCAGCCCGCGCCGTGCCCTAGCGTCCCCCGATGCCCTCGACCGCAGCTCGCGCAGCGACCTGATCGAAGACAAAGCCGCGCGGTACCTCTCGCGGAGCAGAGGCGCCGTCGTCGTTGGACGAGGGGTTTTCGCGAGAGCGAGACGGCATGAAATGTGCTCGGAGCGCGCCGATGGCGAAGCCATTCAGCCGCTCCGAGAGAGGCGCTCCGACGTACGAAGCCGGCGTCGGTGCGTGGTTGACGAACGTACGCCGTGAGATCACCGCATGGACCGACGAGTAGATCCCGACGTGCGCGTGCCCCGGCGTAGAGTGAAGGCGTGAGGTCTTTCAGCGACGCGGATGCGTACACGCATGCCCTGACAACCGAGAACGAGCTCGTGGCAGCCGAACAGAGAAACGCCGGGTCCCCAGCGGCGAGAACCCTGCTCCCCTCCGGCGCGTCTGTTCGCCAGGCGCTTGGAGCGGGCGCGCTCAGCGATCCAGACTTCGATCGTCTGTACCCGGAGAAGATCCAGGTTGCGTCGTGGCGCTTCTGGACGCCGATACACGTCGCTTACCGAGCCGCCGAGGTGCTCGAATCGCTCGGCGCGGCGCGAGTGCTCGACGTCGGCTCGGGACCCGGGAAATTCTGCATCATCGGGGGCATGGTCGCGCCCAACGTAACGTTCGTCGGAGTCGAGCACCGGGGCCACCTAGTGGCGACAGCACGCGAAGTGGCGTCTCGTCTGGACGTCTCGAACGTTCACTTCGCCGTCGGAGACGCCACCGCCGCTGCCCTCAATCGATTCGACGCCTACTACCTCTACAACCCGTTTGGCGAGAATCTCTTTCAGCGAGAGGATTGGCTCGACGCGGACGTCGAGCTCTCGTTCCGGCGATATGTTCACGACCGGCACCGAATGCGCGCCGCGCTGGCGCAGGCTAGGGTCGGAACGATCGTGATCACCTACCACGGTCCGGGCATGACGATGCCCTCCGGCTACGAACGTCTTTTCGCCGATCCGATCGGATCGGACAGCCTCTGTGTCTGGCAGAAGAAGCGCGCCGGGGCCACGGCCGGTTCGCATCCTCTGCGCGGCAAGTCCTGATCCGCCGGCAGCGCGGACGCGGCGGACGCTGGTCACGCGCCCGGCTCGCTGCAGGAGCGGAAACGCCGTGGAGTCGCGACGGCGAGCAAAGAGTGCTATTTTGTCGCCATTCCGTCCTCACGAAGGCGCCAATTTGACGTGGTCCTCGAGCCAATCATGCGCTCGCCGGCCATGCAGGCGCTCGACCGGGTCATCCGCGCGGTAGGCCCGAAAGAGGTGGGGATCACGCTCATCGGCGAGAGCGGAGCCGGCAAGGAGATCGTCGCTCGACGCATCCACGAGCTATCTCCGCGGCGCGCCGGGCCCTTCATGCCCATCAACTGCGCAGCGATCCCCGAAGCGCTCTTCGAGAGCGAGCTCTTCGGGCACGAGCGGGGGGCCTTCACGGGCGCGAGCGAACGCGCGCGCGGCAAGGTCGAAGCCTCCGGCGGCGGAACCCTGTTCCTGGACGAGATCGGTGAGATGCCGCTGAACGCTCAGGCGAAGCTTTTGCGCTTCCTCGAAAGTCGCAAGTTCATGCGCGTCGGCGGCAGCACGAAGATATCCGTCGATACTCGGCTCGTCTGCGCCACTCTCCGCCCGCTGGACGAAGAAGTGCGCGCCGGGCGCTTCCGGGCGGATCTCTACTACCGCATCCAGGGCATTACGCTGCACGTGCCGCCGCTTCGAGAACGCCAGGCGGACATCGCGCCTCTGGTGAATCAGTTCGTCGCGGAGCTCTCGGCGAAGCATGGTTTGGCGCCTCCCAGGATCGGCCGGAACGCGATGCTGGCGCTCCGGGCTCACGAGTGGCCGGGCAACGTCCGCGAACTTCGGAACGTCATCGAGCTCGTCTGTCTGCTTCGACCGGGGAAGCCGGTGAGGCTCGCCGACCTCCCCGCGCCCATCGGCCGGAGCGTCTCGACGTCCGATCCAAGCGGAGCGATGACGCCAATCCTGCAGGTCCCCTTGAACCAGTCGCTGGATGCGATCGTGCAGCAAGTACTCGACGCCACGCTCAAGCTCGAGGGCGGCAATCGGTCTCGCGTAGCCGCGCGGCTCGGCATCAGCCTCCGAACCGTGCAGCGACACATTGCCCAAGAGCGCGCGCGCCCGCCACGGGTTCGCCTCGCCGAGGCAACGAGCGGAAAATAGCGGACGCGCCCCCACGGGGCGGACTCCGTCAAGCATACTTTGACATCAAAGTAAAAAGCTTGATGCTCCGACGGAGTATCGCTTTCTAAGACAGGCTCCGTCGCTTCAGTGGCGCCTATTTCGTGATCTCGGGGAATAGCGGGGGTGGTAAGCAGGTTGCGACGACGCGCGGGAGCGTCCGCTCACTGCGACGTCGTCCAGGTGATGGCTCCGGGGGCGCCGGAACCCACCGGGAATCCGAGCGAAGGAGGTTGATCGTGGGCACTTCGAAATACATGGTCCCGTCCGCCGTCGTGATGCTTCTCCTCGTGGGGTGCGCGTCGTCAGAGGCTCCGCCGCCCGCGGCTCCCGTCGGCGACGCGACGCCGCCAGCCGCACACCAGACGCCAAATGTCGCGGCCAGCGACGACACGAAGGCACAAATAGCGCTCTCCGACGAGATCAGAAAAAGGTGCGGCATCTCGGACGAAGATGCGTACTTCTCGTTCGATTCGGCGCGAGTTCGTCAGAGCGACCAACGGGTGCTCGCGAAAGTGGCGAAGTGTTTCACCAGCGGTCCGCTCGCGGGTAAATCCATGAAGCTCGTCGGTCGCGCCGATCCACGGGGCGAGGAGGAATACAACATCGTGCTCGGCGGGCGCCGGGCGGATCGCGTGAAGGCGGTCATCGTCACCGAGGGCCTTTCGCCGCAGAGGATAAGTTCGACGTCACGCGGCGCCATCGACGCAAAGGGAACCGACGAGTCCTCGTGGGCCCAAGATCGTCGCGTCGACGTCATGGTCGGGAGCTAGTCGCTTCCGGTCCGCGCCACCTCGCGCGGCGACAACACTCAGCGACCGTTTTGGGGCGCGCCCGCTGGAACGGGCGCGGCTCCGCACGCTCGGCGACGCTAGCGCAGACTCCGTCGCGCCGTTGCCCGACGCGCCCACCGCGCCTCGCGCCCGCAGCCGACGCGCAAGCGGCGGCCACGACGAGTGTCGACGCGATGCTTCCAGCCACGCGGGTCGGATGGAGCACCCGATCACTCCGATATACAGGTCGTCAAAACGCGTGGCATCGTGGGATCCGACAACGCCTTGGACGCCGGATCCACCCAAACGAGGTTGCCGCCGAGGATGAGAAATAGGCCTGGATTCTGCTGGCCCGTCGCGACGGTCGTGGGCTTGCCGCCGGAAATCGAGAGGGACTCGATGCCGTCGTCCGCGAAGAAGTAGAGGTGTCCGCCGGCGATGGCAAGGGACGAATCCTCGACCTGAGATCGTCTCCTGCCACGTACACTTGCCCGTCGTGCACGGCGATGGCATTGATGAGGAGCGCACCGTCGAGCTCGAGCTCCGTCGGTTGCGTCGAGGGAGGCGTGCGACGTCGAGCTCGACGGCGTCCGTATCCGTGACTACGCAGGGAGCGGCTGCGCTTGGCAGCCCAAGGTTACGTTCACCTTGTATCCGAATTTCGCCGTCACGTCGGTGCACGTGGAAGGACAGAGTAGGATCTTCGTCGGCGCCGGTGTGGGGGGCACCGAGTCGTAGTACCAGCCACCGCCCTTGGTGGGATCGCATTTGTCCATCGTCTTGGCATAGTAGACGACGTGGGTCTGACCCATTGGATCCGTATAGCCGACGTTGACTTTGTCGAAGTCGAGCTTCTGGCCGTCCATGGGCTCCGGAATCGCGTACTCGCAGGGGATTTGCGAGTTTTGACGGATCTTGTTCATCGTATCGACGAGTTGCATGCCGGTGTCCTTGGTCGTGTCGACGATCAAAGATTGCATCGTGCCGCCCGCCTTCGCCACCGTGTCGAGATCCGCCTGGTTCGGCACGTTGGGATCGACCGTGCACTTGCTCCCCGGGCTGAGGATGCCGACGACGTACGTCGAGATCATCGCCTTGGCGAGCCCCTGAGTCGCGACGTCGACGACGTCAGTGAGGGAGCCCGCGCCGCAGGCGTTCGGCTGTCCGTCCGTGACGAGCACGACGATGACGGTGTGCCCGGGATGATCGGCCTTCCACGTCGCGGCGTGGTTGATGGCGCCGGTCAGCGCAGCGACGGTGGGCGTGTCCGTGGTCGCGGTGTGCGCGTTGAGCGAGTCGACGATGGCCATCGCGCCCCCCGGCAGCGGAGTGAACTCCACATCCGGAGTTTGGTAGTCGTAAGGGTTGCACGACGAGGTGAGCTGGTCTCCCCCCGGCAACGGCGATCCGAAGTACGTGAGCGCGATGTTGATCCCCGCGGTGTCGGGGTTCTGCACGAAGCTCGTGAGCGCACTCTTCGTCGCCGTCCAGCGATCGCCACCCGCGGGGATCTCGCAGGTCATGGATTTCGAGCGGTCGAAGAGAACCAGGATATCGAGCGGAATGGTTTCGCCCTCGACGGTGAGGCCGGCGCAGCCGCCGTCCTTGCCGCCGGCGCCCGCGTCCTTCACGTGAATCCCGCCTATACCGGGGTCGTTGCTTCCGCTCGCGCCGACGAGGTATCCGCCGCTGGAGGAGGACGCCGCCGCCGATCCAGAACCGCTGCCGGTGGTGCCGCCGCTTCCCGTGGGAATGCTCCCCCCCGTCCCACCGCCGGCGGCGGCCCCGCTAACGGACGATTTCGGCCCGCACGCGCCGAAGACCGCGATCGCTCCGCAGCACAGGATCGAGTTCCACTTCTTCATGTGGTGTCTTCCCTTCACCCGTGAGCTACCCGATGCTCGCGCATCCGAGGACGACGTCCACTTCGACGCTCGTGCCGCTGTTGATCGCCGTGCAGGTCGAGTCGCATAGGATGATCTGCGTCGGAGTCGTGTTGTTGTCGTAGTACCAGCCGCCGTCCGTGGGCGAGCATCCGGCCTTGTTGCCCACCTTCTTGAGCACCGTCGGCGTGCCGCCGTCCGGCGTGAGCTGGACATTTACTTTGGTGAAATCGGTCGTCCCCATCGAAGGCGCCGGGATCGAGTACTGGCAACCGAGCAAGGGGGACGCGCCGATCTTCTTCATCGCCGCGAGGAAGTCGCCGCCGGGGTCCGCGCTGCCGGTGTCGACGATGAGCGCCTGACCCGTTCCGCCGGCTTGCGCGATCGCGTTCAGCGACGTGAGCGAGGAGCCGACGCCGATCACGAAGGTTAGGATGGGTTGAGGGCCGGAGTTCGCGGGGGTCACGAGGTTCGCCGCGATGGTCTGCACGTTGTTCGTCGTCGCGTCGCACGTCGTGGGATCGCCGTCGGTGGCGAGCACCAGGATGGTCTTGTGATCCGGGTGATTGGTCGCCCACGTCTTCGTGTAGTCGTAGCCGGCTTGTAGAGCTGGGTACGTGGGGGTGAACCCCGTCGGGCCGTGCATGCCGAGCGAGGTCACGATGGCCTGCGCCACGCCGGGCAACGTGTCGATGGGCACTTCCGCCTTGTAGTTGGTGGCCACGCACGAGTCGGTCTTGCCGCAGACCAGGAGCAGGTGGGTCGACGCGTCGGCGACGCACGGACCGTAGTCCGTTCCGTTCACCTTGCAGTCGGAATCCATCCCACAGGTCCCGGGTACTCCCGAGGGCAGGGGCAAGGGGAAGTACGTGAGCCCGACGCCGAGTCCGGCGCTGCCCATGTTCTGAACGAACGACGTCAGCGCTCCGACGATAACGGACCACTTGCTGCCGCCGTTGACGTTGTCGCTCATCGACTGGGACTCGTCGAAGACGATGTACATGTCGAGCGGGATCTTCTTCGGTTTCACCGAGCTGCCCGCGCACTTGCAGCCCCCGTTCAGACATTCCGTGTCGCCGCAGCTCAGGCGGCACGCGCCGCAGTTGTCCTTGTCGGAGAGGAGGTTTACCTCGCAGCCGTCGTCGGGCTTTTCGTTGCAGTCGCCGAACCCGGGAGCGCACCCGTAATGGCACTGGCCGACGAAGCAGTACGGCGTCGCGTTCGGCGCCGACGGACAAGCCATGCCGCAGGCGCCGCAGTTCATCGCGTCGGTATCCGTGTTCGTCTCGCAGCCGTCCGTCATGTCGTGGTTGCAGTCCACGTAGACGTCGTTGCACTCCCCGGTATGGCCGCCCGCCGCAGGGGCACCGCCGGAAGCGACCGCGCCGGTGCCGCCAGCGCCAACAGGGCCAGAGCCCCCGCTGGCGTTGGCTCCGCCACTCGACGCTCCCGTGGTCCCCGCGCCTCCCATGCCGATCGGCGACGGAGTCCCTCCACCGGCGGAGGTCATGCCGGTAGACGCGCCGGCATTCGTGCCGCCTGCGAACGCGCTCATGCCGCCAACGGGGGCGGAGCTCATCGCGGCGAAGCCACCGCTCCCGCCCGGTGCCGCGGAGTTCGACGAGCTACAGCTCACCGCGAGCGGCGCGCCGAAGAGGAGCAGCATCGCACACTTACGACGGTTCCCGCTTGAGTTGACTGTCGCTCGACTCGGCCCCCACTTGGGTGAGGGTCGAGTCGGGCTGGCCTCGGCCCGAGTTCTGGTCACCGCCATGGATTTTCTCGAAGAGCTCAACCGCGTTGAGCTCTGGTCGTGATTGGACGTTCTACTGCCATCTTCCCCAAAGCGTAATTTCGTCGAACGCGGGGCGCTGCGCAAGGGACACTCGTGCAGGCGGCATTTTATGTCGGTGTAGCAAGCCGAGCTGAACGGCTCACACGCGTGCGTTATGACGCGGTCTATTGGCCTTACGTGCCGCAACCGGTTCGCGTTGAGGGGATCGCGTCGACGGCGGGACGAGCAACGCCGAATGGCGTGCTCGGTCCTCGAGCAGGGACGTCGTTTGCGATTTGGATACGACCTACGCCGGGCCGTTTCCCGCTACGGCGTCACCAATGCGCCGTCTCTCTCGATGGCGCCGCCATCGTGCGGCGCGGCCGTCACTCTGACGAACGTGAACACGTGCGAGTGCCCCTTCGCCACGCTGGTGACGACCACGACGGCGCTCCCCGCCTGCACTTTCGCCAGATCGTTCATGGAAATGGACACGTGATGCGTGTGATCCGAGGTGTTGCTCGTGTCGCCGCTCACGCCATCGGACGGCGGAGTCGTGAATGCGTCGAGCGGAATCGTGAAGGTGTGGTCGTGGAACTGCGTGACGCTGGACGTGTAGATCGCTTGTGACCCGTTCACCGTCGGCGCCGCTCCGGGTGCGGGCGGCGTGAACGCGCTGCTCGAACCGCAACGCACCAAGAAGACGCCGACGGGCAAGAACAACAGCGTCTCTACGAAGCCTCGGCGATCGATCCGATTCTGCATTGTTTAACTCCAGGGAAGTGCGCCGCTCGAAGCAGGCGCTGGAGGCGTCGAAGCAACATCGACACCACCCGCGCGACGAACGAGCCGGATTGGCCGCACCGATCCAATCGACGCACAAATCGAACTGACCGGACCGCCGCTCCGAGTCTTCGTAGATGGAGGTGATGGGACCGGATGCGTCGAGCGGAGTGTCGCTGACCCGAGCCAGCGCCCCGGGCGAGCTACCTACCGAGGCGCCGGTCGAACGGCTCGTGGAGGCGTACTCACGTGCTCTTCACGACGCGAACGACGAACAGCACGAACCCGCTCGCGGCGATGGCGAAGCTCATGAATTTCACGGCGCGCGCGTCGAATTGGGGAAAGCGCCGCGCGAGCGCGAGCAGGGGCAGGACCAGCGCGAGGACGCCGAGCTGGCCCGCCTCGACGCCGAGGTTGAACGAGACGAGCGCGACGGGGACCTGCGCGCCGGGGAGCGCGATCTCCCGCAATGCGCCGGCGAAACCGAAGCCGTGGATCAATCCGAACGGAAAGGTGATCCGCCACCGCTTGCTCGCGTTCGAGACGAAGAAGTTCTCGACGCCGACGTATGCGATCGAGAGCGCGATGAGCGGTTCGACGATGGCCGCACTCGGCGTGACGATCGAGAGCGTCGCGAGCGCGAGCGTGATGGAATGAGCCAGCGTGAAAGCGGTCACGACCAGCGAAAGCGACCGGAGCGTTCCGCCGACGAGCACGAGGCCCAGCAAGAACGCGAGGTGATCGGCGCCCGTCAGGATGTGCTCGACGCCGAGCCCGAACATCGAGCGCGCGATGCTCGAGGCGGGAGCGGGACTCGCCACGTCAAGCGTCCAATCGATCTGGTCGCGCGTGCCCATCCCGGTCACGGGCGAGTGCTCGATCAGCGCGCGCGCGACGTGGCGATGACCCGCGGGGAAGACGTCGAGGAACCGCCACGAAAGGACGAGGCGCTGCGGCGAACGCGGACACTGGTAATGCGCTAGAATCGCGATGCCGCTCTCGGCGTCGAGCACGTGTGCGTTGTCCAGCGTCCCCGGGCAGGCCGCGCCGTCGGCGGTCACCACGAGGTCGCCGACCATCGTTTTACGGATTCTTTCGCGCGCGGCCGCGAACTCGTCGACGTCGATGGAGCCGTCCCCGTCCGCGTCGATTCCCGGGAGCGCGGCGATGACGTCACGCTGCGAAAAGCCGAGGTCCGCGATCAGGGTCGCCCCTTCGAGCCGGTACTCGCCTTGCGACAGGCCCACTTGGTGCGCCCACGAACACGGCGAAAACAAAAGAAACACAACCGCGACGAAGAACCCCACGAACGACGCCCTCGCGTGCGAACGCCTGCGGACGGTGAGCCCCGAGCGCGTCACTCGTTCCCCAAGTACGTCGCATCGGTGAGCGTTCCGAGGAACGCCACGATGGCGTCGACGTCCTCGTCACCGAAGGCGGGCGGCCCGTCCTCGCGGCGATTGTAAGGCGCCGAGGACACGTTCACGTTGGCGCGGTGCTTTTCCGGTAAATCGTCGAACTTCGTGCCGTCTTGGTACCAGCGGCCCGGCGTCGCCGCGCGCGTCGCGTAGAACACCACGACGTCTCTCAGGTTCCGGAATACCCCGTTGTGCATGAAGCTCCGCCGCACGGCGACGTTGCGCAGCGACGGAGTGCGAAAGCTCCCACACCACGAGTCGTCGCTCGACGGCGTCTTCGGGTCCTTTCTTTCGCAGAGCCCCAGGTCGAAATAAGCCGGATTCCGATTTGCGGGGAGGTCGCGATTGCGCGGCGCCGCGACGGCGTCGAAGCCATAGTCGGTGAACATCGACCACTTCGGATTCGGTGAGCTTTCGTTCATGCGGTGGCAACCGGCGCACGCGCCGCGCGACGGATCTTTGAACGCCTCCAGGCCTCGCTTCTCGAGCGCGGTCAGCGTCGCCTCGCCTCGCAGGTATCGGTCGTACTTCGAAGTGGCGGGAGCCATTTCGTCGCTCGTCAGATAGGCCTCTATCGCGACGCCGAGGCCCCGGACGAGGTCCTGTGCGTCGGAGCCGAACTTTGCACGGAGCTCGGCGGCGTAGGGAGCGTCGCGAAGCTTCGCGGCGACGCGGCTCTCGCTGCGCGCGTTCATCTCGTCGGGGTTGAAGAGCGGCTGCTCGACGAGCTCCGCGATCGTGTCGGTGCGTCCGTCCCAGAAAAAGCCGCCGATGGCCGCCGGCGCCGCCGCTTCGTCGTCGTCGTGAAAATGAAATTTGGGGACGTACTTCAAATAGAGGAGCGAGGGCGTCGCGCGCCTCGCGAAGTGATCCGGGCGGCTCCCCTTCGGAACGCCGATGGTGGCGCCGTTGGTCCCCGAGAACGCGCGGTGCGGGTCGTGGCAGCTCGCGCAGCTCGTGCCAGGCGGGTCCGAGAACCGCGGATCGTCGAAGATCTCGCGGCCGAGAGCGATCAACGCCGGATCCTCCGGCGGACCCTCGTGAACGGGTGGCGCGGCGACGACCGAACGATGAAGGGGCACTTCCGAGACGAACCGCGGCAGACCCGTCTTGACGAATGCCGGCTTCGCCGACGCGAGGCCGGGCCCGCTGCCGGTTCGCCGGGATAGCGCGCCGGCGGAAAGCGTCAGGGCGGCGGCTGCGAACAGCCACCGCCCGTGCTTCGAGATGACGCCTCCGACCGTCACATGAGCAGGCCGGTGTTGGTGCAGCTGATTTGCCGCCCCGGCGTCGGATCTCCCGACCCCGAGAACGGGGTCGTCACCATGGTGCACACGTCGAGGATCGAACCGTCACGCCGGAACGCCGTGAACTTCCACTGCTGCGAACCGACGCGGTCCATTACCATGAACCCGAACGAAGCCGAATGCGCGACCTTGTCGATGACCGTGCCGGTCGCGGGCGGGATGGGGAGCGGATCCGGCAGCTGTACGTCGAGATTGTCGCCGCCGTTTCCGGCCACGAACGTGGACGGATGCCCGCTCGCG
Source organism: Polyangiaceae bacterium (assembly GCA_035547195.1). Classification (GTDB taxonomy): domain Bacteria; phylum Myxococcota_A; class Polyangia; order Polyangiales; family Polyangiaceae; genus DASZVB01. The sequence continues at coordinate 65,040 of DASZVB010000092.1, forward strand.
AAGTTGATCGCCTGGTAGTCGTGCACGTGGCCGTGCAGGGCGAGGCCGACACCGGGCGGGTAGTACGCCGTCGGGTAGGTCGCGGACATGACCGACAGGAGCGCCGGGTTGCCACCGGTCACCGGCGTCCCCGGCGTGTATCCGAGCAGCGGGTGATGCACGGCGAAGATGCTGAGGAGGCTCGAGTTCGCCGTGAACGTCGCGGCCGTTTGCAGCTCGCTCTGGTAGTTGTTGAACGGGACCACGTCCGCCGGCTTCGTCTGGGGGCTCAGGGCGCTCTTCGAAACGTTCGCCGAATCGAACACGACGAACTGCGTGTCGTCGAACGGCACGGCGAAAGGCGCGTTGTAGTTGCCGGCGTCGTCGTTCGCCGGGTCGTTGCAGGATTTGGTGTCCGAATAGGGATTGGTGTCGAGGAAGCGGTACCATCCCTGTCCGGCGCGGTTGCACGTCTCGTGGTTGCCGCGGACCATGACCCACGGAGCGGCGGCGAGGAGCGGCGCGGCGGGCGTGAAGAAATCCGCCGCCCAGGCGTCGTAGCCGTATCCCCAAGGACCGCTGCAGCCGAGCGAAGCATCCGGGCAAGCGTTGTCGCGGTACTCGTAGTCGCCGACGTGCAGGACGAGGTCCGGATTCATCGCCGCGCCCGCCTGCGAGAGGACGTTGAAGGGCCACTGCGTCGGCTCGCTGCAGTTCTGGAACGGATTGCCGTTGGAGACGCGGCAACCCGTGTCGCCGATGATGACGACGCGCTCGACGTCCGCCTTCGGGAGCGGCAGCTTCTTGCCCGCGATGCTCGCGGAATGCGCGGTGCTCGGAATGTCGTACTCGCAGGTCGTCACGTTGAAGACCGACGGCTTGGACGTCGTCGACATCGGATTCACCGTGGGGTCGCTCGACGTCGGGCGGAGCGGCTCCGTCGCGGGGCCGACGCGCAGGTTCATCGCGCTCGAGGTACCGTCGACGGTGATCGCGGGGCAGGCGTTGTAAGGCGTGATGACGCGCGCGATCGCCTGACCGCCTGCGCCGAGCTCGACCCACATCGGGTCGCTCGAGTCGTCCGGACAGGCGACGGTGAGGTCGAACGTGCTCGCGCAGCCCGCGTCTCCGTCGCTCACGGTCAGGGTGAGCGAGACGTTGCCCGGCGCGGTACAGGTCAGCGTCGGATTCGGAGCCGTCGCGCTGCTCAACGTGCCGGACGACGTCGTCCACGCGTACGTGATTGGAGATGGACCGCCGTCGGGGTCGGTCGCCGTGCTCGAGATCGCGATCTGCAAGCCGTTGGGCGGGTTGGCGCTGACGGCGCCCACGCTCGGGCATACGTTCACCGAGCCATTCACGAGGACGCTTCCGGTGGTCGGCGCCACATGACAATCGACGGAGACGGCGACGGTCGTCGTCTGGCCCGCGGTCACGCTGAACGACCCCGACGTGCCGCCACAAGTCGTGGTGCCGTCGGTCGCCGTACCCGTGAGAGACAGCGTGTACCCGGTGCCCGCGGCGATGTTGCCGATCAGCGCGCTGAGCCTGGTGGAGTTCGAGACGTCGATCGACCCGGAGTACGAATGTGGCCCGGTGATCGAATACGAGACGGTGTTCAGAACGACTCCCTGCGTGACTTGCAGCGCGAGGCCGACCTTGCCGCTATCCTTGGCGGCGGTCTCGTCAGCGGAAGGCGAGGTTTGGCGGCCTTCTTCGGCGCCGGAGCACGCCGTAATCGTGGCGCACGCGCCGGTGAGAAGAATGAGATTCAAGAGTGAGCCCGTGGTCTTGAGCACGCAGAAGCCTCCCGGGTTTGGGTCCTTCGGCCGCTGCCATCAGCAAAGGGCGAGCCACCCGTCGAATCCCGGGCCGAGCCACTCGGGGAGCGCTGTTTGGACGCCTCGTCGCGCAATCGGCCGCCCCGCGTCGCGCCGTCGTGACACGATCGAGCCTTCGAAAATCGGAATGGATCGACCGAATTCACGATGGTCCCGCGGGGGGGCATTCGACGAGCCGTCGACGCCTGTTCGATGATCGTTGAAGCGCGCGTTGCCCAATTGCAGCAACGACACCGCGTCGATCGCGTACCGGTTATAGCGGCTCCCATTTGAGTTGACTGTCGCCCGATTCGGCTCCGACTCCCGCTTCACGGTCCCGCGCGGTGACGAACGGCCGCGCGCGCATCCACTTCGAGAGCACCCATTTTTCTCCGGCGATCACCCGGTTGCTCCCGTGAAGCGTGCGGCGATCGACCTGGCCGATGGAGTTCGCGTACTCGAAGTAGACGGCGTTGCCGGGCACGGGCGACACCGCCCAGCCGAGGTGCGGGAAGGCGGTTTCGCCGCCGCCCTCGACGGGGTTCAGGTACGAGACGAGCGTGCTCACCCGCTGGCCGCTTCGCGCGATGGACGCGCGGTTCGCCGCGTTCGACGGTTCCAGGAAATCGAAGTGCGGCGCGCTCCCCGCGCCCGCGGGGTAATGAAGCACCTGCAGACCTTCGCCGTGCGCGGCGGGTAGGCCCATGATGGCCGCGATGCGGGCATCGAGCCCGGCGATGAACGGATTCTCCGCGGGGCGGAAGAACATGCCGAAGCTGTCTCGATAGTGGGCGACGACGTCCTTGCCCGTCGCCGGATCCACGACCGTGGACGGCGCGAGGCGCGGCCGCGCAAGCTCGATGACGTGTTTGCATTCCTCCGCGGTGAGCACGCCGCCGAGCACCGCGGCGCAGGGCCGTTCGACGCGAAAGAGCACGCTCACCGCGCGACCCTCGGCGATGAACCGAGTCCCGGCGGAGAGCCGGCCCGGTTCGTCGACGTACTCGAGCTCCGTTTCGTCGAGGACGAGCGCGTCCTTCGGAGACGCCACGCCGCTCTGACGGGCCGTCACGAACGCTTTGACGATCGCTCGCGCGACGGCGCCGTTCATTCCCTCCGCGGTCATCGTGCTCACGAGCTCCGCTTCCGGTTTCCCCGCCGCGAAGCCCTCGCGCAGCCACGGCCCGAGCTCCGGAGAGAATCGGACGACGACGCTCACGGGGTCCGAGCCTCCGATTTCGCCACGGGAGCGGGCGCTTCGTCGAGCAGCTCGTCCGCGACCCAGCCCTTGTCCGTCAGCGTGAAGCCTTCTTTCAGTCGATCCGCCCCGGCTCCGTTCAGGACGCGGGCGACCATGGGGAAGACACGCAGCGCTTCCGGGTCGCGCGTCCACGCCGCCCCTTCCGCCCGATACGTGTACTCCACGGTCGTGTGAGATCCGACTACTTTACTGGACGGATCCGCCCAGCCGACGACCTTGTCGAGGGTGAGCTTCGCGGCGCAGAAGTCGTGCGCCGGCGTCTGTCCGGGTCGCGCGTCGCGCGGCAGGTAGTAGCGCGTCCCTTCCGGCGTCAACGTGTAGCGCCGCACCTCGACCTTGACCGGGCCGTCCTCGGTGTCGACGTCGGCGACGGCGTCCGTTCCCTTCACCAGACCGAGGCGCTCGAGGACGGGCATCTGCACCGCGTCGCGCGAGCCCCCTCGCGTCTCGTCGCGCGAGACGTCGATGGGCCACACCGGCTTGCCGACGCACAGATCGCCCCGGCGGGCGAGGTACGCGCGCATCCCCGCCGTGAAATGCGCCTCGTTCGGCGCGCGCGGGTCGTCGCAGGCAGCCAGGGTGAGGGCGGAAACGCCGGCGAAAAAGGCTATTCTGAGCATGTCGTTCTCCGGAAGCGTTCAATCGACGCAGCGCCCCGACGTCGGCGGCGACGCGGGCGGCACGTACCCGTCCGTGAGCGTCTCGATGAAGCAGACGAGGTCCTGGATGTTCTGTTCCGTGAGCGAGTCTCTGGAGCCTCGCCGCCGTCCGTCGAGCGGGAGCTGCGGATCGATGTTGCGCACGAACGCCGGCGGCAGGTCGTCGAACTTTTGCACGCGACCTCCGACCTTCGGATACCAGAGCTCCGGACGACTGTCGCGCGTCGCGTAGAACCGGATCGCCTGCTCCAGGGAGTGAATGACGCCGTTGTGGAAGAAGGCGTGTCGCGTGGCCGCGTTCCGCAACGTCGGCGTCTTGAACAGCCCGCAGAAGCGGTTGTCGCCGCTCACCGGCGTCGGGTGATCCGTCCGGAGCGGCCCGCAGAGGCCGAGATCGAAGTACGACGGATCTTTGTTGGCCTCGATTTCGGTGTTCCTGGGGACGCCGATCGCGGAATACGAAAAATCCGTGAAGATGCCGGAGCTGCCGTTGATGCCGGCGCCGGAGAAGTGGCACGAGCTGCAGTTGCCGGTGTTCGTGTTGACGAACGTCTTGTAGCCGCGCATCTCCGCCGGCGTCAGCGTGCCGCCGATCTTGTTGCCGGCGTACAGATCGAACTTGCTGTCGTAAGGGTGAAAGCTCGGATCCTCGAGCTGGAACGCTTCGAGGGCGGCGACCGCCTCATCGAAGATCACCGTCGGGTTCGTCGCCTCGTCGCTGCCGAACGCTCGATCGAGCTCCTTTGCATAAGGAGCGGCGCGGATCTTCTTGCCGACGTCTTCCGCGCTCGCGTTGGCCATCTCCACCGGCGACAGCAGCGGTAGCTTCGCCTGATCGGCGAGCGTCGACGCGCGGCCGTCCCACGTGAAGCCGCCGCCGGGTCCGGGCGCGCTCATCCCGTCCGGGTTGTCGAGGACATCGCTGTACCCCGGCGTGAATTCCTTGTACCGGAGCGACGGCACCGCTCGCGTGCCCTGCTCGCCGCCGCGCGCGCCGCCGGGCTGGACCGAGAGCTCGTTCGGAGGACCGTAAGCGTGCGCCGGATCGTGGCACGTCGCGCAGGACATTTTCCCCGACGCGGAAAGCGACGGATCGAAGAACAGCGACTTTCCGACGAGCGCCTTCGCGCTCAATTTGACGCTCGGTAAGGGCGGGATCCGAGGCGTGCGCGTCACGCTCGCCAGCACGGTCTTCGCCGCGGCCGCCGCCGGGGTCGGGTGCGATGAATTGCCCGCGTGATCCTGCGACCGTCGATCGCACGCGCCGAGCATCGCGACGGACAGAATCAACGAACACGGGCGAGCCCGAAGTCCCGCCCGTGCCGCCGCGCGGGCGAGTGGTCCTCGCCCGCGGCTTACCGGGTTTCTTACTTGGTGGCCCAGATGTTCACCTGGTTCGCGTCGGGGCCGACTTGCAGCGGCCGCGTGTCGTCGTCCGTGGCCTTCGCCGTGTAGCCCGCGGGGATGACGTAGGTGTGGTTCATCGGCCGCACCGAGTCGTAGTGGGTGTCGGCGCTGCCGGCGAACTCCGGCAGGTTCAGGATGTTCTGCGCGATGAACTTTTCGGTGTACTTCGAGCGGGCCATGTACGACCCGTCGTTCGCGGGATCGGCGAGCAGGAACATGTCCTGCAGCGTGCGAACGAAGGAGAAGTGGCTGTACACGTCGGTGTCGGCGATGTGCTTCGGCGCGTTCGGCTGGTTCGTGAGCACGATGAAGATGCTCTTACCGTGGCCCTTGTTGCCCTGGTTGTATTGCGCGTTCGAGGTGTCCTGCGAGAAGGTCCCGTCCGGGTTCTGCGCGAGCGGGTTGTCCGTGACGTTCTTGCCCGCTTTCCAGCCGCAGCAGGAGTTCAGGTTGGTCGTCGAGTTGCCTTCGTCGAACATCAGGACGATGGCGACCTTCTTCTGCGTGTTCGCCCACAGGCTCGACGCCTCGATCTTCTTCACGAGCGCGTCGACGTAATTGTCGCCGCGCGTGAGGATGTTGCCGCCCGTCGCGACCGGGACGTTGTTCGAGACGCTGCTGCAGTCGCTCGCCGTGCCGCTGCCGCCGCCGCTGATCGTGCCGGTGACGGTGATGCCGTGCATGTCGTCGCACTGGTCGGGGATGACGAAGTTCAGGGTCCCGTAGCCGCCATTTCCGAGGTCGGTGCCGAGCTGATCCGGATCGTACCCCGGGGGAACGGCGTACTTCGTGCTCTGCATCAGCGCGGCGTCCCACTGACCGCCGCCCAGCGTGCGGTTCGAGTACTTGAACTCCGGCGCGCTCCGGACGTTCTGGTAGGCCATGCCCGGGTGGTGCTTCGTCTTGTAGAGGCCCGCGGGCATCGGCAGGGTGAGGTTCGGGTTGCCGATGGTGGCCGAGTTGCCGGCGAGCGTCCCCGGCGGGTAGACGTGGTCCGTCGCCGTGACCGCGGGATCCGCGACGCTGTCCGTACGGAAATCCTGTCCGGGGTTCATCGACTCGCTGTACGTGCGCCACGTCATGCCGGCCGCGCTGATCGCGTTGAACAGGTTCGGCTTGCCGACGATGTTGTGGTTCGTGTGCACCGACTGCGTGCACGTCGTCGTGAACGGCGAGCTGGCGAGCCCCGGCTGCGTGTTGTCCGGCACCGGGAGATCCTGGACGGCGTTCGGTCCGGTCGCGTCGCAGTTCCACTGGCTGTCGTCGGTGATGCCGAAGTCGTCGGCGCCGCCGAGCGCGGTGTAGTTCGGCTCGCTCGGGTTGCCGGTCGCGTAGTAGCTCGACGCGAAGTTGCCCGTCTGCAGATAGGCGTTGATCTTCGGAGCGAACGCCGAGTTGAACATCGCCTGCGTCGACTTGTTCTCCAGCATCACGATGAAGATGTGGTCGTAGCGGGGGATGCCCTCGACGTTGAACGCCGCTTGCTGCGACTGCTTGAACGTGATCGGGGCGCGGTTGTCGACCGTGGTCGCCGTCGCCGGGGTGACGCCGCTCATCCCGGTGATCTCGGGGTCGCCGCCGGGGACCGCCAGCGCGTCCGGGTACTTGTCGCCGCGGTCGAGCTTGGTGATCGCGTAGGCGAAGCGGCCCTGGAGCACGTTCTCCTCGCGAAGCAGCGCGGACTTCGCGGCGCCCGACGCCGCGCTCGGGTCGGCGAGCACCTGGCTCGGCGAGACGCCGAGGCGCGTCGCGAGGTTCTGCTTCTCCGTCGCGTAGCTCGAGTTGTTCGCCTCCATCTGCCGTAGGACCTCGGACGACAGCGGGCTGATGACGAGGTTCGCGCCCTGATCGGCGATCTGGTCGGCCGACGCGCGGAAGACGTTGCGGCGCGGATTCGCGGCGCCGCTCGCCGTGTTCACCGCGGAGGTGCCGATGTCGGCGATGACGCCGGCGCCGCCCTGAAACAGCATGGAGAAGTGTCCGTTCGAGTCCGTCGTCGCCGACGTCTCGCCGGGATCGCACTTGCCGTTGTCGTTCGCGTCGACGCAAACCTTCGCGCCCTGGAAGTAGCCGCCGTTCACGACGGGCTCGGTCGCGCTCCCGGGCACGAACGCCGCGCCGGCGACCACGCCGCCGAGCTCTTGGCTACACTGGACGGTGGCGGTGAGGCTGTCCGCGCAACCCGCGCTCGTGTCGCCGTCGGAGACGGTCAACGTGATGGTCGCGGAGCCCGCCGCGGTGCAGGTGAACGTCGGAGTTCGCGACGTCGCGTCGTCGAAGGTGCCCGATGAGGCCGACCACCGATACGCGAGCGGCGACGGGCCGTTGTCGCTGTCGTGACCGAGCCCTTCGAGCGCGATGGTCGAGCCCACCGCCACGTTCGCGGGGTTCGCCGAGACGCCGTCCGCCACGGGGCACACGTTGGTCGTGCCCGTGACCATGACCGAGCCCTTCTGCGGAGGTTCGTGGCAGTCGAGCGCTACCGTCACGGAAGTCGTGCTGCGCGCGGTCACGTTGAACGTCGCGGAGCCGCTGCAGGTCGTCGCGCCATCCGTCGCCGTCGCCGTCACGGAAATGCTGAACCCCTGCCCGGCGGGCAAGCCGCCGATCACCGCGGTGAGCGTCGTCGAGTTCGAGACATCGATCGTGCCCGACTTCGTGAATCCGTTCGGCCCGGTGATCGTGTAGCTGGCCGTGTTGACGACGGCTCCGCTGCCGACCTGGAGCTCGAGACCAACGGAGCCCGTGGTGGTGCTGCTGCTATCGTGCTTGGCGGCGTTCTTCGCTGCCGGTGCAGGCTCGTCGCTGCCGCCGTAGCAAGCGGTAACAACGATGCCGGCGCCCGAGGCGACGAGAGTCAACAACGAGACTTTGCTAAGCATTTTTCTCACGGTGCGTTCCTCCAGAGATTCCGAGCGTTGGCTGATGGCGGATTCAGTCCGGCCCGTCCGACTACAAAGAACGGGCCAGCTGCTCGCGTCGAAATTCGCGGAGTTTTCGAGGAACGGAGTTGCTGCGCCGTCCGAAAACCGGAACGGCGGCACCGACTTTCAAAAGGTTCGCGGATCTGGCTGGTCGTGTCGTTCGAGTCGTTCACAAATATTTACCGACCACGGCATCGTCGACGACGCACTCGCTCGATGACCGTCTCGATGCACGTTCGGCGATGGGCCGATCGCCAGATCCTTCCTCGGTCGGCGGTGCACGACGACTCCGGTCTTAACGCGAGGCCACAATCATGGCGTTGAATGCGCATGCATGGGCTCTGATCACGATGTCCGTCGGAGCGCTCCCGCTCGCGTGTGGCGGAGAAAACCATCCCGCCGAGGCGCGCGGCGACAAGAACACCGTCCCAGAGAGTGACGGCGGCGGTTCCGACTCGGGCGCGCTCATCGCCGAGGGCCACGCCGACGCCTGCCAGAAGCCGATAAACTCCGGCTTCGCCGGCGACGATCTGTGCATCGATCCGCCCGCCCCCGACGTGGGGTACCAGCTGCACTTCGGTCCGAGCGACTACTCGGATCCGGCGGAGCTCGCGAAGTACACGCTCGCCCCCGGCGTCGAAGAGGTGAAGTGCGTGTATCTGCACACCCCCAACACCGAAACCAAATTTTACAGCGAATACCACGTGCGCATGCGCGGCGGCACTCACCACATGATCCTGTGGGCGCCCACGGCCGCCACTCACGACATGGTGAGCCCGCCGCCGGACGGCACGCTCACGGACTCGTGTCGGAATCTCGATTACACGTTCGAGCTCGGCGCGCAGTCGGGCATCGGCCCGCAAGGGGCCAGCCTCGACGTGCCGCAGCCCGGCAAATCGCAGCCGAAGGAGAACGAAGGGCTCGCCTATCAGGATCTGCCGAACACCTCGGTCGCGATGGAGACCCACTACATCAACACGGGCGGCGACCCCATCCTCCGCGAGGTCTGGATCAACTTGATCTACGAAGATCCCGCGACGGTAAAAAACAAAATCGATTCGGTGTTCTGGATCGGCGGCTTGGGCATGAACGTTCCTCCGTACTCGAAGCAGACGATCACCGCGGGGCCGGCGATGCCGCCCACCCCGCCCGCCGGCCAGAGCATCCGCATCCTGGGGCTCACCGGTCACGTGCACGCCCACACGACGCACGAATCCGTCTGGTTGAGCCACGCCTCGGGGGACAAGGAGCTGATCTACGAGACGTACAATTGGTCGGATCCGCTCATCGCTTCGTACGACTCGGCGCACGTCAACCCGAAGCCGGGTCTCTCGTCGAACAGCGACGGCGCTCCGAGCGGCGACCTCATTCTCCAAGCGGGCGACTCGGTCTCGTGGGAGTGCGACGTCGACAACACGACCGGCGCGTCGTTGAAGTTCGCCGATCTCGCGTACACGGCGGAGATGTGCAACGTGTTCGGCTTCTTCGCCCCCGGCACCGGCGGCGAGTGGGCGTCGTTCAACGAGTGAGTCCCGTGCGCGTCCGGTGACCGCGAAGACGCGGCGCTCGATGTCGGGAGAATCCACGAACGCCGCGGTGCGTTCGTGGCGGAATGCCACAGCGCGCTGGACCGTCTGGGCGATCCGCGATCGCGATCGTAGATTGGAGGGAAAAGGACTTTCGGGTGCCGACTCCGCTCCGCGTACTGTCGATTGAAGACAACCCAGACGACTACGAGCTCCTTGTAGCGTTGCTGTCGAACCCCACGCGGCGTCACGCCTACGAGCTCGACTGGACGAGGGATTTCATCGACGGCTTCGACGCCCTCATGCGGGGCAACTACGACGTTTGCATCGTCGACTATTCGCTCGGTTACCGAGACGGGGTCGACCTCGTGCTGCAAGCGACCGAAGCCGGAACCAACGTTCCGATGATTTTTTTGACCGGCAACGGCGACGCGGGCGTCGAAAAGCGCGCGCTGGCGGTGGGGGCGGCGGACTACCTCGTGAAGGGCGAGATCGACACCGAGCGTCTCGAACGCGCGATCCGCCACTCGGTCGAGCGGGGGCGCATCGCGGCGACGCTGCGCGAGCGAGAACGCCAGCTCCGCGCGGTCTTCAACGGCACCTGGGAACCGATGTTGATCGCGAACGACGACGGCCGATACATCGACGGCAACGTCGCCGCGCTCGAGCTCCTCGGAGTGACGCGCGAACAGCTCCTCCAGATGGGGATCATGAATACCGCGCCCGTCGGAGTGGACGAGGTGACCGTTCGCCGCGCGTGGTCCGCCTTTCTCCGGGACGGCACCGCGGAAGGCGAGTTCTTGCTTCGCCGCCCGGACGGCAAGGAGCTCGTCGTCGAACATCGCGGGACCGCGAACATCCAGAAGGGACGGCATCTGTCGGTCTTCAGGGACGTGACGGAGCGGAAGCGCATCGAAGGTCAAAGGCTCCGCCTCTCGGCGATGATCGAGTCGGCCGTGGACGCCATCGCCGGCGCGACGCTCGACGGCGTCATCGAGTACTGGAGCCCCTCGTGCGTGAGGATCTTCGGCTACCCGGCGGAAGAGGCGCTCGGACAGTCGCTGCAAATGGTCGTCCCCGAGGACAAGTCGCTCGAATTCGAACGAATGCTGGAGGTGGTCCGGCGCGGCGAAGCGGTTCGCGATCACGAGACCGTTCGCCGCCGCAAGAACGGCTCGCTCTTCGCCGCGTCCGTCACCCTGGCGCCGGTGATCCAGCGGGGCAGGATCGTCGCGGTCTCCGCGGTCACGCGCGACGTCTCGGAGAAGAAGGTGCTCGAAAGGCAGCTCGCCATCAGCGATCGCATGGCGTCGATGGGAACGCTCGCCGCCGGCATCGCGCACGAAATCAACAATCCGCTCGCCGCGGTGACCGCGAATCTGGAGTTGCTCGCCGAAGAGCTTTCGCCGCCGAGCGCGGCCGGCGACCCATCCGCGCCGAGCGCACCGCCCTCGGATGTCCGCGAGTTGATCTCCGACGCGAGATCGTCGGCCGAAACCATCCGCCGCATCGTCAGGGACCTGAAAGTCTTCTCGCGTACCTCGGAGCGAGAGCGCGGTCCCGTCGATGTCCACCGCGTCCTCGATTCGACGTTGCGGATGGCCTGGAACGAAATCCGTCATCGCGCACAGCTCGTGAAAGACTACGGTGACGTCCCGCCCGTGTACGGCAACGACACCGAGCTCGCCCAGGTCTTTCTGAACCTCGTCGTCAACGCCGCGCAGTCGATCCCCGCCGGGAGAGCCAAGGCGAACGAGATTCGCATCTCGACGAAGAAGCAGGACGACGGCCACGTCGCCATCGAGATTCGCGACACCGGCGTCGGAATTCCGCCGCCCGTCTTGAAGCACGTGTTCGATCCCTTTTTCACCACCAAGCCCGCGGGCGTCGGCACCGGGCTCGGGCTGTCAATCTGTCGCCGGATCGTGGACGAGCTCGGGGGCAAGATCTCCGTGGAGAGTACCCCCGGCGAGGGCACCGTGTTCTGCGTGGTGCTCCAGGCGAGCGCGGACGTGAACGAAGCCGGGACCACGTCCGCCGAGGCCGAGCCCAGGTCATCGCGTCGAGGGAGCGTGCTCGTCTTGGACGACGAGCCCCTGGTGGCCAACGCCGTACGCCACATCCTGGACGGACACCACGACGTCACCATCTTCACCACCGCGAGCGCCGCGCTCGAGGAGCTGCGGCGTGGCATCGCTTACGACGTCATCGTCTGCGACATGATGATGCCAGAAATGACCGGCGCGGATTTCTACGAGGCCCTGCGCGCTTTCGCGCCAGCGGAGGCGAACCGCATCTTGTTCCTGACCGGCGGAGCCTTCTCCGACGCAGCTCAGGATTTCCTCGAACGCGTGCCGAACGAGCGCATGGAAAAGCCGTTCTCCGCGAACGAGCTTCGAGCGACGATCGAGCGGTACATCGTCGCGCAACGCCACGAAGGCCCGAGCTGATTGAACGGCGCGGTTCCCGTCTTCAGGGCGTCGTGATTCGCGCGTACGCGCCTTGATACCAGTACACCCACCCTGCTTCTGTCACGATTCGGAGCTTCGAGAAGCCGTGATCACTCGCGAGATCCGGCGGCGCGCCGGTGACGACGCTCTCACAGAAGCCAGGAGCGGCGCTCGTTCGCGCGTGCCACTTCGCGCGCTCCGACCACGAGCCCAGCGGGACGAAGGTGCACGGAGCCCCGCGGCAGCCCATCGCTTCGTTCTCCGACCAGAACCCTTCGCACCAGTCCTGGTTCGCGGCGGCGAGGCCCGCCGCGCCGGCCCCGACGAGCAGTCGCTTGTCCAGGGTATCCGTCGCCTCGACGATCCACGCGTGCGAGCAGCTGGCGTGGTCGTACGTTCCGTCTTTCGATTCGGTCTCGAAGCTGCCCGCCTCACCGACGCGGATCGTCGCGTCCGGCTGGGCGTCCGTCCAGCAGGTGTCCTCGCGAAGCGCGCTTCGAGCGCTCTCTACGTTCCCTTGAACGCGGGGCCCTTCGACGCCCGGCGAGCTCAGATCCGCGCCCGCGCACGCCGGCAGCACGTAAGCGAGCCCGAGCACCCCGGCGACCCTGAATGGATTGGATCCGCTCATCGTGCTCCGGAGCGAAGGGTAGCCGCTCGGAGCTCGTCGAGCCAATCGACGTTTTGCCCTGCTCGGTAAACGGCTTCCAGGAAGCTTGCCCGTAATACGAGGCGCCGCGGCCGAGGACCGCATACGTCTCCTCCATTTCGCGAACGTCTACTGACTCTGCGCGGACGTCGCTGACATGGAGCCCGCGACGGCCGTTCCGGTGAACGCGACGGCGCGCGCGCCGCCGCCGTCGCTCGCGTCGAGGATCCATTCGTCGGCGAACGTCCCCTCCGCCGTCGGCGCGAACGATACGGTCTCCACGACCGTGGCCCCGGCCGGAACGAGGGTGCCCTCGTCGAGCGAGCTCGTCGCGGTGAACGTGCCGTGACTCGGCGTCTTCGATTTGGTGATGGTGACGTCGGTGTTGCCGATGTTGTGCACCGTGAAGCTCGACGTCGACGTCTGGCCGGTCGCGAGCTCGCCGAAGTCGATCGAAACCGGTTCGATGTCGAGCTGACCGGAGTTAGAAGACGTCCCCGAGAGCATGACCATGGCCGAGCCGCCGTTGCTGAACACGGCGACGCCGTCGCCGAAGGTGCCCATGTCCGTCGGCGCGAAGGTCACGGTCAGTGTGACGCTCTGGCCTGGCGCGAGCGTACTCCCGGCGGCGGGTGCGCCCGCGATCGAGAAGGGCGGGTGGGGAACGTCGATCTCCGAGAACGTCAGCGGCTGGCTGCCCGAGTTCGTCAAGAGCAAGTTGGTGCTCCGCGAGCCGCCGATGGGGAGCCCGCCGAACGAGAGTCCGCTGGCGGCGACACTGAGCGAAGGCCCGCGGCTCTGTCCGATTCCGTGCAGCGAGATCGACGCCGCGCCGGCGTCGGTCCCCACGCTCAGCGAGGCGACGTAGGGCTCCGCCGCTTTCGGAGAGAACGACGTCGAGATGGTCAAGGCGTCGCCGGCGTTCAATTTCGCCGGGAGCTTGGGCGTCGTCGAAACGACGGTGAACACGCCGTCGGTGCTCGAAATCGTCCTCACCGTCGTCGCGCTGCGCGCGTGGACGAGCACGCTCTTCTCCGTCGGGCTTCCGGCGATCACGGCGCCGAAATCGACGGCTCGGGCGAGCAGCGGACCCTTCGACGGGGATCCATATCCGAGCACGTAGCCGTCCGCGGTGCCGACGTACACGCATCCGGCTCCCACCGCCGGACGTGAGAACTTCGACTGTCCTCCATAGGCGTCGTCGAAGCGCAACGTCAGATGTCCCGAAGCGTCGGGGAGCGCGTCGTAGGCGCGAAGCGATCCGGAGCCGTAGCCCCCGGTGGTGTACGTCAACCAGACCAGCGCCGTGTCGGCGCGGGTTCCGTTCGACGTGATCACGGGCGAGCCGGACGAATACGCGAGCGGCTCGGTCGAGCTGCCGGTGAAGGTAAACGCGGGCAAACCGTCCGCGCCGTTGCCGTACTGAAAGCTCTGGAGCGGTCCGTTCGACGGAACGACGTACGCCATCCCGCCGTTGCCGGACCACACCGCGGGGCGGGACCACAGGCCGCCTTCGACGACGACCTGGCTCACCGCCGCGTCGCCGCCGCCGACGCCCTGCTTGAACCCGCCGAGGTTATCGCGATCCAAGAGGTACATGATGCCCTCCTTGCCCGCGGCGAGCGCGAGGTGCGGATGCGCGGTGTTCCCGAACGTATCGTCCGGCAGCGCGACGATGGACCCCGAGCCGAAATCGAGATCCGCCGAGTCGAGATAGGCGACGTCGTAAGGCGTGAAGAAGTCGACCGCGGACAACGTTCCGTCGGCCTGGACCGCCAAACGCACGACGCTCTCGTCGAGCGCCGGCGGCGGCGTGTTTCCCGGCGTCGGCGTGAAGATGGAGTCCGAGTAGCCGTTGCCGGAGGTGAAGAAGATGCGACCCGATCCGTCGGACATGAGCCCGCCGCCCGATTGCCAGATGCCGGCGCCGCGCACCGAATCGGGCCCCGCCTCGGTGGCGAACATCGCTCGAACATCGCCGGCTTCGCCGATTCCGACGACCCACCCGTGGTAGTCGTCGAAATCGCAGTGACCGCCGAACCCGGCGTACACGACCCCGTCCATCAGCAAGAGCCCCGTCCGCTGCATCTCCGAGTACGGATCGAAGACGACGGCGGGGTCGTTCGACGCGGCTCCCTTGATCTCGACGGGGAAGTTCGGTCGTTCGTCGAGCGTGTCGATGTCGACGGCGTGCGCGTACCAGACGGCGTCACTCCGGTCGGGGCCTTGCGTCCCGTCGCGGTACGTCTTCGCGAAGAAAAACGCGGTCCGCGACGTCGTGTCGATCACCGGCGTACCGGTGACGCCGACGGACGGCGTGAGATCGCCGCAGCCGATGTCGTTCGCGTTCCAGGGCGCGCCGAGTTGCCGACTCGCCGTGACGGCGCCCGTCAGCGCGTCGAGCGCGTAGACGTCGTTCGCTTCGGTGACGACGAAGACGCCGTCACCGACGACCAGCGGCTGGGCGAAGACTTGCTCTCCCGGGCTCAGCGGCAACGCCGTCTTGAAGATGCGTCCGAAATCCGAGCTCGTGACGATGCCCGGATCGAGTCGTGGCTGATTCGGGTACCAGCCGGTCCTCTCCGGATCCGCGTCGATCTCCACGGTGCTCGGCGGCGGCTGATTCAACGACAGCATCCGCTCGTGACCCGATCGCGAGGGGGGCGGCACGACCGCCGTCGCGTTCGGAGACTTGCTCGCGCCGCTGCTCTTGCAACCGGAGAGCAGTAACGTCGCTACGAACAACCACGGCCGCGCGCCGTCGAAGGCGGCTTCCAGCGAGTTGGAGAGGCTCAATGTCGAAGGACCCGATCATCATTTTAGCATCGCGATCCTTCGCATCACGATCGAAAGGGCACGCGAATGTGTGCAAATGTTTCTGCACACATCGACGCTCGTCTCTTTCGAGCTCAGCATCAACATGTGTGGCGACGAGCTTACCGTCCCCGGTGTCGCGGATCGAACGAGCGAGGTTTTCGATGGGCTCATACGAAGGTTGGGTGCTCCCGCGACTCGTGAACTTGCTGATGGGGAACGCGTTCATCACCGGGGAACGAAAGAAGGCGCTGGTCGGGTTTTTGACCCGGGGGATCGCGAGCTACACCCCGTGAGCCGGACGACCGTCGCGAGCGCTCCCGGCGGCATGGGCATGCTCGATGCACCGCACGCCGCGGGAGCATCACCATGTCGCGCGTCACGCCATTCCGCAGTCCCCATCGTCAGCCAGCGTCGGAGCCGAACGCGCCGCGTCCGCCCATGGGCGGCGCTCGGAACGAAGCCCTCGGGCTGCTCTTGATACTCCTCATCCTGACGCTCATCGCCGCGGCCTTTTTCTGGCAAGCGGCGCGTACGCGAGCCGCGGTTCCACACCCGCTCACGGTTCGAAAGGAAGCCGCCGCGGTATTCCGCGACAAAGACGGCGAGCTACAGCGCGCCGGGAGCTTCTCCAGCGTTCGCGAAACGTGGAGTCAGACGGACATTCGTTCGTTCCGCGCACGGCTCGCCGAACGAATCGCGTGACCGCCGAGCGTGCCAATTCGTCGCAAGTGCACGGACCGCGCACCCCGCGCTTCTTTCGTTCGGCCGATGCATCGAGCAGCGGCCCCGGCGGCGAACGTCGCAACTCACACTCTGTCAGAGACTTTGGCAGAACAGATCACGAGCTGGGCGGATCGCCACGAGCCACGAAACGAACCGGCGAAGCCGGCAAGTCGGTGAGTTCCAACAGTAATGCTAATGCGCTTCGGGCGAGGCCGAGACGCTGGACGCTGGGCTCGTCAACCTCAAAGCGGCGTCCGCTCGCGCGAGCCTCGCGAGCAGCACCTCCCGTTCGGCGCGCGTCACGGCAGAGTCGGCTTCGAGCAAGCGCTCCAGCGGATCTTGCCCGAGCGAATATCGATCCGCCACGTCGCGCGCCCTCGAGGCGGCGACGGCGTACAGCGATTCGGCGAGGCGCACTCGTTCCACGCCGCGCGCCCAGTCGTTCGCCGCCACGTCGTGCTCGGAGCGAAGCGCGATGGACGCCTCGCGTTCTCGCGCTTCGATCGCGGTGGCTTCGCTTCGCGATCGCGCGGCGCGCGCCGACGCCGCTCCGCCGTCGGCGATGGGTACGGTGAGCGCGATCGCGGCGCGGTAAGTGGGGAACACGTCGGCGAGCTGTCCACGAACGCCGGCTTCGGCCGAGGCCGACAGCACCGGGCTGTTTTCGCGATCGTGGAAGTGCGCCATCGCGACGGCGGCCGCGCTCTGCTTGGAGAGCGCGACGATCTCCGAGGTGTCCGTCGATAATTGCTTGGGCGGGGTCATGTCGAGCAGCGTGGTGTCCGGCGTGCCGTTCTCGGGCAGCGGCGCGCCGACGGCGCGCTCCAGCGACAGCTCGGTGGCGGTCACCCGCCTGCGACTTTCGCACTCGTCGAGCTCCGCCAGCTTCTCGTCGTAGACGGCAGGGTCCATCTCGGAGCGCGGGCGGGTGCCGGTATCGATTCGCGCCTTCACGACGTCGATTCGCGAGCGAGCATTCGTGAGCGCGCGGAGCGACGCGACGTGCAACAGCTCGGCGCCGAGCCAGTCGAGGTACGCCGCCCGCACCTCGTTCACCACGCGGTCTCGCGCGGCCCGCTCGCCCGCCGCCGCCGCGACGACGCTCGCGTCGGCGGCGTTGGCCGCGGAGCGCGTCCGCCCGAAGTCGTAGAGCCGGCTCGAGAGCGCGAGCGTCCCGCCGTAGCGCGCTTCGGGCACGAACGCGTTCGATTCGCCCACCGTCTTGGAGCCCGCCACCAGGTATTCCGCGCGACTCGACACGTCGGCGATGCGGACGAGGTGACCTCCGGGCGCCGCGCTGGCGTCCGCGTTCACGCCGATCGTCGGGTAGTACGCGCTGCGCGCGAAAGCGGCGTCGGCGCGAGCGGCGGCTATCTCCGCGTGTTCGGCGCGGAGCTGTGGGCGCCCTGCGAGCGCCCGCGCCTCGAGATCCCGCAGCCGGACGACGTCCGCCGCGCCGGTGCGCGAGAGGAGCGCGATCACGACCGCGGCGGAGGCGCCGAAACGACCGCGCTTCGATATGACCACTGTAGTAGACGAATATTGCGGACGGCGGTCATTCATGACGTAAGGCCTCCACCGGATCCAGATCCGCGGCGCGGCGCGCCGGCAGGTACCCGAACACCATACCGACCCCGATGCCGAAGAGCGCGGACGTGGCGACCCCGACGGGCGAGATGACCCGAGGCCACCCCATCCAGGCGGCGACGATCGTCGCGACGAGCATGCCGAGGATGACGCCGGACAGGGCGCCGGAGAGCGACAGCGCCGCCGCTTCCGCCAGAAACTGCCGCAGGATCTGACGCGGCGACGCCCCGATCGCGGATCTTATGCCGATCTCCTCCGTGCGCTCGGCCACCGACACCAGCTGGATGTTCATCACGCCGATGCCGCCCACCAGGAGAGACAACGCCGCGATGCTCTGCAGCAGATGAGAGAGGATCTGCGTCGTCCGATCCACGGCGCGGATGACCTCGAGGGGGCTCGAGACCTTGAAATCGTCGAAGTCGTTCGCCGAAATCCCATGAGTGCGTCTCAGGGTTTCCGTCACTTCTTGCTGCGCGGTCTGGAGCAGCGCGGGCGACTGAGGCTGGACCTCGATGCTCGAATAACCGGTGCCCTCGCCCAGGTAGTTCGTGGCCGTCGTGAGCGGCACGAGCACGACGTCGTCGAGGTCGTCTCCGTTGGTCGCGTGACCCTTCGGCGCGAGCACGCCGATTACCTGACAGGGCAGACCTCCGTAAATCGTCAGCGTGCCTCCGAGCGGATCTTCCATGTCGAAGAGCTCGCGCACGACGGTCGTCCCGACGACGCACACCTTGGCCCGTCGCGCGAGGTCCGCATCGTCGTACATGCCGCCCTGGGACATCTGCCAGTCGTGCATGTCCGTGAACGCCGGAAGCGTCGCGTACGTCCGCGTGGAGTGGTGCTTCCCGCCCCGCGTCGCGTCGGCGTCGCGCTGTATCACCGGCGCCGCGATGGCCACCGACGTGGTCTCCCGCCTTATCGCGGCGACGTCGCGATCGTTCAACGGATGCGGCTGTCGTCCGTGCGTCTGCTGCACGCTCGCGACGCCGACCTTGATCACGTTCGCGCCGAGGGCTTCGAATTGCGAAATCACGCTGCGCCGCGCGCCTTCGCCGAAGCTCACCATCGCGATGAACGCGCCGACGCCGATGGTCAGCCCGAGCACGGTGAGCGCGCTCTGGGCCGGTCTCCGCATCATCACCTGAAAGGCGAGGGCGATGGTCTCACGAAGCCTCCGCGGCATACTCCTCCTCCGTCACGATGCGTCCGTCCAGCAGCCTTATCCGGCGATCCGCGGCCTTGGCCACGGTGTCGTCGTGAGTGACGATGATGACGGTGAGGCCCTCCGTGTCTCGGAGCTCCCGCAGGATCGCGAGGATCTCCGCGCCGCCGCGGGTATCGAGCGCGCCGGTGGGTTCGTCGGCGAGGAGCAGCTTCGGACCGCACGCGAGCGCCCGGGCGATGGCGACGCGCTGCCGCTGCCCGCCGGAGAGCTCGGAGGGAACGTGATCGACTCGATCGCCGAGCTGCATGCGTTCGAGCAAGGTGCGCGCGAGGCGCCGGCGTTCCTTGGGCCCGACGCCCGCGTAATACAGCGGCATCTCGACGTTCTCGAGCGCCGTCGAGCGCGCGATGAGATGAAACGACTGGAACACGAAACCGATGTAGTGGAGCCGCACCCACGCCTGCGCCTCGCGTCCGAGCGTCGAGACGTCTTGGCCGCCCAGGTGATACGCGCCGCCGTCCGGGCGATCCAGGCAGCCGAGGATGTTCAAGAGCGTCGACTTCCCCGAACCCGAACGCCCTTGCAGCGCGACGATTTCGCGCGGCCGGACGCAGATGTCGACGCCGTTCAGCACCTCGAGGCGCACGTCGGCGCGGCCGTAGCTCTTCACGAGAGCGTGCGCGTCGACGATGAGACCGTCCGTCGGCATCGCCTGGCTCGTCATCGCTTTCCGAGGCTGATGCCCGGCCCGCCTCGTCGAGTTTCGTCGTCGGTCGGCGGGAGCCCGATGACCACTTCGTCGCCGACGTGCAGAGCGGCCGAGCCACGCGGCGTGACCGCGGTGAACGCCGCGTCCGACACGCCGGGCACGACGTTCACCGGGACCGGGTGCTTGCCGCCCTTGGTGACGAACACGCGCGAGCGCGGCGGCGCGTCGCGCGCGTTCTCGGGAGCGAAGCGCAGGGCGGCTTCTCTGACGGCGAGCGCGTCCTCGGCGCGGGCGACCTCGAAGCGGACGTCCGCGCTCATGCCCGGCAAGAGAGCGCGATCCGAGTTCGCGACGCTCAAGCCCACGCGGTACGAAATGCCGGTGGTCGTCGTCTCCGGCTCCAGCGCTCTATCCACGACCTGGGCGTGGAAGGTCCGCCCGGGGAACGCGGGTACCGTGAACTCCGCGGCTTGCCCTTCGTGGATCGAGCCGATGTCGGCTTCCGCGACGGGCGCGTCGATGCGTAGCGAGCTCACGTCGGTTCCGATCACGAACAGCGCGCCGCGCTCCGGTCCGACCACCATGCCCGGCCATCTCGGCGCGTCGAGCACCGTGCCGCTCGCGGGCGCGCGAATGACGCCGGCGTCCATCTCGAGCTCCGCCGACGTCACGTTCTCCGTCGCGACGCCGTAATCGCTTCTCGCGGCTTCGAGCGTGGCGGCCGCTTTTGCTTCCGCCGTCCTCGCGTTGACGACGTCGGCGTCGCTCGCGACGTTGCGGGACGCGAGCGCCTCGGTCCGAATCCGGGTATCGCGGGCCGCGGTCAGCGCAGCGCGCGCTTCGCCGACGCGGCTCAACGCCGCACGTCGCGCCGCGCGCGAGCCGCGGACGCTCGCCTGTGACGGCGCCTGATCGAGCTCCGCGAGCGGCTGATCTTTCGAGACGGAATCGCCGACCGCGACGAGAATGTTCACGAGACGGCCGACCCGCGGCGAGGCCACCTCGAACCGCGACGCGACCCCCAGGCGTCCTTGCGCCTCGACGGTCTGTACGACCGTCCTTCGTACGACCGGCGCGACGCGGTAGTGAACTTCCCCGGCGCGCATCGAGAGGGTCCATGCGGCGACCGCGCCCGCCGCGAGCAAGAGCAGTACGAGAAAGATCGCCCGGCGCCGCTTCGATGGGGGGCGCGCGACGGCGTCGGGCAACACCAACGCCGAATCGGACGAGGGACGTTGTTGGACCGGACGCGGCACGCTGGCTGGCGGCGGGGCGACCGAGGCTGGATCCATTTTGTCTGGCTCCGGAGCGCGAGGTCGAGATCGAGCGTGGTTCGACCGACCTCGCGTCTAGCTTAGCGGGATCGATAGCAAAGAGCATTCCCACGGCGCTGCATTTCGGTCATCGGCTACGCTGGACTGACCGCCTGGCCTACGTCGCCACGTCGTTCGGACGCGAAGCATGCGTCCACGTTCATTGACCGCGAGTCGGGTCGTGCAAGCGTGTGCATCCGGAGAGCACGCCGTGGATTCATTGGACGCGATCCTCATCGGAGCGGGGCAAGCTGGACCTCCACTGGCGCATCGTCTCGTCGAAGCCGGCATGACGGTCGCCTTCATCGAGCGCAAGCTCTTCGGTGGCACCTGTGTCAACACCGGTTGCACGCCGACGAAGACGCTGGTGGCCAGCGCGCGCGTCGCGCACGTCACGCGGCGCGCGGCGGATTTCGGCGTCTTCACCGAGGGCCCGGTGCGCGTCGACATGAAGCGGGTGAAGGCGCGCGCCGACGCCGTAGCGACGGACGCGCGCACCAGCGTCGAAACCGGCCTCCGAGCGCTGCGCGGCTGCACGGTGATCGACGGCCACGCGCGGTTCGTGGATCCTCACACCGTGCGCGTCGGCGAGCTCTGCCTGAGCGCGCCGCGGATCTTCCTGGACGTGGGCGGCCGAGCGCGCGTGCCCGATTTACCGGGCCTGGATCGCATCCAATTTCTGACGAACGCTTCGATGCTGTCGCTCGACCACGTCCCCGAGCACCTGGTGGTGATCGGGGGCAGCTACGTCGGGCTCGAATTCGCCCAGATGTATCGCCGCTTCGGGGCTCGCGTGACGGTCGTGGAAATGAGCCCCCGCCTGGTTTCGCGCGAGGACGAGGACGTATCGCAGGCGATTCGCGAGATCCTGGAGGACGAGGGGATCGAAGTGCGCACCGACGCCAAATGCATCGGGTTCGCGCCGACACACGACGGGATCTCGGTGAGGGTCGAGTGTCGAGAAGGCGCGCCGGACGTCGTGGGATCACGGGTCCTCTTGGCCGTGGGCCGCCGCCCCAACACCGACGACCTCGGCCTCGAGCGCGCCGGAGTGGAGTGCGACGAGCGCGGTTACATCCGCGTCGACGATACGCTGGCGACGAACGTGCCGCACATCTGGGCGCTCGGCGACTGCAACGGTCGCGGCGCGTTCACCCACACCTCGTACAACGACTTCCAGATCGTCGCGGCCAATCTGCTGGACGGACAGCGGCGCAGGGTCACGGATCGCGTCGAAGGCTACGCGCTATACGTCGATCCCCCGCTCGGGCGAGCCGGCATGACCGAAGCGCAGGCGCGGGCGGGCGGCCGACGAGTGGCCGTGGGGCGCCGGCCCATGACCCGCGTTAGCCGTGCCGTCGAAAAAGACGAGACCAAGGGCTTCATGAAGGTCGTCGTCGACGCGCAAACGCAGCAGATCCTCGGCGCGGCGATCCTCGGCGTCGGCGGCGACGAAGCCATTCACGGCATCCTCGACATGATGAACGCGAAGGCGCCCTACCCGGTCTTGCAATGGGCGGTGCCCATCCACCCGACGGTTTCGGAGTTGATCCCCACCGTGCTGGACAACCTGAAGGCCGTATAGCGGTTCTGCCTGGTACGGAACGCGCATGCGATCCGAATCGCCCGCGAGAGCTCTCGAAATCCGTGCGTTGGCGTTGCGTGGCTGCTCGGTCGCGGTCCCTCGCGGGGCAAACTGGGACACGTTCGTGTGACGGAGGGTTCCTACATGTCTCTCGACGCCATAGTCCAACGGCCCGCTCGTACACTACCGCCTACCGCGAGCTGCGCCGAAGCGGCCCGGATGATGCGCGACCAAAACGTCGGCGCCGTGGTCGTCGCGAACGGGAACGAACCGGTGGGCATCGTCACCGATCGCGATCTCGCGGTCCGGGTCGTCGCCGAGCAGCGCGCTCCGGCGGACGTTCAGCTGTCTTCGGTGATGTCCACGCATCCCGCGTTCCTGGCGAAGCGCAGGACCCTCGACGAGGTCATTTCGACGATGCGCCAGCTGGGCGTCCGGCGCCTGCCCGTGGTCGACGACGCCGGCAACCTCGACGGCATCCTCTCGCTCGACGACGTGTTGATGCTGCTCGCGCGTCAACTCGGCGAAATCGGGGAAGCCGTGCGATCGGAGCTCGGCGCGCGCGCCGCCGATTGAGCCCGCTCACAGCGCGTCGCGGATTCGTCGGCAGAGCGTCTCCAGCACCTTCACCCTGGCGACGCGTTTGTCTTCTGCTTCCACCAGCGTCCAGGGCGCGTACTCCGTATTCGTCCGGGCGATCATCTCGTTGGCCGCGAGCTCGTAGTCCGGGCTCTTCTTTCGATTCCGGTAGTCCTCGTCGGTCAGCTTGTACGCCTTCCAAGGCTCCGACTTGCGAGCCTCGAAGCGGCGGAGCTGTTCGTCCTGGCTCATGTGGAGCCAGTACTTGACGACGATGCCTCCTCCTCGAACCAATTGCTCTTCGAAGTCGTTGATTTCTCGGTACCCGCGACGCCACTCGTCGTCTCGCGCGAGGTGTTCGACGCGCTCGACCAGCACCCGTCCGTACCAGCTGCGGTCGTAAATCGTGAAGCGTCCGCGACGCGGCAGCTGGCGCCAGAATCGCCACAGGTAATGGTGCGCACGCTCTTCTTCCGTCGGCGCCGCGACGGGAATGATGCGATATTGATGCGCGTCCAGGGCAGCGGAAATCCTGCGAATGGCGCCGCCCTTGCCGGCCGCGTCCCAGCCTTCGAAGAGGACGATCGCGCTCCGCTCACGCTTTTCCAGCTTGTACGCGAGCTTGACGAGCTCGCGTTGCGCGGAGCTCAGGCGATCCTTGTACTCCTTCGGGTCGAGCTTCTGCGATAAATCCAGAGTGTCGAGCACGGTGTGCGGATCGGACGACTCGCCGGCGACGACGGGTTCGCGCGCCTTGCCGTCGCCGTTCGCCTCATGGATCGCCAGATGCTCTTCCAGCGCTCTCAGGAGCTCGCGACCGACGGTGATGTTTCGGAAGCGCGGATCCGCGGCTTCGACGACGGTCCAAGGCGCGCTCTCCACGCTGGTCTTCGTGATCAGCCTGCCGGAGACCTGGAGCAGCTCGTCGTGCAGCGCGGAGCTCTTCACGACGTGCTTCGCCACCCGATATCGCAAGCTCTCTTCCTTCGTGAGCGCGCGCAGGCGTTCCTTGTGCCGGCGCCTCGGGATGTGCAGCCAGAACTTCACGAACAAAGCGCCGTCGTCCGAGAGGGCCTTCTCGAAGGCGACGGCTCGCTCGAGCTCGCGCTCGAAGGCCGCGGCTTTCATCTTTCCCGTCGCATGCGCGAGCAGCGGCGCCGTGTACCAGGAGCCCAGAAAGAGCGCGATTTCTCCGCGCGGGGAGAGCCACTGCCAGAAGCGCCAGTACGCCGGCCGCTCGCGCTCTTCATCGGTCGGCGGCTCCCAGGCGCGGGAGACGAGATAACGCGCGTCCAGCCACTCGTGCAACACGTTGAATACCTCGTTCGCGCCGACGGTGTCGACGCCGTGGATCAACACCACGACGGGAAAGCGCGCGTGACCGAGGCGTGTTTGCGCCTTCAACAAGGCCGTGCGGAGCTCGGGCAGCTCGCCTTCGTATTCAGACGGGGAAAGTTCGCGTCCAAGCTCTGCCGTTTCGAACACGCCGCGCATTTTAGTGCATGCGCACGGCGCGAGCAGGCGGAGGGGATCGCCGTCGCTCGGTGACGCGGGGAGATTTTTCGCGCGACCTGCGGATTCGTTCTCGACTCTCGCGCCGTCGATCGGGACCGGACCACGAGCTCCGCGCGCGGCTTCGGGCACATGCGTTGCACCTTCGGTTCCGCGGGCGACGGCTCCGAGCGAGACGCGTCGACGCGGCCCGTGGCAGACGGCCAACCAACGGAAAGCAGGTTTCGATGAATCAGCAGGTGATACCGAGAGAACAGACGGCGCCCGGTGCCGGCACGCGTCCGAGCCCGATGACCGAGCTGCAAAAGATCGACGCGCTGTGGCGCGCCGCGAACTTTCTCTCCGTCGGCCAGATCTACTTGCTGGACAATCCCCTGCTCCGGAAGCCGCTCGCTCGGGAGCACATCAAGCCCCGCCTGCTCGGTCACTGGGGGACCACGCCGGGGCTCAACTTCCTCTACGCGCACCTGAACCGCGTCATCAAGAAGGACGACTTGAACATGATCTACGTGATCGGCCCCGGGCACGGCGGCCCGGCGCTGGTCGCGAACGCCTACCTCGAGGGAACCTACACCGAGGTCTATCCGAACATCACACAGGACGAAGAGGGGATGAAGAAGCTGTTCAAGCAGTTCAGCTTCCCCGGCGGCATTCCGAGCCACGTCGCCCCCGAGACTCCGGGTTCGATCCACGAAGGGGGAGAGCTCGGTTACGCGCTGTCGCACGCGTTCGGTGCGGCGTTCGACAACCCGGACCTCATCGTCGCGTGCGTGGTTGGGGACGGCGAGGCCGAAACGGGGCCGCTCGCTACCGGCTGGCACGGAAACAAGTTCCTCAACCCGGCGCGCGATGGATGCGTCCTGCCCATCCTTCACCTGAACGGCTACAAGATTGCAAACCCCTGTTACCTCGCGCGGATCCCCGAGGGAGAGCTGACGAAGCTGCTCGAAGGATACGGCTACAAGCCCTACTACGTGGAGGGGCACGACCCCGGCGCGATGCACGCGCTCATGGCCGACACCCTGGACCGCGTCGTGGCGGACATCCGCGCGATCTGGGAAGAAGCGCGCGCGCGACGGCGGATCGCTCGGCCCACGTGGCCCATGATCGTGCTCCGTACCCTGAAGGGTTGGACGTGTCCTCACGAGATCGACGACAAATTGTGTGAAGGGTACTGGCGCAGCCACCAGGTACCCATGGGCGACATGGACAAACCCGAGCACGTCGCCGTGCTCGAACAATGGATGAAGAGCTACCACCCCGAAGAGCTCTTCGACGCGGCGGGCCGGATGAAGCCCGAGCTCATCGAGCTCGCGCCCGAGGGCGAACGAAGGATGAGCGCGAATCCTCACGCCAATGGCGGGCTCTTGATGCGCGATCTGCGCTTGCCGGACTTCCGCGACTACGCGGTGGAGGTCGTGAGCCCGGGGGCGACGAGCGCCGAGTCGACGCGGGTTCAAGGGAAATATCTCCGGGACGTGATGAAGCTGAACCTGGAGCAGAAGAATTTTCGGTTGTTCAGTCCGGACGAGAACAACTCCAATCGCTGGCAAGACGTCCTGGAGGTCACCAATCGCTGCTACATGGCGGAGATCCTCCCCGAGGACGATCATCTATCGCCGGATGGCCGAGTGATGGAGGTGCTCTCCGAGCATCAGTGCCAGGGTTGGCTAGAGGGCTATCTGCTCACCGGGCGGCACGGATTCTTCAGCTGCTACGAGGCGTTCATTCACATCGTCGACTCGATGTTCAACCAACACGCCAAATGGCTGAAGGTCTGCGGTCACATCCCCTGGAGGCGGCCGATCGCGTCGCTGAACTATCTGCTGAGCTCGCACGTCTGGCGGCAGGACCACAACGGCTTCAGCCACCAAGATCCGGGTTTCATGGATCACGTGGCCAACAAGAAGGCCGAGATAGTCCGCATCTATCTACCTCCGGACGCCAATACGCTTCTGGTCGTCACGGATCGGTGCCTGCGCAGCCGCTGCAACGTGAACGTCATCGTCGCCGGTAAGCAGCCGGCGCCGCAATGGCTCACCATGGACCAAGCCATCAAGCACTGCAGCTTCGGCATCGGAATCTGGGAGTGGGCCAGCAACGACCAGGGCGCCGAGCCGGACGTCGTCATGGCCTGCTCGGGCGACGTGCCCACTCTGGAGACGCTCGCGGCGGTCTCGATGATCCGCCGTCACATCCCCGAGCTGAAGGTCCGCGTCGTCAACGTCGTGGATCTCATGAGATTACAGCCGCCTCGGGAGCACCCGCACGGCCTGGGCGACGACGAGTTCGACGGCCTGTTCACGAAGGACAAGCCGGTCATCTTCGCGTTCCACGGTTATCCCTCGCTCATCCACCGGCTCACTTACCGGCGCGCGAACCACAGGAACATCCACGTCCGCGGTTACAACGAGGAAGGCACGACGACCACGCCGTTCGACATGGTCGTGCTGAACAAGCTCGACCGCTTTCACCTGGCGCTCGACGTGATCGATCGGACCCCGAAGCTCGGGGCGCGCGCCGCATATTTCCGGCAGGCGATCCGCGATCGTTTGATCGAGCACAAACAGTACATCGAGACGCACGGCGAGGACATGCCCGCCATCGCGGGTTGGCGGTGGGATCCGTCGCAGAAGACCGAAAGCCCGGGGGCGGTCGGTCGGGTGCGGACGTCGACGGAAGGCGACAACTTGTAAAGGCGCACCGACGTGCGCGCACGGGAGGCGGCGTGACGCCCTGAGAACCGCCC
The DNA here is from genome assembly GCA_035547195.1 of Polyangiaceae bacterium. GTDB lineage: Bacteria > Myxococcota_A > Polyangia > Polyangiales > Polyangiaceae > DASZVB01. The sequence goes on from DASZVB010000092.1 coordinate 92,454, forward strand.
CCGTCGCGGGAAGGACGAGTGAACGAAGGGAGGACGCGTTCATGACACAGCTCGCACAGACCGCCGTTGACGAAAGCAAGAGAGGACGATCGACATGTCTTCGAACCACTCCGATACACCCGGGAAATCCATCGTCGCGCTGCTCGCCGACGTGGACGGGACGCTCATCACGAAGGAGAAGGTGCTCACGCACAAGACGGTGGAGGCCGTGCACCGCCTCCGCAAAAAGGGCATCGTGTTCTGTGTCACCAGCGGGCGGCCGCCGCTCGGCCTCCGCATGTTCATCGAACCGCTGGAGCTCACCGGAGCGATGGCCGCTTTCAACGGCGGCATCATCTGCCGGCCCGATCTTTCGGAGATCGATCGAAAGGCGTTGCCGCGAGACGAGGCGTCCAAGGTAATCGACACTCTTCGCGCCCACCACCTCGACGCCTGGGTCTTCGGTCCGAGGGACTGGTACGTCACCGATCTGCAAGGGCTGCGCGTGGACCGCGAGACGTCCAATCTCAAATTGCCGCCGGTGGTCGTGCCGGACATCGAGCACGTGCTCGAGGACGCGATCAAGGTCGTCGGAGTGAGCATGGATCTGGAAGCCGTGGCGCGCTGCGAGGCAAAGCTGCAGCGCGAGCTCGGTACCAAGGTGTCGGCGGCGCGATCTCAACCCTACTATCTCGATGTGACCCATCCCGATGCGAACAAGGGCGTCGTGGTCGAACGGCTGGCACGCTACCTGAGGGTGCCGCTGGACCGCATCGCCACCATCGGCGACCAATCGAACGACGTCCTCATGTTCAAGCGCAGCGGCGTCAGCATCGCCATGGGCAACGCGGCTGCCGACGTGCAGCGGCAAGCGACGTTCGTGACCAGCGCCGTAGGAGACGAGGGCTTCGCGCACGCGGTGGATCGGTTGCTGGCGATGCCCAGCGCCGCGTGAGCCCTACTTGCTCACGGCGATCGATTTACGGAACAAGGCCAGGCTGTACATGAAGAAGGCGAACCCGACGGCGGCCACCATGAAGAACTGCTTCCACACCGCCGCGAGGCCCCCGCCCCGGTAAATGATGACCTGCGAGAAGCTGACGAAGTGCCGGGCCGGCAAGAAATAGGTTAGGTATTGTAGCCATTTAGGTTGGCTTTCCACCGGCGTGCTGCCGCCGGAGAGCATCATCAAGACCACGATGACCAGGATGATGAGCAGCGCAAACTGCGCCATGGTACGCGAAATCGTACCCAGGAAGATGCCGAGGGCGGTCGCGAAGAAGAGATAGAGCACGACCCCGACGAACCACAGAGAGACGGACCCGGCGAACGGCACCTGGAGCGCCATCTGCACGATGAGGAAGAGCGACGCTGCCGTGGCGATGAGGATGACCAGGCCGTTTGCCCACACCTTCGCCATCGCGATCTCGAACGCGCGTAGCGGCATGACCAGCAGATGTTCGAGCGTCCCGTGCTCGCGTTCGCGAATGACCGCCGCGCCCGTCAGCACGACCGTCAACAGGGAAATCTGATTGATGATCGCGACGACGCTCTTGAACCACGACGACACCCCGTTGGGGTTGAACCGCTTGCGGACCACGAGGTCGATGGGCTGCTCCAGCGGCGCCGCCGTCCGGCTGAAGAACGATCGGACGCGATCGCCGACGATGTTCTTGATGTAACCGGAGCCGATGCTCGCTTGCTGCATCGCGGTGGCGTCGATGTTCACTTGCACGGCCGGCCTGCGCCCGCGGAGCATGTCGCGCTCGAAGCGGGGCGGGACGACGACGACGAACATCAGCTTGCCTTCGTCCATCTCCGACTGGGCCTCTTCGGCGGAGATGACGACGGGTATCTTGAACCGTGGCGGGTAGAAGGCGCTCTGCAGCTCCTTGGAGAGCGCCGAGCCGTCTTCGTCGACGAAGCCGATGGACGCGTTGTTGACCTCGCTCGAGGTTCCGGTCGCCTGCACGTAAACGGAAAGCGTGAAGGCGTAGACGACGAACGCCACCATCACGACGTCGCTCATCAGGCTGCGGATCTCTTTCAGCCCCAGCCACCAGATGTTCGACAGCGTGTCCACGTCACTTCTCCTGCTTTCTGAGGCCGAGCACGCTGATGGCCCAAAAAATCGGGGTGCAGCAGCCCAAAAAGACGAGGTCCACCACCATGAGCCCGGGTCCGAGTCCCTTGGTGTAAGCGCCGAGACTCGAGTGCATGTAATAGGTAGCGGGCCAAATGGAACCCACGAACGCCGCGCTGCCCTCGAGGGTCGAAACGGGCTGCAAGAGCCCGGAGAACTGAATGGTCGGTACGATGGTCAGGATCGCCGTCACGAACACCGCCGCGACCTGGCTGCTCGTGAACGTCGACAGCATCATGCCGATCCCGGTGGTGGCCGTGACGTAGAGGAGGCTGGAGAGGGTCAGGGTGAGGAAGCTCCCCTTCACCGGCACCGCGAACACGACCAGCGAAAGCGCGGCCAAGATGAAGAAGTTCATCATGCCGATCGCGATGTAAGGGAGCTGCTTGCCGAGCAGGTATTCGAGCTTTCCGGTCGGCGTGACGTAGAAGTTGATCATCGAGCCGAGCTCCTTCTCGCGCACGATGCTCACCGCCATGAGGATCGCCGGGATGAGCAGCAAGAGCAACGCCGGCACGCTGGGCACCATCGAGTAGATGCTCTCGAAGGTGGGGTTATACATGTAACGGTCTTCGAAATTGGTGAGGTATGGAGGCGGCGCCGACGCCGAAAGCCCGCTCGCGGGATCTTTCATCGTGATCATGTGGACGCCCTGGACGTATTGCGCGACGGTGTCGCCGCGGAACGTCATCGCGCCGTCGACGTGCGCCATGATCTCCGGCTGGTTGCCGCGGCGGTAATCCTTGCCGAAGCGAGGCGGGATCTCGACGACCAGGGAGACGTCGTCCGCCTTCAGTCGCTCGAGCGCTTCGTCGGTGGAGCGGGCCGGCGGTGTCTTGAGGAAATAGCGCGGTGAGCCGCCGAATTGGGCCAGGTAGTCGCGGCTCTCCGGCGAGTCGTCCATGTCCAGCGCCGCGAAGCGGACGTGCTCGACGTCGGTGGTGATGCCGAACCCGAAGACGAGCATCAAGAGCGCCGAACCGACGAACGCGAATGCCAAGCGGATCGGATCTCGCAGGATCTGTAAGGTCTCGTTGCGAGCATAGGCGCGGAGCCGCTCGAGGCGCAGCCGCCACGGCGAGGGCTTCGAGGCGTGGTGCCCGGCGGCCGGCGCTTCGAGCGGGCGCTCGCCGGCCGGCGACTCCTGGCTCGCCGCTGCGGGCGCCGCGGACTCCTCCATGTAGGCGATGAACGCCTCTTCCAGGCTGGCCGCGCCGCGCTGATCGATGAGCTTCTGCGGCACGTCGCAGGCCAAGACCTTACCGGCGTTCATCAACGAGATGCGATCGCAGCGCATCCCTTCGTTCATGAAGTGCGTCGTGACGAAGATGGTGACGTTCTGCTTCCGCGACAGATCGATCAAGAGCTCCCAGAAGCTGTCGCGCGCGACCGGATCGACCCCGGACGTCGGTTCGTCCAGGATGAGGATCTGCGGCTCGTGCAAGACGGCGACCGCCAGCGAGAGCCGCTGACGGAGCCCCATCGGCAGCGATTCGGCGAGGGCGTCGAGGTGCGCTCCGAGACCGAACCTGTCCACCAGCTCTTCGATGCGCGCCTTGGCCTCGTCGTCCGGCAAGTGATAGAGGCGCGCGTGCAGCGCCAGGTTTTGCTTCACGGTGAGCTCGCCGTAGAGCGAGAACGACTGCGTCATGTACCCGAGGTTCTTGCGCACCTCCATGCTGCCGGCCTCGACGGAGCTGCCGAAAATGGTCGCGGTGCCCTCGGTCGGGGGCAACAAGCCGGTCAGCATCTTCATCGTGGTCGACTTGCCGCAGCCGTTCGAGCCGAGAAACCCGAAGATCTCGCCGCGCTCAATGGAGAGGGTCACGTGGTCGACGGCCGTGAACGTCCCGAAGCGCTGCGTCAGGCCGTGTGCCTCGATGGCGATGTCGGATTTGCCCGAATCGCGCGGCGGGATCACGAGCTCGGTATGCCCGCGCCGCTTCTCGTCCGGCAATAGGCCGATGAAGCATTGCTCGAGATCGTGGGTGCCCGTTCGCGCCATCAGCTCGGCGGGCGTTCCCGTCGCGAGCACGCGTCCCGCGTCCATGGCGACGATGAAGTCCCATTTCTGCGCCTCGTCCATGTACGCGGTGGAGATGAGGACGCTCATGCCCGGGCGCCCTCGACGGATGTCGTCGATGAGCGACCAGAACTGCCGGCGCGAGAGCGGATCGACGCCGGTCGTGGGCTCGTCGAGGATCAAGAGATCCGGTTCGTGCACCAGCGCGCCGCAGAGCCCCACCTTCTGCTTCATGCCGCCGGAGAGCTTACCCGCCGGGCGATCCTTGAACGGCGCCAGTCCGGTGGCCTGCAAGAGCTCCATCACGCGGCTCGGCCTCTCGTCTCTCGAGAGCCCGAACAGGCGCGCCATGAAGTCGACGTTGTCGTAGACGCTGAGCTCCAGGTAGAGGTTCTTTCCGAGCCCCTGGGGCATGTAAGCGACGCGCGGACCTACGGCCCGCCGGTGACGGATGTCGCGCATGTCGCCGTCGAGCGCGATGACCGTGCCGTCTTGCAGCTTCTTGGACCCGGCGATGAGCGCCATCAGCGTGGATTTGCCGACGCCGTCCGGACCGACGATGCCGACCATGACGCCGCTCGGGACGTCGAGACAGATGCCGTCCAGCGCGACGACCTTTCCGTAGCGGTGAGTGACGTCTTTGACGGACGCGACCGGCTTACCCGTAGGTCCGCTCTGCGCCTCGTGAGATCCCGGCACCATGGATAGGTCCAAGGGCTTTCAGCGCTTGGCTTGCGGCTGAGGCTTCACGACGTTCTGCAACCAAGGAGGCCACGCCGCGGAAGGGTTCAGCTTCACGTAACCCACTCCACGAACGCCGGTCTTGATGCGTTCCATGTACTGGGCCGCGAACTCCTTCGGGAGCTGGATCTTGACCCGGAACATCAACTTCTCGCGCTCGCTGCGCGTCTCCACCTGCTTCGGGGTGAACTGAGCTTCGGGCGACACGAAGCTCACGTAGCCGAGCACGGGAGCCTTCGGAGCGTAATCGACCGTGATCCGTGCGTCGGAACCGAGCTTGATGCTGGCCGCCTGATCCGAAGGTAGGAAGATCTCCATGTAGATGTCCTCGAGGTTCACGAGCGTCAGCGCCTTGCCGCCGGCGCCGAGGACTTCTCCCGCTTCCGCGAGGCGGTAGAGGACCCTCCCGGTGACCGGCGACTTCAAGGTCGCGTCGTCGATGCGCGTCTGGATCGTCGCTGCGTTCGCTCGCGCGACTTCCACCTGCTGAGTGGCGGTTTTGAGCATCGCCTGGGACTCGGCGAGCGTCGCCTTCGTGGTCTCGAGCTCGGTCCTGCGGACGTCGAGATCGCGCTGCGATCCCGCGCCCTGTTGCTCGAGCTTGGTCGCGCGGTTCACTTCGATTTCAGCGAGGTCGATCTCGCTCTTTTGCTTGACGATGGACGCCCTGGCCAGCGCGAGCCGTTCCTTGGCGGCGTCGACGCTCGCGTTCGCTTCGGCCAGCTCGGCGTCGAGCGTGACCGTGTCGAGCTGCACGAGCACCTGACCGGGCTTCACCAGATCGCCTTCGTCGACCGGGATGTCCTTGACCCGCAGCGGCTCTTTCGCGGCCAGGTCGACCAGCTTCGCTTCGACGCGTCCGTTGCCGGACGCGATGCCGTCGGGGAGCGCGCTCTTCTTCTTCTCGTAGTAGCGGAAACCGATGAACGCGCATACCGCGATGACCAGCAGCGCGGCGAGCCACCTCATGGATGCCTTCGACATTTTGTTCGCCATCGCGGAGCCTCTATTTCTTCTCCGATTGCTTGTTCTTCTCGGGTGATCGTGGTTCGGTCAGTAGGTCGCCCCAGCCCGTCCGCTCCTGCATCTCCTTTTGTGTCTGCGCTGGCAGGAACGGCTGATCGCTGCGCGGCTCCCAACCACCCCCCAGCGCCTTGTACATGGCGATCAGGCTCGTGGTGACGTTCGAGCTCGTCTGCGCGAGCTCATTCTGCTGCTCCAAGAGAGAGCGCTGCGCGTCGAGCACGCGCTGAAAATCGGCGGCGCCCTCGCGATACATGATGAACGAGAGCTCCACGGACCTCTTGGCGGACGCCACGGCGTCCTCCTCGAACGCGACGGCCGTCTGGGAATTCAAGAAGCCCGTGACCGCGTCTTCTACTTCCTGCAGCGCCTTGAGGACGGTGTCTCGGTACGTGACGAGGAGTTGCTGAAAACGGGCGTCCTCCACGCGGACGGCATTTTGTAGTCGGCCGTAGTTCAAGAGCGGCCAGGTGATTTGAGGGCCGACCGTATACGTCAGGGCGTGGACGGAGAACGGATTGTGGTTCGTACCGCTGGCCGTGCTCGCTTGCAGCCCGATGCTGCCGGCGATCGAGAAGCTCGGATAGAGCTCCGCCCGGGCGACGCCGATGCGGGCACACTGCGCGGCCGCGTTGAACTCGGCGCTGCGGATGTCGGGCCGCCGGCGCAGCATCTCGGCCGGCACGCCTACTGCCACGTTCGTGGGCGGCCTCGGGATCTGCTTCGGTCCGCTCAATATGGACTCGACGGCGCCGGGCGGCTGTCCGAGCAGCGTGCTCAGGGCGTTCTGCGCCTGCTGCAGCTGAATTTGAAGCTGCGGTATGGAGGCACGGGTGCTCTCGAGGAGGATCTTCGCCTGGGTGGGATCGAGCTCCGACGTCGCGCCGTTGGTGAAACGCGACTCGGCGATCGCCAGGCCCTGTTCCTGGACGCGCACGTTGTCGACGGCCAGATCGATGAGCACCTCGAAGGTGCGGACGGCGACGTAAGTCCGCGCGACCTCCGCCGTCAGCGAGACGAGCGCGGAGTAATAGTCGGCGACGGTAGCGAGCAGATTCGATGCCTCGGCCTGGACGCCGCGTCGATACTTTCCCCAAAAATCCATTTCCCACGCGGCATCGAAGCCGAGCTCGTAGGTGATGAAATGGTGGTCGACGCCGGGCAGGGTGATGACGCGGTTGCTGAGACCGACCGCCGCGGCGTTGGCGAACACCTGTTGCACTTGCGGGAATTGCCTGCCGGTAGCGAGACTGAACTGAGCGCGTGCCTCGGCGATGCGCAGCCCCGCGACTTGCAGCGGCAGGTTCTGGCGGTACGAAAGCTCAATCAAGCGGTCGAGCGTCGCGTCGTCGAACGACTTCCACCACTCCGTTTCCGCTGTCTTCTCGGTCGCGAGGTGTGGGTCGCTCCCGCCGAGCCATTGGTCAGGGACCCCTACTTGGGGTTTCTTGAAATCCGGACCCACGTTGCACCCGGTCGAGGTCGCCGCTAGTCCGAACAGTGAAACGACGCCGGCGACCCAACACCCAGTACGAGCGCTTGGGCTTTTATCGTGATCACCACGCATGTTGTTTCTTCTCGAGAAAGCACGCCGCGCGTTTTTCGGCTGTCGCCGGCGCCATATGACGCATCGACGATGCTCCCTGCATACTCCGTGCAGGCGCACCATCCGCTCGCCGGTCAGGTGGGGCGGGCGCATTCGGCGTGGTGGTGACGCGCCTCGAGGACGGGGATTCGCGAAGCGCCTGCGGAGAAATCCGTCGCGGCGCAGGCAAAAGCGGCTGCGAACTTCTCCCCCCGAATCGACGAATATCACTCGACTCGATTTGAGCGAGGGTTGGAAGAACAGATCACGATCGTCGTGGAGGGCAAGAGCCGCGAAGGCGCCGCCGCGAGCATCCTCGCCATCCGCTGCTCCGAAGCCGAATCGCCCTCGCGCTGACTCACGTGATCGGCGGACGAGCGCCTGGAAGACCAGTCGCCCCCGGCGGTCCGACTGCAGCGGGAACGCTGGACGCGCTTCAGTAGATCGAAGCGAAACGTCGAGAGCGCCGGCGCGCGGGCCGTCGCCCGCGCAGATCTCGGACGCTCGGACTATGCGTTCGACGTGCGCTCGTCGTGACGACGGAGGCTCTCGTCGTCGTGACGAGGCGGCTCGGTTACATGGAGGCGGTGGTTCGGCCGTGACCGATGCAGCAAGGGTCCACGCCGCAGATGGGTGTCGGCGCCGGCGACGTTTGACCGGCGGCGAGCCAGCAACAGCAGCCGTTGCAGTCGATCCACGTCGGGACGTCTCTTTCCGGCGCGCAGACGCACGTGGACGCGTCGCCGCTCGGCACGCCGCCGTTGTTGCCGCTCGTCGCCCCACTCGTTGCGGATGTACCGGCAGAGCCGCCGGTACCCGAGCTGCCTCCTGTCGAGGTGGAAGCGCCGGTACCCGAGCTGCCGCCCGTAGAGGTAGAGGTAGTGCCGCCGGTACCCGAGCTGCCTCCCGTCGAGGTAGCGCCGCCGGTACCGGCGTCGCCGGAGCTTGATTTGCTGCTGCCGCAAGCCGCTAGCCCCACGGTCGAAGAAGCGCCGCTGAGAACGAGAACCTGAAAAAGACGGTCGATCTTCATGACGAATACTCCCTGTCTCCGTTGGTTGCCGCCCACCATAGCAACGTTGGAAGGTTGTACAAATTGGCCCAACCGTCCAATGTGCGATGCAGGCAGAACACAGAAATGGTTACAAGGGTGCGGCGTATGAGGTTTGTGAGTGCGCTGACCGTCCGTTCGTGGTGACGACGCGAATCGCTCACGGCATCGCGGCCTTCCGGTACTCCGTCGCGTCGAACACGAGTCGAATCGAGGTGATGCGATGGCCTTCGACCCGGAAGAACTCCGCGCATCGCAGCACGTCGACCGGCCACGTCAGCTGGCAGTCGTAGATGACGGCCGCTTCGTCGCTCGCCGCCAGCGTCTGATGGAAATCGACCTGTTTCAGTGCCTTCGCGAAACGCGCGATGGCCTCGACCAGAGGCGCGGCCTCTTCCCTTCGGCCGAGAGGGCTCTCGAACCGGACCTTGGGCGAGAGGACGCTGCAAAGGCGCGCTTCATCGAAGCGCTCGATGCCGTTTTTCCAGCTGTCGTAATATGCGCGGACGATCTCGAGGGTTCGCTCGGTGGTCATGTCTCTTCCTTTCGGCGCCGCGGGTTCTGGCGCTCACGATGGATGAGACCGACGACGCTCACGGAAATGTTCGGGCTTCCAACGTATCCGGCAATCCGAAGACTGTGGCGAGCTCGGGCAGCATGAAGTGATCGATGCTGGAGATCTGCCCGTCGCGAACGCCGACGAGCTGAATGGCTCTCAGCCGGAAAGGCTCCTTCACGGCCGTCGAGCGATAGAACGCGAACGCCGGCCCGCCGTTGGCGGCGGTGGGCACGGCCACGAACGAACCGCGGCGCTGCGCCGCGAACATTGCCCGATAAAAGCCCGCGTTTGCCGCGAGTCCCGCGATCCACGTTCCAGCCGGAGGCATGGTGGTCGCGACCTCGTCGTGCAAGAGCTCCACGAAGGCGTCGATATCGAGCTCGTTCCAGGCGCGCAGGTACCGCTCGAGCAGCGCGTCCAGGTTTGCACGATTCGAGGACGCGAACGCCGACGGCTCTTTGCCGGAGATCTTGCTCTTTACCGCGGAACGGGCACGAAATAATGCGCTGTTCGTCGCTTCCAATCCGAGCGCGAGCGCCTTCGACGTTTCCTCGGCGGAGAAACCGACGACGTCCCGAAGCAGCAGGGTCGCTCGTTGCGGCGGGGTCAGGTGCTGGAGCGCGGCGACGAACGCAAGAGCGACGGCTTCGCGCAGCTCGTAGCGAGCCCCTGCGTCGGCGGAGGTTCCTTCGAGCCAGGTGTCGGGACACGGCTCGAGGTAGGCGTCCGGCTCCGGCGGGCCGATCGCGGGATTCGGCTCCATAGCGGGTGGTCCGGCTTCGCGCGGCAAGAGGCGCTTTTTTCGCCGCGCGAGCTCGTCGAGGCAGACGTTGGTGGCGATCCGATATAGCCACGCCCGCGCGCTTTCTTCGTGGGCCAGGGTCTCCTTCGCCCGAAAGGCTCGCGTCAGCGTCTCTTGCAGCATGTCGTCGCTGTCGTGCGACGATCCGAGCATGCGGTAGCAATGGAGACGTATCTCGTTTTCGTGACGCTCCAGGAGTTTCGAAAAGCGGTCGTCGGTATTGGTCAATGGCGCTCGTTCCTCCATCCTTTGGCGGACTTCGGTCCTACTTCTTCCTCTAAGACCCTCGGAATCGGGAAAACCGTTCGCCCGCCGTTCGAAAATCGTCTGCCCTGGACGAGCTTCGCAGGGATCCGTTGTTCCGCTCCAGGAAATGCCCGAGGATGCTTCGCGCGACGTCGCCCTCGAACGACGAGCCAGAGCCGTGACAGAGCGCACGCAACGTACTCAAGTTGCCATTCTCGGGGCAGGGCCGTCCGGGCTGGTGCTTTCGCATCTGCTGGCGTCGAAGGGCATCGACAACGTGGTGCTCGAGCTCCGGTCGCGCGAGTACGTGATGTCGCGAGTCCGCGCGGGCGTCCTCGAGCACGGTTCGATCGAGCTGCTGCGTAGCGCCGGGCTCGCCGATCGCGCTTTGCGCGAAGGCTTCGTGCACGAAGGAGTGGAGCTTTCCACCGGCGCTCGTCGCTTTCGCATCGATTTTCGCGAACACACGGGGAAGGCCGTGACCATTTACGGCCAGACGGAGCTACAGAAAGATCTGTTCCGAGCGCGCGACGCGGCCGGCGGCGCGATCGTCGACGAAGTCACCGACGTCGTCATCCACGATGCCGGGACGAACGCACCGCGCGTCACGTACGCGAAGGACGGCGAGAAGCGCGAGCTCGTCGCGGATTTCGTCGCTGGTTGTGACGGACATCACGGCGTGTCGCGCGCGTCGTTCCCGGCCGCGCTCCTGACGACGTACGAGCGCGTGTATCCGTTCGGATGGCTGGGCATTCTTTCCGAGACGCCGCCGGTGAGCGACGAGCTCATCTATTCCGGTCACGAGCGCGGGTTCGCGCTCTGCTCGATGCGCAACCCGATGCTCTCGCGCTACTACGTGCAGTGCAGCCTCGACGACGACGTGCGTGCCTGGTCCGACGCGCGCTTCTGGGACGAGCTCCGAGCGCGATTGCCGGCGGAGGCCGCTGCTCGTCTGGCGACGGGTCCGTCGATCGAGAAGAGCATCACGCCGCTCCGGAGCTTCATCGCCGAGCCGATGCGGTTCGGCAGATTGTTTCTCGCCGGCGACGCGGCCCATATCGTGCCCCCCACGGGCGCCAAAGGGTTGAACCTCGCTCTTTCCGATGTCGCGTTGCTCGCGGCGGCGTTCGTCGAGCACTACGTGGAGAGCTCGACGGCGCTGCTCGAGCACTACTCGGAGATTTGCCTCGAGCGCATCTGGAAGGCAGTGCGCTTCTCGTGGTGGATGACGAACTTGCTGCACCGCTACGACTCCGACGACGCCTTCACGCGGCGTCTCAAGCGCGCCGAGCTCTCTTATTTGCGCACGTCCTCGGCCGCGCAAACGGCCTTCGCCGAGAACTACGTCGGTCTCGCGTTCTCCTGACCCGCGCGCCCGCGCTCGTCGTGCCCAGGACGTGCCCACGAATCACTCGGGCGTCGCCCAGTTCGGCGATTGGTGTTTTCGTTCATCCCGTCAGCGATGGCCCGAACGGCGGGGGCACCTACCGTCGCGAAATCGCGAACGACGAGCTGGTGTTCAACGACGATGGAACTATTCGCAAGGGGACGCCGAGCGGCGGTCTCGTTTTTTGAGCCGTTCGTCGCTTTTCGTGACCTGCCGCGTCCGGATTCGGCAACTCTAATGCAGTGTCGGCCATCGCGAAGCGGCAGCCCTCGGTGTCGCGTTTTCCACGCGACCGGCTCGGTGATTCCGAGCTGGTCGAGGCCGTGGCGCGCGGCGACACGGCGGCCCTCGGCGTGGTCTGGGACCGCTACGCGCAGGTCGTCCGGAGCGTCCTGCGCAGCAATCTCGGGGTCGATGCCGCCGTCGAGGACCTGCTCCAGGAGGTGTTCATCGCGTTTTTCCGGGGCGCGGCGACGCTGCGGGACGCATCCGCGCTGCGCGCGTACCTCGTTTCGGTCGCCGTGCGGCTGGTGTTCGTCGAGCTGCGGCGCCGCCGCGTGCGACGCTGGGTGACGCTGTCGCCCCGGGGACAGGTCCCCGAAATGGCGTCCGAGCCGTCGGATCTCGACGGCGCGCTCGCGCTACGCGGGCTCTACCGGCTGCTCGAACAATTGCCGCCGCGACGGCGCGTCGCTTTCGTGTTGCGGCAGGTTCAAGGCCTGGAGATCGCCGAAGTCGCTGCCGCGTTGCGCACGTCGGAGTCGACGGCGAAGCGCGAAGTCTCGCGCGCGCGCCGCGCCATCGTCGCGCGGGCCAAGCGACTCGAGCCTTCGCTGTGGGAGTTCATCCGTCGAGTCGAGGAGGGGACCGATGGCTGACGACGACGGCGTCGGACTCGGGCGTGTCGCCGCGCTCGCGCGTGGGGTCGCGGACGCTCCCGTGGATCGCGAGACGCACGCGGCGGGCCGGGCTCGGTTGCTCGGTGCAGCGATGCACGTCGCCGCGGTCGAGCACGCGCCTGCTCTGCGATGGACCGCGGCTCGCGTCGTGGCCGCGCTCGCCGTCCTCGTCTTCGTCGTCGGCGCGGTGTTCGCGCTCGGGTCTTCTTGGGTGCGGCCCATTTCGTTCGAGGTTCACGGGAACGCGAATGCGTCGCCGAGCTACGTGAGCGCGCGCGACGACGCGCCGGCGGACGTACGCTTTTCGGACGGTTCGGCCGTGGTCGCCCGGCCCGGAACGCGGTTGCGCATCGAAGAGACGAAGCGCAACGGCGCCCGCGTGCTCGTCGAGCGCGGCGCCGCCACGGCGAGCATTCACCACCGCGCCAGCACGAGCTGGGCCTTCGTCGCGGGGCCGTTCGAGATCCGCGTGACCGGAACGAAGCTCAGCATCGTCTGGGATCCGGAGAGCGAGCGCATCGAGGTCACGCTCCACGAAGGCTCGGTCGAGATCGACACGCCGATCGGGCCGAGCCACTACGTGGTGCGAGCGGGGCAAAGCTTCCGCGCGTCGGTCCGCGACGGAATCGTCAAGTTGGACGACGCGCAGAAGCACGACGAAGTCGAGCCGCGCGCCGCGGCTTCGGGAGAGCTTCCAGCGCCGGAAGTGGTCACGCCCGAGCGAGCGCCCGTGCCGCCAGAGCCGTCGAGCACGACGGTCGTACGGAAGACGCCGGAGCCGCCCGCGCCGGAAGAGCCATCGAGCACGACGGTCATACAGAAGACGCCGGAGCCGCCCGCGCCGGAAGAGTCGTGGGCGAAGCGGGTGCGACGCGGTGCCTTCGCGGAGGTCGTCGCCGCGGCGCAAGCTCGCGGTGTCGAAGACTGCCTCGCGAAATGTACGGCCGCCGATTTGCGCGCGCTCGCCGACGCAGCTCGCTACACGAGCGCTCCGGAGCTCGCGACGCGCGCGCTCCTCGCGCTACGATCGCGCGGCAAGGGATCGCAAGACGCCGCGACGGCGGCGTTTTTGCTCGGCCGCACGGCGGAGTCGACCGGCGATCTCGTCACGGCGGATCGCTGGTACGCGACGTACTTGTCGGAGTCGCCGGCCGGCGCTCTCGCCGCCGAAGCGCTCGCCGGACGCATGCTCGCCGCGTCGCACGCGGGGGCGACTGCGCACGCACGCGAGCTCGCCCGCGAATACCTCGGCCGGTATCCGGACGGAGCTGCGGTGCGTGCTGCGCGGCGGCTCGCGGGACCCGATTGACGGATGAGACGAGCGACGTCGCTGGCTCTAGCGTTGTTCGGATTGGTCTTCGCGCGCGCGCTCGACGCGAACGCCGAGCGCGTGGTGCTCTTGAAACCCGAGCCCTCCGACGCGGTCCTCTTCGATGCCTTCAATCGACTGGCCGCCGAGCTCCGAATTCAACACTTCGAGACCGAGTCGGTCGAGCCATCGCCCGGCGCGGCGCCCGCTTCGGTGCTGGCGGCGACCGCGGAGAGCAAAGACGCGGTCGCGGCGATCGCGCTGGTGCGGCACGGAAGCGACGCGTCGGTGGACGTGTGGCTCGTGGACCGCGTCACCGGCAAGACGACGCTGCGAACCATCGCCGCCGAGCGCGGGGAAGACGCGTCGAGCGTGCTGGCGATCCGGGCCGTCGATTTGCTGCGCGCGAGCTTGCAGGAGTTCAGCGGGGGCGAGCGGCCGCCCGCCGACGTCGCGAACGTCGAACGCCGTACGCCGACGCCGGTGGTCGCCGCGTTCGCGGCGCGCTCCGAGCCGCGCCTCTCGCTGCGCGCCGAGGCGATGCTGTTCGTGCAAGCGGCGGCTAGCGTCGCGATCGGGCCTGCGCTCTCTGCTTCGTATCGACTCTCCCACCGCTTCGCGCTCGGCATCGGCGGAGCCGGCCCATTGCTGGGCGGGCGCGTCGAACGCCCGGAGGGCGCCGCGACGTTGCAACAAGGGATGGCATGGTGCGAAGTGCGCTACGACGTGCTCCGCACCGCGCGCGTCGATGCCGGCGTGAACGCGGCGCTCGGCGCATACTTCCTCGGGGCGGAAGGGGAGCCGCAGGCGCCGCTCCAATCGCGTACCGGCGGCCTCACGGCGGCGCTCGCCGCGCTCGGCCTTCACGCCGACGTGCGCGTCGTGCCGCCGGTTACCGTCGGTGTGACGGTGCGCCTCGCCGGCACGATGCCCCGCGCCGGCGTCGCCGTCGCCGACGCCGAGACGCCGCTCGGAAGGCCCGTGTTGTTGAGCTCCGCGGGCATCGGGGTGGGGTTGTGAGGCGACGCGGCGTGGCCCGCTGGCTCGCGGCGTACGTGCTCGCGGTCGTCAGTAGCGCGGGCTGTCGCACCGAGTTCGTGCAAACGGCGTTCAAGCCGGAACGAGCCGAAGCAGGCGCGCCCAACGAACGACCGGGCACCCCTGCGGACGCCGCCGCGCGCCTCGAAGCCGGGGCGCGCATCTGCGGAGCGACGATCGCGAGCCGCATCACCGTGACGCCGGTAGACGTCACCGAGGACGTTCACTATCGCCGCCTCGGGTACAACCTCATCCCGGAAGACGACCGCATCGCGTTCGGCATCGGCCCCGACGGCGCGCCGAGCATCGCATGGCGTGAAGCCGCGGGGAGTCGAGTTCACCTGACCGCGCTGGACGGGACGCTCGCGCGGCGCGGAGCCGATACCGTCGTGGACGCGACGGACATCGGCGGCCTCGTCGCGCAGCGCGACGGCGCGGCGTTGCTCGTCACGAGCACCGACCCCGGCGAACAGCTCACCGATCCCGCGAACCACGGCGCGATCGCGCGCGCGGCGATGCTCCTGCGCATCCGAGGCGGCGTGCAGGTCGCGGCCATGCCGCTCACGGGGACGAGCAGCGTCGTGGCGGGAGCCGTGGGACAAGCACGGGACTGCATCGCCTCGCCGCTGAACGGCAGGCTCGAGTGGAACGGCGAAAAATACGGGGCGTACTTCGCCGTGCACGGCTGTGACGGCGACGCGCACGCCTCGTACTACGGCGACAAGCTCGTATACCTGGACGACAGCGGCCACGCCTCGCCCGGCGGCTGGGCGTGGAACTGCAGCATCGACGAAGGCCTTCGACTGCTTCCGGGGGCGTCCACGTTCACTCCGATCTGCCTCTCGGACGGCACGCCGGCGCGCGGATTGAATCTCGTCGCCGAAGGAAGGGCGAGTCAGCTCATCGCAGCGGAGTACTCCGCCGCGGGCTACTCCGCGGGCTCGCTCGGATCGATCGTGCAAACGGGCGACGGCGGCTTCGCCGTCGCCTGGTCGTCACGCGGCGTGAAGAACGCCGAAGGACAGGTCGTCGCGGATCGCGCTGCGCCGGACATCGCGTTCGTCGCGATGGACTCGAGCTATCGCGTCACCACTGCGGAGACGTGGCTCTCGAACACACCCGACGTCGCCGAGCTGGGAGTGCACCTGGCTCCCTATGGTGCGAGCCGGCTCCTCGCGACGTGGGAGACCTTCGGCGATCTGCGCTGCAACACGCAGACGTGCGAAGGAACGTTCCTCGGGACGCACGCGCGCCTACTCGACGCCACGGGTAACTTCGTGTCGCCCGACGAGACGATCGCCGCGACGCCCAACGAGCTCGAGGATATCCGTCTTTTCCCGAACGGCGACCTCGGATTCGTGTTCGCCGACGTGGCAAATCGAGATCGCTCGACGCAGCCGGCGGCCGATGGCGGCGCACCGGCACCGGCGTTGCGGACGCTATCGGTCGCGCGCGTCACGTACTGTCCGTGAGCCACGCGTCGCAAATTGCGTGACCCGCGGTGAGGGGCTCGAGTCACTTCCCCGTGCTCGCTCGCGAGCTCGCGGAGAAAGACAGGCATGCACGCTCGAAGAATGTTCCAGGCTTGCGCGACGTTGCGGTGGGCTCCGGCGCTCCTCGCGGCCGGTGCGCTCACCGCGTGCTCCGGCGGATCGAACGGCGATCGAGGTGCGGGCGGCGGCGCGGGGACGCCTGCTGCGACCGGAACGGGCACGAGCGGCGCGGCCGGCAGCGTGACGACGTGCGCCGGCAACGGGTGTGCCGGCTCCGGTGGCGCGGGAGCAAGCCATTCCGGCGGCGCAGCGAGCGCGAACGGCGGCTCGAACACCGGTGGAAGCGCGGACGGTGGCGCGACGGCGATCGGCGGCTCCGGCAACAGCGGCGCGAACGGCGGCGCGAGCAACGGCGGCGCGAGCAACGGCGGCGCGACGAGCTGCGACCCCGGGCAGACCACGACGGTCTGGGCAACGAATTGTCCCACGGCGCCCACGACCACCTGTATGGACGGAACTTGGACGGACCCCGGGTCGACGACGAATGATCCCCTCGTCTGTCAGAGCGACCACTTCGCGGTCCATGCGCCGGACGGGACGATCACCGCGTCGCAATGTTCGGCGGCGACCGACACGCTCGAGACGGTGGTGTGGCCGACGCTCTTCGGCTCTCCCATCTTCTTTCCCGAACCGTATTGCTCGAGCACGACGAAGTACAAGGCGAGCATCGTGGTGCACTCCGACTACGGCCTCACCGGCGGCGGATGGGGCAACGGCTACATGGGCATGTGGATCGGACCGGGGGGCACGGCCGATCACTGGGGTCTCGCGCACGAGTTCATGCACGCCGTCCAATCGACGACGAAGGGCCTCTCGTGCGGCGGCTCGCAGAACTACTGCGGTTGGATCTACGAGAGCCACGCGAACTGGCGCGCGCAGCAGCTCCCGGAATACCACACGACGAACGTGCACTGCTCGGAGATGCTCGCGAACGCGCCGCACCTCTATCTCGGCTCCACGCGGGATCGTTATTGCAACTGGCAGTTCATGGAGTTCCTGAAGGACAAGTACTGCTACGACGCGGTGAACTCGATCTGGACGGCGCCGAAGACGAGCTCGGACCCGTTCGACAACATCGCTTCCACGCGCGGGTGGAACCTCTCGCAACTCAACGACTTCTTCGGCGAATGGGCGATGCACGACGTCACCTGGGACTACCAGGATCCGGAGCCGGAGAGCACCGCGGGCATGAACCAGAGCAAGCTCTTCCGCTCGAACTACGGCAGCGTCACCGACGTGTCGAAGCCCGAGCGGCGGCTCCGCACCACGCGGCTGGAAGCGCTCGACGCGCCGAACCATCGCTACGTCGTTCCGGCGCTGCAGGCGCCGCAGCGCTACGGCTACAACGTCGTGCGCCTCTATCCGGACGCCGGCGCCACTCAAGTGAGCATCACCTTCCGCGGCGTCATCCAGGCGTCGGCGAATACGGATTTTCGCTGGGGTCTCGTGGCGACCGATGCGGCGATCACGACGCCGCGCTACAGCAAGCTCGTCAGCGGCACGGACGGCTCGCTGACCTTCTGCGTCGATCCGTCGGAGTCGCTGTTCCTGGTCGTCACCGGCACGCCGTCCGTCGCGACGCACATCGACTGGGATCAGCTGTACCCGACGATCTACCGCTACCCGTACATGATCGAGGTCCATGGCGCGTCTCCCGAGGGCTTCCAGGCGAACGCGCCGAATCCGTCGTCGAGCGGCATGCGCTGGTCGAACGGAGGCGGATGGGTCGCCTCGGGGGCGACGGTGGCGCCGGGCGCGTACGTGGGTCCGCTCGCCGCGGTGCTCGGTGGCAGCGTCGGCGCTTCCGCGCGCATCGAAGACCACGCGACGATCGTCGCCGGCACGGTGTCGAGCGGCACCGTCGGCGGCCTCACCGTGCTGGAAACGGGTGCGACCATCGGTGGCACCGCTCACGTCATGCTCTCGTGGCCGTATGGGCCGGGCTGGTTCGAAAAGCCGCAATCCATCTCGGGGTCGGCCGTGCTACTTGGAGACTTGGAGCTGCGCGGGGCCAATCAGAGCGAGTCGAGCGGCACGTATTGCGGCTTCGTCGACGACACCGTCACGAACAACTGCACGCCGTCCGACGTGACGTCGCCCCCGCCCTACACCTGGCGACCGTGAAAAGATCTCCGAAACCGTATCTCGAGCCCGCTCTGCTGTTCGTCGTTCTGACGGCGCCGTGCGGCTGCAGCTCGTCATCGGGCTCCGGCGGCGGTGCGGGGGCTTCGACCGGCGGCACCGTCGCTTCGATGGGCGGCGTCAACGGCGCCGTCACCGGCGGCGCTTCGAACCCGACGCCGAACGGCGGCGGCGGATCGTCGGGCACGTTGCCGTCGAGCAACGGTGGAACCACCGCGGCGGGTGCCGGCGGCGTCTCCGCGACGGCTGGCGCGACGGGCGGCATCGCCGGATCGACCGTCGCCGCGGGCGGCAGCGGCAACGCGTTCGGAACGGGAGGCGCCACGAGCAGCAACGGTGGCGCGACGACGGGCGGCGCGGGTTCGAGCGGCGGCTCCGCGGGCGAAGGCGACGGCGGCTCCATGCGGCCGTACAAGGGCGTGGCCAACTCGCCGTGCGCGGCGCGCACCGCGCTGAACGTTTCCTGGTACTACAACTGGGAACAGAAAGAGGACGAACCGTGCAGCGACGGGCGCGGCGGAGAGTTCGTGCCGATGATCTGGGGACATACCGGCGCCGAGCAAACCGCGTCCAGCATCCATTCCGCGGTGCAATCGATGGCGACGCAAGGTTACGCGAACGTCCTCGGTTTCAACGAGCCGGACAACACGAGCCAGTCGAACATCTCCGTCGCGACCGCCATCGGGCTCTGGCCGGCGTTCGCCGTGCCCGGCATCCGCGTCGGCAGTCCGGCGACGTCCGCGAACACGAATGGGCAATCGTGGTTCAAAGATTTCATGAACCGCCTCGGAAGCGATCCCAGCCTTCGCGCGGATTTCGTGGCGATCCACTGGTACGGCTGGAACTCGGGCTCCTGCGATTCGAAGGCGTCTCAGCTCGAGAGCTACGTCGAGTTCGCCGAAGGGGTCGCCGGCAATCGCCCGATCTGGATCACGGAGTGGGGCTGCTTGAATCAGAGCGCGCCGGACACGGCGACGGTCGTCGCCTTTTACAAGGCCGCGGTCGCGATGTTCGGCAAGCACCCGAGTATCGCGCGCTACGCCTGGTACCCGTGGTCGACGAATTGCGAGCTGAACGACGAGAACGGCGCCCTCACCGAGCTGGGGACGGCGTACGCGGCGGCGCCCGCGTTCAAGTGAGGCGGCGTCCGGGCAAATCGAACGCCGTCATCGTGTGGCATTCGTCGACTTCCGTGCGCTCTTGCACCGACGAATCGTTGCCTTTGCCGAGCTCGGACCGAACCGTGCCCTCCACGTTGATCACGGTGAGGAGCTCCGCTTCCACGTCCAGAGAGTTACGCAACTGAGAGCGCGTCACGAACGACCTCTCCGCTTCGCGTACCAGGCGCTGAATTCGCGCCGCCAGCGCCGGAACGGCGTGCGCCTCGCCCTCTCGACGGCACAGTGAAAGATAATGCGTGAACGCCGCCTCGTCGCGCTCGGCCAGCGCGGCGCGCGCGCGGAGCTCGTAGAGGAGCTCCAGCGCGAGCCCGCCGGCGTTCCACGACGTAGTTTCGGCGATGAGGGCGTCGGCGAGAGCGGCGGCCTCGGTCGACGCGCCCGTGGCGAGCAAGGCGGTCGCCAGCACCTGCTCGATCTGCGACGCGCCGGGATGGAGCTCGAGCTCGCGACACGTCGCGACGTATTCCCGCCCGACGCGCACGGCTTCGCGCGGCTTCCCGACGTCGCAGAGCGCCTGAACGTGCGCGGCGGCGACCAGCGGCCAATCACGGTGATCGAGCGGCGCCGTCGCTTCGAACGCGGGCTCGAGCGCCGCGAGCGCTCCGAGGAAATCCCGCTGCAAGCGGCGATGATAGTGGCGCCCGATGTGCACGTAGACGATCCATTTCGGATAGACGAGCGCCGCCTTCGTCATACGCTCCAGGATCTCTTTGACTCCCGCGATGTCTTCTTGCATGGAGCAGGCGAGGAGCTCGCTGCGCGTCGTCGTCCCGGGATAACGCTGAAACTGCGCCTCCTGCAGGCTGAGCAGCTCGGCGTGACGTTGCGCGGCGGCCGCGCCTTCCATGTCGCCCTGCATCAGCCGCGCCGTCAGGTAGATGCGCTGAGCGTTCACGCGGTGTCCGCGCTCGTTCTCGAGCTCCTGCGCCCGTCGCTCGGCGCACGACATCCCGAGCGCGGCTTCGATGAGGCCGACGATGTACAGCGCCCCGAGCCGTAGAGACCGGTGATAGAGCTCACCCAACCCGGCGCGGTCCGGTTGATCGAGGCGCTCGATGAGCCGCAACAGAGACTCACGCGACTTCAGCGTGCGCGCTTCGAGCAGCTGGAGCATCGCGTCGAGCATCTGCTTGATGGCGCCGATGGCCGGCGAGAGCGCGACGAGCGGCGTCAGATCGGGGACGCGGCGGAGGATGGAGACGTCGAGGGCGATCGCCGATACGCCGCAGTACATCACGCACAGGCGCGCGAACTCCCGCATCGCGTCGAAGAGCGGCAGACCCCGCTCGTGCTCCGGGGTGGCGTCGAAGCGAGCCTGCACCCGCTGGAAGGCCGCGAACAGGCGCTCGGACGCCTCGACGGACGACAGCTCTTCGTAGTCGGAAAGGCCGCTGTCCCGCTTCAGCTTCTCGAGCAACGGCGGGGCGAGCCGCAGGAACCGATCCACGTCGCCGATGAACTGGCTCGCGCCGAGCGTCTTCATGCGAAGCTCGATCTTGAGCGGGGTGGGGATGTCGAGCTTCTCGGCGGCGTCCGCGATCTCCTCGAGTAGATCCAGGACGCCCGGGACGTAGTCTTCGAGGGGATCCCGCGGCTCGTTCGGATCTTTCAGGTACTGCGCGAGCTGGACCAGCGCCGCCGCCTTGGCGTCGCCGCTCCGCATCAGATGAAACGCGCGGCGGTTCACGCCTCCCCCGGCTTCGAAGTGACGAGCCAGGCGGGCGTGGAAGGAGCGCCTCTCGACGGCCAAGAACTTCTCTTCCACGACGTTCCGCCACGTCGCGTCTCCGAGGCGGTACCGGTCGCCTTCGGGTACCAAGAACTCCGCGCGCACCAGCCTGTCGACGGCCCGGAACGTGCGGCGCCGGTCGGCGTGTCCGGTGAGCTCGACGTAGCTTCCCGTCGGGATGTCCCGCGGATCGGTGAGCGAAAGCACCCCGGCGAGCTCGGCGGCGTCGGGATGCAGCGCTTCGAATCGTCGCGCCAGAGCCGCTCCGAGCGACGCCGGGAGGTTACGCTCGTCGATTCTGTCCGGGAGGACGAAGCTCCCGGCTTCGTAGCGGACGACTCCCTCGTCGACCAGGTGGCGTGCCAGCTGCAGCATGGCGCGCGGATGGCCGGCGGCGACCGTGTGCAGCCGCCGCGCGAGGGACACGCTGTGCTTGACCACGCCGAAGACCGACTGGATCAGCTCCTCCGCCTGCTGCTCGGTGAGCGGCGGCAACGAGATGATCTCGGCGTGCCGCCGGAGCGCGTCGAGCGCGACGGTGCCTTCGCCGGTAGAGTCCACGGTGAGGACGATGCACGGCGTGCGTTCGCTCGAACGCTGCGCGATCGACAAGAGGACGCCCATGGAGTCGTCGTCGCTGCGATCCGCGTCGTCGATGGCCACGACGAGATCGAGATCGCGGCTCACCCTGGCGACGACGTCGCCGAGCGCCGCCACGACGCCGTTGGGAGGCGGCGTCGTCGGCGCGAGCGAAACGCGGGCGAGCTCGCGTCCGAGGACCCGCGAAAGCAGCGCGCCATTGGCTCGCACGGCGGCCTCTGCCGATTGCGGCGCGAGCGCCAGGAGCTGCTCGCAGATCGCGCGGGCGACTCCGTATTTCTGGAAGCCGTGCTCGCCCGCCGCGACGCTCACCACCTTGCGGCCGGCGAGCTTGGCTTCGAGCATGCAGGCGTTCAGAAACCGGGAGCGCCCGCTGCCGCAAGCGCCTTCGGCGATGAGCACGCCGCCGTGGGCGTCGCTGGTGGCTGCGTATCTCGCGCGGACGACGGCGAGCTGCGGGGCGCGTCCCACCAGCGTCGGCGTGGTGAGATACGCGGCGGCGACTTCCTGGTGCTCCTCCAGCGGCAGCGACGCGATGGTGCAGAGCCGCTCCATGACGATGCCCGCCGTACGCGGGCGTGCGCTGCGGTCGAGCTGGAGGCACTCCATCACCAGATTCGAAAGCGACTCCGGGATGCTCGCTTCGAGCTCGTGCGGAGCTCGGGGCGGCACTCCCCATCGCTCGATCAAGTCGGCGAGCTCGCGGACGGGGTAGGCGTTGCGCCCGGTGAGGAGCCAGTACGCGAGCGCACCGAGCCCGTAGATATCCGTGCGCCCGTCCAGCGGGAATCCGTGCAGCGTCTCGGGGGCCACGAACGGCGGCGTGCCGGTCAGATGACGCGGCGGGCCCATCGGCATCATCGCCCCGAAGTCGAGCAGCTTGGCGCGGCCGTCCGCCGTGCACCGGACGTTACGGGGCGAAAGATCCGCGTGGATGAGCCGCCGCGAATGGATGATGGCGAGCGAAGACGCGAGGTCGCGCAAGAGCGCGCAAGCAACCGGCCAATCGACTTGCCGCATGCTGCGCAGGTCGCTGCCCGTGAGCAGCTCCATCGTGTAGTACGCGCCGTTGTCGCTGACGCCGTAGTCGTACACCTCGATGATTCGCGGGTGCGACAGCTCACTCAAGGTGTGGAATTCCCGCTCGAAGAGCTCGAGAGCCGCCCCGTCTCGCGCTCCGGCTTCGATCACCAGACGCTTCAGCGCGACCTCGCGTCCCTCCACGGTGTCGAGGACGCGCAGCACCTCTCCCATACCGCCACGCCCCAGTACTTCGATCACACGGTATCGATTCTCGAGCAGGAGCGCCGACACCATCCCGTCATTATAGTGCGGCTGCGCCTTCGAGTTACCCGCGGCGCGCATCCGCGTGTGGTGCAACGGAGCGTATGTAGGTGACGCGATGCGCGTCAGCCGCTCGGGTGCTCTTCGAGGCCGCAGCCGTTCGGACGCGCTTCTACGTTCGACGAGCTACAAGAGGGACCGCTTTCCGGAGCTCCGATGTCGGTGACCGCGGTACCGGCGCCGTTCAGCGGCGCAGGTCCCCGAGGGACACGGCGGGTAAGAACTCGCCGATGTGCTTTCGCTTCCACCACGCGCCGGTCGCTGCGCGCTCCGCCGCCGTCGTGAATTCGTAGCGGTAGAAGCTCGCGCGGATCCGTGCCGGGGGAGCTTTCGGAAATGGGTCGTTGCGCAAGAGCTTCAGCGTAGCTCGGTCGCCCTCGAGGAGTTTTTCGACGAAGCGAACGAACCAGCGCTCCGGCGAACGGCTCGTGAACAGGCTCCCGTCGATGATCGTGGCCGAGAACGGCAAGAACCACATGAGCCAGTCGAGCCGGAGGTGGTAGGGCGCGACTTGCGGCGGGCGGCGGGTCACGTCGCCGGGTTTCGCCTTGAACTCGTACTCTCGCCACGTCGCCGCGCCCATCTCGCCGTCGGCCGCCTCGGTCGTGCCCTCCACGACGATCTCGTAACGCTCGCGCGTCACCGAGCCGAACGCGCCGTAGGCGTTCAACAGATGCAGCGGGTTGAAGCTATAGTTCATGAGCTGACGCTTCGAGAAGAAGTTCAGCGCCGGCGGCACGCTGAGGACGAGCGACACGCCGAGAAGCAGGTAACACAGCGCAACGTAAACGGGGCCGGCGGGCGACAGCGCCGGCGTGCGCAGAGGACAAATCAAATGAAGCAGAGAGTCGTCGAGGCCGGCGATACCCAGCACGATGGTCAACCCGTTGAGCCAGGCGTAGTTCCCGCTGATCACGAGGAGAAGCTGATGCAAGATCATCAGCGAGGCCGCGCCCGAGGCGATCGGCTGCGGCGCGAACAGCCCGAACGGCACCAAGAGCTGGACGAAGTGGCTGAACACGACCCCCAGCTTCAGCACCGGCTTCGGCAGCGCGTGGGTGTAATAGCTGACCGGATTCGGCAACGGCTGTGTTTCGCTGTGGAAAAACAAACACGTCAGCTCTCGCCAGCAAGGGTCGTGGCGCAGCTTGATGAGCCCCGCGCCGAACTCGGTGCGAAATAGGATCCAGCGCAGCAGCAAGATCGGAATCGCCGACGGCGCCTGGTGAGCGGGCCCCAGGAAAGCGGCGAAGAACCCCGCTTCCACGAGCATCGACTCCCACCCGAAACCGTAGAAGTCTTGCCCGACGTTCACGATGGACAGATAGCCCGCCCACAGCGCGAGCCACACCGCGGTCGACAACCACCACGGCCCCATTTCCGAGATCCCCGAGAGGGCCAGAAGCGAGAGGATCGAGCAGGTCCCCGCGACCCCAGTGAAGAAACGATCCGAATAGTGGGCGTGAAAAACACTCGGCGCCTCACGAAACGGTACGATCGCCGTGAACCGCGGGACGGGGAGCAAGCCGCGCTCGCCGAGGAGCGCGGGGAACTGATTCAGCGCCGAGGTGAACGCGATTACGAACAGGGCGGCCAGGCCTCGCTGAAAGAGTAGACGCGAGAGCCAAATCTCGCCGACGTATGTGCTCGCCGTCATGGCCACGACGTTCGCTCGACTGCTCCGGGATCGGTCGTCCCATCGAGAAGTATACTCTCCAACACGTATCGACCGCCCCTGACCGTCTCTTCCGACCCATCCACGGACTTCCATGACCCGCATGAAATCCATCGCACCCGGCCCGCGCGGCATCCCGCTGCTCGGCAACGCGCTCGAGATGGCGCGCGACCCGCTCACGTTCCTCACTCGCATTTCACGAACATACGGAGACGTGGTCCACTTCACGCTGCCCGGCCAGCACATCTATCTCTTCAGTCATCCCGACGCGATCGAGGAGATCCTCAAACGCTCCGCCGACGATCTCAGGAAAGACAATTTCACGCGGGCGCTCTCGGTCGTCGTCGGGCAGGGCCTGCTCACGAGCGAAGGCGATTTCTGGCGCAGCCAGCGCAAGCTGGCCCAGCCGGCCTTCCATCACCACCGAGTGCGCGCATACGGAGACGTGATGGTCCGTCATGCCGAGCGCCTCGTTGCCCGCTGGCGACACGGCGAGACGCGAGACGTCCACGCCGACATGATGCGACTCACCCTCGACATCGTGGCCGAGACTTTGTTCGGCGCCGAGGTGGGCGAAGCCGCCGAGCGCATCGGCGAGGCCCTGGAGGTGCTGATGGATCGCTTCTCGGGGTTCAGCGCGCTCGTCCCGCTGTGGGTACCGGGCTACGCGAACGTCAGGGTCGCTCGCGCGCTACGCCGGCTCGACGAGGTCGTCTACGGCATCATCCGCGGAAGGCGCGCCGACGATGATCGCGGCGATCTTCTGTCCATGCTCCTTGCCGCAACTACCGACGAAGGCGGCAGGATGAGCGAACGGCAGCTCCGCGACGAAGCCGTCACGCTGCTGCTCGCCGGTCACGAGACGACCGCGCTCGCGCTCACGTATACGTTTCACTTGCTCTCGCGACATCCCGGCGTGCTCGCGGATTTGATCTCGGAGATCGAGAGCGTCCTCGGAACGCGCGCGCCGACCGCGGCGGACGTTCCCGAGCTCCCCTACGCCGACGCCGTGGTGCGCGAAGCGATGCGGCTTTATCCGCCCGCGTGGGGCGTCGGCCGCGCCACCACGCGGCCGTGCGAGGTCGCCGGTCTTCCTCTCGAAAAGGGGGCGCAGCTCTGGGCGGCGCAATGGGTCGTGCATCGCGACGCGCGGTGGTTCGAGAATCCGGACGCGTTCGTGCCCCGGCGATGGCGCGACGATTTCGCGAAGCGGTTGCCGCGGTACGCGTATTTCCCGTTCGGCGGCGGTCCGCGCGTCTGCATCGGCAACGCGTTCGCGATGATGGAGGCGGTGCTGCTCCTCGTCACGATCGTGCAGCGCGTGCGCCTGCGCGCGCGGAGCGACGCTCCGCTCGACGTGGTTCCGAGCGTCACCCTTCGCCCGAAGGCGCCCGTCCGCATGGTGGTCGAGCGACGCGAGCAGAGCGATCGACGGTCGTCCGGCGAGCCGCGAAGCGAGCGCGTCCTGCCGTGATCGAACAGAAGCCCGACCGGCGACGTCGTCCGGCGGGCGGTGCGCTCGATCGATTTTGACCCGTCGCGGCTCTCGCCGCTGTCCCTTCTCCCCACTTATTTTTCGCGCTGCCCGGCGGATACGCTCCCGATCTGCGTTCTTCGTGCGGCAAGGGAGCAGACCGAGTCGCGAGCGCTCTCGGGGCACGCACGTTGCACACCGGAGTCGCGTAGCCCGAAATACTTACGGCCTTCGTTCGGCGTCGCTCTTCGCCCGCGAGCCACGATGAGCCGGAAAAACAGCCCGCCGTCCGACCCGAGGTCGTCGACGGCGCGAGGGCGAGGGAGGTGTGTCATGCGTCGTGCCGACTTCTGCGTTTCGAAGACTCAGCCGGTGTTCGTTTCCGTTCTCGCGTGCGGCTTTGCTTGCGCCTGCAGCGCCGCGGAGCTGAGCTCGCCGAAGGACGTCGCCGGCTTCAACCCTTCCGCCGAGACGTCGGTGACGGTCGTGGGGCCACCAGCGCCTTCGCCCAAGCCTCTCCGGGCTCCCGTCGGAGTCGTCCCGACGGACGCGCAGATCAGCACCGCCGTGTTTCGGCAATTCGAGCGCGATCCGGGCATCGACGATCGCGACGTTTACGTCTCGACGAACGACGGCATCGTGCAGCTCAGCGGCGCGGTCCACGACATTCTCTCGAAGGAGAGGCTCGCGCGCGTCGCCGCGACGGTCCGCGGAGTTCGCTCCGTCAGCGACCAGGTGCGGCTCGAGGTTCCGGCGCGCGACGACGGGTCCGTCGTTCGTGACGTCGCCAACGCGCTGCGCGCCGACCCCGTGACCGCTCCGCTCCGCCTCGTCCAGAGCTGCAGCGGGGGCGTCGTGCGCCTGAGCGGCAGGGTCGGTTCGTTTCAACAAGAGACGATCGCCGAGCGGCTGGCGAAGCGCGTTCGCGGCGTTCGTGCGATCGACGACGACGTCAAGGTCGTGACGTGGCTGCCGCGCACGGACTCGATCGTGACTCACGACGTCGAGAGCCGGCTCGAGTGGGACCCGCTGGTGGATCACTCGCTCGTCGCGGTCGAGACCCGTGAAGGTACGGTGTTTCTCCGCGGTCAGGTCGGAAGCTTCGCCGAACTCGCCAGGGCTTCATCGGACGCGTGGGTCAGAGGCGTGCGCACGGTGGACGCGACGGGGCTCGGCGTCGATCCCGGTATGGAAAGGCGCGAGCTTCGAGCATCGGACGCCGAAGCACCGACGGACACGGAGATCGCCCGCGCGATAAAGGAGGCGGCCATCTACGACCCGCGCGTCAAGTCGACCGAGGTCGAACCCAGGGTGAAGGGCGGCGCGGTGACGCTGCTCGGCATCGTCGATGATCCCGTCGCGAAGGAGGCTGCCGACTCGATTGCCCGCTATACGGCAGGCGTCGTGGCGGTGCGAGACCTGATCCAGGTGAGCTCGCTCTTGCCCAAGAGCGATCGCGGAAAGCTCGAGCGCATCGAGTCGGCTCTGGCGATCGATTCGGTGACCGACCACAGCGCCATCGGCGTCGAAGTGGCGCACGATACCGCGCGCCTCAGCGGCGTCGTCGACAGCTACATGGTTCGCAGCGAAGCCGAAGAGCTTGCTGGCGCCGTCGGCGTCGCCACCGTCGAAGATCGCCTCTACGTCGAGCAACGCCGCTGAGCGCTCGGCGTCACGTGCCGTGGAGAGCGGCTTCGTACGCGCGCCGGATCACGTTGCCGCACTTGGCCGACTCGACGTATGCACCGGCCGAAAGCGAGTAACGCGCCACGATGCCGTAGTGCGTCTTCGTCGCGTCGATCCACGGATAGAAGCCGAAGGCGCCCGGGCTGCTGAACGCGCCGTCGCCGTTCGTCGGATCGTCCTCTACCCAGTGGCCGTAGGAGTAGTGCCACGCCTCGGGGGACGCGGGGCTGTAGGCGGCCTGTTTGCAAGACGAAGGGAGCGTGCAAACCGCGTTTTCACCCAGGTGAGCGCCGATCGCGAGATCGCCGCGCAAGATCTTGCGAAGGAACCCGGCGTATCCGGTGGCGCTGGTGTGAATGCCACCGGCGAGCTGCGGCGAGCGGAACGCGAAGTCGAGCTCGCTTCCGAGGAGCTTCTTCATGTCGGCGGTGAGCGTGGCGGCGTCGTCGCCGCCGAGACCCAGATCGACGGCGTATTTCTGGAAGTGGCCGCCGTTGTAGTAGAACAAACCGTCGTCGGCGGCCGTGTGCGTCGAATTCTTGCCGGCATCGAAGCACGCCTGCACGGTGGTGGATCCGACGCAGGAGTCGTAGACCAGGCTCACATAGCCGCTTCGCATCGTCATCGCGTCGTCGTCTATCTTCGAGAGATCGTCCTTGAACCGCTCGACGACGTAGGCGCCGAATACCCACTTCGACGCGGAAGCGATCTCCATGTCCGTCGTCGCCGAGTAGCGGGCGCCGCCGACGCTTTCGCCGTGGAGCGTTCCGTCGGCGTCCCCGATTTCCCAGTAGAAGGGCTGTACGCCGGTGCAGAGCGGATCGTTTTGCGCGGCTTTCGCCGCCGCGGAGAGCGCGTCGTCCAATCCGCCGTCGCCGCTCGACGGCGCGCCACCGCTCGCGCTGGCTCCGCCGGACGGACCCGATCCGCCGCTCGGGCTCGAGCCGCCGTTCGCGCCGCCGGTGCTCGAGCCGCCATTCGCGTCCGATCCTCCCGAGCCAGCCTGCGCCGCGCCGCCCGAGCCGTTACCGGCATCTTTGTCGCCGGAGCCCGTCGACGGAGCTCCGCCGTTTCCATTCGGTGTGCCATTGCTGGAGCCGCCGTTCGATGTGCCTCCGCTGTTCGACGTGTCTCCGCCGTGCGGCGTGCTGCCGGAGTCACCGCCGCAAGCGATGGAGAAAACCAGCGACGCGAGCGTCGCGACCGTCAAATTGCCGAGAGAGGGCGTGTTCATGGGGTTGCGCATTCGTGCGCTCGGACCTTCAGCAACCGCCGTGCCACGCACGGAGTCGAGCGACGCGCCTGATTCGGCAGTGTTTTCATCGCTTTCTGCGGATGCCGGCGGCGCTCGTTCGGCGCGTGGCGCCTTTCGTTCACGGGAGCGCGTAGCCGCGCGGTTACGGTGCCCGGGACGCCGGCCACGGATACTCACGGTCGAGACGCACCGAGGCGTAGAGCGCATCGAGAGAGCGGTTGCTCGGCCGCGCATCGCCGGGAAGGTCGCTGCGAACCCCGATCCAGAGCGTCCGGTACGGGTACCAGCGGTACGCGCCTTGGACTTCTCTGTCGATCGACTTCCTGTACGGAAAATTGGCCCGCGTGAGGACGTAGGCCGGCTTTTGTTGCTTCACGAGCTCGGGATACGGCTCTCCGAGCGTTTTTTTCTCGCGGAGTAGGCCGAACATGTCGAGCACGGCGACGTCCTTCGGCAGAAAGTATCCAATCGTGCCGATCTCGTTGGCGGCGACGACATCTCCGTGATGGAGGCGCTCGCCGACCCACGCCGCCACCGTCGCATAGACGCGCTCGCGCTGATTCCATATCGTCCCGATGGCGTGCGCGTCCTTTTGGAACGAGGATCTCGACGCCGCGACCCATGAAAGAAGCAGAGCAACGACCAGCGCTCGCGCGATGAATCCCGAACGAACGACGGCCCAGCGAGCGGCGAGAGCGTCCAGGAGCCACACCGCCCCCACGCCGGCGAAGAGACTCGTAGCGGCGATGACCGGCGCGAAATACCATGGGAAATTCGTGGCGTACGTGCTGCCGCTCGCGACGAAGGCGGCGGCGTGAGAAGCCGTCAGGAGCGCGAGCGGAACGAGGCTTCCGTCCTTTCGCACGGCGAGGGCGCGCGCGCCGATCACTCCGAGGATCGGCGCGGCGAACGCTGGCGAGGCCGCGGCGTACCAATAGGCGCTCCGCCCGATGACCGCCCTGCCGAACTCGCGCGCGACGTCGAACGCGCCGGTCCTCCAATGCTCCGAAAACAGCGCCGGCGCCGTCAGCGCCTTCGCGCGGACGCTGGTCGGAACGACGTCGTGAAAGACGAGCGCGCCGAACAGGGCGTATCCGCCCACGATCGCCGCCGCAGGCAAGAGACGTGAGAGCACGCGCAGAGGCCGTTCGCGCAGCTCTGCGCGGGAGCCCCAGAGCGCCAGACCAACCGTCGTCAGGAGCGGCACGACTCCGTCGAATCGGATCCAGGGCAGGCACGCGGCGCACGCGGTCGCTCCCGTGAACCGCCGGCGAGCCGTCCGCCACGCTGCGACCACGATGATGGTCATGTAGAGCGGCAGCTCCATGCCGCTTCGCATGGTGAACGCGAAGGCCGGATTGGTGAACAGCAGCACCGCCCCGGCCACGCCCGCGGGCGCACCCCATGCCGTTTCCGCGCCCAGGCGAACCACCGCGAGGCCCAGCGCTAGCGTGAACAGCGCGCCGAGCACGACGGCCGCGAGGGCGGTGTCGCCCAGGACGAATCGACCGGCGGAGACGAGCGCGCACCAGAGCGGGCTGGTGCAGACGTAGATGTACTCGCCCGCGTTGAACACCATGCCCCGCCCGCGCGAGAGGTTGTCGGCGACGCGCAGGGTGATGAAGGCGTCGTCGCAAAGGCCTACCGGCACGGTCGCCGCGAGGGCCGCCGCGGCCACGAACGGCAGCGCAAGCTCGAGGCGTGTAGTTCGAAGCATGAAGGCCCCCGGCGCGCCCGTCGTGTGCGTGCTCGTCGCGCCGATCGCGATGGATGGAGACTACGAGCTCTCTTCAGCGGGCTGTGCGGCGGCGCCGGCCGCGCCGTTGTGCGGCGTGTTGAGCCCGGTTCGCGCGGCCTCGATGAGCGCGGCGAGGCCGCCGTGGCGCAAGCGGCGCTCCGTCGTGACGGCGTAGTACGTCTCGCGCGCGCCTTCACAGGCTCCGACGAGCTGCACGTCGCTCAGGTCTTCGAACTCCGCTCGCATCGCGGCTCGGACCGGAAAGATACCGCGCCCCGAGGAACCGAAGACGCGCATCAGGCCCGCGTCTTCGACCTCCGCCTTCACCGTGACGTGCAGCCCCTTCTGAGCGAACCAGGCGTCGAGCCGCTGGCGAAGCGGAGCTCCCGAGGGCGGCAGCACGAAGGGAACGGCTCCGAGATTCTCCGGGAAACGACGCTTGGCTATCTGCGCCAGCCGCGCCCGGCCGTAGAGGAGCACGTCCGTTTCTCCGAGCACGTGGGAGTAAACGCGCGCGCCCGGCGGCGCCGCGGGAACTTCGTTCATCAAGACGACGTGCAGGCGGCCCGCGACCAGCGCCTCGAGCAGTGGCGGCGAGGCGTCCTGTCGGACGTGCAGCGTGCAAGGATCCTGATCCAGCGCCGGTGTCAGCAGATGGTGCGTCAACGTCTTCGGCAAACCGGCGACCACGCCGACTCGGAGCACGTCCCGCGCGCTCGTGCGCTGGCCATGAGCCACGTCGTTCAGCTCGCGGCCCAGCCGGAAGATGTCGGCCGCGTAGTTCAACGCGTCCGAGCCGAAGGCGGTGAGCACGAGACGTTTTCCGCGGCGCTCGAACAGCGGGGCGCCGAAGTGCGTCTCGAGCGCTCGCAGCTGCGCGCTGAGCGTGGAGTGCGTGAGCCGCAGCTTACGCGCCGCTTTCGCGAGCCCGCCCTCTTCGGCGATCACGGAAAAATAATAGAGATGGTGATAATTGAGCCACTCCATGGACTGACCTTTGTCAGTCTAAACGACAGAAGGGGTCAAATGTTCCTCGTCCGGGAATATATTGGCGAGCCCCCTCAGAATCGTGTCAGCACGTCCGCCGCGGTTAGCGAAGCGAGGAGGATC
The DNA here is from genome assembly GCA_035547195.1 of Polyangiaceae bacterium. Classification (GTDB taxonomy): domain Bacteria; phylum Myxococcota_A; class Polyangia; order Polyangiales; family Polyangiaceae; genus DASZVB01. Next base: position 124,726 of record DASZVB010000092.1, read on the forward strand.
ACGAACAGGACGGCCGTCACCCCCGCGACCCGGGAGCTCGCCGGCTCGTCGACCAGCCCCATGAACACGAGCGCGACGATGGTCACCTTGATGGCGGCGATGCCGATGGCGACGACCATCTCGAACCCGCCGAGGTGAAGGTAAGAAAACCAGAAGCTCAGGAGCGTCAGGCACACCAGGGCGATGAACGCCCAGACGTACGCGGCGGCGCCGAGCGTCGGGCTCGTCTCCGGGCTCTCGTGGATCTCACGGTCCGGCGTGTTGCGCGGGGACGCCATCATCCCCTCGCCAAGTAGTAGAGCGGCCAGAGGAAGATCCAGATGCAGTCCACGAGGTGCCAGTAGAGCGCGGCCACCTCCAGCGAGTGGGGCGCGAACTCTCGCCGCAACATCTGGATCGCGCTGACGGTGAGCACGACGGTTCCGACGGCGACGTGGATGCCGTGCAGGCCCGTCATCGTGAAGTACAGGGTGAAGAAGATGGCGGAGCCGGCGGGCGCGTGGTCGAAGTACTCGCCGCGGCCGCCGGGGAAGATGCCGTGCGAGAAATGCGTCAGGTACTCGTGCGTCTTGATGCCGAGGAACGCGACGCCGATGAGCGCGCTCGCGAAGACCAGCGCCGCGGACGAGACACGCTTGCCCAGCGTGAACCGGTGGCTGCCGAGCGCGACGAGAAAGCTGCCGAAGATGAGCAGCAGCGTGTTCGTCGTGCCGAGGACGGCGTCGTTTTCGCGCACCCCCTCTTCGAAGGCGTACGGCCAGGTCGCGCGGTACGAGGCGTAGAGCGCGAACAGCGCGCCGAAGAGGAGTACCTCGCTCGCCAGAAATACCCACATGCCGAAGCGCGCCGCGCTGGCCTGGCGCTCCATCGAGTCGAAGTGCGCTTCTCGTTCCGTTCCGCCTTTAGCCATGTGCTCGTTTCACCTCACGCCCCCTGCGCCTCGGGCGCGGAAACGGCGGATCCGACCTGGGTCTCGCGCTCGCGTTCGATGGCTTCCTTCGAATAGTCGTAGGGATCGCGCTCGAACGGCGGGACACCTTCGAAGTTGTGCTGCGGCGGCGGCGACGTCGTTCGCCACTCGTACCCCGCCGACGCCCAGGGATTGGCGCCGACGACCGGCCCGTACTTGAGCGACCAGAGCAGGTATCCCACCGTGAAGAGGAGAGCGCCGCCGAGGATGAACGCGCCGGCGGTCGCTAGGACGTGGAGCGGTTGCATCGCTTCGGGGTAATTGTGATAGCGCCGCGGCATGCCCATGTTGCCGAGCAAGAAGAGGGGCACGAACGTGAGCAAGAAGCCCCCGAACACGCCGGCGGCCGAGAGCAACCCGAGGCGCTCGGGATACATGCGTCCGGTGATCTTGGGGAACCAGTAATGCAGCGCCGCGAGGTACGCCGTCATCGTGCCGCCGACCATGATGAAGTGGAAGTGCGCGACGACGAAGTACGTGTCGTGCCAGTGGACGTCCAGGCTCATCGTGGCGACGGCGACGCCGGTCATCCCACCGAACACGAACAGGAACATGAAAGCGAACACGTAGAGCAGCGGAGTCTTCAGTGAAATGGACCCGCGATACAGCGTACCCGTCCAGGTGAACACCTTGATGGCGGAGAAGATCGCGACGAACATCGAGAGGATCCCGAACACGCCTGCGTCGAAGACCGATATCCCCGCGGTGAACATGTGGTGTCCCCACGTGAGAAAGCCGACGAGCGCGATGCCGACGGTCGCCCAGACGATGGCCTCGTAGGATAGCGGGCTCTTGCGCGAGAACGCGCTCACGCACTCGCTGATGACCCCCATCGCCGGCAGGATCATGATGTACACGGCCGGGTGCGAGTAGAACCAGAACAAGTGCTGGTACAGGACCGGGTCCCCGCCGCGCGTCGGGTCGAAGATGCCCCAGTCGAACGCGCGATCGAGCCCGACGAGCGCCAGCGTCATCGCGAGCACCGGCGTCGCGAGGACCTGGATGAGGCTCGTCCCGTAGATCGTCCACACGAAGAGCGGCATCTTCATCCACCGGAGGCCGTCTGCGCGCATCTTGTGGACCGTGACGATGAAGTTCACCCCAGTGATGATCGTGGACCAGCCGATGATGAAGACGCCGAGCACGACGGGAATGATGGCGGTCGAGTCTTGGCCGCTGTACGGCACGTAGAACGTCCACCCCGTGTCCGTCCCGCCGGCGATCAGACCCGCGATCGTCACGATGGCGCCGACCAAGTAGATGTAGACGCTCCAGAGGTTCAAGCGGGGGAACGCGACGTCGCGCGCGCCGACCATGATCGGCAAGAGGAAGTTTCCGAAGCCGCTCGGAATGGAGGGGATCATGAAGAGCCAGACCATGATCACGCCGTGCAGCGTGAAGAAGCGGTTGTAGGTCATGTTCTCCATGAACCAGCCGCGCGGCTTGATGAGCTCCGCTCGCATGAGGAGCGCGAACATGCCCCCGAGCCCGAGGGCGAGCGCGTTCAACACCAGGAACATGATGCCGATGCGCTTGTGGTCGCGCGTGACCATCCACGACCGTACGGTGCGGCCGCCGGTCACGAGGAAGCTCTCCTGGGTCATTCGGGCACTCCTTCCGTGCGCTCGGGCGCTCCAGGTTCCGCCGGCACGGGCACGCTGTTGTGGGCGGAGGTCGCGGGCGCCGGTTCGATGCTCGTCGGCGCCGAGCCCGTGGGCGCCGGCAAGAGACGGGGAATCGCGACGAGCGGCGCGCTTCGATCGAACCTGAGCGTCTTGATGAACTCCACGATGGCCGCGGCGTCGGGTTGGGCGAGCACACCCTGGAAGACCGGCATCACCGGCGGGTAGCCGCGCACGATGTCGGCGAGCGGCTCCATCATGCTGCGGGTGAGGTAATCCTCGTCGGCGACGACGGTCTTGCCGCCTTCGAGGTCTTCCGTCTTGCCGTAGAGTCCGCGAAAGCTCGGTCCGATGTGCCGCTGCCCGTCGATGGTGTGGCAAGAGAAGCAGCCGTAGCGCGACGCGGCCGTCCGACCTTGGTCGGCCATGCTCGTGAGGCCGGCCTCCCCGATCGCGCCGCCGCCGAGATCGGCGACCGCGCCGGCGCGCGCCACGGCCTCCGGCATCTGCCCCTCGACCCAGGCGTCGTAGTCGGACGCGGAGAGCACCACGATGGACGCCCACATCCGCGAGTGATCCATGCCGCAGTACTCGGCGCAGTAGACGGGGAACGTCCCGAGCCTTTCGGGCTTGAACCAGGCCGTGATGTAGCGTCCGGGCACGGCGTCCTGCTTGATGCGGAACACCGGGACGTAAAAGCTGTGCACGACGTCGCGCGAGGTGATGATGAGCCGGATCGCGCGTCCCTGCGGCACGACGAGCACGCCCGCCGATCGCTGACCGTCCGGCGTGGAGAACTTCCACATCCACTGCTTTGCGGTGACGTACACTTCCAGGCTGTAGCCGGGCGGCGTGCGGATGCTCACGTACTGGCGGAACCCGACGATCCACAGCAGGGTGAAGAGCCCGAACAGCGCGCCCGCGACGCCGAGCTCCAGCGCGCGCGGCGCTTTGACGTTCGGTGTCGGCTCGGCTTCGCCGCGCGCGTGGTAGCGGATCAAAAAGACCAGTGTGGCCAGCGCCACGAGCAGGGCGCCGCCCATGGTGACGCTGATGACCACGAAGTGCAGATCGTCGACGCGACGGGCGGTCTCCGACCCTTCGACGGGCAGAAAGAGGAGCCAGCGAAGAAACTCGTGCATCAGTCCGGTCCCCCCGAAGCTCCGCCGTCCGGCGTGGTCGCCGGGTCGGGGTGCGCGAGCGCGCCGCGCTCCGCGTCGTCGACGAGCCACTGCATCGCTCGATCGATGGGGATCCGCGCGATCCGGTGGCCGTGGACCCAGCCGTAGTCCTTCAGCGATCCGCTGCTCTTTCGATCCTTCACCTCGCCTTCCGCGCTCTTCCAGATGGACGGTTGCTCGATGTCCCCGACGGTCTGCGCGCGCGGATACGCGGGCGTCTTCACCGGCTCGTTGAGCTCGCGGAAGTCGATGTGTAGCAGCGCGCGCGCGATGAAGATCAGGATGAGCGTGATGGCGACGACCGCGAACATCACCCAGCCGACGAAGCGCCCGCTCACGCCCTCGGGCGCTTGCGGCGTCACCTGACCCGGACGTTCCTCGCTCATGCTTCCTCGTAATGGAGGGACTCGGCGAGGAGCGGATCGTGGCGCGGGTAGGGCGCCGTGCCGCGCGCCCGCCACGCGCCGAACGCGAGCGTCGCGGCCGACAGGGATAGGACCGCGGTGACGTCGAGCCAGTGTACGTAGAAGTGTCCCGGCTCGAGCGCCGGCAAGACGAGGTAGTAGACGTCGAGCAGGTGCACGGCGACGAGCCAGACGTTGATCGCCAAGAACGGCAGCGCCCGCCGTTTGAGCCCGCGCTGCAGCAACCAGAAAAAGGGAATCGCCCAGTGCGCGAGCAGCAGCGCGAACCCGAACCACTGCCAGCCGCCGCGCCACCGCGCGAGATACCAGGTCACCTCGAGCGGCATGTCCGCGACCCATTGCAGCATGAGCTGCGCCCAGCCGATGTACGTCCAGAAGATCACCATCGCGAGCTCGAGGCGCCCGACCGCGGAGAAGTGTTCCGGAGAAACGCCGGACGGCAGCTCGCCTCGCTTCTTGGCGAAGACGGCCATCGCGCCGAAGAGCCCCAGCGCGGAGACGTATCCCCCGGCGAAGATGTACACGCCGTAAACGTCCGAGAACCAGGTCGGCTCGAGCGACATGAGCCAGTCGAAGGCCGCGAGCGTGAGCACCAGCGCAACGAAGAAGAGCCCGCCCGCGGAGAGCGCGACCATCCGCCTGTGCAGCGACTCCGCCGCGGAAGCGTCGCGATCCTGTCGCAGGGACCAGGAGCGCAAGAGCTCGCAGAAGACGAGGAGAAAAGCGCAGTAGAAGATGGAGCGGAGAATGAAGAACGGCTCGTTGAGCCAGGCGCTCTTTCGCGCGATGAGCTCCCGCGCGTGTGGGTCGAGCGCGGACGGGTTCGTCCAGGGGTACAGCTGCCTCGACCAGACGAGCACCGGGATCAGCAAGATCACGACCAGCGGAAATGCGCCGACTACGTGCTCGGAAAGGCGCCGCACGGCGACGAACCACCCCGCGTCGGAAGCGTGATGGGACAGCAGGACGAACAGCGCCCCGATCACCAGCGTGAAGACGTAAGTGAACGCGAACAGGTACGAAAAGCTCGCGCGGCGCGGCTCGAAGACGAAGCCCGTCGCCGTCGGCACTCCGGCGAGGACGGCGACCGCCGTGCCCCAGGCCATGAGCCTCCTTCTCATGGCGCGCTCCGTCGTAGTTCGGCCGACACGGGCGCCGGCAGGCGAGCAGCGACGGCGTGCTGGCTGCGTTCGAGCGCGCGCACGTACGCCACGACGGCCCATCGATCCGTGACGTCGAGGTGCGTCGCGTAGCTCGGCATCACCCCGTAACCGTCGCGGACGATCTTGTACAAGCGTCCGTCGGGGAGCAGTCGCACCTGGATTTCGGTGAGGGGCGGCGGCCTCCGCTCCATGAATCGCGCCGCGACGGTGTCGCCGTCGCCGGCGGGCCCGTGACACGCGGCGCAGATGATGTCGAACTGCATGCGTCCGCGCTCGAGCAGCGTCATCGTGACGGGCACCGGCACCGTGTCGACGTCCCTGCCGTCGAGCGTGCCGTCGTCGAGCGCGTCGTTCGCGGGCACGGTCGAATAGGGACGTGTGCCCGCGGGCGGCGTCCGCATGGCCGTTTCGTCGGCGAAGAACGTGCTGCCTCGATACGGCTGGTAGCGCGGCTGTATCTGCATCCGGTTCCAGCTGAAGTCGAGGTCGTGCCAGACGTTGCTCGTACGACACGCGGGCAGCGCGGCGGCGCAACCAGCGACCAGAAGAGTGGACGGAAGCTTCACGTCCCCTCCTCGTCGAACGTGACGGGCACGATGCGCAGCGCGCCCACGTCTTCGAGCAAGTCGTAGAGCTCGCGGCCTTTGCCTCGCTCGGCCGGGAGGACGACGAAGAATCGATCCACCGACGCGCGTTCGAGGCCGGGGACCTCGAAGGCCTTGTGCCACAGGCGCGGCAGACGGCAGAAATGGAGCATCCCGAAGAACGCCGCGAAAGACGCGAACAGCACCATCGTCTCGAACGTGATGCCGACGAAAGCGGGCACCGAGTGCGTCGGGTGACTGCCCACGTTGAGCGGATAGTTCACCGACTGCGTCCACCAGAGGATCAAGTACGCGACGCAAGCCCCGAGCGTCCCGAAGCACAGAACGACGCCCGGCAACGGCGACGGCGGCAGCTCCAGGGCCTCTTCGACGTTCTTCGCCGCGTACGGCATGTAGGCGTCGACCGGAGGGTGGCCGCGCTCGCGCAACTTCACGATCGCGGTCGCGCACGCATCGGCGGAGTCGAACTCACCCAGCAGTGCGGACGGCACCGATCGCCTCCTTTCCCCTCGCCGGATCTCGACGATGCAGCTCGTGCAAAATCTCCTTCTGCTCCGCGATGGGCATGAACGGTATGAACCGCACCATCAGCAAGAAGAGGAAGATGAAGAAGCAGATCGTCCCGAAGAGGATCGCCCCGTCGATCAAGCTCGGGTAGTACATCTGCCAGCTCGACGGCAAAAAGTCCTGGTGCTCGGACGTGACGATCAGGATGAACCTCTCCGTCCACATCCCGATCTGCACGAAGAGGGCGACGATCCACAGCGCGAGCGCGTTCGTCCGGATCTTCCGGAACCACAGCGTCTGAGGGACGACGCAGTTGCAGAAGATCAAGAGCCAGTACACGGGCGCGTAGGGGCCCAGCGGCCGGGTGACGAGCGCCATGTGCCGCTCGAACGGGTCCCCGCTCCACCAGGACGTGAAGATCTCCGCGATGTAGCTGTAAGTGACGATGAGCCCGGTTACCAGGATCATCTTGGCGAGCAGATCGAGGTGCCGCGAAGTGATGACGTGGTGCAGCCGATAGATGCGACGCAGCGGCAGCAGCAGCGTCACCACCATCGCGAACCCGCTGAAGATCGCGCCGGCGACGAAGTAGGGCGGAAAGATCGTCGAGTGCCAGCCCGGCAGCTTGGCGATGGCGAAATCCATGCTGACGATGCTGTGCACCGAGAGCACCAGCGGCGTCGCCAGACCGCCGAGCAAGAGCTGCGCGATGCGGTAATGGCGCCATTGACGCGCGCTGTTGCGCCATCCGAGCGCGAAGAAGCCGTACGCGCGCTTCGCGCGAAGGCTAGTGGCTCGATCGCGCGCGGACGCGAGATCCGGGATGAGCCCCAGATACCAAAATAGGATGGACACCAGCGTGTACGTCGACACGGCCGCGACGTCCCACGTGAGCGTGCTTATGAACTGAGGCCATACCTTCATCTCCGACGGATACGGAACGAGCCAATAGAAGAACCACGGGCGCCCCAGGTGCAATATGGGCATGAGGCCCGCTTGCACCAGCGCGAACAGGGTCATCCCTTCGGCGACGCGGTTGAGCGACGTCCGCCACTTCTGCTCGAGCAAGAGGAGAATGGCGCTGATGAACGTCCCCGCGTGTCCGATACCGATCCACCAGACGAAGTTGATGATCGCGAACGCCCACGCGACCGGGATGTTGTTCCCCCACAAGCCGATCCCCGCGAGGAACGTATAGCCTACCGCCGACAGCAACATGAGCACGCCGAGCCCGGTCGGGATCAGCAGGAGGGAAATGATCGGCGACGGCTTGAACACCGGCTCCAGCAGTCGATCGGTGATGCTCGTGTTGTCGAAGGGCGCGCCGAGCAGCTCCGCGTCCCGGGAGGTCATGTTTCGAGCTCCGGGTTGGGGTCGGTGACGCGCGCGAGATAGCGAGTGCGGGGCCGCGTGCCGATGTCGCCCAGGACCGCGTAGATCCGCGCGTTTTCGAAGAGGCGCGCGACGCGAGAGCTCCGGTCGGCGAGGTCGCCGAACACGATGGCTTGCGTGGGGCAGGCTTGCTGGCACGCGGTGACGACGTCGCCGTCCTTCAGATCGCGGTCCGCGACGCGCGCCTCGATCTCGGTGCGGCGGATGCGCTGCACGCAGTACGTGCACTTCTCCATCACGCCGCGGCCGCGTACGGTGACCTCCGGGTTCTTCCCCATCCGGACGGTCTCCGGAAGCGCGTTGTTGTAATTGAAGAAATTGAAACGCCGGACCTTGTAGGGACAATTGTTCGAGCAGAAGCGCGTCCCGACGCAGCGGTTGTAAACCATCTCGTTCAGACCGTCGGGGCTATGGACGGTGGCGTTGACGGGACACACGTATTCGCAAGGAGCCTTCTCGCAGTGCTGGCAGAGCATCGGCTGGAAATCGAACGCCGGGTTTTCGTCGGATCCGCGGTGGTAGATGTCGACGCGAATCCAGTACATCTCGCGGAACAACGCGACGTTCTGCTTGCCCACCGTCGACAGGTTGTTCTCCACCGCGCAGGCCATCATGCAAGAGCTGCAACCGACGCAAGCATTCAGGTCGATGGCCATGCCCCACTGCGGCCCCGCGCCGAGGCGATCGGGGAGGATCGTCGGGGGATCTTCGTTGCGCACGCGTGCGAAGTCCGGGTCCTGCTTCCATTGCTCCATGGTCTTGCGAAGCAAGATGGGACGATCGTGCAGCTCGGTCTCGGTTTGGGTCTTCACCACCCCGTCGCGGGCGCCCGTTTTGACGACCGTCACGCCGCGCACGAACCACGGCGACTCCGACGTGCGCAGCGGCGCGACGTCCGTCCCGACCCCGCGAGCGACGCGGCCGCCGGCGCGACGACCGTGTCCGAGCCACACCGTGACGGCGCCTTCGGCGTGACCGCGTTCGACGAGCGCGGGGAGCACGACGCGGCGCCCTTCGTGCTCGATCGCCACGACGTCGCGGTCGCGTATTTCGAGCCGCTTCGCGGTGCGCGGGCCCACGAGCGCGACGTTGCCCCAGACGACCTTGGTGACCGGCTCTGCGAGCTCCTGGAGCCACGCGACGTTTGCGCCGTCGCCGTCGCCGAGGCGTGGATCGAGCAGGACGTCGAGCTCCAGCGCGCTCGACGGCGCCTGGATCGCGCCGAGCGCTCGCGAAACCGCACCCATGTCGAGGGCCGGCGTGATTCGGGGCGCCGAGGTGCCCGGCAGCACACCGCGGCGGAGCGCGTCGTCGAAGTTCTGCAGCGGCGCTACGCCCGCGGGCGGACGTCGCCACGAGGCCTCGAGCAGCGCGCGCCCGCCCTCGGGATTGCCGGCCAACACCGAAAGGACTTCTTCGACGCTCTTGCCGCCGTACAGCGGGTCGATCAGCGGCTGAGTGAACGAGATGGTGCCGTCGTACGCGCGCGCGTCGCCCCACTGCTCGAGGAAGTGCGCGGCGGGCAGGAACCACGTCGCGTTCCGGGACGTTTCGTTCTCGTACAGCGACAGGTGCACGCGCTCATGCGCGCGCAGGGAGCGGCGCTCCCACTCTGCGTCGGCGGGCAGCGTGTACGCCGGGTTCGGTCCGAGAGTCATCAGCGTGTCGACGTGGTCCGCGTCGAGCGCCGAGAGGACGCCGGCCAGGTCGTAAGCCGCGGTGCCCGCGTCCGGCAGGGACGACGCCGTGAACTCCGCGGTCGCGCCGAATGCTTCGAGGAGCCAGTTCAGCGCGTGACCGAGCACGTGCACCGCCGCGGGCTGGCGTTCCCCGACCATGACGACACAGCGCCCCGGATGCCGGACGAGGTCGCGAGCCGCCGCCTCGACGAACCTGCGGTGCGGGCTCGCGTCGAGGAAGCGCCGCGCCGCCGTCGCGAGCGGCGCGGCCGCGGCTTGTCCGGTCGACGCCGCGACCGCGGCGAACAGCGCCGCGGCGATCGCGCCCACGTGCGACGCGGGTACCGCGAGGCGATGGTCCGCGGCCACGCCGGCGAGCGTCAGGGAGCTCTCCACGACGTAGAGCCGCGGCGGCGGCGTTCCGGGCGCGACCGCCTTGCGACGCTCGGCGAATTGCCGCGCCCACGGGATGGCCATGGGCTCGCTCCCGCACAGCTCGGCGTCGAGCGAGAGCAGCACGTCGGCGTTCGCGAGGCGATAGTGAACGTCCGCGGGCGTCCCCAGCGCTTCCTTCGCGCCGTTCCAGCGCTGCGCGATGCCCGTCGTCGTGTGGTACGCGACGGAGAGGTCCGGATATCGGTCGCGTAGACGATCGAGCAGGTTCCGTCGCAAGGGCGAAGCGGACGGTTCGAGGACGAGCGCGAGCCCCTGGCCGCGTCGCTGCATCCAAGGCTGGTGTCCGCCGGGCGCGAAGGCGAGCGCGAACGTCTCCCAGCTCGACGGCACCTTGCGCATCATGTACGCGCGCGCTCTGTCCGGATCGTACAGCCGGAAGATCTCCGCCTGCTCGCGGAGCCCGGTGGCTCCCTGACTAGCAGGGTGGTCGGGATGTCCCTCGAGCTTCGTCGGCCTCCCCTCGTGGCTCTTCGCGAGCAGCCCGAAGCCGTAGCCGTCGCGCGCCGTGCTCGTCGCGTAAAACTGCGCGACGCCGGGTACGACTTCCGCGGACCGCTGCACGTACGGCACGATGCGCTCCCGCGGCTGCCTCGCGCAGGCGTTCGCGGCGAGCGCGGCGATCCCGACTCCGATGCTCTCCACGAAACGGCGGCGTGTCAGCGTCGAGGCCGGCACGAGCCGATCGTCCTCATCTCGCTCTGCCGCGAGCGCGGGGCCGCTCGCTCCGTCTGCAGGGTTGCCTGGAATGGAGGTCGTCATTCGCGTTCGCTCATCGGTGGCATCCGCTGCAGTAAGTGGGAGGACTGATGGAGTGCTCCTTCACCAGCCGCTTCCCGAGCACCGCTTGCGGCTCCTTCGGGACGTACCCCATGACGGTGACGTCCTCCGGGGGGCGGACGTAGGCAGCCGGGTTGCGATGGCAATCGAGGCACCACCCCATCTGCAGCGTGTTCTGTTGATACACGGCGCCCATCAAATCGACGCGCCCGTGGCACGTCTCGCAACCGACGCCCTTCGCCACGTGGATGGAGTGATCGAAGTACACGAAGTCCGGAACCGCGTTCACGCGGCGCCATTGGATCGGTCGACCCGTGAACCAGCTCTTGCGCACGGGGTCGAGCATCGGGCTGTGGTTCCATACCTGCGCGTGACAGCCCATGCAGAGCCCCGTCTCGGGGACCCCCGCGTACGACGCGCGAGCGACGTCGTAGTGACAGTAGCGGCACTCGATCCCGTCGTCGCGGACGTGATGACGGTGATCGAACTGCACGGGCTGGTCGACGCGCTCGAACTGCCCGGTGTGCAGCGGGCTCCTCACCCAGGCCATCAGAAAACAAAAGGTGCCCACGAAGAGGACGAGCACGAGCCAGAATCCGGCTGAGCTCACCGAGTTGGTCCAACGAGGAAACGGCGCCTGCACGGCGGGAGGTTCGCGTTCGTCGGGTTCGTCGGTGCTGCTTTGCACGGCCGAGGCTGAAGCTCCGGTGCACTACACGTAAAGCGACAATTAGAGTGGTCAGAAAACGAAAAGGATGGGTCGAAGCGACGCGCGCGCGAATCGCCCCCTTCGCTCACTCGCGAGCGAGCGCAAGGGAACCTATTGCGGTCGCGTCCGTCTGCGTCAATGGCCGGCGACCGTCCGCCGGCATGAACGGCCAGATGGACACGCCGAGCATCACGCGATGAGCTTCCTCGCGGCGACGCTCGCTCCCGTCAGGAGCACCGCCGCCGCGATCAGCGAGTTGCGATGTTTCGTGAAGAAGAGCTCCGCGCTGCGCGTTCGCGCGACGCCGTCGAATTCACCGTGGGCGCCGTGATCACCCGGCAGCGGTTCGAACAGGTTGTCCTTTCGATGCGGCTGGATGCGTTCGTCGGTCTGTTGCGAGTCGTAGCCGTTGTCCGCGAGATACCGGTCAACGAGCGCGGGGGCGACGTCTTCGCCGATGACCGCTTCGGCTACGGGCCAGCCCACCCACAGCGCACGCCGGCGGTGCGTCGCGGCGAAGACGATCCCGTCGGCGGCCACCTCGGGCTGGAAGATGGGCGGAACCGGCTGCGGCTTCCGGGGCAGCTTCGCGCGCGACCACGAGAACTGCGGCGTATTGACGGCCGGCAAGTGCACCATGGTGACGTGCACGTGGCTTCCGTCGTGCCGAAGCTCGCTTCGCAGCGACTCGGTGAACCCCTTGATGGCGTGCTTCGCCGCGCAGTACGCGCTCTGTAGCGGGATCGACCGGTAGGCGAGCGCGGAGCCGACTTGGACGACGGTCCCGCGATCGCGGGGCTTCATGCGCCGGAGGGCGGCCAGCGTGCCGTGGACGAAACCGAGGTACGTCACCTCCGTGACCCGTCTGAACTCCGCGGCCGTCGTGTCCATCACCGGCGCGAACACCGAGACCATCGCGTTGTTGACCCACACGTCGATCGGCCCGAGCGCCTGCTCGATCTCACCCGCGGCGCGTTCCACGGCGTCCGCGTCGGCCACGTCGAGCACCGCTACGTGAGCGCGCCTGCCGTACGTCTCGACTTCGCGCCGAGCGGCTTCGAGGCCGTCGCGCCCGCGAGCGATGAGCGCGACGTCGGCTCCCTTCGCTGCGAACGCCCTGGCGGCGGCGCGCCCGACGCCAGCGGAAGCACCAGTCACCACGACGACCTTTCCGAACAGACTCGTCGCCATCGGGCGAGCGCCGCACGCAATCCTCGTGCTCGCGTTCGAAGCGACATCTATCGAGACGGCGGCGCGCCCCCTACACGCCGGATACTACCGGCAAAGTCGGCGGGCCGACCTCTCGGGTTGTCGCTTCCGGCCCCGCTCTCGATCGCCGCCGTGACGAGGCGGATTGCCGCGCGGAACGCGGATTGTCCCACTCGACGGTCTTCGCGCCCAGCCTGCGGATTCTCGGCCGCGTCGCGCGCGGAACATTGCCGAGCGTTTCAGAGCATATCGCGCAGTTTGGTCGAGTGCGTGCTCAGGCGTTGTTGTTTTTTTCTTCACACCGGAGTGATGGCACGCGTTCTGTAACGAATGGCCCGTCGATGACCGGAGCCATCGGAAAGCGGAATTGGGCGATCGCCGAAGGGTACATCCCCCCGTACAGCCAGGGCTCCGCACCCGAGTTCACGAGTCATGAAACGGCGTGTCTGTTGAACGCCTCGGAGAACGACGCGCACGTTTCCATATTCGTGTTCTTCAGCGACCGCGAGCCAGTCGGACCGTACAGGGTGACGGTGCCGGCTCGGCGCACGAAACATCTTCGGTTCAACGAGCTCGTCGACCCGGAGCCCATCCCCAGAGGAACCGACTACTCGACCGTCATCGAGTCGGACGTCCCGATCGTCGTGCAGCACACGCGTCTCGACTCGAGACAGGCGGCGAACGCGCTCCTGAGCACGGTCGCCTTTTCTGCCGACTGAACGAACCGCGGGAGCGGCGAGAGAGAACCAGCCATGAGCGAGGCATTCCCGCACATCGAAGCGCTCTGCGTCTCCGCGCTCGGCGTACCCACGGATCGTCCGGAGTCCGACGGGACGTTTGCGTGGAACCGAACGGTGCTCGTCGTCGTCGAGGCGACGAGCAGCGGGGTGACCGGGACGGGTTACACCTACGCCGACGCGGCGACGGCGCTGCTCGTCCGGGACCAGCTGTCGAAGGTCGTCCTGGGGAAGGACGCGATGGCGCTGACCGCGAGCTACGACGCCATGGTCCACGCCGTCCGGAACCTCGGGCGCGAGGGCGTCGCTGCGATGGGCATCTCCGCCGTCGACGCGGCGCTGTGGGACCTGAAGGCGCGTCTGCTCTCGGTCTCCGTGCTCGCCTTGCTCGGGCCGGCGCGCAAGAGCGTCCCGGTGTACGGCAGCGGCGGGTTCACGTCGTACGATTTGAAAGAGCTGACTACTCAGCTAGCCGGGTACGTCGAGCGCGGCATCCCGCGGGTGAAGATGAAGATCGGGCGAGAGCCGAAGGAAGACGTCGGGCGGGTTCGCGCCGCCCGCGAGGCGATCGGACCGAGCGCGGAGCTCTTCGTCGACGCGAACGGCGCCTACGCGCGCAAACAGGCGCTCGCCTTCGCCGAACGGTTCGCGGCGCTCGGTGTGATTTGGTTCGAAGAGCCGGTTTCGTCGGACGATCTTCGTGGGCTCCGGCTGCTCAGAGATCGCGCCCCGGCGCCGCTCGAGATCGCCGCCGGAGAATACGGTTACTCACCACGGTATTTCGAGCGCATGCTCGGCGCCGGCGCCGTCGACGTCATACAAGCGGACGCGACGCGCTGCGGCGGCGTGACGGGGTTCCTGCGCGCCGCCGCGATCGCCGACGCCCACGGCCTCCCGCTGTCGGCTCACTGCGCGCCGGCGCTGCACGCGCACCTCGGTTGCGCCTGCGCAGGCGTGCGTCACCTCGAATATTTTCACGACCACGAACGCATCGAGCGCCTCGTCTTCGAAGGCGCCCTCGAGCCGAAGCACGGCGAGCTCGTCCCCGATCGAAGCCGGCCAGGATTCGGGCTCTCCCTGGCGCGGGACTCGGCCGAACGGTACGCGCTCGAAGGCTTCTGGAAGCGTCGCGCCGATGCTTGAAACGGAAGGAAGCTCGCGGTCATGGTCTTCGTCGAATTCGTCTTCGCGTTGGTGATTTCGATGCTCTGCGCCGCGCTCCTCCTGCCGGTCACGGCGCGCAGCGGTTTCCGGTTGCGTCACCCGGACATCGAGCCCGCCAGCATCTTCGTGACGCTGCTCATCTTGTTCCTCGCGACGTGGGCCGGCGGCGTCTGGCTCGTGCCGATAGGTCCGCGCATCTGGGGCGTCGCCTGGGGCAGCTTCGTCGTCGTCGGTCTGATCATCGCGCTCGTCATCGTCGCCGTGTCGACCGTCGACGAACGCCCCGCGACGTTCGGCGAGCCGTCCATCCGGCGCGCGCGCATCGTGGACTTGCTCTTGTTGCTGCTGCTCGTGTTGCTCGTGCTCGCGATCGTCGCGGGGTACGCTTACAATAGATGAGACGGGTTGCATGAACGATTCGTCGATCGTGCTCCGTCCGCTGCGCTCCGACGGCGTGATCAGCCGAGGACGCTCGGTGTTCGCGGGCGGCAAGACCGGGTTCCTCGACGGCGCCGGCGAGACGGGACTCTGGGTGGACGAGACGCGCCTTTTGTCGCGGCAGAGCTACCGCGTCGACGGCGTGGAACCGACCCTCATCACGGCGTCGAACGTGCAGCAACACGTGTCGCTCGGGTATTTCATTCTCGCTTCACCGGGGCAACCGCCGGACACCACCGATTCCGCGCAGCAGACGCTCGAGCTCGAGCTGACGCGCGTCGTCGGAGAGGGACTCTCCGAGGACGTCGCGCTCCGGAACTACACGCAGCGTGAAACGGAGTTCGAGCTCTGCCTCGAGCTCGACGCGGATTTCGCCGATTGGGGCGAGCCCGCCGGCGTGGAACCCTACGCCCGGAGAGTGACGCGCCACCTCCGGTCCGACGCGGGAAAATCCGAGCTGGTCTTCGACTGTCGCGCCGAGCACACGCACGAGGAGCTCGGCGACGCGATCACCCGGTCCATCCATCGGCGGCTCGTCGTCGCCGTCGAGCCCCAGGATTCGCCGCTCGAGTGGTGGGAGCACGGCGTTCGCTTCCGCGTGAAGCTTCCGCCGAAGGGAGCGTTCCGCGCGCGCATCACGTACGCCGCGGAGATCGACGGCGCGCGTCTCCGGCTGCCGAGGTGCGGGTCTTCTTTCGGACCCGACGAATGGGAGCGGCGCACCGAGCGGCTCGTCGCGACGTCGACCACGCTCTCGCGCGAGCCGCACGGCTCGATGCGCGGGGTAGTGACCAGCGCGTTCGAGCGCGCGCTCCGAGATCTGTACGCGCTTCATCTCTACGATCTGGATCGGGACGTCCAGGGGGTGACGCTCGCCGCGGGAGCACCCGGCTACCTGGGCCTGTTCGGCAGGGATTCACTCATCACCGGGTTCCAGTCGACGCTGGTGGATTCGAAGATCCTGGCCTCCGCCCTCGAAGCGCTCGGGCATCACCTCGGGACGACTTCGAATGATTTTCGCGACGAGCAACCGGACAAGCTATTGCACGAAATGCACCCTGGTCCCGCTGCCACGCTCGGGGTGACGCCTCATGGTCGCTATTACGGCGGCGTCTCCGCTTCGCTCCAGTATCCGGCATTCGTCTCGTCGCTCTGGCACTGGACCGGCGACGAGGCGCTCGTGCGCCGGTTCGTGCCGATCGCGCATCGCGCGCTGCGGTGGATCGCGCGGTACGGCGACCTCGACGGCGATGGATTCGTCGAATACGACCGGAGATCGAAGAAGGGCGGCAAGAACCAGGGCTGGAAGGACTCCGGGGACGCCATCGTGTACGCGGACGGCTCGCAGGTGGAAGATCCGCTCGGAACCTGCGAGATGCAGGCATCCCTATACGCTTCGCTCACGAGCTTCGGCGAGTTCCTCGGGGATCTGGGCGACGCCGAAGGCTCGGAGCGGCTGGCGCACGAAGCGCGAGCGCTACGACATCGCTTCAACGAAGTGTACTGGATGGAGGACGAAGGGTTCTACGCGATGGGCCAGGACAGCGAGAACCGTCCCATCCGTTCGATCGCGTCGAACGGGGGCCACGTGCTCACGACCGGGATCGCCGACCCTCTGCGCGCGCGGCGCGTGGCCGATCGGCTCTTCGAGGCGGATCTGTTCTCGGGATGGGGCGTGCGGACGCTCTCGTCGGATCACCCGGCCTACAATCCCTGGAGCTATCATCGCGGCTCGGTTTGGCCCGCGGAGAACGCGTTCTTCGTCTACGGGATGGCGCGCTACGGGCTCTACGTCCAGATGCACGCGCTCGCTCGCGCGCAGTTCGAGGCTAGCGCGCTGTTCGAGCTCCATCGGCTTCCGGAGGTGTTCGCGGGCCACCCGCGGGACGCGGAGCACCCGTTCCCCGCGATTTATCCGCGCGCCAATTCGCCGCAATCCTGGTCGTCCTCGGCCATCGTGATGCTCGTTCGCGCCATGCTCGGAATCGCGCCCTACGCGCCGCTCGACGCGCTCCTGGTCGACCCGCACCTGCCCGAGTGGCTGCCGGAGATCACGTTGCACGGCTTGCGCGTCGGGCGGAGCAGCGTGTCGATTCGGTTTTGGCGCACACCGACGGGCGACACCGAGTTCGAAGTACTGGAGACGGTGGGGACGTTGCGAGTAATACGTGACGTCGGGGCCCTGGGCGCGTCCGGGAGATCGGCGCGGGCGCGGGCGGCCCTCGCGCGAGGGTGATTCTCGTCGCAGCGGCCGGTCGCGACGCTGCCGAACGCGGAGTCGGTGCGCTATGGTCTCGCGAGCATGCAGCGTCGACCCTTCGGGGCCTTGGTCCTTCCACTGCAGACGTTTTTGCGAACGGAAGCGGCGGGCGGCATTCTGCTGCTCGTTGCGGCGTTTTTTGCTTTGGTTTGGGCCAACGTCGCCCCATCGACGTACGCGCTCGCGTTCGATTCGGCGCTCTCGCTCGGCAGCGGCTTGCCTTCGTTCACGTTGCGGCAGCTCGTCAACCTCGGGTTGATGAGCGTCTTCTTCTTCGTGGTCGGCATGGAGATCAAGCGCGAGCTCGTGCTCGGGGAGCTCTCGTCGTTCGGCAGGGCGACATTGCCGGCCATCGCCGCTCTCGGCGGGATGATGTTGCCGGCCGCTCTGTTCTTCGCCTTCAACCGCGAAGGACCCGCGCGGAACGGGTGGGGGATCCCGATGGCCACGGACATCGCGTTCTGCGTCGGGGTCCTCGCGCTGCTGAAGGGGCGCGTGCCCAACGCGCTGGTCGTATTCGTCACCGCGCTCGCCATCTTCGACGACATCGGCGGCATCTTGGTGATCGCGCTGTTCTACGGGCAGGCGTTGCGGTTCGAGTGGTTGCTCGCCGCCGTGTCGCTCGGGCTGGTAGCGCTCGCGATGAACCGTGCTTACGTCACGAGCGGGCTCGCCTATGCGTTGCTCGGCATCGGCTTCTGGTACATGCTCCACCAGAGCGGTATCCACGCTGCGATCGCCGGCGTGGCGCTGGGCCTTTCGATTCCCGCGCGGCCAGCGGAGGGGACGCGCGAGGGCGTCACGCCGCCGATAGAGCGGTTCCTTCCGTTTCTACATCCGTTCGTCTCGTTCTTGGTCATGCCCTTCTTCGCGCTCGCGAACTCCGGCGTGTCACTCCGGGCAATGGGCGAGCTGGGTCACGCCGATCCAGTGGCGCTCGGAGCGGCGACGGGCCTCTTCGTCGGCAAGCAGCTCGGTATCTTCGGCCTCACCCTGCTCGCGGTTCGCATCGGCGTCGCTCCGCTGCCGGGCGGCGCGACGCGCGCGCAGCTCTACGGCGCTTCCGTCCTATCGGGAATCGGGTTCACGGTCGCTCTCTTCATCGCGGCGCTCGCGTATCCGAACGACCCCGACCTCCTCGAGCGCGCGAAGATCGGCATTCTTGCGGGGTCGGCGGCGTCCGGTGTCGCCGGCTACGCCGTGCTCCGGTTCGCGCACGCGCGCGCCGGCCAAGTATAGCGTACCGGCACACACCGGGGCTCGCGTCGGTCGATGTGCGCGCGAAACCGTCGTGGTGAGCGCGGCGCGGTATGCGCCGGCCATGCGGGCGCGCGAAGGCAGCGTGAGTGTTAAACTTTGTCGTTCGGGATCGACGCTTTCGCCGCGCGACCCCGCCGCCTGCAATTCCATGAGCGACCAAGCTGCTGCGATCGAAGAACGCGGGCCCTTTCCCTTCAGGTTTGCGGAACGTTACGAGGTGAAAGCGTTGCTCGGTCGCGGCGGCATGGCGTCCGTGTACCGCGCTTGGGACGACGCCCTCGGCGCGGCGGTCGCGCTGAAGCTACTCGCCGTTCCTTCCGACGCCGGACAGGCGCTTCGGAGCGTGGAGCTCTTCGAGCGGGAATTCCACGCACTCGCGCATTTGTCGCATCCGCGCGTCGTGCGCACGTACGACTACGGCGTTCACGCCGGCGAGCCCTACTACTCGATGGAGCTCCTCGACGGCGGCGACCTGCGCGAGCTTTCGCCGCTGCCCTGGCAAGACGTATGCACGGTGGCCTACGAGATCTGCTCGGCCTTGTCGCTCCTGCATTCGCGCGGCGTCGTGCACCGCGACGTGACCCCCCGCAACATCCGCAAGACGCAATCCGGCCAGACGAAGCTCATGGATTTCGGCCTCTTGTCGCCCATGGGTGCGACCATGCTGCTGGCCGGAACGCCGCCGTTCGTCGCCCCCGAGCTCGTCCGATCGATCACCCTCGACGGCCGGAGCGATCTGTTCTCGCTGGGCGCGACGCTGTATTACGCGCTCACGAAGCGCCAGCCGTACCCGGCGCGGACCTTCGACCAGCTCCCGGACGTCTGGCGCGGATCTCCGCCGCGACCTTCCGCGCTGGTGGAGGGCGTTCCCTCGGCGCTGGACGATCTGCTGCTCGGGATGCTGCGCATCGATCCAGGGTCGCGGCCGAAGAGCGCCGCCGAAGTCATGGAGCGGCTGTTGCCGCTCCTGTCGCGGCCGCCCGCCGACGAGCTGCGCGCCGCCCGCGCCTACCTCGTCACGCCGAAGCTCGTCGGTCGCAACGACGCGGTCGCGAAGTTCCGCAAGACGACGATGCGCGCCGTCCGCGGCAAGGGCGGCGGCTTCGCCGTGGTCGGCGAAGAGGGCACCGGCCGATCTCGGATGCTCGATGCGTTCGTGCTCGAGGCGAAGCTCGTCGGCGCGACGGCGGTGCGCGCCGGCCAGATCGACGCCGCGCGTCCGTTCGGCGTCGCCGCGTCCATCACGCGACAGATCCACCGCGCCGCCCCCGCGGCGTCGTTCGAATCCGCGCGCGCGCATCCTGAAGTCGCCGCCATCCTCTTTCCGGACGCCAGCGCATCCCCGGACGAGCCGCCCCGCGACGTCGCCGATCCCTCGCGGTCCGACGTCGATCGCGCGACGCTGCAGGGCGCGCTCCGCACCTTCATCCTCGCCTTTTCGCACCGCAAGCCGCTCGCGCTCGCGATTGACGACATCGATCGCATCGACGAGCCGTCGGCGGCGCTCATCGCCTCGCTGACCTGGGAAGCGCCGTCGAGACGGCTGGTGTACGCCGCGGCGCTTTCGGATACGGCGAGCGGGGCGTCCGAAGACGCGATCGGCGTCCTGCGGGCACACGCCGAGGAGGTCGCGCTCGCTCCCCTTTCGGAAGAGCAGGTGAGCGATCTGCTGGCATCGTTGTTCGGCAACGTACCGAACCTGAACGGCCTCGCGGCGCGCATCACGGCGATCTCCGGCGGCCGTCCGCGCGAGTGTCTGACGCTCTCGCAGTATCTCGTGGATCAAGGCGCCGTGACTTACGGCGGCGGCAGCTGGACGTTACCCTTGGAGATCCCGGAGACGATCCTGCCGGCGAGCCTCGAAGAGGCCTCGGCGCGACGGATCGCCCAGCTGAGTCCCTTGGCTCGCCACGTCGCCGCGCTGCTCGCCCACAGCTTCGTCGAGCGACTGAGCCGCGCGGATCTGCGCGGCGCCGAGGTCGCGCCGGCCGCGGAGCTCGACGCCGCGATCGACGAGCTGCAAGCGGCGCGTCTCGTCTCCGGAGATCCGTCGGGGTACGCCCTCACCGGCGCCGGCGTCGCACGCATCTTGACGGCTTCGAGCACCGGAGATGCCGCTCGAAGCATTCACGACGAGCTCGTGCGCCTCCACGAGGCCGCGAAGAGAAACGTGCTTCTCCTCGTTTATCACGGTCTCTGCGGCGATCACCCGATGGCGGCGCTGGATCGCTTATTTTCGTGCACCGGAACCAGTGAAGCGCGCGTCGCTTTGAGCATCGACGGACAGCGCGCGATCGGCACCGCGCGGTGCGCTCGAGTCTTCGAGCTCGCGCTCGATTGGTCCGAACGCCTCGGAAGACCGCGCCGCGACGTCCAGTCGCTGTGGGTTCTCTTGGCCGGCTCCTGCGCCCAAGGCCACGACCCGGCGATATTCTATCGAATCCGAGCCGCCTGGCTCGATCAGCTGAAGCGCGACAGCGGCTACTACGACTGGGAGAAGGGCGACGCGAAGCTGGACTCGTCCGCGCGCGCGATGACGGCCGTCGCCGCCGCCGCCCGGCGTTACGCCGAGACGCCGGAGGAAGATCGCGTGCTCTCGCCGTCGGAGGCGATCCAACAGCTCGTCGGGTACGTCGTGTTTTGCATCCCCATCGCGGCGCGCGGCCACGATCTCGAGCTCCAGGCATCCATCGCCGATCTGCTCGCTCCGTTCGCGCCGCTGAACGCCATGGTGGCGACCATGATGACCAACGCGCGCGCGACCGCCTTGAATGGACAGGGCCGGCGCGAAGAGGGTTATCAACTGTTCACCGAGGTGTTGAGGCAGGCCGGGGCGGTGAGCGGGGCCGAGCTTCACTACCTCGATCGGGTTCGCTCCGCGGTTCTCTACCGGCTCGCGACGATCGACACGCTGCACGGCGTGCCGTCGAGGTGGATCGAAGCGCTCGCCGAAGCTCGCGATCCGAACCAGGGCGTCAGCTTGGAGCTCTTGCGCAAGCTCGCGGCGTTGCAGCTGGGAGACTGGGAGAAGGCCGATGCTCATCGACAGAAGGGCGAGCTCCTGTCGCTGCAGAGCAAGGCCGCGTCCATGTTCTCCACCCTGCCCGAGGAGCTCGAGGTGCACGCCGCGGCGCGCGACCTCACCGGGCTCCGGCAGGTACGCACGGCGATCCAGAGAATGGCCGAACGGGACGCCGGCTGGATGACCCTGCTGCAGGTCGCCGACGCTTACTACCATAGGTTGTGCGGCGATCTCGAAGGCGCTCTCGCCGCCGCGGAGCGCGCCAAAGAGATCGGCGAGTCGCTCGCGGTTCGCTCCCCGTGGGCCATCTCCGGCACCATCGTCGCCGTCGAGGCGCTCACGGAACAGGGGCGAAGCGAAGAGGCGCTCGCGCTCGGACTGACCGAGCTCGGAAGGTGCGAGGCGACCGGGATGCGTTACTACGTTCGCGGCTTGTCGCGCGCCGTCGCCGCCGCCGAAGCGAAGCTCGGGCGCTTTTCGGACGCGCTCGCGCGCGTCGAGGCGGTCGTGGCCGAGCAGAAGGCGCTCGGCGTCGTCGGGCTCCAGCTCGGGCAATCGTACGAGCTTTTCGCCCGCATCGCGCTCGGCGCGCGGGATAAAAGCGGTTTCGAGCGATTCTCGGCTCTGGCGCGCGAACAGTACCGACCGGGAAAGAGCTCCGTCCTCGGAGCGCTGTACGAGCGGCTCATGGACGAGGCGCGGAACCAAGGGTTCGTCGAGTCGCAGGCGCCGCAGCGCGGCGCGCCTCACGC
The DNA here is from genome assembly GCA_035547195.1 of Polyangiaceae bacterium. Classification (GTDB taxonomy): domain Bacteria; phylum Myxococcota_A; class Polyangia; order Polyangiales; family Polyangiaceae; genus DASZVB01. The sequence continues at coordinate 147,054 of DASZVB010000092.1, forward strand.
CGACGTCCAGCGCTCGCTCGCCGAGGTCACCGAGCTCCTCGCCGGCTGTACGAGCTCGCGGGAGCGCGCCGAGCGTGCGCTCGGCCTTCTGTGCGACGGCGATCCGCCGACGCGGGGTCACTTGCTCCTGTGCACGACGCAGGGGCTCGAGTTGGTCGCCTCGAACCTCGCCTGCGATTCCACGACGCAGATCGTCTCCTTCGCCAGGGACTGCGTCGACCGTGAAACGGACGCCGCAGCCGTGGAAACTGGGGCTCTGCTCAGCGTCGCCGCGGGAACGGTGTCGGCGGAGTGGCACGACGCGCAGGGTAACTTCTACGATCCGGTTTTGCTGGCGACGACGATCTCCGGCAAGTTCTGTATCGGCGGCGTCGCTTTGCTGGCGAAGCTCGACGTTCAGACGGTCCGGCCGTCGAACGCCCTCGCCGAGGCGCTCGCCAAAGCGCTCATCTCCGCCGGCGACGCCACGACCGTCGCGGCCGCGTGAAGCGCGTTCGTCACTCCTGGTTGTAGGGATTCGTCTCGTCCGCGCTTCGCGCCGGCGGTGGGGCCGCGCGTACACCCTGAAGATCCATTCCGGGCTCTGCCGCCGGAGCGGGAGCGGGAGTGGGCGCGGGCGCGCCAGTTGCGACCGGCGCGGGCGCGGCGGGCGCCTCGGGCGGAGGCTCCGCCGCCTTGGGGGCGGCCTTCACGCTGGGCGGCGACGCGGCAACGGAGCGCGGCGCCGTGGAGCGCGCGAACCCCTTGATGCGCTTCAGCGCGACGAGCAGGTCCACGTCCTGATTCAGATGCACGACCTGTTTCAGGTCGCGACACCCTTCGGCATAGGCGGTGAGCTCGTGCAGCGCGTCGTCTCTCGGAAGGGTGGACACGAAAGGATTCGTCGTGAGCAGATGGTCGTCGAGCTTCACGACCGCGTCGACGGGATCGACGGAGATGCGCACCTTCACCGTGTCGACCTTCTGGGGTTTCTGCGAGGGCGCCGTCGCGATCGGCTGCGCCGGCGCCGCGGGCGCTTCCATCTTCGCGAGGTGCTCGTTCCGCGCCTTTTGCACCGTCAGGAAGGCGAACACCGACATCCCGATCGCGCCGCAGGCCACGAGGAGCGCCGGCCAAACGCGCGTCTTCCTCTGCGGCGCCGGAGCATCGGCGACGAGCGCGAGGGCGACGGGAGCCGGTTTCGAAACCGTGACGATGCCGTAAGCATCGGCCGGTCGCGACGTCGTAGCGCGGAGGGACGCGCGTCCAGGTTGCACGCTCGTGACCGAGTTGCGCGGCGGGGCGCTCGTGACCGAGTCGCGCGGCGGCGTGCTCGTGACCGAGTCGCGCGGCGGCGTGCTCGTGACCGAGTCGCGCGGCGGCGTACTCGTGACCGAGTCGCGCGGCGGGGCGCTCGTGATCGAATCGCGCGGCGGCGTGCTCGTGACCGAGTCGCGCGGCGGGGCGCCGGCGGGCGGTCGCGCCGTCGTCGCGGAATTGACCGAAGCAGGTGGCGGCGCGGCCGTCGAAAATGGCGCGGGGGGCGGCGCGGTCTTCACCGAGCTCGCCGGCGGCGGTGGTGCCGTGGGCGGCGCGCCGCGTTCGGATTGCGCCGCTTCGGCCTTCGTCAGGATCAGCAGCGCCGCATCGACGGGGATGCGCGACGTCTGCTCCTCTTCCACGATCGCCGCCGGGGTGGCGGGCGGCGCTTCCGGCGCGAGCTTGGGCGCTGCCTTGCCGGGGAGCGGCACGCGGCGATGCTGTCCGCTGCCGGCGCCGCGGCCGCGCAGATACGCCTCGATCGCGCGCTGCTGCTCTTTCCGATCCTGATCGAAGTGCGGCTTCATCATCGCCGCGATGCGCGCCGCGCCGATCTTCGAGCCCGACTGCTCCGCGAGATACTTCTCCAGATCTCGCTGGAAGTCGCGCGCGGTCGGGTAACGATGTTCCGGATCGCGGGCGAGCGCCTTGCGAACGATCGCCGCGAGCGCCTTGGGCGCCTCGGGGCAAACTTCTTCGAGCTGCGGTTCGGCGTCCTCCAGCCGCGCCTGGAGCACCGAGTGCCACGTCTCGCCGGAAGCCCTGCGCCGGCCCGCGATCGCCTCCCAGAGCATGACGCCGACCGCGTAAATGTCGGATCGAGGATCGGCCGGCTTGCCCAGGCATTGCTCCGGCGCCGCGTAGCCGAGCTTGCCCTTCACGACGCCGTCCTGCGTCGCCGCCAGCGCGCCCGTCGCTTTTGCGATCCCGAAGTCGAGCAGCTTCACCTCGCCGGTGTAAGAGACGAGCACGTTCGCAGGGCTCACGTCGCGATGCACGATGCCGAGCAGCTCGCCGTCGTCGCCGGTGAGCTCGTGGGCGTAGCAAAGCCCGGCGAGCACCTTGCTCAAGATGTAGACGTGCTCGTCGAGCGGCACCGCCTGGCGGCCCAGACGGCGAAGCACGGAGAGCAGCGATTGCCCGTCGTGGAAATCCATCGCCAAGAGGTAGTCGGGCGGCTCGGCGATGACTTCTCGCGTGCGGATGACGTTCGGGTGCGACAGGCGCGTGGCGATGCGCGCCTCGTCCATGAACAGCGCGAGGACGTGTTCGTCCTCCACCGCCTCCGGCCGGAGCACCTTCACGACGGCGAGCGGTTGCTTCCCTTTGCCCTGCTGTCCCCCGTGGTGAACCGCGAGATAGACGCGCGCCATGCCGCCCGCGCCGATCTGCAAAAAGGCTTCGTAAGCGCCTATTCGCTTCGGCAGCGCTTGGTCGCCCGTTCTTCGCCGCTCAGCGCCCACGCGGCACCGACCTTCGCGGTGTCGTGGAACGAGCACAGGTCCCCACGATCGTCGTACGGTGAGAGATCACTTCAATGTAATACGGTGAAAGATCCTCCCGATGAAGTCAATCGACGGACCTTGGATTACGGTGCGAACGGTTACTAATGGTGGCGTGACGGCGGAGGCGATGTGCGCGTATTGCGTCGCCGTCACACCACGCCGTACGTGCACGCGGTGCGTCTTCTTCCTACATCCTACACTTCGCGCAGCGACGACGTGCGCGAGAGCGGCCGGCGAGGTCCGCTCGGCGGCCTCTCTTCGCCGTGCAGCGACAGCCACTGCACGATGTCGCGGCGCCGGAGGAGGCCGACGAGCACGCCGTCGCGATCCACGACGGCGAGTTGATCGACGTTGCGCTGCGCAAGCTCGTCGAGCGCGTCCGCCGCGCTCGCGTCCGGCGCGATCTTCGGCACGCGATCGGCCGGCGTCATGATGCTGCCCACGTCGCGCACCTGCCACTCGCCGCGCGCGACGCGGACGTCGGGCAGCGCGACCAGACCCGCGAACCTGCCGCCCGAGGTGACCGGAAAGCAGCTCTGATCGCTGCCGAGGAGATGCTGATTCACGAACTCCTCGACTGACAATGAGGTGTCCACGGCGTCGAAGCGCGCCAACATGAGCGCCCGCACCGGGATCCCCTCGAGCGCTCCGTGTAGCCAAACGCGCTCGACGCTCGCCCGCGCCGCGCTCGACAGATAGAAGCCGAGCAGCACGAACCAGATCCCTTGCACGAATCCGCCGCCGACGATCGGGAACGCCGAGCCGAACGCCATGAGCACGCCGAGCGCGGTGAGGAGCCACCCGAACAGCTGACCGATGAACGCGGCCCAGCGGCTCGCCCGCGCCGCGTCCTTGGTGATCGCCCACAGGATGGCCCGAAGGACGCGACCGCCGTCGAGCGGAAAGCCGGGGATCAAGTTGAAGACGCCGAGGATCAGGTTGATCGGTCCGAGCCAGAGCAACAGCGTCGCGCCGGGGCCCGCGCCGCGAAGCGCGCCTGCCGCGTCGTGCGGGAGCGTCTCGGCGTGCGGCACCAGGTGGCTTCCGATCGCCGTGCAAACGACGCCGATCACGATGCTCGTGACCGGCCCGACGATCGCCATCGCGAGCTCGCGGCCGGGCGTCGATGGCTCTTTCTCGATCTGCGCGACGCCCCCGAGCATGAACAAGGTGATGCCGCGCACCGGCGTGCCCTGGGCCTTCGCTACGACCGCGTGCGACAGTTCGTGAAGGAGGATCGACGCGAAGAACAGGATCGCGGCGCCGATGGCGACCGTCCATCTGAGGCTCGCCGACCAATCCGGATGCCAGCGCGGCAACGTCCCTTCGCCGAGGCTCGTCGCGACGAGGATGAAAACGATGATCAACGTGAAATCTAGGCTGATTTCCACGCCGAACAGACGCCCGAGGTGCAATCCGCCGAGCGCCGTCTTGGCCGGTTGCGCGCGCCGAGAGCGCCGCGCAGCGGCCGTCATTTCCGATTGTTCCGAGCTCATGGTTGGCCTCGCGACCGTCGCGACCGTCGTGAGTTCGAGCAAGCAACGTACCTGACGCCCGCGCTCGCCACCGTCGAGGACCGGCGGGCGGCCATGGAAAACCGTCGCGTTATGCCTCGTCCCCCGGCGGGTCAGCGGCCCATTCGAGGCGAGGAGTCGCTCGCGCGCTTCGTCCCCTCGTCTTTTCGCCGCGAACGCGGAAGGCCTTGCAGTCTCGCGCCGTCCTCTGCGACGAAATGGCATGTCCGGCGTGGAGTTCTTCATCGATCGCGGCGGCACGTTCACCGACGTCGTCGGACGCCGCGCCGACGGAACGCTGTTCAAGCTTAAGCTCCTCTCGGAAGATCCGGAGCACTACGAAGACGCGGCCGTCGAGGGCGTGCGCAGGGGCCTGGGTCTCTCGCCGAACGACGAGATCCCGCCCGGTGCCGTGAGCGCGGTGAAGATGGGGACGACCGTCGCGACGAACGCGCTGCTCGAGCGTAAAGGCGAGCCGACAGCGCTCTTCATCACGCGCGGCTTTCGCGACCAATTGCGCATCGGCTACCAGGATCGTCCGAAGCTCTTCGCGCGGCACATCGTCCTTCCGGAGATGCTCTATCGCAAGGTCGTCGAGGTCGTGGAGCGAGTGAGCGCGCAGGGCGAGGTGCTCGAACCGCTCGACGAAGCGAGGCTCGTCGCCGCTCTGTCCGAGACGAAGAAGGAAGGATTCCGCTCCATCGCGATCGTATTCATGCACGCCTACCGGTACTCGGAGCACGAGCGTCGCGCGGCGGAACTCGCACGCGCAGGCGGTTTCGAGCAGATCTCCGTCTCGCACGAGGTGAGCCCGCTCTTCAAGTTGGTTTCCCGCGGCGATACGACGGTCGCCGACGCTTACCTTTCGCCCATCCTGCGGCGCTACGTGCAGGCCGTGGATTCGCGCCTCTCGCGCGGCGGCACACGGGTCCCGCTCTATTTCATGAAATCGAACGGCGGCCTCAGTGAAAAGGCCGAGTTCCGCGGCAAGGACTCCATCCTGTCGGGGCCGGCCGGCGGCATCGTCGGCATGGTACGGACGGCGCTCGACGCGGGGTTTCACCAGGTCATCGGCTTCGACATGGGCGGGACGTCGACGGACGTTTCGCATTTCGACGGGCGCAGCATGGCCGACGCGGAGCGCGTGTTCGACGCGGTGGTCGCCGGCGTCCGAGTGCGAGCGCCGATGATGGCCATTCACACCATCGCCGCGGGCGGCGGATCGATCTTGCATTTCGACGGCACCAAGTTCGCGGTCGGACCGGACTCGGCCGGCGCCAATCCCGGACCGGCGTGCTACCGGCGCGGCGGTCCGCTCACGGTGACGGACTGCAACGTCATGCTCGGCAAGCTGTCTCCCGGGTTCTTCCCGCGGGTCTTCGGCCCCGGCGCGGACGAACCGCTCGACGAAGCCGTCGTGCGCGCGAAGTTCGAAGCGCTCGCGCGCGAGGTGTCGCGTGCGACGCGCCGCCGCTTCGCGCCCGAGGAAGTGGCGGAAGGGTTCCTTCGAATCGCGGTCGCCAACATGGCGAACGCGGTGAAGTTCATCTCCGTGCAGCGGGGCTACGACGTCACCCGGTACACACTTTCGTGCTTCGGCGGCGCCGGTGGACAGCACGCTTGCCTCGTCGCCGACGAGCTAGGCATGAAGCGGGTCTACATCCATCCCTTCGCCGGCGTGCTCTCCGCGCTGGGGATGGGGCTCGCGACCGTGACTTCCATGCGCGAGCGCGCCCTCGAGCGACCCTTGACGGACGACGGCGTCTCGGCCATGAACGAAGCGCTCGACGAGCTCGGCGCCGTCGCGCGCGACGACGTCGCGAGACAGGGTGTCGCCCTCGAGCGCATCGAGCTCACGCGGCGCGCGCACCTGAAGTACGACGGCACGGACACGTCCCTCGTCGTCGCCGCGTCGACGGCCGACGCGATGCGCGGCGCGTTCGAAGCGGAGTATCGAGCGCGCTTCTCCTTCGCGATCCCGAACCGCGGTGTCGTCGTGGAGGCCGTGTCCGTCGAGGCGGTCACGAAGACGGAAGATGTCGCTCGGGTCGCGCCCGCGTCGGCTCCGGCGCCCGGGACGCGCCTGGCCACGGCGCTCACGTATTCCGGGGGTGCGTGGCGCGAAGCGCCGGTGTTCCTGCGCGACTCGCTCGCCGTGGGCCAGAGAATCGACGGCCCTGCCATCGTCGCGGTGGAAGACACGACCATCGTCGTCGAGCCGGGCTGGCGCGCCGAAGTGATCCCCGACAATCACCTCGTGCTCGAACGTCACCTGCCGCTCGAGCGCGGCAAGCCGCTCGGCACGGACGCGGATCCCGTCCTGCTCGAGGTCTTCAACAATCTCTTCATGGCGATCGCCGAGCAGATGGGCGTCCGCCTCGCCAACACCGCCCACTCGGTGAACATCAAAGAGCGGCGCGACTTTTCCTGCGCCGTCTTCGACGCAGAGGGGAACCTCGTCGCGAACGCGCCTCACATGCCCGTTCATCTCGGCAGCATGGGGGAGTCCGTCAAGGCGGTGATGCGGAAGAACGCGGGGCGGCTGCGCCGCGGCGACGTCCACGCGCTGAACGATCCCTACAACGGCGGCACGCACTTGCCCGACGTGACGGTCGTCATGCCCGTCTTCCTGGATGACGACAGGGTCTCCTTTTACGTTGCTGCCCGCGGCCACCACGCGGACATCGGGGGGCTCACGCCGGGGTCGATGCCGCCTTCGTCGCGCACCGTGGAAGACGAGGGCGTGCTCATCGACGACTTCGTGCTGATCGAAGACGGTGTCATGCGAGAAGCGGCGCTGCGCGAGCTGCTCGTGAGCGCGCGCTACCCGGCCCGCAACCCGGATCAGAACGTCGCCGATCTCCGTGCGCAAGTCGCGGCGTGCGAAAAGGGGCGCGAGGAGCTCGCCAAGATGGTCGAGCATTTCGGCCTCGGCACGGTGCAGGCGTACATGAAACACGTACAAGACGACGCCGAAGAGAGCGTGCGCCGCGCGATCCACGCGCTGAACGACGGCGAGTTCACCTATCCGATGGACGACGGCGCGCTGATTCGGGTGAAGGTGACGGTGGACCGCGCGGCGCGAAGCGCGACCGTCGACTTCGGCGGCACGAGTCCCGAGCTCGCGACGAACTTCAACGCGCCGCCCGCCGTCGTGCACGCCGCGGTGCTGTACGTGTTCCGTACCCTCGTCGATCGGGACATCCCGATGAACGCCGGTTGTTTGAAGCCGATCACGGTGATCATCCCACCGGGCTCGATGCTGTCGCCGAAGGCGCCGGCCGCGACCGTGGCGGGCAACGTGGAGACGTCCCAGTGCATCACCGACGCCATCTACGGAGCGCTCGGCGTGATGGCCGCCTCGCAGGGCACGATGAACAACTTCACCTTCGGTGACGAGCGCTATCAGTACTACGAGACGATCGCCGGCGGCTCGGGGGCGGGGGACGGCTTCGACGGAACCGCCGCCGTGCAGACGCACATGACCAATTCGCGCCTGACCGATCCCGAGGTCATCGAGCTCCGGTACCCCGTCGTCGTCGAGGAGCATTCCATCCGCGCGGGCACGGGCGGAGCCGGCCGTTTTCGCGGCGGCGACGGAGCGCTGCGCCGCGTGCGTTTTCTTCAGCCGATGACGGCCGCGATCGTCGCCGGGCACCGCGTCGTGGCTCCTTACGGGCTCGCCGGCGGGGCCCCCGGCGAAGTCGGGAGCACCTGGGTCGAGCGCACCGACGGCACGCGCGTCGAGCTCGCCTTCGCCGAACGGATCGACGTGCGTCCCGGCGACGTCTTCGTCGTCTCGACGCCTTCGGGCGGCGGCTACGGAGCGAAGTCGTAGTGACCGCGCGCCGAGGCGGTCGCTCGCGAACGCTTCAATCGCAGATGGACGCGCCGTCGAGCAGGTCGTCGGAGAGCGCTCGCCCGTCTTGCGTGGTGCCCAGCGATTCCGACTTCGTCGCGAGCTCCGTCATGTGACCCTCGCCGCCGTCGCTCGCCGACGCGCCGCCGAAGTCGAGCGCCACCGACTGGTCCGGCATGGCTCCCGGGAACGACAGCTCGACCGCCGCCGTCGTGCGCACGCCGATGAGCGTGCCCGAAGCGTCGAACGACAACGTCCCCCTTCCGACCTCGGTCGCCTGGGCCGCGTCCGCGGAAGTCTCGAGCACCGCGTGATAGTCCCAGGTGCCCGTCGACGTCCTGCGGAAATGCAGCCCCAGGGGATGCGTGGTGCCGAGCGAGTCGTACACGGCCGTCGCGATCATGAAATTCGACGTTGCCACTGGGTCCGCCGCGTTCCACGGCACCGTCAAGAGCGGCATCTCGTCGAGGCGCGAGTCGAGGTTCGCGGCGACGACGATGCGCGTCGTGGCTTCGGGCTTTGGCCAGGCGCACGGTTTCGAGACCTCGGGGGTCGCGCCGCAGCTCGCGCCGTCGTGCCACTGTCCGGCGACCATGAACGCCCCCGCGACGGAGATCGTCCCGGTGTAACCGGTGCCGCCCTGCGCGATCGGCGCTCCGAAATCGAGCGCGATGTTCTGCGGCGCCGCGATGTCCGGGAACTTCACCGGCGCGGACTTGCTCGCGCTCACCGCGTCGAGCGCGCCGTCCGCGGTGAACGACAGGGTCCCCGCGCCGATTTCCGTGCCGCCTTGTTGCGACGCCACGTCGACGTAGCTGTCGACGAGCGCGTGGTATTCGTAGGTGTGCTGCGCCGTCTTGCGAAAAACGAGGGAGAGCGAGTGCTCGTCACCGAGCGCGTCGATGATCGTCGCCGACGTGACGTAGTTCGTGTTCGTGTAGGGATCGAACGCCGACCAGGGTGCGTCGATCACCGGCGCGCTCGCGTCCAGGTTCGCTGCGACGGTCAGGTGTGACGTCGCTCTCGCACACGTGGAGGCGAGCGGCGCGCCCACACTGTCGTTCGAGCTGTTCCCGGGTGTGCCGGCAGCGGTCGGCGAGGGCGGCGCGTCGAACGTCCTTCCGCTACACGCCGCGAGAACACTGGAGAACAAGAGCAACGACGAAAACGAGCGGCCTCGGTGCAGCAAGATCCACCTTTGGAGTTGAGAAGGCCGCACGCGTCACTGCATGAGCCCCTCGCTTCCAACGGCACAGTTCGTTTTTCATAAAGGTGTAAGCCGCGCGACGACGCGTGCGCGCAGCACCACACAGCGGCGACGATCAGAAAGTCGTCGCGGGTTGCGGAGGGTGAAGGAAGCCGTAGGTGGGATTCTCGACGACGTCTTTGCAGAACGTCGTGAGATCGGCGCTCGACGCGCGTTTCGGGCGCGAACCGCTCACGTCCCCGCCGCCCCGCCGCCCGCCCAGCGCGCCGCCCACGGCATCGAGTCCGTCGAGCGCGCCATCCCGAGTCGACCCGACGTATCGACGAGGATGATCCCGCCGGTGCCGCCGAGTCGATCCAATAGCTCCGTCAACGTCGCGCGCGCGGCTTGTTCCGGCAAGTGACCTTGTCGCATCGACAGGGTCGCTCGAAATGCGAGCGTCAGCCGCAGGATCGCCTCGCCGCGTCCCGTCGCGGAGGCGGCGCCGCTGCCGTTCTCGGCGTGGGTGCCCGCTCCGATGACCGGCGAATCGCCGACGCGCCCGCGCCGCTTCCCCGTCACGCCGCCGGTGCTCGTCGCGGCGGCGACGTTGCCGCGCGTGTCGCGCGCGACCGCGCCGACGGTGTTGCCGGCGTCCCGTGGCGCGGCTCCGGAGAGCAGGCGCGCGAGGCGTTCCTTCGCCTTCTCGGTGACGAGCGACGCCGGGTCCACTTCTTCGATGCGCGAAAGACGCGCGAAGGCGCGAGCGCCTTCGGAGGCATAGAAGACGTGACGGCCTTCGTCGAGCACGGCGCGCGCGACGCGGATCGCGTTGCGATGATTCCGGAGCGCGCAGACGGCGCCCGCGCGCAGATCGTTTCCGTCCATGATCGCGGCGTCGAGCTCGACCTCGCCGTCCTCCGTGAGCGCCGCTCCGACACCGGCGTTGAACCGGGGATCGTCCTCGAGGGAGACGACCGCCGCTTGAACGGCGTCGAGCGCCGTTCCGCCCGCGTCGAGGATGGCGAAAGCGCGCTCCGCCGCGAGCACGCAACCGTCGCTGTCGTCGCCGTCGTCGTCGCGAGCGCCCGCGCCGCCGTGCACGAGGACGGACACACCGGTGGCGCCGGACCAGGATGCGAGAGCCATTGGCACTACTATTAGAGTCTTTGGCGGAACAGATCACGATCTGCGCGGATCGCTAGGGCTAGGGGGCGACGGCGCGGGGGGAGTTAGGAGGGGCGGGGCGGATTTCAGGAGCAGGGAGTAGAAGGCGACGTAGTAGCCGGCGAAGAGAAAGTAGAAGACCAGGGTGACGGCGCTTCGGTGCAGGCCTTGTAACGGCGGATCGCCACTCAGGGCGGCCGCCTCGGCTAGGCGGAAGGCGGTGACGAGGCGCACGGCCAGTCTGCCCACGAAGAGCGCGGTGACGCCGATGCCTACCCATCGGCTCGGTATGAAGAAGAGCCCCGCTTCGGTCTGCTCGAATTTCGTATGGCGCATGCCGAACACGGCGAGGCCGATTCCCATCGCCGACCCGAGCACGGCGGCGCCGAAGCCCGCCGGCGTCGGCAGTTGGAAAAGGAGTAGCAGCCCGATCACGGAGAGCAGCCCGATGCGCGCCTTCATCTTGCGAGGCGCGTAGGGCTGTCGTCCGATCGTCCGCCGTACGCGCAGGTAGACGCCGAGCGCGATGAGCGCGACGAAGGCGGCGATGACGACGTGGTCCGTATCCACGGCGTGAGATTAGCCGAAAGCGGGTCGATGCCCGAGCGCGAGGGCCGGCTTGTCCCATCCGTCGAGCACCGTTGCGAGCTCCGCCGTTCTCGCGGTACCGAGAGCGCGCCCGACGCCGTGGATTCGTGAAGAAAAACTCGACGAGCTCGCTTCGCCGTCCGCAATGTCATGCACCCGACGTCGCGCGCTCACAGCTCACATTCCCGGGAGCGCAACCGAGTGTTCGGTTCCGCTGCGGTGAAACGGCCGTATTTGCCGCCTCGCCTTGACAGACGGACGGGCCAATCTATATATCGTACCGCGATATTATCGTACTGCGATGAACTCCCCAATTAAGCCTGCGAACCACGCGGGGGCTGCACTCGAAAACTACGGAGATTTCACCGCGACTTGGCGTGTAGTGCCGATGACCGCCGCTGGCGCGGTCATCGGCGCGCTGGCCGCGGTGATCGCGTACCTGCTGCTCCGACTCATCGGGTTCTGCACGAACCTGTTTTACTTTCAGCGCTTCTCGACCGACTTCGTCTCTCCGGCGAAGAGCCCGATGGGCCTGGCGATGGTGATCGTACCGGTCATCGGCGCGCTCATCATCGGCTTCATGGCGCGCTACGGGTCGGAGCGCATCCGCGGCCACGGTATTCCGGAGGCGCTCGAGGCCATCCTCACCCGCGGTAGCCGCGTAGAGCCGCGCGTCGCTTTCCTGAAGCCGCTGTCGGCTGCCATCTCCATCGGCTCCGGCGGTCCTTTCGGCGCCGAGGGGCCGATCATCATGACCGGCGGCGCGTTCGGCTCGATGCTCGCGCAGCTCTTCCGGCTGACCGCCGCGGAGCGCAAGACGCTGCTCGTCGCCGGTGCGGCGGCGGGGATGTCGGCGACCTTCTCGGCGCCCATCGCGTCGGTGCTGCTGGCCGTCGAGCTCTTGCTGTTCGAGTTCAAGCCGCGCAGCTTCGTTCCCGTTTCGATCGCGAGCGCGACGGCCATGCTGGTGCGCACGTTCCTGCTCGGACACGGGCCGCTCTTCTCCCTGCCGGAGCACGCGGTGGTCATGCTCGGCCCGAAGGGGCTCGCGGCGTGCGTCGTGCTCGGCGTTTGCATCGGGTTCCTCGCGTGGATCACGACGCTCGCCGTCTATGCCTCCGAAGATCTATTCATGCGCTTGCCGGTGCACTGGATGTGGTGGCCCGCAATCGGCGGCCTCTTCGTCGGCATCGGCGGTCTCATCGAGCCGCGCGCGCTCGGTGTCGGCTACGAGTACATCGAGCAGCTGCTGCGCGGTTCGATGACGCAAGACATGGTCTTGCGCCTCGCGCTGGTGAAGGCGGCGATCTGGGCCGGGTACCTCGGTTCGGGCACGTCGGGCGGCGTGCTCGCGCCGCTGCTCATGATCGGCAGCGCGCTCGGCGGCCTGCTCGGCCCGCACCTCCCGGCGGAAGGGGCGGGGATGTGGCCGCTCCTGGCCATGGGCGCCATGCTCAGCGCCACGATGGGCTCGCCGCTCACGGGCATCGTCTTCGCCGTCGAGCTGACGGGCGAGTCGAAGGCGCTCTTGCCGCTGCTCGTCACCTCGACGGTGGCGTACACGTTCACCGTGCTGGTCATGAAGCGATCCATCCTCACGGAGAAGGTGGCGCGCCGCGGGTTCCACATCACGCGGGAATACGAGATCGATCCGCTGGACGTCCTGTTCGCGCGCGACGTCATGCAGACGAAGGTCGTCGGTTTGCCGGTCCGCGCGACCCCCGCGCAAATCGCCGAGCTCCTCCAGACGAAGCTCGGCGAAAAGTCGCGGCTCTATGCCGTCGTCGACGGCGAGCGCATGGTCGGCGTCGTGACCCGCCGGATGCTGAGCGAGTTCACCGCGCGCAGCGAGAAAGACGGCGGCACGATCGCCGACATCGCCACTCGAAAGCCGGTCACCGCCTTCGCCGACGAGACGATGCGCGACGTCGTGCAGCGCATGGCGGACAGCGGCAAGACGCGCCTGCCGGTCGTCGATCGAAACGATCCCACGCTCCTCCTCGGCATGGTAACGCTCGCACACACGCTGAAGGCCAAGCAGCGTCATATCGAGGAAGAACAGCGCCGGGAGCGGCTCTTGACCGTGCGTTCGCTGCTGCCCGCACCGTTCCGGCCGGCGCGCCCGCGGCCGCGCGAGCGATCGGCGCCGGAGTCGGCTCCCGAATCGGCGAACGCCGGCTGACGCTCCTTTCCTGCCGCCGTGCTACGGTGGGCCCGCGTGACGGATCTGATCGCAGTCCTCGGTCTGGGGTTCTTCCTGGGCATGCGCCACGCGACCGATCCGGATCACGTCGTTGCCGTCACCACGATCGTCAGCCGCGAGCGCTCGGCTCGTTCCGCGATCGCGATCGGCCTGTTGTGGGGTCTCGGTCACACGGCGACCATCGTCGCGGTCGGGGGCGCGATCATCCTGTTCGGCGTCGTGATCCCGCCGCGCGTCGGTCTGTCCATGGAGATGGCCGTCGCCGCGCTGCTCGTCGTCCTCGGCGCCATGAACCTCACCGGCGCCCTCCGGAGCATCGGCGAGCACGTGCAGGCGGCCGGGCAGGGTCACTCGCACTCGCACGGCCATACGCACGGAAGGCCGTCGCTGCGCGCCCTCGGTCGGGGGCAGATCGTCCGGCCCCTGGTGGTCGGGCTGGTGCACGGTCTTGCGGGTTCGGCGGCCATCTCGCTTCTCGTCCTCGCGACGATCCACGACGCGACGTGGGCGCTCGTCTACCTAGTCGTGTTCGGCGTCGGCACGGTCGTCGGCATGACCTTGCTCACCCTCGGCATGGCCGGGCCGATCGCGAAGACCGCGGGCTTTTCCGCCGCCGCGGAACGGGGGCTCGTGCGCGCGACGGGGCTCTTGAGCCTCGCCTTCGGTCTTTTTCTCGCGTATCGCATCGGCATCGCCGACGGTCTACTCGTCGGGGTCCCCCACTGGACGCCTCGATAGATTGCTCAGGTCACCTGCCGAACGGCCTCGCCGAGCGCCAGTACGGCGTCGCGGAGCTGGGCGTCGCTGAGATACGGCGCCGGGCCGAGCCGCAGCACGTCTCCGCGCGCGTCCGCGTGCACACCACGGCGCGCGAGCTCGCGCACGAGCGCCGACGCCTGCGGCGAGCGCAGCGCGAGAAACCCGCCGAGCGCTCCGAGCGGCACGTCGCTTCGCGAAAGTACCGCAGCGGGGGCGTCGAGAGCGTCCACCGCGTCGCGGAGGACTCCGACCTGGTGCTGACTCACTTCCCGTAAGAAGTCCGCGGTGAGATCCATCTCGTCGAAGAAGTCGAATACCTCGCTCGCCCGATAGTGACTCACGGGATCGTACGTCGCGCCGGCGAATCGCACCGTGAGCGGGCCGAAGCCGACGCCGGACGCCGAGGTCGCTTCGAGGCCGGCGAAGTCGGCGAACCACCCGGTGACGATTGGACGGAGGGTCGTGTCCGGCGGCGAGCGCAGAAAGCAGTTCCCCTCGCCGAGCTGACAATACTTGTAGCCGCCGCCGGTGACGAACGCGTTTTCGAAGCCGTGAGCTCCGACGGAGAACGGCACGACGTTCAGCTGATGATAGGCGTCGAGCAGCAGCGCCGCGCCGTGGACGTCGCAAGCGCGGGCCACGGCGTCGAGCGCGCCCGCGACTTCGCCCGAGTCGTAGAAGACGGTGGAGACGACGGCGGCCGCGACGCGGTCGTCGACGGCCGCCGCGAGTCGCTCGCCCACCGTCGCCGCGGGGTACGCGGGCACCCAGATCACGCGCAAGCCCGCTTCCGAGAGACGCGCGAGCTGGCGGCGCGCGCTGTGAAACTCCGCGGTCGTGGTGACGATACACGGCCGCGCGGCGAGCGGCAGAGCGGAGAGCCACCTGACGAGAAGGTCGTGGGTGCTCGCGCCGAGACAGATGGTGGACGGCGCAGCGTCCAGCAGGCGCGCGAAACCTTCGCGCACGCGCTCCGCGCGCGCTTCCGCGAGCTCCCATTTGCGATCGACGTGCTCGGCCGCGTCTCGAAAGGCGCGAACGTGGCCGACCTCGGCGCGATCGGGCCAGGCCTGGTGCGAGTGCCCCGTGAGCAGAAGACGTTCCGAAACGCGGAACGCCGAGTAGTGCGCGGCGAGCGCGTTGGGGCTTTCGTAGAGCTGCTCGGCGCGTCGTCGCATCGATCAGAGCCTCGCGCGGATCTCCCAGAGATCCGGGAACAGCGAACGGAACAGCGTGCTCTGCAAGTACGCGACGCCGCTCGAGCCGCCCGAGCCGGCCTTCGCGCCGATCGTGCGCTCGACCATCTTGACGTGACGGTAGCGCCACTCCTGTAGCCCCTCGTCGAGATCGACCAATCGTTCGCAGACCTGGCTCAGCAAAGCGTCCTGGCGATAGACTCGGAGCAACACTGCTTGCACGGCAGGTGTCGGCCGAACGGGCTCGCGCGGGTCTCGCCGCAGCGCTTCTTCGGGCATCTCGAAGCCCTGCCCATGGAGAAAGCCGAGGAACGAGTCCCACACCGTGCTGGCCGGGAGCGCCGCTTCGAGGAGCGCGCGTTCTTCGGAGCCTTCGGGGTAGTGCGCGAGCACGCCCTCGCGCTTGTGGCCCAGCACGAACTCGAGCTCGCGAAACTGGACCGACTGAAAGCCGCTCGCCGTCTCGAGCCGCGTGCGAAACGCGCTGAAGGACATCGGGGTCATCGTTTCGAGCACGTCGACCTGAGACACGAGCGTCTTCAAGATCGTCAGCATGCGTTTCAGCGTGGAGAGCGCGTGATGCGTGTCATTCTGCTCCAGCACCCGCTGCAAAAACCGGGCTTCGTGGAGCATCTGCTTGAACCAGAGCTCGTAGACTTGGTGGACGACGATGAAGAGCATCTCGTCGTGCTCGGGCCCTTCGGACAAGGGTTCCTGCGCGCCGAGGAGCTCGGGAAGGTGCAGGTACCGTCCGTAGGTGAGGGCCATCGGACCCGAAGAGTAGCCCAATGGCCGACCGTGCCAGATGTTATTCTGGGGCCGATGCCGCTGACCAACGTGAGGGTCCCGCAGCACCTCGTGCCCGTGTTCGAGCACGCGCAGGAGTTCGTGGAACGCTACTTCGCCGAGCAGCGCTCCGTCCCCGAGCGCGGCACCCTCGAAGTCCGCGGTGAACGGTACGTGCTCGTGCGCGCGGCGTCGCTCTCGGTGGAGTTCCACCAGATGCTGCGCAAATTCTACGGCGGCGACGCCGAGGCGCGCCGCGTCGCGCACGCGCTGCTCTTCGACGTCGCGCACGCGATGGGGCTCGCGGACGCGCAGACCTTCGCGAAGCGCATGAGCCTCTCGGATCCCATCGCCCGGCTGTCCGCCGGTCCGCTGCACTTCGCTCGCGCGGGGTGGGCGTTCGTCGACATTTCCGACGAGAGCCGGCCGACGCCGGACGACGATTTCTACCTGGTGTACGATCAGCCGAACTCGTTCGAATCGGACGCCTGGCTCTCGGCGAACATGCCCTCGGAGGGCCCCGTGTGCACGATGAGCGCGGGATACTCGTCGGGGTGGTGCGAGAGCAGCTTCGGCGTGCCGATCGTCGCCGTGGAAATCCTCTGCCGCGCAAAGGGCGACGACACCTGCCGCTTCGTCATGGCGACGCCTTCGCGGATCGAAGCGCACATCTCCAAGTACGTGGAGCGGCATCCGGAGCTCGCCCCGTCCATCGGTCGCGGCGAAGTGCCCGGCTTTCTGACCCAGCGTACGGACAACCAGCTCTTGCGGCGCAACCTGGAGCTCGAGCGACGATATCGAGAGCGCGCGAGGGAGCTCGCCACGACCAACGAACAGCTGAAGCACGACATCTCCGTGCGCGAGAAGACCGAGGCCGCGCTCAGCGCCAGCATCGAGCTGAACGAGCGACTCATCGAGGCTCTGCCCGGAGGTGTCGTCTATGTTTCGGCGGCGGGCGCGGTGGTCAGGGCGAACGCCGACGCCTGTCGCATCCTCGGGCTCAGCTGGGACGAGCTCACGCAGCGATACACGAACGAGTTCGACACCGTGTACGAGGACGGCAGCCCGGCGCACGTCGAAGATTACCCGGTGACGCGAGCCATCCTCACCGGGCAGACGCAGCCGGCGACGACGCTCGGCGTTCGCAAGCGCGACGGCGCGACGTCGTGGGCCGTGTTTCGCGCGGTGCCGACGCGGGATCCATCGACGCAAGCGGTGAACGGCGCGGTGGTGACGTTCTACGATATCACCGAGCGCAAGCGCTTCGAAGACAAGCTTCGACACGCGCAGAAGCTCGAGAGCCTCGGCGTGCTCGCGGGAGGCCTCGCGCACGACTTCAACAATCTGCTAGTGTCCATCTTGGGCAACGCGTCGTACGGGCGCTCCTTGAAGGAAACCGAGACGGAAGAGCTCGCCGAGGTCTTCGCCGACATCGAGACCGGTGCGCGGCGCGCCGCCGAGCTGACGAAGCAAATGCTCGACTACGCCGGCCAGAGCAAAGTGCAGGTCGAAAGCGTGGATCTCGCGGTCGTCGTCCAGGAGATGATGAAGCTCCTGAAGGCGCTGATCCCGAAGCAGGTCGCGGTCAGGTACCACTTCCAGGACGGGCTTCCCGCCATCCGGGCGGACGCGACTCAGATCCGGCAGGTGGTGCTGAACCTGATCACCAACGCCGCCGAAGCGATGGATGGTGAAGGAGCGAAACGCCTCCTGGTTTCGCTCGAACAGCGTGAGATGGCGCGCGAGGCGCTCGAGCGCTTTCTCGCCGAAGGGGCGGACCCCGGCACCTACGTGAGCCTCGAGGTGGAGGACACGGGCGTCGGCATGCCCTCCGAGACGGTGGCGCGCGTCTTCGATCCGTTCTTCACCACGAAGTTCAAAGGACGCGGCCTGGGGATGGCCGCGGTGCTCGGCATCGTGCGCAGCCACCACGGCGCGATAGCGATCGACAGCCGCGAGGGCCAGGGCACGAAGGTGACGGTGCTCTGGCCGGCGTGGGAAGGCGAGCACGGCAGCGCCCAAGCTGCGGATCGCTCCCGCGGCTCCGTCCTCGTGGTCGACGACGACGAGGGGGTGCGCGCGGTGCTTCGTCGTGCGCTCACGGGCGTCGGGTACGACGTCATCCTCGCTTCGGACGCGACCATGGGGCTGCGCTTGCTCGAGCAGCATCGAGACGTGATCTCGCTCGTCGTGATGGACGTCACGATGCCGGGGATGAGCGGCTTCGACGCGGTGAAGGCCATCCGGTCCCGCGGAAGCCTGGTTCCCATTCTTCTGAGCAGTGGCTACGAGGTCGACGCCGTCCAGGCGGCCTCCCTCGGCGTCCGGTGCGTGCTGGCGAAACCTTACGACATCACGCACTTGATCGAGACCGTGGAGGCGACGTTGTCGGGGGGCGACGTTGCGAGCCAAGGTGCGGCACGCTAGGACATACACGACGTGTCGACGGACGACGATTGCATGGTCGCGGTATCGCCGCGGCACTCCGTACGCCTCGCCCGCGAGTACGTGCACCTCCTCGAGAAGGCGCCGAAGCACGACTACGTCGTCCGGACCATCGTGCGGCGCGAGGCGAACGGATTGCCCCTCATGTCGGCAGAGATCGTCATCGCCGGCTACGCGACGCGAAAGCAGCACCCCCTAGCGGAGCGGTACCCGCTCCATTTTCGAAAGACGTATTCGGCCGCCCGCCTCCACGGCGACACGTCGAAGGAATACGAACATCAGGTCGCCGCGTCCGAGCTCATCGGCGTGCCCCCGCCCATCGGGTTCGACGCGGACGTGTTTCGCAGCTGCCTCGTGCCGGGGCGTCCTTACAACCGGCTCTCGCCGTTCGGTACCGAACCGGAAGAGAGCAACATGCGTTCGGCGCAGACGCTCCCGCTGGCCGCGGCCGCGGGTTTGTGGCGGCTGTCCGAGCAGGCCATCGAGCATTTGACGCGGCTCCACGACGGCGGCCTCGCCCACGGCGACGCCGAGCTTCACAACTTCGTCGTTTGCCCCGCGCCGCTCGAGCTCGTCCTCATCGACTTCGAGAGCTCCATGCAGAAAAAGGACCTGGACGAAAGCGCGTGGGAAAAGCGCTGCGCCATGGATCTCGTGCCGCTGCTCCGCGAAGCGGTGTTCCTTCAGTGCGCCCTCGGGCGACAGCAAGGCAAGCTCGCGGATCTTTCGTGGGAGCGGATGAGCTCGCTCTTCAGATCGCCGGATCGCTTTCGCCGCGCCATCGAGGAACAAGCGGATCTCAGTCAATAGGGGTTATCACCAGGTCGCCCCCTCGGATCCGCCATCCGATCCTTCGATCACGACGATCGCCAAATCACAAGCCGACGTGCTCCCGACGGGAGCGGATTATTTCCGCACCTCAATTCTCCGCCACGGCCGCGCTGAACGATGGTTCGTATACGTACCTTCGTCTTTTGCATCGGTACCCAACCGAACCACCGTGGGCGCTCATCGCGTCGGTACCCAACCGAACCACCGTGGGCGCCCGATCGCGCCGTGGTCTCCCTCCGCCGCCGGGGAGCCTATCTCGAACGAGAACGGGCCGATCTCCGGAGGAAATCGGCCCGTCCCTCTTTCGTCGAAAAGCTCTCAGCGCAGGAAGAGCATCTCTTGGTACGTCGGCAGCGGCCAGAGCTCGTCGGACACGAGTCCTTCGAGCGCGTCCGCCGGCTGGCGCACCTTCAGCATCGCCGGAACGACGTTCTTGCAGAGGTACTCCGCTTCGGCCGCCGCGCCGTGCGCGCCTTCGTGTGCGAGGGTGCTCTCGAGGCCGTCGACGGCCTTCTCGAGCTCGACGGCGAGCTTCGCGACCTTGTCGCCCACCTTGAGCTGGCTTCCGAGCGGGCTCTGCGCGATCTCGGTGGCGTACTGCACGGCAGCAGGGAGGATAATCGTGGTGGCCATCTTGGCGGTGAGCTTCGCCTCCACCAGAATCGTCTTCACGTACTGCTCGCAGTAGATCTCGTAGCGGCTGTGCAGCTCGCGCGGCGAGAGCACCTTGTACTTGTCGAAGAGCTTCACCGTCTCCGGCTGCTCCAGGACTTTCAGGGCCTCGGGCGTCGTCTTCAGGTTCGGAAGACCGCGCTTCTCGGCCTCGGCGTGCCACTCCGCGGAGTAGTTGTCCCCGTTGAAGACGACCGCGCCGTGCTCCCGGATGATGTCGGTGAGCACGCCCTGGATCGCCGCATTCAGCGGCTTGCCTTCGCCGACGACGCCCTCGAGCTTCGTCGCGATGTAGTCGAGCGCCTCGGCCACCGCCGTGTTCAGAGCGATGAGCGGCCCGCCGATGGACATGCCGCCGCCGACCGCGCGAAACTCGAACTTGTTGCCGGTGAAGGCGAACGGGCTCGTGCGGTTGCGGTCGCCTGCGTCCATCGGGAGCTTCGGCAGCGTGTCCACGCCGATCTCCAGGTGGCCCTTGGTCTTCGAGCTCTTCGCGCCGCCGGCCCGGATCTGCTCGAAGACGTCGTTGAGCTGCTCGCCCAGGAAGACCGAGATGATCGCCGGAGGAGCCTCGTTCGCGCCCAGGCGGTGATCGTTCGCCGCCGAAGCGATCGCGGCGCGGAGCACGCCGCCGTACTTGTGGACGGCGCGAATCGTCGCCGCGCAGAAGACGAGGAACTGCGCGTTCTCGTGCGGCGTGGAGCCCGGCTCGAGCAGGTTACCCTGCGTCGAGTTGCCGAAGGAAAAGTTGACGTGCTTGCCGCTGCCGTTCACCCCGGCGAACGGCTTTTCGTGGTGGATGCACACCATTCCGTGGCGCTCGGCGACGCGCTTCATCGTCACCATGACCAGCTGCTGATGGTCGGTGGCGATGTTGGCCTGCTCGTAGACCGGCGCGACCTCGTACTGGCCCGGCGCGACCTCGTTGTGGCGCGTCTTGACCGGGATGCCGAGCTTGAAGAGCTCGTTCTCCACTTCCATCATGTACTGGAGGACGCGCTCCGGGATCACGCCGAAGTACTGGTCTTCGAACTCCTGACCTTTCGGCGGCTTTGCGCCGAAGAGCGTGCGGCCCGCGCTGACGAGATCCGGGCGGGCGAGATAGAACTTCTTGTCGACCAGGAAGTACTCCTGCTCGGCGCCTGCGTACGAAACGACCTTCGTCGGGTTCTTGTGGCCGAACAGCTTGAGGATGCGCTGCGCGTGCGTGTTCAGGGCCTGGCTCGAGCGGAGCAGCGGCGTCTTCTTGTCGAGCGCCTCGCCCGTCCAGGAAACGAACGCGGTCGGAATACAGAGCGTCGCGCCGTCCAGCACGTACGCGGGGCTCGTGACGTCCCACGCCGTGTAGCCGCGCGCCTCGAAGGTCGAGCGGATGCCGCCGCTCGGGAAGCTGGACGCGTCGGGCTCACCTTGGATGAGCGCTTTGCCCGAGAACTCCGAGATGGCGGATCCTTCGCCGTCCGGATTCAGGAAGGTGTCGTGCTTCTCGGCCGTCGCGCCCGTGAGCGGGTAGAAGACGTGCGCGTAGTGCGTCGCGCCCCTCGACATCGCCCAGTCCTTCATGGCGGAGGCGACGACGTCGGCGATGCTGGCGTCGAGCGGGGCTCCTGTTTCGATCGTGCGCTTCAGCGACCGGAAGACCTCCTTCGGAAGCGACGCTTTCATCTGCGCATATCCGAAGACCTCGGAGCCGAAGATCTCCTCCAAGCGCTGCGCCTTCTTTCCGTTCTCGTGCGGTTTGGACTTGAGCTTGTAGCTCGCGACCGCGGCAACTGCCTGCTGCCGAACAGTGGTTCCGTTCATGATCTATCTTTCCTTTGATTTCCCGGTGGTCCGACGTTCCCTTGAGAGCATTCCCCTAACCGGCGCGGTCTTTCGACAGTATGATCCGTATGTTTCAGAAATGTTTCGTGCGCACGGATTCGGAGCCCGGGTCCATTACCAGAGTTGGGCCCGCGGGTTGATCCGAAGTGCTAACCGCGACTCGAGCGAGGCTTGAAAGAACGGATCACTGCTCTAGCTGGGGCGAACGCGGCTCGTAGGAGAAGTTGTATTCGGCGCTGGCCAACGGAGGCGCGGCCGCGTCTTTCGCGGCCACCAGCGTCGGGCGAATGGGCCACTCGATGCCGATGGCTGGATCCGCGTAGTTCATCGCCCGCTCCGCTTCCGGCGTGTGCGTCGTAGTGCACTTGTAGAGCAGGGTTGTAGAGTCTTCGAGCGCGAGAAAGCCGTGAGCGAACCCCGGCGGAATCCAGAGCGCCTCCCGGTTCTCGAGCGTCAAGGTGCGGGCGACCCATTTCCCGAACGTGGGCGACCCGCGCCGGATGTCTACCGCGACGTCGAAAGCGGCTCCGGAAAGCACGCGCACGAGCTTGCCCATGCCGTGCGGCTCGAGCTGGTAATGAAGGCCGCGGAGAACGCCCTTTCGCGAGCTGCTCAGGTTGTCTTGGAGGAACGTCGCGCGAAAACCGTTGGTTTCGAGGACCTTGGCGGAATACGTCTCCGCGAAGAAGCCGCGCTCGTCCCGGATCAGGCCCGTCTCGATGACGAGGACCTCCGGGATGGCGAGCGGCGCGATTTTCAACGGCATCGGCATTACGGCGAGGGTTATACCTCGGGGACCGACGACCGGCAGATGCAAAGGGTGCCATGACACCGGGTCGGTCACGCCGCTCGACGATGAAGCTCCGCCTCTGGGGTATCGCGCTGTTCGCGGTGGCGCTCTTCGCGCCCGTCGTCTCGTTCGGCTTCGCCTACGACGACCACTGGACGGTCGAGAACAACCCCGCGCTCACGGGGCCGCTCGCGCCGCTGCTGCGGAGTCTGTTCGCGGGTCGCGCGGTCGCGAAGGGCATCCCGGACGCAACCCGGCCGGCGATGGTCGCGTCGCTTTGGGTCGACGCACACCTCTTCGGCTCCGATCCGGCCGGGTATCATCTCCATTCCCTCCTTCTATATGGCGCGTGCGCGGCGCTGGCGGCGCTCGCCGTTCTCTCGATCACGGGGCGTTCGGTCGCGGCGTTCGTGGGCGGCGTGTTCTTCGCTGTCGCGCCGATTCACGCGGAGGTCGTCGCCGCCGTGAATTATCGCGAAGACGTGATCGCGGCCGTCTCCGTGTTCGGCGTCGTCGCCTGGTTTTTCGCGCGGCGGAGGGCGGCAGCGAACGTCGACCAAGCCGTTTTCGTCGCGGCGCTCTGGGCCCTCGGCCTGTTCGCGAAGGAAAGCGCCGTCGTGCTCGTCCCGGTGATGCTCGCGGCCCTGCTCGCGCGACGCGACGTGCGCGCGTTCGCGCGGGTTCGTCGGACCGCGCTGTGGTCTTGCGCGGTCGTGCTCGCCGGATGGGGAGCGTGGCGCGCGTGGTTGCGTCTGTCGGGTCGCGACGACGTCCCGCTCGCGCTCGTGCACCGCGGGCTCGGCGAACGCCTGCTCCGCACCGCGCGGTACCTGGTGCGCGTGACGGGCGACGCGCTGTTCCCCGTCGCGTGGTCACCCGACCATGCGACGGAGCCCGCCGCTTCGCCGCTGTGGGCCGTCGCGCTCGCCGCTCTCGTCGCGGCCGTCGTGTTGTTGATGTGGCGGCGCGAGAGGGTGCTCGCGGCGGGGCTCTCGATCGCCGTCGTGAGCGGGCTCGCCACGAGCCCGCTCGTGTCGCCCATCAACGAGCGCGCGGATCGCTTTGCCTTCATCGCGACGCTCGGCGGCGCGGTGTTCTGGGGCGCGCTCTGCGCGCGTGTTTTGCGACCCGTTCCGCCGGCGCGACGATGGATCCCGCTGCTGCTCGCGGTCATTCCGCTCGCCGTCGTCGCCCGCCGAGCGGCGGCGCCGTGGCGCTCGGACGCAGACCTATGGAGCGCCGCGATCGCGCGATCGCCGGATTCTGCGCGCGCGTGGACGGGCTATTCGATGACTCGACGTATCGCCGGCGATCTCGACGGGGCAGACCGCGCCGTCGCCCGTGCCATCGCTCTCGATCCCGGATTTCTGCGCGCTCGCGTGACTCGCGTTTACAACCTTCTTGCTCGCGGTGACGTCGACGGAGCACGGAGCGCGATCGAGGACGTCCGCCGGCGTGGTGGTGCACGTCAGCAGGGGATGCGCCGAGCGGCGGAGTGCGCCCGCCTTGCACCGGCTGAAGCGGCTCGCTGCGCAGATATGTAAGTGCCTGAAAGGCGCGGTGAATCGAGAAATGTTTCCAACTTCGTGGAGAAAGTTTGGAGCTCTCGGACGAGGATCGTGATCCTCGTGTCGCGGTCGTCCCCGCACACTCGATACAACTTGCGAGGTGTGCGTGTGCCGAACGAGCGCGCGTACGGGCGTTCGGAACGCGGGCTCTGTTTAGCGAAGAATCTCGGCTGAAATGACAAATGCCGAGGTTCGCTTTTTTTAAACGAAGCGCTTCAGACTCCCGTTGACAGTTCGCGTTAGCTAGTTCATCTTAGCGGGCATGGGCACGCTTTCTTTTGTGCGGAGGCATTCTACCCTGATCGCATTTACCGTTTCGCTCGGCGCGAGCGCGGTATTCGTGGCCTGCGGTAGCGACAATAACGGCACCGTTACCGACAGCGGCACGGGCGGCTCGCCTGATTCGGGCTCCGGTGGCTCGTCGTCTGGTGGCAAGACCAGCACCGGCGGCACCGCGGGCAAGACCAGCACGGGTGGTACTACCGCCACAGGCGGCAAGACCGGCACCGGCGGCACGGCGACGGGCGGCCAGACCGGCACGGGCGGCGAGACGATATCGTCCAACGGCGACGCGGCCCTCGACGGCACCGTCCCCGACGGGAACTGATTCGGGAAACGCGCCTGCGCAAGCGCGGGTGCGTTCACAACGCACGCGGCGCTGAGCATTTGCTCGGCGCCGCTAGGTGATTCGTAGCAACGAGATTTTACGCGGCCGCCTAACGGCGTGGCCGCGCTTTATCTTTTTGCGCGAACCGCGCTGTGCGCTGCGAGGAGCTTCTTTGTCGCGGCGAGTTTCAGTTTGTGCGAACCGCGCTGTGCGCTGGAGGAGCAGCGAGTTTCAGTTTGCGCGAACCGCGCTGTGCGCTGCGAGGAGCAGCGAGTTTCAGTCGCTCGGGTCGTGTACGAGTGCCAAACGCTCCACGATGTAGCGACCGGGGCCATCGCCGGGGTCGAGTCGCAGCATATCGACCTTACCCGTCCAATCCACGCGCCCGTGAAGTTTGGCTCGGTGGGTCACTTCTCCGCCGTCGAAGCTTTGGAATACCGAGCTGGTTGTTTCGGTGAACCCCGAGCTCTTCGTGCCCCAATAGAGTTGCGGCACCGAGCCTGAGGGGGCGCGCAGCACGAGCTCCGCCGCCGTGATGCGGCTCGTGTCGAGGCCCGGGGTCAGCGCGATGAGCCATGGATCGCGCGAAATGGCGTCGACGTAGAGCCCCGTCGAAGCTTCCGTCATCGCGCTGACGCTCGCGTTCGCGACGAGGTCGAAGCCGAGCTCCGCGGTGCGCAGGACGAAGAGCTCGTAGAAATCGAACTCGACGCCGCGGCCCTCGGGGAGGTCGAGCCGCAGCTCTCGCAGCGGATCGCGCGGGTCGAGCGGGAAATCGAGCGCGTGCCGTCCGGGTTCGAGCTGGAACGTCGTGCTGCACGGCTCCGAGAAGACCGGGCACTTCGGCGTGCTCCAGAAAAGCTGCAGCGCACCGCCCGTCGCGCTCTCGGCGACGACGTGCACGCCGTACGTGGAGATCGGCGTTTCGAGCTGCCAGACGAAGTAAGGGTCGTCGCCGGCGACGACGGCCGTCAGCTTTCCCGGGTCCGTCTTCGTCTCGAGATGGTGCTTGGATCGAAGCGGGGTGCCGGGCGCGAGCGGCCACAGGTGCAAGGTGTTCGGCGGCAGCGCGATGGGAAAGTCCCAGACCGCGATGTCTTCGCGAACGTCCGCCGTGGAGTGCTCGACGTTGCGAACGCAACCAGCGGCGCAGACGACGGCCGCGGCGAAGAGCGCTGCCGTCGCGCGCGCTCGGGGCCGATGACTACGGCGCGCTGGCATCCGCGAGCGCCGCTCCCATCGAATGGCCGGTCATGCCCACCTGGTACGCCTCGGCCACCTCGGCGGCGGGGCCGGCCATCTTGATCCGTCCGGCTTCGAGCCAGAGCGCTCGGGTGCAAAAATCGGCGATCATCATCGGCGCCTGCGAAGCGAGCACCGTGGTGACGCCGCGGCTCTGCAGGTCCTCGAGCGCGTCCATGCACTTCGCCTGAAAGGCGATGTCCCCCACCGCGAGCACCTCGTCGATCACCATGATGTCCGGCGACATGTTGATGGCGATCGAGAACGCGAGGCGGGTCATCATGCCGCTCGAGTAGTAGCGGATCTGCGTGTCGATCACCGCCGCGAGCTCGGCGAATTCGACGATCTGCGCGAGCCGCTTGCGCGTCTCGACGAACGGCATCCCGAGCAAGCCGGAGCTCGCGACGATGTTCTCTTCGCCGGTCATGTCCAGGTTGAAGCCGGCGCCGAGCGACAAGAGCGTCGAGATGCGGCCGCAGGTGGACATGGTGCCCTCGCTCGGGAACGACGTGCCCGCGACCAGCGTGAGCAGCGTGCTCTTGCCGCTTCCGTTGGGGCCGAGCAGGCCCAGCGTTTCGCCGGCGCGGAGCTCGAAATCGACGTGCCGCAGCGCCCACAGATCGTCGACGCGCTGCTTGCGCCCGGCGAGGAGCATCATCGCTTCGCGCAGGAGCATGGGCTTCTCGTGGACGCGCAGGTAGTGCTTGCCGACGTCGCGCGCGCGAACGGTGACTGCGCCGGTCGTCATACGTAGTCCGCGACGCGCCGGCCGTTCACGCGGAATACGGCCGCGCCGGCGAGGAAGATCGCCACGGCCTCCACGGCGATCGCCGCGCTGTACGAGAGAGAAGGAAACCGCCCTTCCATCAGGATGCCGCGCAGGCTT
This sequence comes from Polyangiaceae bacterium, assembly GCA_035547195.1. Lineage (GTDB taxonomy): Bacteria > Myxococcota_A > Polyangia > Polyangiales > Polyangiaceae > DASZVB01. The sequence goes on from DASZVB010000092.1 coordinate 173,981, forward strand.
TCGATGGCGTACCCCGCCGGATTCAAGAGCAAGAGCGGACGAAGCGACTCGGGCGCCATCTTGCTCGAGTAGAGGATGGGCGTCGCCCAGAAGCCGATCGTCAGCACCGACGTCACGATGTAGTGGATGTCGCGATAACGCGCGTTCAGGGCGGACGTCATCAGCCCGAGGCCGACCAGGATGATGAACAGCGGAAGCATCACCAGCGGCAGCGCCACGAGCGATTCGTTCAGGTGATACGCCGTCGGGAACACGGGAAAGAACGCGAACACCAGCACGAGCTCCATCCCGAAGGGGATGAGGTTCGAGAACGCGGCGGAGAGCGGAAACAAGAAACGAGGAAACGTGGTGTGCTTGATGAGGCCACCGTTGTCGAGCATCGAATTCGTGGTCGCGGTGAGGACGTTGCTCACGAGCTGCCAGCAAACCGCCCCGATCAGATAGAAGATCGGAAAATTCTGGATCTGTACGCGCAAGATCCACTCGAAGGCGATCGACGTCGTCCCCATCATGACCAGGGGCTGCGCGAGCGACCAGAACAGGCCGAGCGACTGGGCGCGGTAGCGGCCCTTGAAGTCTTTCGCGACGAGGACCCAGAACGTCTCGCGCAGGCTCCACGCGAGCCGAGCCGCAGAGGCCAGCGCGTACAGGCCCGGCTCGACCGCGCCGGTGGGCGTCTCGCCGCCGAGCTCGATGCCGCGAGCGCTCCGATGCACCCACCGTGCGATCGGCGTCGCTTCGGTCATCGAAAATCCGTATAGCCGCCGGTCCTCGGAGCGGTCAACTGCCCAGATCACAGAGAGACAGCTCGCCGAGCCCGACGGGGCCGGGCACGTTGATGGGATCGAATCGTAGCGCGACGATCGGTCCGCCTTCGTACCAGGCGCTTCCGCCGTCGGTCGCCGCGATGTTCGCCACGTACTCTTGCCACTGCCCGAGCGCGCCGTTCAACGGAATCGTGATGCTGTTGTCCTCGTCGAAGCTCTTCGCGCCGTCGTGCATGAAATAGAGCTGCGCGAACACCGCGCGCGGCGTGCTGCACCACAGGTTGAAGCGGACGAGCTTCACCGTCTTCGGGTCCAAGGGAGGATGGCTGAGCAAGAGATATGGATCCGCGCCCTCGGACGTGAGCTGCGTCGTCCCGAGATAACGCCGTCCGATCGTGAGCTCTTGACCGAGGATCGCCGTTTTTCCAGGCAAGCGGAACCTGAGGACCGTCGTCGAGTGATCGCGGGCGAGCCTTCGTCGCGCGAGCTGGCGCACGGACTCCGGGACGTAGGGCTTCGCGCGCTCGGCGTGGCGGTACCAGAAGCTCGCGGCGATCTCGGGCGCGGGGCTCGTCACCGTCACCGCTCGCGACGGCGGAGCTTCGCTCGAGACCGCGAGCTCGTTCAAGCGCGTGGCGTCCGCCGCGCTCGTGGACGCCTCTCCTTTTACTTTGGCGAGCGAGGCGCACTCTTCGTAGAGCGCGCGATGGCGTGACGCCCATTCCGCGACGCTCGCGGTCTTCGGGATCGCACCGGGCTCCATCGCGGCGGAGAGAGCGGCGGTGAGCGCTTCGAGGGCGCGTCTATCCTGCTCGAGGCGCCGGACGGCGCTCGCGGCGTCCGCGACGTCGTCGACGAGCACGCCGTACGGCGCGCCGTCCAATCGGTCGCCGAGCGCGCCGATCCGCCGCGCGACGACCGGGACGCGCGCAGCGAGGAGCTCCGTCAGCGTGTACGAGTACGTCTCGGGCCAGATCGGAAGGAGCACCCCGAGGTCGACCTTCGCCTTCCGCAGCTCGCCGGCGATCTCGTCGCGTCGATACGGCCCGTGGCGCACGACGCGGATGGCGGCGCCGAGCGCGTCGAGCCGTTGATCGAACCCGAACAGATCCGTGCGCCCGAAGAGGTGCCACTCGATGGGCGATCCGGTGAGGCGCGCGACGAGCTCGAGGTACGCCTCGGCGCCCTTCGATGCGTAGGCGATCTGTCCGATGAGCGCCACGCGGAGCGGCGCTTGGGGCGCGGGTGTGACGTCCGCGCGCGCTTCGCGGATGTTCGGAAGATCGACGCCGTGCGGCGCGATTTCCACGCGCACGCGCGTGAAGTCCAGCACCTGCGACGTGTGGTGCGCCGCGCTCGGCGACGGAAAGAGGACCCGCGTGGCGCCGTCGAGCAGCGCCTGGAACGCGCGCCGGTGCTCGGCGACGAAGCGCACCGGCTCGTCGGGCAGGGGTTCGCCGAGCTTCGCGAACAGCGCGCGCTGGCACCCTTCCATGCGCTCACCGTCGCACGCGGAGACCGGACAGCAGCGGGTGTTCGTACGCACGTCGAGCAAGTTGAAGCTCGGGCACACCGGGTAGAAATCGTGGACCGTCACCAGGTACGGAACGCCGCGCTCGACGAGCAGCTCGCCGATGGAGAGCGGCAGGGACATGAGATGGTGCACGTGCACCCACCCGATTCGAAACAGCGAGAGCACTTCGGTCACGACGGCGAGCGCCTCGGCGTGGTCGTGGCAGAAGCGCTCCGGCGGGTTGCCGAGGGGGAAGCGGTAGAAGAGCGGGTGGGTGACCTCGCCGTCCATCACCTCGGCGACGTCGATCCCCGCGCCGTTGGGGTACAGGAACACGACTCGCCCCGGCGCGAGCGCGCGCGCCAGATCCAAGGTGCAGTGCTCGACGCCGCCGGGCGTCTCGCCGAAGGGGTTCGCGTGCAGGATGACGAGCAGCGCGGGCTCGACGTGCATCGAGCGGCGGGACAGGTGCCGTCGCACGACGTCGTGCACCGGCGCGAGCGGATTCGTCCGCACGAACGTCGCGACGCGCGCGTAGTAGTCCGGGTGCCGCGCGGCGAGGACCGAGGCGTGCCGGTGCTCGAGCTCGCGGCCGTGATCGCCGAACGAAGCCTTGCCGGCGTGCCAGACGTAGACGTCGTCGGCGAGCACCGTCCGGTAGCCCGCTTCGCGCGCTCGCTCGCCGAGGTCGTTTTCTTCGCCGAAGCCCTTTCCGAAGCGCTCTTCGTCGAACAGTCCGATCTCGGCGAGCAGGTCGGCGCGCAGAAACAGGCAGAAGCCGTGCGGCGTGACCAGCTCCGGGCGGAGCTTGCGGCTCGTGCGCTGCACCAGCGCGGCCATTTCGTCGAGCGTCACGCCGGGCGGCAGCGGGTTGTCGGCGCAGAACTCCGGCACGCTGCAGATCGTCGCGTTGTTCGACAACGGCGAGCACATGCCGACGCGCGGCGCCGAATACGCCGCGTCCGAGAGCCCTTCCAGAAAGCCCTCCGAGACGACCGTGTCGCTGTTCAGCAAGAGCACGTCGCGGCCGCCCGCGTGGCGCATGCCGCGGTTCGCCGTTCCGACGAACCCGAGGTTCACCGGGTTCGTGAGGAGGACCGCGCGCTCGTGTTCGCGCGCGAATCGGGCGAGCTCGTCCGAGAGCGAGGCGTCGGTGCTCGCGTCGTCCACGATGACGATGCGATAATCGCCGCGCGCGTGACGGGCGACGCTCGCGAGGCACGCGAGGACGAGGGGCTTCGCGTTGTGAACCGGCACGACGACGTCGACGCCGCGTCGCGCTTCGGTCGCCACGCGGCGGAGCACGCATGCCGCGGCGCCGTCCTTCGACTCGAAGAGGCGCTCGACGGCGACCGGTAGATCGCGCACCCACTCGGAGAGCGTCTCGCGCGCGAGACCCGGCGCGCCGCCGAGCGAGAACGCCGCCGCTTCGCGCGGCGCGAGCGCCGCTATTCGTTCGCGCAGCGCTTCCCTTCCAGTTCCGGTCAGCGGCAAGAACTCGCGGACGGATTCGGCGCCCGCTGGGCGCGAGGCGGGCGCCTCGTCGAACGGCGCGCTCGGTAGCAAGAGAACGGGACCGAGCCGGAACGAGCCACGCCGGTCGAGCGGGTCGATCCGCACGCGAGTGATGGCGCCGGCGCTACGCCAGGCGTTCCTGCGCTCTTCTTCGGCTTTCGTGCGCGTGCGATGCAGATCCACGACGTAGGTGCGATCGAAGCCGTCGGACGCGATGGAGAACGCGACGCTCGCGCGCTCGACGAAAGATCGCGACGCGCCGGCTTGCCAGAAGACTTGCGCCTTCGCCGAGGGCGCCGCCGTCTTCGCGCGAAGCCTGAGGACGAGATACCGATATCGTGAAGCGTCCACCGCGAGCGAAGGGCTCGTGAGCGCCGGATCGGCGCCGGTGGAGCCGCTTTCACCCTTCAGCATGCCGGCCGTGGTGACTTGGTCATTCGGCTGCCAGTCGTCGACATTTCCGTCGGTGACGAGGAACGCTCCCTGCGCGTCGAGCCGGCTCTTCGCGTCGATGTCCGTGGCGACGCTCTGGATGAGTGAATCGAGCCGGGCCATGTCGAGCTCGGGACGGACCTCGCGGCGCGCAGCGAGCACGATGTTCGCGATGTCCCGCGCCGCGCGGCCAGGCCGGAGCGCGCGTCCGAGGCGGCTCGCCGCGCCCTGCTCGTCGGTCACCTCGAGCGACGACGGAGCTCGCGGAGCGGCTTTCGGCGAAACGGCGTACTCCGAGAGAATCGCGGCGAGCTTTCCGCGGTGTGCCTCCGCGCTGTGGTGCGCTTCCACCGCGGCGCGCGCGGCTTTTCCGACCCGTGCCGACATGGAAGGCTCTAGGGCGCTCAGCACCGCGTCGGTCCAGTCCTGGCGGGTGCGCGCGAGCCAGCCCGTCTTGCCCGATTCGATCGCGCCCGCCATTTCGCGCACCGGCGTCGCGACGACCGGCGTCGAGAAACACCCCGCCTCGAAGAACTTGAGCGCGCTCTTGCTGCTCGTGAACTCGTTCACGATGGCGAGCGGCGCCAGCGCCACGTGGCAAGCGGCGTAGGCGAACGCGAAGTCGCGCCAGTGCATGTACGGCAGGCGCACGACCCGCTGCTCGATCTCCGGGTGGCGCCCGCCGAGCTCGAGGTGCCCGACGATGAGCAGGCGCGCGTTCCGATCTTCCTCGAGCACCGTCTCGATCGCCGGCGCGATGGACGCGAAGTCTTCGTCGTGCGTGTCCGAGCCCGAGAAATAGCCGATCGTCGGCTGGACGCGGAGCGCGCGCGAAAGTCGCGCGCCCCACTTGCCCGTCTTCATGTACGCGGCCGGGGCGACGTTGGGATGCACGTGCGCGCGTTTGCCGAGCCTCCGCGCGTGCTCGGCGAGCTCCGGCGTGCTTCCGATGAAGGCGTCGCAGGCATCGAAGGTCCGGCGCAACGCCGCGATCTGTGGGCCGTACGTCGCCGCCCACTCCGCCGCCGAGTACCGGCGACGGAACGGCATGAGTCCGTCGAGCCGTGGATCGAACATGAGATCGTCGATGTCGAAGAGCAGCGGGACGCCGAGGCGCCGCGCCGCGCGCACGACGGCGTCGACGCGTTCGCCGTACGGCAGCCGGAAGAGCACGGCCACGCCGTAGCTCGGAAGCGCTTCGAGCAGACCCTCGGCGTCCAGGTGAGCGACGTCCGCCGCCGCGCCGCTCTCCCGAAGCTGCTCGCAAGCCTGCTGACAGCGGTAGCGGTAAGGGCCGTCCCAGCGGTCGGTGATGTAGAGCGCTCGCAGCGCGGGCATCGGCGGCGTCATTTCTTAGGGCTCGGCCCGACGCGTCAAGCGAGTTCCTCGGTCATCTCGAGCATGGTGCGACGGAAGCCGTGCCGCTCGAACAGCCGCTGCGCGGCTTCGTTTTGCACCGCGGTCGAGAGCACGACGCGAGGCGCCCCCGCCTCGGCGAGACGCCGGCGCACCTCGTCGAGCAGCGCCGTCGCGACGCCGGAGCGGCGCGCCGCCGGCTCGACGTAGATGTCGTGCAGCGCTCCGTGGGCGTCGAGCAACGCGTTCCAGTCCCGCGGCTCGAGCCGGGCGAAAGCGTATCCGGCGCGAAGCTCACCGCGCGTGGCGACGAGCAGGATGGTCCGCGACTCGCCGAGCTGGCTCTCGAAGTAGCGGCGGTAACCTTGCTCGACGCCCTGGACGAGCAAAAACCGCTTCGAGTCGAGATCGTGGTGGAACTTCACCAGCTCGGCCGCCATTCGGCCGACGTCGTCCAGATCTTCGCGCTCCATGCTCCGCACCACGATGGCCTCTTCCATGGGGTCCGAACGATAGCACCCGGCCGCACGCGGAGGAGCGCCGCGCCTCGCGACGATCTATGATTCGCCTCCGAGAATGAGCACCGACGACGAACCAAGGCCCGCCCCGATGAGCAGCGCGAAGCGCAAATGGCTGACGGCCGGTGCCATTACCGGCATTTGCATGGTCGTCGTCCCGTTCCTCATCGCCGCGGTCAGCATCGCGATCACCTCGCGCGTCCCCGACGGATTGCGCGGCGCGACGCACATCCCGGCCTTGCAGAAGCGCGTCGGTTTCGCGCTCGGCACCTCGTCGATCTCCGCCCTGCTCGCGCCGCCCGGCATCTTGCTCGCCGTGATGTGCGGCGTCGCCCTCGCCGAGGATCGCAAGCGACGCAATGAGCGCTAATCGAACGCGCCCAGGTCGCAGTTCTGCCCGCGGCAGCCGATGACGTCGACCTTGACGAGCTTGCCCGGGTCCTTCGCCCAGCATCCCGCGCTGGTCGTGTCTTCTTCGAAAGAGTAACTGCGCTCGCCCGGCACCGTGTTCGCGAAGACCCGGCTCGTGACGGTTTGCCCTTTCGCCAGACGGACGCGCGCGCGAAACCGGTGGTAGTTCCGGACGTGGTTCTTCGGATCCGAGTAGCCCTTCTCCGGAGCGTCGAAGAGCAGCCGGACCGAGACCTTGCAGCCGTCGCCGTCGACGCGGGCGTGGTGGAACGAGTGTCCATTCACGGTGACGGACACGTCGGCTTCGCTCGACCAGGGTGCGTCCGTCGCCAGCGCGGTGCCGCACACGGCGACGGCGACGGCGACGAGGCGAGCTTTCATGGTGTGCGCCCTCAGCTCTTTTTCTTGATGAGATCGGCGAAGGTGCCGAACGTCGGCTTCGGCGCGGGCTTGCCCTTCGCTTGATCCGGCCCGGCGACGAAGGACTCGAACGCGCGCCGCTCTTCGGCCGCAGCGAGCGCGGTGACCGACAAACGCAGGCGGCCGCGATCGTCCACGGAGAGCACGGTCGCCGACAGCTCGCTTCCCAAGGGGAACGTCTTTCGCAGATCCGCGCCGCGCGGCGCGCCGAGCTCCGACACCGGAACGAGCCCGCGCATCGGTTTCGGAGCGCCGAGGACCGGAAATTCGACGAAGACGCCGTAGCGCTCCACGTTGACGACCTTGCCCTTCACCTTCATGCCGGGGACGACGGCTGCTTGCGGCTGCGCCGCGGGCGCGGCGCCCGACGGCGCATCGGCGACCGCCGGGAGGATGGGCTCGGTGGACACCGGGCTGAGCCTGATCGCTCCGGTCCCGCGATCCACCTGGACGATACGCGCCGCGATCCGCGAGCCCATGAACACCGTCGGGTTGCCGTGCTCGTCCGAGAGCTCCGCCGCTTCGATGTAGCCTTCTTGCTTGCCGTCGAGCGCGACGAATATCTCCGATTTGCCGATTCGCACGACCTCCAGATCGAGCACGTCACCGAGGCGCCACTGACGCGGCGCGCCCTTCTTGGGCGACGCTTCGAACAGGGCGGCGAAGGAGTTCGGGTCTTCTTCGGACTTCATCCGGGTAATGAAGCGTCCTAGCGTCTTTCGGCGGCCTCGACCACGTGAAAAGCGGCGAGCCGGCTTGCTTCGCCCAGCGTGACGCGCCCTTCAGGCTCAGGCGCTCTCGGGGCCCTTGGGCGTCCGGACCCAGCTTCGCTCTCGCCGGGTCAGAAACCCGCTGACCGCGAGGGGCAGCGAAAGGACGAGATAAAACGCCTGTGAAACATAGCAGAGCCACACCCGCCATCCCGGTTTGTGACGCGCGATCGCGAACGCGGGAACGGCGTAGTACAGCGCCGCGGCAGAGAGGGAGATCGTCGCGAAAGGCGCGGCGAACCCGTCGAGTCGAGCGACGCCCAGCGCGAGCGCGGACAGGAGCGCCGTGAACACGCCGGTGAACAGCAGCGACGGCGCGACGAGCTGGAGCGCGACGTCGAGGATTCGGAGCGCCGTGCGAAGTTCGCGCTGTCGTGTTGCTTCGCGTAGCAGCGCCGGACCGTGCTGAAACGCGACGGCCCAGCGGCCCTGCATCCAGCGCCGGCGCTGGGCCACGGCGGTGCCGAGCCGGACCGGCTTTTCGTCCACGGTTCGCGCACGCGCCTCGTACGCCACGCGGACCCCGCTGTTCGCGAGCCGCGCGGCGAGCTCGAGGTCGTCGGTCAAGCCGCCGCCGGTCGTCAGCAGCGTCCGCGCGAGCCCCATTTCGATGGCGAAGCCGGTGCCCATCAGCGGCGTCGAAAGGCCGAGTCGCTCGCGCGGCGCCTGCGACAGCTCGGCGATGGCCCAAAATCCGAGCGCGCTCGAGCTCGCCACCCACGACGCTTCCGGGTTCATCGAATCGACGAAACCCTGCACGACCCGCTCCGTCGCGAGGCGCGGCGCGATCGCCGCGAGGAAGCCTTCGTCCGCGAGGTTGTCGGCGTCGAACACGGCGATGGCGTCGAAGGCTTCGTGCGCGATCGACTCGATTCCGAACGCCAGCGCCGGCGATTTGCCGCCCGGCCCGGAGGCGCGTTCGAGCACGCGAGCGCCTTCGCGGCGAGCAAACTCCGCCGTCCGATCCGTGCAACGATCCGCGACCACGAACGCGACGGATTTGCCCGGCGCGTAGCGCTGCGCCACGAGGGCCTTCACCGAGTTCGCGATGACCCGTTCCTCGTCGTGCGCGATCAGGAGCGACGCGAGGCGCGGCGTCGCCGACGCGTCGGGAGCGGGCGCGCGATCGCCGCGCAACCGCGACAGCACGAACAGCGCGACGGCGTAGACGCCATAGAGATGCGCCGGCACGGTGCCGAGCAGGAGACAGATGACGACAGCGCGGAGGACCGTGTGCGTCATCGCGTTCCCTCGCGCGGCATCGTGTGCCCGTCAGGCGGGCGGCAAACGGCCGACCGGCACGCGGCCGTAAGCATTCTCGGCGGTCTCCGCCGGCGCCGCGCCGACGTTCAGCGACCCGATGCCGACCCAGCCGTAAGAAAATGCGATGAGCGCGAGGAACGACCCTTCGACGTACAGCCCGCGTCCCAGCGAAAGCACGGTGAACAGAGAGTACGCGGCCGCCACCGCGAGCTCCACTACGACCAGCAGCGAGCGGGTCGCCTGGTACGCGGGCTCACCCGGGCGCCGCGCTCGGGGGACCTTGGGCGTCCGGTGGAACGCACCGGCGCGATCCAGGAGCCCGTAGGCGAGCGCGACCGTGTACGTCGGAGCGAGCCCGATCGCCAGCGCGAGGGAGAGGGGCGACAGGAGCAGCGCCCCGAGCACGCCGCGACCGAGCTCGCGTTCGGCGAGGGCTTGTTGCGCTCCGACCGCGAAGAGCGCGACGGCGAGCACCGCGGCGTTCACGATCCCGTAGTCGATGGCCGGCTTCACGACGTCGAAGGTCGTCAAAGGCACCGTGAGCACCATCAAGACGAGCAGCGGGTAGCCGAAATGTCGCAGCAGCTGCAGCGCGAGCGCGGCCCGGCCGGCCAGCGGCAAGTTCGAGCGCAGCACGATCGGGAGGCGTTTGCGCAAGAGCTGCGCGGTCCCGAGCGCCCAGCGCCGCTGCTGGACGCGGAACAGGCCGAGCGTGGTGGGCAGCTCGGCGGGGACCGCGACTTCCGGCAAGTGGACTAGCCGGTAGCCGAGCAGCTGCGCGCGTAAGCTCAGATCGAAATCTTCGGTGAGGGAATCGAAGGTCCAGCCGCCGGCTTCATCGATCGCTGCGCGCCGCCACACGCCCGCGGTGCCGTTGAACTGTAGTGGGAGCCCGGCGCGGCTCTTGGCCGTCTGCTCGACCACCATGAGCCCGTCCAGGATCTGGGCCTGTAGCCGGGTGAACCACGATTCTTCGCGGTTTTCGTGCTCCCATCTGGCCTGCACCAGGCCGACGGCGGGATCGGCGAAATACCGAACGGTGCGCTTCAAAAAGTCCGGTGACGGCAGGAAGTCCGCGTCGAAGATGGCGACGAGCTCGCCCTTCGCCAGAGACATCCCGTATGCCAATGCTCCTGCCTTGAAATCCGTCGGCGTGAAACGGCGGAGCTGGATTATGTCCACGCCCGCCTTCCTGAGGCGGGCGACCGCGTCGACGATGACGCCGACGGTCTGATCGTCGGAATCGTCCAGCACCTGGATTTCGAGCAGATCGCGCGGATAGTCGAGCGCCGCGGCGGCCTCGATGATCCGCACCACGGTGTAGTACTCGTTTCTGACCGGGAGCTGCACCGTCACGCGGGGCAGCGTGGCGGGAAGAGGCGGTTCGACGAGGCTCCGGCGCCGCCGCAGGTACGTGATGGTCGCGAGCACGAGCTGCGCGCTCATCACGAGGACGAGCACGCGCAGCGTGAGGCGATAAGCCTCGAAGAGGATCAGCAGCGCACCCACGAACCCTGGACTACCAGCAATGAAACAAGAAAGGAGGATGGTATACTCTCGAGGAGATGCTCCTGCACGCGGTTCAGCGGCTCGTTCGGCTCGCGCCGGGAGCCACGCGGGCCATTTGGGAAAGGATGCCCGCGCCGGCGCGTGAAGCGCTGTCGAGCGCTTTCTATCCCGTGGCCGTGGGGCCCCGTGGCGGTGGGTTTTCGCTCGATGTGCCGGCGGACCTCGCCCGCAGGAGCTACGACATCGTGGTTTCCCGCGCGATGCCGCGAGAGGGGGCCGCGGCCGAGTGGCTCTCCGCCGAGCGCTCGTCGGGCCGGCGCATCCTGGTGGCCGGCGACGGATCCCTCGAGACGTGTTTCCGCGAGGAAGGCATCACCGACGGCGTTTACGTCGCGGATCCCGCGGACACCGCGGAGCGCCGCGAGACGGCGCGCGGTCACGGCATGCGCGTCGTGGATCGGTCGTCGCCGGCGGCGACGTTCTCGGTGCTCTTTCCGCGGGTCAGCGTCGTCATCCCGACGCACGACGGCGGTCCCATCGTCTCCGCGTGTCTGCGGGCGCTCCTGCGCAACACGCCCTGGCCGGGGCTCGAGATCGTCGTCGTCGACAACGGCTCGCTCGACGCGACGCGCCTGTTGCTCGAGACGCACGCGCAGCGCGACGGCGTCATCCTGATCACCAACGCGACGAACAAGGGGTTCGCCGTCGCGACGAACCAGGCGCTGCGCCGCGCGAGCGGCGACGTCGTCGTGCTCCTGAACGACGACACCGCGGTCGGGCCGGGCTGGCTGTCGCGGCTCGTCGCGCACCTCGAGGCGGACCCCGCGCTCGGGCTCGTCTGTCCCGTCACCAACGAAATCGGCAACGACGCGAAGATCGCCGTCGACTACGGCTCGTTCGACGAAATGGAGTCGTTCGCTCGGCTCCGTCTCTTCGAGCACGCGGGCAAGCGACGGCGGATCGAGACGGTGGCCTTGTTCTGCGCCGCGGCACGCCGCGCTACTCTGGAGCGCGTCGGCTTTCTCGACGAGCGCTACGCGGTCGGCATGTTCGAAGACGACGACCTGTCGCGCACGCTGGCCCGTCACGGCTTTTCACGCGCGATCGCCGACGACGCGTTCGTGCACCACGTCGGGCGAGCTTCGTTCGGCAAGCTGACGGACGCGCAGTACCTCGCTGTCTGGCGCGCGAACCGGCGGCGATTCGAAGAGAAGTGGGGCGTTCGCTGGACCCCGCCGGGCGCCGCCAAGCGCGCATGACGCGTCCACGGTGCGCGCTCGCGGCGTTGCTGTCCGTCTGCGTCTTCGCGTGCGCCGCGTATTTCGTCCCGGGTGCGTCGTGGAGCCCCGTGTCGCGCTTTTGCCTCACGCGCGCGATCGTCGAGCACCGCTCGCTAGAGATCACGGATTTCGTCGCCAGCACCGGAGATCGCGCCGAGGTGTCCGGTCGCTTCTACACCGACAAGGGGCCGGTGCCGTCGTTCGCCGCGGCCCCCGCGTACGCCGTCTTCTACGCGATAGCCAAGGCGCGGCATCACGTCCCCGCCTTTCGCGCCGAAGGCACGCCGCTCGCGCCCGCGCAGAAGGTCCTCCCGAGCCCGGCGTTCCGTACCGGCTTGTACGTGTGCTCGCTCGCGACGTCCGGCGTCGCGCTCGCGCTCTTGTCGTGGGCGCTCTTCGACGTGCTCTCGCGCCGCGTCTCGCGCGAAGCGGCGGCGCTCGGCACGCTGACGACATGTCTCGGGACGCCATTGTTCCCGTACGGCACGTCGTTCTTCGATCACACGATCGCCGCCGCTCTGCTCGTGCTCGCGTTCGCGCTGCTCGACCCCATGGCCGCGCGGAGCGCACGAAACGTGTTTGCCGCCGGCGTTTCGCTCGGTCTTGCCGTCGGCACGGAGTACGTCGTCGCCGTGCCGGCCGTCATCGTCGGCGCGGCCGCGCTCGCGCGACCGCGAGCTTCAGTTGCGCCGTTGATACTCGGAGCGGCGATTCCGCTCGCGATGCTCGGCGTCTATCACTTCGCGTGCTTCGGCTCGCCGCTGCGCACCGGCTATTCATTCATCACGCACCCAGGCTTCGCGGCGGGGCAAGCGAGCGGCTTGTTCGGCATCACCTGGCCGCGTCCAGCGGCGCTCTTCGGCATCCTCTTCGGCACCTCGCGCGGCCTCTTCTACGTCTCGCCCGTCGCGCTCCTGGGCGTCGTGCAAGCGATCCGCGAGCGGCGATTTCGCTCCGATCCGGCGTTCGCTGTCGCGGCGCTCGTGTTTTCGGCGCTGCTGCTCGTCAACGCGAGCTACTACCTGTGGGACGGCGGGCGGGCGCTCGGGCCGCGTCACCTCGTGCCGGCGCTCGGGTTCGTCGGAGTCGGCATCGGCTATGCCTTCGAACGTCATCGCTCGCTCACCGCGGCCATCGCCGGCGTATCCGTCGTCTTCGTGATGCTCGGGACCGCCGTGGGACTCGAGGTGCCCGAGCACATCGACGTGCTCTTCGACTACATCGTGCCGCAGGTTCGCGACGGCCACCTCGCGCACGCTCCCGGTTCGTCGAACCTCGGACTTCTCGCGGGCCTCGGAGCGCGAGCGAGCCTTCTGCCGATCGCGGTGCTCGTCGTCCTGGCGTTCGCGGCGGTCACGCGCGCCGCGTCCGTGAAGGACCTCGACGGCGCATGACCTCTCGCGCTTTGCGAGACGCTACTTCGCGCTCGCCTTGATCTGATTGAGCAGCGCCCCCGCCGTCAAATCGCAAAGCGTCCGCATCTGGGGGAGGTGGGGGATGGGAGGCATCCCCCACCCGAACAGTGACGCGCGCTGCGCGAGCGAGCAGCGCAGCCGAAGGCGAGCAGCGCAAGCGAGGGTTCCGAGTTGACCCGCGACAAGAACCTAAACCCCCCCGACGTCCTCGCCGTCCCTTCGAACATTACCGGATCACCCGCGCCTCGGTCTTGCAACCGATTAGCACGCTAACCATCGCCGTCGGATCGCCCATGACGGTGCTGCAGGTCGTCGGGCAGAGCTCGATCGCCGCCGGGCTCGTCGGATCGTCGTAGTACCAGCCGCCGGACGCGTCGCATGCGGAAGCGCTCGGCACTTGAAGCAGCGTGCCCGGGCCGGCGTCGGCGCCCGTCCCGACGGCGACGTTCACGCGACCGAAGTCGAGCGACTTGCCCGATTGCGCCGCGGGGATCTCGAACTGGCACGGAAGCGCCGCCTCGCCGCGGATCGCGTTCATCGCGGCCGTGAAGCTCGCCGTCGTGCTCGTCGACGTGTCCACGATGTACGCGTGATCCGTGCCTCCGGCGGCGGCGATCTGGTCCAGGTTCGAGAGACTCGACCCGACGCCGATGACATACGTCGAAATCGGCGGCTTCTCCGCGGCAGCGGCGCTCGCGACGGCCGAGACCGCGTCGACGGTGCTGTTGCAATCGTTGGGCTCGCCGTCCGTGGCCAGCACGATGACCATCCGATGCGTCGGGTGCGCCGCGAGCCACGTGTGCGCGTAAGCGACCGCGCCCTGCAGGGCGGGCAGCGTCGGGGTTCCGCCGACCGGCGTGTAAGCGGACAGCGACGATTCCAGTCCTCGTGCGTTGCCCGGAAGCGCCTTCACCGCGACCGCCGGCGTCGAGTAATCCGAGACGTCGCAAGACACGAACAGATCGCCGGCGTCGTAGCCCGCCGGAATGCCGAAATACGTGAGCCCGACGCCGATGCCGGCGGACGCCGGGTCGTTCGCGAACGTCGAGAGCGCGCCGACGACGAGATCCCACTTTCGACCGCCCGACACCATGTCTGCCATCGATCCAGAGCCGTCCATCAAGATGAGCATGTCGAGCGGCTGTTGCTCCGCCTCCCGGACCTCCGCGGAGCACACCGCGGAAGCGTCCTCCGTTTCACGCGCCGCGCTCGCGTCGATCCTGAAAATCGGCGGAGGAGCGCCGACGCCGGCGTCGGCCGAAAACGTCCCGATCGAAGACGCGCCGCCCGACGACGGCACGGAGGCGTCGCTCGCTCCACCGACGCCGATCGCAGCGCTTTCGCCGGGCGGCGCGCCGCTCCGTTGTTTGTCCGTCGCGGAGCAGGCGCCGAGCAGCAGCGCGACGAAGCCGGCAGCGGCGTAGCGCGCGGGGCGCCGTGCTTCGCGACAGGGAGCTCTTCTCGACGATGCGTTGAGACGCGTAGACTCGTTCATGATCGCGCCTTCTAACGCGCGACCTTGGCCGAAGCGAGCGTGGATCGCGGACCGGTCGACCGACGTGTGCGCGCGTGATTCGCGTGCGCTTCAACGAAGCACCACTGCGGTGGCGATGATGCCATTCCGCCGTGCATATCGGCCGTGGAACCGGAACCCTTCCGCGAGCGATCCCGCGCTGCGTAACAGATGGGCGACGAACGACGCGCGATCCTGCTCGATCTCGACGAGCACGTCCGCGAACTCGAGGAACTCTCTCGTCACCGCGTACTGACACTTGTACGTCGCTTCTTTCGCGCTGAAGACGAGCTTGCCGAGAAATCCGCGGCGGTCCTCGGGCTCGGACGACAAGAAGGTTAGTTCGGCGGGGACGAGCACTCGACTCCACAGCTTTCGTTCGAGCGGCTCGTCGATCTCGGCGTCCAAGCCGAGGCCGCGCACGTCGCTGCTGCGCGCGACCGCCGCGGCGCACCAGCCGCGGTCGCGCGTCCGCGTGTGCGTGATGGATCCGACGAATCCCGGAGGCCAGATCGGCGAGCGATCTTCGTGGCGCAGGATCGAAGCGCCGCGCACCCCGAACCCGGCGAGCGCGGCACGCGCGCAGTGGCGACCTCCGCGGAATTCGAGCACGCGATGCTCGTGCGCTCGCGGCAACGCCGCCGCTTCCTCGGGCGTCAGCTCGTCCAGCACATCGCGGTGCAAGTCCGCCTCCACGGCGACCACGTCGTCGTCGAACAGCCCAGTGAGGATACCGTCGGTCACGACGCGGAGAAGCCTAACAGATGGTTTCCCGCTTGCTTCCAGGTCGCCCGGAGCGCGACGAAGTCGCGCGACCCACGGGAGTAGTCCAGAGCGCTCGTCACACCGGTGGCCAGGACGTCGGGATCTCCGGCCCTCACCCAAGTGGGGGCCGGAGATCCCGCCAGTCCACCAATGGACGAGCGCTCAATACGCGTTTTCGCTGGTCTTACGGCCGAAGATCGTCATGAAGATGATCTTCAGGTCCCAGAACAGACCCCAGTACCGGATGTACTCGAGGTCGTGCTCGACGCGCTTTTCCATCTTGTCGACGGTGTCCGTCTCGCCGCGCCACCCGTTCACCTGCGCCCAGCCGGTGATGCCGGGCTTCACCTTGTGGCGCAGCATGTAGCCGTGGATCTTCGCGCGATAGAGCTCGTTGTGCGCGACCGCGTGTGGCCTCGGTCCGACGATGCTCATCTCGCCGGTGAGCACCTGCAAGAACTGCGGCAGCTCGTCGAGGGACGTCTGCCTGAGGATCGCGCCGAATCGCGTGATCCGCTGATCGTCCTTCTTCGCCTGGGTGACCACCGGCCCGTCCTCGAGCACCGTCATGGTGCGGAACTTGAGGACGCGGATCTCCTTGCCGTTCAGCCCGTAGCGCCGCTGCTTGAAGAAGACCGGGCCCGGCGAGCTCAGCTTCACGCCGATGGCGATGAGGGCGAGCGGGATCGCGATGATGCTGAGGATGATGGTGCCGAGGATCAGATCCTCGACGCGCTTCATCCAGCCGCCGATGCCGTGGAAAGGCGTGTCGAAGATGCTGACGACGGGAATGTCGCCGACCTGGCTCCACTGCGCGTGCAATAGATCGAAGACGAGGAAGTCCGCGACGACGAAGACCGTGGCGGTCGTGTCCGCGAGCTTGTGCACGATGGAGTTGATGCGCGGCTCGGCCTTCAGCGGAAGGGTGATGTAGATGCGATCGATCTTGCCGTCGCGCGCGTCGAGGACGAGCTGATCGAGATCGCCGATGAGCGCTCCGTATTGTTCGGGCAGCACGTGACGGCGTCCGGGCTTGCGATCGTCGTAGAAGCCCACGATGTGCATACCGGAGTAGGGATTCGTCGCGATGCGCTCGGCGAGGCGCTGGGCCATCGGCGTGAGCCCGGCGATCGCCACCGTGCGCGAGTTGCGCCCGCGCCTCCGGAACTCCATCAGCATGAGGCGCATGCACAAGCGGAACAGCACCAGCGCGAGCGGCGTGATCGCGAACCACGTCGTGGTGACGACGCGCGAGTACGACGCCGACGTCTTGGTGATGAACGCGACGAACAGGACGACGGGCGACGTGATGGCCCACGCGGCGAGCGCCTGGAAGACCTCGCCCTTCATCGGGGCGCCGCGCCAGGAACGGTACAGACCGTTCACTTCCGCCACGAGATGAAACGTGATCACGGCGATGAGGACGGCGACCGTGTTCGTCTGCTGCCAGGGTTGATCGTACAGCCAGCACGCTACGTACTCGGCGAGCACGATCCACCCGGCGTCGAGGAGGCGCTGGATCAACGAGAGCGCCGACTCGTAGGTTCGAAGATGACCCCGCTCACCCTGTCCAGGCATGGCTCAATCTCTCTTCCAGATTTTCAAGCAAGGTCGTTCGATGCACTTACCCGAGCGTTCGTTATACATCTCTCTTCGAGAGACCCGCGTAGGTATTTTGTGACGGCGTTTTCGGTTTTTCCTAGTGGCGCTCGCGGCGGCAACCGCCGCTCGCGTGGTTCGTGGGGTTCGCGTGTCTCCGGCGTTTGCTGCCGCGTTGGGTGGGGCCGGCTTCTTCGATTTTGACACGAGTGTACGAAGGAAGCGTACATCTGTGCTACCGCCCCTATGTGGTCTTCATTTGGCGTCTTCGTCAAGTCGCATGAATGAGTGGGTCTCCGCATCCGTGGCAACATCCCCGACATGACCGAGCTCGTCGTCGAGCGACTTCGTGAGCGCGCAACCACGTTCTCGGAACGCACCGCGGTCGTCGACGTTGACGCGACGTTTTCGTATCGCGACCTCTTCGCGCGCGTGAATTGCGCCGCGCGCGCGTTCGAGCGACTCGGTGTCCGGAAGGGTGACGCAATTCTTGCCTTCTTGCCGAACGTCCACGAAGCCATCGAGTGCGAGCTCGCCGCGCTGTCTTCCGGAAACGCCTGGATCACGCTCACGTCTCGTCTCACGTGGGCGGAGGTACGCGGGGTGGTCGCGTCCTGCCGGCCAAAAATCGTCATCACGAATGTGGATGGTCTATCGCGCATCGAAGCCGGACTCGCCGAGCTCCCGCTCCCTTCGCTTCCGCTGTTCGTGGTGACCCGTAACCCGGCGCGGAGCTCGTCTGTTCCCGGCGTTTCGTACGAAAAGTTACTCGCCGAATCGACATCCGGTTTACCAGACACGTCAGTCGATCTCGAGGACGTGGCGCGTCTGCGCTACACGTCCGGGACCACCGGCAGCGCCAAAGCCGCGGTGCTCCCGCAACGCGTGTATCGCGCCTCGCTCGCCGCGCTCCTGCACGAGCTCGGGCCGTTCACGGAGTCGGATCGCGCGCTCCACGTCGCTCCGCTGACGCACGGGTCCGGGGCTCTGCTCTACCCCGTCCTTTACTCCGGCGGGACCAACGTGCTCATGCAGCACTTCGACGTCGACGCCGTGCTCGCGACCATCGAACGGGAGCGCATCACGACGCTCTTCACCGTGCCGACGATGTTGTCGAGGCTGGTCACGGCGGAAGCCTTCGACCGCTACGACCTGTCGAGCCTTCGGGCGCTCGTCTACGGCGGCGCGCCGATGCCGATCGCGCAGCTCGAAGTCGCGATCCGGCGGATCGGACGCGCGCTGTTCCAGATCTACGGCATGACCGAGGCGCCGTGGCCCATCGCGGTGCTCAAGCCCGACGATCACGTCATCGGTTCGCCTCGCCTCGGCTCGGTGGGTCGCCCTGCGCAAGGCGTCGAGGTGACGATCGCGGCGCCCGATCCCGCCGCGGCTCCCCGCGGCGACCGAATCGGCGAGATCCGCGTGCGCGGCGACAACGTCATGACCGGATACCTCCGCGACGAGGCCGCGACGCGTGCCGTCTTGCAAGACGGCGTGCTCTCCACCGGCGACGTCGGTCGGTTCGACGAGGACGGTTATCTCTACATCGTCGGTCGTCAAAAGGACGTCATCATCAGCGGCGGCTTCAACGTCTACGCCGCGGAGGTGGAGGCCGTCCTCTCGTCGAGCGACCTCGTGCTCGAAGCGGCCGTCGTCGGTTTACCCCACGACGACTGGGGCGAGCTCGTCGCTGCCTTCGTGGTCCCGAAACCCGGCGCGACGCTCCGCGCCGCCGACGTGGACGCGCTCGCGAGGAGCCGGCTCTCCGGTTACAAGTGCCCCCGGCGGATCGAAATCGTCTCGGACTTGCCGAAGAACGCGAGCGGCAAGATCCAGAAGAGCGAGATCGTGCTGCGCGCGCGGGGCGATATCCGCTAGGTTTCTGCAGCAGGAGTTCGCTTGGCCCTTCGCACTCTCTATCCAGCCATAGAGCCGTACCGCACTGGCATGCTCTCGGTCTCGCCCATCCATACCCTCTATTTCGAAGAGAGCGGCAATCCGAACGGCAAGCCCGTCGTGTTCCTGCACGGCGGCCCCGGCGGCGGCACCGACGGAAAGCAGCGTCGCTTCTTCGACCCGGCCAAGTACAGGATCATTCTCTTCGATCAGCGGGGTTGCGGCAAAAGCACGCCGCACGCGAGCCTCCAGGACAACACGACGTGGCACCTCGTCGGCGACATCGAGGCGCTGCGAACCCACCTGGGCATCGAGCGCTGGCAGGTATTCGGCGGATCCTGGGGCAGCACGCTGGCGCTCGCGTACGCCGAGACGCACCCGGCTCGCGTGACGGAGCTCGTGCTCCGGGGCATCTTCCTTTTGAGCGATCGCGAGCTGAAGTGGTTTTACCAATGGGGGACGAGCGAGCTCTTCCCCGACGCCTTCGAAGCCTATCGCGACGCGATCCCGCCGGGAGAGCGCGGCGACTTCATCAAGGCCTACCATCTCCGTCTCACCAGCGAAGACCCGGCCGTTCGCAGCGCCGCGGCGAAGGCGTGGAGCGTCTGGGAGGCCGCGACGAGCTACTTGCACGTCAACGCCGACTACGTCGCGCGCGCCGGAGAAGACCGCTTCGCGCTTGCCTTCGCGCGCATCGAATGCCACTACTTCGTCAATCGCGGCTTCTTCGAGCGCGAAACCCAGCTGCTCGACGACATCGGCAAGATCCGTCACATCCCCTGCATCATCGTGCAGGGCCGCTACGACGTCGTGTGCCCCATGGTGACCGCGTGGTCGCTTCACCGAGCCTTCCCCGAAGCAGAAATGCGCATCGTCCCCGACGCCGGGCACTCCGCGTTCGAGCCGGGGATCGTGCACGAGCTCGTCACCGCGACGGACCGATTCGCGTGAGCGCGACGTCTGCTCGATTCGGGGAGGCCCCGCGGGAACGAGCGCGGCGAAGCACGCCGTCCGTCTACAGGTTCCAGGTAGCGCTGTGATCGTCGGAGCAGCCGCGCCTGCCCGGCAGAGCAAACGGCGTCGGGTCGCGTGCCGCTGGTCCGACCCCGCGCGCTAATCTCGTCGCATGATCCCGGCTCGAGGCCACCACCGCTACACGTACGCGGACTACGTCGCCGTCGAGCTCGACAGCGCGATCAAGCACGAGTTCCTCGACGGCGAGATCTACGCCATGGCGGCCCCTCGGAGGAGCATTCCGCGCTCGCGGCCGAAGTACTCGGGAGCTTTAGAGACGCTGTCCGGACCGGCCCGTGCCGCGTTCACACGTCCAATCTAAGAATCCACGTCGAAGCCGTCGGCCTCGCGACGTTCCCGGACGCTCGGTAATCTGCGGCCCGCTGCTCCGGCATCCGCCGAGCCCCGACGCCACGGCGCACAATCCCACTGTCCTACTCGAAGTCACGAGCGACTCTTCCGAGGAGTACGACACCCACGACAAGGTCGAGTATTACCGGACAATCCGCTCGCTTCGAGACTACGCCATCGTGTCGCATCGCGAGCGTCGCGTCACCGTCCCCACGCGCTCCGGTGACGGCCAATGGACGACTCGTGTCGCCATCGCGGGGGGTCGGGTGGCCGTCGACAGCCTCGCGACGGAACTTTCCGTGACGAGATCTACGCGAAGAGCTCGGTGCGCTGAGCGCGTGCGATGATGCGTCAATGCCCGCCCGCCGGCGCTCCGCCGATGCGCGGCCTCTGGGTCAGGAAGAGCGCGGGGATCATCAAGGCCGTGATGAAGGCGAGGGTGCGCAGGACGTCGAGGTAGGCGAGCGTCGTCGCTTGGCCGATGACCTGACGGTAGAGGATGGCCAGCGCGCGCTCGGCTGCTTCGGGAGCGGACGCGCCGGCGTGCTGGAGAGCCGCGGCGATGCCGTCGAGGTTCGCGGTGACGTGCGGATCGAAGCGGGTGACGTGCGCCGTGAGAACGGTCTGGTGCGCTTGCGTGCGCCGCGCGATGGCCGTGGTGACGTAAGCGATGCCGATGTCGCCGCCCATGTTGCGCGAGAGATTGACGATGCCGGAAACGGCGTTGTTCTTCTCCGGCGGTACGCCGGCGAACACGACCTGGTTGATGGGCACGAACAGGAACGCAAGGCCCGCCGACTGGTACACGCGAAGGAGCGTCGCGTGCTTGAAATCGATGCTCTGATAGAGATGCGACCCCATGTAGAACATGGACGCGGAGAGTATGGCGAAGCCGAACGCCACCAGATAACGCGGATCGACGCGTGACACGAGCCGCCCGACGAACGGCAGCAGCATGATCACGACGAATCCGCCGGGCGACAGGGCCATGCCCGCTTGCTCCGCCGTGTAACCCATGAGCACCTGCATGTACTGCGGCAGCAGCACCGTCGACCCGAAGAGCGCCATGCCGAGCGTGAGCATCATGACGTTCGCCGCGGCGAAGGTCCGGTTCTTGAAGAGAGTCACGTCGACGACCGGGCGAGGATGGTGGAGCTCCCAAAACACGAACGTGGTCAGCGCGACCGCCGCCACGACGCTGGCCGTAACGATGAACGATGAATGGAACCAGTCGTCCTCTTGACCCTTGTCGAGCACGAGCTCGAGCGCGCCGAGCCCGACCGCGATGAGCGAGAGACCCCAGTAGTCGATTCCGCCGGAGCGCTTCTTCGCCTCCGCCAGGTGCGGCGGATCGGTGACCACGCGCGAGGAGAGGAACAGCGACGCGATGCCGACGGGGATGTTGATGAAGAACACCCACCGCCAAGAAAAATTATCGGTGATGAATCCGCCGAGGGTCGGGCCGATGGCGGGCGCGAGCACGACGGCCATGCCGTAGACGGCGAACGCCATCCCGCGCTTCGCGGGCGGGAAGGTATCGGCGAGGATCGCCTGTTCGCTCGGGCCGAGACCGCCGCCGCCGAGCCCCTGGAGCACACGGAAGAAAATCAACGAGCCCAGCGTCGGCGCGATGCCGCACAAGAAGGAGCTGATCGTGAAGAGCGCGACGCACGACATGTAGAAGCGCTTGCGTCCGATCTTCGTCGCGATCCACCCGCTGATGGGTAGGATGACGGCGTTCGAAACGAGGTACGACGTCAGCACCCAGGTGCTTTCGTCCTGCGTCACCGACAGGTTGCCGGCGATGTGTGGGAGCGAGACGTTCGCGATGCTCGTGTCGAGCACTTCCATGAACGTCGCCAGCGTGACGACGAGCGCGATCGTCCAGGGGTTTCGCCCTCCGGTCCAGCCCGTCTCGAGGTAGGCCGGTCGAGCGGGGGCAGCCTGCGTCACCGGACGCGGACCTCCGGCTCGACGCTCATGCCGGGTCGCAGGGCGTCCATGCCGGGTTGGTTCGGTTCGAGCTGGATGCGCACCGGGATGCGTTGAACCACCTTCACGAAATTACCGGAGGCGTTCTCCGGCGGAAGGATGCTGAGCCGCGCGCCCGTCGCGCCGGTGATCGACTCGACCGTGCCGCGCAGGTCGACGCCGAGCGCGTCCACGTGCACGTTCACGGGCAACCCCGGTTTCATCTCGCGCAGCTGCGTCTCGCGAAAATTCGCCGTGACCCACAGGTGCTTCGTCTGCGCGATCGCGAGGAGCTGCTGACCGGGCGCCACGCGATCGCCGACGGAGACGGCTTTCTTGCTGACGATGCCGTCGACGGGCGACACGACCCTCGCGTACGAGAGGTTCAGCTGTGCCTGACGTAAGCTCGCGCGCGCCGCGTCGAGGCTCGCTCTGCGAACGAGCAACGAGGCCTTCTTCGTGTCGAGCTCGCGCGGCGCGTTGGAGCGGATCTCCGAAAACCGGGCCTGCGCCTGCGACGCGCGCGCCGTCGCTTCCTTGACCCTGTCCTTCGCGGCGGCGAGGCTTTGCTGCAGCGCTCTGACGCCCGCCGCGGACGCCGCCGCCGCGCTGTCGGCGCGGTCGAACTCCGCTTGCGCAATCGAATTGGACGCGAGCAGCGCCTGATCCCGCGTCTTGTCGAGCTGCGCTTGATGATCCGTCGCCTTCGCTTGCTCGAGCTGCGCTTCGAGCTGGCTCACTTCCTGTTTCGCCGCGCTGACGGACGCGAACGCCGAGGCGATGTCGGATTGAGCCGTCGCCTTCGCCGTCGTGTTCGACGTCTCGGTGATCTGGACGTTCGGATCTTCCGCTTGGAGCTGTGCCTCGGCCTGTGCGACTTGCGCCTCGGCTTGCTCGACCAGCACCTGTAGATCGCCCGGGTCCAGCTCGAGCAGCAGGTCGCCGACCTTGACGTCTTGGCCCTCTCGCACGGCGACGTTCGTCACGGTGCCGGCCACGCGCGCCCCGATGGCGCTGATGTCTCCGTCGATCTGCGCGTCGTCGGTCTCCTCGAAGTGGCGCTGCTGAAGGTAGTACGCGCCGCCGACGACCGCGCCGAGCGCGACGATGCCGGCGATGACTACCTTTCGCGCTCCCGAAGACTTTTGCTTCGCAGGAGCGGGCCCCTGCGAAGCGGGCGCTGCCGAAGTTGAAGGGGAGGGCGCAGCCGGAGCGGCGCCAGCGCCGGCGCCGGAGGCGCCCTTGTTGGCGATCCGTTCGTTCGTGGTGGTGTCCATTTTGGGGCGCGGGGCCGCGTCTCTCGGTACTACCTGAGCTTCTAGCTCGTGCGCGGACCGTCTTACGTCAAGGCCGGAAGTTCGCCCAGGGGGGCCTGGCGTTTCCCCGGCCTTGGTGGCCTGGGGGCCCGCCACTATGCTCCCGGCGCGATGTCGAACCCGTTCGCCGTCGGGGTATCGGAGTGTCTCGACCACCCGTCGCAGGCCATCGAAATCGTCGTCGTGGCGCGATCCCGTGACCTCGGCGGGTTCTCCGTTCGGAGATCACTTCCGGCCGCACGCCGGCGCCTCGTCGGGCCATTCATCTTTTTCGATCACCTCGGCCCCATGAGGTTCGACCCAGGCCACGGCATCGACGTGCGCCCCCACCCGCACATCGGGCTCGCGACCGTCACGTACCTGTTCCAGGGCGAGCTCTTCCATCGCGACACCCTCGGCTCGGCGCGGTCCATCCGTCCCGGCGACGTCAACTGGATGACCGCGGGCCGCGGCATCGCGCATTCGGAGCGCACCTCGCCCGAGGTCCGCGCCGCGGGCCACGACTACCACGGCATCCAGGCGTGGGTCGCCTTGCCGCACGACGCCGAAGAGACGGAGCCCTCGTTCGTCCACCATCCACGCGCGACGTTGCCGTCGTTCGAAAAGGACGGCGCCGCGGTGCGCGTCATCGCAGGTGCTGCCTACGGCGCCCGCTCCCCCGTCGAAACGACGTGGCCGACGCTGTACGTGGACGCCAAGCTCGACGCCGGTGCGACGCTGGAGCTGCCGGACGGCGCCGAAGAGCGCGCCGTCTACGTCGCGACGGGCAGCATGGAGTGCGAAGGGGGCGTCTTCGGGCCCGGCGACATGGTCGTCTTCGTTCCGGACGCGCGCGTCTCTGTTCGCGCCGCCTCCGCGACGCAGCTCCTCGTCATCGGCGGCGCCGCGATGGACGGACCGCGCCACATCGAGTGGAACTTCGTGTCGAGCTCCGCGGAACGTATCGCGCGAGCAAAAGACGACTGGAAACACCGCCGCTTCCCGAAGATCCCCGGCGACGACGTGGAATTCATCCCGTTGCCGGAGTGAGCCCCGCTTTCGCGAAGCGCCGCCGTTGCCGGAGTGAGCCCGCGCTTCGCGAAGCGCGGCTGTCGGACCGCTCCCTACACGCGGAGCCCGCGTAAACCGGTCTATCATCCTCGCTGCGAGCGCCGTTACTCTCGCGATAATGAGCAAAAGTCTATTCGCGCTCGCGGTCCTCGCCTGCGCGTGCGGCTCGGATTCGTCCGGCGCTCCTTCGAAGAGCGCCGGAGCCAACGGCGATTCGTGCCCGGACGTCGCCGGCACGTGGGCCGTGACCAAGCACTGCGACGCCTCGCTCGTCGGCGCGAGCGCCGTCGTCTCGGAGAGCAACTGCGCGCTGTCGTTCCAGCCGCCGTTCAACGGCTTCACCGGCAGCGTCGGAGCCGACGGATCCATCACGCTCAGCGGGCCGCAGAGCTGCAGCGGTACCGTCTCGCAAGACTCGATCTCCCTTTCTTGCACGCCCAGCCCCTGCGACGTCGCGCTCTCGCGTTCGAAATGATCTGGACATGACGGAGCGCGCTCCGTGTGCCCCTCTGCCCGGTATTTTGGCGCCTCGTGGCGCCGGGTAAAGCATCCGGCTACGCTGCCGTCATCGAAGCCGTCGAGTATCTCCTCCGCGCCATCGAGCTCGGCGCCGGCACCGTGCGGAGCGGACGCGGCGGACCGTTCGGCGCCGTCATCGTGCGCGGCGCCGCGATCATCGGAGAAGGCGCAAACTCGGTCATCGCGCTCCGCGATCCGACCGCGCACGCCGAGGTCCAGGCCATCCGCGACGCCTGCGCCCGGGTACGAAACTTCTCCCTGGCCGGCGCGACCCTCTACGCCAGCTCCGAACCGTGCCCGATGTGTCTCGCGGCCATCTACTGGGCGCGCATCGAGTCCATCGTCTTCGCATCCCCCCGAACCGCCGCCGCCCGCGCCGGCTTCGACGACAGCGTCTTCTACGACGAGCTCGCGAAAGACCCCGCCGAAAGAGCGGTTCCTATGCGGCAACTAGAGTTGCCGGAGGGACTGGCGTTGTTCGACGAGTGGATGGCGAAGGGGGACAAGGTCAGGTACTAGCCTCGACTTGAATGTGGCTAGCAGAGCTCTGAAGTCGGGGTTCAACCGCTCTTTTTCGATCGACGCGGTCGCTTGCCGGAACCGACGCCGTGGCCACGTGGTGCGTTCGCCGTGCGCGCTGCGGCCGCCGAGCGCGCGCGGAACCACGCCGCGATTCCCTCCATGTGCGGCTCGAAATCGCCGGGCACCGAGACGTTCAGCGCGCCGGCCCGTTTGGCGGTGCGGTTCTCGAAATCGTGCGGCGTGTTCGCTGGCGCGATCACCAGGGTTCCCTTCGGCGCGTCGAGCCACTCGCCTCCCACGAAGAAGCTCATGGTCCCTTCGAGGACGAAGAAGACGTCGTCTTCCTCGTGTTGATGCGCGCCGGGGCCGCGCGTGTAGGGCTCGAGCCACCATTCCGAGATCGAGTACTGCCCGCGCGTCTCGTCGCCGTCCGCTTTGAAGACCGCGTTCACCGGACCCATCGGGTAGGGGCGGCCTTTGCCCGGAGGCACGACGACTGGAGCACGTTTCTTCTTCTCGCGTGCCACGCGACGAAAACGATAACCGCTCGATCGAACGGTCGCCAGTGCCTACTACCGGGCGGCCGTCGCGACTCCTACGCAACAGTAGACCATTGCCTTCGAAAGATGTCCGGGTGCGAGAGTCATATCGTCGTGCGACCGATCCGGCCTACGAGACGTTCAACGGCGATTCATCAGTCTTACAATAACGTATTCCTCAAAATGATACTCGCCACCGTGAAATAGATTACGAGTCCGCTGACATCCACCAACGTCGCGACGAACGGCGCCGACGCGCTCGCTGGATCGAATCCGAATCGCTTCAAGACGAACGGCAACAAGGAGCCGGCGACGGTGCCGAAGGTGACGACGCCGACGAGGCTGCCGGCCACGGTCATCGCCACGAGCATGTAGTGGGGGCCGTAGAGCGGGCTGAACATCTGCCACAGGACGATGCGCAGAAAGCCGATGGAGCCGAGCGCGATGCCGAGGATCACGCCCGCGGTGACTTCGCGGCGGGCTACGCGCCACCAATCCCGGAGCCTGAGCTCGCCGAGCGCCATGGCGCGGATGACGATGGTGGTCGCCTGCGAGCCGGAGTTGCCGCCGCTGGAGATGATGAGCGGGACGAAGAGCGCGAGGACGACGGCGCGCGCGATCTCGTCCTCGAAGTGGGCCATGGCGCTGGCGGTGAGCATTTCGCCGAGGAAGAGCGCGGAGAGCCAGCCGGCGCGCTTCCGCACCATCTGGACGAGATCGACGGTCAGGTAGGGGCCGTCGAGGGCCTCGGTGCCACCGATTTTCTGGATGTCTTCGGTCGCCTCTTCCTGGACGACGTCGACGATGTCGTCGATGGTGACGATGCCCTGGATCCTCCCCTCGGCGTCGACGACGGGGATGGCGACGAGGTCGTTTTCGGCGAAGACGCGGCTCACCGATTCTTGGTCCTGGTCGGCTCGGACGAACAGGAAATCGCGGTGCATGATGTCTTTCACGCGGGCGCTCGGCTCGGACGCGAAGAGCTCGCGCAGCGAGACGACGCCGAGGAGGTGCTGCGTGTCGTCGAGGACGTAGACGTAGTAAAGCGTTTCCAGG
Source organism: Polyangiaceae bacterium (assembly GCA_035547195.1). Taxonomy (GTDB): domain Bacteria; phylum Myxococcota_A; class Polyangia; order Polyangiales; family Polyangiaceae; genus DASZVB01. The sequence continues at coordinate 201,261 of DASZVB010000092.1, forward strand.
TTGGTCCGCGCTTGCTTGCGCAGGTAGCCGATGGCTTCGCCGACGGTCATGTCGGGGCGCACGCGGGCGTAGCGGGTGCTCATCAGACCGCCCGCGGCGTCCTCTTCGTAAGCGAGCAGCGCGTTCACTTCCTCGCGCGTGGGCCCGTCGAACAGCTCTATCAGCGCGTCGTGATCCTCGGGGTCCGCTGCCTGGATCACGTCCGCCGCGTCGTCGGGGGCGAGCAGCCGGATCAACGAACGACGCTTCGCCGGAGGGAGCGAGAGCAGGAGAGAGACTTGGTCGCGGGACGTCAGGCCTTCGAAGAACTCTTCCTGATCTTCGCGCGAGAGCAGCAGAAACCCGCTCTTTCGGTCCTCGTTGGACAGCACGATCCAGGCATCCCGGAGGTCTTCGTTCGACAGCCCTTGGCTCTGATCTTCTGCGGCTTCGGCCATCGCTCGCTCCCGACTCGAGGGAGACACGCACTACCACGTCGGCTGAGCGGTGCGAAACGAGGAGCGCGCGTTCGCCACGCTCATGTCACCGATGGTCCTCTCGCCATCGTGGCGCGTGGTCACGGTCGGGGCGCCATGACGACGCCCCTCGATCGAGCACGCGCGTACCCGATGAAGGACATGGCCAATCTGCATCGCCCCGGAACCGTCAGCCCGGACGGGTTCTCCCGCCCTATCGCGCGAAACGAAAGGCGAGGCAAGTACGTCGTCGCCGCGGAAGCCGCCGCGACGACGACCAGCACCGTGACCGCGTGAACCAGGAACCCTGGCTGAGATCCCGCGCCGCGGACCGCCGGAACACCGAGGGTTACGGCCACATAGAAGAATGAAGGAACGGCCACGCAACGCACCTTCGGCGTCATCGCGGAGCTCTCTCGAGGCAAGCCCGCGCCGTCGCCATCAGGACGAAGAGCGCCGTCAGGTAGGTCACGACGCCCTCCACCCGGTGCGCCTGCTCGCGATACCCGTCTGCCCAGTGAACGTGGGACGAGACCAGGACGTGCAGGGAGATGCGGGCGGCGTTGACGACCAGCATCGTGACGTAGGCGGAGAGGGCCGCGGCGGCGACGAAGGCCACCTTGTGCGCCTTGGTCCGGAGCGCCGGGACGAAGCCGAACGAGAGGCTCAGCAACGCGATCACGAAGAAGTTCACCCCGGCGCAGGCGGGGGCGATCACCAGACGGCGCGAGCCGCTGACGAACCCGGCGCCGCGCTCGAAGGCGAAGCGGAGGCCGGTGGCGTGTTCGACCAGGTACGTGGTCGGATCTAGCGCCCATCGGAGGTCGTCCGCGCCGGCCGTCGAGTAGTAGCTCTTCACGGCGTAGGCCATCGCGCAGACGAACCCGAGGACGACGCCATCCGACGTGACGGCTCGGCTCATCGCGCGTACGCCTTCCGGCGCGAACCGGCGAAGAGGCACGACAGCCCCGCGAACGCCAGCGCGAGCGCGACGAGGACGAACAGCGGAGGTTCCGCCGCCGTCTGCACCGGCTCGGCGACGGCCAGCTCCGAGACCCCGGCGGGCAGCGGCAGCGGCTGATCGACGTCCGTGCCGCTGCCGGGCTTCGCGCGAACGATTTCCGACACGGCGATGAACGACGTGTATTGCGTGAGCAAGCTGTACTCGAGCCCGAGCGCGGTGATGTCGCGCTGCGCGTCCGCGGTCGGGTCGCCGAAGCCGTAGTCCGACAGCGTCGCGATGCGCGCGCGTGCCCACAGATAGGGGAGCGCCTTGTTCTCGGCGCGCGGCGCGGAGTTCGCGACGTCGAAGCGCTGCACGTAGGCGCCGGTGCCGGACGCGCCTTCGACGGTGATCGTGCCGTGCAGCGCGCCGCGGTACTTGCCCTGGACGATGACCGGGCGCTCCGCGAAGACGTCGGGCACGGCTTTCGGTTCGACGTCGAAGGCGTCGAAGCCTTCGTAGCGCACCTTGACGTTCGTCAGGACGGGCGCCGCGATGTAGTCCTCGAACTTCTTCGCGGCGTCGTTCGCCTGCGAGGGATCTACGACGACGAACGGCTCGCCCTGGCCCGCCTTCGCGATGCCCTCGATGAGGTAGCGATTGACGCTCGACCCGATGCCGAAGGCGAAGACGTTGGCGTCGCCGAGCCGCGAGCGCACCAGGTCGATCGCGCCTTTGTCGGCGTCGATGTAGCCGTCGGTCAGGACGACGAAGCTGCGCGAAAGGCCCTTCTCGTTCGACAGCGTGAGCGCGCGTTCGAGCGCCGGCAAGAGCTCCGTGCCGCCGCCGCCGCGCTCCTTGTCGATGACCGAGAGCGCGCGCCGCACGTTTTCCGGCGTCGCCGGGAGCGAGCGCGGCGACAGCAAGAACGACGTCCCCGAGAACAGCAGCACGTTGAACCGGTCCTCTGGGCGCAGCGACTTCGCGAGCTCGCGCAGCACGGTCTTCGCCGTGTCGAGCGGGAAGCCCTCCATGCTCCCGGAGACGTCGAGGATGAAGACGTACTCGCGCGGCGGCACGTCGTTCGGCGTCACGCGCTTCGGCGGCTGCACCATCAAGAGAAATTGCTTCTCGCCGCCGGACTCGTAGAGCGAGAGCCCCGACTGGATCGCCTGCCCGGCGAGCCCGTAGCGGAGCACGAAGTCGCGATTGCCGCCGGTCTTCTCGCTGTCGTCGAGCGCGAAGCGAACCAGGCCGGGGTTGTCACGGGTTTCGTGGAGCTTGTGCGTCGGGCTTCCGACTTCTTGCACCGGGATGCCGCTCGAGAGCGTCCCCGACAACGCGAACGTCGCCGTGGGCGCCACGCCTTCGTGTAAATACGGCGTCGCCACGAAGCGATCGCGCGGCTTCGCGTTCTTCTCGAGCTCGTTCGAGTAGCGCGGCCCGACGACGGTCGGATACACGAGCTCGTAGACGCCTTCCGTCGGGACAAGCAGCTCGGCGTAGTTCAAGGTGACCTCGATGCGATCGCCGGGGACGATGTTCGCGACGCTCATGGTGAACACGTTGGGACGATCTTCCTCGAGCAAGGACGCGCTCTTGCCGGACTCCTTGGCGTGTTCGAAGTCGCGCCTCGCTTGCTCGCGTTCCTTGATCTTCGCGATCACGACGCGGTCGCCGATGGTCATCTTCATGCCGTGCACCGCCGCGCGCGTCGAAGCGGGGAAGACGTACTTCGCGTGAATCGGACGCTTGCCGCGGTTCTGATACGTCTGCGTGACGGTCACGTCGGCGATGACGCCGGATACGGCCACGTCGACCTTCGTGCCGAGGAGCGGCAAGCCGTCGATCGCCGGATCCCCGTCCTCGACGACGAAGTACGGCGACAGCGTCTTGTCGGCGCCGCCTTTCGCGTCGTCCGCCGCCCATGCCGTGCCTCTGGCGAGCGTCGACGTCAGCGCGGCGATGCACAGCACGAAGAGGTAGAAGAACCGACATCGGAGTCCCAACATGAAAAAGCCCTTTCCGCGCGAGCTGCGCGACGTATCGAGCGGCGTGCTGCAACCCGCGTGCTCGCCGGCGCAGTAGCCCGCGTCGCCGCGGATTTCGGTGGAGAATCGGCCCGACGACGGCCGCGGAGCGCGTCCGCGGTGGGCGCCTCGCCGTGTCGCCGGCGACACGGGTTCGCGGCGCGTCCGACACGCCGCTGGTCGTGGCGACGCTTCCCGTGGCGCCGCGCGCGCCGCCACGCTAAAGGACGCGAATCATGTTGAGAGGCAGCCTCGTCGCCATCGTGACCCCGATGACGCCTTCGGGCGACATCGACTGGGACGCGCTGGCGGCTCTGATCGAGTGGCACGTCGAATGCCGGACGGACGCCATCGTCTCCGTGGGTACGACCGGCGAATCGCCGACCGTGGACTTCGCCGAGCACAAGAAGATCATGGCGTTCACCGTGGAGCGCGCGAAGAAGCGCATCCCCGTGATCGGCGGCACCGGCGCGAACGCGACGAGAGAAGCCATCGAGCTCACTCAGGCCGCGAAGGACGTCGGTTGCGACGCCTGCCTCCTCGTCACGCCTTATTACAACAAGCCGACGCAGGAAGGCCTGTTCCTCCACCACAAGGCGGTCGCCGACGCCGTCGCGATCCCGCAGCTCCTCTACAACGTCCCCGGCAGGACGTGCTGCGACATGCTCGCGCCGACGGTGCTGCGCCTGGCGAAGGTGCCGCACATCATCGGAATCAAAGAAGCGACCGGCGACATGAACCGCGCCCGCGAGATCGTCACGGGCAGGCCCGCGGGCTTCGCGGTCTACTCCGGCGACGACGCGACGGCGCGCGAGCTCATGCTCCTCGGCGGGGACGGCACCGTCTCCGTCACCGCGAACGTCATGCCGCTGGAGTTCCGGCAGATGTGCGAGGCGGCGCTGAAGGGCGACGCGAACACGGCGCGAGCCATCGACGCGCGCATGGAAGAGCTGCACAAAGTGCTCTTCGTCGAAGCGAACCCCATCCCGGTGAAGTGGGCCCTCCAGCAAATGGGCCGCATCGGCGGCGGCATTCGCCTTCCGCTGACGGTGCTCTCCGCCGAGAAGCAGCCGGTCGTCCGCGCCGCTCTCGAGCGCGCCGGGCTGCTACGGAAGTAGTAACGCGCGCGAGCTCCCCGCTTGCGGCACGAGTGCGGCGGGGCCATGTGAAAGCCATGCCCGCGGAAGCGCCGGAATGGTTCAAGAACGCGATCGCGACGCCGTACTCGGAGCACACCATCGACGTCCTCGACTGCCCCATCCACTACTTGCGCTGGGGAGATCCGGGGAACCCCGGGCTGATGCTCATTCACGGCGGCGCGGCGCACGCGCACTGGTGGAGCTTTCTCGCGCCGCTCCTCATCCAGTACTACAGCGTCGTCGCGATCGACCTCAGCGGTCACGGCGACAGCGGCCGGCGCGATCTGTATCCGCGCAGGACCTGGGCCGACGAGGTGATGGCCGTCAGTCGCGCGGCGGGGTTCGTCGGACCGCCCATCCTCGTCGGGCACAGCATGGGCGGCCTCGTGTCGATCGTCGCGGCGGCGCTGTACGGGGAAGCGCTCGCCGGCGCCATCATCGTGGATTCTCCGGTTCGCCGTCCCGACCCCGAGAGCCAGGAGGGGGATCGGGGCCGGGCGTTCCGCAACCCGAAGACGTACCCCGACGCCGCGACCGCGCGCTCGCATTTCCGTCTCATTCCGCCGCAGCCCTGCGAGAACGAATTCGTCATCGACTACATCGCCGAGCACTCGCTCCGCGCCGTTCCGGGCGGCGTCACGTGGAAGTTCGATCCGCGCATCTTCGCCCTCGCCCGTCCGGAGGCCATGCACGAGCACCTCGCCGCGGTGCGCTGCCGTGTCGCGCTGCTGCGCGGCGAGAAGAGCTACGTGGTGCCGCCCGAGACGGGCGAATACATGTACCAGCTCCTTCGTCGCAACGCGCCCCTCGTCAGCATTCCGGAAGCGCACCACCACTTGATCCTCGATCAGCCGCTGGCGTTCATCGCGGCGCTGCGCGCGCTGCTCGCCGATTGGGAGCACTCGCTGCCGCGGCCGCTGGACTCGACTTGAGCGGTCTTGGAAGAACAGAGCACGATCGTCGTGGAAGGCAAGAGCCACGAGAAAAACCGGCGAGGCCGGAGCCAGCTGGGGCTCTGGTCGCGAGAGACGCGCGACTTTTGAAGCGTGCCGCATCGACCCCGAAGTCGAGAAATCCGCGCTCGAGGGGATAGTGGTGGAGATGCAAACCTTTCGCCTCGAGAAGCCGGCGCACACGAAGGGGGGGATGGGCAGGAGGGCGGCGCGGTTGGATGCACGCCGAGAGAGAGCACTGTTGGCCTGGTAGGTCCTGGCGTCTACGCGGCGATGCATGGCTGCCAGCCAACACGTAAGGTGAGCGATGTTGCCTGTGCACCGCCCCGGTATGAGCTTCGAACGTGCGACGAAGCCTCCTTGGATGGGACGTCGGACCTGCCATGGGCGTGCTACCTGCTGGATCAGTCGGGCTCCTCTTGTTACCAGGTCTGCGGCGATGCCGGCCGCGGGTGAGGGACGTTGCGGCCGCCCCTCGCGACCATAGTCGCCCGTCATCCGGCGATCGACGTGCGTCTCGGCCATCGATGTTTTGCGCACGCCGCGAGCGCGTCGTTCGCTCCGCTGCAGGGTAGTTGAAACGCGCGAATCGTCGCGGGCGCTCCTTGCGAGATGTGTTCGCCGTGCACACATTCCCCCTGCGGGTCTCCGTACTCACCAGGGAGGTGATTCGATGTTCCGCATCAAGGCCATTGCCACATTGGCGTTGGCGGGGCTCGGCGGCGCCACGATGGGCACCGACGTGTACCTGTCATCGCACCATCCGTCTCCGTCTCCGACCGCGTTCGAGCTACCGAAATACGAAGCACCGAAACCAGCTCCGGTGGCAGTCCCCGAGCGAGCGGCCCCGGCCGCAGCGCGCTCGACGGTGACGATCGCGCCCGTCACCATCGCGTCGCGCATTCCGGTGCATCACCGCGTCGCTCCGCAAATTGCGCAACCGCCCGCCGAAAAGGAGCTCGTCCCTTGCTCGGAATGGCGCTCGCTCGACACCGGCCCGGCGGATCGCGGCGTCCGCACACTTTGCGTGCGTGACGTTCCAGCTACGCAATAGTCCCGGCTAGCTTCGTTCGTACCGATACCCGCCGTGCGTCATGTAAAGACGATGACGGCGCCCGAGCGCGTCGAGATCCGCCCCGGCGTAGGCGACGTCGTCTTCGTAGAGGGTGCAGACGCCGCCTTCCACTTGTCGCATGCGCGGGTTGTAGACGGCGACGTCGCGGCTCCTGAGCGCAGCAATTGCGTCGCGCGCCGTCGCGTGGCGGGCGAGCTCGAGCAACGTCACGTAGGTCGGCGCGGGGAGGTCGATCTCGCCGCGGGCTTGTGACGCCAGCGCTTCTCGCGGTGCGATCCAACGGTGGTCGACGACTTCGCCTCCGTCGATCACGACCGCGGAAGGTTGGAACTCGCAGACGAAGAACCACGTCTTGAAGCGCTTCGGCAGCCCTTCCGGCGTGACCCACCGGGCGAACGGCACGAGCGCTCTCGCATCGAGCTCGACTCCTGCCTCTTCAGCGGCCTCGCGGACGGCGCAATGGCGCGCCGCTTCGACGAGATCGTCGCTGCCGGCCCGTGTGCGGTCGATGGGGTCGATGCGCCCACCTGGGAATACCCAGGCACCCCCGTGAAATTTCAGATCGACGTTGCGCTGAACCATCAGCACTTCGACGCCATTTTGCGCGTCGCGAACGATGGCGACGGTCGCGGACGGCGAGGGCTCGGGTTGCATGGCCACAGAGCATAGGCGTGGACGGCGGTCTGCCAAACTGGCAGCGCGCTCCGAGTTGCAGCTCGAGGGAGCGTCACATTGACGGGCGTGACGCAGCGAGCACCTCGGTTTCCCCAGGTTTTTCGAGTCGCTCTACGGGCACGCTGCTTGCACAAGTGTGTTGCGTTCTCGATGAAGTCGTCTAGTCCGCGCTCGTTCTCGTCCGCCGGCAAGGTGTCGCGCCGGGCGCTCACGCTGGGTGCCGCGGTAACCACGCTCGCAGCGGCAACGGTCGCCATCTTGGCGCGGGCCGGCACGGTCGACGCGGCGACCCTGTCGGACGAAGCCGGTCGCCACGTGCTCGCGGCCGTGGAGGCGTGGCAAAGCGAGAAGCCCGCGGGCTGCCCGTCGCTGACCGCGCTGGCCGACTCGGGCTACCTGCCGGGCGACGCGCGCACGGACGATGCGTGGGGGACGCGTTTCCGAATCGCGTGCAGCGGTTCCTCGGCAACCGTACGCTCCGCCGGGCCCGACGGTCGCTTCGGGACGAACGACGACGTCGTCATCGGACACTGAGCGGCGTGCACGCTACAATCAGCGGATGCGACGCCGCGGTCGTAGGCCCGTCTTGCTGCTTCCCGGTGGTCCCATCGCATTTCCCGATCCGGAGCTCGCCGACGACGAAGGCCTGCTCGCGATCGGCGGCGATCTATCGAGCGAGCGGCTGCTCTTCGCCTACGAGCGCGGCATCTTCCCCTGGTACGACGAAGGCGTTCCCCCGCTGTGGTGGAGCCCGAATCCGCGCGCGATCATGAAGCCCGAGAACCTGCACGTGTCGCGCAGTCTGCGGCGCGTCCTGAAGAGCCCTCGCTTCCGGGTGACCTACGACACGGACTTCGAGCAAGTCATGCGCTGCTGCGGAGATCGTCCGGGCGGCACCTGGATCTTGCCCGAGATGATCGAGGCCTACGTGCGGCTTCATGTGGCCGGTCACGCGCACAGCTTCGAGGTCTGGGAAGGCGGCGCCCTCGTCGGCGGACTCTACGGCGTACAGCGCGGTGCGCTGTTCGCTGCCGAAAGCATGTTCCACCGAAGCACGGACGCGTCGAAGGTGGCGCTCGTCTACGCCGTCCGCTCGCTCTTCGCCGCCGGCGTCGCGCTGTTCGACGTGCAGCTCCTCACGGCGCACCTCGCCTCCATGGGAGCGATTGAGATTGGCCGGAGCGAGTACCTGGGCCGCCTGCCCGGCGCTTGCCGTCGAAACGTGGACTTGAGGGGCATCGAGCTCCGGTATTAGCCAGCAAATCCCGGTCTTTCGCTGCCATTCTTGCATTTCCCGATGGGGAAAGTGCTAGAACGCCCGCCGACGTCGTGAACCCCTCCTTCGAAGAGCGACTGACGCACCTCCAACAACTCGAAGCCGAGAGCATCCACATCATCCGCGAAGTGGCGGCCGAGTTCCAGAAGCCGGTGATGCTCTACTCCATCGGCAAGGACTCGAGCGTCATGGTGCGCCTCGCGAAGAAGGCGTTCCACCCGGGCAAGCTCCCGTTCCCGCTCCTTCACATCGACACGACGTGGAAGTTCAAGGAGATGATCCGCTTCCGCGACTCGTTCACGAAGGAGAATGGCCTCGACCTCATCGTCCACACCAATCGAGAAGGCAAGGCCCAGAACATCAACCCGTTCGATCACGGCTCGAAGAAGTACACCGACGTGATGAAGACGCAGGCGCTCCTGCAAGCGCTGGCGACGGGCGGCTACGACGCGGCGTTCGGCGGCGCACGCCGGGACGAAGAGCGGTCGCGCGCGAAGGAGCGCATCTACTCGTTTCGCGATCAACGCGGGCAGTGGGATCCGAAGAACCAGCGCCCCGAGCTGTGGAACCTTTACAACTCGAAGGTGCAGAAGGGCGAGAGCATCCGCGTGTTCCCGCTCTCGAACTGGACCGAGCTCGACATCTGGCTTTACATCTGGCTCGAGAAGATCCCCATCGTGCCGCTCTATTTCGCCGCCGAGAGGCCGGTCGTAGAGCGCGACGGGACGCTCGTGATGGTCGACGACGAGCGGCTTCCGCTGCGCCCCGGAGAAGTGCCGCAGAAGAAGCTCGTGCGCTTCCGCACCCTCGGCTGTTATCCGCTCACCGGTGCGCTGCCGTCGAGCGCGGCGACGCTGCCGGACATCATCCGCGAAATGCTGCTCACGAAATACTCCGAGCGTCAGGGGCGCCTGATCGACTTCGACGAAGACGGCTCGATGGAAGCGAAGAAGCGCGAGGGTTACTTCTGATGGCGACCGAGGCGACTCCCGCGAAAGCGCTCACCGACGAAGAAGCGCTCATCGAGAAGGACATCGTCGGATACCTCGAGCAGCACCAGCGCAAAGAGCTCTTGCGCTTCACGACGGTCGGCTCCGTCGACGACGGCAAGTCGACGCTCATCGGCCGGCTCCTGTACGACGCCCACGGGCTCTACGAAGATCAGCTGCGCGCCGTGGAGCGCGCTTCGAGCACGAAGAGCGACGTGCTGGATCTTTCGCTGGTCACCGACGGCCTGAAGGCCGAGCGCGAGCAGGGCATCACCATCGACGTCGCGTACCGGTACTTCTCCACCCAGCGGCGCAAGTTCATCATCGCCGACACGCCGGGCCACGTGCAGTACACGCGCAACATGGCGACCGGCGCGTCGACCGCCGACGTCGCGGTGATCCTCATCGACGCGCGTCTCGGAGTTCTCCAGCAGTCGCGGCGCCACGCCTACATCGCGTCGCTGCTCGGGATTCCGCATCTCGCCGTGTGCGTGAACAAGATGGACCTCCGCGGCTACGACCAGGCCGTGTACGAGGCCATCAAGGCCACCTTCGCCGATTTCGCGTCGCGCCTCGGGTTCAAGGACGTCACCTACGTTCCCATCAGCGCGCTGAAGGGCGACAACATCGTGCACGGGAGCACGAACACGCCGTGGTACTCGGGCCCGACGCTGCTCACGCACCTCGAGACGGTGCCGATCGCGCACGACAGGAACCTCCGCGACTTCCGCTACCCGGTTCAGTACGTGCTCCGCCCGAACCTCGATTACCGCGCGTTCGCGGGTGAAGTCGCCTCCGGCATCGTGAAGAAGGGCGACGCCGTCGTCGTCCTTCCATCCGGCAAGGCGACGCGCGTCAAGGCCATCGACACGTACGAAGGCGAGGTCGACAAAGCCTTCGCGCCGATGAGCGTCGCGCTGCGGCTCGAGGACGAGGTCGACGTCAGTCGCGGCGACATGCTCGTGCACGCGACCAATCAGCCGACCGTCGGACAGCGCTTCGAAGCGATGGTCGTGTGGATGAACGAGCGCCCCCTCGACCTTGCCAAGAGCTACCTCTTGAAGCACACGACGCAGATGGTGCGCGCGGAAATCACCTCCGTCGTGGGCCATACGGATCTGGAGACGCTGGAAGAGCGGCCAGCCGCGGGACTTGCGCTGAACGACATCGGCCGCGTGCGCGTCGAGACGCACCGTCCGCTATTTTTCGACCCGTACGTGAAGAACAGGAGAACCGGCGCGTTCATTCTCGTCGACTCTCTGACGAACAACACGGTCGCGGCGGGCATGATCATCGGAGCGGGCTCGGCGGCGACCGCGCCCGGGGGCGACCGACGTCTGCGCACCCAGGTGAGCCCGGCCGAGCGACGCGAGCGCCTCGGTCAAGCCGGAGCCGTGGTGGCGCTGTCCGGAAATGCGACGCCGGCAGAGCTCACCGAGCTCGCGTACGCCGTGGAGCGGGCTCTCTTCGACGCGAGGCGCGTCGCCATGGTTGTGGACGGCGCGGGTGCGAGCGCGCCCGTCGTCGCCCGGGAGCTGGCTCGGGCCGGGCTCATGGCCATCGTGGCGGGCTCGGAGCTGGACGTGGAGGGCGTAAAAGAATCGCCAACGCTGAAGGTCAGGGCCTTCGGGCAAGGCGCCGCGCCTGCCGGTGCGGGCGCCGAGGCGGTTTTCTCGGTGTCGCTCGCCGATGCCGGCGTGGACGCCGCAGCCCAGCGAATCGTCGCCGAGCTGCTCGAAAGGCTCACGCGGGGGAACCTCCCAACGCCCTAGGCGGGGCCGAGCGCCGTGGTGGGCGCCGTGTTGGCAGATGCGGGCGGCCTCGAAATTCCCCTCTTGTTCGCGTGCCGAGGGCCGTGCATGGTTCGGGCTCCATTACGTAATGTGGAGGTTCGGACGTGAAACAGCGTAAGGCGGTACTTTCGTTGCTCGTGCTTTTGGCCCTGCCGCTCGCGGTCGGCTGCGGCTACTCGGAAGACGAGTGGCAAGCGCAGCTCGCCAAGTACGGCAAGCTCAACGATCAATACAACCAGGAGAAGCAGCAGAACACGCAGCTGCAGTCCGATCTCGACGCGGCCAAGGCGCGGGTCGCGGAGCTTACGGCGAAGCTCCAGGCAATGGGCGTGAACGTCGAGCAGCTCACGACGAACCTCGACCAGACGAACAAGGCGCTGGAAGAGTACAAGGCGCGCGCCGCTCAGCTCGAGGCGATCAAGCAGCGGTTCGAGCAGCTCCGGCAAAAGCTCCAGAAGCTCACGAACCTCGGTCTGAAGGTCTCCATTCGCCACAACCGCATGGTGATCTCGCTGCCGGGCGACGTGCTCTTCGCGTCCGGCCAGGACACTTTGAAGCCGGAAGGCTTGACCGTGCTCAACGCCGTCGCCGAGGTCATCCGGAAGGATCAGCAGCTCTCCGAGCGCTACTTCCAGATCGCCGGGCACACCGACAACAAGCCGCTCTCCGGCGGTCCCTTCAGGGACAACTGGGGCCTCTCGGCGATGCGTGCTCGGCAGGTGCTCGTGTACCTGATCGCGCCGACCGACGCGAAGGCGGGCGGCGGCGGGCTAGACCCGAACCACCTTCACTGTGCCGGATACGGCGAGACGGATCCGGTCGCCGACAACAACACCGACCAAGGCCGGCAAGCGAATCGCCGCGTCGAGCTCGTGTTGATGCCCGACGTCAGCGAAATGCTCGATCTGAAGTCGCTGATCTGAGGACTGCGTGGCGCGTGGGGATGCCTGCGATCCCCCCGTCGTAGTCATCGCAAAGCGTCCGCATCTGGGGGAGTGGGGGATGGGAGGCATCCCCCACTCGACCCGCGACGCCCCCTCCCGCGAGCGAGCAGCGGAGCCGAAGGCGAGCAGCGCAAGCGAGGGTTCCGCGCCGCCCCGCGTCCAAACCTAAAAAACCCCACGACGACCACGACGTCGGATTGCGAAGCGTCCGCATCTGGGGGAGTGGGGGATGGGAGGCATCCCCCACTCGACCCGCGA
>DASZVB010000093.1:0-237985 GCA_035547195.1 Polyangiaceae bacterium
CCCCCCCCCGACGCCACGCCGAAGGGATTGTTGGCGTGCATCTCCGCCGCGAAGAGCGCTCCTTGCAGCGATGGACGCGGGGCTGCCGGCGTCCTCGCGCCGCTCTCCATGAGCTGAATGCGCGCTCGCGCCTCGGCGGCGGACGTCGCGACGATCAGCAAGTCGTCACGAGCCGACGTCACGAACGCGCCCGGCATCTGGAAGCTTCGACGACCGTCGAACGACATCTCCTGCGCGTCCGGAACGAGCGCTTTCAGGCAGCGCGCTGCATCGTCCAAGCTCCGCTGGATCCGAAGAACCGCGACGAAGCTCGGTAAGGCGCGCTCCCACCGAAGCCCCGCGAACAGCTCGTCCACGGCGAGCAGCGGCTGAAACCCGCAACGCTTTTCATAAGAACGCAGCTCGACCTGCAGATCGACGCGAACGGAGCCGACCGCGTCGATCAGCTCGCGCAGGAGCTCGTCGCGCAGACGCACCCCGTCCGCGTAGAGCAGGAGGTCGTCGTTCGGGGCCGTCGCATCGAGCACGCGCAGCGGCGGCGGCGGTGGCGGAGCGACCGCGACTGGAGCGGCGGCGGGCGCAGGCGCCGGACGCGCGCAACCGAAGACGGCAACCGCAACCATCGCCACGAGCGCGGCGCGACGGGGGGTCACTTTGGTTGATAATTTTGCCGCGATCGAGCCAAGCACCAGGCAGACGCAAATGACGGTGTCCATCCTGGTCGCTCGAGAGCTCGAAACAGCCCTCGAGTATGGAATTATCTCGTATCAACGATTTTTCCAAGCCTCGCTGAACGGCCGCGACCCCGAAAGGTCGACGGCAGTCGGCGAAAAGGGGGCGCGATGAGCTACGCAGAACGCGTGCGCGAGCTGCTCCTCGAACACGGGGCGCAAACCCGCATCGACATGAACGCGGTCGCCCGGTCCCTCGGCCTCAGCGCGCGCTCGCTACGGCGCCGGCTCTGCGACGAGGGCATATCGTACAACACCATCGCCGAGGGCGCGCTCGCCACGCTCGCCAAGCAGCTGCTCGCCGATCAAGCGCGCTCCATCCAGGAGACGGCCTATACCATGGGCTTCTCCGATCCGAGCGCGTTCTACCGCGCGTTCAAGCGGTGGACGGGCACCACGCCGAAGACATTCCGGATGTACGGCAGCGAAACGAGTCACCAGCCCATGGGCGGCTCGGAACCCTCTGCGCCGTAAAGATACGGGGCGAGGTGCGGCCTCGCCTCGTCGCTCAGAAAGTCCGTCACGACCGGGATGCCGGCGTCGCGGAGCATTTGAATGCCGCGTCCCTGGTTCTTCGGGTGCGGGTCGATGAGCGCCACGTACACGTAGCCGATGCGCCGCGCGATCATCTCTTTCGCGCAAGACGGCGTCCTCTGGTGGAAGGCGCACGGCTCGAGCGTAACGAATGCCGTCACGTCGGGTAGATCGCCTTCCAGTTGGCGCAACGCGGCGGGCTCCGCGTGCGGCTGGTACGGGGGCTGGGTGTAGCCGCGGGCCACGATGACACCCCCGCGTACGAGCACGCATCCGACGGGAGGATTCGGACGGCACGCGGGCAGGGCTTTTTGTCCCTCGGCGATCGCCTCGCGCATGAAGTAGCGCAGCTGTTCTGGGTCCTCGATCAGGGGCGACGGCTCCATCGCTGCGCCGGCATTTTCGCGCAGTCGTTGGGCATTTTCCAGTGACACGCTCGGGCGTCGAATTTGGTGGAATGATCCGGCCGTGCCGTCGGTTGCTGGCGTAGACCAGCTGCGCGCCTGCCCAGCCACGTCGACGTCGATGAAGCTATCGTCAACCGTTGTTCGTTCGGCCTTCGTTTGGACCGGATTCTTCCCGGCGAGCCCCGCGCTCGCCGCAACCTGGATGCCGCGGCAACCCGTGCATCTGACGCACCGCGCCTCTCAGGATATCCCACACGTGCGCGTGCTGCCCTGGAACGGGCACCGCGCCGCGCTCACCCTGACGTTCGACGATTCGTCGCCGTCGGAGGCGGACGAAGCGCTACCGGTGCTCGACGAGAAGGGCGTCAAAGGGACGTTCTTCGTGACCGAGAAGAACCTGTGGAACGACGCCGCCGACGCGACCTGGGCCCACGCCTTGCGCGAGGGCCACGAGCTCGGCAATCACACGGTCGATCACTGTCACGGACCCGACCTCGGCCACGGCGCCTGTCTCTCCGCCAAGGCGGAGATCGAGCGGTGCAACGCGTTCATCGAGTCGAAGCTCGGGGCTCGCGACGTCTACACGTTCGCGTATCCCTTCGTCGACCAGCGCGGGGGCTACAAGCGCGTCGCCGAATCGGATTTCTTGCTCGCTCGCGCCGGCAAAGGGGGGCTCGTGGGCGCGTCGACCACGCCGGACTGGTACTCGATGGACGCGCGGTTCATCGAGCCCTCGCGCGGCGAGACGCTCACCGACTACGACGGCTGGATCGACGAGGCCGTGCACGATTCCAAATGGCTCGTGCTCGTCTTCCACAGCATCCTCCCGGAGCAGTGGTACGAAGGGATCCCGAAGGAGACGCTGGGCGGGATCGTCGACCACGCCAAGGCAGCGGACGACCTGTGGATTGACACGTTCGTCGACGTCGGCGCGTACCTGCGCGCCGAGCGGATGTTCGAAGGACTGAGGCCGATCCCCGTGGGCGCCGGCTTCGCCTTTCATTGGACGCTGCCGCATCATTTTCCACCCGGAAAGTCACTGCGGGTCGTCGTCGATCGCGGCACCCTGAGCCAGCGCGGGGTCGCGCTCACGCCGGATGCGGCGGGCGTCGTCACCGTCGCGCTCGACGCGAAAGAGCTCGGCTGGACGGCGAATCCCTGAGCGGGCGAGTCGCACGTAACGCACGGTACACGCGCTGCGCTTCAACGTCGGCGCCATCCAAAGACGATGGATGAGCGGCAGAGCAAAGCGCCGGAGCGCTTTTGCTCACACAACGCGATCGAACCTCGCCGCGCAGTACGGAAACCGGGCGTCCGACCAGGCTACATGACACATCCGCTTGCGAAGTGGTGACGTGCCGTCTTGTGCAGGTTTCGTTCACCGCGTGGACGTCACGAAACACGCACGTGCGAGCGCCAAAGAACAGCCGCTGCTCGTATTCCGATCCCACTCGCGAGTTATGAAATGACTCCAATCGCGACACGCGTTCGCTCGCTTGCTCGTTCTTGTACGAAGATCGCGCGATAACGTCGAAGAGCCCGTAAATTCGCCATCGACGCGCAAGTTGCGATCAAAAGAAAGCATCTCGAAAATTCATCTCGCGCGATGGGATCGCACTCCGTAGAATGCGTTTCGCCATCCGGTGCGCGGCCGCATGTCGACTGACGGCACTTTGGAGAGGAGCAGGGAGATGACCGTGCTTCACCGTTTCGTCTGTGTGGGCTCCGCCATCGCGATCGTCGCGGCGTGCAGCGCGGCGTCTTCGCCGGGGAACACCATCAGCCCCATCGAGGGAGCGGGTGGCAGCAGCGGCGCCGGCGCTGCGAGCTCGGGCGCGAGCGCAAACGCCGGAACGGCCGGCAAATCCCCTCAGGCCTTCGTGACGGCACCCGACCCGAACAGCGGCGGACCCGGCGGTCCGGTCATCACCATGCCCATCCAGACCGTCGACGCCTCGACCACGAAGCAATGCAGCGGCGCGCGCAGCAAAGGCAAAGAGGTGACGATCGACATCTTCATCATGTTCGACCAATCGCTGTCGATGTCGTGCGCGCTCCCCACGCCGTCGGATGGGACGGCAGGTGCAGCGGGCGCGGCCGGCGCAGCGGGCACGGCCGGTTCGTCGGGATCGGGCGGCGCGCCGGCAGCAGGTTCGGGCGGCAGCGCGGGCGCGGCCGGCGCGGCGACGAACACCATGGATCGCTGGGACGCGGTGAAGGGCGCTCTACAGGAATTTTTGACGGCCCCTTCTGCCGCGGGCATCAACGTCGGTATTCAGTACTTCGGCCTCGGCGGGACGCCGAACCCGTTTTTGCCGTACTCGATGTCATCGTGCAACGCGCCCGACTATCAGGGCGCCGCCGTCGAAATCGCGCCGCTTCCCGGCAACGCGACGCCGATCATCAACTCGCTCGACATGCACCAACCCAGCACGAACACGCCGACCGCGCCGGCGCTCACCGGCGCGATCAACCACGCCATCGGGTGGAAGAACATGCATCCCGACGACGCCGTCATCGTCCTTCTCGTCACCGACGGGGAACCGGGCGGGTGCCCCGGAACCGTCGCCGACGTCGCGAACGTCGCGAAGCAAGGCCTCATGAGCAGCATTCCTACGTACGTGATCGGGATCACCAGCCCCGGAACGACCTGCATGTGGGACCCCGCGCCCCCGAACCAGCAGGACCTGGACAGCGTCGCGAACGCCGGCGGAACCGGCGCCTCGCTCATCGTGGATCTGTCGAAAGACGTCGTGCAGCAATTCCTCGACACGATGGACAAGATCCGCGCAAAGGCGAACCCTCCCTGCCAGTACACGCTGCCGCCCCCTCCCGACGGACAACACACCGACCCGATGAAGGTCAATGTCGAGTACACGCCGCCCGGCGCTGCGATGGGCACGACGCTGCTCTCCGTACCGTCTCAAGCCGCCTGCGATCCGTCCAAGGGCGGCTGGTACTACGACGACCCCAACACGCCGAAGACGGTGACGCTGTGCCCGGCGAGCTGCAGCACGGTCACCGCGGACGTGACCGGGCTCGTCGACATCGAGCTCGGATGCAAGACGATCACGGCGCAATGAGTCCCTGATCCCGTATCTCGTCCAGCCGTCCTCTCGCGTGTTTTCGATCGTGAGGGTTCCCCCTACTTAATCCTCGTGCACTTGTTCGCCTCCTGCACCCCGCACTCGGATCCCGGCGGACAATCCCCGCAATCAATGACGTCCCCGCACCCGTCCGCGATGGGTCCGCACTGCGCCTTCTGAGCGTCGCAGGTCGTCGGCGTGCACGGCGGCGTGCCGCACTTGTACGGTGAATCCAGGCCGCAGACCTGCCCCGGCGGGCAGTCGCCGCAGTCGATCAGACCGGTGCAGCCGTCGCCGATGTTGCCGCACTCGGCGTTTGCATCCGAGCAGCTCCGCGGCTTGCACGTCACCTGACCGCACTGATTCGGCGCGTCGATGCCGCACACCTGCCCCTTCGGGCACGTGCCGCAGTCGAGGATCTTGCCGCAGCCGTCGCCGATGGAGCCGCACGCCGCGTTCTGCGCGTCGCACGTCGTCGGCATGCACGCGGGCGGCGGGCAGGTGCCGCAGTTGATCGAGCCGCCGCAGCCGTCCGGCAACACGCCGCACATCGTGGCCGTGCATTTGACGGGCGCGCAGCTCGGCGGCGGAGGCGGATTGCCGACGCACGCGCCGAGATCGAACAGCATGTACAGGAGCACCTTCTCCTGCGGCGTGAGCGAGCCCGTGCAATGCATGGGGAAGATGGCGTTCGCGTACGGCGTGTTGCCGCCGCCCGCGGAGACGTGGAAGCCGCTGTACGCGACACGCCCGCACACCGCCGCCGTCGGCGCGGCGTACGGCGTGTTGAACGAGAATTGCTGCACGCGCCCGTTGCCGCCCGTCCGATACACGAACTCCTCGGACGACGTGCCGAGCCCCGTGTTGTTGCTGCGCGGATCGACGATGTTGAACTGGTACGCCGGCGCCGTGGTGATCCCCTCGCGCACGGCCCAGGCCGCGAAGTTCTGGATGCGCGGGCTCGCCTGCGGGCGACCGATGGAGATGACGCCGGTGCCGCTCGTGTCCGTGTAGAGCGTCGGATCCCACATGGCGGCCTGATTGAGCCCCGTCGCGATGGGCGTCGCCGCGGAGTAAGCCGTGGTGCCGTTGCCGTCGAGCCAGCTGAAGCTCAGATGGCTCGCGAAGAGCCGACCGCCACGATTGACGAATTCGCGGACGTTGGCCCCGTTGGCGTCGCGTTGCGTGAAGCTCGAGTCCCAGGTCTGACCCTCGCAGTCCGCGACGAGCATGTCGTAGCTCTGCATGAGCGAGAGCGAACCGTAGAGCGTCTGATCGTAAGGGGTGTTGTTGTCGATGCGCGCGCCGGCGGGCGCGTTCATTGGGCCGCCGACGTACAGGTGAATGCGCGGCGTGGCCGTTCCGTTGGTGCCCGGGTTGCTGAACTGTCCGTGGTCGATGCCCATCTTTTCGAACACGCACTCCATCGCGTCGATCTCCCCCGTGGTGACCGCGATGTGCGGGATGTTGACGGCGAGGCCATCGGTCGGACTGCGCGGCAGCCGCGTCGGGTTCGCCGGGAGCGCCGAGGACAAGGTCGTCGTCGTGCACGCGGCGGAGGCCGGAAGCGTTTGCTTCACGGCCCTCCGGAACTTCCCGGCTTTCACGACGAGCAGGAACTCGGCGCCCACCGGGACGTCCCCCTGAATGGAGAAGATGCCGGTCGCGTCGGTCGTGGCGCCGGCGAGCACCTGACCGAGATCCTGATCCGAGCAGCGGTCGCACGCGGTACCGTTCGCCGGGATGCCCGTCGAGATGGCTGGAAGCCCTGCAGGATCGTCGGCGCGCAAGATGTAGACGAACGCGTTCGGCACGCCGACCTGGTTGCCGGTGTCCGTGTCGGTGCGCCCAGGCGTGACGACCCGTCCGGTCAAGATGGTTTGCTGCGGCTTCCCGGTGCAATCCGGGACGGCCGAGCAAAGCGGACACGTGGTGCCGCCGCTCGACGAGACGCACTTCGTCGGGCCGGTGATGCCCCCGACGCAGGCGTCGAGGGGACCGCAGGTGCGGCCCTCTTTCGAACAATCGTGAATGGTCCCGCAGTCATCGACGGCTAGTCCGCAGGCCCAGCCCATGGCCGCGCAGCTCGCGGCGGGAGTGCAATTCGGCGGAGGCGGCTTGTCACATTGATACGGGGTCTTGAGCCCGCAGATCGTACCCGTCGGACACCCCCCGAGCTCCATATCGCAATCGATGGTGCCACCGCAGCCGTTTCCGATGACGCCGCAAGCGGCGCCCGCCGCCTTGCACGACGCAATCTTCGTCGGACAGTGTTGAGAGTCGAATCCCGTCGACGCCGTGCTGCAGGTGAACGGCGTCTGGATGCCGCAGGCGTCACCCGATTTGCAGCTGCCGCAGTCGATTTGCCCGCCGCAGCCGTCGCCCTCGATGCCGCATTCCTTGCCGTTGCAGGCGTCGCTCTTCGAGATGGGTTTGCAGAGATCGGTCAGCTTCGTGCAGACGTTGGCGGTTTGGATGCTGCACTTTTCATCGGACGCGCACTCGCCGCAGTGGATCGCCGTGCCGCAACCGTCGACGGTGTCGCCGCAGTTCGTCCCGAGATCCTGACAGGACTTGGGCTGGCACTGCATGGGGCCGGCCGAGTCGCCCGTGAAGATGGGCGGGACGTAGACATCGGCCACCGCTGCGTCGGGTTCGTTGTGCAGCGGCTTCCCAGGAGTCGTTCGAATGACCTCGGGCTTGCCGCTACAAGCCGGAAATACCTGAAATACGAGTCCCAGCGCGAAGATACGCAGGCCGACGCTGACGAGTCGAGCTCCCATTGAAGAAGAAGACACGTTTCCTCCGGCGGAAGACGTTCGAGCTCTTCCGAAGTTCGCTATTCGGCAGAATCATGCTCCGGTACCGCAAAACTCGCAACGCTTCATCGGCGCTGCGACAACGAAATTGCGTGTCACGCGGACGCGGATTCGGCTCACGTTTTCGTACGGCGCTTCGCCCTGTCGTTGGCCCGCAACGACACGACGAGGCGTAACCGTTCGCCGAAGCGCTCCGCGCTCGCGTCTATTCGTCACGTTAACGCGGAAGCAGATGCTCCTCGGCTGCTTCGGATACCGGAACAGAACGCTGAAGCATATTTTCAGTCGCTCTCGCAGAGGCCGCGCCGCGACCATCGTGTTGTCGTGGGTGCGCTCCTCGTATGAGCTCGAGCGGTGCAGGCACGCCACCGATCGCGGCAGTCGCCTCGATGCGCGTTCCGAGCCGATGCCCGCGAGGGAGCGGCGTAGACCGACTGCTCAGCGCTGACCGTGCGGTCGCCGTTCGCCGCGGTGAAGATGACGCGTGCGGGCAAGACAGCCCCTCCCCGGGCGGCCTGTTCGAGGAGGATCACGCCGGCGAGGACTCTCGCGTGCAGTCCGCAGCGCGACGAATCAACCCTCGGCGACCTTCACGAGCACCTTGCCGTCGTGATCACCGGTGAAGAGCTTTCGTAGCGCATCGGGCGCGCTGGTGAGGCCGTCGACGACCGTCGTCTTGTGCTTCAGCTTCCCCTCGGCGAGGAGCGCGCCGACGGCCATGACGCCTTCCATGAATCGCGGCGCGTAATCGAGGATGATGAACCCCTCCATGCGACCGCGGCGCGCGATGAGGTTCACGTAGTTCTTTGGACCGTAGGCGTTGTCCAGGTTCTCGTACTGCGAGATGGCGCCACAGAGGACGACGCGCCCGCGCAGGGCGATGCGCGCGAGCACTTCGTCGAGGATGGGTCCGCCGACGTTGTCGAAGTAGATGTCGACGCCGCGCGGGCAGGTCTCGGTGAGCCGCGCGCCGACGTCGTCCTTCTTGTAGTCGATGGCCGCGTCGAACCCGAGCTCGTTCGTGAGCCACGCGCACTTCGACGGCGAACCGGCGATCCCCACGACGCGGCACCCCTTCGCCTTCGCCAGCTGTCCGACGACCGAGCCCGTCGCCCCCGCGGCGCCCGATACGACGACCGTCTCACCCGGGTTCGGCTTCCCGATCTCCGTCAATCCGAAGTATGCCGTCATCCCCGTCACGCCGAACACGCTGAGCGCATCCGTCGGCTCGATCCCCGGCGGCACCGGCGCGGGCATGTCCTTGTCGGAGACCACGGCGTACTCCTGCCACCCGACCAGGGTGAAGACGCGATCGCCGGGAGAGAACTTCGGATTCTTGGACTCCACCACCACGCCGATGCCGGCGGAGCGAACGACGGCCCCTATCTCGACCGCGGGAAGATACGTGTCGCGATCGATCCACCCGCGAATCGTGGGATCGATCGAGAGATAGAGCGTACGGACGAGGAACTCTCCGTCACGGAGGGCCGGAACGGCGGTGGTCTTCGTCTCGAAGTGTTCGCGACCCACCGGCCCCTTCGGTCGGCTTTTGAGGACGATTTGACGGTTTTGCGTGCTCATGGACGCGAGGGTAGGACGAGCCGCGCGAAAGTGGCGGCAAACCTTACTCGGAGCGCCGAAGTGCGAGCAAATGCGGTCGATTCCAAGCCCGCCACACGTCAACTTCGCGCGCTTTCGGCCGTTCATCGAATGCGGTGGCAGCCCAACTGCGAAGCGCGGCGGCGCTCGGCGGCGGCACTCGGACATCCGACGTGGTGTCGCTCTACCCGCAACCCGACCGGGCGCGCATGCTGGTCGTCGACGACGACGCTCGTGTGCTCGGCGAGCTGCGCCGCGCACTCGCGGAGCGGACGTGGGAAATCGTCACCGCGCGTGACGCGGACGGCGCGCTCGCCGCCTTGGAAACGGGACCGGTGGACGTGGTCATCGCCGACATGCACCTCGACGCGATGACCGGCGCGACGTTGCTCGGCGCGGTGCAGCAACGCTACCCGGACGTGGCCCGGATCATCATGTCGGGTCAGATCGACGCGCGCGAGGTCATGCGCGCCGTTCCCTTCGCGCACCAGTTCCTCACGAAGCCGGTGGACACCGACGCGCTCAACTGGACGCTCCGCCGGGCTTGCGCTCTGCGCCGGCTGCTCACCAACGAGGTCATCCGCGCGGCGATGGGAGCGAGCAACGAGATGCCGGCGGCGCCGGCGACGTATCTCCGGCTGAAGCGGCTGCTTCGCGATCCGAACGTCGCGCTCTCCGAGGTCGCGACCGTCGTCGAGCGTGACGTCGGGATCTCCGCGCGCATCTTGCAGCTGGTGAGCTCGGCGTTCTTCGGGCTGTCGCGGCGGACCACCAGCGTCCATGCCGCCGTGAGCCACCTCGGCGTCGAGACGCTCCGCTCGCTCGTGCTGGCGCTCGAAATCGTGCGCATGTTCCGGGAAGGCTCGGCGGTGCGCGGCTTCTCCGTGGAGGCGCTGCAGCGCCGCTCGTTCGTGGCCGCGAAGCTCGCGCGCGGCTTCGCCGAAGGCCCGCACGCCGACGACGCGTTCCTCGCCGGCATGCTCCACGGCATCGGGCAGCTGGTGATCGCGGAACGCGTGCCGGCGCGCTACGCGGAGGTGCTGGCGCGGGTGCGCGCCGAACGCCGCACGCTGCAAGACATGGAGCGTTCGATGCTCGGCGCGACGCACGCCGAGGTCGCCGCGTATCTCCTCGGGCTCTGGGGGCTGCCGCAGCCGGTCGTCGAAGCGGTGATGTATCACCAGGAGCCCTGGCGTCTCGACGGGTCGCGGCTCGGCATCGCCGGCGCGGTGTACCTGGGGAGCGTGCTCGCGGATCGGCCTGAAGCGCCGCTCTGCTCGGGGACGCTCGCGGTGCCGCCGGGCCACCTGAACGGCGATTACCTGCGCAGCGTCGGTTTGACCGAGAGCTTACCGATGCTGCGTTCCATCGCGCGTCGGGCGGCCACGGCGTTCTAGGCGGGGTCCGAGCCGTCCGCCCGACTCTAGACTCGAGTTTCGCGATTTTCGCGTGCAGAAACTCGCGATTTTCCGCGCTTCGCGCGGATCTCTCGACTTCGGGGGCGATGCGGCACGCTTCAAAAGTCGCGCGTCTCTCGCGACCAGAGCCCCAGCTGGCTCCGGCCTCACCGGTTTTTCTCGTGGCTCTTGCCCTCCACGACGATCGTGATCTGTTCTTCCAAGACCGCTCAAGTCGAGGCTAAAACTTCACCGACACCATCGCTCCCTGCGGGAGCGCACGCTGCGCGAGGCTGCCTTCGGCGCCCGGCAAGAGCGACGAAAGGCGGAGTGGCAGCACGGTGAACACGGCTTCGTCCCGCTGCCACGCCATGATCGATCCGGCGATGGCCCCGCCGATGGCGAGCGCGATGCCGCCCGCGAGCAGCGGCCCGTCGACGTCGTCGTGGTAGTAACAAAAACCGCTGTTGTCGCAGACGTCGTCGCGATGCACGGAGAGGACCATCATGACCGTGCCGCCGACGATGCCGCCCACGCCGATGAGGACGCCGGCGAGGCGAACGCCGCTGCGATCCAAATATTCGCCTTTGATGGTCGACGGCTGGGTGATCATCAGGCGACCGGGTGAGCGCGCGATGTGACCGCCCTTCGCCAGCGCGAGCTCGTACTCGCCCGGCGCGAACCGCGCCGAACAGGGGCCGGTGCACACTGGCGCGTACGACCGCGCGATGTCACGACGCGGCCCCCAATACCCGTAGCCGTAGTACCCGAAGCGATACACGGGCATCTCTTGCTGCAAAATGAGCAAGGTCGTATCCCGCGGTTCCGGCTCGAAGCGGATCTCGTTCGCGGCCTGCGCCGGCGGACGACGCCGATACCGAACACCGGGTGGCCCGGGCGGCGGCCCCGGGGGAGGCGCCGGCGTCGCTTCGCTCGGACGCGCCGGCTCGACGGGCGGCGATGCGCCTTGCGGCGGCGGGGGAGGTGCTTCGGGTGGCGGCGGTGGCGCCGCGGTCGGCTCCGGCGTCTGCGGCGCCGACTGAGCCATTGCTCGGCCGCTGCAAGCGAGCGCGAACATCGAGACCAACAACCGAACTTTGCTGCTTCGCATGTTACGCGCTTCCCGTCGTGCGCTTCCGCGGCCTTCGACGGGAGCATGCCGCTCGCGTCGATGGTGTCAAGGGAGCCGTAACCCGCCGGTCGGCAGCACTCGACCGCGATCGCATATCGAACGATTCTTGAGAAATCATTGCGGACGCCATCTCCCTCCTACGTCCCCGTCTCGAGTTTCGCCCGCCAGGGCGACCTGACGCGCCTGTGGTTGCGTGATGTCGTCGTGTGAGGGGGTCGAGCTGTTCTCGGAGAGGGAGGCCCCTCCCCACGCGGGGTGACGATACATTCCCCACCGGCGCAAGTACGCGCGCACGAGCGCGGCCGCTTCCTTCACGGTGTGTACGGGCGACGATGGGTGAGCAACACGAGCGAGTCGCGATTCGGGCGTGCACCGCCATCAGTAGATGTCGTATCGAGACCCGGGAGGCGGATCGGCGCGAAGCCGAAGCGGGACGAGGAAGTGCTTGAGCTCGTGCGTACTCTTGTCGACGTAGGGGACGAGCGTTTCGTGGCGCTTCTCGAGCCAGTATGGACGTCGAGGGGGCGGCCCATCTCGGTTGACTGACGAGCGGAATCGCTTTACAATTTGGATAGTTAGAAACTCTTCGGTATCGGCATGTCTTCCGCATCCATCAAGCTGCCCGACGATCTCGAACGCCGACTGACGGCGATGGCGAAGAAGGCCACAGCACGCGCGCCAAGGTCCTGCGCGATGCGCTCGACGCGCTGGCGAAGGAAGGCGCAAGACCGACAGTCGCATCGCTGGCTGCGGATTTGATCGGGTCTATCGATGGGCCCGAGGACCTCGCCACGAATCCCAAGTACATGACCGGCTACGGCCGGTGACGGCCATCGTCGATACCGGGCCACTTGTGGCACTGATTGACCGACGCGAGGCGCACCATGCATGGGCACGCGAGACGCTGGGCAACCTCGAAACGCCGCTTCTGACCTGCGAGGCGGTAATACGCGAAGCGTGCTTCGTGCTCGGTCGTCTTAAGGGCGGCCGGAATGCGGTGCTCACGCTCCTGAGCCGGGGAATCATTGTGCCGGCTTCCGGCTCTCGTCGGAGATCGAGCCGGTGCGCAGGCTGATGGTGAAATACGGCAGCCAGCGGTAGCGATTTGTAGATGAAGTCCGTGCGACGGGCGCTTCGGTGAGGGAGGTAGCCGAGCGGTTGGGATTGGACACATCGATCGGCTACTGGTAGATGCAAGCGGCGCGGCAGGCAAGCGCGCCGACGTTTGCAAAGTTGGTTCCTGCGGGGTCGACAGCACGAGCGATCATCGCGATCGATGTGGGCAGTGTGGTCGTTCGGGGCGAAGCGGGGTTCGACGCGGATCTCCTGCGCGCAGCGGTGTCCGCGTTAGGCCAGGTATCGACATGATCGCGCATGGGCCCGCGATCTACGTGGCGCTCTAGCCGGTGGACATGCGCCTCGGGTACGAGCGATTGGGTGGTGTCATTCGTGAGAAGATGCGAGCAGAGCCGAGATCGCCACCTGCATCCGCACCGCCGGTGACTGCGGTGCCACCGTTGGAGGCGAGCCCGCCCGTCGAAGTGACACCGCCGCTGGACACCGCGCCCCGCCGGAGGGAGGGGAATCCACCCATCGCGCTGCTGTTCCTCCGGCCGCTCGTCGGCGGATTGTTCCCGTCGTGGGCGCCGCTGGTCGCCTCCGTCGTCTCCACACGCCGTGACCGCAACGATGACCCCGATGGTACCCAAGAAGCATACGACCCCACGCACGCATGACCCTCTCTAGGAAGGGTCGGACTGACGACACGCCGGCGTCGCGAGGATGGCGCAAGCCTCCGACGAGGTAATGGCGCGTCAGATTAATCCCCAATACCCGCCCAGGTAGAGCCGCACGCTGTTCACGGTTTCGCGATCCGGCGATGAGTCGATGCTCAATCCACGAAAGTCGTAGGTCGGTTGACGGAGGCTCTGCAACGAGTACTCGGCACCGAGCCGGAACCCCTTGCGGAACGAGCCGATTCTCGTCTCCAGTCCAGCGCGTAGCCCAACTGTCGCGGTCAGGTCCTTCGTAACGGCGGAAACGAACCATTGGGCCCAGCCTCCGAGCGCAGCATACGGAACGATCTGCCAGGAGCTGCCCAGGGCCAAGGCGTAGCCGACATCGCCGCCGAGGCGGTACGACGACGTTGCCGTGGTCCGATCGATCTCAGCGCCGTTTGGAGCCAAGAAGATTTGGTCGGATTGTGCACCGTCGAAGCTCGCGGACAGAACCAGATTGCTGCGAGCGTGGGACTTCTTGCTGCCGAGGACAAAATCAAGACCGACACGGGCCATCAAGCCGTTGGACCATCGCCTGAGGGACGCGTCTCCTACCCACCCCACGGCGGCGGCGAAGAACATTGCGGGATAGGTCAGCTCATCTTCGATTTGCTCGACATATTTCTTCGTCTTGTCCACCGTTACTTCGAGCGCTTCGAGCTTTGACGTCAGGCCATCGAGGGAGATCTGCGCGGCGGTCATCCGCGCTTCGAGGGCCTCGTGTATCTTGTCGAACGCCGCTTGTTCCCTATTGGCCTGCAGGTCCCATTGTATGGACAAGTCCTGGTCGAGTACCTGCTGTAATAGAGTCTTGATCTGCGTGGCGGATGGCCCTCGATAGATGACAAAGTGCTTGTGCTCGACGTTATTGGTAACCCGCTGGTCGTATCGCACCTCCACGTAGTTGTTGTCGCCGTTGGCGACCGGCGAATTCTTGAAGTTATCGGCCGCAGCGCTGCGAGTGGAAAACGAAAGCGCTCCAAGGACGGCGAGTAGAATGGATGAAATCGGAGTGGATTTCATTTCGAAGGGGCCGCCGCTGGGCCTTTGTGTTGGTCGTAGCTGGCGCTCAGCGTATTGTTATTACCTTGTTGGAAGGGGCTGTTCACGAGTATGGATCCCGCGGGGTTCGGTAGGGGTTGCGGCGGCGGCGTTCCAGTCACGGCCGGGCCGCTCGACGTAACGGGCGCGCTCTTTGCCTCTGGTTGCTTGGCCGCATCGCTCACACTGCCCGGCCCGTACAGGTAGAAGAGCACCACCAATCCCAGCGCACCGACTGCGCGAACACCTTTTATCTCGACCTGGAGAATGCCTGGGATCGCCGTTCCGATGAGCCCTCCGCCCAGGGCAGTCAGCATGTGAATAGCCTGCCTCGAGCTCGCGTAGGTCGTCGGATCGAAATGGGCGAGAGCCATCGGTCCGCAAACGAGCAAGAGACCTATACCGAGCAGACTGAAATCTAGTTTTTTCGTTTCCATTCTCCTCCGTCTCGAGCGCGAGCAAAATGACTCCTAGAGGCAAACTCCGGATTTTATCCCATGACGGCCCGGCGGCGCGCAGGTGCCCTCAGCACAATCGACGTTGCTTAAGCAAGCGGCCCGACAAAACCCGTCCACACAAATGAGCGGGTAGGGGCTCGAGCAGAGCGTGTCGTTTGCTCCATTACAGGAACCATCGACCTCTTGATACGGCGCTCCTATCGAGAAGGGCACCGCTGGGCTCTTGGCTTGACGGACGCCATCGACGAAGGTGATCGCTAGAAAGTACAGGGTCTTGCCGGTGCGTGGATCGTCGAGGAGACTCTTCGCACCATTGACGGTGTTTCCCTGGTTCAGACGAATGCCTTTACGAGCGTCGCCGGACGACAGGTACGCTACCCAGATTGCGGCGTCGTCGGCGTCGTCGTCGATGTTATCCGGCATGCGATCCAGAATCGCCGCGACGGCAATCCCGGAGCCCGCGTCGAATCGAAAGACGTAGTCGGCGACGTTGGAGATGCGTTCCGCGGCTTTCGGCTGGCTCACGTTAATCGACCCGAGTTGATCGTTCGATGAAATCGCAGAGGAAACTGGCGCTGGATTGAGGTTCAACGTGCACGAGCCTTGCTCGCAGTCAAACTTGCCGAAGCTTGCGAGCCGTTCGTCGGCGAAGCCGCAATCAGCGACATTTTCGCACGCGCCATCGGACGCCACGCATCGCGTGCGCTGCAGATCGCAGAATTTGCCCATGGGACACGATGGGCGACGCGAATCGCACCCGGGATGACAAACGCCTGAAGAGTCCGAACAAACCGAGTTCGCATCGCTGCAGAGTTCCGTTCGGCACGTTCGCGCGCAGTAACCACGAACGGGCCGCGGTGGTCTCGTCGATTCCATCGGACGCGCGTCCGCGGAGGGAGTGAAGCCAGTCGGGGCCGCATCTCGCGGTGTCGAACCGGCGCGCGCGTCCGCGACGGAAGCGTCGTGAATCTTGGTCAAGGAAGCATTCAGCGAACCGCTGTTCGATGACGGACCGGTGGGGGAACCGGCATCGAAATGCGCGGCGTCTACGACAGCCGAGGGCATGGCGTCGGCTACGACCATAGGCGCCGCGTCGGGCACCACTACGGATGCACCGTCCGCGACACGCGAGGGCGCGGCGTCGGGCATGATTATGGGCGCGGCGTCGGCCATGCCTCCTCTACCTAAATCTTGCCATCCAAAGGTACCGAGCCTCGCCGAATCGAGGACGAGGCAGGCGTAGCCTCCCAGCGGATCGCAATCAGCCGGGCTCGTACAGGGTAGCGAACAATTCTGCATGGTCGAGTTGCAGCGAGGCGCGGCCGCGTCCTTGTTCGGTTCGCTTTCCGCATTGTCGTCGCTGCCACAGCGTATGCAGCCCGAGATCATCGCTATGACCGCTATTGTTCGGCGAAGCC
Organism: Polyangiaceae bacterium; assembly: GCA_035547195.1. Classification (GTDB taxonomy): domain Bacteria; phylum Myxococcota_A; class Polyangia; order Polyangiales; family Polyangiaceae; genus DASZVB01. The sequence goes on from DASZVB010000093.1 coordinate 16,401, forward strand.
CCGTCATGTACTCGATCGTCGATCCTACAATGACGTGCTCACGGTTTTCGATGAGAACCTGTTCGCCCCCGGGCTTGGGCGTACGTCGTGGCCAGCGCAGTAGGACAAATGACCATCGACGAAATCACGTTCGGATGCTGCCAGCACCGAGCTCGAGCAGAACGCGCCATTAGTGACGGACCCGCCATTCGTGTTCGTTCCAAGAAACGACGAGACCAGCGGCCCGATCCGAAAGCGATCCCTGCGGCCGCGTTGACCCGAACATCGTTCCACCGAATAAGGTTCGGGCGCACTACGCGGGCAAAGGAGGACGCTCCGGCAGACGCACCAGCCACCCGCTGAGCGGCATTCTCGTCTGTGCCGACTGCGGTGCCCCGATGATCGATCGCCGACGGCAGCTCAACGAAGTATTACCGCGATCGCCGCGAGCGGATCTTGGCGTTTCCGTACTGCAAATTCAGCTGTTTGAGCTCGCTTGCGAACTCGGTGTGGTTTTCCCGGCAAGAAGCCGCGAATCGTGTCCCAGTCGGTCGTCACGTTGAGGCGCGAGTTGGCCAGGCCTCGCTGGTCCCACGAGGCGGGACTTATGAAAAAAGAAAACTGCTAACAGCTGTGACCCGGATCCTCCACCCCTCCCACAGGCCCTACCCCTCCCTCAAACTCTATCTGTACCCGCAACCCTTCTACCGCTTCGCCACTCGCCGAAACGCCGCCAGCGACTCCGCGTCGAGCGCCTTTCCGCGGAACACGATGCGCCCCGTTCGATCGACCACCAGAGTTGCCGGAACCTGTCGCTCCCCCAGCGTGTCCGCGAACCGGAACTCCGGATCGACGAGCTGCGTATAAGCGAGCTTCCGCGTCGTCGCGAACGCCCGCACCGTCTCGGTCGTTTCGCCGACTGCCACGCCGACGACGACCGCGTCGCCGCCCTTACGCGCCTCGCTGTCGAGGCGGTTCAACGCCGGCGCCTCGTCGACGCACGTGTCGCACCAGGTGGCCCACAGGCTGACGAGCGCGGGGCGGCCATGCAAGAACCCGGCGAGATCCGTCGCGCTGCCCTCGAGCGTCTCGATGGGCGTCGCGGGCAGCGCGCCGCTCTGTTTTCCGCGGATGGGCTCCCGAGAAGCGCAAGAAAGAAAAATGGCGGACGCGGTAATTAGAAGCGATAGCCGGTGGCCCATGTCAGGACGTTCATTTGAAGGTCGTTCGTGCGGAAGTATCTCTCGTATCCGAGATCCATGTGGAGCACCCGAATCTCGCCCCGCAAGGGGACGTCGAAGACGAGCTTACCGCCGATGGTGTGCGAGTCGAGCAGGGCGAGGTCGCTGTCCGCGGTGCGCAGGCTCTGCTCGAGCGGCGCCAACGTCGTGAAGAAGTCCGCGCCCGTCTGATGGTGAAAGCGGTAAAGGCCGGCGACGTAGACGAACGGCGCGAGCCGCTGCAACAGCGTCACCTCGGCCGAATGAGCGACGATGCCCCAGTCGTCCCAGTAAGCGCGGTAATAGAGCCGCAGCGCGCCGTTCCATGGCAAGTACTGCGCCAGGCGGCCCACCAGGGCCTGGCGAACCCGCTCTTTCGGGAGCAGCTCTGGACCGTACTTGCCGCTCGCGAGCGGGACGACGTTCCAGGTGTTGCCGAGCTCGCCGCGTTGAACGGTGAGTCCGTAGCTCGCGTTGACGATGGTCTCGGGCGTCAGGATCTGCGTGAGGCCGACGCTCCCCGTGTCGGTGGAGCGCGCCGTACGTCCGCTCCGAAAGCCGAGGATGTCGAAGTGATCGAACCAGTCGTACACCGCGAGCAGCGTTCCCGAGATGACGGTGTCGCCATCGGCGAACGAGTGGCTAGCCGACATGCCGGCGTGCCAGGACCGGAACGGCTCTTCCAGGTGCAATCCCACGACCGCCGTGACGTCCGTTGCGGGATCGGTCTTGTAGGTTACCGCCCACTCCAGCGTGCCCGCAAAGTTCACCCGCGAGGCCGAGCTGATCGCGTCTACCTTGTTCCGGTACTTGTCGGTCGCGTCCGGCGACGCGGCGGTGACGATGTCGACCGGGACGTAGATGCGATGCGTGAGCCGAGGCCCCTGCGTCGCGATCACCTGGAGCTGCGGTTCGAGCACCGTGAGGTGCTCGGAGCCGGGACCGAGCAGCGGACCGGCTTGCGACTGGTAGCCGTAGCCTTGCTGTTCGAACGCCGTGATGCGCGTATCGATGGATTGAATGCGGAGCGCGTGCCCGGGCCGGCCGAGGATGTCTTCGTCGGAGGCCGGGATGCCCGGAAGGCCGCTCTCCTGCGCCCGCACCAACGACGCAGCCGCGAGAAGCAACACGAGCGCGCGCACGACGCGCGAGAGGCGGCAGAAAGCGCGCGCGTTGCTCATTGACAGCCGCAGCCGCCGCCCGCCGGTGTTCCGTCCCCGCCGGCGGCGCCTTCGCGCGTGTCGTAGAGCTTCTGCCGGCGAGCGGCGTCGAGGGGTTCGCCGGCGAAGTTCATCATCGGGTCGGCGAAATGCGCGCGCCGATTCTGTGGAACCGTGGCGCAGGCGGACGAAGCGGTCGCCAGCAGTACCGCCGCGATGAGCCGTCGCTTCACAGCGCTCCCTCCACGTCGATCCCCGCGATGCCGCGTCCGACTACGGGCGCGACGACCAGCCGCCGCGCGCGTTCGTCCGCGCCGATGGAATCGACGACACCGTACGCGCTCGAGAAGAGCCCGACGACGAAGAGCGACCACAGAATGCGCTGCTGCGGCAGATCGCTGTGACGCACGGCGTTCGAGTCGAGCGCGAACACCGTCGCGGTCCCGACGGTCGTCGCCAGCGGCGCGCTGCCGAAGACGAGCCCCCTCCCCCATTCTCCGGTGATCCCGTGCGCGACCAGCGGCGCCGCGGCAAACCCCGATTGCATGACCATCCACCCTCCGATGTCGCTGGTCTTTCCATTGTTGCCGGCGATGATGGTCGCGCCGACGCCCACGCCGGCGACGAGCACGGCCGTGCCGGCGATGAACGCCGCCGCCGTGTCCGGCGCTGGAGGCGGCGGCGCGGTTTCCTCGGCCCGAGCCGCCGGGGCGATGATCGAGAGGCTGACGGCCGCTACGGTGCCGACGAGGCGACGCATGCACGCCGGAGAAAAACTATTCATGCTTCACTCGACGCCGCCGGGACCATAGGGTTACCCCCCACCCGGGTGCAACCCGTCACGAAGAATGGCCAATCCCCTGCTCGACGACCGGACCGTCGATTTCCTGCTCTACGAGGTGTTCGACGTGGAGCGTCTCACCGAGCTCCCCGCGTTCCACGAGCATTCGCGAGAGACGTTCGACCTCTACTTGGGCGCGTGCCGCAAGCTCGCGCGGGAGAGACTGTTTCCGTCGTACCGGCCCATCGACGAGACGCCGCCGCGGCTTTCGGACGGACGCGTGAAGGTTCATCCATCTTTGCGCGAGCTCTACCCGATGCTGGCGGAGCTCGGGCTCCTGAACGCGACGCGCCCGGCGTCGGTCGGTGGACAACAATTGCCGGCGGCCGTCGCCAGCCTCTCCAACGCTTACCTGATGGCGGCGAACCTGAGCGCGTACGCCTACGCCGGCCTCACCGCCAGCGCGGCACGGCTCATCGAATCGTTCGGCAGCGAGTCGCTGCGCGAGCAGTACATGGACGCGATGTACGGCGGGCGCTGGACGGGGACGATGGCGCTCACCGAGCCTCAAGCCGGCTCGAGCCTCTCCGACGTCAAGACGCGCGCGACGCCGACCGACGCCGGTCACTACCTGATGAGCGGCTCGAAGATCTTCATCTCCGGCGGCGATCAGGACATGACCGAAAACATCGTCCACATGGTGCTCGCGCGCATCGACGGCGCGCCGCCGGGCGTCAAGGGCATCAGCCTGTTCGTCGTGCCCGCGCGGCGCCGAGAGAACGGATCGCTGGTCGCGAACGACACCGCCGCCGCCGGCGTGATCCACAAGATAGGCTGGAAGGGCATCCCGAGCATCGCGCTGAACCTCGGCGAGAACGGCGACTGCCACGGCTATCTCGTGGGCGCGCCGAACCGCGGCCTCGCGTACATGTTCCAGATGATGAACGAGGCGCGCCTCATGGTCGGGCTGAACGGCATCTCGACGGCGTCCGTCGCCTATCAAGAGGCGCTCGAGTACGCCAAGACGCGCCCGCAAGGGAGGCCCGCGCGCAACAAGAACCCCGAGGCGCCGCAGGTGCCGCTCATCGAGCACGCCGACGTACGCCGCATGTTGCTCCGGCAGAAGGCGATCGTCGAAGGGGGGCTCGCGCTCCTCTGCTACGCCTCGCGCGAGCAAGACCTCGCCGAGCACGCGGCGTCGCCCGCCGAGCGACGCGAGCATCAGCTCTTACTGGATTTGCTCACGCCGGTCGCGAAGAGCTTTCCCGCCGAGCGCGGCTTCGAGTCCAACACGCTCGCGGTGCAGGTGCACGGTGGTTACGGTTATTCGAGCGAGTATCTGCCGGAGGCGTGGCTCCGCGATCAGAAGCTCAACAGCCTGCACGAAGGCACGACGGGCATTCAGAGCATCGACCTGCTCGGCCGAAAAGTGAGCATCGAAGGCGGCGCGGCGCTCGAGCTCCTCGGTCGCGAGATCGCCGCGGCCACGGAAGCCGCGCGCCGCGCCGGAGTGGACGAGACCTGGTGCGACGCGCTGGACGCCGCGTTTCGCGAGACACGCGAGCTCACGGCGTTTCTGTCCGGGCTCGGCGACCCCGAAGCGACGCTCCTTCACAGCGTCGACTATCTCGACTTGTTCTCGACGGTGGTCGTCGCGTTCATGTGGGTCCGCATGAGCACGGCCGCGAAAGTGGGGCTCGCGAAGGGCGGGAGCGAGTCCGACCTGTACGCAGGAAAGCTCTGCGCCGCGGAGTACTTCGTTCGGACCGAGCTGCCGCGGGTGCACCTTCTCGCCTCGCTCTGCAAGAGCGGGGAAGACTCGTACGCGCGCGCGCGTCCGGCGTGGTTTTAGCTCACGGCGGCGCCGCGCTGCCGTCGACCGGGATCGGGTCGTACAGACCGAGGGCCGTGCTGGCGACGGCGCGGATCTGCATCGAGATCGCGTCGGGGGCGACCACGTCGTGCGCGAGCGTGATGATCTCCGTCAGGGCGCGGCGCGCCGTGTGGAGCTCGGTCAGGAGCCACTTGACGTCCTGTGCTTGCGGTAGCGTGCCGGTGACGAGCGCGCGCTCGATGTCGCGCGCCCGCCAATCCGTATGCACGCTCCGGGACGGCAGGATGCCGGAACCGCCGCAATCGGGGCAATCGACGGGCCCGTAGTCGGAAGGACGTTCTCCGGTTCCGGCGCAGCTCAGGCAGTTCCGCGACTCGTGCATCGCGCCCATGTACGCGACAAAGTTGCCGAAGACAACTCGAGTCGCGAACGCGCTGAGCGCGATGCAGTCGCGCAATGCTCCCGAAACATCACGGCCCGATTTGCTGCATCTTTCCACCGAGGAAGTCGGTGACGAACTGCGCGATCGTCACGTTGCCCGCGGCGGCCGTGTAGAAACGGTCCCGGAAGATGTGCTCGTGGAACGTGATGTTCGTCCCGCCCATGTAATACGTCGCGAAGCGACCGGTGCTGATGTACTTCGTCCTGAGGTCGTTGAGCCCGTCGGTGTAGGTCTGCGCCGGGAAGTACGTGTTCGGGTCGGCCTGCGCGAGCACGATGGTGACCGGGTTCGCCGTCTCGTAGTTCATGCAATTCTGCAGACCCGGCGAGTAGAAGAGCCGTATCACCTCGTCCTGGATCGACGAGATGATGGCGACGGTGCCGTTCGGGTGCTTCTTCATCAAGAAGTCCGCGTAGTGCACCATGCCGGCGCCGTCCGCTTGCTTGCATTCCATGCAGTCGGGCGGGAACGCATCGTCGAATCCCCAGTTGTCGCGCCACAGTTTCTGCATGCACGGCGGCATGTACATGTCGTCGAAGGGCGGCCCGGAGTCGTCGACGGCGGTGACCAGCACGCTGCCGAACGCGTCCTGCACCATGCTGTAGTTCAACGCCGCACCGAAACCGCCTGCGCTCGAACCGGTGAGCACCACGCGGCTCACCTTGTCCTTGAACGTCGGCACGAGGCGACCGATGAAGAGCTTCATGTCGTTGTAACCGACGAACTGATACGTGTCCGTCGAGCCCGGAACCGTCGCGTTCTTCTTCGTGCCGAAGAACACGTCGCCCGTGCAGTACGGGATGTAGACCTGGTTCCAATCCTTGAACGGGTTGTCCGCCTTCGTGAAGTCGAACATGCCCGCGGGCGCGCCCATGTGCGTGGCGTCCGTGTAGACGCCCGGCTGCTGGCGGCCGGGGCCGGTCCCCGCCGCGGAGCCGAGGACGGTTTCACCGGTGCCCGCGAGCACGGTATTCACGCTCGCGGGATTGAACCCGCAGAAGTTGCCGCTGGAACACGCGCCGCCGCCCTCGAGGAAGATCACCAGCTTGTCGGCGGTGCCCTTGTGAATGTAGAGGCCCGTCGCCGATCCGTCGCGACAGACCGCGCCGTCGACGTTGTACCAATTCCACCCCGACGGCGGCGTCGGCGTCACCGTGTCGCCGTTGTCGAGATCGAACGGCTGTCCCATGGGGGGCGCGAGATTCATGTAGCCGGGAGCGGTGTTCGGGCCGGAGGGCGTGAACATCGTGCTTCCAGCTGCGCCGCCCTGGCTCGTCGTGCCGCCGGCGCCGCTCGTGCCGCCGCCACCGGGGTTTGCAGTACCGCCGGCGGGGCTGATCCCACCGCCGCCCTCGATCGCGCCGCTGCCGGAGATCGTTCCGCCGCCGCTCGGAATGGATCCGCCGCTGCCCGGAGTCGCTCCGGCTCCCGCGGTCAGGCCTCCCCCCGGCGTTGCACCGGTGCCGGCTGCAGGCGTCCCACCCGCGCCGGTCAAACCACCGCCCGGTTGAGCGATACCTCCATATCCGCTCGCGCCGGCTGGCGATGACGACGGAGAGTTCGAGCTGCTGCAATGCAATGCGCCAAGGGCGCTCAACACCGCGAAACAGCGGACTGGCGAAGACGAAGACGTACGCGCTCGTATGTTAGTTACCATTTGGCTGCTTCGGTTAGTCGCCGGGAGCGCCAAAAAAAGTGAAAGCGGTCAACTTTGGACCTAGGTCGATATTTTGTGGTGACACCACCGCCTTCGAGCGGGCGTGCGCGCGAAAGACGCGCTGACCGACACCGCCGCGCTTAGCGCTACTGCCGGAATCCTCGCCGGTTCACCTCGTGGCTCGTGCCCATGCGCGCGGATCGTGATCCGCGTGTTAGGTGCCGATCGCTTTGCAGTACGCGAGGTAAGCCGCCTCGTGGACACCGGCGATCGTAACGGCCCGATCGATGAGCGCGTCGAGCTCGCTCGCCGACCACGGGGTCGTTCCCGCCGCAGTGGCGCCGCGACGGTGCGCTCTGCCGAGAAGCGCGCCGAGCGTTCTCGCGACGCCGAGGAGCTCGTCCTTGGCGATGCGCGTCAAGTCGAGCTTGTCCTCTTGTGGAGCGAGCCGCCGCACGAGCAGCGACATCGCACCAAGCTTCGTGGTTCCGAGCAGGCGCGGCGGCGAGTCGAGACAGGCGCGCATCCCGGCGATCACGCGCAGCGCGTCGTCGGGCTGGTCGACGGTGCAGAGCGGCACCGCAGCCGGCGCGCCTTCTTCTTTCATGTCGAACAACCATCCGCCGTCGCTGTCGCCCTTGCCGCGAACCAGCACGGCAATCCGGAGCGTCCCGAGGCTCCCGGTTCCGGCAATCCGGAAGGCCAGATCGACTATGTCGAAGCGGGCGCTGTGGCTCGGGTCGCCGAGGCCGTTCACATAATCGGCGAACGCCTTTCGAGCACCCTTGGCGAGCTCCGGCGGCAGAGCGAGGTAGCGCTCGCCGATGATGAACCGGCGAGTGCCCCCCACGAGCTCCGTGCGCCGGTCGAGCACCTGTTGCGCGGTTCGCTTGTCGGCCTTGGACAGCAAGCGCAGTACCGCCAGCGGCGTCTCGGGCAGAGCTCGTCCGAGGAACGCCGCGCCGACGTAGGCGTCGAGCAGCGCCCGGAGCATCGCGATGATCTGCGGCCCGCCGGCGGTGAATTCCCTCCCGGCCAGCACGACGCTCGAGAGCAGACGCAGCACGTCGAATCGCCACGGTCCCACCACGGTCTCGTCGAAATCGTTCACGTCGAAGACGAACACCGGATGATCGGGATCGGCCGCGGCGCCTTTTACCTTCGCTTGATCGGTGCGGAAGACGCCGAAATTCTCGACGTGCGCGTCGCCGCAGAGATGCCCCGTGTCGGGAGGTCCCTCGAGGAGCTCCGGATGCTCGGCGAGCATCTCGTAGAAGAGCGGCGCCGAACCGCGCAGGAACGCGAGCGGCGAGACGACCACCTTGTCCTGCTTGCGCTTCACGAGCTCCGGCAAAGGGACCTTGCGATCGCGGTCCCGCGCGAATTGTCGAAGTCCGAGCTCGATGGGATCGGGTTTAGCCATGGAAGATCACTCCGCCGCTCGGCGCGCGCGTTCGTCGGTCGAGTCGCTCGAGCGCGCGCGCGGCGAGATTCGCCATTCGAAGTCGTCCGGGTTCGGCCGGCGCGTTCGCCGCCAGTAGTCGACCGTGAAGTACGGCCAGTTGTTCGTCTGCTTCCCGTCCTCGGTCGCGTACCAGTTCGTGCAGCCCGCGTTCCACACGGTGCCCGACAGCTTCGCCTGAATCGCCTCGTTGAAAGCGTCCATGCGATCGCGCCGCACGTCGACCGAACGTACGTCTCCTCGCGCGATCCGCTCCACGAGCTGCGCGATGTACCGCGCCTGGCATTCGACCATGAAGATGATCGAATTGTGACCGAGGTTCGTGTTCGGACCGTAGAGCATGAAGAAGTTCGGAAAGCCCGCGACCGTCATGCCCAGGTAGGCGTGCGCTCCCCCGCGCCAAGCGTCTTCGAGGCGCGCGCCGTTCGGCCCCTCGACCGCGAGAGGCGCGAGGAACTGCGTCGCCTCGAAACCCGTCGCGAGCACGATGGTGTCGACCTGCCGCGCGCTGCCGTCGCGCAGGAGGATCGCGTCGCGGGCGACGTGGTCGATCGGGTCGGTGACGACGTCGACGTTCGGACGCTGCAGGGCGGGCAGGTAGTCGTTCGAGATGAGCACGCGCTTGCACCCTGGCGGATAGTCCGGGACGAGCTTGGCCCGCAGAGCGACGTCCCGGATCTGCGACTCCATGAACGAGCGCGCCTGCCGTTCGAAGAGCCGTGAATATCGGCTGCCGGTCTCGAACGCGAAGAAACGCGGCTCGAGCCACCAGTAGATGAAATAACGATTGAGCTTCAGCAGCGAGGGGAAGCGCTTGAACGCGGCGCGCGCCACCTCCGAATACACCACGTCCATCTTCGGAATGACCCAGCTCGGCGTGCGCTGGAAGAGATAGAGCCGTGACGCGAGCGGCGCGATGGCCGGGACGATCTGCGCCGCGCTCGCTCCGCTGCCGATCACGGCGACGCGCTCCCCGCGCAAGTCGTGCCCTGCCTTCCACTTGGCCGAATGAAAGACGGCGCCCGCAAAATCCGAGAGCCCGCGAATCTTCGGGTACTTCGGCCGGTTGAGCTGCCCGGTCGCCGTGATCACCACGTCAGCCTCGAAGGTCTCCCCGGACGCGATGCGCAGAGACCAAAGCGAACGCTTCGCGTCGAAGCGCGCGTGCGTCACTTCGCTGCCGAATCGAATAGAGCGCGTAATCTCGCGCGATTCCGCGAACGCCCTCAGGTACGCGAGGATCTCGGGTTGGGCGGCGAACGCCCGCGAAAAATCCGGGTTCGGATGGAACGAGTAGCAGTACAGATGCGACGGCACGTCGCATCCGGCGCCGGGGTATACGTTTTCACGCCAGGTGCCGCCCAGCGAATCGGCCTTCTCGAAAATCGTGGGATTTCCGACACCGACGCGCTGGAGCGCCGCCGCCATGCAGAGGCCGGATACGCCGGCGCCGATGATCGCAACCCGCGGATGTCGCATACCGGGGGAAAGCTATAGCGTATCGAGTTTTTTTGCCTATCCTGTTGGCACTTGGAGAATCGGCGCGGAAGCTTGTCGGCCCTGAGCTGGGCCGTCGTCGTCTTGGTACTCATCCCCGCCGGAAGCGCGACCGCGTTCATGCGCGCTCGCGGCGAAGAAGCGCCGCCGCTTCCGCCGGAAGTCGCTCCGCCCCGCTTCGAGCGCACCATCGACCTGAGCGGCTTCTTGAAGGGCAACCTGCACACCCACACGAACCGGAGCGACGGCGACAGTCCTCCGGAGGACGTCATCACTTGGTACCGCCGTCACGGCTACGCCTTCCTGGCGATCACGGATCACAATCGCCTGACGGAAGCGCGCTCCTTCGCCTGGATGCAGGACGACGGCTTCAAGCTCCTGAACGGCGAAGAGATCACCATGAAGGGCGGCGGGCGCCAGGTCCACGTGAACGCGCTCTGCACGAAGGCGCGCATCGGCGGGGGCACGTTCCAGTCCGCGGCGGAAGCGGTCACGCGGGCCACCAGACGAGTCGCGGCCCAAGGCGGCGTCGCGATCGTGAACCATCCGAACTTCGATCGCGCGCTCGTCGCGACGGATCTGCTCGCGTCCGAGCCCGCGCCGCTCATCGAGATCATGAGCGGCCACCCTTACGTTTACTCCATGGGCACGGCGGCGCGGCCGTCGCACGAAGCGCTCTGGGACGTCGCGCTCACCGCGGGAGCGCACATGATGGGCGTCGGCGTGGACGACGTGCATCATCTGCGGGTCGACGCGGACCCGCCGGCGTACGCGGGGCGCGCGTGGGTCCAGGTCGCGGCCGCGCGCAACGACGCGAGCGCGATCTGCGACGCGCTCCGTCGGGGCGATCTGTACGCGTCGACGGGCGTCGTGCTCAGTCGCATCCGCGTTACCGAGAACACCTACTCCGTTTGGCCCGCGGAAGGCGGGGCGACGGTCCGGTTTTACGGCACCGGCGGGAGAGTGCTCTCGACCTTCGGGCCTCTGCCGCACGGCGTTCCCGCCTCCTACGAGCTGACACGCGAGGACGGCTACGTGCGCGCAAAAGTGGTGGGCCGCGACGGATCCTTGGCCTGGACGCCCGCAATTTTCTCGGCGCATCAGACCCTAGGAGTTGCCGCGCGATAGGTTCCGTTGAGGCATTCTGCGACTCCATAGTTATTCGTTTAAATCGACAGCGCGCTGATTCCGGCGCTTACCTTCCGAGATGCGGTGCCGTTGCCGAATTGATGCGGCAGCGAAACAGGGGCGACTTCCGCGAGAGAGTGGGTCGACGGACTGCCCGGTCGGTACCATCATGGGGACGTCGGCTTGCGGGAGCGACCGATTCACGGGCATGACTGTATACGGAGTGAAGGAACCGGACCTCGACGCGCCTCGAACGACGCACGCGCGCGTGCCGCACGTCGTGCCGGAGTGCGATCTGCGCAAGCTCCCGCTGTCGACGCTCGAAGCGTACATTTACTCGCGCGTCGACGGCGCGATGCCGGAAGAGGAGATCGTCGTCTGCACCGGGCTCGACGCGGCCGTCGTCACCGAGGCGCTCGATCGATTGGCGAGCCTCGGCGCCGTGTCCTTCACGGAGTCGCTACCCCGCCGCACCATTTCGCAAACGCAAACCCGCGCCGCGCCGAATCCAGAGACGAAGCCGTCGTCGCCCGTGAGCGCGCCGCGCGCCCAAGACAGCGCTCGCGCACCCGCGGACGCCGCCGCACAGGCGCGGCGCCCGAGTCACGCGCGTGTCGCGACGCCGCCGGATCGCCCCGCGACGCGCTCGCATTCGGGTTTCCCCATGCGCACGAGCGCGCCGCCGGCGCGATCGACCTCGCTGAGCGACTTCGTCGCGAAGCCGCCCGCGCGCGTGACGAGCCGGCCAGCGTCGGCTCCGGGTTTCGAGAGCCCGGTGTCGGCGACCGCCAGCACGTCGCCACCGCCGCGCGCGTCTTCGATCCCGCCGCTCGAAGCGCGCTCGCTCACGCCGCTCCCGACGTCCTACCAGCCCGCGAACATGCGCCCGGAGTACGGCGACACCCTGCGCCGCTACCTGGAAGGCGCGCGCCAGGCCATCGCCGAAGGCAACGCCGCGGCCGCGGCGAATTTCTATCGACTCGCGCAGCAAATCGCGCCGACGGATCCGAAGATTACCGCCGCGCTCGCCGCGTGCAGCAGCGTCAGCGCCGAAGCGCGCGCGTCGAACGATCGCGCCGTGACGCTGGTCCTTTTGGGCGACAACGCCGCACGCGCCAAGCAATGGGGCGTCGCCGCCGGCGCTTACGAAGAAGCCGCCGCGCTCTTGGGCAAGGACGCGACGGTGCTCTACAAGCTCGCCGGCGCCCTGTACCGCTCCGGCGGTCAGCTCGGCCGCGCGAACAAGCTCGTCGAAGAATCGCTCGCGCTGTCCCGCAACCGCGTCGAGCCGTGGCTGCTCCTCGCGCAGATCCGCTGGGAATCCGGCGCGCGCACCGGCGCGCGGGAGGCGCTGGAAGAAGCCCGGCGCCTGCGGCCCGACGACGAGCGCGTCACGAAGCTGCTCATCAAGTTCGGCTCGGTGCCCTGAACGGCGCCCGTCGCGCGGCCGGCGTATATTGCGGTCCTTGCCGACGGGAAAGCTTCACTCGTACGCCGCGCTCGCGTTCGTCGAAAACTTCACGCTGAAGGATCTCGCGCCCGCCTACCCGGAGGCGAAGAGGACGCCGCGAGAGCTCCGGTACGCGCTCCCGAGCGGCGGCGAGGTGTTCCTGTATCCGTTCGGCGCCGCCGTCTTCCACGACGTTCCGGAAGAGCGCCGCGCGGCGGAGCTCGATCGGCTGCGCGCCGCGCGCCCGAGCCTCACCACGCAGGTCATCCGGGAAGAGCTCACGGTGTGCGAGGCGCCCCGAGAGAAAGCCGGCTTCACCTCCGGCATGCTGGTCATCGATCGATTGACGGATGCGCGCTCGGAGATCGTCGCGCTCACCGTCGCGCAGAGCGCCGCGATGGAATACTACGAGAAGATCGTGGAGCAGATGTTCGCGCGCACCGGGACGCTCGTCGAGCGGCTCGAGAAGAGCGGCACCGTGTCCCTCCGCACGAGGCCGTTGCACCGCTTCATCGGTGAAGCGATTTCGATCCGCTCCGAGGTCTTCACCATCCTCTCGCTGCTCGACAAACCCGACGAGGTCTGGGACGACCCCATCATGGACCGCATCTACGCGGAGCTCCGCAGCGAGTTCGATCTCGCGGACCGCTACTCGTCGCTCGAGCTGAAGCTGCGCAGCGTGCAAGAAGCATTGGAGCTCGTCCTGGACGTCGCGCGGGAACGGCGGCTGATCCTGCTCGAGGTCGCCGTCGTCCTGCTCATCCTCGCCGAGCTCATGCTCCCCTTACTGAAGGTCCTTTGACGCTCGACGATTGGGGCGCGCTTCGGAACCTTCGCCCACCCGTCGGGCGGACCGCTCACGGACTCGAGCCTTAAGCGCCCGCGTGCCGCTGCCGTATTCCGGTGCGTGCCGATCCCACAGAAGCCGTGCGCGAAGGGCGCCGTCGTCGCGCTCGGGGTACTTGCGTTCGTCTGCACGACGAGGACCGCGCCCGCGGCGCCGAAGCGCGGCGAGTTCTTACAGACCGACACCCTCGGCGTCAGCCTGGTGTCGCGCGATCTCACGACGGGCACGACGAAGACCGTGTCGGACGCGACGAACCTCTCCGAGTACGTGGGTCTACACTACTACGCGCTCGATCGCGTGCGCTTCGGCATGAACATCCAGCTGACGGAGCGGCTCACTCCGCCGCCGCCCTTGCCGCAGAGCCGCGTGCAGCGCTTCGCGTTCTTGCCGCAGGTCGGGTGGAACTTCTACGATCCGTTCTTCGCGGCGCTGGTGCTCGTGTTCGCGCCGCGGTCCGACGGGCAGCCAAAGCTCGCGCTCGGCGTCAACGTCCTCGCCGGCGTCGCCATCCCGCTGTCGAAGGTCGTGTCGCTGAGCGTCGCGGCGGAGGTGCCGTACACCTACTACCAGCACCAATCGATCGCGCTCACCGGCCTCGCCGGCGTGGCGTTCCGCTTCTGAGCGGCGCTCACGGCGTGAACTTCGTATAGACGCCCTTGCCCGTTAGCGTGCAGGTGACGCCACTCGTGGTGAACGTCACGATCTCGACGAGCGAGCCGTCGCCGTCCGTCTGAATCGCGAACGAGCCGGAGATCACGTACTCGATGCCGTTGTCGTCGCACGTGACCGGCGGCGAGATGGTCGCCGTTCGCCCGGCGATCGTTCCGACGAGCGTGCACCCGAGGAACGTCGTGGTGACGGTCCCCCCCGAGCCGGCCTCGAATTCGATGGAGTCGGTGCTCGTTTGGCTGCTCGGCGCACCGTCGCCGCAATCCGTGGTGATCGTCTCGCTGTCGCTGTCCCATTCGCCGACGAAGTCGTCCGGAGTGAGCACGCCGCTGCTTCCGCCGGTGCCGCTCCTGCCGCCCGCGGCCGTCGTGCCGCCCGTGGCGGTGTCGCCGCCGGTTGCGCGTCCGCCGGTGCCTTTGCCGCCGCTGCCCCCTGAGGTTTTTCCACCGCTGGCCGTGGCACCGCCCGCGCCGCTGGACGTCGAGCCGCCGCTCGCCGGCGCGCCGCCACTTGCGCCGGCGTCTTGGTCGCCGTCGTCGGAGCCGCCGCTCGAAGGCTCGTTGCCTGCGTCGGTTCCCTTGCCCACGTGGTAGTCGCCCGCGCCGAGGATCGCGTTGCACGCGAAGAGCCCGAGCACCGGCACGCAACACGACGCGCGCACGAACCGCGAAAACCCGACGGAGAACACGCCGCTCATCAAAACGCCCCGGATACGCCGGCCGACGCCGGCCCGACCCACGGATGCACGACGACGCGCCCGGCCGACGCGGTCGTGCTCGGTTTGCTCTTGCCGCCGACGAGGAGCCACACGCCGCCGGCGGCGGCCGCGGCGCCCCCGACGGCGAATCCGACCGTCGCGATGGTCGCGTTCGTGCGGAGGGCGTCGATGTCCGATTGCGAGCTCGCTGGACAGTCGGATTTCGGGTGACACACGCCGTCGAGGCTCGACTTCTTCCCGAGCGCGAGGCCACCGAAGATCGAGCCGACGATGATGCCGGCGCCGCCGGCGGCGAGGAGCACGATGGGCCCGACCTTGCTCGAACCGCCGCCTTCGTCCTTGCCCGGCGGCGCCGTCTCGACCGCGAGCGGCGCCGGGGGCGGCACGGCGACGGGCGCTGCCGGCGGCGCCGTGGCAGGGGGCGCGGCCGTCGCGCCCGGCACGGGCTCGAGCGACAGCGTCACCTGCGCCGAACCCCCTTCGGCGAGCGACACCGTGGACGTCTGCGTGGCGAAGCCGGGCGCCGACGCTTGCACCTGGTGCGAGCCCGGATCCGTCAAGCGATCCACGTCGAGGGCCGCGAGCGGGACCGCCTCGCCGTCCACGGTCACGACGAGACCCGGCGCCTGCGCGTTGTCCACGTGAATGCGGAGCTTGCCGATCTTCGGTAAGCTGGCCTCGAGGACCTTCTGCGCGCGATCGCGGGCGGCGAGGAACGCCGGCGGCGAGCCGGGGCCCATGGGCTCGCGCACCACGCGCTGCAGCGTCTCGGTGCCCGCGACGATCTTGCCGAGGTTGACCTGGCATTCGCCGAGACGGCCGAGGATCGTCGGCGCGTGATACAGCGACTCGGCTCGCCAGAGCCGATCGATCGCGGTGGTGCAATCGCCGCGATCGGCGAGCTCCACGCCCTCGACGCCGAGCGCGCGCGCGTTGGCCATGTTCTCCGCCGAAGGCTGCTGCTGATTTTGCGCGAGCGACGGCGTGCTCGCGCAGCACATCGCCGTTGCCAGCGCCGCAGAGAGACGTTTCGTGGTGAGCAAGTGGGAAGAGCTCCTGAGAAGCTAAAAGCCGAGGTCGACGCTTCCGGGTTTCGAAGCTGGCGGAGGCTTGCCGGCGACGGAGGGCTTCGCGACGACGGGCTTCGCGGCTACCGGCGGTACCACAGGCTTCGCGACCGCGGGGGTCGCCGCGACGTGCGGCGGATTCACCGCGACGGCAGGCGGCTTCACCGCTTCCTTCGGCGCTCCCTGCGTCGGCTCGGCTTTGGCCGGCGCGGGCTCGGGCGGCGCCGGCTGAGCTACGGCAACCGGTGTGGTCGCTTGCGCGGAGACCTCCGCCTCCGGCGCGGCGGCCGCGGCCGGCGGCGACGCGCTCGCCGCGGTCTCTGCCGTGGCGCCGTCCGACGGCGTGCGCGCGAGCCGCGTGATCAACAGCGCGCCCGCGAGCGCGACCACACCCGCCGCGATCGCGACCGGGACGGCGACCCCGCGCTTCGGGATGCTGTGCTCGGTGACCGAGAACGGAGCGGCGGTGTGATCGGCCGTGACGCCGTCGACGGGCGCGGGCGCCGTGGCGGCGAGCGGCGACGCGGCCGGCGGCCCCGCCGGAGACGCGACGACGGCCGGGCCCGATCCCGCGCCCGCGGCTGCCGCGAACGCCGTGATCATCTCCTCGACAGACGCGAAGCGATCCGCCGGTTCGCGCGCGCACGCTTTCTGGAACCAGCCGTCCAGCGCCGGCGGCAGCCAGTGCGCGAGCGCGCGTATCTGCGGGAGCGGCCCGGTGCAGATCGCGACGAGCAGATCGCCCAGCGACTCGCCGGTGAACGCCGGTTGGCCCGTGAGCATCGCGTACGCGACCATGCCCAGCGAATACAGATCCGTGCGGTGATCGACGGTCTTGAGGCCGCGCGCTTGCTCCGGGCTCATGTAGAGCGGCGTCCCGAGCACGGCGCCGGTGCGGGTCGAAGAGCCGACGCCTTCGTGTCCCCGGATCTTCACGATGCCGAAGTCGAGGACCTTCGCGATCTCGCCGTCGCCGTCGGGCGACAGCGTCAGAAAAACGTTCTCCGGCTTCAGGTCCCGGTGAACCATGCCGAGGGCGTGTGCGCGGCCGAGCGCGCGCGCCACCTGATCGAGGATCGGCAGCGCCGCGGCGAGCGGCAGCGGACCGCGCGACAGGCGAGCGTCCAGGGATTCGCCCTCGAGCAGCTCCATGACGATGTACGGAGTGCCGTCGTCGGTCTCGCCGTGATCGTACACTTGCACCACGTACCGGGAGCGGAGCTGCGCGACGGCCTTCGCTTCCAGGTCGAAGCGGTGCCGCGCCTCGCGCGACGCCGCGTAGCGCTTGGCGATGAGCTTGACCGCGACACGCTGCCCGAGGCTCGTGTGCACCGCCGACCAGACGCTACCCATGCCGCCGCGCCCGATGAGCTTTTCGATCCGGTACTTGCCGCCGACGAGCATGCCCGCCGCGAGGGACGGAACGGGCTCTTCTTCCGCGTCGGAGTCGGACATCGAACGGCTCGAAAGCGCTCGCGAACGCTCACCTTGCGCCAAGGCGAACGAGCGCACGCGAACTTTAGTTCCGGGTGGGTACCCTGTCCACCTGGGAGCCGGCGCGCTCGCCCTCGTCCCCTCCGCCGTATCCTTGGACGGGGTTGCGGGCGGCGCACGATTTGCGCGGAAAATAGGGCTCGGTATCGCCCGGAATAGTGATCCATTATGCCGCAACCGCGCGGCGGACCTGAAGAAGCCGCGCCCTCATCGATGCAGATCGTATCCTCCGGCGGCAAGCGAGAGCTCCCTGCGGCGAGCTCGGGGAAGAAATCGCGACCCATCCCGCGCCTCGGCGGCGGACTTCCGATCGTCGGGCACCTGGTGCCGTTCGTGCGCACCGCGGTGCAGCTGCTCGAGCGGGCCCGTCGAGAATGCGGCGACGTCGCCGCCTTCGACGTCGGACCGAAGCGCATGGTGCTGCTCACCGGCGCCGAGGCGAGCGAAGCGTTCTACCGCGCGCCGGACGACGTGCTGAACCCGTCCGAGGCCTACAAGATGATGACCCCCGTCTTCGGTGAGGGGATCGTCTACGACGCGCCGATGGACAAGATGTCCGAGCAGATCGGGATGCTCCTCCCCTGCCTGCAAGATCGACGCATGCGCTCGTACGCCGAGGTCATCACCAGCGAGGTGGCGCGCAGCATCGCGAGCTTCGGCGATCAGGGCGTGCTCGACATGTACGAGTACACGAAGGTCCTGACGAACTTCACCTCCACGGCGTGTCTCCTCGGCAGAGAATTCCGGGAAGACATGACCGAGGAGTTCGCGCGCGTGTACAGCGATCTCGAGCGCGGCATCACGCCCCTCGCCTACTTGAACGCGCACCTGCCCATCCCGGCGTTCCGCAAGCGCGATCGCGCGCGAGTGCGGCTCGTCGAAATGATCTCCGGGATGATCGCCGATCGCCGCAATACGGGGCGCGAGAGCGAGGACTTCCTGCAGATCCTGATGGAGACCCGGTACAAGGACGGCACGCCCTTGAGCGAGCACGAGATCACCGGCCTGCTCCTCGCCGCGATGTTCGCCGGTCACCACACGAGCGCGGTCACCGCCGCGTGGATGATGCTCGAGCTCGTCCAGAAGCCGGAGCTCTACGAGCGCGCGCGCGCCGAGGTCTTCCGCGTCTACGGCATCGACGGCCCCGTCACCTACCAGTCGCTCCGCGAGCTTCCCGTCGTGGAGGGCTGCGTGAAGGAGACGCTGCGCCTGCACCCGCCGCTCTTCATGCTCCTCCGGGTGGCGATGAAAGACTTCGAGTACGACGGCTACGTCTTCCCGAAGGGGACGCACCTCATCGCCTCGCCCACGGTCACCCACCGCATCCCCGAGCTCTTCAAGGATCCCGACCGCTTCGACCCCGATCGCTACGGGCCCGGCCGCGAAGAGGACAAGCGCCGCTTCGCGTTCCAGGCCTTCGGCGGCGGCGCGCACAAGTGCCTCGGCAACGCCTTCGCGCTCCTGCAGATCAAGAGCATCTTCGCGCTCCTCTTGCGCCGCTTCGAGTTCTCCGGCTACGGCGACCCGCTCGAGAGCGACTTCCACGGCGTCGTCATCGGCCCGAAGCAGCCGTGTCGCGTTCGCTACCGCCGCATCGACGCCGCCGAAGGGGAAAGGCTCACCGAGCGCGCGCGCGCCGAGCACGTCGCAAAGCCGGAAACCGTCGCGGGGGCGCGCTGTCCCTTCACCGGAAAGGCGTGAACGCGTGGCGTTTCGGATCGTCGTCGATCGCGGACTTTGCCAGGGCCACGGCGTGTGCATGGGCGAAGCTCCGCTCGTGTTCGACGTCACCCGCGAGGGCAAGCTCACCGTGCTCGAAGAGCGCCCCTCCCCATCGCTGCGCGAGCAAGTAGAGGCGGCGGTGAAGTACTGCCCGACGGGCGCGCTGTCCGTCGTCGAAGAAGGCTGAGGGCGCGAGCGTCCCTTCGCGCTTCACGGAGGCGGCCTTGCAGGTTCTCGACATCGTCCTTCCCGTCACCGTGAGCTCGCTCGTCGAGGCCGCGGAGATGATCGGCGGCTTCGTCGGCGCGCTCTTCGCGGGCGCGCTGCTCTTGCCCGGCCTCGAGCGCGCCGGTTACCCGCAGGCCGACGGCTCGGTGAAAGAGTACAAGCTGACGGGCATGACGCTGTTCTTCGTCACGCACGTCGTCGTCGCGACGCTGGTGTTCGGGTTCGGCGTTTCGCTCACGCCGCTGGTCACTCATTTCTGGTCGCTCCTCGTCGTCGCGAACGCGCTGGCCCTCGCGCTCTCCGCGGCTTTCTACGCCTGGGGCCGCCGCCCGGGGGCGGTCCTGCGCAGCACGGCCTTCGACGGCGCGAAGGTCCCGCGCGTGGTGCGCGACGTGTGGTTCGGCAACGAGCTCAACCCCACCTGGCTCGGCGTCGACATGAAGATGTTCATGTACCAGCCGAGCCTCATCGGCGTGAACCTGCTCGTCGTCGCGTTCGCCAGCGCCGAGCGCGACTTGCACGGCGCCGTCACGCCGCAGACGTGGTGTCTCCTCGGGTTCTGGTGGGCGTACCTCTTCTCGCATTACGTGAAAGAGGAATTCATGCTGTCCACGTGGGACGTCACCTCCGAGAACTTCGGCTTCATGCTGGTGTGGGGCGACCTCGTCTACGTTCCGTTCCTCTACAGCCTGCCCTGCTGGTGGCTCGTGGATCACACGACGCCCTTCGAGACCTGGCAGTGGTCGCTCCTGTGCGTGCTGTGCGCCGCGGCGATGTGGGTCTTCCGCGAGGCGAACTGGCAGAAGGAGCGCTACAAGAGGCACCCGGAGAAGCCCATCTGGGGAAGAGCGCCCGAGCTCGTGGGGGGCCGCCTGCTCGCCTCCGGGTTCTGGGGCATCGGACGCAAGCTGAACTACACGGGCGAGATCGGCGTCTATACCTGCTTCGCGCTGACGACCGGGTTCTCCGAGCCGTGGCCGTACCTGCTTCCGCTGTCGCTCACGGTGCTGCTCGTGCAACGCGCGGCGCGTGACGACAAGAAATGCGCCGCGAAATACGGCGACGCCTGGAAAGCTTACTGCGAGAAGACGCGGTTCCGAATCGTGCCGTTCGTCTATTGAGAGCCCAGCGGGCGATGCGCGTCTATCAGCTCGTCATTTTCGGCATCGCGGTCGGCACGGGGGTTCCGATCTACCTGCATCATCAGGTGCACGGGGTGTTCAACGTGCACGAGGCCGGGCTCGCGTTCTTCTTGTGGTTGAACACCATCATCGCGCTTTGGGAGATCTGCCTGTACCTCAGGATCGATCTCATCGAGGAGCAGCACGCGCGCTTCGTCCGCGACTACCGCGGGCGCGAGCTCGACCGCGTGAAGGACTTCTTCTCGGTCGAGGTGCCACTCGAGCGGACGTTTTCACCCGGCGTGTGGGCGGAGCTCTGGTCTTCGTATTCGGTCTTCGACCCTTCTTACGCCGACAGGAAGAGCTTCGGTTTCTTCGTCGACGTCGGCAACGGCTTCACCACGCTCGTCCCGGCGCTGCTCTTCCTGTACGGCATGACGTACGAGCCCATCCCCGCGCGGGCTCTGGGGATCGTCGGCCTCTTGCTGTTTTATCAGATGTGGTACGGCACCGTCGTGTACCTGGCCAGCTATCTGATGAACAAGCGGTACAAGGGGCACTCGCCGCTGAACGTCGCGCTCTTCGTCGGGCTCTCGAACGGGCTGTGGCTCACGTTTCCGATTTGGGGAATCGTCGTTTCCATCCTGCTGATCGGCTCCGGCTCGTACGAGATTTTTCACTGATTTCGCGAGCGCCCGCGCCACCGTCGCAAAATGGGGCACCGGCGAGCGATCTTCTCCACAGCGCTGCCCGCGCGAACGCGAATGAGGCGAAAGCGGAACTGTCGTTTCGAAATGCAACGCTTCGTGACGAATGCGTCGATGCGGGCGACCGACGGCAGACGCGTGCGTCGATTTTTTGATATCCTCGTCCCGACAGACAAGGGAGGCGTTCATGAAGCGAACGAAGCGGCCCCAGGTCCCGCGACGCGACGGCGCGGGCCACCTCAACCCCGAATACGAAGCGCACCTGCTCGCGCTGAGCCGCGCCGGCAGGGAGCGCGAACGGGAATCCTTCCCCGGAATGGACGGCGACCCCGGCGCCGTCGAGCTCGCTTACGAATACGTCGAGAGCGCGACGGCGGCGCAGAGCGAAGGGCAAGAGATGCTGGATCGCCACCTCCCCGAAGAGGAAGGCGGCCCGTTCGTGGAGACGAGCGCTCAAACGGAGTTCGCGATGGATTCCGAAGCGCCGAACATCGAAGGTGCCACGCGCGAACCTTTCCCGACCACGTAGCACGGGTCGGGTGTTCGCTTGGAAGGCGTCGCCGGCGCGACTCGTCGCGCTGGAAGCACGGCGTCGCCATCCTTCTCCATGACGCACCTTCCTCATTTTGCTCAGCCGACCGACATCGTCGCGTCACTCGCGACGGCGCGCGTCCTTGCGGGCAGCTTTGCATCGAACACCCCGTACAACGCTGCGATAGCCAGCCACATTTCTTGACGCGCCGCCGATTCTCGGTCGATTCTGCGGCTGTCGTGCTTGTCTGGGGCCGGCCGGCCGCGGTATAGGCCGCGCCTGGGAAGGCTCGTTTCACGCGATATTTGCGCGTGTGCGAACCACCCTTCGCGTGACATTTATTCAATCCTTTCAAGAAGTTACGACGACAATCTTCAACTCGCGAGGACTTCGCGGTACTGGCGTGGGCCCTTGGCTAGATTGATTAACAGTGCCCGCCTTCGGGCTGAGCCTGTGGAGGGACCTGCGAGCCCCGGCATCGATCCGGAGGATCTCGCGTTCTGCGACCGGCTATTGGGCGAGGTGTCTCGCACCTTTGCCCTGTCCATCCAGAGCCTTCCGAACTCTTTGCGCAACGCGGTGTGCATCGCCTATCTGCTCTGCCGAACGGTGGACACCGTGGAGGATGACCGACGCGTCACGCCGGTGTTTCGGCGCGCGCTCTTCGACTCCTTCGACGCGGCGCTCTCGGCCGCGGCCGAAGGCGACGCGTCGCCGTCGGCGGGGTTCGAGGACCTTGCCTCCGCGGCGGAGCTCGGCGACGGCCACGAAGCGATACTGTGCAAGCAGGCAGGTGCGGTGTTCCGTGCCTTCGCTGCGCTCTCGCCGGAAGAGCGCGGCATCATCGAGCCGCGGCTGCTGGAGATGTCGCGCGGGATGCGCGCGTACTCCGAACGCGCCGAGCAGGAAGGCCGCCTGCAGATCCGGGATCTGCCGGACCTGGAGCTCTATTGCTATTACGTCGCCGGCACCGTGGGCGAGCTGCTCACGGACCTGTTCATGCTGGCGTGTCCCGTCGATCCGAAGCGGCGCGGGGAGCTTATCGCGCGCTCGGTCCGGTTCGGCCTCGCGCTGCAGCTCGTGAACATCCTGAAGGACGTCGCGGAAGACACCGAGCGCGGCGCTTGCTTCTTGCCCGCCAACATCGCGAAAGAACACGGGCTCGACCTGTCCCGGTTGCTGCAACCCTCGGAGCGCGAAAGCGGTCTCACCGTTCTGCGAAAGCTCGCGCGACGGTCGCGCGAGCACCTCGCCGAGGCGGAGCAGTACACCCGCCTCTGGCCGCTGACGGCCGCCGGCCGGGAAGTGCGCCTCTTCTGCGCCGGACCGCTCGCGCTCGCGCTGGGCACGCTTCGCGAGGTCGAGCACGGCGACGACGCGCTCCGGAGAGATCGCGCACCGACCGTCTCGCGCGCGTTCGTCGGACGAACGTTCGAGCAAATGCGGCGCGCCGTCAGCGCGAGCGATCAAGCCGAGAGCGATCGACTGCTGGGTGAGCTGTTCGATCGGGCTCGAGTGGGCCTCGCAGGACGTCCCGAGCGCCCCAGCGTGCCGCCGGAAAGCGACGGAGACGCCTGCCCATGACCGGGAAGGCTCTCGTTACGGGGGCCACGGGTCATCTGGGCGCGAATCTGGTCCGCCGTCTCCTCGCTGACGGCGAGGCCGTGCGCGCGCTCGTGCTCCCCTCGGACCGCTCCGCCGCGCTGTACGGGCTCGACGTCGAGCGGGTGCACGGCGATCTGCGCGACGCAAACGCCGTCTCGAACGCCGTGCGCGGTTGCGAGCGCGTCTATCACACGGGCGCCGTCGTCTCGACCGTCGAGGGCAACCAGGAGCACAAGCGCCGCATCTTCGAGACGAATGTCCTCGGGACGCAGCACGTGCTCGACGCCGCGCTCGCCCACGGCGTGAGCCGCGTCGTCGTCACCGGCTCGTTCAGCGCCGTCGGTTACGACCCCGACGATCCGTCGCGCCCGTCGAACGAAGAGATGCCGTTCGACCCGTTCCATTCGCCGACGCCGTACTCGACGTCGAAGGCGGCGACCGAGCAGCAGTGCTGGCAGGCCGCGGCGCGGGGGCTCTCCGTCGTCGTCGCGGTCTCCTGCGCCATCGTCGGCCCGAACGATTTCATCCCGTCGCGCCTCGGCGGCGTGATGTGCTCCTTCGGCAAGATTCCGTTCTACATCCCGGGCGGCTTCCCGTTCGTGGCGGCCAGGGACATCTGCGAAGGCCACGTCCTCTCCATGAAGAAGGGCCGAAGCGGCGAGCGCTATATTTTCGCGACCGCGTTCCACAGCATGGACGAAATCATGGCCATGTTCGAAGCGGTGACGGGGCAGAAGCGGCCGCTGCGCTTGCCGCCGGCCGCGATGAACGCGATCGCACAGCTCGTCGATCCCTTCGTCACGCGCTGGGTGCCGCCGGAGCGGCAGCGACTCACCCCTGCGGCCGTGCACATTTTGCGCCTCGGGAGGCGCGCGGACATCGGGAAGGCGCGCCGCGAGCTCGGTTACGAGCCGACGAACATTGCAGACGCCGTGCGCGAGGCCTACGAGTTCTACCGCGAGCGCGGCATGCTTCGGACCGCCGCGCGCCCGGGCCCCGTCACCGGGGCGGCCATCACCGACGTTTCACAAATGGGTGCACCATGAGGATGCTCGAGATGTTTTCCCCGCGCGGAAGCGCTTCCGCGTCGAACGGCGCCGCGGAGCACGAACCTCCGGCTTTCGACAAGGCAGAAGGTCGGAAACAGAAGGCGCGCTCCGCCGGGCTGGATCCGAATTACTGGTACCCGGTCGAATACGACGCGGCGATCGCGCCGGGCGAGGTCCGGGAGATCTCGTTCTGGGAGACGAGCTACGCGCTCTTCCGCGACCAGAACGGCGAGCTCCACGTCATCGAGAACCGCTGCGCGCACCGGCAGCTGCGGCTCAGCGTGGGACACGTAGAGGGCTGCAACCTGGTCTGCGCGTACCACGGCTGGCAGTACGACGGCGAGGGCCGCGTCGTCCGCATCGATCACGAGCTCTTCGACCACAAGATGCCGCGCATCAAGGTGGGCTGCAAAGCGGTCCGCGTAGAGTACGGCCTCATCTGGGTGTTCTTCGGCGACAAGGAGCGCGCGACGGAGCGCGACGTCCCGAACATCCCGGAGCTCGTCGGTCCGGGCGCGTGGCCCTGCGTGCCCCTCGATTTCACGTGGAAGGCTCACCACTCGATGATCATCGACAACGTGAGCGACTTCACCCACGCCTACCTTCATCGGAAATATCAGCCGTTCAAGGACGCGAAGCTGACGGACTGTCGGACGGAGGGCGACAAAGTCTTCGTCGAGTACGACGCGAAGATCGGGCAGGGCCCCGTCTATCAGAAGATCGTGAATCACTCCGGCATGAACTCGAACCACATGGAGCTCTGCTACGAGTACCCGTTCCAGTGGTCGAACACCGACGGCCGCATCAAGCACCACTGCTTCATCCTGCCGATAGATCGCACGACGACCCGCTGCTTCTTCCTCTTCTATTACGACCCGCGCACCTTCAAGGTGCCGTTCTTACCGGTCACGATTCCGAAGAAGCTGCTCCGCGCGCTCCTGACCGCGGGCAACGCCCTGCTGGTGCGCCCCCTGCTCGAGCAGGACGGCTTCGCGGTGGAAGAGGAGCAGCGCGCGTACGATCGCCACTACGACGCCCCGATGATGGAGCTCAATCCGGCGATCGGAGCCTTCCAGGCTCTGACGATCCGGAAATGGGAAGAGTACCTGGCCACGAGCGGCACGCGTCAGCGAAACTCGCGAGCGCGCGCCGCCGCAACCCCGTGAGGTAATTTGCGATGAAGACGGCCGGGGGTTACGACGTCGCGATTGTCGGAGGCGGTCCGGTGGGCTGCGCGGCGGCGCTCGCGTTCGCGAAACGCGGCGCCCGCGTGATCGTGCTGGAGGCGAACCCGCGTGCGGCAACACGGCTTGCCGGAGAGTGGCTGCACCCGCCGGCGGTGGAGATCCTCGCGGAGCTCGGCGTGGACCTCGGTCCGGAGGGGTACCCGACGGGCCGCGGGTTCGCGGTGCTACCCGACGACGGCTCCGCGGCCATCGTGCTCTCGTACCCCGCGGGTCGAACCGGCGCGAGCATGCACCACGAGCTCTTCGTCGCGAAGCTCCGCAAGTGCGTCGCCGAGAGCGGGTCCATCGAGTACGTCGAAGGCGCTCGCGTGACGTCCGTCGACGAAAATCGGGTGCGTTACCGCGTGGCGTCCGGCGGCGAGAAGGTCATCGAAGCGCCGCAGATCGTCGGCGCGACGGGGCGCACGGGCGTCGTCCACCGGGCCCTCGGCGTCGAAGCGCGGGCGCGCACCTATTCGCGAATGGCGGGCGCGCTGCTCACCGACGTCACGCTGCCGCACGAGGGCTACGGGCACCTCTGTCTCGGCGCGCCGGGCCCGGTGCTCGTGTACCGGGTCTCGAGCCGCGAAGTGCGCGTGTGCTTCGACGTCCCGCTGTCGTTCGAGGCCGACGGCGAGCGCGGCGCCGCTCTCTACGAAGCGTACGCGCCGGCGTTGCCGGAGAGCCTGCGCGCGGCGTTCCGGAGAGCGCTCGCGTCGGACGAGATCGCGTGGGCCGCCAATCAGACGCGGCTCCGGCGGACGTTCGGCCGCGAAGGGTTCGCGCTCGTCGGCGACGCCGTCGGTCATCATCATCCGCTCACCGCCGCCGGGCTCACGCTGGGCTTCCTCGACGCCATGGCCCTCTCGCGGGCGAAGTCCTTCGAGGCCTACCGGCGCGAACGCGATCGCGGCGGCCGCGTTCCGGAGGTGCTCGCCATCGCGCTCTACGACATCTTCGCCGGAGCGGCGGACGAGACGGTGGCCATGCGCAAGGCCGTATTCGGCATGTGGCGCGACAGCGTCGCGGAGCGGGACCGCACGATGCGGCTGCTCTCGGGCGACGTCACGAACCTCGCGCTCTTCGGCGCGCCCTTCCTGAAGGTGCTCGGCCGCGCGGGCCTCGGGCTGTTTCAAGGCGGCCTGCGGGGCGGAGACGCGCGCTACGGCGCCGCAGCGGCTCGGCGGCTCGGCGTCGCGGCGAAGGACTGGGTCGCCGCCGGCGCGCTGCACTTGCGCGAAGCCCCCGAACCCCTCGACGTCCTTCCGGCGCCGAAGACGCCGAACGACGAAGAGCCCCCGTCGAGCAACGCCCAGGAGCGCGAGCCGTCGCCCGGGCGCGCTCTCGACGCCGGGCTCGCGGCGCTCCTCGCGCGCCAGGACGAGGACGGCTCCTGGGAAGGCGAGTCGAACTGGTGCGCGATGCTGCCGGCGCAATACGTGCTCGCGTGGCACATCATGGGCCGCTCCATCGGCGAAGAGCGGACGCGGCGGCTGATCCTCTATTTCCGCAAATCGCGGCTGCCGAGCGGCGTGTGGGGGCTCTCCGACGTCAACCCGCCGTCGCTCTTCGTGACGACGCTCGTCTACGTCGCCTGTCGAGCGCTCGGCGTGCCGGCGGACGACCCGCTGCTCGCGAAGGCTCGCGAGCTCATCGAGGGCGAAGGCGGCGTCGAGTCGATCCCGACGTGGGGCAAGTTCTGGCTAGCGCTGTTGTCGCTTTATCGCTGGGAGGGCGTGAACCCGGTGATCCCCGAGCTCTGGGCGCTCCCGACGGCGCTGCCCGTGCATCCGTCGCGCTACTACTGCCACACGCGGATGATCTACATGGGCATGGCGACGCTCTACGCCGAGCGCTTCCAGATGCCGGCCACCTCGCTCACCCTCACGCTGCGCGACGAGCTGTTCCCGCGCGGCTACGCCGCGGTGGATTTCGCCGCCGCGCGCGGCCGTTTGCGCGCGGGAGATCTGTTCGCCGAGCCGACGCGCGTCCTCAGGCTCTCGTACCAGGCGCTGCGCGCGGTGGATCGAGTGCGAACGCGCGCGTCGCGCGCGCGAATCCTGGAAGAGTTCCGCAAGTCGATCCGCTGGGAGCTCTCCGTGTCGAGTCACACGTCCATCTCGCCGGTCAGCGGGATTCTGAACATCCTCGCGCTCTGGTTCGAGGACCCGCGCGATCCCGACGTGACGAAGGCCATCGAGCGCTTCGATTGCTGGATCTGGGAAGACGACCGCGACGGTCTGCGCGTCACCGGAGCGCGTTCGGCCATCTGGGACACGAGCTTCGCCCTGTCCACGCTCGCCGCGGCGGCGCCGCACGCGGAGCTCGACGGCGCGATGACCCGCGCGAGCGAGTTCCTCCGCACCCAGCAGATCCGCAAAACGTTCCCGAACTACGCCGAGAACCACCGCGCCGATCCGCGCGGCGGCTACCCGTTTTCGTTCGTCTGGCACGGCTGGCCGGTGAGCGATTGCACCGCCGAAGCCATCCTCGCGCGGCTCGACGTCTCGGGCGACGGCGCTCCTTCGGACGACGACGTCGCGCTCGCCGCGCGGTTCATCCTGCAGTCGCAGGGCCCGGACGGCGGCTTCGGGAGCTACGAAGCGCCGCGGGTCCCCTTCTCCATCGAATGGCTGAATCCCGCGGAGATGTTCGGCGATTCCATGACCGAAGCCGGCTACGTCGAATGCACCGCTTCGTGCATCGCGGCCCTCGCGAAAATCGCTCAGGCACGCCCGCACTTGCTCGAGCGGGGCGACCTCGCGCGCATCCCGGAGGTGATCGCGCGCGGCGCCGAAAGCATCCGGCGCAAGCAACATCCGGAAGGCTCCTGGCCCGGCGCTTGGGCCGTGCACCTCATTTACGGCACGTGGTTCGGCGTGCGCGGCCTCCTCGCCGCGGGCGCACCGCCGACGGATCCGGCGATCCGAAAAGCGTGCGCTTGGCTCAAGGCCCATCAGCGCCCGGACGGCGGCTGGGGCGAGCGACCGTCGCCCGACGCGCGCACCTACACGCCGCACGACGACGCGCACGTCGTCCAGACGGCGTGGGCCCTCATGATGCTGTGCGACGCGCACGACCCGGACTTCGCCGCCGCCGAACGCGCCGCGGCGTTTCTTTCGCGGGCGCAGCTCGGAAGCGGCGAGTGGCCGAAGCAGGACCCGGTGGGCATCTTCTTCCGGACCGCGGTGCTCGATTACGAGCTTTATCGCAGCTATTTTCCGGTGTGGGCGCTCGCCGAGTTCGAGTCACGACGCAAAGCGCGTGCGTCCTTCTCTACGCGCGGCCACTCGTTCACGCGCGAGCTCTCCCCCGGCCCCGAGGTCCCGCTGACCCAGGCCCTGGCCGACGGCGAGTGAAGCGCTTCGTCCATTCGAGTGGGCTGCCGGAAGATTCGCCCCCGCGTCGGTGAGGAGCGAATCTCCCGTCGTCCTTGCCACGGATCCGACGAGCGCTCCGGGCTTTCGTGTAGGTCGCGCGACTACGTCGCGCTCCTGCAAAGTGAAGAGCCAATGGTCGCAAGTACTGAACTGCGATATAGGCGGCCCAATGACCCATGACGTGATCGTCGTCGGTGCGGGGCCCGGCGGAGCCACCGCAGCGCTTCGCTTGGCGGCCAATGGCGTACGGGACGTGCTCCTCCTCGACGCCGCGACCTTCCCGCGCGACAAGACCTGCGGCTCGGGCCTCTCCCCCACCGCGCTGTCGCTCGGGGAAGAGCTCGGTATCGGCGACGAGATCCGGAGCCGCGCGAACCCCATCGAATCGGTGAAGATCGTCGCTCCAGGCGGGCGCAGCTTCGTCATCGCTTCGAACGCCGCCGCCGTCGTGATGTTGCGCCGGGAGTTCGACGATCTGCTGGTGCGTACCGCGCAGGCCAAAGGCGCCAAGCTCGAGGGCGGCGTCCGAGCCCGCGAGCTCGTGCGCGTGGCGGGGCGCGTGGTCGGCGTCCGTACCGCGGACGGCCGGGAGCTCCGCGCGCGTTACGTGCTCTGCGCGGACGGCGCGCACTCGATCTTCTCGGACGATCCGCGGCCGAAGCGCAGCATCGCGACCCTCATGGGCTGGTGGGACGGCGCCGATTTCACGCCGGGCCAGATCGAGATGATCTTCGATCGCAACGTGTCTCCGCTCTACGGGTGGTTGTTCCCCGAGAGCGAACGCCGGGTGAACATCGGAATCTGCATCGACGGGCAGGACGCCGACGGCAACAAGACGCGGCGCAACGTGCGCGACGTGTTCCGCGGATTTCTCGCCGACCACTACGCCGCGCGGCTCTCGAAGGCGACCCAGGTCGGCGCGTTCAAGGGCCACCCCATCGTGTATACGACCTGGGTCGGTCACTGCGTGACGCCGGGCGCGCTCTACCTGGGCGAAGCGGCGCGCGTGACGCACAACGCGACCGGCGAAGGGATCTCGCAGGCGATGCAGAGCGGCGTCTTCGCCGCGGACACCGTCGCCGACGTGCTCGCAGGCCGCGTATCGGAAGAGGAAGCCTGGAAGAGCTACGTCTGGAAGCACCGCAAGCGCTTCACGCTCGGGTTCATCGCCGGACACGCGGTGCGCGCCGTCGTCCGCTCGGGCGTCCTCGACGCCGTCGCCCTCGCCTACGACAACCCCATGGTTCGGCGCAGCGTCGTCCGCACTCTGGGCTCCGCGCTCGCGGGAACCTCGGTCAAAGAAGCCACGCCCCCCGTCGCGACGGCGAGCGAGGCTCGTCCCGCAGCGAGCTTGTGAACGTTCGTTCGAGATCGCTACCGGCCTTCTGGTAGAGTCTCCCCATGAGAACGAGGAGGCGTTGGGGAGCCGTCGTGGCCGTTCTTTGCATCGCACGCGCTGCCGCCGCACAGGGGCCCGCGGCTCCGCCGGCGGTGACCGCGCCGCCCTCGGGGAACGCAGCGACGAGCGCTCCCGCGCCGAACGCCCCGGCGCCGCCCTCGGGGAGCGCAACGACGAGCGCTCCTGCGCCGAACGCCCCGGCGCCGCCCACTGGTGCGGCGCCGTCGCGGTCGTCGGCGGCGGGATTCGGCTCGGTCCAGGCTGCGGGCGCCGTCCCCGAGTCGGCGTCGGAGACCGAACCGCCTTCGCCTCAAGGGCCGCCGCCGCCCATCAGCGCCACGCAGGGCGCGGAATCGCCTGCCGCCCCGGGTGCGTACGGCGCGGCGGTGCCCGTCTGGCTCACGGGCGAAGACGGCGAGAGCGCAGACGTCGAGATATACCCGGACTGGGCGACGCCGGGCTCGGTGCCCCCCATCGCGCGGTGCCGGCTTCCGTGCGGCTTTCAGATGCCGCGCGGACGTTACCGGCTCGCGGTCGCGGAAACGCCGAACACGCTCGCCGGCAGCCGCCCCGTGGTCATCGACGGCGCTTCGCGTCTCGTCGTGACCCCGCGGGATCGCGGCACCCGGACGCTCGGGCTCGTGCTCGGGATCGGCGGCATCGTCGCGGTCGTCGCGGGCATCGGGCTCATGGCCGACGGCTTCCACTCTTATTACACCTGCGACCTCGATGGCCCGTGCACCCGGACCACCTCGTTCAGCGGCGAAGCTGGCGCTGGACTCGCCCTGTTCCTCGCCGGCGCCGCGCTGACGCCCATCGGGTGGGTCCTCTTCGGGAAGAGCTTCCGTCCCGCGGTCGACGTGGAGCATCCCGGCGTCGGTAGCGCGCCGCGCGCACGCGTCGGCGTCGTTCCCCTCCGGAGCGGCGCGGGCCTCGGCGGGTCGTTCGTGTTCTAGCTCTAGAGCGCCTGGAGCTCCGTCGTCACACGTCCTTCGCCGCATCGGAGCACGAGGACCAGCAAGACGAAAGCCGCAGCGCGCCCCGAACGCCATGGAACACGTCGCGCGCTACGCCGGCGCCTTCCGTGCAGCGCCCAGAATCTGCGGGAGGTCGACGTTCACCAGCTCCCCGATGTGCTCGACGGTGACGTCGGGCTTCGGATAGGTGGCGACGTCGGGCGCGTGCGCATAATGCCCTTGCTTCGGGAAGATCGTCGTGAGCCGCGATCCCCAGTGTTTCTTCACCGCGGTCAGGATGCGGACCTTGTCGTCGACGAGCACGTAGTGATCCGCGGGGAAACGCCGCTCGACGTCGTCGAGCTCGTGCTCTTTGTGGATGTAGATGAGCGCGCGGTGTTCGAACGCCTCGTACAAGCCGGAGACG
Source organism: Polyangiaceae bacterium (assembly GCA_035547195.1). GTDB lineage: Bacteria > Myxococcota_A > Polyangia > Polyangiales > Polyangiaceae > DASZVB01. The sequence goes on from DASZVB010000093.1 coordinate 48,158, forward strand.
TCGATCTTCCTCGGTTGGAAGACGACGTCGCCGTCGGAGAGGATGACCGTCGTGCCGAACCGCGCGACGTGCTCCACCGCGTCGAGCGAGCCGGGGAACAGCCGATTCGCGAACGGGTACTTCACCAGGTACGAAGAGACCTCGAGCAGGCGAGGGTCGCGCGGGTGGCGCACCCGATACTCCTGGAGCGCGCCCAGGTAATCGGCGTACCCGAGCTTCTTCCGCAGTTGCTCGAAGATCTCGAAGTACTCGTCGGCGCGCTCCACGCCCACCTCGCGGTTCAGGTGACGCCGAAGATCCGCCGTGACGCGATCGTTGTCGAGCAGCGTGTTGTCGACGTCGAACAAGAAGACGATCTTTGTCATTGTGGTGCCGAATCGTAGCCCGGTTCGTCAGCAGGGCGGTGACGCTTCGGGGGCCCCTCAACCGCCGAACCACTCGCGCCAGAAGGGGCCTTCTTTCTTGCCGACCGACCCGGTTGCGGCAGCGGACGGCGGCGCCATCACCGCGGCGAGCGGCGGTTCGACGCGCCTCGAGGCGCCCCTCGGCTGCTCATCCTCGAAGAGCGCTTCGAGGCGGCCCTCGGCTGCTCGTCCTCGAAGAGCGCTTCGCGGCCCCACGCCGATGGATCGACGAAACCATCGCCGCTCGTCGCGACGCCCCGTGTTCCGAGCCGCGCCGTTTCCGTCTCCGCGCTTGCGCGCCGTCGCCCGAGAAGTCGTGAAGGGCGTCCAGATGAGATCACCCATGACACCGTGCATGTCGCGCTTCGGCTTTCTTCTTCTGGCTCGGACGAACTCGCCGATCGAGGTACGTCACCGGTCCATCGGCGCGCATCAAAGAGAGGCTCAGCTCGGAGGGACGGCCAAGGGTCACTTCCGGCGCGAGATACTCGAACTTACCTTCGACGAAAGTCTTCGTCCTCCGCGACGCGGTGCGAGCTCGCCTTGGCGAGTCCGAAGTCCACGAGCTTCACTTGCCGTGCTTCGTGAGGAGCACGTTGCGCTACGGCAGCACGCGCTTGATCGCAACGCGCTTGCGGACCCCCTCCCCGCCCGCGCTCTCGCCCCAGTAGACCTCCGCCATCCCCCGCGTCCATGCGCTCGACGATCTGATATCGCTCGCCCACGTGAATCTTCCCACCACGAGCCCACGCCGCCCCCGCGCTGTGGGCGTCTAACGCATGTCGTGACCTAGGTTCGATTGCGAAGACCGCGGGTCCAGATGGGCGGGTGAGGCGCGCAGGCGTACGAATGTACGCCGAGCACCGAGAGCAGCCAGCTGGCCCGTGCTCGAAGCAAGCGAGCCTAGATCTAGCTGGTGTGACCTAGCTCGATTGCGAAGACCGCGGGTCCAGATAGCTGGGTGAGGCGCGCAGGCGTACGAATGTACGCCGAGCACCGAGAGCAGCTAGCTGGGCCCGTGCTCGAAGCAAGCGAGCTAGGTCACGCGCGGGGTGCCATGCGGGCGAACGTCTTCAACGCGAGCGCCATGGGCTTCGAGCCGACCTTCACGAAGATCTCGATCAGGGCAGAGAGATCTTCCACGAACTTGGAGAACTGTTGCACGCGGGCGCGGGTGGCGTCCGAAGCGCCCGTGCCGCCGAGCTGGCGAGCCAGGCTCGCGGTTTCGCGCACCAGCTCGAGGATGGGCATGAACTCACGACGATGGCGCTGGCGAACGATCTCCAGGAAGAACTCCCAGGGATCGCGCGCCGTCACGTAGGCTTCGCCGTAGCTCGTTCCGATGACGCGCACGACGCCCCAGCCGATGAGCGCCTCCAGGTGCGGCTGAACGTCTTCCTCGTCCAGGTCGAGCGCCTGGGCGATGGAGGGCAGCGTCATCGCCGCGTCTTCGATGAACAGCTGCGCGTGCACCCGGCCAAGGTCGCCGCCCATGCCGAACGTCGCCGCGAGCCGGCCCCAGTTGTCGACGAACCTTCGCCGGACCTCCGTGGAGCGACAGACGACCTTGGTTTGGACGCTCGATGCGGGACCCTGCTCGAAGATGCGGATGTCGACGGCGTTCATGTAGGCGGCGGGTTCTGCAAGACGCGGACCACGGAAACCGGCCAGACGGACCCATTGCATTCCATTGAAATTATTCATTCTTTCGAGGTCGGTCTGGGTGATCGGTCGAGCAGTGTACGGTACACGCTCCGCGTACAGTGCGCACTGTTCGTACAACCACCGAGCCGATCTTGCCGATCGACGAAAGGTTGAGTCAAGTCACGGACGTACAGCGCCTCCAGCGGTCGTGACTGGACGCGGCCAGCTGCGCTCGACTGCGTGTGCCGGAACGCCGCCAGCTTACTTGCTCGCCGCGGCCAGACCCTTGAAGAGCGGCAGGTACTGCCCGTACCCCTCTGCTTCGAGGCGGTTCACCGGGATGAAGCGCAGCGACGCGGAGTTGATGCAGTAGCGAAGCCCGGCGGGGCCGGGTCCGTCGTCGAAGACGTGTCCGAGGTGGGAGTCGGCTCCCGCCGATCGCACCTCGGTCCGCGACATCCCGAGGCTGCGATCCGTGTGCTCGATGACGCCGTCCTTCGCAAGCGGCTTGGTGAAGCTCGGCCAACCCGTCCCGGAATCGAATTTGTCGAGCGAGCTGAACAGCGGCTCGCCGCTGACCGCGTCCACGTAAATGCCTGCTTCGTGGTTGTTCCAGTACTCGTTTGCGAACGGGGGCTCCGTGCCTTCGTTCTGCGTCACCTGGTAAGCGAGCGGCGACAGCTTCGTGCGCAGAACGTCATCGGACGGCTTCTCGTAGTCCTTGGCCATGGTTTTCTTCTCTCCTGGGCTCTCCGTCGACGGAATTGGGGTGGCGCTCGCGGACGCGACCGCGGGCGGCGGCGATTCTGCCGCCGAACCGGAAGCGCCGACCTGCTCCACGGTCGCATTGGACCGCGACACGTGGGCGCAAGCCGGAAAGATCAGCACGACGGCGGTGCATGCGGGCCTGATGAATGCGGCGAGCTTCACGGGGCGACCTTTCTTCGGCAATGTTGCCTCGCGACGTCTACGGTGGCTGCTCCTCATCGGTTTCCGGGAAGAGCTCCTCTGCCCTCCCGCGTAGTACCGAAGCATGGCGCGCGTTGCCACCAGTGACACTGTAAATTCGCGGCGAGCCGGTCAGCACGGCGCCCGCGAACACATTTTCGAGGGCTTTCCGGATACCGATTCCGCCCGAGCGGCTGAATACTTTGGCCCGACCGATTGTAAATCTCGATGCGGCGCCTGCTCGTCCGGCGAGCGGCCACTTCAGCGAGTGAAACGACACATGGCAATCACGAAAATCCTCCGTCCGACGCTCTTTGCTCTCATCGGATTCGCGACACTTGCAGCCTCCGGTTCCGCGCGGGCCGACGACGATTTCGACGTGAAGGTCGCCCCCGGCAAGGTGACGATCGTCGCGAAGGGCAAGTGGCACATCAACAAGGACTATCCCTGGTCCCTCGTCGCCGGCGACAAGAAGATCGACGTCAAAGCCTTCCACCTGGAAGAAAAATCCGCGGCCGTCGACGCCCCGAAGGGCTCCGCCAACCTCAAAGGCGGCATCTGCAACGGCGACCAATGCCGAATGTTCAAAGTCGCCGTCGACGTCCCGTGACCTGACACGTGGTCGCGATCCGGTGGCTACTTTCGACCGGACGGCGTTAATTTCAGCGCAAAGGCCGCAAAGAGCGCAAAGGCCGCAACGGGGAGATTGGGTTGTCCGCTTGGCGCCTCAGCACGACGTTGTAACGTCGCACCGAAACAATCTTTGCGGCCTCTGCGGCCCTTGCGGCCTCTGCGCTAAAATCTGCAACGTTCAACCGCCGTGAATCGATCAAGCGCGCCCCGCCTCGATTTCGTGTTCGTGGCGGACAGCTTGTTCGGCTTGCCAGGCGCGGCGTTGTTTCATCGGCTTCGAGAGGCGATGTAGCGCGAGGTACACGACGGGGGTCGTGAAGAGCGTCAGCATCTGAGAGACGAGCAGGCCGCCGACGATGGTGATGCCCAGGGGTTGCCGGAGCTCGCTGCCGAGGCCGCGGCCGAACGCGAGCGGCAGCGCGCCCAGGAGCGCCGCGCAGGTCGTCATCAGGATGGGGCGGAAGCGCAGCATGCAAGCGTTGCGGATCGCTTCGACGGGACCGACGTCGCGATCGCGTTCTTCCTCGATCGCGAAGTCGATCATCATGATCGCGTTCTTCTTCACGATGCCGATGAGCAGGATGATCCCGATGAGGGCGATGATGCTGAGCTCGACCTTGAAGAGGAGCAGCGCCAGGAGCGCCCCCACGCCGGCCGACGGCAGCGTCGAGAGGATCGTGATCGGGTGAACGTAGCTCTCGTACAGCATGCCGAGCACGATGTAGACGGCCAAGAGCGCGGACACGATCAAGAGCGGCTGCGTCGAGAGCGAGTCTTTGAAGGCCTGCGCCGTTCCGGAGAACGACGCCTGCACGCTCGCGGGCATCCCCATCTCGAGCTCCGCGCGATGGACGGCGTCGACGGCGGGACCGAGCGCGACGCCCGGAGCGAGGTTGAACGACAGGGTGATCGACGGAAACTGTCCCTGATGGTTGATCGCCAGCGGCGCGGTGCGCACCTCCGGCCGGGCCATCGCCGAGAGCGGCACCTGGTCCCCCGTCGGCGAGCCGACGTAGAGATCTTGTACCGACGCGGGGGTCGTCGAGAACTCGGGCTTCACCTCGAGGACGACCCGGTACTGATTGAGCTGCGTGAAGGTCGTCGCGACCTGACGCTGACCGAAGGCGTCGTAGAGGGCGTCGTCGATGTTCTGCGGCGTGATCCCGAGGCGCGACGCCGTGTCGCGGTCGAGCGCGAGGTTGAGCTCGAGCCCCGCGGTCTGTTGGTCGGTGGCGACGTCCTTGAGCAGCGGGATCTTCTTCAAGCGCTCCACCAGCTTCGGCGCCCACTCGCGCAGCTCGGCGAGGCTCGCGTCCTGGAGCGTGTATTGATATTGCGTGCGCGACGACCGTCCCCCCACCCGGACGTCCTGGACCGACTGCAGGAACAGCTGGACGCCGGCTACCTTCGCGAGCTTGGGCCGGAGCCGCCCGATGATCTCGTCGGGCGAGAGCTTGCGCGGCGGCATCGGCTTCAGGTCGATGAAGACGGTGCCGTTGTTGCCGGTCGAGCCGTTCGAGGCGCCGATGAACGAAACGACGTGGGCCACGTCCGGATCCTGCTGCACCACGGCGTTCACCGCTTCTTGCCGGGCTCGCATCGTCTTGAACGACACGTCCTGCGGCGCTTGGGTGAAGCCGGCGAGCGCGCCCGCGTCCTGCTGCGGGAAGAGCCCCTTCGGCACCGTGGCGAAGAGCATGACGCTGAGCACGAGCGTGCCGACCGTGATGAGCAGCGTGATACCCCGATGGCCGAGCACCCAGTCGAGCGCGCGCTCGTAGATGCGGTGAATCGCGTCGAAGCCGCGCTCCGACAGCCGATACAAGCGCCCGTGCGTGCCGCCGCGCTCGCGCAGCAGCTTCGCGCACATCATCGGCGTCAGGGTCAGCGAGACGAGCGCGGACAAGACGATCGCGATGCTCAGCGTCACCGCGAACTCGCGGAAGAGCCGGCCGACGATGCCGCCCATCAGCAAAATGGGGATGAACACCGCGACGAGCGACGCGGTGATCGACACGATGGTGAAGCCTATCTGCTTCGCGCCGAGCAGCGCCGCCTCGAAGGGCTTGTGGCCGTCCTCGATGTAGCGCGCGACGTTCTCCGTCACCACGATGGCGTCGTCGACGACGAAGCCCGTCGAGATGGTGAGCGCCATGAGCGATAGGTTGTCCAGGCTGTACCCGAGCAGGTACATCAGCCCGAACGTGCCGAGCAGCGACATCGGCACGGCCACGCTGGGGATCGCCGTCGCCCGCAGCGTCCGTAGGAACACGAACACCACGAGGGTGACGAGCAACACGCTGATGAAGAGCGTCTGCTCGACGTCGTGAACCGACCCTTGGATGGTCTGAGTCCGATCGAGCGCGATCTGCATCTTCACGGCCGGCGGGATCGAGTCCATCAGCGACGGCAGAAGCGCGCGGACGCGCTCGTTCGTCTCGATGATGTTCGCGCCGGGCTGCCTGCGGATGATGACCAGCACGGAGCGCACGCCGTTGACCCACGCCGCCAGGCGGTTGTTCTCCACGTCGTCGAAGACGTTCGCGATCTCGTCCAGGCGCACCGCGGCGCCGTCGCGGTAGGCGACGATCACCGGCTTGTATTTGTCGGCGCCGATGAGCTGGTTGTTCGCGGCGATGGTGGTGGACGTGTGCGACGCGCTCAGCGTCCCTTCCGGCTGATTCACCGTGGCGGTGGCCAGCGCGTTGCGGACGTCTTCGAGCGAAATGCCGCGGCCGGCGAGCTCGCGCGGGTCGACCTGGACACGGACGGCCGGCTGCTGCCCACCGCCGACGAAGACCTGCCCCACTCCAGGGACCTGCGAGATCTTCTGCGCGAGCACCGTATTCGCGGCCTCGAACACCTGCGCGAGCGGCAGCGCGTCCGACCACAGGGCAAGGATGATGATCGGCGAGTCCGCCGGGTTCACCTTGCGGTACGTGGGCTTCAGCGGAAGGTTCGGCGGCAGCTCGCCGCCGGCCGCGGCCATGGCGGCTTGCACGTCTCGCGCCGCCGCGTCCACGTCGCGATCCAGATCGAACTGCAGCGTGATGCTCGTCGCGCCGAGGGTGCTCGTGGACGTGATCTCCGTCACGCCGGCGATACGGCCGAAGCGCCGTTCGAGCGGCGTCGCGACCGAAGACGCCATCGTCTCCGGGCTCGCGCCCGGAAGCGCGGCCTGGACGGAGATGGTCGGGAAATCGACGCGCGGCAACGGCGACACCGGCAGCATCGTGAACGCGAACATCCCGGAGAGGATCACCGCCGCGGCGAGGAGCGTCGTCGCGATGGGCCGGCGGATGAACGGTTCCGAAATGCTCACGGCGAGACCACGGTGGGCGCCGCCTGCGAAGGACGAGCGCGCGCGAGGAAGCGCCCGAGGCGGGTCATGTAGAGGTAGATGACCGGGGTGGTGTACAGCGTGAGGAGCTGCGAGATGAGGAGACCGCCGACGATCGAGATGCCCAGCGGCCGGCGCAGCTCCGAACCGGTCCCGGTGCCGAGCGCGAGCGGCAAGGCGCCGAGCAGCGCCGCGAGCGTCGTCATCATGATCGGCCGGAAGCGGAGGAGCGCCGCCTGATGAATCGCGTCCTGCGGCGAGAGGTGCTGATCGCGCTCCGCCTCGAGCGCGAAGTCGATCATCATGATGGCGTTCTTCTTGACGATACCGATGAGCAGAATGATGCCGATGAGGGCGATGATGCTGAACTCCGCGCCCGAGACCATCAGCGCCAAGAGCGCGCCGACGCCCGCGGACGGCAGCGTCGAGAGGATCGTGATGGGATGGATGTAGCTCTCGTAGAGCACGCCGAGCACGATGTAGACGGTGATCAGCGCCGCGACGATCAGCACCGGCTCGCTCGCCAGCGACTCGCTGAAAGCGCGCGCCGTGCCGACGAAATCGGCGTGCACGCTCGGCGGCATCCCGATCTCCGCTTCGGCGCGCTTGATGGCGTCGACGGCGGCGCCGAGCGACGACCCGGGCGCCACGTTGTACGAAATGGTCACCGACGGAAACTGGCCCTGGTGATTGACGACCAGCGGCGCCGGCGCGGACGCGAGGTGCACGAAGCTGCCGAGCGGCACCGGCGCGCCGGAATCGGAGCGGACGTACATCTTCGACAGCGCGGCGACGTCTTTCTTGTACTCGGGCTTCACCTCGAGCACCACGCGGTACAAGTTCTGCTGCGTGAAGATCGTCGAGATCTGCCGCTGGCCGAAGGCGTCGTAGAGCGCGTCGTCGATGGCCTGCGGCGACACGCCGACCCGCGACGCGGTGTCGCGGTCGATGGTCATCGACAGGCCGAGCCCTTCGGCGAGCTGGTCGCTCGCGACGTCGGAGAGCTCGGGCATCGTGCGCAGCTTCTTGACGACTCGCGACGCCCAGTCGGAGAGCTCGTCGGGGTCCGCGTCCTCCAGCGTATACTGGAACTGCGTCCGGCTGACGCGAGCGTCGATCTGCAAGTCCTGGACCGACTGCAGGTGCGTCTCGATACCGGAGATCGCGGCGAGCTTCGGCTCGAGCGCGGTGATGATCTCGTCCGCCGTGTGCGCGCGGTCCTTGCGCGGCTTCAGGGTGATGGAGACGCGCCCGCTGTTGACCGTGGGGTTCGTGCCGTCGGAGCCGAGGGAAGACGCCACGTTCTCGACGTCGGGGTCCTTCAAGATCACGTCGGTGACCGCCTGCTGTAGCTTCATCATCTGCGGGAACGACACGTCGGGCGACGCTTCGGTGATGCCGAGCAAGAGCCCGGTGTCCTCCTGCGGGAAGAAGCCCTTCGGGATGACGAAGGCGAGGAACACCGTGAACGCGAGCGTCGCGAGCGTCGCCATCAGCGTCGCGAACTGATGCGCCAGCACCCACTTGATGCCGTGATCGTAGCCGGCGATGACGTGGTCGAAGAGACGCGCGAATCGGGCGCCGAGGGAGTTGCCTTTTTCCGCCTCCGCCCTCGGTGGCTCCTTCTTCAGCATGTACGCCGACATCATCGGCGTGAGCGTCAGCGACAGCACCGCGGACACCCCGATGGCGACGCTCAGCGTGACGGCGAACTCGCGGAAGAGCCGCCCGATGACCCCGCCCATGAAGAGCAGCGGGATCAGCACCGCGACGAGCGAGACGGTGAGGCTCACGATGGTGAAGCCGATCTGACGGCTGCCGATGAGCGCCGCTTCGAACGGGTCGTGACCCTCCTCGATGAAGCGCGAGATGTTCTCGATCATGACGATCGCGTCGTCGACGACGAACCCGGTCGAGATCGTCAGCGCCATGAGCGACAGGTTGTCGAGGCTGTAGCCGAGCAGGTACATCACGCCGAAGGTGACGACCAGCGACAGCGGCACGGCGACGCTCGGGATCGCCGTGGCGCGCGCGCTGCGCAGGAAGACGAAGATGACGCCGACGACGAGGCCGATGGTCAAGAGCAGCGTGAACTCGACGTCCTCGACGGACGCGCGCACCGTCTCGGTGCGGTCGCTCATGACCGACAGGGTGATGCCTTGCGGCAGCGACGCGGAGAGCTGCGGAAGCAGCGCCTTCACGCGATCGGCGACCTGGATGACGTTCGCGCCCGGCTGCCGCTGGACGTTCAAGATGACGGCGCGTTCGTCGTTGGCCCAACCGGCGAGCTGGTCGTTTTCGACGCCGTCGACGACGTTCGCGATCTCCTGAAGCCGGACGGGCGCGCCGTTCTTGTACGCCACGATGATCGGACGGAACGCGTCGGCGTCGAAGAGCTGGTCGTCGGCGGAAATGGTGTAGCTCTGCCGCGGACCGTCGAGAGTCCCCTTCGCCTGGTTGACGTTCGCCTGCGTGAGCACGGTGCGGACGTCCTCCAGCGTGAGGCCCGCGCCGGCGAGCGCTTCCGGATCCGCCTGGATGCGCACGGCCGGCTTCTGACCGCCGCTCAAGGTGACGAGGCCGACGCCGGACACCTGCGAGATCTTCTGCGCGAGGATCGAATCGGCGTAGTCGGAGACCTTGCTCAGCGGGAGCGTCTGGGAGGTGACGCTGATGGCGAGGATCGGCGTGTCGGCGGGGTTGCTCTTGCTGTAGTTCGGCGGGGTCGGCAGCGTGCGCGGCAACAGGCTCGACGCGGCGTTGATGGCGGCCTGGACGTCCTGCTCGGCGGCGTCGATGTTGCGCTCCAGCACGAACTGCACCGTGATCTGCGAGCTTCCGTAGCTCGAGACCGAGGTCATCTGGGCGAGCGACGGCATCTGTCCGAGCTGCCGCTCGAGCGGCGTCGTCACCGCCGACGCCATCGTCTCCGCGCTCGCGCCCGGCAGGTACGTCGAAATGACGATGGTGGGATAATCGACCTGCGGGAGCGCCGAGATCGGCAGCCAACGGAACCCGACCAGGCCCGCGAGGAGCAGGCCGATCATGAGGAGGGTCGTCGCGACGGGCCTCCTGATGAACGGCTCGGAGATGCTCACTTCGAGACTCCGCTGCCCCGCGACTTACCTTGGACCGCGCCGTTGCCGCGCGGCGCTCCGTGAGAAGATGCCGGGCTTCCCGTGGGCGATGTCGGAGCGGGAGCCGCTTCCGACGACTCGCTCCCCGACGCATCCAGCGCGGAAGCCGGACGCGGCGCGACCTTCGCCCCGGGGCGCAGCGCGTTCTGGCCTTCGACGACGACGTCCTCGCCGCCGGAGAGGCCCTTGGCGATGATCGCGACCTCGGTGGGCGGGCCGTCGAGCTCCACGGGACGGACGTTCGCCTTCTTGTCCGCGTCGACGACGTACACGAACGCGCCCTGCGGTCCGCGCTGAACGGCCTGCGCGGGCACGACGAGCGCGCCGTGTCGCGTCGCGAGCAGCAAGCGCGCCTTGAGGAAGGCGTTGGGCCAGAGCACGTTCTCGGGGTTCGGGAAGATCGCCTTGAGCTTGATCGTCGCCGTGGCTTGGTTCACCTGGTTGTCGATGACCTCGAGCTTCCCGGTCGCGAGCTTCGTGGTGCCGTCGCGCGTGTAGGCCTCGGTGGTGAGGGGACCGCCCGCGAGCTCGCGCGAAACCTCCGGCAGATCGTCCTCCGGGAGCGTGAACACGACGGCCATCGGATCGAGCTGCGTCACCACCACGATGCCGCCGGGGTCGGTCGCGTGAACGATGTTCCCGGGGTCGACCAGACGGACGCCGGTGACGCCGTCCACGGGCGACGTGATGCGCGCATAGTCGAGCGACAGGCGCGCGTTTTCGATCTGCGCGCGGTCCGAAGCGGTGCTCGCGACGGCCTGGTCGAAGGTCGTCTGCTGCGTGTCGACCTGCTGCTGCGGGATGAGCTTCTGCGAGACGAGGTTCGTGTAGCGTTGCAGATCCCGGTTCGCGTTCTTCGCTTGCGCTTCGTCCTTCGCGAGCGCGGCCTCGGCCGTGTGCAGCTGGATGATGAACGGGCGCGGGTCGATCTGCGCGAGGACGTCGCCCTTCTTGACCTTCTGCCCTTCCTTGAACTTCACCGAGTCGAGGCGACCGTCGACCTGCGTCTTCACCGTCACCGTCGCGAGCGGCGTCGCGTAACCGAGGCCGTCGAGATACACCGGGACGTCCCGCCGCTCGGCCTTTGCCGTGATCACCGGCACGACGCGCGAGTCTGCCGACGCGGAGCCCGCCGCGGTGGGGCCGGCGGTATTCGGCGCGTGCTCCGCGTGTCTGCGCCACAGGAACGCGCCGCCGAGCCCGAGCAGCAACAAGGCGAAGACGCCGATGAAGCGCCGCTTCGGCGCGGGGTGCACGTTGCCCTGCGTTTCCACTTCCGCCGTTCTTTCGCGCATGACCATGTGCGTCACCTACCCAGCGCGGAGAGGAGCTGTGCGCGCGCGAGCGCCAAGCTGGTCTCCGCTTGAACAGATTGAGCTTCCGCATTCTGCAGCGCAAGCTGCGCGTCGTTGAGCTCGATGATGCTCCCGACGCCGGATTCGTAACGTCCCTCGGCGAGCCTGAGCTGCTCGCGTGCGTTCAGCGTGGCGTCCGCGGCCGCGGTGATGACGACCTTCGCCGCCTGCACCGCGAGCGACGCGGTCTCCACGTCGACGCGGATCTGCAGCTGCTCTTGCGTGAGCTGCGCCTTCGCGACGTCGATGTTGCCGCGCGCTTCCCGGACTTGTCCCACGGTGAGCCCGCCCTGGAACAGCGGCCAATTGAGAGCGACCCCGGCATTCCAGTTCAGGCCCAGCGTGTCGAGCGAAAAGCCCGCTTCCGAAATACCGCCCGACGCCGACAGCGTCGGGCCGTAGTTTCCACGGATGGCCGAGAGCGTGAGCTCCGCCGCCTTTTCCTGGCGCTCGAGCGCGCGGAGCTCGGGCCGGTTCTCGGAGGCAATGGCAGAAAGACGCGTGACGGATTCATTTTCTTCCGCGACGGCCGGGAGCGGCTCCTCCGAGACGTCGAAGTTCAAGGGCCCCTGCACGCCCATGGCCTGGTTGAGCTGCGCCTTGGCCGTCGTGTAAGCGGTCTGCGCGTTGATGAGGGTGACGCGGGCGTTCGCCAGATCCGTCCGCGCCTGTGCGAGATCGATTTCCGGCCGAATGCCCTGTTCGACGAAGCCCTGGATTTGCCCGAGGTGGCGCTCTTGGTTCGCGATGCCCTCCTGGGCGACGGTGATGAGCGACCGTTGTTCGTGCGCCTGAAAGAAGGCCTGGCGCACCTGCAGCATGACCTGCTGTTTCGCGGTGCGCTCCGAGGACTCGAGCGATTCGCGCGAGGCGACGGCGGCCTTGGTTCGATTGATCGTCGTGCCGAAGTCCCAGATGAGCTGCGTCGCGCTGACGCCGGCCGAGAAGCGATCGAAGGTCGCGGACGAGGTCACGACGGACGTCGTGCCGCCCGTCGTACTGGTCGTCGTACCACCCGTGGTCGTACTACCGCCGACGAGGGTGGTACCGCCTGCGGAAGAATGGACACGCTGGTACGACGCGATGCCGGTGACCTGGGGCAAGTAAGGCGAGCGCGCTTGCTCGACGCGACCGGCCGCCGCTTCGGTCTGCGCCCGCGCGGCGAGCACCGTGGGCTGATGCTCGAGGGCCGTCGCGATGGCGTCTTCCAGACGCAAGACCCGGGGCGCCGGCGCGTCCGCCGCATTCCCCGACGACGCGGCCCCGGCAACGAAAACGAATGCCACCGTTGCCGGTAACTTCCTGAGCTCGACTAGACGCACACTTGCTACCGTTCGCTCGACGTTCGGCCGCGCAGGAGCGAGTTTCGTGCCATCGGTCGTTCCGTAGGACGGCCCCTGCTTCGGGCGTCGAAGCGGCGTGCTGCCCGGCGAAGGCCGGGACCCCGCTGTCCAGGACCACGACAGGTGTCCAAAATCCAGGCGGCGGGAAGCGAATGTCGCGTTTCCTTTCGCGAGATTGGAGCAGGTTTTGGACGCTTCGTTCATGCGGGCACCTTCCTTGCTCCATGGGGGGTGCGTGGCTAAGAGCAAGGGTATTCGACACCGGCTTTTGACCATTCTGTTGCTCGGAGCAATCGTGTCGGCGCTGTCCGTCAGCGCGCTGATCCATCTTCTGACCACGACCACGCGGCAGCGCGTAGAACGCGCGCGAGAAGGCGTCACCGAAGAAGTGATGCGGCTCGCGCAAGATCCGCGGCGTCTCGTGGAACAGCCCGCAAACCTGGTCATCGGGATGCGCGGCGGCGTGCTCACGAGCGAGGCGGACTCCGCGGCGCTGCCGCCGGCCTGGCGCGACTCGGTGGTCGGGACGATCGCCCGCGCCCGCGCGACGCCGGACCTGGTGACGAACGACGTGCACCTCGGCGACTCGACGCTGGTCGTCGCCGCCAAGGTCGCGGACACGCGGGTCGCTTGGGCCGGATTCGTCGTACGGCCTCTTCCCTCGCTCCGAAACTGGCAATGGATCGTGACGCTCCTCGCGCTGGCGACGGCGGGCCTCGTCGCGACGACGCTGTACTCCGTCTTCACGGTCCAGCGGGGGGCCACCGCGCTGCGAAAATCGCTGACCGCGCTGGCGACGGATCTGACGGCGCCCATTCCGCGGCCGAGCGTGCGCGAGCTCTCGTCGGTCGCGGACGGCATCGCGAAGCTCGCCGAAGCGCTCGCGCACGCGAGCCGCGAACGCGAGCGGCTCCAGCAAAAGCTCGCGCAGCAAGAGCGCCTCGCCGCGCTCGGCCGCGTCGCGGCCGGCGTCGCGCACGAGGTCAGAAACCCGCTCGCGTCCATCAAGCTGCGCCTCGATCTCGCGGCGGCGCGGACGGCGCTCCCGCCGGACGTCGCGAGCGCCATCTCGCACGCGACGACCGAGATCGGCCGTCTCGATCGCCTCGTCGCCGATCTCCTGATCGTCGCGGGCCGCGCCATGGGCCCGCGGAGGCCCGCGTCGCTGGGCGATCTCGCGAAGAGCCGCGTCGAAGCGCTCTTGCCGTGGGCCCGCGAGCGCGGCGTCGAGCTCGTTTGCCGGGGCGACGCCGACGTCGAAGCGGACACGGACTCCATAGCGCGCTCCATCGACAACCTCCTTCGCAACGCCGTGGAAGCGTCGGCGGCGGGCAGCACGGTGGACGTGACCGTCGCGGCGCGCGGAGGCATGGCCTCGGTGGGAGTCGTGGATCGGGGCCCGGGCGTCGCGCCGGAGCACGCGCTCGAGCTGTTCGAGCCGTTCTTCACGACGAAGCCGGACGGTACGGGCCTCGGCCTGGCGCTCTCACGAGCGATCGCGCGGGGTCACGGCGGGGATCTGCAGTACCATCGCGAAGGATCCATGACGCGGCTCGAGCTCACCTTGCCGGAAGCCCCGGGCGTGGCCCAGGGCGCCGCGCGGGCGGCGGGCGGAGCCCAAGCGACTCGACCGGGCGCGGTTGCATGACTCGGCGGGTCGTGCTCATCGTCGAGGACGAGCAGGGCCTGCGCGAGGGATTGACCGACGCCGTGCAGAGCATGGGCTGCCGGGTGATCCCGGCCGCGGGCCTGTCGGACGCGCGCGCGGCGATGGCTGAAAATTCGGTGGACTGCGTGCTGCTCGACATCCGCCTGAAGGACGGCGACGGGCTCGATTTTCTGTCGGAGCTCGGACGCGAAGGGCGGCAGGAAATCCCGGTCATCGTCGCGACGGCGTACGGCGACAGCGAGCGGACGATCCGCGCGATGCGCGACGGCGCGTTCGATTATCTGACCAAGCCGTTCGACTTGCAGGCGTTGCTCGCGACGGTGGCGCGGGCGCTCGAGCAGCGGCGCCTGGCCGAGCACCTGGCGCCGCTCCCCCGAGCGGAGAGCGGCAGCCTCGTCGGCTCGAGCACGGCGATGCTCGCGACGTGGAAGCTCATCGGGCGCGCCGCGGCGTCGACCGCGCCCGTCTTGATCACCGGTGAGACGGGGGTCGGCAAGGAGCTGGTCGCGCGCGCGATCCACGACTACGGCGCGCGTTCGAACGAACCTTTCGTCGCCGTCAACCTGGCGGCGTTGCCGCCATCTCTGATCGAAAGCGAGCTCTTCGGACACGAGAAGGGCGCGTTCACCGGCGCGAGCGCGCGCCGGCCCGGGCGCTTCGAGGCCGCGGGGACGGGCACGTTGTTCCTCGACGAGATCGGCGACCTCGACGCGGCGCTGCAGACCAAGCTCCTGCGCGTGCTTCAGGACGGGACGTTCGAACGCGTCGGCGGTCAGGAACGGCTCGCGTCGCGCGCCCGCATCGTCGCGGCCACGAACAAGCCCGTCGCGCCGTCGGAGCCCGGATGCGTCCTGCGGGAAGATCTCTATTATCGGCTCGCGGTGGTGGAGATCCGCGTACCGCCGCTGCGCGCGCGTCGCAGCGACATTCCGCTGCTCGTCGCGCACGCGCTGCGAAAGACGACCGCGCGCGCCGTCTCGGAGCAGGTGATGCAGCGCCTCCTCGCATACGAGTGGCCGGGTAACGTCCGGGAGCTCATCCATGTGGTCGAGCGGGCCAGCGTGCTGTCGGGCGGAGAGATCATCGACGTCGATCACTTGCCCGAGACCCTCACCCGCGCGCCGGCGTCGAACGAGCTCGACGCCCCGGAGACCGGGACGCTCCACGAAGCCGTTGCTCGCCTCGAACGCCGGATGATCCTCGCCGCTCTGGAGCGCTCTAAAGGTAATCGCTCGGAAGCGGCTCGACAGCTCGGCGTCGCCCGCGCGCAGCTCTACGCGAAGATGGAGGAGCACGGAATCGGCGGCAAAAGCTCGGGCGGCGGCGATCCGGGTTAAGCGCTGGCTGTTTCCGCTAGCGATGTGACCGCGCGGGGCGGGCAGGCCCGAGCGATTACACCGACCGCGCATCTTGCGTTCTGAGCTCGTCCGAATCGTGCACTCGAATTCGAAGATGTTGTGGCCAATGGAGAGGACGGGCATATTTCGGAACCAGGACTTATGCTGGGTGCGATGACACGCGGCCGACCAGCGCTGACGGCACTGGTGCTTCTCCTCGGTTGTTCCAACGAGGCGCAGCCGGTGTTCAACGACGAGCCCACGCCGGGCGCAACGGCTTCGCAAACCGGCACCAGCACCGGTGGAGCGCCCACGTCGTCGGCCGTCAGCAGCGGCTCCGGCAACAGCGGCTCCATCAGCAGCGGCTCCGGAGGTAGCGCCGGTGCGTCGGATTCGACCGGTGCTGCCGGCGGTGACGTTGGCGCTTCGGGCGCGGGCGGTGCGCTCCTCACGACGCCGGCGGGCGGCGCCGCCGGAACGTCGGTAGGTCCGGGGGTGCTCGCGCCGGCGATTCCGGGGCCGGCCCCGGGCGCGCTGCCGGACATCGTCTTCGAAATGGAGTCCACCGTCCCGCCCGGCGGCGAGGCGCTGATGTGCACGTACCAGGAGATGCCGACGGATCGCGGGGTCATCGCGGTTCCGAGCGCCGAATCCGAGTTCACGCCGGGTAGTCACCATCTACTCGCGTACCGTTCGGATCTAGTCGACGACATCCCGCAGACGGGAGTCTGGAGCTGTGAAGACGGCGCTTGGATGGTGCACATGAAAGGCTCCTACTACGAAGCCCAGCAGCCGGAAGCCGAGCGCTCCCTGCCGCCGGGCGTCGCGCATCGCTTTCAGCCGGGTGAAGTGGTGATCTTGCAGACTCACTACTTGAACCCGGGCTCCGACGAGCTCGACGCGCACGCGAAGCTCACGCTCCACACCGTCGACGTGTCGACGGTGCCGAACGAGGCGGGCTCGATCATCTGGAGCGACGTCAACATCAACGTCGCGCCGGGCGCGAAGGGGCGCTCCACCATGACGTGCCCGGTGCCCCAGGACATCTATCCCGCTCTCCTCTGGTCGCACATGCACAAGCAGGGCTCGAACTTCGTCGCCACGACGGATGACCAAGCCGCGGCCATGGCGCTCGGGACCCTGTACCAGGAGAGCGACTGGTCAGAGCCACAGCCGCGCCAGTACCCGTACGATCCACCGGTCACGCTGCACGCCGGAACTCACGTCACGTTCTCCTGCGACTTCACCAATCCGAACAGCTACACGCTGACCTTCGGTCAGAGCGCGGAGACGAACGAGATGTGCATCCTGCACGGCATGTACTGGCCGCGCATGTCGTCGAGCGCCGAGCAGTGTTACGGCGGAACGACGACGCGAACGACGCTCTAGCCTCGGGTTTCGCGCTTTCCGCGTACAAAACTCGCGCCTTGCAGCACGCTGCGCGTCATCAGCCACGTGGCGCTAGCTTACGCTACGACGACGATCGTTCGATGCCGTGCTTGATCATCATGCGGAAGAGCACGTGACGACTGCTCAGGCCCAGGGCGCGAAAGGCGCGTTCCACGCTGCCGCCGTTCTCGGCGAGCGCCGACCGGATGACGTCGGCCGATAGAGTCTTCGGATCCACGTGGGGAACGGCGGGCGCCTCCTTCGGCGCGGGCGCGTCGGGCGAAGCGGGCGGGCGGCCGAGGACGTCTTCAGGCCCGCGGGCGAGCGCGTCCCAGAGCAGCGACTCGAGCTCGCGCACGTGCCCCGTGTAGTTCCTTCGCACGAGGTGATCGACGAAGTCGATCGCGACGCGCGGCGTACCGTCCGAGCCGGTGCTCGCGAAGACGCGACGTTCGACGTCTTCGTTCGCGCGAGCGATGCAACGCAACAGATGAGCCACGAGCAACGGGATGTCCTCCCGGCGTCGTTCGAGCCCCGGCATCTCGAGCGACAGCTTGAACCGCGCCGCGAGATCTCCGCGGAGCCGCTCGGGACGGTTCGTGGCGCCGACGAGACGGAAGTTCGCGTGTCGAGTGGTGGACTCTCCGAGTCGTTGATACTCGCCGTCGTCGAGGAGCCGCAGCAAATGGGTCTGCAACGCCTGCGGGAGCTCCCCGAGCTCGTCGAGAAACAACGTCCCGCCGTGCGCCTGCGCGACGAGCCCGGCGCGCTCCGCCATTCCCATGTTGGGATAGTTACGCGCGTGTCCGAACAGCTCGGCGTCGATCAGCGTCTCGGGAAACGTCGCGGCGTTGCGCGACACGAACGGCGCGTCCGCGCGCGCCGACGCCGCATGCAGGCCGCGGGCAGCGAGCTCCTTGCCCGTGCCGCTGTCCCCCACGATGAGGACGTGTTCGTTGCGCGGCGCGATGAACGCGATCTGCCGGCGTAGCTCCCACATCGCTTCCGATTCGCCGACGAGGCCGTTGCCGTCCGGTCGTCCAAACGGCGTCGCGAGCGCCTGCGCCCCGATCGCCCGGACCCAAGCCGACCTTCGAACGCACAGCAACAAAAGCTCGCGACCGATTTGCAGCGTGCTGCCAGGACGCACCTGGGCGCTCTGAACGAGATTGCCGTCGTGCTTCAGCCGGGAGCGCCCGACGTTGCATACCTCGAGCAGCTCGGCGCCTTTCGCTTCCACCCTCAGCTGCACGCGCGAGAGTTTGGGCGCCGATAGCGGGGGCTGCGGCTCGAACACGCCGGCACGATTTCTGACGAACTCGAGCCTTCGCTCACGCCCCTCCGAAGGCGTCGCGCCACGACCGAGCGTGAACACGACCCCCGGACCAGACACCGGAACCACGCACACTTCGCCGACGCGCCACGGCTCGCTCTCGTACCACACGATCGCGAGCACCAGGGCGTCTGGAGTCGCGGGTGCCGATGCCTCGGATCCGGTTCGGCCGTCCTCCTCGGTGAGCGTTCCCTTCCCTGCGCCATCCACGAGCGCGGAGCGTAGTGCGTGTGCGCAACGAAGTCATGACAAGAGCCAATTCCGACACCCCCCAGCTAGCGCTCCCGACGTTCGAATACCGCGACTTCCCAGCGTCGCTTGCGAACGCCACGAGACGAGCTAAGAATGTGCCCCCCGAATGGGCGAGGCTGAGGAGAGCGATCTCGTCGGGTTGACGCTTTGCGATCGCTGGCGCGTCGTTCGCTTGCTCGGCCGTGGCGGCATGGGCAGCGTGTATGAAGCGATCCACAGAAACGGAGCACGGGTCGCCATCAAGACGTTGAACGCCGCGCCGGCACGCCGGCCCACGACGCGCGCACGGTTATTGCGCGAGGCGCGCGCGGCCAACGCGGTGGATCATCCGAACGCCGTCCGCGTCCTCGACGACCAGGTCACGCCGGACGGCATCCTCTTTCTCGTCATGGAGCTCCTGGAAGGACAGAGCTTGATGGCGCGTTGCGATGGCGGCGCTCCTCTCCCCGTCTCCGAAACATTGCGGATCGCCGACGGCGTGCTCGACGTCCTCGCAGCCGCTCACCGGCGCGGGATCGTGCATCGCGACGTCAAGCCCGGGAACATTTTCCTCACGACGCGCGGCGAGGTGAAAGTCCTCGATTTCGGGGTGGCCGCGGTGCGCGACGAAGAACGCGACGATGCGGATCTGACGGACAGCGGCGCGATGCTCGGCACCCCGGCGTTCATGGCGCCGGAGCAGGCGCGGGGCACCCACGCGACGCTCGACGCTCGCGTGGACATCTGGGCGGCGGGCGCGACGATGTTCTTCTGTCTCACGGGCCGTCGCGTTCACGAAGAAGCGAGGAACGCGAGGGAAGCGCTCATCTACGCCGCCACGCAACGCGCGCCGTCGGTTTCGTCTTTCCGCCCCGACCTCGACGCACGCATCGTGCACGTCGTCGATCGCGCGCTCTCGCTCGACCCGAAGGATCGTTTTCAGACGGCCGAGGCGATGCGCGCGGCGATCGCGCCGATCGACGGCACGCCGGCAGAAGCCGCGGAAGACGGCGCCGCGCCACGGAATGTCCCCAGCGCGGACACGCTGCGCACGATGTCGGCGGAGGCGCCCGCGAATCGCCGGCGCGAGGGCGCGTCCTTCAGCGTCGCCGCCGTCCTCGGCATCCTCGGGATCGCCATCCCATTGCTCTGGGCGCGGCACGCGCGCGCTCCGGAAGTGCGGCGAGCCCCCGTCCGCGGGGCTCTCGTGAGCGCGTCGCCCCCGGTCGCCCCGGCGCCTCCGGCCTCGGCATGGGTCGCGCTCACGCCGTCCACCGGCGAAGCGCGGCCCGCCCCGAAAGCGTCGAGCATCGTTCGTCACTCGACGCCACCCCCGCGTTCAGCGCGCGAGCCGCATTCGACGAAGTCCGGCGATCGCGCGGCGCCCCGAGGTCGAGAGCGAAGCGGCGACGCCACGGAGCCGGACGTCCCGGACACCGTCCTCGACAAACGTAAATGAGCCGCCGCCAGTCATTCCTCGCCGCAGCGGCGCTCGTCGGGGCCACGGTGACCGCGCGGGCGCAAACGGTGGCCGGCGAGAGCGTCGCGCAAGTGCTCTTCGAGCGCGCCCGCGACGACATGCGACACGGAGCCTACGATGACGCTCGCGCAAAGCTCGCAGAGAGCGAACGCCTGGATCCGTCGAACGGCACGCTCTTGAACCTCGTCGTGTGTGAAGAAAAGCTCGGCCTATTCGCGAGCGCGCTGCTTCACGTGCACGAGCTCCTCGATCAGCTGAGCCAAGACGACGAGCGCCGGCCCATCGCCGAGCGGAAGGCCGCGTTCCTCACCCCGCGCGTGCCGTTGATCGAGGTGCGTCTCGCGCCGGGTGCGCCGCCCGGAACGACGGTGAGCCTCGACGGCGTGGCGCTCGGGACGACGAGCCTCGGCGTCCCGCTCCCCGTCGATCCGGGTTTGCATCATCTCGCCGCGCGCTCGCCGGACGGCTCCGCGCGCCTGGAGGACGTACGCGTCGAGGAAGCGCAGCACTACGAGCTTTTGCTGCAGCCGCCCGCGACGATGCCAACGCGTCCAGCTCCGTCCTCCGCTGACGTCGCGCGCGCGCCGGAGCGTCGACCGACGACGCCTCACCCGCGGAGCGGCGACAAGTGGGTCGGCTGGACCGCGCTCGGGATCGGCGCGGCGGGTCTCGTCGTCGGCGGTGTCCTCGGTGGGCTCACGCTCCACCAGCGCGCCGTCGTCGAGTCGACTTGTCCGAACAAGGCGTGTCGGGATGCATCCGGAGTCTCGGCGGCCGAAGCTGGCCAGCGTCTATTCGTGGGAACGATGACCGCGCTCGGCGTCGGCGCGGTCGGCACCGGGCTTGGCGCGTACCTGCTGCTTTCCCCGACTCCGGCCGAGCACGCGCAACAGGCAGCGTCCTTCGCCTCGGGTTCCGGCGTCGTCGCGACGTACGCGGGCCGATTTTGAACCAGGCCGCGGATCAGTGATCGCGCGGCGGATCGCAGGTATCGTTCAAGGGCGAGGTCGCGGCTTTGCAAACGCCAGGAGGCGGGGCATAGGATGCGCCCACGAGCTTTGCCGGATCCGCGGTGAATTGCCAAGCGACAGAGACGGCATCGCACGCCGTGTCCGGTTCGCTGGAGTAGTCCTGCATGATGTCCCCGAGCGAGCACAAGAAGCTTTTGTATGCCCCGTAGGCGGTCGAGTCCGTGCAGAGGAACGCGCCAGGGCTATTCGGATCGGGAATTAGGCTCGCGATCCCCAGAAAGTTGTTTAGGGGGATCGCCCCGGCAATCGTCCCGTTTCGAAGCGCCCAGGTTCCGCCCGCTTCGACGATGGTCGCCGTCATGACGACGTTGACTGCGTGTAGGCCGCTACCAATGTCCACGCTGAGAAAGTGCGCCACGAGTGTCGCCGCATTGACGTACGCGTTTTGGGTCTCGAAAGACGGGGGTGGGAGCGCATTCGCGCCCGCGTCCACCGAGAGTCCCCCGCTCACCCAATCGGGGTAGGCGTACCAACCGTCGTCGCCGTCCCACATCGGACCGCGAACTTTGTCGGTGCTCGCCGAACCCATTGTCGAGCCCGCCTCCGGCCCAGGCACCGGATTCATCGTCGCGCCATATACCGAGACGGCGACGGCGTCGTCGTTCGGCAGTCCATTGTAGCCGGTCACGTGAATCACCAGGCTGAGGGTCCCGGTGCTGATGCTCGCGTTGAATGAACGAGTGAACGAACCATCGGTCGATACGCTGTCGATGAGCTCGCCGAACATGTTGTCGCGGCCACCCGGTCCGTCGGTTGCCTTGAGGGAATCGATCGCCATGGAGGGGGCCGACTCGCAACTCCGACTAGCGGCGCTCGTCGTGCACACCCCATCGAGATTGTAACCCATTCGAACATAAGCCGGCGTGCCGGCGTCGCCGGGCGAATCGCCCATATCGTTCGTATGGACCGCTACCGTGAAGTCATTCACAGCGGTGCTGGTCGAAGGGATGGGGCCAGCAGGCGGACCCGGAGGAACGACGGAGAGACACGGACCGCTCGACGAGTTGGCGCGCGATTTCGCGACGTGAACGCCCTCGAAATCGGCGCACGCAAACGTCGTCGACGAGCTGGCAAAGAGCGCGATGAGCCTGCGTCGCTCGATCACGGCCGCGAGCATACTCGGGCTCTAAGCCGCCGCAAGGCGTCTCGTTCTTCGACGGGCGCTCGCGCGCGCCGTGCGCGTACAGTGCGCGCGCATCCTCGAAGCTAGTCGACGGCAGTGCGATCACGCGAGCTCCACGTGACGTCCCACCCAATCAATGCGCGGCAACAAATTGTTTCCGCTCGCGAGCGCGGCTCCGACTGACGACGTGCGCTCCGGACTCGTCACCGGCATCACCATGGCGACCTCGACCGCCGATGATCAGACGAGCGCGTGGAAGCTCTACGTGACGTTGAACTGCTCGGGGCTCGGTCGTCTTCACAACGTTGAATGCGAGTTGCCCGAGGCGGCCCTGCTGCGGACGCGCGCGTATCGACTCGCATTGACAAATTGCGATGCACTCGGACACGAGCTTGCTCGCAGTAGGACAATCGTGAACTGCGACGCTGGAACCGAGTCGAATCGCTTCACTCGAATGTTAGTGTTACGCCGCGGTTGCCCTCGCCGGACAACTTCGCGAGCTGGATGGGTGAAGCCATGCGTTCGACTCCGCATCGTCGTGGGTTTCGGTCTCGGGTTGCCGTGAGCGCGGTCTCCTTCCAAACGCTGGTCCTCGCCGCGATCGCTTCGGGTTGCGGCTCGAGCGACATGACGAGCCCCTACATCGGTGTCTTCAACACCGGCGGTGCGGCGCGTGTCACGAACGGCGCGGGAGGCTCCAACGGCGGAACCACCGATGTCGTTGTTCCGACGTCGTCCGGTGGGAACCCGAGCTCGACGAGCGCTGAAGGATCGATGCCGGACTCCGGAACGGCTCCCACGACGGCTCCCGGTGGCGGCGGTACGTCGAACGCCTCCAACCTCGCCGGCGCGTCGGGCGCGATCGGAGCGGGCGGCACGAGCGGCAACGGCAGCTCCACCATCGACGGCGCTGCCGGTTCGACCGTCAGCAACGGTGGGACGAGCGCCGGCGCCGGCGGCATCACGAGCAGCGGAGGCGGTGCGAGCAGCAACTCCGGCGGCGCCACCAGCACTAGCGGCGGTGCGACCGGTAGCGACGGCACCACCAGCAATAATTCCGGCGGTGTCGCCACCAGTAGCGGCGGCACGAGCAACAACTCAGGCGGCACCAGTACCGGCGGCACCACGAGCAGCAGCGGCGGGACGAGCAGCCACACCGGCGGCACCACGAGCAACAATTCCGGCGGTGCCGCGAGCAATACTGGCGGCACGACGAGCAATACCGGCGGCACGACGAGCAGTAGCTCCGGCGGAAAGACGAGCAATACCGGCGGCACGACCAGCTCCGGCGGCACGACCTCTGGTGCCGGCGGCATCGCGGGCTCCGGCGGCATCACCGGCTCCGGTGGGAAGACCAGCAGCTCCGGCGGCACGACCAGCTCCGGCGGGACGACCTCTAGTGCCGGCGGGACGACCTCTAGTGCCGGCGGGACGAGCGGCTCCGGCGGCACCGGTTCCGGGGGGACGACGAGCTACCCAACGAATTTCGATCCGACCATCCCAGCGGTCACAACCACTTGCCCGACGTGGCAGAACGGCACCATCACCTTCATGGGCCTGGGCGGTATCCAGATCGCAGTGGGCACGAAGCCGGCGAAGGCCACCGCGCCGATGCTCGTCTACTGGCACGGCACCGGGTCGACCTCGGCCGAATACGCGACGTTCGCCGCGCCGGTCGCGGACGGTGTAACGCAGGCGGGCGGGGTCATCGTGTCTTTCCAGGACACGACGGGCGGTGACCTCTACTCCGGAACGAGCATCTTCGGTGTAAGCGACCTGACGCTGGTGGATCAGCTCGTCGCGTGCGCGGTGCGGGATCGAAACGTGGACCCGCGGAAGATTTACACGATGGGGTGCAGCGCCGGCGGTCTCTTCTCGGTAGCGATGGCGGCGATGCGCTCGAGTTACGTCGCCGCCGCGGCGCCGAATTCAGGCGGGATCACCATCACACCGCAGTTCCAGAACAAGCACGCCCCGGCGCTCATGACCGTGCACGGCGCGATGGGCACGGACGTGTACATCGTCGACTTCTCGGAGACGAGCGCGTCCGCCGACGCGCTGTTCAAGCAAAAGGGCGGCTTCGTCGTCGACTGCGACACCGGCGGGGGCCATTGCAGCGGGTACACTCTCGCCGGCGACGTTTGGACGTTCTTCCAGGCGCACCCGTTCGGCATCTACCCCGATCCGTGGAAGAGCGCTCTGCCGGCGGGCTTCTCGAACGAGTGCAAGATTTACTAGAGCGCGTCGCTCTAGCGCGAGCGGCGCGGCTCAATGGACGCCCGCGTTCATGAGCGCTTGCGCGACCGTACGGCGTGCTTCCGAGAGAAGCCCGTAGTCCGTCTTCCAGTACCACGCCGGAGGATTGCACCCCTGGTACTGACAGCCACCGAGCTGCGTGTACGCCGTCGCGACCGCCGCGCGCGCCACGTCGCCGAGGCCGTTTCGAGCAGCGAGGTCGAAGAGCGCCCAGTCCTCGAGTCCCGAGCGCACCATCTTCAGCCGTAGACTAGGGACGGGGCCGTCGATGGAGAGGTTCGCGGGCGATCCCGCGGGCGCGCTCGTGCCGTCGTGGTTGCCCGGATACACGAGCACTCCGTCTCCGGTCTTCGAGAACGTGATGTTCGGCCCCCATGGGTCGTTCTTCGCGAGCTCGGTGATGGAGTAATATAGAAAGCCCGTGGCGCCCTCGTACCAGGCGCCCCACATCAGGATGCGCGGCTCCGCGGCGTCGAGCGTGTTGGTGGCGAACCCCGGGTAGGGCGGCCCCTGCGCGACGCTCTCGTAGAACCACAGGCGGATGCCTTGACTGAAGAGCAAAGGCCACTCCGGTCTGCCGTAGACGTGCGCTCCCGGATCGTTCGGATCGTCGAGGATGTCCCAATTACCGAAGCATTTGAGGCAGAGCACATACACACCGAGCGCGCCGTTCAACAAGGGCGCGCTCGACGTTCGGGGCATCGTCGTGTCGATGATCTGCGGCTTCCAATCGGGATCGCCGGCTTGCGCCCAGCCGGATTGTCGGGCGATCGTCGGATACAGCGACGACGGCGGTTCATCGGTAGCGAAATCCCACGTGCGTGTGAGCCAACCCTTCTCCGTCAGGTGCGACGCCCAATCCCGCGCGAGCTCCGTATATTGCTCGCTCGAGCACGGCGGATCCTCATTCCCAATCGGAATGCCTCCGCCGAAGTACGTGCTCGGCACGCCGTCGTTCCAGTGCGAGCCGTCCAGGTAAGGGCCCACGGCCTCGTCGAACGCGGTCCAGTCCGTTGGCGCCGAGCACCCGTTCGGCGACGGAACCCAGATCTGGAGTGGATCGACACGATGGGAGTGCGCCATCTCCTCGTACCGATGCACGAGCACTCGCGTGCGCGGATCGGCGTCCGGATCCCCGGCGTTCATCCCGGCGTGAAAGGAGTTCACGGAATCCCAATCGATCCTGAAATACGTAGTCACGCTGCGGCTATCCGGCAGAGTCAGATCCCAGACGTCGAGAGAGAGGGGGATGACCATGGGGGCCTGCCCGTCGGCGGTGACCACGATCGAACCCGTGTAAGTCCCCGGCGAAGCGTCGGCGGGGATCTGGACATCGACCCAGAGCGGCAGGTTCGTGTCCGGGTCGACTGCGAAGGGAGCGCCGGCGGGATTGCCCGTATAAGGGTCCACGAGAGGGATCAGCGGGTCGGGCACGCGCGCGTCGTTCGTGGGCGACTGCTCCGGCGCGGGCGCCACGCCACCCATGATCTGATGTGGATCGACAGAACCAAAGTCGATGAAGAACTCCCGGAATAGAGTGACGTTGGACGCCGGGATGCTCGCGCCGGTACTGGTGGTGAGATCCGTCGCGATCACGTCGACGTTTTGCATGCCGCCGCCTTCTGGCCGGAGCACGATCTGATACGCCTGCACCGAGTCGCGCGGGCCTTCGAGGACGAGCGTGCCGCCGAGCGCGGGCGGAGCCGTCGTCGGCTGCACCTTGCGCGACGTGTCCTCGAGCCAATAGCCGGCTGCGCCGATGGGCTCGGCGTGGGGTGCATTCGGATCGACGGCAAGTACCGGCGCTTCGGCACTCGTGGCCGGCGTTGCTTCGGATTCGCGGCGCCGGTCCGGCGTGCACGCGAGCGCCCACGCCGCGGCGACCACGCAGCCGATCACCAGCCCGCGCGCGCATCCGCGGCGTTCGTTACGACTCGCCACCCGGGCGTTTCTCGTTCACGAAGCAACGAGCCATCGACAGCCGCGCAGCAACTTACGAGCCAGCCGCAGCGCAGGATTGTCGCGCGCCCTCGCGCCCGATCGCTGGCGGCACGGCATACCGGGATCGCGAACGACGTCCCTGCGCACCGATGTGTCCGAATTACCCAGTGCCGCCATTTGCCGCGGAGCCGCTCTCCGCTTCCGCCGAGCACGCTCACGTCTTCGGGAACGGCTCGGTGCTCCGCTCCGCGCGAATCCCGCCTCCGTCCAAAAAGGGCTGTACGGAGCTCGCGCCTGCGTCCAACCACGAGCCGTAGCTAAATGTTTGGCGAGGATCGCTTTTCGATATCGACTCGCTCTATCCTTTGCACGAAAGGATGCGAATCCGATCCGCCGTTGTGCGACTCGCGCGAAGCAAAATCGTCACGCTGCGCCCGCTCCTCTTCATCGCCGTCACGACTACCGCGGGGCTGTTCGGCTGCGGGCGTGTCCTCGGCACGAGCGACTACACGATACAGAGCTCGCGAAGCGAACGCGCGACGCCGGAGAGCTGGGACGCGTCGGACGACGCAGGGCAGAGCCCCCACGTCACGATCGCAGTTGGCGGCGCGCCGTACTCCAGCTCCGAATGTGAGGCCTGTATCGCCGCCAACTGCGACACCTTCGACGCTGGAGCCTCCGGCACGCGACGCGCTCGCTGCAGTGACGACCCGTTTTGCCGACAATGGCTCGCGAGGCTGCAGCAGCTGCATGACCCGAACGACGCGATTGACCTGGCTGCCGTCGTTCAAGACCAGGGCTGGGATGGACTGCACGGGGGTACGGATCAATCTGGAATTCAACAGGCGTTTCTCGACTGCACGTCGCAAAATTGCCTCTCGGAGTGCGCGCTGGGTCGCGACTTCTCGTGCGCCGGCTCATTCGACTGGAGCGCTTCGTCGCCGAGAACCATTCGAACGGAGATCCTTGCGGGGTACCTCGACACGGTCCCGGATCCGCCGTTGAACTTGCGCCTGTGCCCGACCGCGCTGGTCGATTGCAGCGCTGTTCTGTCACAGGCGACCACGGACCCGGGCGGGTTCGCGGTCTTCGCCCTTCCTGCGATGACCCCCCCGACGTCGTTGAGCGCGTTTCTGTACGCGGATCGCACCACGCAGTTTCCGCCGTTCGTCGGCTCGTACTCGAACCCCTTCATCGCCGACGGGTTCCAATCCTGGTATCCCTTCAGCCTCGACTTGATACAGAGTTGGTATCGGCAATTCAATCTGACGTTCGACGACACGTCCGTGATGATCGAAGTGTATCCGTTCGATTGCCGCGGGCTGCGAGCAAAGGGCGTCGCGGTCGAAGCGTGGCTCGATGAGCCGAACGGCGTCCACCAATGCGACGAATGCGCGATCGCGTACGAAGGCGATGGCTTCGTTCCGGACTTTCGCCTCCAAGGCCTCGTGTCGCAGGGCGCGCTCGCGTACATCGTCAACGCGAAAGCTCAAAGCCAGCTCATCATCGTCGAGCGGATGACGCCGGATCTCGGCGGCGCCATCGTCGGCGTTCACCGTCTTTCTCTGCTTCCGGGCGCGGCGCACTACGTGCACCTCTTCCCGTATCCGCGTGCGAGTCAGTCGCTCGTCGACGCGATCCAGGCCGTGGAGGCGAGCCCCTCATCCAATTGACGGTGAGCGCGCGCGCCGATCCTCAAGGAGCCAATCGACGGAGATACCATGCAGGCGCGCGCCCAGAGGCGGGACGACGCCGTGCGCAGATTCTTCGGCCGCCGAGTGCCGCGGGGCTGCTCCGTCCCCAGCGCGCGCTGAAGGGCGGCCGTAGCTTCGTCGCTCGAGGTCCCCGCGGCGATCTTTCCGAGGATGGTCGCTTCGAGCACGTTGTCCACGTCGGGGACGAAGCACCGCTCCGGCGGCTCGGATTCGAACCCGTACGCGGCGGCGAGACGCACGGGATAGAGCGGCGCGCCGGCGAGGCGCGCGAGGCGCGCGACGCCGGATTGCGCGACTCGAGGGAAGTTGCTCGTGCCGTCCAGCGTGATCACCACGTGGTGATTCCGGTGACGGACCCAGTCTCGGACGGCTCGAGCCCCGAGCGCGTTGTCCTCACGCGCGCGAATCACGTGAAGACCGAGCGCTTCGAGCGTGCAGATGACGGACGTTTGGACCTCGCGCTCGAGGACGTAGACCGCCAAACTCGGCCGATCTGCCGCGAGCGCCAGGCCCACCAGCAACGAGTCGTGCCACGTCGTCAGAAGTCCGCTCTCCGCCAGATCGCCGCGAAGGATGACTCGACTCGAATGGTGAACGAGACGCAGATAGCTGGAAAGGCCGATCGCCTGGAGCGACCGGATTCGGTTCATCATCCAACTTGCTCGGCGTACACCGTGAGCGCTGGACCCGTGACCTTCAGATCCACATGGACGAAGAAGTTACCGGGGCGGACGTCGAAGACACGGCTTCCCATGAAGCGACCGAACGAATAAGGGATGCCTCCGAAGGCGTAGCGCCGCCACCGAACCTCGACGTCGTCGCGCTGGGCGACGACCCTAACCGAGACCGTCTCCAGTGTCAGTCCGCTCCACCGCAGAATTGGCGCCCAGCGGTTGGTCTCCAATTCCTGTTCCTCTGGCTTTGGCGGCCTAGGTCGCTTGCAGATGCCCATCGCCTTGATGCTCTTCCCGAGTTGCATGGCAACCGACGTTGCACGCGTTCGTGCGGACGTCGATAGGTAGTTCCTCCAGTCACCGAAGGTCGGGCCCTGAGCACCCGCTGGCGTCGGTGAAGCGTTCGCTCATAGTCATCTTTCAGTACTTTGCCGCTTCGCGGCGGCCGCGGTGTAAAGTTCAGAGCCTTCATGCCGGTCCCGAGTTCGGGCCTCGTCGTGGGCCGTTATAGACTCGACAACCTTCTCGGTCAGGGAGGGATGGGACAGGTCTGGTCCGCCACGCATCAAGTCACGCGCCGCCGCGTCGCCGCGAAGATCATGGTGCGATCGACGCGGTTGGAGTCGGAGACGCGACGGCGCTTCTTGAGAGAAGCCAGAGCGGCGAGCGCCATCTCACATCCGAACGTCGTGAAGGTGCACGACTTCTTCGAGCTGGAAGACGGTACGCCGGTGATCATCATGGATCTGCTGGATGGAGAGACGCTCGCCGGCCTCCTCGCGCGCGAGAAGGCGCTGACCATCCGGCGAGCCGCCGATCTCCTCTTGCCGGTCGTGTCAGCCGTCGGGACGGCCCACTCGCTCGGCATCGTTCATCGGGATCTGAAGCCCGACAACGTCTTCTTGGTGCGCCATGCGTCGGGAGCTCTCGAGCCGCGTGTGCTCGATTTCGGCATCGCCAAGCTGATGATCCCGGAGCTCGACGAGCTGAGCGGAGTGGGGGTGTTGACGGGTACCGGCACGATGCTCGGAACCCCCGCCTACATGTCTCCGGAACAGACACTGTGCGAAAGCGTCATCGATCATCGCGCCGACGTCTGGGCGCTCGGCGTCATTCTCTACGAAGCGCTCGCCGGCGTACGACCAGTCGATTGGTCGAACATAGGCCAGCTCGTGCGTAACTTCATGACGCATCGGATCAAGGCCATCGAAGAGCTGCGGACCGACATCCCTCGACAGGCGGCCACGCTCATCGGGCGGATGCTCCAGCGAAATCGTGACGACCGCCCCTCGGACTTGCGCGAGGTTTACGACCTGCTCGCGCGATACACGGACCAGAGCTCCCCGCGCTTCTCCGCGCCGCTCGCGGCATCGACGCCGCTCGAGGACGCAGAGACCAGGCAACATGGGCGGCACCCGGACACGGAAGGGCAGAACCCCGAGAGCCCTTCGAGCGAGGGGCCCGTCCCGCTGCTCGATGCCGTCGCGTCCCGCTCGAAGCGCACGACCGCGATCGCGGACAGCGGCGGCGCCCAATCCGTCTCCATCCGGCCGGTCACCACCCCTCGCCGCTCCGTAACGGCAAGCGTCTTGGCGACCGTCGTCGCGATCGGTTCCATTTATCTTCTCACCCGACCGCGCCTGACGCCGCCGCCACGCGCGGTCGGGGTCGGTGATGCACATCCACGCGCCGCGAGCGATCCGCCCGCGGTCGCCGCTCCTCCGACGGAAGCCTCCGCCAGCGAGAAGAGCGCCGTCACCACGGACACGGCGCTCCCTGCGCCGTCCAGCGCACCCCACCGGACACAGCCGCGTCACGGCGAGCGCCGAGTGCGTGCGGCGCCTTCGTCATCGACGACTTCCAGAGCGTCGCCGAGTGGAGACGTGCTGATCGATGAAGTGCCGTTTTAGCGCTTCGGCCGTGTGGGTACTCGCGCTCTCCGCGACGGCGCGCGTCGCTCGGGCCGACGAAGCAACCGGCAACGCCGCTGGAGCGGCACGGGATGATCCCTCCGGAGTACCGTACGCCGCCGCGGGCGCCGAGACGCGGCGCTCGCGCGACGAGCCGGACGATCCCATCGATGCCGCTCGCGCCGCATTTCTCAGGGCACTCGAGCTCGCCCGAGAAGAACGCTACGCGGAGGCCATCGCCGAGTTTCGCGAATCGGAACGGCTGAGGCCGCACCCAATCACGAGCTACGACATCGGTTACTGCGAACGCAAGCTCGGACACCACTCGAACGCGTTCCGCGCGTTCGTGCACGCGCTCACTCCAGGGTCGACGGGAGAACAGCTCCCCGCGGGCTTCGAAGCGCGCGCGCGGCAAGACGTCGTCGACGCCGCCACGGCGATGGGCCGCGTCCGAATCAGCGGCGATCGCGCGCGCCTGCGCGTCGATGGACACCCCGTCGAATCCCTCGACGACGAAGGCCAATCGACTTACCTGATCGCCGAGGGCGATGCGGAACGTCGGGAACCCCCCGACTCGTTCGAGCTCTTGGTCGATCCAGGTGAGCACGTCGTCGGCGCGACGACGTCGGAGGGCGCGCCGCTCCTCGAAATCCGCGTTCTTGTCGAGTCCGGCAGCGTGACGAACGTCGTAGTCCCGACAGCCGCTCCCGCCCCGCCGCGCGTCGTGGAACAGACAGCCGAATCGCCGTCCCCTCGCCCCGTCCCGGTCGACGAGCCCCGCGCGATCGCGCGAAGGCCCGATAGAACCCTGGCGTACGTCGCGTTATCGACGTCCGCGGCAGGCTTCGTCGCGAGCGGGGTCTTCGCGGCGCTGGCCTTGAGCGACGAGGGTTACCTCGACGACAGCCGCTGCCCGCAGCACCAGTGCCCGAACGCGTACGCGAGCAGAGTCGACAGGATGCAGCGATTCGCGACCTTCGCGACGGTGGCGCTGGGCGTGGGGGTCGCCGGCGGGCTCGGGGGCGCATATCTATGGTTCTCGGCGCGCCCGAAAGCGCCACCGGCGGGAGCCCTGAGCGTCGAGCCGTGGATCGGCTTATCGAGCGCCGGCTTGCGGGGGCGCTTTTGACGTGAATCGGAGAGCACGTGAGCCCCTCGCCCGGCTCCGGCCAGGTCACTCCGAGCGATTGGATCGATCCTCCAGCCCAACGAGCTCCAGGTTGGCCTGTACCCCCGGCAGATCGGGATTCTCCCGCCGCGCGGCGAGGTAACTTCCCCGCGCTTCGTCCAGCGCGCCGAGCAGCTGCGCCGCCTCGCCGAGGCTCGCGTGAGCCTCCGCGAACGCGGGGAAGAGCGCCGTCGCGCGACGCAGGACGCGCCGCGCTTCCGACAAGCGGCCTTGCCATATACGCTCCCGGCCGACATCGTACTCGACGACGGCGAGGACCTCCTTCGGTGAGAGAGCGCGGGCGTATTCGGGCGCGCCCCGGCCGGGCACGGCGAAGCGCGCGGCGTACCAGGCGTCGGGCATTTCCTCGCCGCGACGAAGCAGCTCCACGTTGCGACGCTCGTCGCCGTCGTCCACCACGCGGACGTAGAAATGCCCGGGCACCATGACGCCTTCGACGGGCCACCCGAGGAGCTCGCCGAGCGCGATGTACAGCGTCCCGAGGCCGACGCAGCTGCCGCGCCGCGATTGCAGCACGGAGCTCAGCGAGACGAAGCGTAAATCCGAGTCGTTCACCTCGCGCACGAACCCCAGCTCGCCGAATACGACGCTGTTCAGCGCTTCGGCGCGGGACGCGGTCCGCCTCTTCGCCGCGCGCACGCGGCCGGCGATCTCGGCGAGCTTCGGAACCACTCCGGCGTCCGCCGACGGCAAGCGCGCGTCCGCGTCGTCTTCGACGGCCAGGAGCGCCTCGGTGAACGGCAGCCGCGGCGGTTCGGGCTCTCCGGCGAACACCAGCGCGCACAGTGAAGCGACGACCATGCGCCTCGTCACTTGCTCCCCGGCCTCGAATAGCGCGCTCTTCGCGCGCAGAAAACTCGCGCCGTTCCGCCTATACGATCGTGATCTGTTCTTCCAAGCCTCGCTCAAGTCGAACCTAGCGCCTCCCAAGCCTCCCAGTAACGATACAGATCGCGCGCGGTCATGATCCAGACGACCAGCTTTTTGGTGTCGAGCGCCGCGGCGCCACGGCGCATCAATTTTTGCCGGACGTTGGGTCCGCCGCCGTAGCTCATCACGAGGTCCACCGGATACGAGACGCCGCGGGCGATGTGCGCCGAGACGCCCGCATGCTCGGCGTCGGTCAGCTCGTAGACGCCGGTGAAGCTGTCGCCGAGCACGACGATGGGGCTCTCCGGGTCATCGTCGTAGGGGGTGCCGTCGGAGCGTACGACTGGGTGCGCCGCGAGCGTCTCCGGACGGTATTTGCTCTTCTTGGCTTCCGGGAGCCGAGAATAGAGATCGCCGAAGCGCGTGAACGCAGCGTCCTTCACGTCGAAGCGCTGCGCGTGCTTCGCGAGCTCCGCGTACCACGGATAGCGGGCGATGCGCCGCGCGAGGACGCCGGCCGCGAGCCTTAGCCCGCGGTCGGTCCAGTGCGTGTCTTGGTGCTGAAAGAGCGGCTCTTCGCCGGGCGCGTCGCCCTTCTTGCGCGCCTCGAGCAGCGGCGCGAGCAGATCGACGACCTCGACGCCTTGCGCGAGGAGGCTCTGCTCCAGCTTGCGTAGATACGGATTGACGACCTTGCCGACGAGCGCTTTTCCGGCGGGCGACAGCTCGTCGGGAAAGATCTCCGCCTTCGTCGGCACCGGCACGAAGAGAAAATCCACGCCGTGCGACTCGAGCAGCTTCTTCCACTCGACGATGACCGGCAACGGATCCTTGCCCGCCGGCTGGGCTTCGAGATCCCCGCCGAGGAGATAATCCAAGCTTCCGCGATAGAACAGGAATCCGTCGTCGCCGGCGAGCGCCTTCGAGTCGTGTGGCAACCCGGCTAGTCGTTTCTTCACGTCGGCGTGAAACGGCGAGAGCTCCGCGGCCCACGACGTGTAGCTGCCGCCGTGCTCGCCCAGCTCCTTCGCGATGACCGCCGAGAGAGGCCCCGGGTCCGGCGTGGGCTTCGACCTGGCGAGCGCGAGCGCGGCGGATGGTGCCGCGGCGCCGGGCGCCGCGACGGCTTCGCCCTTGACGAGGAGGACCTCGTACGTCGCCTTGCCTTCCGGCTTGCCTCTCATCACGACGGTAGGCGCGGCGAACTCCCGGCCGTCGAGCTCCTTTCGCACGTCCGTCTCGGTGTGCTCGTCGGGCCAGACGGCGCCCGCGGCGACGAGGTCCGTGTTGAACGAGGGGTACCAGTACGACGACAGCTCGTTCGCCCAGGTCTTCACTTCCTGCGGCGTGAGCGCTCGATGGGTGTAGTCGCCGCGGAAGGCCGCGATGGCCGACGGCGCGACGTGATCCGCGCGGATCTTGCCGTAGACCTCGGGGTAACCGTCGCCGTCCTGGTCGGCGAGGCCCCGAAACGGCGTGAACCACGGCGCAAACTCGATCTTCACCCAGAGCTCCGCCGGTCCGGACGCCGGCGCGTGCACGAACGCCTCGCTCGGGGCTTGTGCCGACACCCCGGGCGTCGCCGGGAGCCGCCATGTTTCTCCGCGGATCGCGGACCCCACTTGCTCGAGTTTTTCAGCGCCTTCCACGTGATGCGACTCGAGATACGAAACGGCGGGGGCGAACGCGAGCGCGTGCCGTCGTTCGTCCGCGGTGAGCGGCGTGCGCCCCACGTCGGACGTGAGCGACGCGGCGTCCACCAAGCCGGCGAACGGGTTCGACACGTCGGGCTTCGCTTCCGGCGGCGGGTTGTCCGGCTCCGGCTCGGCGATCATGAAGTTTGCATGATACGCGGCGTAGTCGAGCGCCGCGCGCGTCGGGACGTCGACCTCGCGCACCAGGACGTGCGAGCGCGTCCTGGTGTAGCCGGCGTTCAGCGTCCGCACTTCGGCGTGCTCGGCGAGGACCGTCCCGCCGCCGCTCGGCCAGGGCGCGCCGAACGACGGATGACAACCCGCCGCGAGCGCGAGCGCCGTGCACGGGACCGCACGCCGAAAGCCCTCACGCCGCATAGCGCCCCGTCCGGTAACGCCAGAGAACGCGCAGCACTCTGAACCCGTACGTGATCGGATTGAGGTGCGAAACTTCGTCGCCGTAGTGCGTCGGCACCGGAGCTTCTCCCACGGAGAGCCCGCGCGCGCGCGCCGCCGCGATGACCTCGAGATCGAAATCGAAGCTGTCCGACAGACGCGCGAACGGCACCTCGCCGAGCGCCCTGCGGCCGTACAGCAGGTATCCGCTGTGATAGTCGGTCATGTGGAGGCCGAGCGTCCGGTTCTCCAGCTGGTTCAACACCGCGTTCGCCGCGAGCTTGTAGAGCGGCATCCCTCCGGAGAGCGCGGTACCCGACGCTATCCGCGAGCCTTGCAACACGTCGAGCCGGCGCGCGGCGAGCTCGCCGGCGAGCGACGGGAGCGACTCGGGGCTGTACTGACCATCCGCATGGACGCACGCCACGACGTCCGGGTCCATTCGCGCGGCGTGCGCGAGGCCGTCTTTCATCGCCGCGCCGTAGCCGCCGTTCAGAGGTCGATCCACGAGCTCGATGCGCGGGTCCCGAACGGCGAGCACCTCGCTGCGAGTCGCGTCGGTGCTGCCGTCGTTGACCACGACCACCTTCGACGCCGCGAAGCCGCGCACCGCGAGCACGCGCTGAAGGACGCGGCGGACGTGCCGCGCCGCCTGGTACGCGGGCACGATCACGACGTTCATCCCGTGCTCGTCCGCGCCGCTGGCTCGAGGGAAACGACCTCCGCCGGAGCGCTCGTCGCACAGGCATCGGCGTGACGGCTCGCGCGCCGCAACAACAAGACGGAAGAGTAGCGGCGCAAGTAGTCTTCCATGATGCCGGGGAGCATGTCGGCGAGCGCGTCCTTCGGAGCCCAGCCGAGCAACCGCTTCGCTTTTCCGATGTCCGGCACGCGCTGCTCCGAGTCGTCGTAGCCCTCGCCGTAGAAGTCTTTCGCCGGGATGTCCCGCAGGCGCGGCGCGGGCGCGCCCGGCACGCGAGCGCAAAACTCCGCGGCGAGCCGCTCGGCGAGCTCGCGGATGCCGACGTCGTTGGCGGGATTGCCGACGTTGAAGATCTGTCCGCGCGACGCCTCCCGGCGCTCGAGCATCAGGCAAACCGCCTCCGTCAGATCCCGCGTCGACAGGAACGCCCGGCGCTGGTGGCCGCCGTCGACCAGCAAGAGCTCGCTGCCCGAGAAGAGCGCCCCGATGAACGACGGCAACACTCTGGGGATGCCCTCGCCGTCGACGCCCGGAACGTAATCCATGCGCGGGCCTATCACGTTGAACGGCCGCACGATCGTGAACTCGAGGCCGCCGTGCGCGCCGTGCGCCCAGATCACGCGCTCGAGGAGCTGCTTCGCGCACGCATACGACCAGCGTTCGCGGTTCACCGGACCGAGCAGCATCGCCGAGGTATCTTCGTTCATTTCCGCGGTGCGCTCTCCCGCTCCGTCGATGGCGAAGCGCCCGTAGACCTCGGCCGTCGAGAAGTGGAGGAGCCGCACGCGGTAGCGCGCGCAGGCCTGGACGAGGGGGACGAGGTGGGTGTAGCTCGCGTCGATGACCTCGAGCGGCGAGGTGGAATAAAGCGCCGGGTTGCAGAGCGCCGTCAGCGAGACGACCACGTCGCAGCGTCCGACGATGTCGCGCACCAGCGCGGGCTCCTCGACGCGCGCCTTCGTGACGACGATCCGCGGGTCGCTCCTGTCGAGCTTCTTGAAATCGATGTCGACCGCGTCGATCGTCGCGCCGAAGCGCGCGAGCAGCGCGGGGACGAGGTGCGAACCGATGAAACCGCCCGCGCCGAGGACCGCGATGCGCCGGAACGTCATCCGCCGCTCGCCTCCTCCGCTCCGCCCGCGCCGGGGATGAAGATGTCCGGCCATCGATCGTTCGCGGAGTGATACGTGAGGCGGACGGCGCTCTCGGCGGGCGACCCGACCTCCCACAGATAGATTTCGTAGTCGGCGATGTCGTGGTCATGCCCGCGCTGGGTCACGCCCCACACGAGCCATTTGCCGTCACGCGAGAGCTCCGGAAAATATTCGTGCGAGCGACGGCCGGGCAGATCCATGAGCACGAGCTGATCGTCCGAGAGCTCGCCGTCGGGCTTCCCCGCCTTGATCGGCATGCGGTAGATTTCGCTGCCGCCGTTGCCGGTCGGGTTCACCCAGTAGATGCCGGAGCCGTCCGGCGTCCAGTTGATCTGGCAGCCGAGGCCGGTCTTCGTCCAGGTCTTCTTCTCGAGATCCCAGATGCCGGTCTCGCGCTTGCCGCCGCGCAGCGTGATCGCGATGTACTTCTGATCTTTGGAAAGCTCCGGCTGCTGCAGGAGCGAGCCGTCGAGATCCGAAACGCCCGCGCTGTCGAGGAGCGGCGTTTCCTTGCCCGAGCCGATGACGGTGCGAAAGATCTTCGTCGAGCGAACGAAGACGATCTCGTCGGGGCCGATGAAGCTGCCCCAGCTCGCGTTGTCGACGACCTTGGCGACCCCGCTGCCGTCCGGGGCAATCGTATAGATGTCCCACTTCTCGCTGTCGTTGGCGTCGCGCTCGCTGACCCAGCCGCCCTTGCTGCGCGTGAACAGGATCTTCGAGCCGTCGGGCGAGAAGCGAGGGAACCAATCGACGGCCTCGCCCTGCGTGATTTGCTTCACGTCGGAGCCGTCGGTCTTCATCGTGAAAAGGTCGTGATTTCCGGCGCGCGAGCTGGACCACACGATGATCCCGGGCACTTTCTTGCCGATGGCGACCATCTTCGCTTTCTCGTCGTCCTCCGGCGTGTCGGCCGAGCCGCGCGGCGGCGCTCCGAGCGACGAGCAGCCGCTGAGCGAAACGAGAGCGAAGTAAGAAGCCAGCTTCCACGATGTCATTGCAGTGTTCCTTCGAGGCGAGGAGCGGGGCCCGGAGGCACGGCGGCGCGGACGTTACGCCCGTCGCGCCGTCCGTCCACGGTAAAGTGGCGCGCGAGCCCTTCGCGCACCCCGAGCGGACGGTAGCCGAGCTCCTTCATGGCGAGCGCGGGGTCTAGATCCGCGTCGTTGACGATGCCGGAGATCGCGCTCTGGGTGAGCGGCGGCGCGCTCAGGAGCTTCCCCATGAAGAACGCCGCCGCCCGACACGCGAGCACGGGGAGGTGCACGAATTGCTTCTTCATGCCCTGATGTGCGAGGAGCAACCGCGAGAAATCGCGCATGCTGATCGCTTCCGCGCCGCTCAGGTTGTACGTTTTACCGAGGGCCGCAGGGTTCCCGGCGACGCGAGCGAGCCCATCGACGACGTCCTCCGCCCAGACCGGGCGCTTCTTCGCCGAACCATTGCCGATGAAGGGCACGACGCGAAAGCGCTTCAGGTAGTCGAGGTAAAGGAGCAGCTCCTGGCCGCCGCCCGCGTCGTAGACGAGCGTCGGCCGCACGATGGTGTACGGCACGCGCGAGCTCTCGACGATGTGTTCCGCCTCGAGCTTCGACTCGGCGTACGGTGTGCGCCGCGGGTACGTGACGGACGCCGACGACACGTACACGAGGTGCGACGCGCCGGCGGCGCGCGCCTCGGCGACGACGTTGGCCGTGCCGTCGCGGTTGATGCGCCGGAACGCCGAGACGTCGTGAGAAAGGATGATCGCGGCCAGGTGAAAGACGGTGTGGACGCCGTCGCAGGCGCCGCGCAGCGAGCGCGCGTCGCTGACGTCGCCTTCGACGACGCGAGCGCCGAGCGCCTCGAGCCGCGACCGCCCCGGATCCCCGGGGAGCACGAGCCCGCGTACGCGCAATCCCCCGGCTAGCAGGCGCTCGACGAGGCGCACGCCCATGACACCCGCGGCGCCGGTGACGAGCGCAACGCGCTTGCCGCTCACTTCCGTGCCCTCCCCGCCGCGGCGTTCCAGTCGATGGGCTTCCAATCGCCGACCGAAAGCTCGCGCGACGCGAACTCCCACACGACGACGCGCTTACCGTTCAGGCGATCGCCGTCGCCGCCGAGGGTCTGCGCCAGCCTTTGCCGCGTCGCGAACGCGCCGGAGTCGTTCTGCGCGATGACGTCCACGCCGCGGCGGAGCGAAAGCGCGAGCTGCGGCGCGAGCCCCGCGGATTGCCCCCAACCCATCGCTTCCTTCGAGAACACGTTCGTGAAGCTGTCGCCGAGCAACAGAACATCCGCGCCGTCGTCCGGCTCCCACGGCTCTCCCGCGGCGTCTTGCACCTGGTGGACGGTGATCTTCTGCGGCAAAAACCAGGTCTGATCTTCGGGGAGCTTCAACATGTCGACGAGGTCGCCGACGCGCTCTTCCGTCTGCGCCACGGAGTGGAGTTGCACGGGTTCCGCGAGCGGCGGGAGCGACACGGTACGCTCGATTTCGGCGGCGAGATCGCGCGCGATGCGTTCCATCCACTCCGGCGTGTAGTGCGTATCCTGTACGAGGAAGCGCGGCACGTCGCCGGGCGACACCTCGGGCGGCGTCGGATCGAACACGCCGATGCCGCGCGCGCGCGCCTCTGCGATGAGCACGTCGAGTCCGGGATTTCGAGGCACTGGAACCGGCCGGTCGCCATGTTCGCGCCCGTGCAGCTGCATCGGCTGCAGCATCGTCTTATCCGGCATCGGAAACAAGATCAGCTTGATGCCGCGCGCGGCCAGCATCTCGTGAAACGAGAAGATTGCAGGACGTGGATCGGCGTGGATCGGCGCGTCCGCGTCGAGCGCTTCCTTCTCTCTTTCGCGCACGACGTCCGCATCGAGGAAGGACGGGCCGCTCGCGTAGGTGAGGCCCGGCGTGTAGAAGAGCCAGCGCGGGTCTTGGCCGATGACGGCAAGTTTGTTTCCCACGCGACCGAAGCGCGTCAAAAGAAGCTGAATCCGCGGCTGGAAGTAGTCCTTCGCGTAAGAGCTCGATTCGATGTCCTTTTCGAACTGACGCAGGCTCTCTTTCGTCGGAGCGTGCTTGAACAACGAAGGAATGGGCGAATCGTCTCCCTTCGACTTCTCGAGGAGCGCTTGACCGATCGGTACGCCGTAGACGAAGAGCAGGAACGCCGCGACCACGCTCATCGCCACCGGACGCGACACCGTCGTGGAAAAGCCGAGCGCCGCGTCGCGACGCGGCGCGGTCTGCGTCGGTGGCGCGGGCTGGGGAATGCTTTGCGACGATTCGATCACGGCGCGCTCAGAACTGAAAATAGAGGAACGGATTGATCGTCTGTGTCCACATGAGGAGCACCGACAGCCCGAGCAACGCCATCCCGAACGCCGCGCGCGGCAGAGAGAGCCGTTCCGTGAACTCCCAGGTCGTCGGCAGGCCCCAAGTGATCCCGCAGGCGACGGCGAACATGCCGACGTGGTAAGGCGTGTACAGCGCACCGGCGACGCCGTCCGCGCCGGGTCCGGCCGCGGCGACGCCGAATAACGAGCCCAGGTATCGGAGCGCCTCCGCGAGCGTCTTGGCGCGGAAGAACACCCACGCGAGGCACACGATGGCAAACGTCGTGACGACGCGGAGCGGTCGCGGGAGTCGGCGGTAGAAGCTGTCTTTGCCCTGCGCGCGCTCCGCCGCGAGCATGCCGCCGTGAATGCCGCCCCAGATGACGAAGTTCCAGCTCGCGCCGTGCCAGAGGCCGCCGAGGAGCATCACCGTCATCAGGTTCGCGTACGTGCGGCGCGGCCCTTTGCGATTGCCGCCGAGCGGGACGTACAGGTAGTCGCGCAGCCAGGTGGAC
The DNA here is from genome assembly GCA_035547195.1 of Polyangiaceae bacterium. Taxonomy (GTDB): domain Bacteria; phylum Myxococcota_A; class Polyangia; order Polyangiales; family Polyangiaceae; genus DASZVB01. The sequence goes on from DASZVB010000093.1 coordinate 88,893, forward strand.
AAGCTGATGTGCCACCGGCGCCAGAACTCGGTGATGCTCTCCGACTTGTACGGTGACTCGAAGTTCTGCATGAGCACGAAGCCCATCATCAGCGCGAGCCCGATGGCCATGTCCGAGTACCCCGAGAAGTCGAAGTAGATCTGGAAGGCATAGCCGACGACGCCGAACCAGGCGTCGCGCGCGTGCAGGGGCCCGGCGGCGAACGCGGTGTCGGCGAGGTGCCCCATCGGGTTCGCGACGAGGATCTTCTTCCCCATGCCGAACGCGAAGAAGAGGACGCCGCGCGCGAACTTCTCCACGGAGTGCTCGCGCGCCCGCATCTGCCGCTCGATGGACGCGTAGCGGATGATGGGCCCGGCGACGAGATCCGGAAAGAACGCCTCGAAGCACATGTAGTCGGTGAAGCGTCGCATCGGGCGCGCGTCGCCGCGGTACACGTCGATCGCGTAGCTCATCGCCTTGAACGTGTAGAACGAGATGCCGACGGGGAGAACGAGGTGCACCACGGGAAGCAGCCGATCGCCGAGCCCGAGCGCGCGGCCGACGGCGTTCACGTTCTCGGCGGCGAAGCCCGTGTACTTGAAGGCGCCGAGCAGCCCCAGGTTCGTCACGATGGACGTGACCAGGACGGCCTTCATCTTCCGCGTGCGCGGCACCTCGGGGCCGATCACCGGCGGGACGCCACCGTCGTCCGGCAGCCCCGACAGCTCGAGCAGCAGAAGGCCGCACACGTAGTCGACGCTCGACCCGAAGAACATGATGAGCGCCCACACCGGGTTGGCCCATCCGTAAAAGACGTAGCTTGCGACGGCGACGAGCGCGGTGCGCGCGCGAAACGGCGTCACGTAATAGAGACACAGCACGAGCGGCAGGAAATAGAAGACGAAGATCTGGCTGGAAAAGACCATCGGTCGACTACCGCGCGTTCCGATCGGCGCGCGCCTACGCTCTTTCGTTTCTCACCAGTGCCACCAGCCGTTGTCCTTCATGAGCTGCAGCGCACGCCCTACCCAGACCTTGTGCCCGTCGAAATTGAAGTGGTGGTCGTCCTGCATGGCCAGGCCGTCGGTCGGCACGAGGACGGCGTTCGACACGACCATCGGCACTTTGTGGATTTCGGGGATGATCTGCTGCGCGAACGTCCCGGTGACGGCGAGGTCTCCGGTCGCTTCCTGCTCGTAGTCGGAGAGGAGCAGCGGCAGATCCGGTCTTCCGACGTCGTTGCGAACGGCGGTGACGAGCGTGTTGATGCAGCTCGAAAAGCCGGTGATGTCCGCGCTGGTGCCGTGCCGCTCGGTGATGCCGAGCATCACGATGATGGCGGCGAACGTGACCCGGTCCTTGACCGCCTTCGGCGCCTGGATCAGCGAGTCGTAATAGAGCGCCCCCGGCAAGAACTGGGAGCAGTACGCCGACGCTTTGCCGAAGCCGAGCGAGATGAAGTAGTTGTTCGGCGAGAGGGCCACGGCTTCCTTGACGATCGCGGTGCCCGGTCCGCCGTACGTGCCGCTCAGGTCGTCGTCCGCGGTGTACGGCTCGAGCGCGAGCTGAGGCGGCGTGCCCACGTGATACATCCAGGCATGGGGATCCGACTGCGTGAAGAAGTAGGGACGCGTCGTGCTCGGATCGATCGCGCGACCCGCCATGTTCGAATGTCCGAAATGGATGAACGCGATCGCGTTCTCCTTGGGGACGACGTTCGAGCCGAGCGTAATGGTGATCCCCGAAAGCGGCGCGCCGCCGGCTCCGGCAGCGCCGCCGCCCGCGGTCACGGCCGTGCCCGCGACGCCCGCCGCGCCGGCGCTCGCCAGCGTGCCGCCGGACCCCGAAAGGCCCGCGACGCCGGACACGCCGCCGCTGGTCGCGGCCACGCCGGCGATGCCCGGCAACGTACCGCCGCTTCCGAGCGCTGGAGCGCCGCCGCTCCCGAGCGCCGGAACACCGCCCGCTCCGGTCGGAACTCCCATCTCCGGGCCGAGGTCGTTGCTCGTGTCGACGGGCGCGGCGTTGCCCCGCGGGTGCGCTTGCACGCCGCACGCGGACACCGCGAACGCGCCGAGCATCGACGCGCCTCGTGCGAGCGCGCGCCAGGATGGAAAGCCCAGTAAACCGTGGAATGCTTCAGCGCTCATGTTGGCGGTCCTCCATGGTAGCGAGAAGATGAAGAGCCTCGACGTCGAACGGATCGAGAGCGAGAGCCTGGCGCAAGAACGTGCCGGCGCGCCCGAGCTCGCCGTGGCGCGCGGCGATCGTCGCCAGGAGATCGAGCGCGCGGGTGTCCTTCGCATCGCGCTCGAGGGCGATTTCCGCCATGTGCTCCGCCGAGTCCAGCTCACCGCTCGCGGCTCGAACGCGCGCGTGAAGCGCCGCGGCGTCCGGCGACGCCACGCCCGAAAGCACGCGAGCCGCCTCGTCGAGCTCGCCGAGCGCGGCGTCGAGCGTCGCGAGCTCGACGCGGGCCGCCGAAGAGAGCCGCGCGTCGCCGCCGAACCGCGCCGCGATGCCGGCGAGGAGTTCCTCCGTCGTCGCGCGATCGCCGAGGTTCATGCCGTCGTCGGCCCAGCCCTCGCGCCGCAGGAACAAGGCCTCCGTGCCGTCGGTGTACGCCAGCTTGAAATCGCGGCTCGCGTACAGATGACGGATGAGCCCGAGGTAGCGATCCGGGTACGCGACGGGTAGCACGACGGCGGCGAAGTGGTGCCGGCGCTGAAAAGCGTCGAAGCGCGACGGGTCGTCGGCGAACCCGAGGTACTCTTCGTACTCGCTCGCCGTGCGCAAAATGAGCCGCGTGTCGATGTACGGCCTGAAGCGCGGGTAGAGCCGGAAGATGAGATAGCCGCCTTGATGATCGGCGGAGAAGATTTCGCCGCCGCCGCGCAGCCCCTCGATGATCGACGCGCTCGTCTCCGGAAACCGGAACGGAGCCGGCTCGGAGAGCGACGGCTCGCGGGCCGCCGCGACTCCGGCGAGCGTCAAAGCGGCTACCATGGTGGTCATGACGGCGAACCGCGCGGCGAGCCTTTCGCCGCGCGCGCGACGCGACCGCCGCGCCGCCATGGCCGCGAGCGGGGCGAGATCCGTCGCGACGATCGCGGGGGCGAGCCAGTAGAGCAGCGCGACGTTGCGGTTGCCCATGAGGGCGAGCACGACGAGGGCGCCGAGGAGCAGCAGGTGGCTCAGGGTCGTCCGTCGCGCGGCGAGCAGTATGGAGACGGAGAGCGCGAACAGGAACCACTTGACGTGCCACGTCTCCGACGGCGAGCTCCGCTCGAGCACGAACGGCGGCACGTTCTCGGCGATCGCGGCGGAGAAGACGTTCGCGGCGTTCGGCACGATGCGCGCCAAGAGCCGCCCGGGCAGCACGAGCGCGCTCGCGCCGAAGGGGCTCGCGAGCGACGCGATGGCCGTGCACGCGGCGGTCACGGTGAGCTGCTCGGCCCGCGCGCGCGCGACCGCCCGGGTCCCCCCTTCGCGCGCAAACGGAAACCCGGCGCGATCGCCGAGCGCGAAGGTGACGGCGGCGCCCGCCGCATACGCGCCGATGATGGCCGGGCCGAGCGCGAAGAGCCCTTGCACGTTGGTCCAGAGCACCTGCAAAAACGGCAGCGGCACGAGCAGCCGCGCTCGTCGCTCGCGCCGGTAGCGCTCGAGCAACGCGTAGTACGTCGCCGCGAGCACGAGCGTCACGACGACCGGCCGCACCAGGAGCAGATGACGCGAAAGGAAGATCGCGGCGAGAAACGCCGGCACGAAGATCGCGCGGCCGCGCCGGGGCACCGCGGTATAGAGCACCCCTGCGCCGGCGGCGACGAGCAAGCTCTTGACGACCACCAGAGCTCGCAGACCGCCGACCCGGTACACGCCGTACGCGGCGAGCTGAAAGAGCCAGTGCACGTCGGGCCACGGCCGCCCCGCGGCGCTGACGGAGAATGGATCGACGCGCAAGAGCGCGTGCCGGTGGACCATTTCGCGCCCCGCGGCGAGGTGCCAGAAGATGTCCCCGTCGGCGATGGGGGCGAGGCTCGTGACGAAAGCGCCGGCGACGAGCGCGAGCGGCAGCCACGCTCGCCGGCAAGAGTTCCAAAAAAGGGCCTTCGTCGCCATCGCTGCCTCAGAAGGGTGAGACGGAGACGCCTATCGCCGCCGTCCACGGCTGGATCCCCGTCGAGCTCGGCTGCGTCCCCGGCAACTGCTCCTCGGTGTCCTTCTTCGCGTAGAGCCCGAACGGGAAGCTCACGCCGACGAGCACCGCGACGAGATCGTTCGACCATTCGATGGATGCGTTGGCCGCCACCAAGAGCAGCGGGACGTCCTGCTCGATGCCCTGATCGCGATCCGGCTTCAGGAAGCCGGTGAATGAAACACCCAACGCCGGCACGAAGGGCCCCATGAAGTAACCTCCGTAGCCGTACAAGCTTGCCATCGGCGCGCGGTAGCTGCCGTAGCTGTTTTGACCGCCGCGCCACGCACCGAGCCCGCCGAGCACGATGAGCCCCCACGTCTCGTCCATCGTGTGGTCCAGCATCAGCGAACCGGTCACGTTGCCGATACCGAGCTGTTTTTCCTGCGTCAGCAGGCTGCCTTTGTACGAGGCGCCGCTCGTGCCCGTAGGGAGGCCGAGCGAAGCCATGAGGCTGTTCTCGTTGATCGGACCGAAGCGGAAGGTTCCGAGCAGGTTGATGTCACCGAAACCGGCGTTCGAAATGTCGACCGGCGGCGAAAGGCCGAACGGGTTGTCGTACCACTTGTAGACCCAGGGCACGAAGACGCCGACGTTCCAGTGCTCGTCGATGTCACGGGTGATCTGTTCCGTCGCGACGAGGTTGTAACCGTTCGTGAAGTGGATGTAGTTGAACTGCGTGATCGACTGAAACAGGCCGCCTGTCGTGCTGCGGCCGATCCACTTCACGACGCCGGTTCCGCCCGTGCTGCCGGCGCCGCATCCGCCCACTGTCTCCCAGCTCGACAGCAGCGGACCGAGCCGGGTCACGCGCAGCGCCGTGCCCGGATCCAGGGGCGCTTGTGTGTTCGTCTTTCGAAGCGACGCATCGAGGGCGTCGAGGCGCGCCTCCGCGGTCGCGCGGGCACGATACTCCGTGACCGCTGGGTAGAGCGCCGCGAGGCCGAGCGCACCCGCTGCTATCCAGGCGCCGTAGCGCGCGCGGCTGCTGCCCCGTACCGGCGCTCGTGTCACGCCGGGTCCGCCTCCAGACACCAATAGCGCGTGCTCTTGCGGTCGGTCGCCGAGAAGTCGTCGATGACGTCGCCCTTCCAGATCTTCTTCAAATCCGGCGAGAGCTTGAGCTTGTGCGTATCGCCTTGGGTGAAGCTCCGCAGCTTGCCGCCGACGAATTCCTTCATTTTACCCTTAATTTTCGAGCGCGGCTGCAGAGGTTTGTAATGGGCGACCAGGAGCGATTGCTTGTCCATCGGCCCGCCGACGACCTCGTAACGCATCACGAAGGCGTAGTCGTACAAGTCGTCCGGCGGCGGCTTCGAAGGAATTTCGACTAGCTTAGCCGTGACCGTGATGACGCCCGCGGCGTCCGGCTCCGAATACGAAGGTCGGACCCAGGCGGTCAGCCCGAGCAGCACGCTTGCGAATAACACGAAGGAGAACGCGGGACGCATCGAGACACCTTTCAGCGAGGCTACTCGAAGGAGTAACCCCAGACGCTTCTTACGTGCGCTCGTTCCGGACGATTCCTGTTTGCGGTAAATGTTCCGTCTCCTTGAAGACTAACCGTTTGCGGCCACCGCGGACGACGAGCCGAATCGATCGCTCTACACACGAATGTCTTCCTCACCCGATCTGCTTCAACTCGAGCCTGACGAAGGGATAGCTCGGCGAGCCGAGATCTCTCGCGCGCTCACGTTCGCTTATACGACCGGCGGAGCGCAGTCCGCGTTCGATCGCATCACCGAAACGAGCGCGAACGGCGATCCCGCGTGGCAGCGCGCGGCCTTCGCCGACCAGTTGTTCGTCGCGCAGCTCGTCGAAAAATGCATGCCGCTGCCGTCGGACGTGCCGCGTGCGCTGGCCCGCCCCGGACGGGTTGCTTCGCTGACGTCTTTACTCTGTCAGCCACCTCGAACGGCCGAAGGTGTCCTGTTCAGGCAATCCATCGCGCGGGAGCTCGCGGAGAACGCGACCATACGCGGCGCGGCGACGCGAGCGTACGTGCGCATCGCGGAGTGGCGAGCGATGCTCGAGGCGTCCGCCGTCGGCCAGCGGATGGATCCGCTGCGACGGCGCATCGAGATCCTCTACGGAACCAAGGGCGTGTTCGACGAGCTCGCGCAGAGCTTCGCGGCGTCGACGACGGGACTCGCCAGGCTATCGACCTGGGCCAAGGCCGTGCAAGAGAGCGCGGCGTTCCGGCGACTCGCCGAGGTCCTCGAGAGCGAAGCGAACCTGGCGACCATCGATCTTTCGATCCGGCTCGGTCGCGACGGGGAGCTGCGCCGCTACGACATCGTCCGCGTGCACGCGTCCGCGGACAACCCGTTCCACACCTCCGCTTTCGCGCGGATCTGGGCGAAGCTGAAGCTCATGGTGCTCGGGCACCGCGTGCGCCCCGACGAGATCGCGAGCCGCCTCGTCGACCGCGTCTTCGAGGGCGTCGAAGGCGACGTCTCACGCCTCTTCGACGTGCAACGCGATCTCGACTTCTATCTGGCTGGCATGGGGTTTCGCGAGCTCGCGACGTCACGGCGCTTGGCGGTCTGTCTGCCGGAGCTCGCGACGCCCGACGCGGACGTGGGTCGGCACGTCGAGGGCCTGTTCGACCCGCTCCTCTTGCTCGAGAAGGGCACGCCCGTGCCCTGCGATCTCGAGCTTCCGGCGGAGGGTTCGCTGGTCATCATCACCGGACCGAACTCCGGAGGCAAAACGCGCCTCGTCGAGGCGATCGGGCTCACTCAGCTGCTCGCGCACGCGGGCCTCTGGGTTCCCGCGGCAAAAGCGAAGATGCCGTGGGCTCACGGGCTCTACGCGTCGTTGAACCTCCCGACGTCCGTGCTGCACACCGAAGGCAGCCTCGGCATGGAGCTCTTGCGCATCCGCGATCTCTTCGAGCGGCTCGAGGTGGGCGGGCTCGTCGTCGTCGACGAGCTCTGTTCGGGGACGAACCCCTCGGAGGGCGAAGAGATCTTCGAGCTGGTGATGGGTCTCTTGTCCGAGCTTCGCGCGCGCGCGTTCGTCACCACTCACTTTCTACGCTTCGCGAGCCGCCTGGAAGCGGAGAAGCCGGTGCCGGGCCTCGCGTTCCTTCAGGTTGCGCTGGACGCCCACGACACGCCGACGTACCGCTTCGAACCGGGCGTCGCCAAGACGTCGCTCGCGCGTCAAACCGCCGAACGCCTCGGCGTCACGCGCGAAGAGATCGGCGAGCTGATCAAGAGCAAGTTGCGCGGCGAAGCGTGAGTCGTCACTCGAACACGGGCGTCGAAATGCTCCTTACCGGCACGAGCGCCGGAGGCGGGGACGTCGTGGATTTTACCCTGCCTGCGGCAACGGCAACGCCCCGGGCTCGAGCGCGACGATGACCGCGACCGTCGAGCCTCTCGGCGCGACCTCGCCGGGCGCGAGCGGGCGCACCATGAGCGTGCCGCCGGGTCCCCTGCCGGGCGCGACCGCGACGCGCTGCGCGCTGTGGCCGACGAGAGCCTGTTGCGACGCGAGGTTCCAATCGGAAGGGGCGATCGTGACGATGAGCGCCGTGTTCTCGTCCGGATCTTCGACGGGAACCTCGGCGAGCGTCGGCTCGGACGACGGCGCAGGGACGATCCGAGCCTCTTCGACCAGCGGCGCCGCCTCTCGGATCGAGACGGGCGCGGCCGCGAGATCCGGTGTCGAGACTCGACCGGAGACGGCGGCGATACCCGGGGCGGAGACGCGTCCCACGGCGGTCATCGACGGAGCCGTGGTGTGCGGCGCGTGCGCCGCGATGGCGGCGGGCGTCGCAGGGAGGGACGCGGCGGACACGTTCGCTTTCGGCCCTGCGCTCGTCGCGGCAGACGGCGGCTTCGGCGGCGCGTTCTTCCCCTCGCGATGCGACCGCGGAGGCGGCGCCAGCGGCGGCTCGGTATCGGCCATCGCGGTCGCGTCGGTCCTCGACTTGCGTCGCGGCGCGCTCACTATGGGAGCCTCGGACACCATCGGGGGCGGCATGGAGGAAGCGCCGATGGCCCGAGCGAGCATCGTCACCGAACGACTCAACGCGAGCGCGCGAGCTTTCTGGCCGGTCGCGTTCGCCGCCTCGGCTGCTTGACGCACGTGCTCGAGCGCCGCTCGCTGCTCGCCCTTCGTCCACAGCTCTTGCGCCCGGTCCAGCGCTTCGCGCGCTTCATCCGCGTCCGTCGCTTCGACGCGCGGCAGGACAACCGAGTATCTCATGGATCTTTTGGGTCTCCTCCCCAAGTGAACGGCGGCACTCGCAGAGGGCGCCCCACCGTGGATCTTACGCCGTTCGACGCGGCGTGTGCCACCTGCTCCGAGCGCTCACGTGCGCGGCGGCGTGTGCATTCGCCGTACGAGTACGACACGCGCCTCCATCCGCGACGTCCCGCTCCTTCGCTTCCGCCGAAGCGCGCCGGACGTCGCGCCCGTCTTCGGTGAACATCGCAAGAGCCGTCGACCGCGGCCCAAACCTCGCTTTACGAGGCTTCCCGCGGGGCACTTCGGCCTGTGCCTCGATAGGGCTTTTCCAGCGACACGATTCGCGCGAGGATGCCGCTCTATCGTGAAAAAGCCCAGTGAGGGAAAGGGAGACAGCGCGACGAGCTCCTCTCCGGAGAACCGGAGGCGGCAGGACAGATACAGCGTCGAGCTCGAAATCTCGCTCACGACCGAGCACAACTTCTACGCCGGGTTCGTCGAGAACCTGTCGAGCGCCGGGCTCTTCATCGCGACGCACGTCGTGCGTCCGATCGGCTCGCACGTGGAGTTCTCGATCGTCATCGGCGACGACGGGGAGCCGATCAAGGGCCTCGGCGAGGTGCGCTGGATCCGGCAATACTCGGACACCAGCGACGCCCATCCTGGCATGGGGCTCCGCTTCCTCGAGCTGTCGGCCGAGGGCCGTAAGCGAATCGAGCAGTTCCTCGTCGGACGGGAACCTATCTTCTACGACGACGACCTGTGATCGGTCTCCACAGCCGGCGGGGGCGCAGGCCGCGCGCTGACCTTCTGTTCCACGGAACGCGCGGGCTCTCCATCCCGCTTGGCTTCCTCGACGACAGCGAGGTAGACGACGCCGTCCGGAACATCGACTGGCTCGTGAACGATGATTCTCCCCCGCTCGATCCGTGCACGGAAAGAACGCATGGTCGTGCGCCTACCACGAACCCGGTGGTCGCGCTCCAACCTGACGATCCTTTCACGCTTCCCGTTTTACGCGAGCAGTTTGGGGGCATTCCGTCACACTCCCGTTTCCCGGTAGTTTCTGGGCGGCCGATTGCATGACACGCTCCGAGCTCCCGGCTCATCCGCTGGCTGACCAGCTCGACGCGCTGCCGCCGAGACCGGAGGACGTCCGTCGAGACGACGTGCTCGACCGTTTTCTCACGTACGTGAAAGCACGGGGCCTCACCCCCTATCCGGCGCAGGAAGAAGCGATCCTCGAGCTGCTCGACGACAAGAACGTCATCCTGAGCACGCCGACGGGTTCCGGTAAGTCGCTCGTCGCGACCGCCCTCCACTTCCTGGCCATGGCCGAGCGGCGACGGTCCTTCTACACCTGCCCCATCAAGGCGCTCGTCAGCGAGAAGTTCTTCGCGCTCTGCGAGGACTTCGGGCCCGAATTCGTGGGCATGATGACCGGCGACGCGACGGTCAACCACGACGCGCCGATCATCTGCTGCACCGCCGAGATCCTCGCGAGCATCGCGCTGCGCGAAGGCGCCGACGCCGACGTCGACTACGTGGTCATGGACGAGTTTCATTACTACTCCGATCGGGAAAGAGGCGTCGCGTGGCAGGTGCCGCTGCTCGTCCTCTCGCACGCGCGCTTCTTGTTGATGTCGGCGACGCTCGGGCCGACGGAACGCTTCGAGAAAGCGCTGACCGATCTGACGGGCGCCGAGACGGCTGTTGTGACCAACGCCGAACGACCGGTGCCGCTCGACTTCGAATACCGGGAGTCGCCGCTGCACGAGACCCTCTCGGAGCTCGTCCGAACGGGCCGCGCGCCCGTCTATCTGGTGAACTTCACGCAGCGGTCCGCGGCCGAGGAAGCGCAGAACCTGATGAGCGTCGACTTCTGTTCGAAAGAGGAGAAGAAGGCCATCCAGGCGTCGTTGATCGGCACGCGCTTCGACAGCCCCTTCGGCAAGGAGGTGCAGAAGCTCGTCCGTCACGGCGTCGGGCTGCACCACGCCGGGTTGCTCCCGAAATACAGGCGGCTCGTCGAGCGCCTCGCGCAGCGCGGTCAGCTCAAGATCATCAGCGGGACCGACACGCTCGGCGTCGGAGTGAACATCCCGATCCGCACCGTGCTCTTCACGAAGCTGTGCAAGTTCGACGGCGAGAAGACGGCGATCTTGACCGTCCGCGATTTTCAGCAGATCGCCGGGCGCGCCGGGAGAAGGGGATTCGACGAGCGCGGGACGGTGGTCGCACAAGCGCCCGAGCACGTCATCGAGAACCTGAGGCTCGAGGCGAAAGCGGGGAACGACCCCGGTAAGCGCCGGAAGATCGTCAAGAAGAAGCCGCCGGACAAGGGCTACGTGCACTGGGACAAGACGACGTTCGAGCGCCTGGTGTCGTCGCCGCCGGAGCCGCTCGTGTCACGGTTCCAGGTCTCGCACGGCATGCTGCTGAACGTGCTGTCGCGCGGCAAGGGAGGTTGTCGGGCGATGGCGCGCCTCATCAAGGCCTCGCACGAACGGCCGGCGCAGCAGCGCGCGCTCGCGCGCACGGCCGTGCAGATGTTCCACGCGCTCGAGAACGCCGGCATCGTCCACGTGACGCCCGACCGGGGCGTCGTCATCGACGCGGATCTGCAAGAAGACTTCTCGCTGAACCACGCCCTGTCGCTGTACCTGCTCCACGCCATCGAGTTGCTCGATCGACAATCGGAGACGTACCCGCTGGATCTCTTGACCCTCGTCGAGTCCATCCTGGAAAATCCGGATCTGGTGCTCCTGCGGCAGCTCGACAAGCTGAAGACCGAGAAGCTCGCCGAGATGAAGGCCGCCGGCGTGGAGTACGACGACCGAATGGCGGAGCTCGAGAAGCTCGAATACCCCAAACCGAACGCCGCGTTCATCTACGACACCTTCAACGCGTTCGTGCGCGAGCATCCGTGGGTCGGCGCCGACAACATCCGGCCGAAGTCCGTGGCGCGAGACATGTTCGAGCAGTTCCTGTCGTTCTCCGAGTACGTCCGGGAATACGGCCTCGAACGCGGAGAAGGCGTCCTGCTCCGCTATCTCTCGGACGCCTACAAAACCCTGGTGCAATCGGTGCCGCTCCCGGCGAAGACGCCGGAGGTCGACGACATCGTCACCTATCTCGGCGCCATCGTCCGCTCCACGGACTCGAGCCTGCTCGACGAGTGGGAGCGCATGATGAGCGGCGGCGAAGCGCCCGCGCCGCGCGAGGCGCCGGGAGAGGCGGACATCACCCGCAGCGACAAAGAACTGACGGTGCTGGTGCGCAACGCGATCTTCGCCGTACTCCGGCACCTCTCGAAGAAGGAATACGCGAAGGCCATCGCCCTGTTCGCCCCCGGGGAATGGACCGCCGAACGGCTCGAAGCGCGCTTTTCGCCGTTCTGGGAGGAACACGGCTCGCTTCGCGTCGATCCGGCGGCGCGCGCGCCGAAGAACACGCGCGTCGTTTCGCGCGAGGGCGGCGTCTGGCGAATCGAGCAGACCGTCCTCGATCCCGAAGACGCGAACGATTGGATCCTCGAGCTCCGGATGGACGTCGATCGCGCGCGCGCCGAAGGGCAACCGTTGCTGGAGCTCGTCGATGTCGCGTCGTGATCGCCGGTCGCTCGGGCGCGAGGGCGCCTGCGACGGCGATCACCCGGAAGTCGGACGAACCGACGCGGCGACGGAGCTCACCCTCTGAGCTCTCGCTTCAAGATTTTTCCGGTCGCGGTCTTCGGAAGGGCGTCTCTGAACTCGACGATCCTCGGATATTTGTAAGCCGCGACGCGCTCCTTACAATAAGAGATGATCTCCTCCGCGGTCGCCTTCGCGCCGGGCTTGAGGGCGAGCACCGCCTTCACCTCTTCGCCGTGGCTCTCGTGCTTCACGCCGATGACGGCGGCCTCGGCGATGGCCGGGTGCGCGTACAACACTTCCTCGATTTCTCTGGGGTAAACGTTGAAGCCGCCGCGGATGATCATGTCCTTCTTGCGATCGACGATGAAGTAGTAGCCGTCCTCGTCGCGGTGGGCGACGTCGCCGGTCGCGAACCAGCCGTTCTTGACCACCTCGGCGGTCGCTTCGGGCCGCTTGTAGTAGCCCTTCATCACGTTGTGGCCCTTGACGCAGATCTCCCCCGGCTTCATCGGCTCGTCGATGGTTTCGCCGCGCTCGTCGATGAGCTTCATCTCCACGCCGTGGATGGGAACTCCGATGCTCCCCGCCTTCTTCGGGCGGTCCAGGTTGTTGAAGCACGCGACCGGAGACGTCTCGCTGAGGCCGTAGCCCTCGAGCACGTTGACCTTGTAACGCTCGTCGAAGGCGCGCATCACCTCGACGGGCATGGATGAGCCGCCGGAGCAACAGCGGACGAGGGATGACAGGTCGTAGCGCGACGCCTCCGGGTGGTGTAGCAGCGCGAAGAACATCGTCGGAACGCCGGCGAGCAACGTCACGCGGTGGCGCTGCATGAGCTCGAACGCCGCCTTCGGCTCGAAGCGGGGGGTGAGCACCAGCGTGCCGCCCGCGTGCAGCGTGCCGTTCTGCACCACCGTCTGCCCGAAGCTGTGGAAGAGCGGCAGCACGACGAGCGAGATCGTGTCCGGGGTCAAGCGGAGCTGACGCATCGACACGTACTCGGCGTTGTAGAAGAGGTTGAAATGCGTGAGCTCGGCGCCCTTCGGTCGGCCCGTCGTGCCCGACGTGTACAGGATGACCGCGGTGTCGTCCGGCATCGTGTCGGGTAGCTCGGTCACCCGCGGCCCTTGCTCGAGGAGCGCGGCGAGCGACTGTGCGCCCGGCGGAGCGGACTTGTCCTTCGAATCGCGGCGGGCGACGACGAGGTGTTTACAGGTGGGCACGCGCCGAAACGCCGCTTCTGCGCGCTCGAAGAGGGTCTCGCAGGCAATGAGGGTGGTCGCGTCCGAGTCCGTCAGATGATACGCGATCTCGTCCGGCGTGAAGAGGACGTTCAGGGGGATGACCGGCGCGCCCAAGTAGTGAGCCGCGTAGTACGCGATCGTGAACCAGGGCACGTTCGGAACCAGGATCGCGACGTGCTCTCCGCGCCGGAGGCCCATCTTCGCGAGCCCGCCGGCGAGTCGCTGGGCCGCGGTATGGACCGCCTCGTACGTGAGCGCGTCGTCGTCGATCAAAAGCGCCGGTTTCTGGGGAAATCGCGCGGTGCTGTCACGCAAAATGGTCGCGAGATTGAGCGTCATGGTGAGTCCCTCGGTGCTCGACGGGCCAGGCTCGGGCCGCCCTTTCTGCCGTGCAGACTACCACGCGAAGAAGTGACCAGAACGCTTGGCCGGCGAATGCTGCGGCGTTCCATCACACTATCGAGCGACGTCTCGTTCATGGCACACTCCCGCGCCGGGAGAAACTCGGACATGAGAAATTCAAGGCTTCCTGCGTTCGTCTGTGCCTGTGCAGTCGCGCTCGCATTCTTCACGCCGGCCTGTGGCGGGAGCGAGCCGCCCCCGCAAGCGGCCGCGCCGCCGCCGCCACCCCCACCGCCGCCACCGCCGCCGCCCCCACCGACTCCGGAGGCTGCAGCGCCCGTCGCGCCGGCGGCCACGGCCGAAGCGCCGCCACCGGCTCCCGAGCATCATCACCACGGTATGGCGGCGATGTTCTTCGTCGCGCTTCGGGGGATCGATCTGAAGCCGGAACAGAAGACGACCATCGACGGCATCGAGACGGATCTGGAGAAGCTCGGCGACGAGCACAAGGATCTCGCGGCGAAGCTCACGAACGACGTCGCCGACGGCGTCGCCGCCGGCAAGATCGATCACAAGAAGACCGACGCCGACGTCAAAGACATCAGCAAGGCGGTCGAAGGCACGGTCCCCGGTATCCAGGACGCCGTGACGAAGCTGTACAAGACGCTCGACGCCGATCAGCGAAAGAAGCTCGTCGACAACATGCAAGCCCAGGCTGAAGAGATGAAGCAGCACATGGGCGAGCACGAGCACGGGGGAATGGGGATGGAGCACGGCATGATGGGCGAGCACGGCGGACCTCCGCCGGGCGCGGGTCCCGCGGGCGCGGCACCCGGTGTGGGCCCCGCCGGCGCACCCGCGGCCGGAGCGCCTCCCGCGGGCGGACCTGGAATGATGCACGGCGGAATGGGTCACGAGCACGAGCACGAGATGGGCGGACACGAAGGCGGCCCCGGAATGCACGGACCGATGCTCGAGAAGCTCAGCGCCGATCTCGGCCTCACGCCGGAGCAAAAGGAGAAGCTCCGGACGAAGCTAGAGGCTTACATGAAGACGCAACAAGCGCAGATGAAGACGCGCATGGCGGCCTCCGAGAAGCACATGAAGGCCATCAGCGACGCCTTCGTCGGCGACAAGTTCGACGCGAAGAAGGCCGGCGTCGGCACGCAAGCGCCGACGATGGCGAAGGAAATGGCCAGCGCCAAGGTCACGTTCGCCGAAACGGTGCTCGGCGTGCTGACGCCCGATCAGCGGACGAAGTTCGCCGACCACATCCGCGCGATGGCGCAAGACAAGGACTGAGCGCTCGGAACGTTCGCGAAGCTACTCCGCCGAAGACTCCGCGTCTTCGGCGGGGGCTTCGGCGTGACGGGCTTTTGCGCGGGCGCCCATGTCTTGGTGGCGCGCGCGGAGTTGAACGAGGCTGTCCCCGCCGACGGCGGCCGCGGGCGGGCGCTTGCCGATGGGACGGTAGCGCGCGATGTAGGCGCAATAGTCGATGCCCGTGCGCACCGCTTCCAGCGGGGTGAGGCCGCGCGTCAGAGGCCAGAAGAGGTTGCACGTGCCGCACGGCTCGATTTCGCGACGCCTTCCGGAAGCGTGGAAGTCGCGGTATTTGCGCGCCGCCGCGTGCCGGTAGAGCTCGAGCACGGAGTGTTCCTTGACGTCGCCCCAGCCGTACGACCCGTCCTGGTCCATGCAGCACAGGGTGATGCGACCGCTCGCCAGGATGTCGAGACGATTCACGTGCTCGCAACCGTACCGAGGCACCGGCAAGCTGCTGTTCACGTCGCCCTTGTAATTGAAGAGCCCGACGATGAAGTGCTTTACCCCGCGTTCCTTGCAGTAGCGAACGAAGTCGTCCTGCTCCGCGAGCGTGGTGTCACCGAGCCGGGTCATGCGAAAGGTGATCTTCTTCGCGACGCGGTGCTTGCGGCTCGAGTCGGTCAGGTACGCGAGGTTGTCGAGCGTCCGCTTGAGGGGGATGCCCATCACCGAGCGATACTTCTCCGGATTGAGCGTGTTGACGCTGACGAACAGGTGGTCGATGCCGAGATCGAGCATCTGGTCGATCTTCTTCGGCGCCATACCGTAGCCGTTCGTGTAGAGGCGAAGCTTCGTCTTCGGGAGCCGCCGGCGGATGTGCTCGAGCCTCGGCAAGATTTGCGGGTCGGAAAACGGATCTCCCTGGATGAACGGCTCGATGGCCTCCAGCGGAAACTCGCGGCAGTCTTCGATGATCTTCTCGAAGACGTCGTCTGCCATCGGACCCTTGTCGCGAGCGAGGGCGTTGTTGGGACAGAAGACGCACTTGGCGTTGCAGTGATTCGTCGTCTCGACGGCGACGAGCCGCGGGTACTCGTTGGTATCCACCACGGGCCGGAGCCTAGAGTACGCCGCGCGATCCGGCAACAACACGCCGAAATCCGCGGCAGGACCGTTCATCGGGCGATGGGGCCCTCGTAGGAGGCCCAGGCCACGTGGGACTCGTGCAGCGTCACTTTCATCGTGGAAAGACCGTCCGATCCCGGGCCGAGCTCGCCTTTACCGATACGACCTGCCATCCGATCGAAGACGACCTGAGCGAGGAACTCCGTCGTCGTGTTCTGGCCGGCGAAGGACGGTTCGGCGTCGAGGTTCCGGTACGCGAGCTCCGAGACGATCGCGGAGAGCGCGTTCGCGGCGCGCCCGATGTCGACGACGACCCCCGTCGCGTCCAGCGTGGGGCGCCGGAGCTCCACGTCGATGACGTACGTCGCGCCGTGGAGGCGCTGCGCGGGACCGAACAGCTCGCCGCGAAAGCTGTGGGCGATCATGACGTGGTCGCGAACGCAGACGGTGTACATGGGCGCGCAGCTTGCCTCGGGTCAGCGTCGCCCGATAGCCGAAAACGGCGAGCGCACCCGTGGCGCATCTTACTCGAGCCCGTGCCGTCGAGAACGCCGCGACACGCTCCCGTCCCTACCCTCTGCTCACCCTCTCCCCCTCACCGGCTTCGGTTCCTCTGACTCCCGAGCGCGTCCCCCCGAGCCCCGTCAACGCCGAAGTCTGCGTCCCTCGCTCGTCGAGCAACCGCGCAATCGCGCCGATCAACTGCGGCCCGACGCGCGCCATCTGCGCCGCGGACGCCTCGACGATGAGCCCGCCGGAGACAATCGCGCTCCCCGGCCGCGGCTCGCGAAGGAGCACGAGCTGGTACGGTCCCCATGGATTCGGCGGCGGCGCCGAGGGAACGAACACCGTGTCGAAGGCCTCCGGATCGTCCTCCTCACCTTCGTCCATGGATTCGCTGTCGGTGCGCAAAGCGGGCTCTTGCAACGACGCCACGCCGGTCGCAGCGAGCTGTTCCAGGGCTACCTCGAGCTCGCGCGGCGCGTCGCCGGGCGCACGAGCCGCCACGAGGCGCATCGCGTCGCCGCCGTAGACGTACAGGAATCCGACGCTCGCGCTCGCCTCACGCAGGATCAACCGCAGCGCCGCGTCGCAGGGCTCGGCGAACGCGCTGAGCTCACCCACGGTGCGAGCGGCGACGGTCTCCGAGGCGAACGCGCCGTCTTCCGCGCTTCCGAGCCGCTGCGCCGGCCCGCGTATCCCGGCGCGCGACACCTGCTCCGCGAGCCGCTCCCACTGCGCGATCAGCGCCGGGTTCTTCGTGCTCCGGAAGCGCGCCTCGGTTTCGCGCAGATGCCGCTCCACGTTCTCGAGATCGCTCATGGCGAGCGCGACCTCGGTCCTCGCCTTGTGCAGCAGGCCGACGAGGAGCGGGTTGTCTTCGCCCCCGTGCTTCGCCAAGAGGGCGTCGAGGATGCGCACGGCCTCGGCGTGGTTGCCGAGCCCCGCTTCCGCGAGCGCGAGCTGGCGCTCCGGCTCCAGGAAGTGCACCACGACGCGATGATCCTGGGGCGCCATGTGATCGAGCACTTCGCGCACCACGTCGCGGGCGCGGGCGTGCTCGCCGGCGGCGTTCAACGCCTGAGCGAGGTAGGCGCGCGCCGTCTCGTACGCGACGCTGCGGCGCAGCGGAAACTGCGACAAGATCTGCTCGAACAGGGCGATCGACGCGCGCGTGTCGCCGCGCAACATCAGGTAAGCCGCGTGGGCCGCGTCGGCGAACCGCTTCAGGTTCTTCACCGCCTCGGCGCGACGGGCGAGCTGCTCGGACGTCCGCCGCGCCCCGATCGTGTCGCCGGTCAGGACGTCCGCGTTGATGAGGAGCGCGGGCCAGAAGAGCTCCGCCTGCCACGTGGTGCTCCCCTGGACGGCGAAGAGCTCGACGCGCTCGCGATACCGCTGGACGTGCTCCGACTCGCCGCGGAACGCGTGGTAGAGCATCCGGATCTGGTCGGCGGCCATGGCCCACGTGCGGATGCCGAGCTTCTCGAGCTCGGCCGCGCCCCGGAGCGCTTCATCGCCGAAGACGTAGGCGCTCATCAGCGATTTCGGAAACAGGAGCCCGCCGCAAAACGACTTGTAGCTCTGCTCGCCGAGCGCCGCGCGCACCCACGGCTCGGCGTTTCGCGCCCTGTTTTCTTCGATCAGATCGAGGGCTTCTCCTTCGCGGCCCTGCACCGTCAAGAGCTGCTGCGGCGCCCAGGCGTAGATCAAGCTGGCCACGTGCTTCGAACCGAACAGCGTGAGCGGTTCTAGGACGTCCTTTATGCGCTCGACGCCTTCCGCGTCGAGGCAGGTCGCGTGCGTCGCCGTGATCGCGGGCACGATGCTGCAGACGAGCGATATCGCGGTCTTCAGATCGTAAGCCAGACCGCGGCGTCGCTGCTTGGAGAAGCCGGCGCCGCCTACGAGCAATCCGACGACGAGCGCGAGCTTCCGGCCCACGATCGGCCTCAGCCGGGCGGCGAGCGAGAGCCCCGTGAGCCGCAGGCCGATGGAGAGCGTGCGTTCGCCGTACTTCAGGAGCAGCCGGAAGTGCGGCGAGTAGTACGCGAGCTTCATCATCGGGATGAGCAGCGTCAGGAGCTCGTAGTCCGATCGGCCCTCCTTCTCGAAGATCTCGACGGCCTTCGCGAGCGCGACGACGGTCTCCGCGCCGGCGTTGAAGTACGTCGTGGCGAGGAGCTTCAGAGCGAGCGCCGCGATGATGTTCGCGCCTCGCGTCTCTTCTCCGCCGTCGATGAACTGCAGCGCGGCCTCGATCTGGACGTTCGGGTCGTCGCGGTTCGAGGCGAGCAGGGCGTCCGCGGCGCGCACGAGCCGCGCGCGGCGCGCTCCGGCGTCCATTCGCGCGAGCAACCCCTCGCGCAGCGCGGCGTGCACGAACTCGTACGTGTCGCCGTCGGTGCGCAGGATCTGTTCGGCCACGAGCTCGTCGAGCGCGCCGTACGCCGCCTCTTCGCTCTTGCCCTCGGCGAGCGCGAGGCACCGCTCGAGCGGCACCGGCCGCGCATGCACGCACAAGGCGTCCGCGAGATCGACGGCGTGCTCGCCGAGCGTGGAGAGCCGATTGGCGAGGAGCTCCGCGCCGCGATTGGGGAGCTCTTCCGGGGCTACGTCCTGGGGCAGGACCCACGTGCCCGAGCCGTACTGGGCGATCTTCTTCTCGACGAGGAGCTCGATCAAATCCGTGAGCTCCCGCGGGACGCCGGCGCTCTTCTCGAAGAGAAGACGCGCCACGCGCCCGGTATTGGGGACGTCGCCGAAGACGGATTTGATCAGCTCTTCACAGGAATCCGCGCCGAGCCCCTTGAGCTTCAGGTGGCTCGCGCGCTTGCGCAGGCTGCGGACCGGCGTCGACGCGACGACCTCGGCGCCCGTTCGCTGCGTCGCGAAGAGCACGAGCCGCGTGTTGCGCGCTTCACGTCCGAGGGCGGCCAAGAAGGACGCCGAGTTGTCGTCGGCGGCCTGGATGTTGTCGACGCCGACGAACAGGACACGCTCTCGCGCGACCGACACGAACCAATCGTGCAGCGCGGTGTGGAGCCGCGCTCGCCGCTCGCCCGGATCCGTCGGGACGCTCACCGCCGGCGCGTCGCCGAGCTTCTCCGCGAGACGCGACGACAGATGACACAAGAGCCCCACGTCGGCCCCCGCGGCGGCACGCGCCGCCTCGGGGCAGGCGTCGAGCAGGGCGAGCGACAAGGCAATCGCGACGCCGAACGGGCCGGCGCTCGAGTTGGCGTTCGCGTCCGCCTTGAGCACGACCGCGCCGCGGAGCTGCGCCCGAAGACCCGCTTCGTGCAAAAGCCGCGTCTTGCCGACGCCCGGGGCCCCCTCGACGACGACCTCGGCGCCGCTGCCGCGCTGAGCCCGAACGACACGCCGCTCGACCCAGTCCATCTCGGTGGCGCGACCGACCATGCCGCTGCTCGCGAGGTAGCTCTTCGCCGTCTGATCGCCCTCGGGCGGAAGGCCGGCGATCGCCGTCAGTCGATCGATCACCGCCGCGGCCGTGGCCGGCCGCGCCAGCGGATCCAGGTTGAGCAACGACAACACCAGGGCGTCGAGCTCCGGCGGTACGTCCCGCGCGAACGTCGATGGCCGCACCGGCGCGATCTCCCAGACCGCCGGGAGCTCGTCGAGGTTGCGCGCCGGATAGGGCGCTCGCCCCGTGAGCGCGAAGTACGCGACGACGCCGAGCGCGTAGAGATCCGTGCGCGGATCCAGCGGCATGCGGTGCAGCGCTTCGGGGGCCATGCAGTGCGGCGTCCCGACGATGTCCTCGGCGACGCCGAACGACGCGAGCGCGCCGAAGTCGATGAGCTTCGCGCGACCTTCGAGCGTCAGCCGGACGTTGCGCGGGCTCACGTCGCGGTGGACGAGGCGATTCGCGTGGATCAGCGCGAGCGACGACGCGACGTCGCGGAGCGCGTTGCAGGCGTCGCGAAACGGCATGACGCCGCGCTTGTGCAGATCGCCGCCGTCGAGCAGCTCCATGGTGTAGTAAGGGCCGGCCTCGACGACCCCATAATCATAGACCTCGATGATGCGCGGGTGCTTGAGCCGAGCGAGCGTGCGGTACTCACGCTCGAACAGCGCTTCCGCCGAGCGCCGGCGGTTGCCGCACATCGACGAGATCAGCTGCTTGAACGCGACGATTCGTCCCGTCGCTTCGTCTCGGGCGCGGTGAACGGTCCCCATGCCGCCCGCGCCCAGCGCATCCAACAACGTATAACGCCCAGCAAGCCGCGCGGACTCTCGCCCCGTCGAAGCGTCCATGAATCCTCAAATGTAGCACACACACCGTCTACCCTTCATGGTGTGAAAGCCAAGATCGCGCCGCCGCCGCTCCCGAGAACGACTTGTTGCACACGAGTCATAATTTCTGAGCGCGCTTGTGGATGGCGTTGCCTCGTGACGCCAGCGGCACGTCGTCCCTGTGTGAGCCGGGTGAGGCGCCGATGTGGCTATGCCTGCTTCATGTAGTCCACGACGTGACAGAGGCCCGGCGCGCCCGAGGAGAAGCGACGGAGCTGATCGTTCAATTCCGCCAGCAACCCGGTGCTCGTGAGGAGCGCGTCGAGCCGCGCGTCGGTGAGCAGCGACAAGGCGAGCTCCAGACGGCGGCGGTGCGTCCAGCGCGCGCGTTGAATCGCCGGCAATCCGCCGACTTGCGACGACTGCAGTCGCAGGCGCTTGGCGTGGAACCCTTCCCCGAGCGGCACCGCGGGACGCGCCTCGCCGTACCAGGAGAGCTCGAGGACCGTGGCCTCGTAGCCGGCGAGCGCGAGCGCCGTCTCGAGCCCGGCGGCCGTCGCGCTCGCGTGCACGACCAAGTCGGCGTCGGCCTCGGCGGCGCTACGCCCCGCGAAGCGACCGCCGAGCCCGCGAACGACTTCGGCCTTGCCGACGTCGACGTCGACGACCTGGACGCGAACACCGGGATGCAGCGCCGCCAGGTACGCCACGAGGAGCCCGACGACGCCCGCGCCGACGACGGTGACCCGGTCTCCGGCGCGAAGCCCGGCGTCCCAAACTCCATTGAGCGCCGTCTCCATGTTCGCGGCGAGCACCCCGCGGCGCGGAGGAACGCCCGGCGGCAGCGGCACGACGTCGCTCGCCGGAACGACGTACGCGCTCTGATGAGGGAAGAGGCAGAACACGTCGCGTCCGACGAGCGACACCGGTCCACGGAGCACCCGTCCGACGCTCGCGTAACCGTACTTCACGGGCGACGGGAACTCTCCGGCTTGATGCGGGGCGCGCATGCGGGCGTGCTCGGTGTGCGGCACCTTGCCGCGAAAGACGGTGAGCTCGGTGCCGCGGCTCACGCCGCTGTAGAGCGCCTGGACGAGCACTTCGTCCTCGCCCGGCTCCGCGAGCTCCTCGCGACGGATTTCACCCCGTTCGGGCGCGACGACCCAGAATGCTTCGGCGTCCGGCATCGCAGCGTGGTGTACCACGCTCGCCCGCGGCGTGAGAAACGGCGATCACGCTCGCGACAACGACTGCACGGTGGATCTCGCGAACGAAAATACGACGAGCGCCGTCGCGACGGCGGCGAGCGGCTGGAATACGGGCTCGAGCGGCCACGCGCTGACGGCGAGGCTCGTCATCATGATCCCGGCGATGAAGCGACCGAGCCTCGACCGCGGCGCTTCGCCGAGCCCCGGCGCGAGCGCGATGCCGCCGGCGTAGGCGTACCGCAGCACGCCGGGCAGAATCATGAAGGCGCCGAGACGGCCGACCTCCACGAGCTTCACGCCGAACGCGAGCACGAAGAGCGCGTCCGTCTCCATGTCGAAGCGCGCGCCGAAGTCGGACGCCGTCGCGGGCGCGCGGCGCGCGATCCATCCGTCCAGGCCGTCGAGCGCCGAGAAGCCGACCACGACGGCGGACGACAGCGGCCCCACGGAGTCGTATGCGCACAGCGCGACGACGAGCCCGACACGCAGCGCGGTGACCGCGTTGGCGGCGCCGAAGCGGCCGTCCGGCGTGTACCTTCCCGCGTGCATCGACACGAACGCGCCGAGAAACGCGGCGCCGACCACCGCGACGAGCCACGAGGCGGCAAAGCGCCAAGCGACGAAGGTCGTCGCGAGCACGACCGCCGATTGAACGAGGGTGAATCGCCGCATCGTCCGTGCGCCCGGGCGTTACGGCGCCCGCGATTCGAATCGCGCAGCGACGAACTCGGCCGCGGCGGCGTCCCAGGTCCGCCGCAGCCGGCGTCGCCGCGCGCGCCGAGCGCGGGCGTCGAGCTCTTCACGGTCGCGCCCGAGGCGGACGAGCGCGCGCGCCAGGGACGCGTCGTCGGAGAAGAGCTCTCCACCGGAATCCGCGTCGACGAGCGACGCCGTGTTTCCGCCGGCGAGCGCGAGGATCGGGACTCCGAGGGCGCGCGCTTCGGCGAGGGCCATGCCGAACGATTCCATGCGCGACGCGGACACGAGCACGTCCGCGCCTTCCAGCAGCTCGAGCAAAGCTCGACGTGAAAGGGGGCCTTCGAGGCGCACGCAGCGGCGAACGCGCGAGCCCGCCGCGACGGCGCCGCGGCATTCGCGGGCGTAGCCATCGTCGAGCGCGGCGCTCCCGACGATCGAAAGACGGAGAGCGGCTTCGTCGTCGAGCGCCGCGTCGAGCGCGCGCAAGAACGGCACGATGCCTTTGCCGGACACCTGGTTCGCGATCATCAGCGCGGACAAGGGCCCTTCGCGACGCGTTCGTTCGCCGGAGAGCGGGATCGCGCCGCCCGTGTCCGCGCCGGCGGGGGGCGTGAAAGGTTCCCCAATCCAATCGAGACCGGGGACTATCACGACGACGCGCGCGGCAGACACGCCGGCGCCCAACAGGACGTCCCGCATGAACGCGCTGGTCGCGAGAAAACACCCGACGGAGTCCAGGGCGTCGCGCTCCACGACCGAGAGCTCGCCGCGACTCGGAGCGCGCCCGAGCGCCACGAGGGACGGCAGATAATGAACGACGAGGCCGATCGACCCGGCGTCCGCCGCGCCCGTCGCGCGACGCAGCGCCGGCGCGTGCTCCATGTACAGCGAATCGATCCAGACGCGCGCGGAGCCGTCGCGAGGCACGGGCCAGGCGGCCTCGAAGGGCGCCCCGAGTGCCTCGCCGAGCGACAGCGCGCGCACGGCGACGCCGCGCGCGGCGAGGGCGCGGTAGAGCTCGCGGTTGTAGAGAGTGCCGCCGGTGACGGGTCCGTCGAGCGGCGGACAGACGAAGACGTGCTCGCGCGGGCGAGAAGGCCCCGTCACGCGAGCGCGCGCCCCGAGGCACTCTGCCGGAGATCGCAGTCGAAGAGCACGTCGCTCCCGAGGAGACAACTCCGCGCCGGCGCGGCGCCGCCGGACATCGCCGCTTGCAGCTGCAGCGCCGGCGGGCCGATCCCGACGATGCGCGACGCGACGGCGACGTGCAGCCGGTCGAGCGCGCCGGCGTCGAGGAAGCGCGAGACGGTGAAGCCGCCGCCTTCGACGAAGATCCTTCGCAGACCGCGGGCGCGCAGCGCGCCGAGCACGGCGGCGACGGGGATCTTTCCGCCGTCGAGCGGGAGCGGCACGACGTCCACCGGCACGCCGGCATACGCCCGCGCGTACTCGGCGCCGACGACGACCAGCGACGCGACTTGCCCGTCGATGAAGACGCCGCGATCCCGCGGAAGGCGCGCGCGCGGATCGAGCACGACGCGCACGGGGTGCTCGCCGGGGACGAGCCGCGTCGTGAGCTGCGGATCGTCGACCGCGACGGTGGTCGCGCCGACGACGACCGCGTCCGAGAGTGCGCGCAGTCGATGCGTGTGCCTGAGATCTTCGGTGCCGGTGATGAGACGCGGCCACCCCGGCGGCACGGCGACACGCCCGTCCAGGCTCTGCCCGAGGTGCGCCACGACGACGTCCTTCGCGAGCGCGCCGACGCAGAGCGGCACGCACAGATCCAGCAATCGCGCCGCGTCCGGAGTGGCGCCGGAGCGCGCCTTCCAGGTCGTCGTCCCGTCGCGCGTTTCCGTCAGCTGGACGCGCCCGCTTACGGGAACGGCGTCGCGCCCGATCAGCGAACGCACGAAGCGCCACGCTTCGTCTTCGTCGATCGGGCCCGTGTCCGGGTGCGTCCGGCGGGCCACCTGGACGCGCGATTGGGTCATGGCGAGTCCCTCGGCTCCCGAAAGATAGTACTGAAACCTCGCTCCTCCATGGGGAATCTCGGGAAGGCCGCCGCGCGCCCGGCTTCACGTGGAATCTCGGCGACTTCGATTTTCGTGTAACCGGATCGGTGAGTCGCGTGTCGCGCGAGCCGCTGGCTTTCGCTAAGCTCGCCGCCCGATGCCGCTGTTGATTTCGTGGCTGAGTCTTTCGCTCGCGCTCTACGTCACGTCCCTCCTCGTCCCGGGCTTCCGAATCGAAGGGCCGAAGGGCGCCCTGGTGGTCGGAGCCCTGTTCGGCGTGCTGAACTGGGGGATCGGCTGGCTGCTGTTCGGAATCATCGGGATCAGCACGCTGTTCATCGGCTTCATCTTCGCCTTCGTCACCTGGTGGATCGTCGGGGCCATCTTGCTCAAGCTGACCGACGCTTTGTCGAACAGCTTGTCGATCGACCGGTTTTCGACGGCGCTGGTCGCGTCGGCGGTGCTCAGCTTGGTCAGCGCGGTGGAGCGCTGGTTGTTCCGTTAGCTCGCGAGGCCGCGGTCAGCCGTCCCGCGTGCGGCGGCTCTGCTTCTTTTCGGAGAGGCGACGCTTCGAGTCGAGTCGCCGCCGCTTCGAAGCACGCGTCGGCTTCGTCGCGATGCGGCGCGGCGGAGCGACGAGCGCGCTTTCCACTAGAACGCGCACCTTCTCGCGCGCATCTTCCAGGTTTTGCGACTGCGAGCGCGTGAGCTGGCTCGTGACGACGATTCGACCCTCGTCGTCCAGGTACCGCGCGGCCTTCGCGTCGAGGCGCCGGCGCTGTTCCGGTGAAAGGCCCACGATGCCGTCGGGCGCGACGCGGAGCTCGACCTTCGACGAAACCTTGTTGACGTTCTGGCCCCCGGGACCGGCCGCGCGCACCGCGTGCATCCGGATCGCGCCTTCTTCGATCCATACGTGGGGCGTCACTCGAATCGGTTCCATGGTTCGCCGTGCTTCGGAGGCCGTTCTTAGCACGACGCTCGAAAAACCTGCGGCGGAGCGCGCGATGTCCAACGTCGATTGCCTGTTCGCGATGAGGAACCTTGAGGGGTCAAGGTCGCCCTGAAAGTGTCGGAAATCGCTTGCGCCGATTCGCGACCTTGACGAATCAAGGTCGCGCCCGGGAGTAGCTAGATGGCTCGCGCCGAGCCGATGCAGTAAATGCCCCCAGATCATCCCATGGAAGAGAAGTTCGACATCAACGCAGAGGACGTGGAGTTCGAGTCGGCGACGTTCAAAGAATCGGCGCGGCGCAGCCAGGCGCTTTGGGAGGACTTGCCGCGCAATCCGGCGAAGTACCGTGTCCTCACTGGCGAGCGGCCGACCGGACCTCTGCACATCGGACACTTGTTCGGCACCGTCGCGAACCGCGTGCGCATCCAGAACCTGGGCGCGACCACCTTCATCGTCATCGCGGACTATCAGGTGCTGACGGATCGTGACACCGCCGACGCGGTCGGTGCCAACGTGCACGAGGTGATCCTCGACTACCTCGCCTCGGGGCTCGATCCGGAGAACGGGCGCACGTTCTTCTTCAGCCACAGCCACATCCCCGAGCTGAATCAGCTGCTCTTGCCGTTCATGTCGCTCGTGACGACCGCGGAGCTCGATCGCAATCCGACGGTCAAAGAGGAGATCCGAGCCGCGGGGCTCCGGCAGGTGAACGCGCTGATGTACACGTATCCGATCCACCAGGCCGCCGACATTCTGTTCTGCAAGGGCAACGTGGTGCCGGTGGGTCGCGATCAGCTTCCGCACCTGGAGCTCACTCGCAAGATCGCGCGGCGCTTCAACGAGCGGTTCTCGCCGGACGCTCCCGTCTTCCCCGTGCCCGATGCGCTGCTCAGCGACATGCCCGTGGTGCTCGGCACCGACGGGCAGAAGATGAGCAAGAGTCGCGGCAACGCCATCTGGCTGAAGATGACCGCGGACGAGACGGCCAAGGCGATCAAAGGCGCGAAGACCGACGCGGACCGGAACATCACCTACGACCCGCAGAACCGCCCCGAGGTCGCGAACCTCTTGCGCCTCGTCGCGATCTGCACCGGTGAGTCGCCGGACGCGGTCGCGCAGCGTATCGGCGACGGGGGCGGGGGCAAGCTCAAAGCCGTGCTCACGGAGTCGCTCAACGCCTACCTTGCTCCGCTCCGGGAGCGCCGCGCGCGCTACGCCGCAGATCCGGGGTATGTGCGCGCCGTGTTGCGCAAGGGAGTCGAGCGCGCGCGCGAGGAGGGCATTGCCACGCTGAAGCAAGTGCGCAAGGCGATGAACATGGACCACGGGCTCGATTGAGTAAGAATCTTCCTCCAACGAAGAGAAGCTGAAGCGCCGCCTGATGTGGTTGTAGGCCCAGGAAGCCGCTTTGCCTCACCGCCGCGCCCGCCGCGGCGCGTCGCTCCCGCGTCGCCTCCCGAGCGCCGCGGACAGGGCGCGGGCGGCCGCGTTGCGCGGGTCGACGGCGAGCGCTTCGTCCACCAGCGCCGAGGCGCGCTCTTCGTAACCGCGCTGGCGATAGAGCTCCGCGGCGACCACGGTCGCGTCGACGAACCCGGCGTCGTCGCCGGCGGCCTTGAGAGCGGCGCGCAGCGCTTCGCGGAGCTCGGTCGAGAGCGGGTCCTCTTCGATGGCGACGCGCAGGACGTAAGCGGCCTTCGCGTGGAGGCGCAGCGCCGAGAAGGCGTCGGCGTCGTCGAGCGCCCGGCGCGCGGTGCGCGAGATGACCGGCGTGAGAAAGACGTCGTCGAGCTCCTCCACCGACAGCGTGTCCACGACGGAGGTCTCCGACACGGTCTTGGATTCGGCGACGGCTCCCTCGATGCTGACCAGATCTTCTTCGGTGACGCTGATGAACGAGTCGCGCATCGGGTTCGAGCCCGCGCTCAGCTCGCCGCGCTTCGCCTTGCCCGAGAGCCGCTTCACGACGGAGTCGTTCGGCGCGGCGCGCTTGAGCACCGTGAGCAGGTCGCGCACGAGCTCGGATTCACCGTCTCGAGCCGCGACGCGCGCGATGGCGATGCGCACCTGGGTGGCGCGCTCGGGCTGTTTCATCGAGTCGAAGGCGCGCGCGAGCAGGAGCAAGGCGTCGAGGTCCTCCGGATCGGCCGCGATGCAGGGTTGGAGCTTCGCCAGAGCACGCAGCGGGTCTTCCGCGCCACCGCGCTCCAGATACAGCCGCGCGGCGAGGCGCGAGTCGTCGCGGTCGGCACGAAAATGCAAGATTCGCTCGAGCACGCGAAGGACGTCCGAAGGGCGCTCGAGCTCCGTCAGCACCGCCGCCGCAGAGCGGAAGACGGGCAGCGCGTCCTCTACGCGCCCGAGGCGGCACAGGGTCTCGGCGCGCCGCGCGTGAAACACCGGGTTGTCGGGCTCGAGGGCGATCATCTTCCCGAGCACGTCGGCGACGTCTTCGTCACGGCCGTTCTTCTCGAGCGCCACGGCCGCCTCGTCGTAGTGCGCCAGCGTCGCGCGGTTGTCGGAGAGCTCCTTGCGGAGTCGGTCGATTTTTTCTGCCGCGACGCGGCGCCGGCCCGAAGCCGGCAACGAATTGGCAAGGTCGAGCAAGCGCCGGTAGCGGTGGATCGCCGCGAGCTTCCAGCCCTTCGCGATCAGCCGATCGGCGATGGTGGCGAACGTCTCCGCGGCGGCCGCGGCGTCGCCGGCGCGTTGCTCCGCGTCGGCGATGGCGTGGAGCGCCCCGAGGTCCGCCGGCTCGAGCTCCACCACCTTGCGATACTCGCGAATCGCTTGATGAAATCGGCTCCCCGCGCGGTAATGCTCGGCAAGCCGGAGGATCCTGCGTCGGTCGAACATCGGGAGCGGCCGGGGGCCGCGCGGCGCGGCGCGACCAGCCCCAACAGTAGCAGAGAGATCGGCCCTTTCCGCGGGGTCGTGGCCGACACCGCGCAATTTGCACGCGTGGTGCCACACGGTTGACTCCCCCGCGGAGCCGCGAAACAGCACCTCGATGGCGATCTGTAAAGGCTGCGGCGAAGAAGTCGACGAGCTCGTGAGCGTCAAAGTTCAGGGCAAAACGAAGAAGCTGTGCGAGGACTGCGCGGAGAAAGCCGCCGAACAGGACGCCGTCGCCGAAGAGAGCGAGGCCGTCGTGCAGAACATGATGGGCTTCAAGGGACGTCGCTGACGTTCGCGCGTCGGTAGTAGGTCACGCGGCCTCTCTTCGAGAGAACCCGGAAATCCGCGAGGGCATCTTCGTCCAAGGAGAAGCCGCACTCGTCCTCGATGACCACGTAGGTCGCCCGCCGTACGAGATCGCTCGGAACCGGATCTTTCGCCGATAGCTCGACGTTCGGCTGGCGCGCGCGCACGGCGGCGAACGGGTAGAGCCCCACCGGCTGGCTCTGGTTGCACGTGAGAACCAACGCGGGGCCGAGGGTCGCGGCCGTCGGTCGAGACTCGGGCATTTGCCACAGCGTGAGTCCGTCGGCTTTGACGATTCGCTTCGCGTACGCGGCGACGAACTCCGAGAAGACCAGGTTACCGGAGATGCCGTGATCCCCGCCGTCAGAGTGGTTCTCGCCCGTCACGATGTGCGTCACGCCGAAGCGGCGAAGCAGGTCGTACACCTCTGCGGGCGACGTCAGCGGTCCATAGCGGATGCCGGCCTGCCATTGAGCTTCGTCCACCACGACGGGACGGTCGAGGCCGATCCAGAGTCGGTCTTCGTGCACCAGAACGCGTGCGTTCGCCGGTAAGCGCCGGCCGAAGTCGGTCCACGTCGCAAAGTGCCATTCCTTGTACGGCTCGAAGCGCTGCGCGTACTCGCCCTTGTGTCCTTTCTCGACGAGCGCCATCACCTGAACCAGAGGATGATCGCCCGGGATCATGAAGTGGGACGGCTCGAGGTACGCGCCGGCGCCACAGGCGAGCTGAGCGAAGACTAGAGCCAGCACCGAAGCGCGGGCGGCTCGACGCGGTGAACGCCAGAGCGGGACGAGGACGCACAGCGTGGCGACGACGAGCCACGGCAAGCAGGCCTGCAAATAACGATCGCGGTGATTCGTCCAGTACCAGATAAGGACGGCGGAGAAGCCTACCGCGTAGGCGACGCGCACCCGCCACGACGGGCGCAGGAATGGCACGCAATACAAAGTGGCGGCAAAGAGAAAGCCGAACACCGGCGTCTCGCCGTGGAAGCCCGTCTCGTACGCGCGAAAGCCGAGCGTGGCCGCCGCGAAGAGCGTATCGAAGGCGCCCTTCAGATCGTGCGACGGGGCGAGCACCGCGTACTGCATGAAGACGCGGAAATACAGGTCCGCCTCCATGTCCCAGGGCCTGCCAGTCACGTGATCGTGCAGCATGGGGTACACCGGGTCGCCGTACCAGAGGAGGTTCGCGAGCCAGTGCGGCGCCCAGGCGACGACGAACGCGCCCGCCGCGCCGAGCAGCGCGAACGACGCTCTGCGGTACTTGCCCGTCCCGTTCGCGTACAGCAGCGCGCGCGCGGCGATGAACGCGAGCAACGGCGCGGCGACGGAGATCGCGGAGTATTTCGTCGAGAGCGCGCCGGCGGCCATGAGCCCGACGAGCAGCGCGTGCGAGACGGCGAGCGTCCGCAGCGCGGCGAACAGCACGAGCAGGCCCGCGGAAGCGAAGAGCGCCGCGACGTGATCGGCGCCGGTGGACAGATTCGAGTCGTAGCGCAGAAAGCCCGGGAACAAGAAGAACGCGACCCAGGCGAGCGGCACGCGCGTCCCCGGCATCACCCGGCGCACCAGAGCGGGCACGGCGGCGATGGTCACGAGGAAAATGACGAACTCGAGATGCCCGCAGAGCTCGACGCGATGCACGATCCCCGCGGGCAACAGGAAGGCCCAGGTATAAAGGAAGCTCGCGAGGTGGGGGTACGCGCCGAGGAGCCAGCCCTCGGGGAACTTAGCGACAACCCCAGTGGACGCGAATTGCTGCGCGATGGGCAGGTGATACCAGCGCGCGTCGTGCTGAACGTTGTGCGGCGTGAGGATCGGGACGTAGACCGCGAGCAGCCCGGCGACGCCCACGGAGAGCGACAGGAGCTCGAAGCGCGACAGCCGCGGGGGAAAGTCGCGCAAAGACGGGCGGACGCGCGCGCACCATCGCAAAAGCGCGCGATGACCGGCGGTAGCGAAAAGGGCCGGCGCGAGGACGAAGAAGGCCTTGCCGAGGCCGCCGACGAGGCCGACGGCGAACACCGCCGCGGCGAACGCGATGACCCCCGTGGCGAAGCCCACGACGAGCGCCTCGAGCGGACGGTATTGCCGCGGCGCGATGCGCTCGAGGAGCTCCATGCCGAGCGCCGCGCAGCCCGTGCCCCAGTACAGCGTCAGGGCCCAGTACCCGGCGATGCGCCAGACGAGCCACTCGCGGACCGGGAAGTGGGCGCTATAAGTCCAAACGATCGCTACGGCGCCCGCCGCCGCGACGACGGCGACGATCGGCGGGGTGGCGGGCCTCTTTCCGGCGCTCGGAGCGACCACGGCGCGCTATCAAACGCGGGCAGCCGAGGCTGGTCAAGGCCGGCACTTTCGCCGCATCGGTGGTACAGATCGGCTCAGAGGGGGCGGCTCCGCGCCGTCCTTTCGACTCCTCTCCAGGTGTGTCGGGAGGCGCCGGTGGAAAAGAACTTCTCTTTCTGGGCTTGGTTTCGTGTTTCTTGTGTTGGTGCGGGTTTGGTGACGGCGTGCGGCGGCGGGGCGATCACGCACCGGTACGTCGACACGGAGGTGGGCGTGGTCGACGCGCTCGGCGCGCCGCACGACACCGAGTACGTGGCGACCGCGGAGACCGAACGCGAACAGCTCCGCATTTCGGTGTTCGAGCGCTCGCTGTGCGACAAGCTGAAGATGAAGGTCGTCCAGCACGTGGACCAGGCCGTCCAGGGCGACAAGGTCGTCTCCAGCGAGCCCCCGACGACGATTCAGCGCGCCGCGGGCGTCGACGGCGTCGTCCCGTGCGAAGAGCACTGGGCGCGCAACGTCTGGGTGGGCCTCCGCGTCGGGGATCAGACGTTCCGGCTCGGCGCGCCGTCCGCGCGCGGCGAGGTCATCGCGAACCTCTCCGCGGAGCTGAAGCAGAGCCTGTACGGAGAGAACGCTCCGCAGGAAGCCGTCGTCGTGGTGAACGGGGTCGACGCGGGCAAGGTGTCGCTCTCGGGCTACGCCTCCCACGAGACGCGCATCAATCAGCTGCTCGACGAACTCCGAACGATCCTCTCGAAGGACGAAGACAAGATCACCAAGGCGGAGATCGCGCGCTCGTACGAGCTGTACGAGCAGCTCGACCAGCTCGACAGCGGCAACGACGCGCGCATCGCCGGCTTGCGCAAGCGGTTCATCGAGGTCGTGTATCAGCGCAAGCAACGCGAGGCGACGGAGAACCTGAAGCGGAACGTCGCCGCGCTGAACGAAGCGAAGGGCGTGTTGCCGGCGCTCGCCGCCGGCTCGGTGCCGCCGTACGTCGTCACCGCGATAAAGAGCGGGGCCACCAGCACCGACGCGCTCCTCTGGGCCCGCGGCGAAGTCGCGCTCGCGGTGCGCCAGTATCCCGCGCTCTGCAACGGCACCTTCGGCTGGAGCCGCCTCGGCGACGGCGATTACGCGCCGAAGGCTCGCCTGGCGTTCTCTTATTTGCACTACGCCTACGACGACCCGTTCCAGACCGAAGTGCGGGCGCTGTGCGCTCGAACTCAGTGATCGCTCTTCACTTCGTGGGCGCTAGCCAGCCCTTCCTCTTGAAGTACAGAACGAGCACGAGCGCGAGCGCCGCCATGCACGCCATCACGATGGGATAGCCGTAACGCGACTCGATCTCCGGCATGTTGTAGGGCGACTTCGCCGGATCGAAATTCATGCCGTACACGCCGACGATGAAGGTGAGCGGGATGAAGATGGTCGACACCAGAGTCAGCACCTTCATCACTTCGTTCATGCGGTTGCTCACGCCGGAGAGGTAGAGCTCCATCAACCCGGCGGTCATTTCTCGGTACGACCCGATGACGTCCATGAGCTGGACGGTGTGGTCGTACACGTCGCGCAAGTAGAGCCGCGCCTGCTTCCCGACGAATCGGGTTTCGTCGCGGACCAGCGTGTTGATGACGTCCCGCATCGGCAGCACGGCTCGCCGGAGGACCAAGAGATCTTGCTTGGCGTGCTGGATGCGTTCCACGGAATCGCTCACGGACCGTATCGTGAGGTCGTCCTCGAGCTGCTCGAGCTGATCGCCGAACTCGTCGATGACCGGAAAGTAATTGTCGACCACGGCGTCGATGATCGCGTACGCAAGGTAGTCCGCGCCTTCGCTCCGGATGCGTCCCTGGTCCATCCGGATGCGCTTGCGCACCGGTTCGAGCGAGTCCCCGGGGTGCTCGCCCTGGATGGTGACGATGAACCCCTTCGCCAGGAAGATCGCGAGCTGCTCGCTGAAGACGTGCTCGGTGCAGCGCGCCATGCGCGTCACGACGAAGGCGTGCGACGGATACTCCTCGAACTTCGGCCGCTGGAACGGGTTCGTCGCGTCCTCGACCGCGAGCGGGTGCAGATCGAGCTTGCTCGCGACGCGCTCGATGAGCGTCGCGTCGCCGTACCCGTCGACGTCGATCCAGACCACGGGGCGCTTGCCGATCAGGTCGGCGAGCTTCTCCGGGTCCACGTCGTCGTGCTCGTCGACGCCCTCCGGGCCGTAGGCGAACACATTTATCCTGGTCGAGTGCCTCGCTCTCGCGGCCTCCGCGCCGTGCGGCGGCGCCGAGTGCGCGCGCCGCTTGAGCGAGACGCGCCGCTTGCTTCGGGAATGTGCGACTACCATGCGGGAAGACTACGCGGTCACGTCGAGAGCGGGTAGCCGCATCAGCCGAGCGCGGCTTCGAGCGACGCGACGAGCACGCGGGCCATCCGCTCCTGGTCGCGACGCGAACCGAGGCGCGCCTGATTCATCTCCAGCTCGATGCCGACGTAGCGCGAAGCCCGGTGAATCTTTCGCAACGCCGTCGTCAAGCCGTCGGCGGCGCCCCGGTACGGGTAGTTTCGCCGCACGACGAACGCGGGCGCGACGCGCCCGAGCGACGCTTGCCACGCGCCCGAGAGCGCGCGCTCGGCCTTCCGCGAAGGGTCGTACAATAGGCCGACGTCGGCCCGGCGCGTGACGCCGCCGAGCACGGGGGTGAACGAGTGCACCGCGACGTGCACGACCGAGCGCGAGCTCCGGAGCGCGGCTCGTATCGCGTCCTTTACCGCCGCGCGGTGCGGGGTGTAGTGCTCGCGCTCGATGTGTTCGCGCTCGCCTCTGGACAGCGCGCGGGTGACCTCCGAGAAGCGCCGCGGGTGATGCGGAGAGCGGTTCAGATCGACGAGCAACCGCGACGCGCGGGCGACGAAGAGCGGCGCGCCGAACGCCGCCGCCATGAGCTCCGCGACCTCTGCCGCGCCGATGTCGTATCCCCGATGCGAACTGAGCGCTTCTTCGTGACCGCGGAAGAGCGCCGCCCAGCGGTGCGGGACGCTGTTCCCGCCGTGCTCGCAGGTGAAGAGCAGCGCCGTGGACGGGCGGCTCGAGCGCGACCTCACGGCGTGAAGGGGCGGTCGTCGTGAAGACAGCGGGACAGCTCCTCGTAGACCGGGAAGAGCGCTTCGGGCCGCGGCGCGGCGCCGAGGGCGCGGAGGATCCGCTCCGACAATGTCCCTTGCCGGATGATGAGGTCCAGGGCTTCGGCGGCGCCGGCGGCGCGGACGTCGAGCGCGCCGGCGAAGTGGGCCCACAGCTCGCCGAGCGAGCACCGCCGCGCGCGCACGCCGTAGCACGCGAGGAGCCGTTCGTCGTCCACGACGGCGTCGCCGCCGCGCGCCACGGCCGCGGTGAAGATCGGCTCGAGGACGCCCTCGTGGAAATCTCGCTGCTCGGCGTAAGGCGCGAAGCGCTCGTCGACGAGGGCGCGCACGACGGCGATGGCGGCGGCCGCCACCGCGACGGACATGCTCGCGGACTCCTGCGCGTCGATGACGCGCACCTCGATGCTCCCGCGGCTGAACCGCGCGATGGCGCCCCGCGAGTTCACCCACTCCGGATCGAGCACGCCTTCGCGATCCAGACGCACGATGTCCTTGGCGATGACGCGGAGGATCCGATCTTCGTACTCGGTCCGGGTGTATGCGCGCTCCGGCACGACCTTGCCGGTGATCGACGGGACGAGCCTTTGATTCTGCCGGTACACGGCGAGGCGTTCGTCGAGGTTCGCCGCGACGGCGCCCTCCACGAGCGGCGACGCGGCGGCGATGGCGGGCAAGAGCGGCAGCACGAGGCGGATCGCCGCGTGCAAGCGCCCGAATTCGGCGTCGTCCGCGAACGGCAGGTTGACGTGCACGCTCTGCAAATTCGACCAGCCGTGACCGCGGCAACCGAACGCGCGATCGTACGCTCGGTACACCTCGTGCGTGCCGTGCGGCCAGAGCCGGGCGTCGGTGAGCGGCTTCATCCACGGATGCATTCCCGTGCCGAGCAGCCGCCCGCCGAGAGGAGCCAGGATGGCGTCCATGGCGACGACGTCTCGATGAAAGGCGCGAGCGAGCCCTTCGAGCGACGCGCGGGGGCCGTTCGTCTTCAGCTCGACGACGTGGAGCACGAGCTCGTTCGACCAGGACGTCTCGCCGCGCGCGAGCTCGCCTTCCAGGCGATCGTCGCCGCCAGCGCGGAGCAACCGATCGGCGATCGGGTACACATCGAGATCGTCCGAATGGACGATCATCAGCTCGAGCTCGATCCCGAACTTTTCAAATAGATGTAGGGCGTTCGCCGAGGTCACTTGGCTCGTTCCCCGGATCTGTTCTTCCGACACCGCAAGGTCGCAGCGGCCGACGGGGCCCCAACCCCGTCGGCTGGCGGGCAGCCAGGTCCGATGGTGCGCCGTCGCAAGGTCACACCCTCCTCGGCGCGTGCAACGCCTCGAGCCGCTTGGCGAACACGCTGAGGATCGCCCGGTAAAGATCGTCCCCTGCCGCGCGATCTTCATAGCCTACGTCGATGGAGGGGTTGTCGTTGATCTCCACCAGGTACACCTTGCGCCCGAACTCCTTCAGATCGACTCCGTACAAGCCGTCGCCGATGAGCTCCGAGGCGCGCACCGCCGTCTTCACGACTTGCTTCGGCACCGCGTCGAGGGGAAGCGCCTCGACGCGGCCGGAGCGCGGGCGCCCGGTCTCCTGGTTGTTCACGATCTGCCAATGTCCGTCGGCCATGTGGTAGCGGCAAGCCCAGAGCGGCTTTCGGTCGAACACGCCGATGCGCCAGTCGAAATCCGTCGGCATGTACGACTGCGCGACGATGAGCTCACTCTTGGCGAAGAGACGCTCCGCTTCTTCGTAGAGCTCGGCCTCCGTCTTCGCCTTCACGACGCCTTGCGAAAATGCGCTGTCCGGCTGCTTCAGCACGCAGGGCAGGCCGAGCTCGGGGATGATGCGATCGACGCCGTCGCGCTGCACGACCAGGGTCTTCGGGATGCGCACCGAGTGCCGCGTCATCAGCTCGGCGAGGTAAATCTTGTTCGTGCAGCGGACGATCGACTCCGGATCGTCGATGACCACGAGCCCTTCCGCCTGAGCACGCCGCGAGAACCTGTAGGTGTGATGATTGACGTTGGTCGTCTCGCGGATGAAAAGGGCGTCGTATTCTCCGAGACGCGTGTAGTCCTCTCGATCCACGATCGACGGCTCCATGCCGAACGCGCGCGCGGCCTTCATGAATTTCTTGATCGCGCGCTCGTCCGAGGGCGGCTCGCTCTCCTCGGGGTCGTACAGGATCGCGAGGTCGTACGGCGCGGTGCTGGAGCGGGACGGGCTCCACCTGCGGGAGGTGAAGTATTCGGTCGCCGCCCTCATCACGAAATCGTGGTGATGCGTCGGGATTTCGCCGGCGGAGATGGGCGCGACGCGCTGGAGCTGCCATTCGCCGTCCGCCGAGCGCGAAAAGTGCGCCCGTACCAGCGGCGCGTGGAACAGCCCGAACAGCCGCATGCACAGGCGTTCGTAGCGCCGGGCAACGTTGCGCCCGAAGTACATGCTGAGCACGAAATCGTCGGAGGTGATGTGCGCGAGGCTCTTGGCGATGAGCTCTTCCAGGTCGTCGCTGCGAATGCGCACGATCTCGGCGGCCTTCATGTCCTGGATCGTCGAGATGCTCGGCACCGGCCGGTGACCTCGCGCCGCCGCCAGCAGCGAGACGTAGTAACCCATGCTCTGGTAGCGGTAAGAACGGCACAGGTTGAACACCTTCGTCGTGCGCCCCTCGAGGTATTCGCTCTCCGTCAGGTACGCCTTCG
This sequence comes from Polyangiaceae bacterium, assembly GCA_035547195.1. Taxonomy (GTDB): domain Bacteria; phylum Myxococcota_A; class Polyangia; order Polyangiales; family Polyangiaceae; genus DASZVB01. The sequence continues at coordinate 125,870 of DASZVB010000093.1, forward strand.
CGCCGACGACGTGAACGCCGGGGATCTCGAACGGCCAATCCCTGGGATTACTGACGACGACGAGAGTGCGCACGCTCGTTCTTCGCTCCGCCCGGGCCGTGGTGGCGCGGACTTGTCGAATCGGACTTCTGCTCGATGATCACCAGGTTCGCGTCGTACGTCAGGATACCGAGCAAGATGGAATTGATGAGCCGGGACATGGAGACCCAGTAAGTGCCCTGTTTCGACACCGGGTTCGGGTGCCAGGGATCCGAAACTCTGACCTCGCGGCTGACTTCGCGGTAGCCGCTCAGCACGACGAAGTGCCCGGCTGGGTGGCCGCGCACGTCGTCGGAGTCGTTGGTACCCGGGAGCTCGCGCGCGGCGCGATACAGGAACGTGGAAGACAAGCCCGCCAGGAGCGGGATACCGCGCTTCAGGTAACGGCGCAGGAGATCCGAGGTCAGGTCCTCGAATTTCAGGGCGCCGCCGAGGGCGAGGTACTGAATGTAGGCGCGCGCGGCAGACTTGAGCTTTCGATCCGTCCGGTGCTCGGCCAAGGCTAGGAGCTTGTCGGCGATGGGGACGGCGCCCGGCTCGAACCAGGTCGGGTCGAAGACCTGCAGGTTGTAGGTGTGGATGGTCACCTTGTACCCGCGAGAGATGGCGTGGCTACCGAGGAGCGCCGCGAGCGTGCCGCCTTCTTCGAGCCGCGGCGCCTCTTCGATGACCGCGTCGAGGGGCACGTCGTCGCCGTGGAATTGGTAGATCGCGTGGAGACACGTCGGTCCGCACGTGGTGTCGTCGGGCTGGCGCTGCATCGCGAGCGGGAGCGAATGCTCGCCGTCGACCACGATCTGCTCGGCACGTCTCCTCCGGCGCCTCCGCTTCTGTTTGCCGCCTACTTCGCGCGGGCCTTGCGTCGCGACGTGCTGCGGCTGGTGCGCCGCTTCGTGAGGGCGTAGCGGCGAGCGGGATCGACGAGCACGCCGGCGCTTATGGCCGTTCGGCCGACGAGCATCCGGTAAATCATGTTCTCGCGGTCGACGAGGCTGAGCTCGATGGTCCGCTCGATCGACCCGATACGCAAAGTGGTCGTCACGAACAACCGCGTTTGGACGTCGCCGTTCGAAGGACGCACCCGGCCGCGCCGCAGGATCTTCGCTTCGACGTGGACGATGCGGTCCGTCCGGCGGCGGTGCAGACGGACGTCGAAGCCCACCCTCCCGTTGCCGATCTCGCGGATATTCGAGACGTGGAGGGCGCTCGTCTTTGCGCCGGTGTCTATTTTTCCGCGAAGGCCTACGATTCCCCATTCAGGCAGGTCCACGAGCTCGGCGAAGCCGATGACGATGGAGGAACGCTCCATTGGGGCGACTCGACCTTCGAGCCAAGGAACTAGGTTAGCCTAGCGCAAGCGCCGCGTGAATCCCGCATTTTGAAGGCCCCGGGCGATATGGCTTTCGCCTTTGCTTTCGCGCTCGGCCTGGCAGCTTCGATATGTGCGCGGCGCACGAACGAGCCCTCGCTCGTGGCTCGTGCTCGAGTCGACGGGGACGGGATCCTCGGCTTCAGTCAGGGCGCGATCGTCGCGGCAGTCCTCGCGGCGAGCCGATCCGCCTGTCCTCGCTCCATGTCTGGGGCGATCGCGACGGCTTGTCCGAGGGCAGCCGGGAGCTCTCGACACGCTTCGAAGAATCGACCAGAAGCGTTGTCGTTTGGCCGGGAGGGCACCGGGGGCCCACGACGGGACCCGGCGCCGACGCGAGCGTGCAGTTCCTGGGGCTCCCGCACGCCCGGTGACGCCTCAGAACAGGGCCTGATACGAGATCTGCTGTCCGGTCGAGTTGTAGAACTCGCCGGGGAAGATGCACATCTCGTTCGTCGCGGCCGATTCGCCGAAGGAGAGCGTCTGACCGGTTTGGTTGTTGTACGTGCACGCCCAGGTGATCTTCGTGCCGGTGGCGAGGTGCAGCGGGGGATCGAAGGACTTCGGCATCGGTTCCTGCCAGTCCGTGCCGTCGTACAGAGTTTGCCCGCTGTCCGTCGTGGCCACGAAGTGCACGCCTTGCTTGTGCATGTGGCTCGCGGCGTCCATCAGATTGATGTCCTCCGAGAGCGTGTACGTCTTCGATTGCGTGCTCGTGCCGGGCGGCACGCGGAGCGCGACCTGGTTCAGGAAAATGGAGGCGACCTTGTTCGTGAGCCCTGCGGGATCGACGTACGTCACCTTGTAGACGACGTACGCGTCCTTCGGGTCGGACCCGGTGTTGATGAAGTGGACCATCAAGCGGAGGCCGTTGCTCGCGTCGAAGATACGACCCGTGCTCGGCGGGTACGTGACCGTGGCCATCGGCGTCCCGCTGGTCGTGAGATAGTCGTGGAACTCGACGCCGCCTCCGGGGCAGTCGACGAGATTGCCCATCAACGTGAGCTGCGAGTTCGGCATCACGAAGGCGAACATGTGATGTGACCCGGGCGTCAAGCTCGTCTCTTCGTCGACGATGCCGATGTCCTTGCCGAACGGATTCGTGAAATCTTGGCACTTGTAGACTTCGGCGCCGGGCGAGACGGAGACGTGCTCGGTGCTGAACGTGTACTCGTTGCCCGACGCGGTGGACGTGCTCGTCGGCGCGCTGCTGTTGCCCGCGGCTCCCGAGGATGCGCCGCCGCTGCCGGCAGATCCGGAGGTGGAGGGACCCGCGTCGTCCGCGACGGACCGATCCCCACCGGTGGCAGAAGCACCTTTGTCGCCGTGAGGAGATTCGACGCCGGAGGGCTCCTGCGCTCCGCCGCAAGCGAGAAACGCGAGCGAAGAAAGCAGGCAAGAAAAGATCGAAATATGGCAGCGGTGGTTCATTTTGGTCTTCGGGATGAGGCGCGCTCGCGAGCGTGCGAGCGCGGGTGTGCTCAGGTGTCGCGTTCTACGCAGCGCGGTCGGAAGAAAGAAGGCTTCGATGCTTACCCATCGCGCTCGATCGGCGAATGCGCCGCCGCCGATTTCCGCGCGCGAGCGTACGATGCGCGACGGCGAGGGATGCTCATGCAACGTCTTCAACGCCTCGTGCTCGCGCTGGCGATCGCGTCGAGCGGTTGCAGCAGCGATTCGCGAGCGCGAAACACGGCCGTCACGGGAGTCGCGAGCACCGGCGGCGCGACGTTCGCCGCCGGCGGCGCGGCCGGCGACGTGAACTCGGTCGGATCCGGCGGAGTTCCCTCGATGGTCATGACCGCCAGCGGCGGCGCGACCACGGGCTCATCGTCGAGCGCGGGCGGAACGTCGTCGAGCGCGGGCGGCGCGAATACCCCCGCGGCCGGCGGGGGCGCTGTCGACAGCACGGGCGGTTCGACGAACGCGTCGGGCGGAAGCGCAGGGACCCAAGGTTCGGCGGGCGCGAGCGGCGCATCGTCCGGCGGTCGGAGCGGCGCGACCGGCACATTTCCGAATCTCGCGGTGTTCGGGAACACGACGACGCTGGAGCTCGCGCCGGTGCTGCTCGCGGCCAAGAGCGTCTATCCGGGAAAGGCCACCGTGACGAACGGCGGTATCCCCAATCTGTGGTCCGGAGCCGATCTCGCGACGAACGCGGAGACGCAAGCGCTCGTGCAGTCCGTGAGCCACTCGGACCTGCGCATCATCTTCACCGTGTGCGAGGGCATCTACAGAATCGTCGCGCGCCGCTCGGCGGGGATCTCGACGCTCGCGGATCTGCGCGGGAAGCGCATCGCCACGACGCCCGGGACGTCGTCCGCATATTTTCTGCACGCGATGCTCGCCACCGTGCAGCTCGATGAAACGAGCGTCACGGTCGTCCCCGCCGCCCTGCCGAGCCAGATTCCGACCGAGCTGTCGAGTCGTCAGGTCGACGCCGCGACCATCTGGGAGCCCGAGATCCAGAATGCGTCGGATGCGCTCGGCGGCGACGCGATCGAGTTCCAGGACAAGAGCGTGTACCGCGAGCTCTTCGATTTGCACACGACCGCGGAGAAGCTCGCGGACCCCGGCACGCGAAGCGGAATCGTCCAGTTTCTGCGCGCGCTCGTCACGGCGAGCGACGACATCACGGCGCAGCCCTCCTCGGTGTGGCCGCTCGTCGCGAGCACCACCGGATACGACGCGACGCTCATCTCCAAGTCGTGGAAGAACGAGAGCTTCCCCGGCGGGCTGGTGCCCGATCTGCTCGACGTGCTCGAGCAAGAAGAGGCGTGGCTCGCTAAGAACGCCGGACGCGCCGCTCGGCCGCGCGCGACGCTCTCGGCGCTCGTGGACGATTCGCCGCTGAAAGAAGCCATGGCGATGCCGTGACGAACCGTTCGTTTACGTGCGCGGCTCTCCCACATCGGCCCACTCCGCAACGCGCTCTCGAAAAGCCAATCGGTTAACCCTGCCGCTCGCTCGAGACGCGCGAGACGAGAGCGCGAGACGCGAGAGTGAGACACGATGGGTTGCGATGCCGATGAAACGGTGCGCGCGCGTGTCCGTATGAGTCGATCGGCGCGCAATCGTTCAACGGCGAGTGGTCGTGAGCGTTATGATGTCGTTGTGCGTCCATTGTTGCGAGTAGTCCTCGCATTCGCCGGCGCCCTGCTCGCGCACGGCTGCCTGGTCCCGTCCGATCTGGATTCGCTCTCCGCCGGCGGCGGCAAGCAGCATCGGCCCGACGGCGGTACCGTGACGAAAGAAGCCGGCGCGGGCGGCGCGACGGGGGACGCGGGAGGAGCGCCGTCGAACGGAGGCGTAGCGCCGTCGAACGGTGGGGCCGCGCCGACGACCGGGGGCGCAGGTGCGGGTGGGAGCACCGAAAGCCCCCCGGACGGTGGAACACCGCGCTGCGACGATGGGCGACTGAACGGTAACGAGACGGACACGGATTGCGGCGGCTCGTGCCCGCCCTGCGGCGACGACGCGCACTGCGTCGTCGACACGGACTGCGCCAGCGCGGTGTGCAGCCACGGAGCGTGCCGGCGCGCGAGCTGCAGCGACTCGGTGATGAACGGGATGGAGTCGGACGTCGACTGCGGCGGACCGGATTGTCCGGCGTGCGCCGTCCTGAAGCGTTGTAGCGCCCCGAAGGATTGCGATACGGAGTTCTGCCTGGCGTCGTTGTGTCAGGCGCCCACGTGCAGCAACGGCGTGCGCGACCAAGGCGAGGTCGACGTCGACTGCGGCGGATCGAACTGCGCGCCGTGCGGCAGCGGCAGCGCTTGCAACGTCGACGCCGACTGCATCAGCCGAGTCTGCGCCGGTGCGGCGTGCCAGGCGCCGACGTGCACGGATCAACGCCTGAACGGCGCGGAGACGGCGACGGACTGCGGCGGCGGCGTGTGTCCCGGCTGCGCTCCGGGATCGACGTGCAAGGTCGGCGGCGACTGCGCGAGCGGAGTGTGCACGCGCGGGCTCTGCGCGACGCCGTCGTGCACCGACTCGGTGATGAACGGGACGGAGACCGACGTCGATTGCGGCGGCCGCGATTGCCCGCACTGCCCGACCGGAGAAGCGTGCGCGATCGGCAACGACTGCGTCGAGGGCTTCTGCTCGACCAGCGTGTGTACGACCGCAGAATGCGTCGACGGGATGCGAAATGGCGCGGAGACCGACGTCGACTGCGGCGGCTCGTTGTGCCCGCGCTGCGGGACCGGAAAGACGTGCGCCGGCGGCGACGATTGCGTGAGCCGCGTGTGCACGAGCCTCGCCTGCGCGGCCCCTTCGTGCAGCGACGGGTGGAAGAACGGCTCGGAATCGGACGTCGACTGCGGCGGCGTGTGCGCGCCGTGCCAGCCCGGAGCGGCGTGCGCCCAGAACTCCGACTGCACCACGTCCGTGTGCGAGCGCGGCGCGTGCACCGCGCCCAGCTGTGACGACGGCACACAGAACGGCGGCGAAACGGGCATCGATTGCGGCGGCCCGGCCTGCGGGCCCTGTCCGGCCGCGATGGGATGCATGACCAACGGCGACTGTATGAGCGGAAAGTGCACGAAAGGCGTGTGCCAGGCTCCGACGTGCACGGACGGCATCGCCAACGGCGCGGAGACGGACGTCGATTGCGGCGCGTCGTGCCCGGCGTGCGGCACGGGCAAGAAGTGCATCGCCGACACGGACTGCAGCACCGCGTACTGCGGGTCCGGCGTCTGCTCTTCACCGGGCTGCAACGACGGCGTGAAGAACGGCACCGAGTCCGACGTGGACTGCGGCGGCGCGAGCTGTCCGAAGTGCGACACCGACGAGGCCTGCGGCGCGAACACCGATTGCGCGAGCGCGCTCTGCGTCTCGAACGCCTGCCAGAGCGCTTCGTGCAGCGACGGCGTCCAGAACGGCACCGAGTCCGCGGTGGACTGCGGCGGCGGCGGCTGTTCTCCTTGCGCCGCGGGCAAGAGCTGCAAGGCCGCCTCCGACTGCAGCAGCAAGGTGTGCACGTCGTCCGTCTGCCAGGCTCCGAGCTGCAGCGACTTCACGCGCAACGGCAGCGAGACCGACGTCGACTGCGGCGCGACCTGCCCGAAGTGCATCGCCGGCAAGGCGTGCGCCACGGGCAGCGACTGTCAGAGCCTGCTCTGCGCGAACGGCGCGTGTCAGACGGCGTCGTGCTCCGACAAAACGAAGAACGGCAACGAGACCGACGTCGATTGCGGCGGCTCGTGCTCTCCGTGCGCCACGGGGAAGGGCTGCGGCGCGGCGAGCGACTGCGCGAGCCGGGTCTGCACCGGCGGCGCGTGCAAGGCGGCGACGTGCACGGACGGCGTCACCAACGGCGCCGAGACGGGGAAGGACTGCGGCGGCGCGAGCTGCCCCAAGTGCGCGGACGGCCTCGGCTGCGCCGTGAACACGGATTGCGTGGACGGCCGATGCGTCAACGGCATTTGCCAAGCGCCGGGATGCGCCGACGGCGTGAAGAACGGCGGCGAGACCGACGTGGATTGCGGCGGCGCGACCAGCTGCCCGCGCTGCGCCAACGGCAAGACCTGCGGCGCCGCGAGCGATTGTACGAGCGCGTACTGCTCGACGACGTGCAGCGCGCCGCCGGTGCTGGCGTTCCCCTACACGCCGACGAATTTCGCGACGTCGGCCGTCGACCCGCTGTCCACCGACGACACGACGCTCCTCGACTGCGGCGCGTCGACCTTCGACTCCGGAGCGCTCACATTCGGCAACTGGTGTGGTCAGAAGCAGCCGACCCCGGCCGTCGTGTCGCAGAGCGGCGGCCCCGACATCGTCGTCGTGCCGTTCCGGAACCTGACGCTCGCGGCGGGCTCGACCATCAAGCTCACCGGCACGCGACCGGTCGTGTTCGCGGTGTTCGGCAACGCCACCATCGCGGGGACGATCGACGCCAGCGCGAGCGGCAGCACCCCCGGCCCCGGCGGCAACGTGAGCTGCGGCACGAGCCAAGGCGGAAATGGCTCCGGCAGCACGGCGCGAAACAACGGAGCGAGCGGCGGAGGCGGTGGAGGCTTCGCCACGGCGGGGGGAAGCGGTGGCGAAGCGAACACCGACAAGTGCTGCGGCGGAAGCAACTCGTCGCCGGCCGGCGGCGGCGCCGGCGCCACGCGCGGAACGAGCAGCGAGAGCCCGTTGCTCGCTGGCTGCGCCGGGGGAATGGCCGGCGGCTGCTCGACCGCAGGAGGCGCGGGTGGCGGCGCCGTTCAAGTATCGGTATCCGGAAACCTGACGGTCAGCGGAACCTTCAACGCGAACGGCGGCAACGGCGCCACGCCGTGCGGAGCAACCGACGAAGGCGGCGGCACGGGGGGCGGATCCGGCGGCGGCATCTTGCTCGAGGGAGCCACCTTGACTCTCACCGGATCGACGCTCACCGCGAACGGCGGCACGGGCGGCAAGAACGGCACGTACGCCGGCATCTACAACTGCGGTGGCGAGGCCGGCGGCAGCGGTTCCACGAGCGCGTCGAAGGCCGGCGGGAACGGCGGTAATTGCCAAGGCGGCAGCTCCGGCGGCGGGGGTGGTTACGGCCGCGTGACGACGTCGGATCGCTGAAAACGCGCCTAGAGCTTCACGCCCCGCGTCTCTGCCAACCGCGGGCAGCGAGACCTCCCGCTTTATCCGCTCGATTTCTGCCTCCGGAATTCGAGCCATCGCCGAACCGCGCAGGCGGCGTGCGCCTTCAGTTCGTCGTGTTCCCCGTCGCGGACGCCTCACTCGTCGTCGAGGTCCGGACCAGTTTCCCTTGTCGCACCCCAGAGAGCGACGATCATGATCACCTGCTCGCTCTCCATCACCTCGTAGAAGACATGGGTGCGCGTCTTCTCCATCAGGATGCGCCGCACGACGATCCCGCCGCGCCTCACCGCGTAGATCACGCCGAGGTTCGGCTTCTCTTCGATGCGATGCCGGACAGCGTCGAGCTCCATGGCAAAGAGCATCGGCGCCTTCTGCCGATGCTTCTTCCACCACCGATGCATCTCCCGCGCTTGCTTTTTCGCAGGCTCCGCGAGGCGAGTCTTCACGGTTCGTCGAGCAGTTCTCGGATGAATTCGTCCGCGTCCACGTGCTCGCCGCGACGAGCAGCGTTCAGGCCCTCGTCGATCGCCTGCAGGATCTTCTGGCGTTCGTCGGCGGGGATCCCGTCGTCGGCCAACACACGCAGCCCATCGACCTCGAGCGCCATTCCCTCCGGCAGGTCGACGTATCCGTCCAACACGATGCGGCCGTTCTCGACGTGGGCTCGAAGCGCGTTCATTAAGATGGACCTTATCATCGCCGTCGCCTTCATGCCGGTCCGTTCCGCGGCAGGGACCCGGACATACCGAGGCCGCGTGTGGGGTGAGGCCACACGCGGCCGGGTCGCGCACCGTGGGGGCGGGCGGGGCGCCACGACGCTCTCCGACGTAGCTTCGCTCTGCAACGTCGCCAAGCACGGTATCGCCGGCGCAAACGTCGTTCCGCATCATCGCACCACCGAGCGCGTCGCCGGCGGTGCGAGCCGTTCAGGTGCTCACGCAGCACCCGGACGCTCCCGTGCGGAGCGGAGCCGACCCGCCGGAGGTAACATGACCTTCCGGTTATGTTTGCCGTGCTGCCGGAGCACCGAACGGTCGATCGTTCGGTGTTCCCCCACGCGGCACCCTGACGTCGCGGTTCCCCCCGCTTCGTCGCATTTCCAAACCGTTCGTTGCTCTACGTCCCCGCGCGCTCGCCGCTCCTGCGGCGTTGTTTCTGCTCGAGACGCGACGCGGGCACGGGGGATCGTTCTTCGGAGTCGCCCGGGTGCTCGTTCGCCGTCGAGGGTTGCTGCTCGCCGGCGGACGGCGGCGCGTGGCTGTGCGCCGTCTTTCCGTTGGGTCGCGGCGCCAGCACCTTCAACGTGCCGGTACTGCCATAGCAAAACAAGCGATCCCCCGGGAGAATGCGGCGGTCCCCCTTGGGGTTCGGGATCGTTTGATCGCCGCGCATGATGTTGAGGACGACGACGTCGCGATCTCGGAGCCGGAGCTCGCCGAGCGTCTTGTACGAGAGCGCGCTGCCCTCCTCGACGTGAAACTCCAGGATCCCGTAGCCGTGCTTCAACGTCAGGCGCTGCCGGATGTCGACGTCGGCGAAGAGCTCCTCTTCTTCCACGTGCGCGACGATCGCGTCGGCGACGTCGATGCCGGTCGCGTGCTCGATGCCCTCGAGGCCGGGCGAGGCGTTGACTTCGGTGACCAGCGGCCCGTCGCGCCCTTCGAGCATGTCCACGCCGGCGACGCGCAGCCCGAGGATCTGCGCCGCCTGAACGGCCGTGCGCGCGTACTCCGGGTTCAGCTCCACGCGCTCGACGCGACCACCCCGGTGGACGTTGCTGCGGTACTCGTCGCCGTGCGCGCTCCGGCGCATGGACGCCACCACGTGACCTCCGATGACGAAGGCGCGGATGTCGCGGCCGCGGCTCTCGGCGATGAACTCCTGCAAGAGCACGTTCTTGCCGCCCGGGCCCTGGAGCGTCTCGACGATGGCCTGCGCGACGTTCGTGCTGTCGGCCAGGATGACGCCGGTGCCGTGAGTGCCTTCGAGGAGCTTGATGATGATCGGCGGACCGCCCATGCGTTCGATGGCGGGGAGTACGCCGTCCGGACGCCGGACGACGACCGTCTTCGGCATCCCGATGCGATGGCGAATGAGCGTCTGACAGGATCTCAGCTTGTCGCGCGAAGCGACGATGGCTTGCGACGAGGCCAGGCAGAAGACGCCCATCTGCTCGAACTGGCGCACGACGGCCGTGCCGTAAGCGGTGATCGAGGCGCCGACGCGCGGAATCACCGCGTCGACCGGCTCGAGCGGCATGCTCCGGTAGAGCAGGTTGGGACGTCCCTCCTCGAGGTGCAGGGAAAAGTTCAGCGGGTTCAGAACGCGTACCGCGTGGCCGCGGCGCTGACACGCTTCCCGAATACGTCGCGTGCTGTAGAGGTCCGGGCCTCGAGACAGAATCACGATTTTCATCGGGGGCCCTCTCGGCGTGACGCTAGCGCGATGAGAAGCTCAAGCGTACGACGAGCGGCACGCGCGGCCCACCCCTCCCAGCGCAACAGTTTCGTGAGCGCTTGGCGTCCGGACCCATCGGGGGTCGGCGCGCGGCCGGCCCGGCACTCCTCCTTCTACTAAGCAGGGGCTCGCCTCGCCGAGTCGGTCGACGCCACGGCGACACCAAGTTCCCGCTCTGGGAAGGGGCGCCCTACGCAGCGCGGCGCAGCGGCGCACCACGAATCGAGCGGCGGGCTCGGGCCCCCGAAAGCGGACGGCTCCTATCGCGCGGCGGCGGGGACGGCTAGCCGATCGCGCTTGAAGCCGGGAGTTCGCTGCTGGTATACGCTGTGACCGTCATCATGGGGCTTTTCGAGGCCGGCTCGCGGGGGCTGATCAGCGCACTCATCGCAGGCGCCGTGGCGTTTTGCACCTCCGGATGTGCTGAAGAATACGTGTACATCCAGACGGCGAACTATCCCGAACCCATGATTTACGAGGACGCCCTCGCGTGGACCCGGGAAGCGAGCTCGTCCGTGAACTCGATGCACGACTTCGAGGCCGCCAAAGAAGCCGCCTACGGCAGCATGGGGCAGCTCGAGGGCTTGCACCTGCTGGTCCCGGACGACAAGGACGGCCTGCTCCTTCTAGTGAAGGCGTGGTCCGGTATCGCCTTCGCGTTCATGGATGACGAGCGCGAAGAAGCGCTGGATCACAAGGACGAAACGACGGCGGCGTATCACGAGGCGCGCGCCCGAGCCGCTTTCAAGCGAGCCCGCTTCTACGGTACCGAGCTCCTGAACGACCGCGCCAAGGGATTCAAGGAAGCGCAGCGAAACGCCGACACGCTCCGCGCCTACCTCAGGGAGAACTTCACGGCCAAAGCGGACGCGGAGCCGCTCCTGTGGCTTGCGTTCTCCATCGTCGGCCGGGTCGCGTTCGATCTGGACAACCCCGAGACCGTGGCCGAGCTGTGGATCGGCGTGGAGCTACTCGAGCACGTGGTGAAGCTCGACCCCGAGATCGAGAACGGCACCGCGTACACCATGCTCGGCGCCGCTCACGCTGGCTTGAAGGAATGGGCGGAAGCGAAGTCGGATTTCGAAAACGCCCTTCGCATCGGCAAGGGGCGTCTCGTGACCGCGCAGCTCACCATGGCCGAGCGGTACTACTGTCCGCAGCGCGACAAGAAGAACTACTTCGCCGCGCTCAACACGGTGCTCGCCGCCAAGGATTTCCCCGAGCAGCGCCTGTCCAACGTCCTCGCGAAGCGCCGTGCACGCCGGTACTTGGACAATAAGTACTGGCAACAAGACTGCGCCTTCGAATAGTCGGTGGGGCGCTGGCTTCGAGCGCACGCCCATCTAGGCGCTCTCGGTGCTCGGCGTGCCAGAGCACGCCTGCGCGCCTCACCCGCCTATCTGGGCGCGCGGTCTTCGCCATCGCCCCACCGACTCCGCATGGAAACGCACGCCGCTCACTAGGCGGTCTTCGCGATCACCCCCACCTTTAGTCGGCGGGGAACAGCGGTTCCCGTTCGCCGCGTTTGAAATGAATTGACAGTGTATAGATCGTGCCGTAAGCGCCGGTCGTTCGAAAACTGGCCACGGGAGAAGCGAAAATGAGCATCGATTTCAAGGGTAGAGTCGCAATCGTCACCGGCGCTGGCGCGGGCCTCGGTAGGATCCACGCCATCGAGCTCGCCAAGCGCGGCGCGAAGGTCGTCGTGAACGATCTGGGCAGCGCGGTCGATGGCTCCGGCGGTTCCAGCGCCGCCGCTCAGGCGGTGGTCGAAGAGATCAAGAAGGCCGGCGGCGAAGCCATCGCCAACGGCGCCTCGGTTTCCGACAAGAAGGGCGCCGAGAGCATCGTGCAGGACGCGGTGAAGGCGTTCGGCACCGTCGACATCCTCATCAACAACGCCGGCATTCTCCGCGACAAGTCCTTCATCAAGGGCACGATCGAGGACTTCGAGCTGATCATCAGCGTGCACCTGCTCGGCTCGATGTACGTGACGAAGGCGGCGTGGCCGATCATGAACGAGAAGGGCTACGGCCGCATCGTCATGACGACTTCGTCGTCCGGTCTCTACGGCAACTTCGGCCAGTCGAACTACGGCGCCGCGAAGCTCGGCCTCATCGGCCTCATGAACACGCTGAAGATCGAAGGCGAGAAGAAGAACGTGAAGGTCAACGCGATCGCCCCGATCGCGGCGACCCGCATGACCGAGGGCCTCGGTATCCCCGAGGAGTTCTTCAAGCGCCTGAAGCCGGAGCTGGTCACCCCCGCGGTGCTCTACCTCTGCAGCGAGCAGGCGCCGACCGGACTCATCATCGAGGCCGGCGCGGGCCACTACAGCAAGGTCGCCATCCTCGAGGCGAAGGGCGCGAAGCTCGGCGACAACGTCAAGCCGGAGGACATCGAGGCGAGCATCGCCAAGATCACCGATATGACCAACGCCGACGAGTTCACCATGGGCGGCGCCGCGTCGATGAAGATCTTCTCGAGCTGATACGACGTCTCCGCGTACCGGGTAGGTGTAGCAGGGCCGAGCGGATCCCAATGTAGGGGTTCGCTCGGCCGTGTTCGTTCGTGAGGCGCCCGCGGCGCACCGGGGCCGGCGTGGCCAACACGAACACGCCGGCAGGACCATTCGTCACCTGTACGCCATCCGGAACGCGAAAAAGGCCCGCGGGCCCGGCGAGTTCCGACTCAACCTGTTCGCCGATTCGGTCGTTCTAGAAGACGACCCGATCCATGACCGAGCGACCCTCCATCCCTGCGACGGAAGCACGGCGACCTTGCGAGAGATGGCGAACGAGATAGTGCGCGTGCTCGTCGTGGACGATTCGGCGAGCGTCCGCTCGATGATCGTCAAGGCGCTCGAGAGCGAGCCGACGATTCGCGTGATCGGCACCGCGGCCAGCGGGATCACGGCGCTCGAGGCGGTCGATCGCCTCCGCCCGGACGTGGTGACCCTGGACGTTCAAATGCCGGGCATGGACGGGCTCGAGTTCTTGAAACGCATTCGGCTGACGCACCCGCGCCTACCGATCATCATGTTCAGTCACCTGACTCAGCGCGGGGCGGTGACGACGCTCGACACCATGTTCCACGGCGCGACGGACTACGTGAGCAAGCCGACCTACGCCGGCGGCCCGGACGCGGCGCGCGAACAGGTCAAGACCCAGCTCATTCCGAAGATCCTCGCCCTCAAGAGCCCCGCCGCCGAAACGCCGCTTCCTCTTCCGACTCCCCCGCGGCGGCCGGCGGTCGCGCGCCCGGCGGGCACGCCGCCTCGCCCGCCGGTCACCCCGCGTCCAGCAGTAGTCACGTCGCCGGCGCGGGAAGTCGGCGTCGTCGCGATCGGCTCCTCGACGGGTGGACCGGTGGCGCTCGACGACATCGTCTGCGCGCTGCCGCGCGACTACGCCGTTCCGGTGGTCGTCGTCCAGAACATGCCGAAGATGTTCACGCACCTCCTGGCCGAACGCATGAGCGCGCGCGCCCGCGTCCCGGTCGTGGAAGCGAAGGGCGGCGAGGTCGTCGCGGCCGGCAAGATCCTGCTCGCGCCCGGCGACCATCACATGGTGCTCCGTCGCGACGGCGCTTCCGTGGTGACGGAGATCACGACCGATGCCCCGGTGCACGGCAACCGCCCCTCCGCGGATCTGCTGTTCAAGTCCGTCGCGAAAGTATACGGGAGCGTCGTGCTCGCCGTCGTGCTCACCGGAATCGGCAAGGACGGACTCGAAGGAAGCCGCGCCATCGTGGACGCCGGCGGACGCGTCATCGTGCAGAACGAAATGTCATCGGTCGTCTGGGGCATGCCGGGGCAGATCGCGAAAGCGGGCCTCGCCCACGCCGTGCTGCCGGTGAAGGAGATCGCGCAAGAGCTCGTCCTGTGCGGGCACGCGCCGTCGCGCTTCGCGGCGCCTTAGACCGTACCGCAGAGCCGGGTCGACTCAGGCGAGCGCTGGGATCAGTCGCGAGCGCGGGCAAAGAGCTCGCGGAGCTCGGCCTGGCCATGCACGCCGAAGCGACGGCCGATCCGCTTCAGGTGGTTGCGCACGGTCTGGGGGCTGATGAACAGACGCCGCGCGATCGTCTCGATTTGCAGGCCGCGCAGAAAGTCGTCGAGGACTTCCCGTTCGCGTAGAGAAAGCATCCCGCGCCGCAACGCGGCGACGCCGCTCGGATCGGTGGCCGGCGAGGGATCGACGCTCGCCGCGGCTCCGCCTGCCCTGGCGGCGATGTTTGCGAAGCTCGCTCCCGAGGAGTCGTCCCGGAGCACCAGCGGAACGGGCAGCGCGTCGGCCAGCTTGGTGAACAACTCCGCGAGCCAGCGCTCTTTCGCCCGCGTAGCTCCCTGTCCGACGGCGAGCTTCAACGTCGCGCGCAGCTGCTCGAGCTCCACCGGTTTCAACAGGAACGCGCTCGCGTCACAGTCGACCGCTCGATCGAGCGCGCCGTCGTCCGACCTTCCGCTGATGAAGACGATGGGGACGTCGGTGTGCTCGCGAATCTCTCTAGCCGCGGTCAGGCCGTCGATATCGCCCGACAAACCGACGTCCATCAGGACGACCGCCGGGGGGTTCATCGCGACGGCGGAGATGGCGTCCTTCGCCGTCATCACTGGACCCAGTACGCGATAGCCGATGACGTCGAGCAGCCGCGAATGCGCGACGGCGAGAACGGCGTCGTCCTCGACCAAGAGCACCGACGGCCGCTCGGGCTCCGGTGATTCGCTCCGTTCGTCGGGCGCGCGGCCGCGCGGCGCTTTGTCCCCCCGCGCCGCCATTTACTCCCCCACCCCGGCTTTCATCCGGAGCTCCAGGTCACGGGAGGTTCGTCGAGGTGCTGGCCGGCGAGCCTCGCGGTGGGATCGCGTCGGCGAGGGCGAGCCACGAGCACGAGCATGGTGAGGGGCGACAGTTTGCCACCGCCCCGGCCGATTTCGCAATTTTCACGCATGACGCGCCGCGCGCCTCGACGTGTCCGGATTCTCGCCGCGACGAAGCTCTCGGGGTAATGGGGAACCGATGCAGAAAGGGCTGGCGGTGATTGCTCTCCTCGGACTCGGCGTTGCCGCTGCGGCGCCCGGGGGAGCTCCGGCAACAGCGAGCGCGCCGGCCCCCGCTTCGTCGAAAACTCCGACGGCCCCCGCTTCGTCGAAAGCGTTGCCCGCGGCCGCTGGCTCGTCGAAGACCGGGCCCGGCGAAGGCGCGGCTGCGAGCGGTCCCACGACGTGCCCCGACGGCATGAAGCTCGTCGACGGCGAGTATTGCACCGACGTCGATCAGCAGTGCCTCCGCAGCTGGTACGACGAATCGAACAAGAAGGTCGTCTGCGAAGAGTTCAAGCCGCCTTCGAAGTGCGTCGGCGAACGCGTTCACAAGCGCTTCTGCATCGACGAATACGCCTGGCCCAACGTGAAGGGCGAACGGCCGGAGGTGATGAACAACTTCTATCAGGCGGAGGTGAAGTGCGCCGCCGTCGGAAAGCGCCTGTGCACCGAGAGCGAATGGACGCTCGCGTGCGAAGGCCCCGAGATGAAGCCGTTCCCCTACGGCTTCAAGCGCGATCCCGGCAAGTGCAACGGCGACAGGCCGTGGGACAGCCCGAACATGGTGAAGGTGGCCCACCGAGACCCCGACGAGCTCGCGCGGCTCTGGCAGGGAGTGCGAAACGGCGCGCAGCCGCAATGCATCAGCGATTTCGGCGTCGCCGATCTCGCCGGCAACACCGACGACGTCGTCGCCAGCGAGACGTACTCGAGCGACTTTCGGGGCAAGTTCGACAGCGTGCACACCGGCGGCCCCTGGTACAAAGGCGTGCGCAACCAGTGCCGCCCGAAGATCTACACGCACGACGAGGGCTTCTATTACTACTTCCTCGGCTTTCGATGCTGTAGCGCGGCGGACGGCAAACCGAACGACCCGCGCACGCCGAAACAGATCAAGGCGAACACACCGATGAGCCGCATCGAAGGATACGCGCGCTTCTCCATCGCAAAGATGAAGGAGAAGCTCTCGCAGAAGAAGCGCGGCGCCTGCACGTGCAAGGCGGGGGACATCCTCTGCAAGACGATGTGCGGCACCCTCCTCGGGCCGGGCGCGAAGGACGTCGTTTTGACTCCGCGCGATTGAGGCCGAGAACGCGCCATTGCATCTCCGCCGGCGGGGCCCCATGTTGCGCCGCCCATGACCGCCGAGAGCGCACACGCGGTGCTGCCCCGCCGAACGCTGTTCTGGGCGCTCCTGGACCTCTCGTGGCCCATCGTGCTCGCTCGGGCGACGCAGTCGGTCATCGGCTTCTCCGACGCGCTCTTCGTGGCGCCGCTCGGTGAAGCGCCGCTCGCCGCGGTGACGACCGGTTCTCTGAACGCCTTCTCCGCCATCATCTTGCCGATGGGCACGGTGTTCATCGTGCAGAGCTTCGTCGCGCAGCTGCGCGGCCGCGGCGAGCTCGGCACCGCCGCGCGCTACGCCTGGTACGGGCTCATCCTCGCGGTGATGGCCGCGGCGGCGTCCGCGCTCGCGATTCCCTTCGTCCCCGGGTTGCTCGAGAGGTTCCACTACGCGGACGCCGTGCACCACGGAATGAGCGATTATCTCCAGATCCGCCTTCTGTCCGTCGGCGCGGCCATCGGGACGGAGGCGCTCGGCAACTGGTACGGCGGGCTCGGCAACACGCGTCCCGCCATGGTCGCAGCCGTGAGCGCGATGCTGGCGAACGTCGTGGGATGCTTCGTCCTGGTTCAGCCGCGATTCGGTCTCCCCGGCTACGGCGTGAAGGGGTCGGCGTGGGCCAGCGTCGCCGCGAGCGTGCTCGGCTTTCTCGTGATCGCCGTCCCGTTCTTCCTTCGCGAAAGGAAGGACGTGGCTTTGCAGCTCCGCGCGCTCGGGACGGCGGAGTTCATGCGTTTTCTGAGGTTCGGACTGCCGAACGGGCTGAACTGGTTCCTCGAGTTCGGGGCGTTCGCGCTCTTCATCAACGTCGTCGTCGGCCACCTGGGGACGACGACGCTCGCGGCGTTCAACGTCGTGATGCAGCTGAACTCCGTCTCTTTCATGCCGGCGTTCGGGCTCGCCTCCGGCGGCGCCATCCTCGTCGGCGAAGCCATCGGTCGCGGCGCGCACCGGGAGGTCTGGCCCATCGTGCGCCTCGGCACGCTCGTCGCGGGGGCGTGGATGTCGACCATCGGCATCGTCTACGCGACGATGCCGGCGCCGCTGATGGACTGGTTTCACCCTCGCGGCGTCGCCGCGGACGCGCTCGTGCACACCGGCGCGACCATGCTCGGATTCGCCGCGTTCTGGCAGCTCTTCGACGCGGTGAACATGACCATGGGCGAAGCGCTCCGCGCCGCGGGAGACACCGTATGGTGTATGGCGGCGCGGATCGTGCTCGCGTGGGTCGTGTTCACTCCCGCGGCGTGGACGGCGGTGTTCTTCTTCGGTGGAGGCGTGGACGCGGTGATGATCTCGCTGCTCGTTTACGTCGGATCACTCGGCGTGGTGCTCTCGCTGCGGTTCGCGTCGGGAAAGTGGAAGTCCATCGATCTGGTCGGCGCTTCTTCGGAGTCACCGCGCTGAGTATGGCGTGATCCTGTGTGGCTCTCGCTTTTCCACATTGCAACGCACACGTCGATGGCGTAGCAACTGTAACGATGCCGGACACCGTTCCGATGCCGACGAAACCCCGGCGGCGCGGGCCTTCGCGCGTCGTCATCGCCGCGACGGCGGTGTCGGTGTTGCTCGGCGGCGGGGCGATCGCGGCGCTCTTCGTCGCGGGCCCGCTCATGCGCGGCCAGATCATCGATCGCGCCCGCGCGCTCGGCGTCGAGATGACCTTCGACGGAATGAATTTCTGGTGGTTCAACGCCTCGCTGGAAGGCGTTCGCTTCAAGCTGATCGGCGTACCCGGCATCGACGGCCAAGCGAGGACGATCGACGTGTCGCTCGCCGACTTCGAACCGCGTTCCATCGAGGCGACGGAGACGCACGTCGACGTCGTCGGCTCCGCGGCGGATCTCGCGCTCGCCGTCGGCGAGTGGACGAAGAATCACCCCGGCGCGTACAAGGTCCCCGTCTCCGCGCATTCGCTGACGGTCACGTGGCGGCCCTCGGCCGAGGAGAAGCCCTGGCTCACGACGACCGACGGCGCGATGAGCGCCTCCGCCACGGGGGCCACGTTCTCGACGAATCACGCCGTCGTCGCCGGAGTGGACATCGGCAACGTCGGCGCGGCGTGGATCGGCGAAGCGGCCACGGTCACGATGGGCTTCGGCGCGACGGACGCCGCGTCCGCGCCCCTCCGCGCGACGGTGCAGAACATGGTGACGACGCCGACCCTCACCGTCACGCTGGCGCCGACGGTGCTGGCGAAGCTCGCCGGACCCATGGGCGTTCCGTTGCCCGCTCCCGGAGCCGTCGCCAGCGGAGAAGCGACGCTCTCGTTCGCCCGCGGCATCGAGCAGGGTCCCGTCACCGGAAAGCTCGACGCGCGGCTCACGGGGTGGGTCCCGCCGCATCCGGTCGAGCTCGACGGGTTCCTCTTCGGCAAGACCACGACGTTCAG
Source organism: Polyangiaceae bacterium (assembly GCA_035547195.1). Taxonomy (GTDB): domain Bacteria; phylum Myxococcota_A; class Polyangia; order Polyangiales; family Polyangiaceae; genus DASZVB01. The sequence continues at coordinate 144,885 of DASZVB010000093.1, forward strand.
CACCGCGTTCGCCGTCACCGCAGATCGCAAGACCGTGACGCTGACCCAGAGCCGAGTGAAGGCCTCGGCCTTCGATCTGAGCGGCGACGGCCGCATCGATCGACACGATACCTACGCGACGATCACGATGAACCTCGCCGGCGCGCTCCCGTGCGCCGCGGTAGCGCAGTCGGCCGCGGCGGCACACGTGGGCAGCTACCTCGCCGAGATACTCGGCGACGCGACGAAGCGCGTCGTCGACGGCTCGCTGTCGGTCCGCGTGCAGGTCTCGGCCGACTCGCGCCACTTGGACGAGGCGCGCGTCGAACCCACCGTGGGCGTCGGGTGCGGCCTGTCCCCGATCAAGACGCTCGACCACACGGTGTTCCAGCACCTCCCCGAACGGATTCAGGATCTGGCGAGCTCGTTTTCGGTGATGCCCGGCTTCGTTCCGAAGTGATCGATCGGCGTCACCCGCCGCCGGCGGCACCGAGCAGCGCAGCGACGACGTTGCGCAAGCGCGTGAGCCCTTCGCTCTTGTGGACGTACACGCCGCGCGCTCTTGCGCGCGCCTCGCTCTTGCCGTCGTTCATGCCGGAGAAGAAGACTATTTCCTTGACCACGCCTCGAGCCCGAAGCGTCGCGGCGAGATCGACGCCGTCGCTGTCCGGCAGCTCGATGTCGAAGACGCCGCACTGATACTCTTCCTGGAACGTGAGCGAGTCGGCGTGCGTCCGCGCGACGTCCACCGCGTAACCCTCTTTTTCGAAGATCCGCGCGAGCGCCCGCCCGATGGTCGGTTCGTCTTCGATGATGAGCAGGCGCTTCGGCACCAGGAACATTGTATCGCGCCGCGCCGCTCTGCGCGTGCGACGCATCGCTTCACCGGCGGCGCCGGTGTATTGCGCGCGCAGACCCTCGCGCCGGGCAGCTCACCTCACGGTTTCGGTGCAGGTTTATTGCAGCGCGACTTTCCGGATTCGTCGACCAGCCCGATCTCGCTGCACGGCGTCGGTTTTTGCTCCGCGTTCGCTTTCTCCGGAGGGGCTCCGGGGGTTTCCGCGGGGACGACGCCCGCCGTTCCCGCGCTCGGGCCCTCGCGGAGCTTGTCTTCCGGCCGTTCCCGATCGGCGCCGAGGGTCTCGCCGTTCGCGGTCACCGTGGCTGGCTGGGGGTAGTCGAGGGTCGGGGAACGGATGGGCCCAGGGCTATTCTGGGTCTGGCCAGCCCCGCATGCGCACACCGCCACCGCTGCGAGCGACGCAAGATATTCCCGGAACATGGTTGGAACGTAGTCACGCCCCCACCGTGCGTCGAGCGCCGGCTGCGCTCAGAACGCGTACGTCACCGAAGCGCCACCGCCCGGCGCGCCGTCCGTCGCTACGCGGGCTTGGTAGCCGCCGCGGATCGATGCCGCGAATCCGTTGCCGAAATCGTAGGCGAGCTCGCCCTGCAACCGAACCCCATACCGCCCCGCGTGGGGCATACTGGTCGCCTCGACGATCGGCGATAGACGCAGGCCGGCCACGACGGGCACGTCGACCTGGCTGTACCAGCGGGCCCCGAAGCGGTGCACCGCCTCGAACCCGAGGCGCAGCTTTGCCCCGAAAGGATCGCCGATGTCCATCGCCCCGCCGCCTCCGCCGGCAAAGCCGCTCTCGGTGACGCTGCTCAAGAGCGTTCCCTCGATCCGGAACACGTCGACGACGCGCAGCTTCAGTGACGCGGCGGCGTAGTTCAGCCCGACCAAGTCGTCGTTGCCGGGTGAACGGCCGCGGACCGCGCCGACGTGGATCGCGAATTCGTCCACGGTCCGGAGGACGCGATACGTGTACGACCCCTCCGCGCGATAGTACCAGTCCGCGTCCGGTCCACCGAGGTTCGTGAACCGGACGTAGTCGAACGAGGCGCCGACGGCCGAGCGACGGCCGTGGAGCCGCTCGAGCGCGAGGCGCTCTCGCACGTCCATCGGGTCTTCGTACACGCTGACGTGCTGCGGAACGAGGCGCGACGCGAACGCCGGCACACGCCGCCCGTCGAGCAGCTCGAGCTCCACGAGATAGTCCAGCCCCGGCGGGCGGACGTCGTCCTTCGGCACCATCGCGACGTACGGACCGACCGCCGAGCGCATGAAATCGAGCTCTCTCCAGGCGGAAGACCGCGGCTCGACCGAGCTCTGCGCGACGCGATAAACGAGGATCGCTCTCCTCACGAGGTGCGGCGACTCGATGAGCGCGCGGAGCAGGAGCGGCGCGTGAGGCGGCGCGACCGCGACGGCGGCGTGATGCACCGCGGGCGCTCGGGCACCGTCGCCGGCCGGACCCGGCGGCGCGACGGAGGGCGCCGGCGTGACGGGCGGGACGTTCGTGGGAACCGCGGGCGCGGGTGGCTGCGCGGGCGCCGCCGTTTCCGTCGGCTCGGGTTGGTCCGCGGGCGCGGCGGCGACGAGGCGCGCCCCGAGCATGTAGGCGACCATCGCGGTGGTCGCTTTGAAGAAGCGAACCTTCGCGGTCACCATCGGTACTCCACGGCGCCGCCAAGGCCGGGTCCGGCGTGGGAAATCGTCCTGCCTTGGTACGAAGCGCGCAGCGCGACCATCAAGGGCGGAACGAACCTGTAACCGACTTGCACGATGCCGCGGACGCCGACGTCTCCGGCCGCGATGGATTCGTTGGGGTTGAGGTTCGGGTCTTGCGCGAGGCTGGCGCCGCTGCCGGCGGGTTGATTGGTCACCTCGGACCGCACCATCACGGGGATCCGGCTCCGCGGATTGATGTCGAGCTCGAGGATGCCGCGGAGACCGACGCCGCCGAGCACCTCCCCGCCGATGCGCAGATTCGTGGCGAGATCGCTGCCGATGCGAACGTGGAGCTGGGCGCCGCCCGCGGTCCCGATGTCGCGCAAGCCGAGCATCGCGCGCGCAATCAACGAGATGGTCGGGTTGATGCCGAACTCGCCCTCCACGTAGCCGTAGGTGAGCCCGACGCTACGGGGCTGTAGATGAAGCGTATCGAGATCGTCGATCGAGCCTCCGACGCCGCGGTACACGCCGAAGCCGCCGCCGAACGAGCGGACGCCGACGTCGCCGAGCCGCATCGAGAACGCCCCTTCCGTCTGCCACGTATGATCGTTGCCGCGGAGGCGGTTGTAGTCGGCGTAGTCCGTGAGCAGCGTCACGGTCGTCTCGCGCGACGTCGGCAGCTCCGGGTGTGGAACGTGATGCACCGCCGTCGTGAGCGGCGCGTCGGCGGAGCCGGCGACGGGCACGCTCGCGCCGTCTTCTCGAACCGCTTCGACGAAATATTCGATGCGCGGCGCGAGCACCCGGTCCGGCGGAATCGTCGCAGAGAAGTACTTCGGGCCGATCTGCGTCATCGGAAAAGCGCGGTACGTCCGCTCACCCGCGACGCGGACCTGCAGAACGGCGCCTTCGGCCTGTCCCGACAGCTCGACGGTCATCATGAGCGGTACGCGATCGAGCGTCTGCTCCGGGACATCGAAGTGCCGGACGGTGAGGGCGTCGGCCTCGGCGTGCTCGCGAAGAGAGACGAGCTCGCGCAGCGCGGCCGCCTCTTCGAGCAAGACGCGGACGTAGGGACTGTTCGGGTGGTCTTGCGCGTACAGCTCGTAGCGGCGGATGCGCTTGATGAGGCTCGCGCCGAGCAGGTGATTGAACATGGACGCGACGACGGCCGCTTCTGCGTCCGGATTCGGAGCGGACGGCCCGCGCTCGGCGAGAGCGGCCGGCGCCGGCGGCACGGACTGCGCCGGCGCCGGGCTCGACGGAGCCGCGGCCGGTGCCGTCGCCGGCGCGGGCAGGCCCGAGGTCGGCATGGCCGCCACCGCCGACGGCGCGGCGGCGGGACGGGGTGCGACGACGATGTCGCCCGGCGCGGGTGGACGGAGCGGCGTCCCCACGGGACGGGCCAGCGAGATCGCGTCGTGGACCTGTACGAGGCGCAGCGTCGCGATGCGATAGCGGTCGACGACCACCTTGTGCGTCACCGGATGCACGAGTCGCAGGGGACGCCACAGCTCGACGTCGTCGCCCGCCTTCACTCCATCTTTCACCGTGAGATCGACGATGACGTCCGAGTCCTCGGTGCCGAGCACGTGCCGCTCGATCGTCGCCGCCGGGGCCGCGGGCGCTGCGGGCGCGTCAGAATTTTGAGGCGCGGACGCGTCGGCGAAGGCGTCGGCCGTCAGCGCACACAGGACGACAGCCATGCGCGCCGCCCGCCCACGGCACCTCCCGCGTCGCGTATACCCTCGCACTGAACCCCGACGGTACATCCGCGTCGCTCACAGAGCAAGCGGCGCGCCACACCCTGAAGACGCATTCCACGGCGCAAAACTCGCGTGCGACTCGGGTCGTTACCCAGAGCGAGAACGGCGTCGGTTCTTTCGCACCGAGGCACCGCCGTCACGGCGCTCGTGACTCGCAGTCACACCATCCGGCGTGCAAGAATCGCCGTTCGCCGGATGATCCGCATCTTGCTTTGCTCCGATTCCGAAGACGAGCGCTTGGCAGGTCTGCTGCGGGGCTCTCACGAGCTCACCTGGGAAGGCAGCTACGAGCGGGCGAAGGCCTTGCTCGAGCGCGACGAACACGACGTCTTCCTCATCGACTCGCTCTTCGGCGGCGGCCGCGGCGCGAATCTCGCTCAGGCGATCGCGCGCCGGGGCGCGCGGCCCGTGCTCGTCCTCGTGCGCCGCGCGGATCCGGTGTTCGAGGCGAAGACGCTCGCGCGCGGCGTCGCGGACGTCCTCGTTCAGAGCGAGCTCTCGGCGGCGTCGCTCGACCGCTCCGTGCGCCACGCCATTGCACGCGCCTCGCGCGAGCGGCGCGCCGGGCCGAGCGATCAGGCCGCCCCCACCGTGGGCTTCGCGGCCTTGACGTACCGGATCGAAAATGCAGTCGCTCGCGCCCGGCGCGGACTCGGCGGCGCCGCGGTGCTCGCGATAAGATGGGAGCCGCCGCGGCGCCCCGACGAGCACCTCGACTCCGGCGTCGTCGCCATGCTGAGCGGCGTCGCGCTGGAACGCGCGCGGGCGTGCCTCTCCGAGCTCGAGACGCTGAGCCGCGCCGACAGCACGCTCTTCGTCCTGGTCGAGGAACAAGATCCGCAGTTTCGCGCGGGCCACGTCGCCGAACGCGCGCTGGTAGAGCTCTCTCTTCCGGTGACCGTGCGCGGCAAACCGCTCGCCCCGAACCCGAGCATCGGCGTCGCCGTTTTCCCGGAAGACGGCGCGGACGCGGAGTCACTGCTCGGAAAGGCGCGGGAAGCCGTCGCGCTCGCGGCCTCCGCGGGCGGCGGCACGTACCGCTTTCCACGAGCACCGACCACCGGGCTAGTCACACGGCGCATCGCGATCGAGCGCGCGCTGGAGAAGGCCACGGAGCGCGAGTCGTTCGAGCTCGTGTATCAGCCGCAGGTCGACCTGGACGACGACGCGGTGGTCGGCGCCGAGGCGCTCCTGCGCTGGCGCGACCCGGACCTCGGGGCGGTCGAACCGAGCGAGTTCGTGCCGCTGCTCGAGAGCGCGGATTTGATCGAGGAGGTCGGCGAGTGGGTGCTCCGCACCGCGTGCCGCCAGGCCGCGCAGTGGGCCCGCGCGGGCGAGCCGCTCAAGATCAGCGTCAACGTCTCGGCGAAGCAGTTCATCCTCGGGGACGTCGCGGGCGTGGTGGAAGCGGCGCTCGCCGACTCGAAGCTATCCCCCGCGCTCCTCACGCTGGAGCTGACCGAAGGCGTCATGCTGGATACGACGCCCGAGGTCCGCGATGCACTGCGCAAAATCCGCCAGTGGGGGGTCCGAGTGGCCGTCGACGACTTCGGCACCGGGTACGCGTCGCTCCGCTACGTGAAGCATTTTCCAATGGACGTCATCAAGATCGACAAGGAGTTCGTGCGCGGGCTCCCCTTGAGCTCGGAAAACGCCGCCATCACCAACGCGATCGCCGCGATTGCCCACAGCCTGAACCTGAGCGTCGTCGCCGAGGGCGTGGAAACGGAAGCGGAAGCGGAATTCCTGCGGGATCTGCGGTGCCCCGTCGTTCAGGGCTATCTCCATGCGCGGCCAATGCCGCCCGCGGAGTTCGCTGCCTGGCGGCGCGCCTGGTCCCTCCGGCAGCGGACGGCCCAACCGATACTAGCCGTAGAGCGCGGCGGCTAGGGCGGTTCCCCTTCGTCGGAGCTGTCGCCCGATTCGGCCCCCACTCGGGGTGAGGGCCAAATCGGGCCGGCCTCGGCGCGGGATCTGATCACCGCCGTGAACTTTCAGTGATCGGCTCAACTGCGTTGAGCCTCAATGGAGGCTTCTCCAGGGAACGCGATCGGCGTACCGTCCGCGCCATGACTTCCGTCGTGCGCTTCGTCGGTGCGTTGAGTGCTTTCGCTGCGATCTCTTTGTGCTCGGGCCAGAGCTTCGCGGGCGACAAGGATTGGAACGTCGGGGCGGGCCTCATGGGCATCGTCGGCGGGAACTTCCAGTCGAAGCCCACTCGCAGCAGCCTCGACCCGGACGTGAACCCGGGCTTCGGCGGCGTGACGGGGGGCTTCGGGCTGGTGCTCGACTCTCGCTTCTTCAACCTGATCGGTCTCGAGGTGGACATCATCCACTCGAGCGATCACGGCACGGGCGACGTCACCATCAACGGCTTCACGAGCCACATCACGATCGGTCAGAGCGCGTGGCACTTTCCGATTCTGGCGAAGTTGACGTTCCCCTCGCCGCTCATCGCGCCGACGGTCTTCATTGGTCCGGAGATCGTCGCTCCTTCGAAGGACAGTGTATCCGTCGATCCGTCGCTGGGCGCGCCGCTGGTCGCCCAGACGGTGGACACCTACGTCATGCTGACGTTCGGCGGCGGTATCGAGATCAAGCTGCCGATCCCGGTCATCGATCTGCGGATTCCGATCACCGTCCGCGGCTCGTGGAATCCAAGCGTGTCGAGCAAATTCTCCGACCGCACTCAGGTCGGCGTGCCCACGACCTACAAGAGCGACTGGCAGTACGCCGTCAACGGCACCCTCGGCGCGGCGATTTATTTCTGACCGAGCAGCGTCAGGAAATCCTTCGTAAACTTGGCGAAGCTCTCGCCGGCCATCTTTTCGTAGACGTCGGCGACCGTCGTGCCTTGGTTCTTCAAGATCAGCGGGCTCGGCGCTCGCCACAGAGATGACTTCATCTCGAGGGGCTGAGCGTCCTTCGGGATCTGGAAAGACGCCTTGAACGTCATGCCCACACCGACGAACACGCCCCGCGGCTTGTCACTCATGTAGCCGCCCGCCATTTCGGGCGAGTAGTCGACGAACAAAGTCGGCTCCGTGGGCTCGGGCAGAGGGTCCTGACCGACCAGCGCCGGAACGACTTCCGCGTGGACGACATCGGCGGGGAACGGCGCGTTGATCACCGCGGCGATCTGCTGTCCCGACGCGACTTCGCGTTTCTCCGCGTAGGCGCCCGTGTAGTACTGCGATGGAATCGACTGCTTGCCCATGAAGTAGGCGCTCATCTTCACGAGCTGGTCCGCCGCCGCCTCGGAATCGGGCTGCCTGCGCACGAAGCGAATGGATACGTGCGGGCCGTGCGCCTTCGAATAGCCGAGCAACCGCTCGAAAAACGACGCGACGGCCGGATCTTTCCCCGCGACGAACTGTTTTGCGAGCCCCTTGTACAGCGCGACGATGGCCGCGTCGGCGGCCGGCTGAATGAAGGTGTAGCGGGCGCGACGGGCCTTGAAGTCGCGCAGCGCCGTCACGGTGCCGGCCTTGGTGACTTCTCCGAGCTCCGCGGTCACGGCGTTCTGCAGGGCGCCCTCGACCTCCGAGGCGATCCTCGAATCGGGGTGCGTGCGCTCGAACTCCTCGAGCGCCTCGACGGTACCGACGCTCACGGCCTGCCGCAGCTCGGCGCGCGGCAAATACACCTGTGAAACGGCCTCGCGCGGGCCACCTCGCGAAAGATAAGCGCGGAAGTCCTCGACCGTTCCGGACGAGAGCGCCGCGGCGAACAGGCGCCGTTCGCTCGCGACGTTCCGGACTTTCCACAGCCCGAACCCGATGAGCATGCCCGCGACGACGGCGACTGGAACGGCCGCCTTGGACCACCAGGGCAATCGGCGTCCCAGCCGCTGTTTCGGAGAAAACGGGCTCGAGAAGCCGCTGTCGACCAGCGGATCGAGCATGGCCTGCTCGCGACGGTGCTCGGAGCGCGCGGCTTGCTCGTACATCTCCCGGGCCCGCTCGAACGTGTCGCGCGCCTGAGCGGCCGTATCGGCGTTGGGAAGTCGAAAGACGAACTCGCCCTGGCTGCTCGACACGCGCAAGCTGCTTCCGTCGACGACGGAAACCCCTTTCAGATCGGGGTGCAGGAAGACCCGGATCGGGTCGTGCCGAGCGTCGAAGACCCCGGCTGGAAAGAGATAGAGACCGGGTCGGTAGGGGATCGATGCTCGCGCGCTACGAACGCCGAACATCCGCAGCAGGAAATAGGCGATGGCGGCTACCGCCACAGCGTAACCGACGGCAAAGGCCGCCGGCTCTAGCGCGAACGGGCTCTCTAGACTGCCAAAACCGTGCACGAGGCCCCAGACGACGCCGATCGCGATGGGTGCCGAGAGAAGAAGCCACTTTGCGCCGGTGTTTGCTGCGGGGGCCTCCCACAGGATGGGAGCAGGGAGCCCAATGGACCGCGTCGCGTCGGAGAAGCGATCCTGGACGGGACGCTCCAACCTGTAGAAGTCGACTTCCATTTCCTCCGTGCGCGGGGGTGGCGCATCCCAGCACCACGCACACTGTGACTATTGAACCGGGTGTGGGGGGCCCTGCCAAGCACGAACGCATGCGGAGGGAGCGATTGTTCACCCTGAGAGCCGGTTCGCCGCATTTTTCCAATGGGCGCCGAGGCGGCGGCGTCGCTGGACGGGCACCTGAGCCTGTCGTGCGCTAGGGTTTGGGACGCCGAAGCGACGAACCGTGAGCGAGAAACGTTCCACACCGCCCGAGCCCCGCGCGAAAAAAGGTGCTGACCCGCTTGGTCCGCAGCACGAAGACGCGCTCAACGCGTACCTCAGTCACATGGCGCGGCTGCCTCTCTTGAGCCGCGACGGTGAGGTGCGCGTCGGACAAGCAATCGAAGAAGGGACGAAGCAAGCGCACAGCGCGCTGTTCTCTTGTCCCATCACCGTGCACGCGATGAACGACATCGTCGAACGCGTGCACACGCGACGCACGCGCATCGTCGACATCGTCCGCGACGCGGAAGACGATCCCGAAGGCTTCGACGAGATCGCCGCCGAGGAGCGGCTCTCGAAGCTCGTCGTGAAGGTGTCGAAGCTCGAGGCGCAGCGAGAAGCGCTCGCGACGGAACGCGTGCGCGCCAACGCCGAGCGCAAGTCGATCATCGAATCGGAGCTCCGGCGCATCGCCGCGGAGTCCATCGCGCTGTTCGAAGAGATGCGTCTCACCGAATCGGCGCTGCGCAGCTTGACGACGCAGGTCCGCGCGTCGCTCGACTCGGATCGGCCGCCGCTGTCGCGCCGCGAGCTCATCGAGACCCTGCGGACGATCGCCGAGGGCGAGGAGCGCGCGAACCGCGCGAAGGCCGAGCTCGTCCAGGCGAACCTCAGGCTCGTCGTGTCGCTCGCGAAGCGCTACGTGAACCGGGGGCTGCATTTCCTGGATCTCATCCAGGAGGGCAACATCGGCGTGATGCGCGCCGCGGAGAAGTTCGAATACCGCCGCGGCTACAAGTTCAGCACCTACGCCACGTGGTGGATCCGGCAATCCATCACTCGCGCGCTCGCCGATCAGGCGCGGACGATCCGCATCCCCGTGCACATGATCGAGTCGCTGAACGTCGTCCTTCGCACCTCGGCGCGGCTCGTTCAAGAAATGGGACGCGAACCCACGCCGGACGAGATCGCCGCGCGCGCCGACGTCCCGCTCGAGCGCGTCGAGATGCTGCTCAAGCTGGCGAAGGAGCCGGTGAGCCTCGAGACGCCCGTGGGCGACGACGACGACTCGCGCCTCGGTGATTTCGTCGAGGACGATCGCTTCCAGAGCCCCGCCGAAGAAGTCATCAACAAGGACATGCAGCACCGCGCTCGCGACCTCCTCAGGACGCTCACCCCGCGTGAAGAGAAGGTCATCCGAATGCGGTTCGGCCTGGACGAGAAGACCGAGCACACCCTGGAAGAGGTGGGCCGCGATTTCGAGGTCACGCGCGAGCGCGTCCGTCAAATCGAAGGACGGGCTCTCCACAAGTTGCGCCGCGCGAGTCGCTCGCGAAACCTGAAGAGCTTCATCGAGGAGTGACGCGCTCTTCGCGGGGCTCGCGTGACGCGCTTCGCGACCAGAACTCCCGCTGGCGCCGGCCTCGCCGATTTTCTCGTGACTCTTGGCCTCCCCGACGATCGTGATCTGTTCTTCCAAGATCGCTCGAGTCGAGCCTGGGGGGCAGCGTTGACAGCGACGCAATATTCATGCGAAGGATGCGGCGCCATGGCAACCGCGAATTTCGACCGCCAGATCCGCAATACCATCGAAGCGTTCGTGGAAGAGCTCTCGGGGCTCGTTCGAGCCGCCGCCCTCCAGTCGGTGACCGAGGCTTTCGGGGCGGGCGGAGTTCCGGCGCGGCGCGGTCGCGGCGCGGTCGACATCCCGGCGCCGACGGGCCGCGGGCGCGCGAAGGGCCAAAAGCGAGCCCCGGAAGCGCTCGCGCAGCTCACCGAGAGCTTGCTGTCGGCGATCAAGGCGAACCCCGGCCAGCGCATGGAAGAGATCGCCAAGGGTCTCGGCATGTCGACCGGAGAGCTGACGTTGCCCGCGAAGAAGCTCCTCGCCGAAAAGAAGATCCGGACGAAGGGCGAGCGGCGCGCGACGAAGTACTACCCGGCTACATGAGCGCCGTCCTGCTCGCTTCATAGGCGGCGGTTACAGCTTCGGGGGCTTGCGCGATTTTGCGGCGGCGATCGCGTCGGCGAGATCGTCGCCTCGACGCAGGCAAGAATAGCAGTCGCCGAGGCTCAAGAACCCGCACCCGCTGCGTGAAGTGAAGGCCAGAAGCGGCCGCACCGATCGCTCGTCCGCGTTTTCGATGGCTCGCGGCAAGAGGCGCTTCGCCTCTTCGCAGCGCGGCCTCTCGCGGAGCGCGAGCGCGACGGCGAGCGCCTTCGAGGCGTGCGCGCGCACCTCGTCCTTGTCGAGGAGCGACTTTGCGATCTGTGGCCCTTCGCTCTTCGGAGGCGCCTTCGACGTGGCCACGTCGAACAAGATGTCGGCGCCGGTTTCGCCCAGACGATCCGCGGCGAGATCGAGCGCGAGGCGCTCGGTTTGTTCGTCGTCCGCGGCGCGGCGCACGACCTTGAGCATCGCCGGATCTCCGGCGAGCTCCTTCTCCAACATCACCGCGCGACGAAAGGCTTGCAGAGAAGAGCGAACCTGTCCGAGCGCGGCGTGCCCCTTCGCGAGCGCGAGCCACTCTTCCGCGGTGCGCTCCTTCTCCGAGATCGCGGCGAGCTCGGCCATCGCGCCGTGATCGCCCTCGGCCGCCGAGGCGATCACCGGAGACATGTCTTTCGCCGGCGCGGCCCCGTCCACGTGGCGCGCGACGACGGCCGGCAGGCGCGCCGGCGCGCGCGTCAGCGTCGTACCGAGGACGACGGCCATGATCACCGCCCCGGCGCCGATGCCGGCGAGCCACAGCGGCACGTCGCGACCGAACACGCGAATGCTCTCGCCGAAGGCGGTGCGCGCGGCGAGCGCCGAAAGCCGCTTCGTCGCCAGCACCAGCGCGCGCTTCGCCGGCTCCATGGGCCCGTCCGCGGCGGGTCGAGTCGGCACCGTGGGATCGACCGGGGCGCTCCGCGCCGGGACCGACGGCGGCTCGCCGGGCGGCGCAGCTCGCGGGCTCGACACGCCGAGCACGGTGCTGTCGACGGGCAACGCCGCCGCGCCGAGCCGCGCGTCGATGATCGCGACGAGCTCCGCGACGCTCGACAGCCGCTTCTCCGGATCCTTCTCGAGCATCTTCATGACGAGCGCACGGACGTCTTCTTCGATGCTCTCGGGCAGCGGCGGCGGCGGCTCGGTGAGCTGCTTCGTCAGGAGCCCGACGATCTCCGCCGCCTCGAAGGCGGGGCGCCCGGCGAGCATCTCGTAGACGACGAGCCCGAGCGAATAGATGTCCGCGCGGTGATCGACCTTCTGTCCCGCGGCTTGCTCCGGCGCCATGTACGCCGGCGTGCCGAAGATGGCGCCGATGCGCGTGAGACCGCCGCCTCCTTCCGAGCTTACCTTGGCGATGCCGAAATCGAGCACCTTCACGAAATCCTTCGTGCCGCCGCGCTCGATGAGCATGATGTTGTCGGGTTTCAGATCGCGGTGGACGATGCCGGCCGCGTGCGCGGCGCCGAGGCCGCCCGCGACCTGGCGCGCGATGAAGAGGGCGCGATCCACCGGCAACGGCGCCTCCTTTTTTATGAGCTCGGTCAGGCTCTTTCCGGGGACGTACTCGAGCACGAGGAAGAACGAGCCGTCGGGCAGCTTGCCGAAGTCCGTGGCGACGGTGACGTTCGGATGATCGATGCGCCCCGCCGCGATGGCTTCGAGCTCGAAGCGGCGCACGACCTCGGCCATCGCGGTCATCTCCCTGTGGAGCACCTTGATCGCGACGGGCTTGCGCATGTGGACGTGCTCGCCGCGGTAGACGGCTCCCATGCCGCCCACGCCGAGCTTCTCGTCGACGCGATAGCGTTCCCCGATGATCGTGCCGATGAGCGCGTCCGTCTCCGCCTCGGGTTCCTTGGAACCTCCGTCGGTCTGTCCGCCGTCGCTATCGGTCATCCGCTACTCCGAGCGTAACGAACGACGGAAGGCCGTGCTACATCCGCGCTCACCGTCGCGCTCGGGGGGACAAGGGCTTCGGACGCCCGTCCCGGCCTCACCCTTCCCGGCTCGTCTGCGCGGATTGACTTGGGGCACGCCGTCACGCAAAGGTGGGGCCCGAAGAAGGAGCCCATCGCCATGAAGGCAGTGCTGTGTAAGGAGTACGGCCCCCCGTCGAAGCTGGTCGTCGAAGACATCGCGTCCGAGCCGACGGGCAGTGGACAAGTAAAGATCCGGGTGCGAGCCGCTGGCGTCAACTTCCCCGACGTCCTCATCATCAAAGGCGAGTACCAGTTCAAACCGACTCCGCCGTTCTCTCCCGGGGCGGAGGTGTCGGGCGAAGTGCTCGAGGTGGGGCCGTCGGTCACGGGGCTCGCGCCGGGCGACTGCGTCATCGGGATGTGCGGCTGGAACGGGTTCCGGGAAGAGGTCGTGCTCGGGGCGGACCGCGTCTTGAAGATGCCCAAGTCGATGGATTTCGACACCGGTGCCGCAATCTCGATGACCTACGGCACGAGCTATCACGCGCTCGTGCAGCGCGGGCGCCTGAAGGCCGGCGAGACGCTGCTCGTGCTCGGCGCGACCGGCGGCGTCGGCACCGCCGCCATGGAAATCGGAAAGCTACTCGGCGCGAAGATCATCGCGGCCGGCAGCAACGACCAGAAGCTCGCGGCGGTGAAGGAACGCTACGCCGCCGACCACGTCGTGAACTACACCACCGGCTCGCTGAAAGACCAGATCAAGACGATCACCGGCGGCGCAGGCGCCGACGTCATCTACGACGCCGTCGGGGGCGATCTCTTCGAGCAGTCGCTCCGGTCCATCGCCTGGGACGGCCGGCTCCTGGTCGTCGGGTTCGCGAGCGGCGTGATCCCGCAGGCGAAAGCGAACCTGGTCCTCCTCAAGGGCTCGGCGATCGTCGGCGTGTTCTGGGGCGCGTTCACGGCGCGCGAACCGGAGACGAACCGCAAGAACTTCGAGCAGCTCTTCCGCTGGTTCGAGGAGGGCAAGCTCAAGCCGAGCATCTCGCACCGCTTTCCGCTCGAGCGGACCGGTGACGCGCTCGAGGCCATCGTGCGCCGCGAGGTCGTCGGCAAGGCGATCATCACGGTGCCGTGACGGTCAGCGCGCTCTCGTCCTCGACGGCTCCGGCGCCCGCGAGCGTCACCCGGGCGCCGCGCTGGTGCGTCTCGCCGCTCACGTCGAGCGAGCCTTTCATCGAAGTGGAGAGCGTCATGGCCGGCGCGACGGCGACGATGGTGGTTCCGCTCATGTGCCAGCCGATCTGAAGGCCGTTCTCGCCCTCCGACTGCGTATCCGCCGTCCACTTGAAGACCGCGGCGTCGCGGCCGTCGACCGAGCGGACCTCTTCGAGCCAGATCCGCCCGCTGTTGAGCTTGCCGGTCTCGGAGTTGAGCAGCGCCCGCAGCAGCTCCCGGCCCATGGTGAGCGGTTGCCCCACGCTGAGCGACGTGTCTCCGATCACCGCGACGACGGGATCGTCTTTTCCGAGGCCGGTATGGAGCTTGCGCAGCTGGTCCGCTTCCTCTGGCGCGACGGGCTTGCCGCCGGCGGTGGAGAGCTGGAGCGCCCCGTCCGTGGCGTCGAGCGAGTACGTCTTGCCCTCGAGCAGCGAGTTTTCGTTCGCCGGCTTGCCGGGAACGTTTTCTTCCCAGTGGTAGCGGTCATAGTGAACCGACGCCTTCGCCGGCGCGTCGCCGACGAGGCCGAGGACGGTGAGCGTGCGATCGAACGACTCTTTCCGGAGCGAGTCGCTCGTACCGAGCTTCTCGCCTTCCTGCCAGAACTCGACGCTCAGCTTGAGCGTGCTCGCGCGCGTGGCGTGTCGCTTCTCGCCGACGGTCGCCGGCTCCCGAACGAAGCGCACGGTCTTCGCCGCCGGCGCCGCCGAGGGCGCGGGGACGGCGCTCGCCGCGGGCTTTTCTTGCTCCCGGCCGCCCTTGCAAGCCGCGGCGGACGTCACGGCCACGCAAACGGCCGTCGCGAGCGCCCATCTCGGCGGAGGAGGCGTCACTGGTCGGGGCGTCGTTGCAAGTCGCGACGAATCCTCAGCCCATCTCGGCGGGCACGAGGCACGTTTCACGGGCACGGAGACTACACGTGCCTGTTGCCTCCCTCCACCCCCGTCTGAAAGGATGCCGGCCATGCGCTTGGCCGTCCCGCTCTCGATCGCGCTCGCTTTCGGACTCTCCGCCTGCAAATCGAAGGAGGAGGCGCCGCCGCCCGCCGCGTCGGCGACAGCGGCGCCTGCCGCGGCGTCGGCGAGCGCCAAGGCCGCGGCCCAGGGCCAGCTCATGCGGACGATCCCCGCGCCGCCCGATGTCGCGGCGCCGCCGGCCGACGCCGAGAAGACGGCGAGCGGGCTCGCGTCGAAGGTGCTCACGAAGGGAACGGGCACGGAGCATCCGCGCGTACAGGACCGCGTGAAGGTGCACTACACGGGCTGGAAGAAGGACGGCGAGATGTTCGACAGCTCCGTCGCGAGCGGCAGCCCCGCGGTGTTCGGAGTGGGACAAGTCATCCCGGGGTGGACGGAGGCGCTCCAGCTCATGGTGACGGGCGAGAAGCGGCGCGTCTGGATCCCGGCGAAGCTCGCGTACGGAGATCAGCCGCGTGGCAACGCTCCGTCCGGCGATCTCACCTTCGACATCGAGCTCTTGGATCTGATGAAGATGCCCGATCCGCCCAAGGTGCCCGAGGACGTCGCGGCGCCGCCGAAGAACGCCAAGAAGACGGCGAGCGGGCTCGCGTACCGGGTGCTCAAGCCCGGCACCGGCAAACACCCGAAGGCGACCGACGCGGTGCGCGTGCACTACACGGGCTGGACGACCGACGGCAAAATGTTCGACAGCTCGGTGATGCGCGGACAACCGATCACGTTTTCGCTCGCGCAGGTCATCAAGGGCTGGACCGAAGGCGTGCAGCTCATGAACGTCGGCGAAACAGCGCGCTTCTGGATCCCGGGCAACCTCGCTTACGGCGACAAGCCGACGCGACCCGGCGCGCCCGCGGGAATGCTCGTGTTCGACATCGAGCTCCTCGGCATCGTCGGCGACCCGGCCTCTTCACCGAGCGCGGCGCCGAGCGCGAAGTAGTCGACCAGGGCGCGCGCGCTACATCGCGCGGGGGCGGTTCGAGAACCGCGATTGGCGCGCGAGACGGAAGCGGCGCTCGCGGCTCTCCTTGGCTTCTCTCGTGGCGCGCTCGAGCAGATCCCAACCCCGCGACGACAGCGCGTCGATGAGCTCTTCCTCGGTGTCGAAGGTTTGCTGCTCCGCCTGCTGGCTCGCGTACATCCGGTAGCGCATGACTCGCTCGTCGAGATCAGCGGCCGCCCTGAACGAAGCTTTAGGACGCGCGGCACGTTATTCTCACGAACGCGAGCCGCCGCGCTCCGGACATGCCGAAGCGCGGACGAGGGTCGTTCGCCGCTATTTACTTACGCGACGACGTGAAGCTGCGTCCCTACGGCGCCGGACGTCGCCTTCTCCGGCTGCGACGCCTGGATGAGCTGCACCTCGGCCTGACCTTGGTCGGCCTGCGCGTCGAGCATCTTCCGCTGGACGGCGATCGAAAACTGTCCCGCCGTCGTGGACGGATCCGCGTTGGAGATGGGATTCATGGTTCCGCGAGGTGCGATCGGCTCCTCGCGTCGAAGCTTGAGGAAGAAAGCGCGACGATCACGACGGCGCGTCGCGCGCCGCGGGCGAACGCAGATCGACGACCGTCCAGGCGACGCCGGCGATGACGTAGGCGGCCGCGACGAGGTACAGGGCGAATGGCCAGGAACCGAGTCGTTTCACGCAGATGCCCACGGCGATGGGGCAGAGCGTGCCGCCGAGATTGCCGCACATGTTCATGGCGCCGCTGAGCACGCCGGCGCGCGAGCGGCCCACCTCGACGCACACCGGCCACGCCGGAGCGACACCCGCCGCGCCGAGCCCCGCGGAGAGCGATAAGAGCCACGCGGAGACATTCGAGCTCGGCGCCGTCGCGGCGAAGAACGTCACGAGCGCCGCCAGAGGGAACCCGACCGCGCCGGGCCAGCGACGGCCGCTCGGCCCGAAGCGCGCCGCGAGCCGGTCGCTGGCGAAGCCGCCGGCGGATACACCGACGGCGATCCCGAGGAGCGGCAGAGCCGACATCGTCCCTGCGGCGGCGAGATCGAACCCGCGCGCCTCGCGCAGGTAGGTCGGCATCCACGTGAGGTGGAAGTACCAGCCGTAGATCGCCGCCGCGTACATGGCGCAGAGCGGGACGATGAAACGCGGGCGCACGAGCTCGCGCACGCTCGCTTCGGATTCGTTCGACGGCGCGGCGGCGCCGATCGCCTCGAGCTCCTCGACGCTGACGCCGGGATGCTCGCGCGGGTCGTCACGAAAATAGAACAGGAACGCGGCGACCCACAAAAGGCCCGCGCAACCGAAGACGGCGAACAGCAACCTCCACGACGAGCCGCTCGCGAGGAAAAACGAAACGAGCTTCAGCGTCACCG
This sequence comes from Polyangiaceae bacterium, assembly GCA_035547195.1. Lineage (GTDB taxonomy): Bacteria > Myxococcota_A > Polyangia > Polyangiales > Polyangiaceae > DASZVB01. Next base: position 162,273 of record DASZVB010000093.1, read on the forward strand.
CGCCGGCGACCGCGCCCGTGGCGATGGTCACGCCGAAGGCGCGCCCCCGCTCGCGCTCCGGAAGCCAGCGACCGTACACCCGCGCCATCGAGGGGAAGACGCCGGCTTCGCCGATACCGAACAAGAACCGGTAGGACAGCAGCGAAACGAACCCGGCGGCGGTCCCGGTCAGGGCCGTCATCGCCGACCACCACACGACGATGCGCGTCAGCGCCTTGCGCGCGCCGAAGCGATCGGCGAAGTGCCCGCTCGGGATCTCGAAGAGCGCGTACGACAGCGTGAACGCGCTGAAGACGAGCCCCATCTGCTCGGGATCGAAAGAAAGATCTCGCGCGATGGCCGGCGCCGCCGTCGCGATGCAGATCCGGTCGAGGTACGCGACCGAGACCAGGGCGAGCATCAACCCGACGACACCGAGTCGCGCGCGCGACCCTACCCGAGGCGGCTGCAGGACGAGCTACCCGGTGAGCGTCACTTTGGCGTTGGTGATGACGTCGATGTCGCGCTCTTTGACGCGCGCTTTGCAGACGATCTCCGTCGGGCTCACCTTCCAGAGCTGCGAGACGATCGTCTCGCCGGGGAAGACGGGCTTCGAGAAGCGCACCTGGATGGACTTGAAGCGCTCGGGCTCGTTGTCCGTGCACGTCTCGACCACCGCGCGCCCGAGGTAGCCGAAGGTGCAGAGGCCGTGCAGGATGGGGACGTCGAACCCGCCCATCTTCGCCATCATCGGATCGACGTGGAGCGGGTTCTTGTCTCCGGAGAGGCGGTAGAGTAGCGCTTGGCTCGTGAGGGTCGGCGATTCGACTACGACGTCGGGCGCGCGATCCGGCGGGTTGTTGCCGACCTCGGGCGACTTCGCGTCGCCGCCGAAACCGCCCTCTCCGCGGATGAACGCGCTCATCACGTTCTTGAGCAACGGCTTCTTCGTCTTCTTGTCGCTGGTGATGAAATCTATGGTGACCAGAGCGCCCTTGCCCTTGTCGTAGACGCCGCTGATCGTGCCTTCCGTGACGATGTCCGCGGACGTCGGCAGCGGCGGCGCGAGGATCTCCGTGTATTGCTCGCCGTGGAGCAGCATCATCGGGTTGAAGCTGAGCCCCGGCACGTTGAAGAGCGAGCCGACGGCGGAGAACATCGGGATGACGCCGTACGTCGGCATCGCCTTCAGGCCGTTCTCGTACGTGTATTGCAGCACGCGCTTCGGATCGACCTGGCTCACCCCGAGCCCGACGCCGATCCCGAGCGCGTACAGGATGAGCTTGTCTTCGTTCCAGGAGGACTCGACGGCTTCGAGCTTCGCACCAAGGGCCTGCTTCGGATCGATCGGCATGACGGCCTCTATAGAGGTGAGTCGCGGCCGGGCGCAAGAGCCGGAAGTGCGCTCACTCGACGCGCAATGCGTCGATGGGGTCGAGCGCGGCGGCCCGCCGCGCGGGGAAGAACCCGAAGACCAAGCCGATGATCGTGCTGGTCGCGATGGCGACGCCGAGCGCGCCGGGGGACAGCCGCATAGGAAGCTCCAGCGTTCGTCCGAGGACGGCGATGGCTCCCCACGCCGCCGCGGCGCCTCCGAGCCCCCCGAGCAACGTGAGGACGACCGCCTCGACGAGGAACTGGGCGCGGATGTCCGCCGATCGCGCTCCGATGGCCAGACGAACGCCGATCTCGCGCGTCCGCTCGGCGACCGAAACCAGCATGATGTTCATGACGCCGATGCCGCCGACGGCGAGGCTCACCACGGCGATGGCGAGCAGCAACGTCTCGACGGTGCCGAGGATCTCCTCCTGGGTGCGCCGGAACTCCTCCTGCGTCCGAATGTCGAAGTCGTTCGGCGCGACCTCGAGCAAGCCGTGGCGCTGGCGGAGCACGTCGGTGACGCGGCTCTTCACGCGATCCACGAGCTCCTCGCTCTTCGCGTTCAGGAAAATGCGATGAACCTGGCCCGGACGCGTGCGCGCGATCTTGGCGCGGTAGGCGCCGATGGGGACCAGCACCACGTCGTCTTGATCGCCGCCGAAGGGGCTCTGCCCTTTCGGCGATAGCAGCCCGACGACGCGGAACGGAAATCGCCCGATCCGCACGACGCGGCCCACCGGATCTTCCGGACCGAAGACCTCGCTCCGGACCGTCTCGCCGATCAGGCAGACGCGTTCGTGCGCCTTCTCCGCGGCCTCGCTCCAGACGACTCCGTGCGACGGGGGCCACTCTCGGATCAGGAAGAAGTCGCGCGTCGTTCCGACCACCGTCGTGGCCGCATTGTTCCCGGGCCCCGAGACCTGCTGCGGACCCGAGATGAACGGCGCGGCGCGGTCCACCTCGGGCACTTCGACGGGAAGCGCGCGGGCGTCGTCCTCGTCGAGCAGCGAAGGACGGTCGTCGTCGCGCACCCCGCTCTTCGAGGACGGCCTCGCGCGGATGGTGAGCCCGTTCGTGCCCAGCACGTCGATGGCGTTCGAGACCACCCGCCCGGCGCCTTCGGCGAGGGCGACGACCACGGTGACCGCCGCGATACCGACGAGGATCCCGAAGGCGGTGAGCGCGGCGCGCGCCGGTCGCTGACGGATCGCCGAGAGCGCGAGGAGGCACGCCGTGAGGACGAAGCCCGCGAGCCTACTCATGGCGGAGCGCCTCCATCGGTTCCACGTGGGCGGCGCGCCGCGCCGGCAAGAAGCCGAAGACCAGCCCGACGAAGAGGCTCGTGCCGATCGCGAGAAGGACGGCGGCGGGGCCGACGGACATGGCCCAGCCGAAACCGTAGCGCGCCGCCGCGACGAGCGATCCGGCGAGGGCCAGGCCGAGCGCGCCCCCGAGAGCCGTCAGCGTGACGGCCTCCACCAGAAACTGGAGCTGGATGTCGCGCGGCTGAGCGCCGAGCGCCATGCGGATGCCGATCTCACGGCGTCGCTCGGTCACCGTCACCAGCATGATGTTCATCACTCCGACGCCGCCCACGAACAGCGCGACGGCCGCGACGCTGAGGAGCAAGAGCGAGAGCACCTTGAGCACGCGCTCCTGCGTGGCGCGGAATTGCTCCTGGCTTCCGACGACGAAATCCGCGACGTTCCCCTCGCGGATCCGGTGACGCTGTCGCATGATCGCGTCGATCTCCTGGACGGCCTGGTCGGCGCGTTCGAAGCCTTTCGCCGAAGCCATGATCATGTGCACGCGATTTCCCATGGTCGGCGACACGTGCCCTCGCCACGTGCCGACCGGCATGAGGATCCGATCGTCTTGATCGTCGCCGAAGGGGGACTGCCCCTTCGGGACGAGCGTTCCGATGACCCTGTAGGGGTTCCTACCGATCCGGAGCGTACGCCCGATCGGATCCACGTTGCCGAACAGCTTCGCCGATGCGCTCGGCCCGATGAGGCACACCCGCGCTTTGCTGCGCTCCTCGGCGTGAGTCCAGAGGCGACCCGCGGCGAGCTCGAAGCCGCGGACGGGGAAATAGAAGAGATCCGCGCCGACGATCTGCGTCTTGCCGTTCGCGAACGCGGTCATCACCTGCGTCGTGCTGCTCGTGAAGACGCTCACGTCCGCGACGGCCGTCGCGTCGCGCCGGATCGCCTCCGCGTCCGCGTCCGTGAGCCCCGCGGCGCTGCCGCGCGCCCGCTTCGCCCCGCTGCGCGCCTTCGGAACGTCGAACACGTAGACGACGTTCGAGCCGAGGCTCTCGATCTGTCCTCCGATGCGGCCGCTCGCGCCCTCCCCGAGCGCCGTCACCACCACGACGGCCGCGATCCCCACCAGAATGCCGAGCACGGTGAGCACCGATCGCAGCGGCGACCGCAACAAGGCGACGAGGGCGACGCGCACCGCGGCGAGGAACGCGTTCACCGGCCCTCGTTCGGACGCACGTCGCGCATCGCGGGGTTCGATACGTCGGAGTCGATGCGCCCGTCCTTCACCGTCACGACGCGGGTCGCGCACTCTGCGATGTCGGGCTCGTGCGTGACCAACGCCAGCGTGATGCCGAGCTCGAACACGAGCCGCTGGAGGATCCCGAGGATCTCGATGCTCGTCTTCGTGTCGAGGTTGCCCGTCGGTTCGTCGGCGAGCAAGAGCGGCGGCTCCGTCACGAGCGCGCGCGCTATCGCGACGCGCTGCTGCTGACCGCCGGAGAGCTGGCTCGGCGTGTGCCCGGCACGGTCCGAGAGGCCCACCTGAGCGAGCGCAGCTTCGGCGCGGCGGCGGCGTTCGCGACGGCCGACGCCGCGGTACACCAGTGGAAGCTCGACGTTCTCGAGGGCGGTCGTCCGCGCCAGCAGGTTGAAGCCCTGAAAGACGAACCCGATGAGTCGATTGCGCACGATGGCGCGTTCGTCCGACGAGCGACTGGTGACGTCGACGCCGGCGAGCCGGTAAGTGCCGCGCGTCGGCCGATCCAAGCAACCGAGGAGGTTCATCAGCGTGCTCTTGCCGGAGCCGCTCGCGCCGACGATCGCGACGAGCTCGCCCTGCCTCACTCCGAGATCGACGTCGATGAGCGCGTGCACGATCTCGGGGCCGGTCGCGTACTCCTTCGACACGCCCTCGAGCTCGACGATGAGCGGAGCGTCCTCGTATGCGCTCTCCGCGACGGCCATCCCGGACCCTAGAACAGCCCGAGGAATTTCGGAGGCCGCTTGGCGTCGCGCTGCTCGGTGATGACCTCGGCGCCGACCCCGAGCTCGCTCTTCACCTCGGTGAAGCGGCCGTCGGTGAGCCCGATGGCGACGACTTTTTCGACGGCTTCGTCCGCCCCGGACGAAGGAACGTACACGCGCCCCTCGCCGGGTTTGAGCTCCGCGCCGAACACCGAAGGCGGCGCCGCCGGAGACGAACCCGAGGACGGCGCGTCGTTGGCCACCGGCCGGAACCTGAGCGCGGCGTTCGGTACGGCCGGGACGCCCTCGGCCTTCCGCGTCTGGACCGTCACCGTCGCGGTCATGCCGGGCCGGAGCTTCAGCTCGGGATTTCCGACGTGGATGACGGCGGAGTACGTGACCACGCCGAGCACGTCGTTCGGGCTGTAGCGGATCTGCATGACCTGGCCCTTGAACACGTCGCCGGGAAATGCGTCCACCACGATGGTCGCAGCCATGCCCTCCTTCACCTTGCCGACGTCGGCCTCGTCGATGTCGGCGAGCACCTGCATCTGCTCGAGATCCGGGGCGATCACGAACAGAATGGGCGCCGCGAAGCTCGACGCGACCGTCTGACCCGGGTCGATCGACCGCGTGATGACCATGCCGTCGATGGGCGACGTGATCTTCGTGTACTGGAGCGTCGTCGCCGCGCTCGCGAGGTTCGCCTGCAGCTCGGCGAGGTTCGCCTCCGCCGAAGCCACGTCGGCCTTCGACACGTTGCGGTTGCCCTCGGCTTGATCGAGATCCGCCTGCGTCGACAGGTTCTCTCTTTGCAGCTTCTTCACGCGCGCGAGGAGGGTCTCGTTGACGAGCAGCGTCGCCTGCGCCCGCTTCAGCGCGGCCTTCGCCGACTCGATCTGCGCGCGCGCCTGACTCACCGCCGCCCCGAAGACGCGCGGATCGATCTCCGCGAGCACCTCGCCTTTCTTCACCTTGCTGTTGAAATCGACCGAGACGTCGACGACGCGGCCCGACACTTGAGCGCCGACCTGCACTTCTTTCAGCGGCTTGACCTTGCCGGTCGACTGCACCTCTTCGAAGATGTCGCGCTCTTCGACCTTTCGCGTCGAGTAGCGCGGCGGCGGGGGCGGCTTCCGGTGCTGGTAGTAGGCGCGCCCACCCCACGCGACGAGCACCGCCGCGGCGAGGACGACCAGGCGCGTGAGCCAGCGGCGCGACCCCCGGGCGCGGAGCTCGCGCTCGAGCGCGCGCCGCGCTTCTTCCGGCGCTGCGCGGCGGCGGGTGGCGGGCGGAGATTCGACGCCTATCGTCATGATCTTTTCTGGGAGCTTCGTGGTCTAACGCAAGAACAGGTCTTTGACCACGTCACCGCCCCGGAGCGGTTTGCCAGATCGCGATCCGTTCTTCCAAGCGCGGGATGTGCTCTCGAGCCGGGGCTTCGCTCCGGCTAGTATGACACCGATGCCCTCGGTGACGATTCCCGCGGAAACTGGCCAGCCCGCGCTCGAAGGGATCTGGCTCGGCGAAGGCGAGCGTATCGCGGTCGTCGCGCCTCCGCACCCGCTCATGGGCGGCGAGCTTTCCAACCCGGTGGTCCAAGCCCTGGCGATGGGGCTCGGCGCTGCGGGCGTTCGCTGCCTCCTCTTCAACTGGCGCGGCGTCGGTGAAAGCGACGGCCGGAGCAGCGGCGACCCCGAGGACGCCGAGCGCGACTATCTCGCGGCCCTCGAGCTCGCGGCGCGCGCGGGCGCGGACATCTGCGCCGCCGGCTACTCTTTCGGCGCGGCCACGGCTCTTCGAATCGGCGCGCGCGACGCGCGCGTGCGGGCGGTGCTCGCCGTCGCGCCGCCGCCGCCGCTCGTCGGCGACCGCGACATGACACGCCTCGACGGCCGCTGCATCGTGATAGCGGCCGAGCGCGACGCTTTCGCGCCCGCGGAAGAGCTCGCCGCGCTCACGAAGCGAATCGGGGGAGCGTTCGAGCTGCTGCGGGACACCGACCACTTTTTCGGGCAGGGCCTCGGAAGGTTGAGCGAGATCGCGCGCGATGCGGTATCAACGACTCCGCGTTGAGCCCGCGCGCCCCCTGACATCCTCGCGCGTCGAAACAAGGAAAACCCCATGTCGAAGAAAGCCAAGGCCGTCGTCTATCGTGAGCTCGGCAAGCCCGTGTCCGTCGAGGAAGTCGAGGTCCTCTCGCCGGGACCGACGGAGGTCATGATCAAGGTGGCCGCTTGTGGCGTCTGCCACAGCGATCTCTCGGCGACGAACGGCACCATCCCGGCGCCCGTGAACACCGTGCTCGGGCACGAGGCCGCCGGGACGATCGTCGAGGTCGGCGAGGACGTGACCGGCCTCGCCGTCGGCGACTCGGTGGGCGTGTCGTGGATCCCGATGTGCGGTCAGTGTCGCTTCTGTCTGATGGGGCGCCCCGCGCTCTGCGACAGGTCCGCGAAGTTGAATCATCGGATGACCGACGGCACCACGCGCCTCCGCGACTCTCACGGTAAGGAGCTGAACCATCTGCTCAGCACCGCCGTCATGGCCGAGTACGCGACGCTGGATCAGACGAGCGTCATCAAGCTCGAGCCCGGCATCCCGATGGAATGCGCGGCGCTCGTGGGCTGCGCGGTGACCACCGGAGTGGGCGCCGTGGTGAACACGGCGAAGGTCGAACCGGGCGCCATCGTCGCCGTGATCGGCGCGGGCGGCGTCGGGTTGAACGCCGTGCAGGGCGCGGTGCTCGCCGGCGCGCGCGCGGTCATCGCCATCGACACGGCCGCCGAAAAGCTCGAGCTCGCCAAGGCGTTCGGCGCGACCCACGTGATCAACGCCGCCAGCGAGGACGTCGTCGATCGCGTGCGCAAGGGCGCGGGCTCGCCCGACTACGTCTTCGACTGCGTCGGGCTCGGCGCGACGATACAGCAGGCCTTCTCCATGCTCCGCAAGGGCGGGACGGCGGTCGTCGTGGGCATCGCGGCGTCGTCCGAGAAGGTGACGTTGCCGGCGGCGCACTTCCCCTTCACCGAACGGACCCTGACCGGCTCGATGTACGGCTCCACGCGCCCGCGCGTCGACTTTCCCAAGCTCGTCTCGCTCTACAAGGCGAAGCGCCTCAAGCTCGACGAGCTCGTGTCGCAGCGTTACGCCATCGAGGACGCGCCGCGCGCCTTCGAAGACATGAAAAAGAACGCGCGCGGGGTGATCGTCTTCGGGTGACTCAACGCCACCGTTAGAGTCTTTGGCAGAACAGATCGCGATCGGCGCGGATCGCCGCGGGCCACGGAACGAACCGGCGAAGCCGGACGAGGCTGCTTTTCCGTGGCGGATGATGCGCGACGTACCGGTCGACTCTGTCTCCAGCGGCCGTCTCGCGACGGAGCGAAATGCCCGGCAACTCGGCGAGTTTCTTACAGTGGCTTCAACCGCAAGAGCCGCTGGGCAGGCAGCGCTCGCCGTGGGCGCACGTCGTCGATCCGCACGTACACAGGCCGCCGCTGCACGTGCCGGTGCTGCCGGCGTTGCAGTCGCCGTTCAGCTTGCAGGTGCACTGCCCGGCAGCGCACCCGAAGCCCGAGGGACAGGAATGCCCGCACGCGCCGCAGCTCGTCGCGCTGGTCATCAGGTTCACGCAGCCGCTCGGTGTCTCGCAGCACGTGCGCCCCGTCGCGCACGCCGAACCTCCGTTGCAGCTGCAGTCGCCGTTGCGGTTGCACGTCTCGCCGTGCGCGCACACCGCCGCGCCGCAGTGACAGAGGCCGCTCGCCGTGTCGCAGGTGAGGCTCGCGCTCGTCGTCCCGCCGCTGCACTGGTCGTCCGCCGTGCAGCCGCACAGCGAGCTCTTGCAAGACAGGCCGCCTTGCTGTCCACATCGGTTGCCACATCCGCCGCAGTTGTCGACATCGCCGGTGGGATTCGTCTCGCAGCCGTCGGACGACTGGCCGTTGCAATCGCGGAACGGTGCCTGGCAGATCCCGATCGAGCACGCGCCGGACGAGCAACCGTCGACCGTGACGTTCGAGAGCGAGCAAGCGGCGCAGGACGGACTCGCGCAACCAGTGGCGGGCGAGTCGTTGGCGACGCAGCTTGCGCCGCATTGCTTCTGCAGAGCGCCGCAACCCGCTGCACCGCCGCTATTCGAACCTCCCGCGCTTGTACCGCCGCTATTCGAACCTCCCGCGCTCGCGCCGCCGGCGTTCGAACCTCCTGCGCTCGCGCCGCCAGCGTTCGAACCTCCTGCGCTCGCGCCGCCAGCGTTCGAACCTCCTGCGCTCGCGCCGCCGGCGTTCGAACCCCCTGCGCTCGCGCCGCCAGCGTTCGAACCTCCTGCGCTCGCGTCGCCGGTATTCGAACCTCCCGTGCTCGAGTCCACGGCTCCGGCGTCCGGCGTGCCGCTCGCTCCCGCCGCGCTGGTACTCGTGTTGCCACCGCTTCCGGTCGTCCCTGCCGAAGCTCCGCCGTCGATTTTCGTCGTCCCCCCTTGGCCACTCGCACCGCCGCCACCGTTGGAGCCGCCCGCGCCGGGTCCTTGACCACCGGCGCCAGGTTGCGCTGCGTCGGGAGTTCGGCCGGCGTCTTTTCGCGCGCCGTGATCGTCGCCGCCCGAAGTGTCGAAGTCCGAAAAGCTCTGGGTGCACGCAACCGCGGTCGCTATGGCGACGGCCGCGAGCGCAGGGCGCCGTAAGATCGACGTCCGCATCAGAATCGTCCACTCACGCGTGCGCTGCCGAATCCGAGCCCCACCGCGGTGCCCTCGTCGTGGTGTCCGCTGCTCAAGAAGAAAAGCGTCACGCCCGCTGCGACCCCGGCGATGCCGACCCCGAGCCCCACGTTGGCGACCGTCTGATACGTCTTGCCGGCGTCGATATCGCTTTGCTGTTCGGGTCCACAGTGATTTTGCGGACACGCTTTTTGGAGGCTCGAGTACTTCGACGCGGTCATCGCGCCGAAGACGGCAAACGTGATGAAGCCGGCCGCACCGACGCCACCGGCGACGTAGGACCAGGTACGCAACGGAGAGCTAGAGGAAGACGGACCGGCGGGAACGGGTGGTGGAGCGACCACGGCGGGCGGAGGCGGTGGCTTTGCTTCGACCGGTTTCACCGGATTGAGCTCGATTTCGCTCGTCGCCCCCGCCGCGAGCGTCACGTTCGATCGCGCGCTCGCTCCGTCGGAGGATTCGGCGGTCACGACGACCGCCGCAGGCTCGAACGGCACGGGAACGCCGACGTCGGCGTCCGCGAGCGTCACGTCCCCGACCTTCACGGTCACGCCCGGCTCTGCGCCGCGGACGCGCACCGTCAAGAAGGCGATCTTCGGTTTGAGCTCGTCGCGTTCTTCGGCCGCGGCCTCACCGGAGCTTCTGTAGCGATCGCCTCCGCGGGCGGCGTCCGCGGTGACCGCATCGTATTCACGGTACGCTTCGGCGTCATGGCCGAGCTCGCGCAGACAGCGCGCCATCATCAAGCGCGAGTTCGGGCTCGCGACGATCTGGTACGACCCCCTGAACGCGGCGAGCGCTTCTTCGTAGTGATGCGAGTCGTACAGCTTGTTGCCCGCCTCGAAGGTCTTCTTGGCCGCGGCGTGCTGCTCCTTCTCCGCGGAGCGCGGCCCTGCCGCCCATGCGGGCACGGCGCTCGTCGACAGTGCAGCGCACAGCGGCAAACACCAACCCCAACCTTTCATGAATGCTCATGCTACACGACGCGCGCCTTCGTGGAGCGTTCGTGTGTGCGGGCTCAAAAATCCCCTCAGATCGAAGTCACATTCGGATGCGAGCGAGTGGGGTTGGGGCCCCGCACGCTGCCGCGCTGCCAACGGTCCTTGGAAGCAGAGAACACGGGAGGTCAGATCCCCGACGGGCGGTAGGGGCGCTTCTTCGTGAAGACGGGCTTCCGCACGGAGTTCTCCGGACGCGCGGCGGAAGCCACGGTAGGAACCGATGTGGGTGGAGCGGCGGAAGCCTGCGCCGGCGGCTCGGCGGAAGGGAGGCTCGGAGGCGGCTCGGCGGAAAGGAGGCTCGGAGGCGCCGCCGCGGTTGCCGGCAGAGGAGGCGCGTCGGAAGCGACCGGCTGGGTTGTCGGACCCGGGGCGCCCGCCGCGTGAGACGCCGTGGAGAAAGCGGCTCGCAGCACGGCGACGATCACGAGGACGACCGCCGCGGCGACGACCGCGAGGACGATCCTCCTGCTGCGATCGCGCCGCGCGGAGCGCCCGGCGCCGTCGAGCCCAGGCGCCGGTGCTTTGCTGTCCCCCACGGGCCAGGCGACGGGAGCCGACGTGTTCACCTCGCGCACGACCTCTTCCGGCTGCGGCGGAAGGTGCTGGTCGGCGACGGATCCGTCCACCTGATTTGTCGCGGCGGCGCCCGAAGCGCGCGGCGTCGGCTCGCCGCTCACCAGCGTGATGCTCCCCTCGGCCCCGATGAGCTCGAGCCGGCTTGCTTCGGCTGCCATCAGCGGCGGCAAGGTCACCGCCTCGGCGTCGGGGACCGTCGCGAACCTTACCGCGGGCAACGCCGCCGCCGCGGCGTGCGGAAGCGATTCCGATACCCGAACGGATTCCACATCCGTGCTCGGCGGGATGGACTCCACGTCCGTGCTCGGCGGGATGGATTCCACGTCCGTGCTCGGGGGAATGGATTCCACGTCCGTGCTCGGCGGGATGGATTCCACGTCCGTGCTCGGTGGGATGCTGTCTCGGACGGCGAGCATCTGCGCGGCCTGCGCTTGCGCCTTCTCGCCGAAATCTCGGGTGGTGTCCGCTTGTTCGACTGGAGGCACCGTCGGCCGATTCGAGCTCGGGCCAGGGCTCTGCTCCGTGTCGGGTGCGGCTGGTTCGGGGAGGCCGAGCGACTTCACGAACGCGACGACGGCGTCGTGCGACGCCATCGCTTCTCCACCGAGGGACGAGAGCGAACGAATCGCGTCACGAACGCCGCCGAAGCGCCGGCCGGGGTCGCGCTCCAGACATCGAGCGACCCAGTCCGCGAGATCCTTCGGGACCTTCCCCCTCGAGAGCGGCAGCGCGTCGAGCCGCGGGATCGGATGCGAGAGCACGCGCCGCCGCGCGCCCGACACGGCGATCGGATCGGCGCGCGGCGACGCCGATGCCGAAGTCGCCGCCGGTCGCGGCAACACGGCCGGTGCGAACAGGGACCGACCCGAGATCATCTCCCAGAGCAGGATGCCGGCCGTGAACACGTCGGCGCGCTCGTCGATCGAACGACCGGGCTCGAGCTGCTCCGGCGCGCGGTACGCGATGACGTCGGGTTGATCGAGGATCGCCGGCAGCGTCAGCGCCACGCCGGCGAGCCCGGCTTCGAGCAGCATCGCTTCGCCGAAGCTCGCGACGAGGACGCCGTCGGGGAGCAAGCCGCCGTGCAGGCTCGTTCGCAGGAGCCTGTCCTCCGTCGAGCTCGATGAAAAAATCTCCGCCCATGGTTCTCGAAGGGCATCGATTGCTTCCAGCAGATCGAGAATCACACGCGACGCCACGCCCGGGGTTACGCTCCCCCGCTTCGCACGCTTCGGGCTCACGATCGCCTGCAGCACCGCACCGGCGATGTGTTCACTGACAATCGCAATTTCCGTTGGTCCTACGACAACGTCGAGCACCGCGGCGATGCGCGGATGACGAAGCTCCATCGCGGCGAACCCGGCGTTCGTGAAACGCTCGACCTCGCGCTTCTCGAGCCCGACCGACCGGGGGAGCCGGCGAACATGGACGATGCGGCCCTGTTCCGGACCGGATGCGATCCGCGCTTGCCACAACTCTCCGAGCGCACCGGATACTACGGGGACGAGGAGCTCGTAGCGACCCACGAGCCTCGATGCAGCCGCGTCGAGCGTATCCTTGGTTGCCATTTGAGAGCTGCGAGTTGCGCGGGCGCGTGAGCGGGGGCGGTACCCAGCGCCCCGCGTCTTTCGTAGAGTACCCGCTTCCCACCGTGGCCCGCAGAATTTCGGGGCCCCGCGGCTGCCGATCGAAAAGCGCGTGCTACACGGAGGGACCGGTGCACGCGCTCCATTGCTCCGCGGACGACTGCTTGTCCTCACCGCGCAAAACCCGTAACTTTCCCAGGCTGAAGACGTCTTCCGACCTGCCTCTCTAGGCGACCAGCAATGGCTTCCGAGCGGGACGACTCAAAGCGCGGTGCAGTGTCGGGTCTACGGCCGACGTACTCGGCATTGGACACCGGGAACGTCACGCCGGAGCCCGCACCGAGAAGTTCCGGACCGCGGTACCGGGAAGGCGACTTCATCGGCGGAAAGTATCGACTCGGGCGGCGGCTCGGCGAGGGCGGCATGGGCGACGTCTGGCTCGCTCACAACGAAACGCTCGACATCGACGTCGCGCTCAAGCTCATCCGAGGCGAGCTCGCGACGCCGGAGATGGCCGAGCGGCTCCTGCACGAGGCGCGCGCCGCGGCCCGCCTGGGTCACCCAGCCATCGTCCGCGTGAACGACTTCGGAAAAACGGACCGCGGCGATCCCTTCATCGTCATGGAGCTGCTCGAAGGGGAAGACCTCGCCGCGGCGCTCGCCACTCGTGGCCGATTGAACGCCGTCGTCGCCGTCCGCACGCTGCTCCCCATCGCGCATGCGCTGATGGTCGCGCACAACAAGGGCATCGTGCACCGCGACCTCAAGCCCGAAAACGTGTTCCTCGCCAAGAGCGACGACGGCAAACTCCAGCCGAAGCTCGTCGACTTCGGCGTGGCGAAGCTCGAACGCGTTCGAGATCCCTACCTGACGCAAAGCCGGGAAGTGGTCGGCAGCCCACTCTACATGTCGCCCGAGCAGGCGCGCGGCGACGAGGTCGATCACCGCGCCGACATATGGGCGTTCGCGGTGGTGCTCTACGAGGCGATCACCGGCGCGGCCCCGTTCCAGGGCAAGAATTACAACTCGCTCCTCTATTCGATCATCGCCAATCCCGCGACCTCCGTGGTCGATCTCGGGGTCGGCGACGCCGATCTGTGGGCCACCCTCGAGCGCGGGCTGCGCAAGGAAGCCGACCAGCGCTGGTTCTCCATGCGCGACTTCGGAGAGGCTCTCGCGCACTGGCTGGAAGACCGCGAGGTGCGCGAAGACATCACCGGAGCGTCCCTCTCGGCGACCTGGCTCGACTGGAAGAAGGACGAGGACGAGCTGCATCGGCCGCCCGCCTGGGGCGAAGACGGGGCGCGCATTTCGCAGCTATCCGGCGCGTTGCCGCCGCCGCCCGAGCTCCTCCCCGAGGTGCGCGCGCGCGTCGAGACGATTCGCAAGTCCCGTCCGCCGTCCCGCAACGTCGTCACGGTTGCGGTCGCGCTCTTCTGTCTCGCGCTCGTCATCGTGCTGCTCGCCACGCGCGAGTCGTCACCGCCGCGGTCGCAGGCCGCGCAAGCCGTGTCGGCGTCGGTGTCGGCGGCGCCGGCGCCCGAGCCGGCGAAGATCCGGGTAGAACCGCCCGAGGACGTCGAACACGAACGCGCCGTGGAAGCCGCGCTCGCGGCCGCCGGAGCGCCGTCTGCCTCGGCGACGCCCACGTTCGTCGCGGCGCGCCCCCCCGAGCGCCCGCACCACGGTCCGAGGCCAGACACGTTGTCACACGGCATCCACACGGCGGATCCCTACGCGGCATCCACAGCGACCCGTCGCGATCTCGCCGGGAAGCAACGTTAGAGCGTGACCGATTCGGCGAGACTTTCTCGACGGCGCTGGTCCAGAGCCCTCGGAGAACCCGATTGCGATGCGCGCCGTCGAAGACTAGCCTCGCGGCCATGAGTGAACCCGATCACGACAGCGGCTCGGACGACGAGCTGGACCCTGATGAGCCGCGCACGCCGCTCTGGCTTCCGCTCCTCGGGCTGTGCCTGTTCGTATCGGCGCTCGTCTACGCGCTGGTGACGCAGAAGCCGCCGGCCGAACAAGCATCGGCAGCCACTTCCGCCTCCGCCGCCCCCGCCCCACCCGCGCCAACGCATCCGTAACGTCTCGCTCGCCAATCGTCGCTTGCCGAGAGCGCAACGACCTCGCCCGGTCGCCAGAGCGCGACGGAGTCGTTCGGCTGCAAGAACGCGACAACGTCGTCTGATAGCCACGAGCGCGACGAAGCAGCTCAGCTGCACGAGCGCGACGAAGAAGTTGTCTGATCGCCACGAGCGCGACGAAGTCGCTCGGCTGCAAGAACGCGACAACGTCGTCTGATCGCCACGAGCGCGACAAGGTCGCCCGGTCGCCAGGAGCGCGACGCAGTCGCGCGACCCACAGAACAAGTCTAAAGCCGCTCGTCAGATCCGTGGCCAGGACGTCGGAATCTCCGGCCCTCACCCAACGTGGGGGCCGGAGATTCCGCCAGTCCATGATCGATGAGCGGCAATCTTGCCGCCTGCCGGGCCCTCCGATCGCCGTCGTTTAGGGCGAGCGCGGAGCAACCAAACGGAGATTACCGGAAGCACCCGGCAGGCGACGAAGTCCATCCGCGGCGACTGCACCAGCACGTGGGCGCGATCACCGACGTCGAGGACCCTACTCGACCTGGTCGTTAATGTACAGAGCGTTCTGTACAGAACTATTCGGTGCCGGTCTCGGCCTCGCCGGTCGGCCCGGCCAGGAGGCTCGTGATGTTCGACTGGCTGTGCCCCGTCGTCATGAGCTCGCGCACGAGCAGAATGACGGAAGCGCGGATGACGTCGAAGAGGCGATCGATATCGTCCGTTCCGTAGACCTGAGCGCGCAGCAGAACGCCTTCGATCGCCGCGAGCACGAAATCACAAATGAGGCTGATCTTCTCCGCCGGCAGCGCGCTTCCGATCGACTCTTGAAAGCCGCTGAGCAGCGCCGAGTGCGCGCTCGTGTAGAAGCGACGAAGCGCCTCGCGCGCCTCTTCGTCGACCTGGGTGCGCTCGGCGAGGACCACGAGGAGAACGCGGAAGACTTCCGGCCGCTCCTGGATGCGGCGGCGCACCATCTTCAACGCGACGTCGAGCCGTTCCCGCGGAGAACCAGCGGCGCACGCGGCTTCGCGGATTTGATCGACCCACTCGGTAACGACCTGATCGATGACCGCATTGAGCAGCCCGACCTTGTTCTGGAACTCCCAGTACAGGCCCGTTTTGGCGACGCCGGCGCGACGGCACAATGCGTCCACTCCGGTCGCCGCATAGCCGCGCTCGGCGAACATCTCGATCGCCGCTTCGAGCAAACGCTCGCGCGTGCTGCCCTGGCGAGTTCCAGCTTGTGAAACGGCTGAGGCGCTCATGAGGTCCTCACGGGTGAGCCGCCCGGTACCCCAATCTGGGACCATAGTACCGGCCGGTATGTATGCCCATATACCAGCTTTGCCGACGCCCGCCAGAGCGGAAGCGGCCAGTATGGCAGCCAGGGATAACAAGGCGGACGGAGGGGAGTAGATTGACGAAAAACAATCCAGAAATTAGAATGGCTATTCTGATTTCATGGAGCCCAGTCGTAGCTCGTCTGTTCCGCCGTTGCGCTGGATTAAGCCACCGCAGCAAGCGCGGAGCAAGAAGACTCTCGAACGCGTCTTGGATGCGGCAGAAGACGTCATCCGTGAGCGGGGCGTCGCCGGGCTGACGGTCTCGGAGGTCGTGCGCCGTGCAGGCTCCTCCGTCGGCGCCTTCTACGCGCGCTTCGCGGACAAGGAGGGCTTGCTCGCGACGCTGCACGAACGCACGTGCGACGAGGCGCTGGCCACCGCCGAGCTCGCGCTCGACCCCGCGAGGTGGCAATCGGCCGACATCGCCAGCATCATCGAAGAGGTCATTCGCTTCACCGCCGCGCAGTGCGAAGAGCGGCTCGGGTTGATGCTCGCGTTCCTCGCGCTCGCCGCTTCCGACGTCAGCTACGCCAGGAGACGCGCGGCGCTCGAGAGCAAAATCGGCGCGCTCCTCGGCCGCTTGTTGCACGAACGCGCCGACGAAATCGCCCATCCGGATCCGCTGCTCGCCGGGAACGTCACCGTGCGTCTGGTGTTCGGAACGCTGGACAGCGACATGCTGGCGCGCAGGACGTCGTCGACGGAGCCCGCCAGCAAGGACGAGGTGCTCGCGGGCGAGCTGTCGCGCGCCGTCGTCGCGTACCTCGGTATTCCCGTGAGCACGTCGCGTCTCACCGCGCAGTAGTCGTCACTGAGCTCCGCGGAGCACTCGGCTCGCAGCGTGATACGAGTGCGGATCGATCTCGTACGCGGTCTTCCACTCCGATTTCGCGGCGTTCACATCGCCGCTCTTCTCGAGAACGTCTCCCAGGAGCACGTGGAGCTCCGCGTCCCGCGGCTCGATCGAAACGGCGCGCTGGGCGAACTTCAGCGCGGCCGCAGTCTGCCCCTGTACGAGCATCACCCGTGAAAGCCCCGCGGCCGCGCCCGCATTCAGCGGATCGAGGAGCACCGCGCGCCGGTACAGGCGTTCGGCCTGTGCGTAATCCGCGCCGCGCACGGAGCGATCCCCGCCGCGCACGTAAGGGATCGCCATGAGACGGGCGCCCGCCGTGTCGCCCGCGTCGAGGTGTCCCATCTCGAGCCAGATGCCGCGAGCTCGATCCGCGTCGCCCGCTCGAGCGAGCGCGTCGGCGTAGAGCCCGCGCATGTCCTGGTCCTCGGGATGCTGCTTCGTCGCGCGCTCCGCCCACTCGGCGGCTTGCGCCGCGTCGCGCCGCAAGAGGAACAACCGGACCAGCGCCTGGAACGCCTCCGGGCGCGTCGGGTCGAGCACCGCGGAGCGGCAAAACGAGATCTGCGCGTCGTCCACTTTTCCGAGCATCAGAGCGCGACGGCCGAGACCGAGCTCGGCGCGCGCGCGGCTCGGTTGTTCGCCGCCCAAAAGGGCCCAGCTCGGCCCGACGATTTCTTCGCACGTCGGCGCCTTGACCGTCGCCTCACCGGTGACATCGTCTCCCTTGGCGGGCACCGCCGCTCGCGGCGCGGCGGTCGGTTTCACTGGCTGCGCGCTCGCTACAGGGGCGACCGATTCCGGAGCGTCGGCGGACGTCGGCGCCGCGCTCGGCAGCGGCTTGGCCGGCTCGAGGTTCCCTGCGCTGCTCACCTTCACGACGCGCGCTCCGCGCGACGCGGAGACGAGCACGGCGATCGCGATACCGACGCAGATCGAAGCGAACGCGACGGCCGTCCAGATCGCGATGGCCCGCCGTGAAAGGCCGTCGAGCGACGGCGCGACGCGAGCGGGCGCCACCTCCGGCGGGATCGACGCCGGCGCGGGCAACGACGGTTGAATCGGCGCGCCCTCGCTGTCGGCGAGGCTCAACGCGACGTCGATGGTCGACATGACGTTGACCATCTGGGGCTCCGCGAGCCGTTCGACGTGCACGCGCCCCGAACCGAGCACGAGGAGCGCGGAGAGCGCGAGCGCGCCGTCGAGCGGGGCGCTGCCGTCGCGCGCTTCCGCCCGCGCGCCGGCTACGAGCTGATCGCTGATTTCGACGCGCACTTGCAAGCGCGGGTTGTGGATCGTCGCGCGGAGCGGCTTGGCCGACGCGGCGAGCGCCCGCACGAGCCGCGCGGGACCGGTTATTTCGAGACGGGTGTCGAACGGCGCGCCGAGCTCGATGCGCTCCTTCAGCGAATGCTCCGGCTCGGCGAGCGTCGCGAGCGTCCCCAGGGTCCGCGCGATCTGCGCAGACCCGTCCGCCTCCGACCAGATCTCTTCCCAGCGCACGACGAGCAGAGAGGCCCATCGGAGCCGGGTGTCCTTGCGCATGCGCCGGACGAGGCGATGACCGTCGCCGTGCAGGGCGGCTTCGTCGATGAGCAGGATGGCCGGGTCCAGCTGTCGGAGCCGCTGGAAGCGCGATTCCGGGGGATCGAAGTCCGTGACGACCACCGTCGCGCCGCGGCCACGGAGCGACTGCGCGATCGCGTCGGCCCTCGCCGCGTCCTCGTCGGCGAGCAAGATGCAGAGCCCGGTGACGTTCTCTCCCGCCGCGGCGCCGTCGCCGCCGTCGTTCCCGAGGAGCTGCACGGTGCCGCCGGCGCGCTCGTCGAACTCGTACTGGAGCCGCTCGGCGTGCAGCACGTGCTTCTGCAACCGCGACACGAACTCGTCGATCGTCTGCGCGAGCGGCTGGCCGCCGCCGAGCACCACGCGGATCTCTTCGTCGCCCGAGCCCTTCGGCCCCTTGATGGACAGGATGCCGCTGCGAAGCTCCTTCGACAGCGCCTGCACGAGCTCGTCGAGCGTCGCCTCCCCGACGTGCCCGATGCTGCTCCCGGTGCGCTCCGGAATTTCACGAGCCAGCGCGGCGATCCGGTCGGCGATCGCGTCGACGCTCGCCGCGCGCGGGACGACGGCGGCCGCGCCGTGCCGGAACCCGCGCAGGCGTTCGTCGAGCGCCGTGTCGTCGGCGAGGATGGCGACGGGCACGACGGAGCTGTGCGGCGAAGCATGCAAGTGCGCGAGCACGCTCGAGCCTCCGTCCGCGGCCGCGTCGCCGACGAGGAGCACGAGATCCGGCGCGGCGGCGACGGCCGCGTCGATGACGCCGTGAGGCGTCGCCGTCTCCACGTAGACGCCGTGCGTGGAGAGCGCCTTCGCGAGCGCCGCGTGGAAAGCGCGGTCCGCCCCGACGAGGAGCACCGTGGGTTCTGCGCCGGTCTGCGCGCGCCCGCCGGCGCCTTCGGCGCGCGCCCTTTGTCCGAGGTCCGTACGGGGCATGGACGTCACCGCGACGGACCTCGTCCGGCGTGAAAGCGACGGCGAACGGACGTCACCACGTCACCACGCACCCGCACGAAGGCGCGCCGCTCGCGACGCAAGAATGACGGATCTTCAGATCGACGCAGCCCATTCTCTCGTAAATGGGCGCCTGGCACATGACGGTGAAGCGACACACGACGGGGTGATGGCCGCGCCATTCGCTGATCGTCGCTTCGTGCTGCCTCGGTCCGCGGGACACGATCTGGACGCGGCCGCTGTCGTGCATCAGGCGGAACAGCGCGTTGACGACGCGCATGTATCGCTCCGCCGAGCCGAGCCCAGCCGCGAAGCTCCCTATCGCGCGACTCATGAGCCCCTGCATCGTCTTGCGGGCGGCGTCGTCGACGAGCGCTTCCAGCGTCGGCCGATCCAGATGCGTCAACATCACGTCCAGGAAGGCGTGGAACGACGCCGCCGGGTACCACTTCTGCGGATCGACGCCGAGGAAGGGCTTGGACGCGTCGAAACAACCCGAGAGCTCGGGCGGAATTTTTCGCAGCGCTAGCACCGCGGTCTGATCGTCGAAGCGTTCGGCCAGCCATCGCAACCATTCGACGATACCGGCGCCACGGACGGAGCCTTTGCCCGCCGGATCTTCCCGGGCATCGTTGTTTGGAACCTGGACGGCCATACGGAGATCCCCCGCATGAAGCGTGCCGCTCCCGGTCCCCTGGCGCAATAGAGTCGCGATCGGCGCGCTATGCGACAAGGTGCGATAGCTCTCCTTTCCCTGAGAGCGAACGAGCGACCTAGCTCGCTTGCGTCACGTTGGACCTGGGTAATGCCGCTAGGGATGTCGCGATCGGCGCGACGGATCACTCTTCAGCAACAGGTCCGCTACGAGCGGCAAATGATCGGAGGCCTGGCGCGTCAGCGTCGTCGATGAAGGATGGGCCGCCCTCTGGACGTGTAGATCGCCGCGGACATACAGCACGTCGAGAGGCCGCACCGGAAATGGCGCGGGGAACGTATTCGCGCGAGGCCCGGCGCGATGAAAACCGCGCGGCACGAGGAAGCGCTCACCGAGCGTGCCCCAGACGTCGTTGAAATCGCCCCCCACCACGATGGGAGTCCGCTCGTGCAGCCTCTTGAACGGCGCCGAGTCCAGGAAGCGCTCGAGCTGAAGCTCCCGCTCCGAGCCGGCGAGCCCGAGGTGCATGTTGTGGATGATCACCGAGCGCGAGACTCGGCCGAACCGCGCCCGCGCCCGGGCCACCAGACCGCCACGCTTCTTCTTGCGACCGATCGTCAAATCGAGATGATGGATGTCGTACAGCGGCCAGCGCGACAAGATGGCGTTGCCGTAGCCGCCGATGTCGAAGCGATGCTCGGGATGAAAGGCCATGTGCGGCATCTCGAGCGCCGTGGAGAGCATCTCTGCCTGATCGTGAAAGCGCGACCGCGGCAAATCGTCCGAGACCTCTTGCAGCAGCGCGAGATCCGGTTCGAGGGCTCGCAGGACGGCGATCACGCGATCGAGGCGGTAGACGCGATCGATGCCGCCGATGCCCTTGTGTATGTTCCACGTGACGACGCGCAAACGCATGCCGGAGAAGCTCGAACGGAGGATAGCTCGCAGAGAGCCCGTGCTCCCGGCGAATCATCCTCCGTTCATCCGAATCCTCCGTTCATCCGAGCGCGCCCCGTGACAGGATGCCGCGGGGCGGCTCGCTCGGGAGGCTCGTTCTACGAGCTCTGGACCTGGATCTGACGTGGCTGATACGGCGCGCGCTTCGGCAGATGTACCGTGAGCACGCCCGCCTTCATGGTCGCGGACACGTGCTCGCCGTCGACGCTCGGCGGGACCACGAGCTCGCGGCGGAACTTTCGCACGCCGCTCGCCTGTAGCACCAGTCGGTCGCGATCCAGCGTCACCTCGGCGCCGCCCTGGGCTACACCCGGCAAGTCCGCGACGAGCAAGAATTCGCCGTCGTTCTCGAAGACGTCGAGCGCCGGGCTCGTCGGCCTCGGGTCTTCGGCCGCGGTGGTCTGGTTCTTCTTGGTGATTCCCAACATGGTAGTCGTCTCCTTATTCCCTCAGCTCACCCGTACGGGGATGCTCTTCTTTTGAACCTTCTGCGACTTGCCGAGACCGACGGTCAGAACGCCGTCCTTCAACTCGGCGGTGGTCTTCTCGGGGTCGACGTGATCGCCGAACCCGTAACTGCGGGAGAAGCGCAGGGCGGAGCGCTCGCGTCGCAGCGTCTTGTAGCCTTGCGGAGCATCGACGGTCCGCTCGGCGGAAATCGTCAGCACGCCATCGTGGAACTCGACGTGGACGTCCTTCTCCGCGAGACCCGGCACCTCGAGCTTGAGCACGAACCGCTCCGACTCTTCCGTCACCTCCGCGGGGACCGCTCCGAAGCTCGTGAGCGGCAAGTCGCGCTCGAATTCGCGAAATAGCTGATCGAAGCCCCTGAATACACCCTCCCAGCCCAGCGCGTCGCGGGACGGGCGATCGAGCACACCTCTATATTCGAACATCTTGATTACCTCCTGAGTGGCGCAATGCGCCAGTGTCCAAAGCCGACGGCGCGAGCCGAACGGACTGGTCTCCAGCTCCGCACGCTCGGCCGTGGAGCATCGAGCAGCCCCACCTGAGCAATGCGGGCAGCGGCGAGAACCTGCTGCAGCCCCGAATCTGCGCACGCCGATCGACCTGTCAAGGCGCGCAGGCCGGCCGAAATTCGCGGGTATTGCCACTGTCGCGTCGTTGGGGAACTCTCGCGCGGATGCAGAGCGGTCGCGGCGGAACCTACGTGAGCCTCGTCGGTTTCCTGGTCGTCGTGGGTCTCCTCTGTCTCGTCGCCGCGGAGCTGCACGGCATCGAGAGCAAGCTCGTCATGCAGGGCCAGCAGATCCGCGCGCTCGGAGAAGCGACGGACCGACTTTCCGCACAGCGGCTCCCGGCGGCGTCGCAGGGCGCCACGGCTCCGCCGAGCGCCGCCGACGAGCAACCGGATCACGTCCTGCATCCCGACGCGCCGAACTTCCTGAAGCCGAAGGCGTTTCATTGGCCGAAGCCCGGCGCGTCGCTCGACGGAGTGTTGCGGCGCGGTTGGCCCAACGGCGATCTGAAGGGGTTCAACCCACTGCTCGAGGGCTCCGCCGACATCCTCGAGACGATCGGGACGCTCTGCGGAGCGAGCATCGCCGATCGAAACGCCTGGACGAATCCCGACGAATGGTACGGCTCGCTCGCGACGCGCGTGGAGGTCACCGACGACTCGAAGGAGTTCACGGTGTATCTCCGAAAACATCTTCTCTGGCATGCACCGCTGGTCGATCTGAACGACCCGAAGTACGCCTGGCTGAAAGGCAACCACGAGGTCACGGCGCAAGACTTCGTTTTCGCGCTCGACATGATCGTGAATCCGCAAGTCCAGAACGGATGGCTCAAGAGCGGCTTCGACAACCTCGAGAGCTACAAGGCAATCGACGACAAGACGCTCGTCATCCGCTGGAAGACGTCCGAGTACTTGAACCTCGAAACGACGCTCTCTCTCGAGCCGATCCCGCGCTTTCTGTTCGCTTACGACGAAGACGGCAAGCCGCTGCCGAAGGAGACCCTCGGGCTCCGCTTCAACCAGCACTGGTACAACAACAAGGGATATCTCGGCGCCGGCCCTTACAGGATGGTCTCCTACGAGCCGGGCAACCGCATGCGAATGGAGCGGTTCGAGGACTATTTCGGTGAGAAGCCGGCGATCAAGGAGATCACCTGGCCCATCTACACCGATCCGAACCAGACGCTCTTGAAGCTCAAGGCGCACGAGGTGAGCATCGGCGTGCTCACGCCGGGGCAATATCGCGAAGAGGTGAGACCCTACGAGAATTCTCCGAATCCCCCGAAGAACAGCCCCTTCTTCGATGGCCGCTTGAATTGCGGGCGCGCGCCGCGGTTCGGCTATTACTACATCGGCTGGAACGCGGATCGACCGCTCTTCGCCGACAAACGAATCCGCCGCGCGATGACCTACGCGTTGAATCGCGTTCAGCTGATCGACAGCGTCTTCGCGGGCCTCGCGACCATCTCCGACGGCCCCTTCCAGGCCGGCTCACCGGCGAACGATCCGTCGATCAAACCGATCCCCTTCGACCTCGGCGAAGCGCGAAAGCTGCTCGAATCCGCGGGCTGGAAGGACACCGACGGAGACGGCATCCTCGACAAGGAGCTCCGCCCCGGCGATCAGAAGCGAACCCCGTTCGAGTTCACCCTGCTGACTTACGGTTCGAGCAAGGAATACACTGCGCTCGCCAACGTCTTCAAGGAGGACCTCCTCAAGATCGGCGTGAAGCTCGACATCGACGCGGCGGAGTGGAGCCTCATGCAAAAGCGCATGGAGGAAAAGAACTTCGACGCTTTCACCGGCGGCTGGGGCACCACCTGGGAGAACGATCTCCACCAGGTCTGGCACTCGTCGCAGGCCGACGTACCGCACGGATCGAACATGGTCGGCTTCCGCAACAAGCGCGCCGACGCGATCATCGACAAGCTGCGCGTCACCTTCGACAAAGAAGAACGGCTCAAGCTATTCCGCGAGTTTCACCGCCTCGTGGACGACGAGCAGCCGTACACCTTCCTGTTCTCGAAAATAGATTACTTCTGCGCGTGGAACGAGGTGAAGGACGTCGTCGTCGCGAAGGTCCGGCCGGCGCTCAACATGCTGCCGTGGTCGGTCGCCGAAGGCGCGCAATGAGGGCGTGAGCGCGGCGGGACCATGAGAGCGTACATCCTGCGCCGGCTGCTCGTGATGGTCCCCACCTTCTTCGGGATCTCGCTCGTCATTTTCCTGGTGTTGAACCTCGCGCCGGGCCGCCCGGGAGCGCAACAGTCCGCGGATCTGGCGCAGAACGCGCGCAACGAGAAGACGGATCAGTCGTATCGCATTTTCCGCGAGCAGTTCGACCTGGACAAGCCGGTGCTCTTCAACACCCGCTTCGCGCTCACGGAGACGGAGGTGCGCGGCGACGTGGAGATCGCCGCGGGCGCGCGACCCGCGACCGCCGCGGAGAAGATCGCCGCGCAGAACCGGCTCGAGGACGACGGCCAATACGCCGTGCCGCACCTCGTTGCCATCCTGAAGGAGGCCGATGCGTCGCAGGACACCCGCCTCCGCGACGCCGCGGCGTACTTTCTCCGCCTCTCCGCGCCGCGGCGGGTGGAACGTCCGTTCGACAAGAACCCGAGCGCCGCGGTGCGCGCGTACAACGACGCGGTCCAGAGAGAGGCCGCGACGTTGCGCGACCTACGCTATTCGCTCGACGCGCCGGAAGACGAGAAGCGCCGCGTCGTCGCGGCGTGGGAGCGCTGGTACGACGAAAACCAGAGCCGCTTCCGGTACACCCTCGCCGGCGAGATCCGCATCTTCTTCCTCGACACGCGGTTCGCGCGCTACTGGGCGAACCTGCTCCGCCTCGACTTCGGCGTGTCGCTCGTGAGCCGCGAGCCCGTCGTCCCGACGCTCCTTTCGAAGCTGAAGTATTCGCTGTCGCTCTCGGTCGCCTCGCTCGTCCTCTCGTATCTCATCGCGATCCCGCTCGGCGTCTTTTCGGCGGTGCGCAAGGACTCGCCCGCGGATCGCGCGCTGACGCTCGTCCTCTTCATGCTCTACTCGCTGCCGAGCTTCTTCGTCGCGACCCTGCTGCTGTTTCTCTTCTCCGACGGGTCGGATTTCCCTTCGCTGCGCTGGTTCCCGACCGGCGGATTCCAGAGCCCCGGCGCGTCCGCGATGACGACGTTCGGCGGCATCCGCGACGTCCTCTGGCATCTCTTTCTTCCCTTGCTCTGCCTGACGTACGGCTCGCTCGCCGCGCTCAGCCGGTACATGCGCACCGGGCTCCTCGACGTGATCCGCGCCGACTACGTGCGCACCGCGCGGGCCAAGGGCCTGCCGGAGCTCGCGGTCATCGGCAAGCACGCCCTCCGCAACGCGCTGCTTCCCATCCTCACGTTGCTCGCAGGACTGTTACCGGCGATCCTCGGCGGCTCGGTCATCATCGAATACATCTTCGGCATCCCGGGGATGGGGCTCTGGGTCGTCGACGCCATCTATCAGCGCGACTACAACGTCGTCCTGGTCGTCGAGCTCTTCTCGACGATCCTCGTGCTCATCGGCATCCTGCTCACGGATCTGTCCTACGCGCTGGTCGATCCGAGGATCCGTTACGAATGATCGACGGCGGCAGCGACATCGAGTTCGCGGTCACCGAGAGCCGCGAGCAGATCTCCTACGGCGAACGCGTCCTCCGCGAGCTCCGGAAGAACGGCACGACCGTCGCCGCGCTCTGGTCGATCGGCGCGCTGCTCGTGCTCGCCGTGTACGCGCCCTTCGTCGCGCTCGATCAGCCCGTCCTGTGGAACGAGGGCGAGGGCTGGTCGATGCCGTTGTTCGCTTCCTTGTTCAATCGCCTCCTGTTCGAGAATTCGATCGACGTCTTCTTCAACCTGCTGCTCGTGCTTTCGCCGCTCTACCTCTCCGCCGCCGTCCTACTGCGCGGCGCGCGCGCGCGCCGGTTCGGCGGGCGCGCGCGGGTCGCGGCCGCGCTCGCGCTGTTCCACGTCGCGGTCTTCACCGCCGTCGCGCCGGAATATTTCGGGTCGCTGCCGAACCCGCTCTACCGCTCCGGGGCCGTCGTCGCGTATCGGTCGCGCGCGGACGCGCTCACCGCCGCGGGACATGCGCCGCGCGCGGTGTTCCCGCTGCACCGCTACGGCTATCGCGAGACGAACCCCGAGGAGAGCGTGCAGCCTCCGAGCCGCCGCCACCCCCTCGGAACCGATACGGAAGGGCGCGACGTCCTCTCGCGCATGATCTACGGGACCCGCATCTCGCTGACGATCGGCGTCATCGCCGTGGCCATCTACGTGGCCATCGGCGTGGTGCTCGGCGCCCTCGCCGGCTACTTCGGCGGCGTCATCGACGGCGTGATCAGCCGATTCATCGAGGTCATGATCTGTTTTCCGAGCTTCTTTCTCATCCTGACGCTCGCGGCGGTCATCGAGAAGCGCAGCATCTTCCACGTCATGGTGATCATCGGCGTCACCAGCTGGACCGGGGTCGCGCGGCTGGTGCGCGCCGAGTTTCTCAAGCACAAGGAGCTCGAATACACGCAGGCCGCCGTCGCGCTGGGCATTCCCACCCGGCGCATCATCTTCCGTCACATCCTGCCGAACGCGATCGCCCCCGTCCTGGTCACCGCGACCTTCGGCATCGCCGCGGCGATCCTCGTCGAGTCGAGCCTCTCGTTCCTCGGCATCGGCGATCTGTCGGTCGCGAGCTGGGGCGAGACGCTGAACACCGGACGGACGGAGGGGAAGCCGTGGCTCATCATCGCGCCGGGCCTCGCCATCTTCTTCGTCGTGACCGTCTTCAACCTGGTCGGCGAGGGCTTGCGCGACGCCCTCGATCCGAAGCTCCGGAGCCGCTGATGGAGACGCCGCTGCTCTCCGTCGAAGATCTGGTGGTGCACTTCCCCACGAACGAAGGCGTCGTGGAAGCCGTGTCGGGCGTCTCCTACGACGTGCGCCGCGGCGAGACCGTCGCCGTCGTCGGGGAATCGGGGTGCGGCAAGTCGGTCACCGCGCTCGCCCTGCTCGGGCTCGTGCCGCCTCCGGGACGGATCGTGCGCGGCGCGATCCGCCTCGAAGGCGAGTCGCTGCTCGAAGCGACGCCCGAGCGCCTGCGCGAGATCCGCGGCGACGACGTCGCGATGATCTTCCAGGAGCCGATGACCAGCTTGAACCCCGTGTTCCGCGTCGGCGACCAGATCGCCGAGGTGTTGCAGACGCACCGTGACGCGACGGGAGACGCCGCGCGCGCGGAGGTGATTCGCCTGCTCGGCCTCGTCGGCATCGCCGACCCCGAGCAACGCATCGACGAATATCCGCATCAGCTCTCGGGCGGGATGCGGCAGCGCGTGATGATCGCAATGGCCCTCGCCTGCGGTCCGAAGCTATTGATCGCGGACGAGCCGACGACCGCGCTCGACGTCACCGTGCAGGCGCAGGTGCTCGACTTGCTGCGGCGTTTGCAGCGCGCGCTCGCCACGGCCGTTCTTCTCATCACGCACGATCTCGGCGTCGTCGCGGAAGTCGCGCACCGCGTCGTCGTGATGTACGCCGGGCGCGTCGTCGAACGCGGCACCACGCGCGCCATCTTCGCGCGCCCGCGGCACCCGTACACGGCGGGCTTGTTCCGCTCGCTCCCGCGGCTCGGCGTCGACGAGCCGCTCCGACCCATCGAGGGCAGCGTTCCGGACGCGCTACGGTTTCCGCCGGGCTGCCGGTTTCATCCGCGTTGTCCTTACGCCATGCCGGTATGCCGCGAAAAGGTACCGGATCTCGCGCAGCGCCCCGCGAAGGAGCCCGCCGCGAACGACGCCGCGGAGCCGCACGTCTCCGCGTGTTTCTACGTCGACGAGCACCCCGACGTGGATCTGTTCGCCTTCGCGAAGCCGGAGGCGACGTGACCGAGCCGCTCCTTCGCGTCGAAGGCTTGACGAAGCACTTTCCGATCACGCGCGGCGTCTTCTCGCGCACGGCCGGACAGGTGCGCGCCGTCGACGGCGTGTCGTTCGACGTCGCGCCGGGCGAGACGCTCGGGCTGGTCGGGGAGTCGGGATCCGGGAAGACGACCGTCGGACGTTGCATCCTGCGGCTCACCGCGCCGACGTCGGGCCGCATCCTCTTCGGCGGACGCGACGTGGTCACGATGCCGAAGACGGAGCTTCTGAGCCTGCGGCGCGAGCTTCAAGTCGTGTTCCAGGATCCGTACAGCTCGCTCAATCCGCGCTTGCGCGTGCTCGACATCGTCGGCGAGGCGCTCTCGGTGCACGGCATCGCGACGGGCGCGGACGTCGAGCGCCGGGTCTCCGAGCTGCTCGAGCGCGTCGGGTTGTCGCCTTCGTGGATCCACCGCTATCCGCACGAATTCTCGGGCGGCCAGCGCCAGCGCGTCGGCATCGCCCGCGCGATCGCCCTGCGCCCGAAGCTCATCGTGTGCGACGAGGCCGTCTCGGCGCTCGACGTCTCGATTCAGGCGCAGGTCATCAACCTGCTCGTCGAGCTGCGGCGCGAGATGAACATGGCGTATCTGTTCATCGCGCACGATCTGTCCGTCGTTCGTCACGTGTCGCACCGCATCGCCGCGATGTACCTGGGCCGTCTGGTGGAGGTCGCGCCGTCTCCGCGTCTCTTCGCGACGCCCGCGCACCCCTACACTCGCGCATTGCTGTCGGCGATCCCCGTGGCGGATCCCGAACACCGGCACCGCCGCCTCGTCCTCGCCGGCGAGATCCCGTCGCCGGCGAATCCGCCGAGCGGCTGTCATTTTCATACGCGGTGCCCGGCGGTGCGTCCGGAGTGCCGGCGCGAGGATCCGAAAGCCATGGAGGTGGAACCCGGGCACACGGTGCGCTGCGTGCACGCTCGCGATCTGCCGGCGGGCGGCGATTGGTTCTCGGAGCTCTCGCGACGCATCGAGCGCGCGACCGTGGAAAACGCCGCGGAGCGCGAGCAGACGCCGGAGATCGCCCCGCGCGCTTCGGAGCCGGAAGGGATCGAGTGGCTCGACGCTTGGAAGGCTCGCGCGACGTCACATGCAGCGGATCGCGCCGAGAGCGCGGCGCTCCGGCGAGGGCGGCGTCGCGACGCCGGCGTGGGTATCGGCGTGCTCGGCGCGATCCTGGTTTGTGTCGGGCACGCCTTGGTCGGAGTCGCGCTCGCCGTTTCGGCGTATCTCGCAGCGGTGCGACGTGACGTACGTCGGCGGTATGTCGCGGACGCGGCGGTCGCGGCCACGTTGCTCGCGTCGCTGCTCGTCGGGCGGGCGGTCGTCGAGCACGGCCGGCGAACGCGGGCCGAAGCGCTGGTGCGCAGCCTCTCGCGACAGATCGAAGAGCGCGCGAAGCTCACCGGCGCCTTGCCGGGACGCCTGACGGACCTCGGCTGGCGGCTGTATCCTCTCTTCGAAGACGGGATCCCCAACGATCCGTGGGGACGCGCGTTTTTCTACCGTGCTCCGGGCACGGACGGACGGCGCTTCGACCTCGGCAGCACCGGGCCCGACGGCGTTCCGAGCGCGGACGACATCGGACAGGTCGCGACGGGAGCGCCGCCGAATTCGAAATGATATGGGTCCTTTGGTTACGACATCGAACCCAGCCGCCTCCCCCGATTTCACCGTCGCCTACTCCGATTTTCCGGGCATACCGAGCTAACGATCATGAAAATCCTCTACGGCGTCGTCGGTGAAGGCATGGGGCACGCGATGCGATCGCGCGTCGTGCTCGAGCATTTGACGGCGGCGGGGCACGAGGTGGAGACGATGGCGTCGCAGCGGGCGGTGGATTATCTGCGCGCGCGCTTCGCAGAGGTGCACCGCATCCACGGCTTGCACATCATCTACGAAGAGAACCGCGTGAGACGCGGCAAGACGCTGCTGTCGAACGTCGCGCAGGGCGCGCAAGCGATCCCGCGGCAGATCCGCGCCTACTTCGACCTGGTGCAGGATTTCCGGCCGCAGATCGTCATCAGCGATTTCGAGTCTTGGACGTATCTCTACGGAAAGACCCACGGCGTGCCGGTCATTTCGCTCGACAACATCCAGATGATCAATCGGTGCTTCCACGATCGCGCGATCATCGACAACGATCGCACCGGCTTCGAGCTCGCGCGCGCGTTCGTGAAGAGCAAGCTGCCGCTCGCGGATCAGTACCTCATCACGAGCTTCTACTATCCGCCGATCCGCAAGCCGCGCACGAGCCTGTATCCCCCCATCCTACGGCCGGAGATTCTCTCCGCGGTACCTCGGCGTGGCGACCATCTGCTCGTCTACCAGACCGCGGAGGGCAACGACGCGCTCATCGCGGCGCTCGCGGCTTCACGCCTCGAGTGCCGAATTTACGGCATGCGTCGCGCCATCAAAGAAGATGAAGTCGAAGGCAACCTCCGCTTTCGCCCCTTCTCGGAAGCGGGGTTCATCGAAGATCTCGCGACGGCTCGGGGCGTCGTCGCCGGCGGTGGCTTCACGCTGATGAGCGAATGCGTGTACCTGCACAAGCCGATGCTTTCGATGCCCGTCGGCGGGCAATTCGAGCAGACGCTGAACGCGCTGTACCTGGAGCGCGAAGGGTACGGCAAGCACGCGCGCACGCTGGACGCGGCCACGCTGTCCGCATTCCTCGACGCCATCCCGGGATGCGAAGAACGGCTCGCGGCCTACTCGCAAGACGGCAATCGGCGCCTGCTCGCAGCGCTCGACGGCATGCTCGATCGCCGCGCGGCGGGACTCGACGTGCGCTGAGATACGCCGAGCCCGCGACGCCTGGCCTCTCACCCCGTTCTCAATTCGGCGGACGATGTCCGCGCTCGTGCTCGCCTGCGCCTTCGTGTTCGCCGCCGCCCTTGTGCTCGAACTCGCGGCGGCGATGCTCGTCGGCTTCGCCAGCGGTGCTGCCAGAGGGCGCAGCGGTGCCTTCCGCCGTGGCGGAGGCGTTCACGACCGCGGGGGCTGTGGGCTGCGTCGCCGCTTGCGTGGCGACAGCGGGTGCTGCGCTGGGCTGCGGCGGGGGAGCGTCGGAGGATTTGTTGCACGCGCTGACGAGGAGCACGCACGGGAGCAGCAGTTTATAGTTCATACGGCCGGCCATCATCCTCGGCACCTATTGAGGATCCGTGCAGTGAATGTTCTTTGATATAAAGAAAAGGATGACCGAAGCGCAGCTTCACAGCATACGTGGATCGCTGGAGGCGTGGCGGCCACGTCACGCGGTCGTCATGGTGGTCGTCGCCGTCGTCGCCGTCGCGTGCAGCGGCGACAACGGAAAGGTCGAGCTTCGAGACGACGACGCGGCGGCCGGAGGTCAGGGAGCAGCGGGAGGCGCCGTCGGCGCTGGCGGCGAACAGGGAAGCAGCGGGACGACGGCCGCGAGCTCCGATGACGCGGGCAATTCGAGCGTTTGCCACGCGTCCAATCTCAGCAGCGCGCCGGTTGCGTGTTTGCAGGACTGGACGCACGCGCAAACGAAATACGCGAAGACCTGCATTCCCGACGGCGGCTATCAGGCGCACTGCGATCCGTACGATGCGATCGTCTACCATTCCGGCGACGAATACACGTGGTGCTACTACGACACCGGAACCGGGAACCTCATCGGCGCGCGGAGCACCGACAACCCCGCAGGGACCGGCGGAACGTGCGTCGCGTTCGACACGTCGTTCAGCGAGCCTGCCGTCGCGTCGTGCGCACCGGCGAGCGGGGCGTGCGCGAGCTCGTGACACTCGGCAGCCGCAAGTGCCACGCGCGGCACGAGGTGCGTACCGGCGAGCGGGGCGTGTGCGAGTTCGTGACACTCGGCAGCCGCAAGTGCCACGCGCGGCACGAGGTGCGCACCGTCGAGCGGTGCGTGTGCGAGCTCGTGAGGCTCTGAGCTCCGCGTCGGGTTTTCGACCGTCGCTCCATGCCCTTTCCGATGGGCAAACCTTGATGACTCAAGGTCCATAATTTACCCGAACGATTTTCGGTTCTTCGAAGCGTACCTTGATCGACCAAAGGTGTCTAACCGCCGGCGACGAACGGCAGCAACGACGATTCGCAAGGACGCATGCAACAACGGGCAGCACGGACGCATCCTAACGGCGCCCTGGCTGAAGACGTCCGCAACTTCACCCGACGCATCCTAACGGCGCCCTGACTGAAGACGTCCGCAACTTCACCCGACGCCTTCGCGCAAGTGCGAAGTTGCGGACGGTCCGGTTCGTGCGCCTGCTCTATTTCACCGTGACGCTCTTCGCGAGGTTGCGCGGCATATCCGGATCGTGCCCGCGCAGGCGCGCGAGCTCGTAGCCGAGGAGCTGTCCGGCCACGGCGATGCTCATGAACGTCGCCACGCCGGAGTCCGCCGTGGGCACATGGTGATCGAACGCGATGTGCGGCTCGGGGCCGATGCCGATGACCTTTGCGCCGCGCGCCTTGACCTGCATCGCGGACGCCAGCACGTCCGAAAGCGTCTCGTCGTTCGGCGCGATCACGACGCACGGCGTACCCTCTTCGATGAGCGCGATCGCCCCGTGCTTCAGCTCGCCGGCGGCGAAGCCCTCCGCGTGCAGATAGCTCACTTCCTTAATTTTGAGGGCCGTCTCGAGACAAAGCACGTGCCCCAACCCGCGTCCGAGCACGTACAGGTGCTCACGTTCTTGCAGGCTGGCCGCCACGGCGCGAATCGCGCGCCGGCGTTCGTCGACCAGCATCGCGGCGACGTCGGCGCTCGCGCGGTTCAAGAGATCGCGGCCGGCCTCGTATTCGTCCGCCAGCTTGCAGCGGGCCAAATACGTGAGCGCGAGCTCGGCGATGAAGCTCTTCGTCGCGACGACGCAGCGCTCCGGCCCCACTGCGAGCGGCACGACCCTGTCGGCAAAACGAAATAGCGACGACCCTTCGACGTTCGTCAAGGCGAGCACGCGCGCACCGCGCGCCCGCGCGGCGCGCGCCGCGTCGAGCACGTCGATGGTCTCGCCGCTCTGCGAGAAAGCCAGCACTAGAGCGCCGGGGCTGACGAGCCGTAGGCAGTGAGCGAACTCGGAGGCGCGAGCGGCGCGGATGGAGCGGCCGGCGCTCGCGAAGAGATACTCCGCGGCGAGCGCCGCGTTGAAGCCGGTCCCGCAGCCGATGGCGAACACGTCGCGCGCGGCCGCGACCTCCGACGCGACCGTCCCGACGCCGCTGTCCGAGCTCGCGATGCGCGCGATGACCGACGGCTGCTCGTGGATCTCCTTGGTCATGTAGTCCGGATACGTTCCCTTGTCGGCGCTCCCGACGGACCAGGCGGCGTCGACCAGCGCGAGCGGCTCTTCGCGGTGCGAGGCGACGTCGAAGAGGCGCGCGCGTCCCGCGTCGAGCAGCACGGCTTTTCCTTCGGCGACGAACGCGAGGCGCCGGGTGTGCGCGAGGAGCGCCGTCGCGTCCGACGCCAGAAAGTAGCCCGACTCCGCGACACCGACGACGAGCGGCGACCCGCTCTTCGCCGCCGCGAGCGCGCCGGTCTCGACGTCGAGGACGGCGATCGCGTTGAGGCCCTCGAGCGAACGAAATGCAGCGATGGTCGCGGCGACGAGTCGGTCCGGCCCGGTCGCCGCCGCGAGCGCCTCTTCGACGAGGTGCGCGATGAGCTCCGTGTCGGTCTCGGACGCGAAGCGATGACCGTCGCGAACGAGCCTGCTCCGGAGCGCGAGGTCGTTTTGCACGATCCCGTTGTGCACCACCGCGACGCGCGCGCGGCAATCGAGGTGCGGGTGCGCGTTCTCTCGCGTGACTCCGCCGTTCGTCGCCCAGCGAGTGTGGCCGAGCGCGAGGCCGCTCGCGGCCAGCGAAGTCGTCGCGCCGGCTATTTTGCCGGCGCGCTTGTCGACGTGCACCCGCCCGCCGCTCGCGACGGCCACGCCCCACGAATCGTACCCGCGGTACTCGAGAGCCCGAAGGCCGTCGAGCACCAGCTCCGCGGCGTCCCGCCGCTCACCCACGTAACCCATGATTCCACACATCGACGTGTCCTTTCATCGGCACGCCGAGAGCAGACGTCCGCCTCCGCGACGAGCCCCATGCTCGCCGACGGAACGACGCACGCGCGCCGCGCGAACGGACGTCGCGCGAGCGCGTCGCAACGCGAGGGCACACAGCGGGTCCGACGACCCGCTCGCACGTTGGGCGGCCTTTGTCAGCGCGTCACCGCGCTGGTTTGCTCCGACCATCTCGACCGTGCATGCCGGGGAACCATCCGCCGAGTCTTTCGATGAGTTCCCACCTCGTCATCCGCCGCACCGATCTTCGAGTCGATGACGACGGACCTGGCGCTTATCGTGGCTACTTTGCCCTCTTATTTCGTGCTCGCGGCTGCCTCCTTTCTTGCTTTCACGGTAGTTATCGTCCGCCGCGCGGCTTCGCGCAACCCGAACCTGCGCTCGACCCTGCACGCGAGCGGGCCGACATCGACGCCGTGCACGCTCTCGTCGAGCCGCAAAAGGGGTAAAGTCGGCGCGCTCCCGCTGCTTTCATGGATCGGACCCTCCTCGGCATCTTCACGACGATCGGCGCCGCGCTCCTGCTCGTGGGAGTCACGTTCTCGCGCTCCGTCGATCCTCCGGCCGATTTTCGGTTCAACAATGGGAGCGAGCCGAAAACGCTGGATCCAGGGTTGATGACCGGACAGCCCGAGCACCGCCTGGCGATGGCTCTGTTCGAAGGGCTGGCGCGGCGCGACGCGAAGACGCTCCGCCCCGCCCCCGGCGTCGCGACGTCGTGGGACATCTCACCGGACGGTAAGCGTTACACGTTTCACCTTCGCGACGACGCGCGCTGGTCCGACGGCCATCCGGTGACCGCCGACGACTTCATCTATTCTTGGAAGCGCCTGCTCGATCCGAAGAACGCGTCCGAGTACGCCTACATCCTCTTTCCGATCCGCTACGCCGAGGCCCTAAATACCTTCGACGGGCACGCTCACACGCTCGAGACCTCTCTGGACGCGGCGCTCGCGGCGCTCGCGACACAACATCCCCAAGGAGTGAGCGGCCGTGAGTGGCAGGTGTTCGTTTCGAAGAACAAGGTGAACGATCCGCTGCGCACGCAAACGGATCCGACGCTCACGGCGCTGCTCGCGCGACGTGACGGCACCGTTTCCGCACGCGAGATCGCCTGGCTACGGGACACGATTCGCCGCGTGGCCGTCGAGCTGCGCCGGCAGGCGGCCGAGGCGCGCGCGCACTTCGGCGTCGACGGCGGCATGTTCGCCCGGGATGCGCACACGCTCATGGTCGAGCTGCGAGCGCCCACGCCGTACTTCATGGGGATCGTCGATTTCTTCGTGACGCTCCCGGTACCGCGGTGGGTCGTCGAGGCGCACCCGGACGATTGGTTCTTGCCGGAGCACATCGTGTCGAACGGGCCGTACGTGCTCAAGCGGTGGCTCGTGAACGACCACATCCGTCTCGAGCGGAACGAGACGTACTGGGGCAAGGACGACGTCAAGTCGAAGGCCATCGACGTGCTCGCGAGCGACAACGACACGACCGTGCTCAACATGTACCTGACGCACGCGATCGACTGGGATCCCGAGATGTACCCACGGGAGCTCGGCAAGGAGCTCCGCCAGCGCTCGGACTTCGTGCTGAGCCCCGCGCTCGCGGTCTACTATTACAAAATCAACACGACGCGCCCGCCCTTCGACGACCGGCGCGTGCGCAAAGCCCTCAACCTCGCGGTCGATCGCGCGCCCATCGTCGAACGCATCCTCGGGCTGGGGCAACCCATCGCGCGCACGCTCGTGCCGCCGGGAATACCGGGATACGAGTCACCTCCGAGCGACGTGCATCTCGATCCAGAAGCCGCGCGCGCGTTGCTCGCTGACGCCGGTTTTCCCCGCGGGAAAGGGTTTCCGAAGGTCGGGATCCTGTACAACACGAACCAGGGTCACAAGGCGATCGCCGAGTACATCGCGGATCAACTGCGCCGGAACCTGGGTATCGACGCCAACGCCTACAACCAGGAATGGCAATCCTATCTCGATACGGTGCGCTCGCTCGACTACGACCTCGCCCGCGCGGCGTGGGTCGGCGACTACATGGATCCGACGACGTTCCTCGAGATGTTCATCACCAACGGCGGCAACAACCAGACCGGCTTCAGCTCCGCGCTCTATGATCGGCTCATCCGAGCCGCGGCGGACGTGAGCGCCGTCGTCGAAAATCCGGAGCCGCTCATGTCCGAATTGCACGATCCAGACGGCGCGCGCGCTCTCGTGGGAGCGGTCCGCAACGCGAGCGGCGCCGCCGAACGGCTCGACGCCCAAGCGAAGCTTCGCATGCGCCTCCTCGCCGAAGCGGAGCAGATCCTCGTGCGGGACGAGTTCCCCATCATGCCGCTCTACTTCTACGTGACGGCGAATTTCGTCTCTCCGCAGATCCGCGGGTTTTACTCGACGCTGCACTTCGACGACGGCACGACGAGCCCGAACCTGCAAGACGAGCATCCGCTGCGCGACATGTGGATCGATCGAGGAGCGGGCGCGCGATGACGAAGCGCGGCCGCGTCGCGGCCACGATCGCCGCCGTCGGGCTAGCGACGGCCGCTCTCGCCGCCGTGCTCGGGCCACTGTCCGGCGTGACGCTCGTCCTCGGCCTCGCGATCGTCGCGTCGACCGCGTGGCTCGGCCCGCGCGGCGCGCGCGTCGCCGGCGCGCTCCTCGGCGGCGTGGTCGTCTTCGGAGTCGCGCGCGCCGTGGCGGGGCCGATCACCGGCGCGATCTTCGCCGTCGTCTTCGGCGTCCTCGCGTACCGCTCCCTGCCGATCATGGTCATGCGGCGGATCGCGTTCCTCGTCCCGTCCCTCGTCGTGCTCGTCTTCACGACGACGCTCCTCATGTACCGCGCGCCGGGCAGTCCGTTCGCCGAAGAGCGCGCGGCGACGCCGCAGGTCGAAGCCGCGCTGCGCGCGCACTACGGTGTTCCGAAGAGCGCCACGGCGTTCTTCGCCATCTACATGAAGCGCCTGGTCGTCGACGGCACGCTCGGTCCGAGCATCAAGGTCCAGGGACGCAGCGTCGAGCAGCTCCTCTCGCCGGCGCTGCCGGTCAGCATGACGCTCGGTCTGCTCGCGCTGATCCTCGCGACGGTCATCGGGCTCTTGCTCGGTCTGCGCGCCGGGCTCAAGCCGAACTCCGCCGCGGACTACGCGAGCATGGGACTCGTGCTCGTCGGCGTGTCGCTGCCGAGCTTCGTCATCGGCGCCGCGCTGATGATCCTGTTCGCGCTGAAGCTCGGCTGGCTCCCGGTCGCCGGCTGGGGCGGATACCGTCAGCTCGTGATGCCCGCGTTCACGCTCGCGCTGCCCTACGCCGCCTACATCGCGCGGCTCGCCCGCGGCGGCACCATCGAGATAATGCAGCAGGATTTCGTGCGCACGGCCCGCGCCAAGGGCGTCTCGGAGCGCGATATCGTGCTGCGGCACGCGCTGCGCGGCGCGATCTTGCCGGTCGTGTCGTTCCTCGGACCCGCCGCCGCCGGCATCCTCACGGGCTCCTTCGTCGTCGAGACGCTGTTCGGAGTGCCCGGGGTCGGTCAGTGGTTCGTGAAGGGCGCGATCAACCGCGACTACTCGGTCGTGCTCGGAACCGCGATCCTCTACGCCAGCCTGGTCACGGGGTTCAACCTCGCCGTCGATCTCGCGTACGCCTGGCTCGATCCCCGTGTTCGAGGGCAGCCGTGAAGCCGGAGAGCGGTCCGTGGGCGGACGCTTACCTTCGCCTCGCGAAGAATCGGTTGGCCCTCGCCGGAGCCGCCGTGGTCGCGCTCGTGACGTTGCTCTGCTTCGCCGCGCCGCCGCTCTTCGGATTGGACCCCGCGACCACGAACCCGTCGAACGCGCATCTGCCACCTGCGCCCGGACACTGGCTCGGGACCGACGGCCTCGGACGCGACTACCTGGCTCGCGTGCTCGTCGGCGGGCAGACGTCGCTGCTCATCGGCTTCGCCGCGACCGTCGCTTCGGTCCTGGTGGGCGTGCTCTACGGCGCCATTTCCGGCTACTATGGTGGTCGGATCGACGAGGTGATGATGCGGTTCGTGGATTTCCTGTACGGCGTCCCGTACATGTTCCTCGTCATCCTCATCATGCTGCTCTTCTCCGAGACGGCCCGCGGCAATCCGCTGCCGGTCTTCCTCGCGCTCGGGCTGGTCGAGTGGCTCACCATGGCGCGAGTGGTGCGCGGCCAGGTGCTCACGCTGCGCGAGCGCGAGTTCGTGCTCGCCGCCCGGCTCCTCGGCGCGGGCGATTTGCACGTCATCTTCCGTCACATCCTGCCGAACGTCGCCGGCATCGTGACGGTGTACGCGACGCTCACCGTCCCCGCCGTGATCATCCTGGAGTCGTTCTTGTCGTTCCTCGGGCTGGGCGTGAAGCTCTCGTGGGGGCAGCTCGTGGCGGAGGCCGTCGGCGTCGTGAATCCGATTCGCTCGTACTGGTGGCTCTTATTGTGGCCCAGCGTGCTGCTCGCGACGACGCTCCTCAGCTTGAATTTCCTGGGTGACGGCCTGCGCGACGCCGTGGACCCGAAGGCGCGGCGATGACCTCCGTCGAGCCGTCCTCGAGCGCGTCCGCGCCGCTGCTCTCGGTGGAAGATCTCTCCACCGAATACGCGGTCGACGGCCGCGTGGTACGCGCGGTGACGCAGGTGACGTTCTCGGTCGGGCGCGGCGAGGTCATCGGCCTCGTCGGAGAATCGGGCTCCGGCAAGAGCGCCACGGGGCTGTCGATCCTGCGGCTCCTCCCGCGAGAAGGCCGCATCGCCACGGGCCGCGTCTTGCTCGACGGCAAGGACCTCGCGGCGTTGCCCGAAGCCGAGATGCGCCGCGTCCGCGGCGGCCGCATCGCCATGATCTTCCAGGATCCGATGACGTCGCTGAACCCGTATCTGCGCGTCGAGGAGCAGCTCGCGGAAGTGGGCGTGCTGCACCTCGGGCTGTCGCGCAAGCAGGCCGTCGAAGAGGCGATCGCGCTGCTCGATCGCGTGGGCATCCCGGACGCGCGCAAGCGGGCGCACGGCTATCCGCACGAGATGTCCGGCGGCATGCGGCAGCGCGCGATGATCGCCATGGCGCTGATCGGCAAGCCGTCGCTGCTCATCGCCGACGAGCCGACGACCGCGCTCGACGTCACGATCCAGGCGCAGATCCTCGATCTGCTCCGCGAGCTCGTGAAGGAGCGCGGGCTATCTATCATCCTCGTCACCCACGACCTGGGCGTCGTCGCCGAAATAGCCGATCGCGTGCTGGTGATGTACGCGGGGCGCATCGTCGAGACCGGGCCAGCGCACGACGTGCTCCGGAACCCCTATCATCCGTACACCCTGTCGCTGCTCCGCAGCGTGCCGCGGCTCGACCAGCGCAGCGCCCGGCTCGAGAGCATCGCCGGAATGCCGCCGCGACTCGATCGCGGTCCATTCACCGAATGCTCGTTCGCGCCGCGTTGCCCTTTCGTGCGCGACGCCTGTCACCGAGGCGAGCCGGCGCTCGCCTCCCCTGCCTCGCAACCCGCGCGCCTGCGCCGTTGCATCCTGCCGCCCGAAGAGGTGCGACCGTGACGACTCCGCTCCTCGAGGTGACGGATCTATCGGTACACTTCCCCGCGGAGCCGCTCCCGGTGCGCGCCGTCGACGGCGTGAGCTTCGGCGTCGGACGCGGCGAGACCGTCGCGCTGGTCGGCGAATCGGGGTGCGGCAAATCGACGGTCGCGCGCGCCATCATGGGTCTCGTGCCGCCCACCGCCGGGGAAATCCGCTGGGAGGGAGCGCCCGCGCCGCCGCTCGGAGAAGCGGCGCGCCGCCCGCTGCTCTCGAAGCTGCAGATGATATTCCAGGATCCCGACGCGAGCCTCAACCCGCGCCTTACCATCTCTTCGTCCATCGCCGAGCCCATTCAAATCCGTGAACGGCGCTTGTCGCGCGCCGAACGGGAGTCGCGCGTGACGGCGCTCATGACCGACGTCGGGCTCGATCGGACGCTCGGCGGTCGCTATCCCCACGAGCTCTCCGGCGGCCAGCGCCAGCGCGTCTGCATCGCGCGCGCGCTCGCGGTGCGTCCGGAGCTCCTGGTTTGCGACGAGGCCGTCTCCGCGCTCGACGTCTCGATCCAGGCGCAGATCTTGAACTTGCTCGTGGACCTGCGCGAGCGGTTCGAGCTGTCTTACTTGTTCATCACGCACGATTTGCGCGTGGTGCGTCATCTGGCAACTCGCGTCGCGGTGATGTATCTAGGACAAATCGTCGAGCTCGGTCCGACCGACGCCTTGTTCGACGCGCCCCGGCACCCTTACACGCAGGCCCTCCTCGCGGCCGTTCCGTCGTTCGACGCCAATCGGACGAGCACGACGCGCGCGCGGGGGGACATCCCGTCGCCCTCGAACCCCCCGAGCGGCTGTCGCTTCCATACCCGTTGCCCGAAGGTCTTCGACCGGTGCCCGAGAGAGCCTCCCGAGCTCTACACCTTGCCGGAAGGACGTCGCTGCCGGTGCTTTTTGGTCGAAGGGGACCAAATCAGAAGCCGTCCGGCTTCCCGCATCGGACGCGAGTGATTAGGTAGGTGAAAGCCAATCGACATGACGTCCCGCGAGCTCGGTGGTGGCAATATGGTGCAGCTGCGCACGAAAAGCGCGGCCCACGCAGCGCCGCACGCCCACGGCGAGCTCCCTCCCGGAGCCAAGCGCGACGTCGTTTGCGGCATGACGGTCGCCGCCGAGCCGCCGCCCGAGAAACGCGCCGTGCACGACGGCGTGACGTACTGGTTCTGCGGCGCCGGATGCCAGCGCAAATTCGTCGCCGACCCCGCGCGCTATCTCGCGCCGAAAGCCGCGCCGGTACCGGCAGAAGTCGAAAAAGACGAGCGCATCTACACCTGCCCGATGCACCCCGAGGTCCGGCACCGCGGACCTGGATCCTGCCCCATCTGCGGCATGGCCCTCGAGCCCGAGGAGCCGGCTCCGGACGATTCGCCGAATCCGGAGCTCGCGGACATGTCGCGGCGCTTCTGGGTCTCGGCGGCGCTGACGGCGCCGCTCCTCTTGGTCGCCATGGGCGGCATGTTTCTGCCGGCTCGGTTCCACGAGAGCGCGGCGATGCATTTCGTCGAGCTCGCCCTGGCCACTCCGGTGGTCGTCTGGGGCGGCGCGCCGTTCTTCGTGCGCGGTTTTCAATCGATTCGCACGCGGCGTCCGAACATGTTCACGCTCATCGCGCTCGGCACCGCGGCGTCGTTCGGCGAGAGCGTGATCGCGACGTTGTTTCCCGGCGCGCTGCCCGCGGCGGTCAGCGCCGGGCACGCGCCGCCGGTGTACTTCGAATCCGCGGCGGTCATCACGACGCTGGTGTTGCTCGGGCAGGTCCTCGAGCTCAGGGCGCGCAGCGCGACGAGCAGCGCGATCCGCGCCCTGCTCCACCTC
This sequence comes from Polyangiaceae bacterium, assembly GCA_035547195.1. Lineage (GTDB taxonomy): Bacteria > Myxococcota_A > Polyangia > Polyangiales > Polyangiaceae > DASZVB01. The sequence goes on from DASZVB010000093.1 coordinate 203,570, forward strand.
GCGCCGAAGCACGCGCGCCGCGTCGAGCCCGACGGAAGGGAGCACGACGTCCCGCTCGCCGACGTACGGCCGGGAGATCTCCTGCGCGTCCGCCCGGGCGAGCGCGTGCCGGTGGACGGCGGCGTCGTCGACGGCGCGAGCAGCGTGGACGAGTCCATGCTCACCGGCGAACCGATCCCCGTCGAGAAGGGCGCGGGCGCGCGCGTCACCGGCGGCACGCTGAACGGCAACGGCGCTTTCGTCATGAAGGCGGAGCGCGTCGGCGGCGAGACGCTGCTCGCGCAAATAGTCCGGCTCGTCGCGGAGGCGCAGCGCAGCCGCGCGCCCATTCAGCGGCTCGCGGACGTGGTGTCGGCGTGGTTCGTCCCCTCCGTCGTCGCGATCGCCGTCGCGACGGCGGCGGCGTGGTTCTTCTTCGGCCCCGAGCCCCGGTTCGCTCTCGCGCTGGTGAACGCCGTGTCCGTTCTCATCATCGCGTGTCCCTGCGCGCTCGGCCTCGCCACGCCGATGTCGATCATGGTCGCCACCGGGCGCGGCGCGCAGGCCGGCGTGCTCGTCAAGAACGCGGAGGCGCTGGAGCGGCTCGAGCGCGTGGACACCCTCGTCGTCGACAAGACCGGCACGCTGACCGAAGGCAAGCCGCGCCTCGCCACGGTCGTCCCCGTCGACGGCGTGTCCGACTCGGAGCTCCTCGCGATCGCGGCGGGTCTCGAGCGCGGAAGCGAGCACCCTCTCGCCGCCGCCGTCGCGGCCGGCGCGGAGGAACGAAACGTCGTCGCGGCTCCCGTCGAAGGCTTTCGCGCGACGCCGGGGCGCGGCATCAGCGGCAACGCGAATGGACGGATCGCGGTGCTCGGGAACGAAGAGCACCTGACGGGCGCGGGCGTGGACGTCTCCGCGCTGCGCGATCGCGCCTCCGCGCTGCGCGCCGAGGGCCAGACGGTCGTGTACGTCGGACGCGATGGACGACTCCTCGGGCTCCTCGGGATCGCCGACCGCGTGAAGGAATCGAGCCGCGACGCGATCGCCGCGCTGCGTGAAAGCGGCGTCGAAGTCGTGATGCTCAGCGGCGACGCCCGAGCGTCGGCGGAAGCCGTCGGACGCGCGCTCGGCCTTTCCGATGTGGTGGGCGAAGTCGCGCCCGCCGACAAAGCCGCGCACGTCGCGCGATTGCAACGGCAAGGCCGCGTCGTGGCGATGGCGGGCGACGGCGTCAACGACGCGCCCGCGCTCGCGCAGGCCGACGTCGGCATCGCGATGGGCACCGGAACCGACGTCGCCATCCACAGCGCGCAGGTGACGCTCGTCTCCGGCGATCTACGCGGCATCGTCCGCGTGCGCCGCCTGGCGCGCGCGACGATGCGCAACATCCGCCAGAACCTCGCCTGGGCCTTCGTCTACAACGTCGTCGGCGTCGCGGTGGCGGCCGGAGCGCTATACCCCGTCGTCGGCTGGCTCCTCTCGCCGGCCCTCGCCAGCGCCGCGATGAGCCTCAGCTCCGTCAGCGTCATCGCGAACGCGTTGCGACTGCGGCGGGTCGCGCTGTGACGTGCCCGTCGCGATAGGCTGCAAACATCGGCTACGGCATCCGGCCGCGTATTGCTGCGACGAACGCGAGCAGATCGCCCAGGTGATTTTCGACGATGTCCCTGACGATGGCCTTGTCGACGCTCGCATAGCCGTGAACGAGTACGTTGCGAAAGGCGACTGCAGTCCGGAGCGCGCGACCGAGCGGTTCGGCGATGTAGCCGTGCTTCGCCAGCAGCTCGAAGATCTCCTGGTTCGTCCGCGGCTCGCCGAGTCTGTCGTCCGACACGATGTGGGAGGCGACGTCGAGCGCCGCTTGAACGGCAATCTGCAACGTGTGCTCGATGAAGCGTTCCTCTCGGAGGTCCACGTCGATGCGAGCCGGCTCTGCAAGCGTCTGAAGCTCGCGGACGTAGGTCTCAATCAGCGCGAGCTTCTTGGCGACGAGGTCGGCGTCGGTCATGCAGTTCGCGCCCGGCGGTAGCGCTCGAGCGTCGGCAAGAGGTCGAAGTATTCGTTCCGAGCCTTCACTTCGAACGCTATGCGCGCCCTCCGGTCCGCCTCGAACACGATGATCCCGTCCCTCAACACACGATGCACGAGATCCGGCGGGGCGTCGTTCAAGACGACGACGTCGACGTCGCGCCCGAGGATCGATTCGAGCTCCGAGGTGACGAGAAACGGGCGCGCAGCAAGCGTGGACGCCGGCGTACGCTCGTACAGAAGCGCGACGTCGACGTCGCTGGTCGGCGTTGCGTCTCCCCTCGCTTGGCTACCGAATAGGTAAGCGGCGGCGAGACCCGGCACGAGTCGCGGGAGCTCTCTGCCGAGCGTCATCCCGAGATCGCGCGGGGTCATGCAAACAGACTAGCAAATGAGCGATCGAGGCGCCGCAGCCCAAACAAAGCCGTCCGCCGACCGGTTCTAACCGCCATACACCGCTCCCCAGAAATCCCGTTGAACCGCGGGCGGTACGGGTGACATCCAGGCTCGCTGCGTCGCCGGGCTGATGCATGAGGGGGAGCGTCTCGAAGCGCCGGATCCATTCGTCGGGAGGTGGCGGGACGGACGGCGCCGGCGGACCGAGCGTCAAGTATCCGCTTTTTTCATCCGAGCCGGCGCCGACCGAATGGCCGGCGCTGCTCGGGCTCGCGCGAGGACGCTAACCGGCTTTCGCCAGCTCTCGTGCCAAAAACGCGATCGTGCTCCGCAGGCGCACCGCCAGCACCGGCTCCGCCGCGTACGCGGCCTTCTCCGCGACGCTGCACGGCAGATTCGCGATGACCAGATCGGAGAGACGGCTCGGGTCGACGATCGCGTCGATCATCGCGAGCGCCGCGTCCTTCTGTGGCAGGGTTTGCGCGAGCCGTCGCGCCGCGTCGCGGAGCTCGCCGTCGAGGGCGCTTATCTCCGTGGATTCGCCCTCGTCGATTTCCGTGACGGCGACGCGCGCACGAAGGAACGGTTCCGACAGCGTCAGCTCGAGCAGCGTGATCCAGCGAACGCCTTCGAGAACGACCCACATCGGCCCTTCATCCGTGGGGAGAAGCTTGCGCACGATGGCGAGGCATCCGGTCGCGTGGAGATCGGCGGCGGTCGGCTGTTCCACGTCCTGCTCCCGTTGCGCGAAGAGAGCGACGAGGTGTTGCTGCTTCTCGGTCGCGTGATGGAGAGCCGCCATCGACGAAGGACGCCCGATGGCGAGCGGAGCCAGAGCCCCGGGCGACACGAGCGCGTTGCGGACGGCGACGACGGCGAGCTCGTCGGGAGTCGGCAATGCGTCGAGGGCGTCGAGATCGCGCGCGTCGAACGCCTCGCGAATCGCTGCTTCGAGCTCCGCCGGGAGCGGCGTGCCCATCAGCCTGGCGATGAGCTCCGTCGGATGGGGCTGCTCCGAGAACAATACGCGCGCGCGGAGCTTCGCGAAGCTCGGGAAGCCGTATTCGCGCGCGATGACCGACTGCGCATCGTGAAGCGCGAAAGGACCGGCCACGATCTGATCGTCGGTCGCGCCCGCGAACGCGGGAAGCGCTTCACGGATGCGCTGTAAGGCGCCGGGATCTCGATTTCGGTGCGCGTCGAGCAGGTCCTTGGCCTGCGTCTTCAGGTGCTCGAGATTGGGACGATTCGGGAGCTCTCGTTTCATGGGTACCTCTTGCCGTTGGCCTGTGATCCGCAAAGCAGGCAGCAAGAAGACCGAGTGAACGATGCTCTCTCAGGTGGGTTCGACCCTTCCCGCGGATCCGGGAGCGTCCCGAGCACGCGCGAAAGAACCTACAGCTCGCCACTCGGGAGTCAACGGGGGAGCGGTGGACGCGGAGGCCAGGCGCGGTTTAAAATTATGATTTCAATGCCGGCCGCGCGCGCACGGGTGCCGAAACAGGTCGGCCGCTACCAGCTCGTCTACGAGCTCGCGACGAGCTACCTGGGGCCGCTCTGGGCGGCGCGCATCGAAGGCGGAGATTCCCTCGCTCTGCTCCGGCTCGTGTCGCTCTCGCGGCTCGACGCCGACGCCCGCGTCCGGCTCTTGGAAGCGGCGTGGCAAGCCATGGAAGTGCGCGACGATCGCGTGCTCCCGGTGACGGACGTCGTCGCGAGCGACGGCGAGCTGTCGGTCGTGTCGGAGTACGCGGAGGGCATTCCGCTGCGCGCCATCCAGACCCTCGCCAGCGTGCGGCGCAAACCGATGAGCGTGTCCGTCGCGCTCCGATTCATCTTGGACCTCGTCGACGGAGTCACCGCGCTTCATCGCGCGATGACGGAGCTCGGTGAAGAAGCCGTCCCGCTGTTCGGCGGGATTTCGGCCGACAGCGTGCTCGTGAGCGCAGACGGACACGCATCGCTGCTCGACGTCGCCATCGCCAGCGCCGCTAGCGGAGTCGAGTCTCTGGGGGGCACCCCGGAGCGGGCGGCTTACGCGGCGCCGGAGCAGCTCGGCGGACAGCCGCGCGCCGACCAACGCACGGACGTCTTCTCCGTGGGGACGCTCGCCTGGGAGCTGCTCGCCAATCGTCGCTTGTTCGTCGGCTCGGACAAGGCGGTCGCACAGAAGGTGCTCGCCGCCAAGGTGCCGAAGCTGGAAGACGCCGCGCGCAAGGGTGAATTTCAGGTTCCGAAGCCGCTCGGCGCCGCCGTCCTTCGCGCGCTGTCGCTCGAACCGGGAGCGCGCTTCGCGTCGATGGCGGCGTTTCGCAAGGAGCTCGAAGGCGTGGGGGTGGCGCCGGCGGAACCGGCGGTCGTGGCAAGCTACGTTGCCACAATTGCCGACGGCGCGTTCGCGCGAACACGAGACGCGCTGTCGCTGCCTCCGCGGCCCGCCCCGGCGCGTGCGCCGGAAGATGCCAAGCCCCGAGCCGAGCCGGCGCGTGCAACCCCCGTTGCGCGGCCGAAGGGAGATCCGAAACCGGCACTGCCCACCCGCGCCGCCGCGCGTCCCGGCGTCGAGCCCAACGCCGCGGCCCCGGCGCGTCCGATGAGCCAGCCAAGACTCGGCGTGCCGTCGCAGTCCAACTCGACGCTTCCGGCGAAGATACGACCGCGCCAGCAGACGATGATCGGGCTCCCCGCGCCCGCGGGGCAATCGCCTTCCGCGACGCCACCGGCCAAGCCGCCGGCAACACCGGTCACCGAACCACCGCCTTCCAGCAGCGACGAACCGACGACGCAGTACTCCCGCGAGCATCTGAAGCGGCTCTCGGAGCTGCACGACGCGAACGCATCGTCGCGACCGCCTCCACGGGACGTCACGGCGCAACCCGCGGAGGCTCCCGCGCCGTCGAAGCTCGTATCGGAATCGCCGCCGCCGTTGCTCGAAACCAAGCCGCCGCCGGCGCGAGCCGCGGAGACGCCGGCCGCCGGCGAGGTGCCGCTGCCACGGCTCGTTTCGCTGCGACCGACGCCGCGAGCGCTTTCGGAGCTTCACACCGAGCGACCGCCGCCGCCCGAACTGGATCCCGCGCTGCCGGCCACGCCGCCCGCGGGTCCCGCCATCGCGAACGCCGTCGTGACAACGACCGACGCCATCGCGCCGCCGGCGCGTGCAGTGGCGCCGCTGCCTCCCGCTCCTGAAGCTCCCGAAGACCTGCAACCAGTGCGCATCGCCGCCGCGCCGCCGCCGGCTCGCGTGAGCACGGGCGGCGCTCTCGCGCCGAGTTATGCGCCGCCACACCCGCTGGCGTCGCGCAACTCGGACCGCACTGGACAAAGTCTTGCCCCCCGCGCGGAGCGTCCCGCGTTCTCGCGCCCACCGCCCGCAACGGCCGCCGCCTCTTTCTATCCGTCGCAGGTCGCGCCGCCGCTCGTTCACGATCCGCGCGCGAACCGCGCGCCGTCCGTCGTGCCCCCGCGCGCCGCAAAATCGATCCGCGGCGTCGTGCTCGGCGTCGCCGCGAGCCTCGTGCTGGTCGCGCTCAGCGCGACCGTGACGCTCAGGGTCATGACCCGTCAGGCCGAAGGCGCGTCCGAAGACGAACACGCCGCCGCAGCGAACCCACGCAGCGAGACGCCGACGATCAGCGAGAGCCACCCGGCAAAGGCCGGCGCGCCGACTCAGACTGTCACGGCCGCCACGGCCGCAGCTTCCGCATCAGCCGCGCCGACCCAGACCGTCACGACCGCTACGACCGCCGCCTCTGCATCGGCCAGTGCAGAAGCGACTCAGCCGGCACCCGTCTCATCGAGCGGTGCAGGATCCGCCGCGCACGCGGTCGACTCGGCGACGATCCCGTCTGCGACCTCCGAGGAACCCGCCGTGACCGCGAGCCCGAACACTCCTTCGCGAGCCCCGGCGCGTGCGACGCCGCGTACAGCCCGCAAACCGGCAAAGAAGCACGGTCGCTTCGTGCCGAACGACATCTGAGCGAACGGCGACCCGCCGGGCGCCCATCACGACGGTGTTCGCCGGACGGCGTCCCGTCGCCAATGGAGTCCGGCAGGGCTGCACCCGTGTAGACTCACCACCATGAACACGGCCTCCTCCGTTCCGCGCGCGCTTTGCGCCCTTTCTCTGTCGTCGTCGATGGCGTTTGCCGCCGCCTGCAGCGGAACGACGCCCGCCCCAGAAGCGCCCAAACCGAGTCCTTCGGCTGCGCCGGCACCTGCAGCGCCGGTTGCGACGGAGTCCGCGAGTGCCGCGACGGAAACAGCCCCCACACCTGCTCCAACCTCGCCGAGCGCGACGAACGCCGCGGCACCCACCGCCGGGGAACCCGAAGCGACGCCGCCCGCCGGAAAGAACATCACTTATCGGATGACGCAGGGCGGCCTCGTGGCCGAGCTCGACGGAGTGGTGTTCGAGCCCAGCGCGCGCCCGATCCGAGTAGGAAACGGCTGGGGCGTGAAGCTCGACGTGAGGGCCAAGGCGACCGATGAGCGCGAACATCGACTCCTCAACCCGTCACAGGGTCCGTTGATGGTCGCAGAACAGATCGAGCGTGGAGGGAAAAAGGAAGTCGTGCCGGATGAGCGAAAGGGCGACGGCGAGATCACTTTGGACAAGACGGGAACTCATCTCGAGCGCGAGCTGCGCAAACCGATCGGTGCGGGTGAATCGTTGACCTTGCACGTCGGCCTCTGGGGGCTCGGCACGAACGACGAAGATCGCAAGCCGATCAAAAAATTGTTCGTCGTGAAGATGGTCGCCGGCGCGCACAAACCGGAGCCCGTCGTCAGCGCGCCGGAATGAGCCGTCTGTACCGGCCATTTCGCTTCTGATCGCCCTGCAAAAGACGCGCGTCACTGATTCGACGTTTCCCATGGCGCTCACTGCACGCGAGCCTTCCGACGCGACGAGTGGTCACTTCGTAGATGCAGGACGCGCACAACTTCGGTAGATCAGAGGCAGCGGAGCTCGGCACGGCTCGGGACGAATCACGCTTGGGACCCGGGTTGCTCTCGCAGAAAGGGTGAGCCACCCAATGGATACGATTTCGAGGATGCGACTCGGTCGTCTACTTCCTTTTTCCGCCTCGCTGCTGTCGCTCGCGTGCTCCGCCACGGGCAACAACAACTCCGGCCGCATCGACGATCAAGACATACAAGGCATGGGCGGCGCGGCAACTTCCATGGCCGGAGCGGCCGGCGCGGGCGCGCCCGGGTTCGGTCCGGGTGCGCCGCTGATGGCGGGGGGAGACACGGGAGGCATGGCCCCCGTCATCTCGCAGCTTCCGATGCGCGGCAGCGATCCCGGCGGGTGCACCAAGGATCAGAACATCCTGTTTCTCATCGATCGCAGCGGCAGCATGCAGTGCAATCCGCCGCCCACGACGCAATCGTTCGCCTGCGATCTTTTTCCGACGCGCGCGGACACGACGATGCCGAGCAAGCTCGAAATCGTGGAATCGGCGCTCTCCACGGCGTTCAATCAGCTCTTGCCGACGATGATGAACCAGCCGGTCACACGCGCCGGCCTCGCGGAATTGAGCACCGACGACATGTGCGGCGCCTCGACGATGCCCCTCGTGCCGGTGACCGAGGTATCGCCGCAGTTCCTGGACATGATGCGCACGACGATGATGGGGCTCGTGCCCAACGGGACGACGCCGATCATCAACGCGGTCAACGCCGCCTACCAGTATTTCGAGACGAACGCGGCGATGCTGCCGGGAAACAGTCATCTAATCCTCGTCACCGACGGCGCCGACGATTGCGCCACGCAACAACAAATCCAGGCTCTCATCACCACCGGGGCACCTCAGGCGCTGTCGATGGGCATCGACACGTACGTCATCGGAGCGCCCGGAAGCGAGAACGCCCGATCCACGCTCTCGCACCTCGCGAAAGCCGGCGGCACGGCCCGCCCGAACTGCGACGTGGGTTCGACGCCCACGACCGGCAACTGCCACTACGACATGACGATGGGCGACTTCGCGACGTCCTTCGGCATGGCGCTGCAGTCCATCTTGACGGCCGTGGAGTGCGGCCTGCGCTGAGGCTCAACTCCGCAGGATACGTCCGACCTTCTCCGCGAGCGCCTCCGGGGTGAGCGGTTTTTGCAGGAAGTGCACCTCGTTTTCGAGCGTGCCGCTCGGGACGACGGCGGCGTCGGTGTACCCCGAGATGAACAACGTCTTCATCGCCGGGCGGATCTGCTTGAGCTCGGCGACGAGCTCCGGACCGTTCTTCTCCGGCATCATGACGTCGCTGATGACGAGGTGGATCTCTTCGGGGGCGCGGCAGAGCTCCATGGCGTGCCGAGAGCTCTCGGCGGCGAGCACACGATAACCGAGGCGCCGCAGGATGCTGATGACGACCTGCCGCACGCTCGGGTCGTCTTCGACGACGAGCAGCGTCTCGACGGCCTGCGCGCGCGTCGTCGTGACCGTCACCTTGGCTTCGGAGACGGCGTCGTCGGAGCGCGGCAAGAAAATCTTGAACGTCGTCCCCTGTCCGAGCTCGCTGTGAAGCCAAATGGTCCCGCCGCTCTGTCGAACGATGCCGAACACCATGGCGAGGCCGAGCCCGGTGCCCTTCCCCTTCTCCTTCGTGGTGAAGAACGGCTCGAACACCTTCATCTGAGTCTCGTACGACATGCCCGTACCGGTGTCCGTCAGCGACAGCATCACGTGCGGGCCCGTCTTGGCGTGGGGGTGCGAGGCGGCGTAGGTCTCGTCGAGCTCGACGTTCGCGGTCTCGATCGTCACCACGCCGCCGTTCGGCATGGCGTCGCGCGCGTTGACCACCAGGTTCATGACGACCTGCTCGATCTGACTCGGATCCGCCTTCACCATGCCGAGATCCGTCGCCATGACGGATTTGAGCTCGATGCGCTCCCCGAGGAGACGGCGCAACATGCGGTCGAGCGAGACGACCGTGTCGTTCAGGTTCAGCACGCGCGGCGCGACGACTTGTTGGCGGCTGAAGGTCAAGAGCTGGCGGGTCAAATCGGCGGCACGGAGCGCTGCCTGGTGGATCTCATCGATGTCCTCCTTCATGCGCTCGACCGGGACTTGATCGGCGAGCAGCATGTCGCTGTAGCTCAGGATGACCGAGAGGATGTTGTTGAAGTCGTGCGCGACGCCCGCGGCGAGCCGCCCGACCGCTTCCATCTTCTGCGACTGCTGCAGCATCCGGTCCGCGAGCGCCAGCCGCTCTTCCATCTTCCGCCGCTCGGCGCGCTGCGCGGCTTCCCGCAGCTCCCGCTCGACCGCGGGCGCGAGTCGCGCGAGCGCGCCTTTCAGCACGTAGTCGTTCACGCCCGCTCGCATCGCGTCCACCGCGACGTCCTCGCCGACGGTCCCGGAGACGATGATGAACGGCGTATCGGTCCCGTGCTCGCGAGCGACGCGGAAGGCCTCCGGCGCGGAGAACTCCGGCATCGAGAAATCCGAGAGGATGAGATCCCAGTGTCCCGATTCGAGCGCGGCGATCATGTCGGCTCGCGTATCGACGCGCGCGTGCTCGACGGTGTAGCCCGCGCGACGCAGCTCCATCAGCGACAGCATGGCGTCGTTCTCGTTGTCTTCGACCAAGAGGACCTTGAGCGGCTTGTTCATGAGCTCGTCGACTCCGCGCCGGCGCCTTCCGCCTGCCGCGCGTTCGGAATGGTGAAGCTGATGGTGGCGCCTTCGCCGACGGCGCCTTCGGCCCAGACTCGTCCGCCGTGGCGGTCGACGATGCGCTGGACCGTGGCGAGGCCGATGCCCGTGCCGGGGAAGTCGCGCTCGTGATGCAAGCGCTGGAAGGGGCTGAAGAGCCGGGCCGCGTGCTTCATGTCGAACCCGGCGCCGTTGTCGCGAACGTAGTACGAGAGCGCTCCGCCTTCCGTTCGCGCGCCGAACTCGATGCGCGACGGCGAAGCCTTCGAGGTGAACTTCCAGGCATTTCCGAGCAGGTTGTCGAGCAGGATGCGCAGGAGGCGGCCGTCGCCGCTCGCGATCGGCACTTCCTTTATGTCGATCACGGCCTTGCGTTCCGGCTCCTTCCGTTCGAGCTCCGCCGCCACGACCCGCGCGATCTCCGCGAGATCGATGGGCTGGCGCCTGAGCTCGGCCCGGCTCACTCGCGAGAGCTCGAGCATGTCGTCGATGAGCTCGGACATCCGGTCGGCCGCCGAGCGAACGCGCGCCAGGTAGTCCTTCGCGAGCGGCGTCAATTCTTGCGAACACTCCGCGGCGAGCGCCGCCGCGAAACCCTGGACGCTCCGGAGGGGCGCTCGCAAATCGTGCGACACGGAGTAGCTGAACGCCTCGAGCTCCTTGTTTTTCCGCGCGAGCTCCTCGACGAGGACGGCGCGCGCCTCCGCGACGCGACGCGCGGCGCGCGCCGAGGCCGCCTCGAGCTCCCGCCGCAAGAGGGCCTCGCGCACGCGACGGTGTTCGTCCTCGAGCTGCCGCCTTCGCAGCTGCGCCCGCACGCGCGCGCGGATCGATCCGACGTCGGAAGATTTGGTGATGTAGTCGTCCGCGCCAGCCCCGAGGAGCTCGATGACGCTCCGCGGATCGTCGACCGCGGTCAGCACGATGAGCGGAGTGTCCCGCCGCGCCGGCGAGTCCTTCACCAGGCGCGCCGCCTCTCTTCCTTCGGCGCCCGGATCCATGAGGACGCAGTCGACCTTCTGGGCGAGCATGATCTCGACGGCGTCCTCGCCGGAGGCGGCCTGGACGACGTCGTAGCCCTCTTCTCGAAGAGCGTCGGAGAGCTCGGTGCGGTAAGCGGCGCTCGCGTCCACCAGGAGGACGCGCTTCGGTCCGAGCAAGCTGTTGCTCTCTTCCGGCTCGAAGTGCGCGCGCCGCAAGACGGCGGTGAGCCGCGCCAGGAAGACGTCGACGTCTTCTTCCTTTCGAACGAAAGCGTCGGCCCCGGCGTCGAGCGCGCGCAGCTCGGAGTCGACGTCTTCCGAACCCGTGAGCAAGACGCACGGCGTGCGCCGAAGCGCCGCGTCGACGCGGATGGTGCGGATGACCGTCGCGCCGTCGATCCCAGTCATCACGCCGTCGACGATGATGGCCGCCGGACGGTTGTCGGCCGCGAGGCGGAGCCCGTCCTCGCCGCTGCTGGCCGTGAGCACGGAGTAGCCGCGCGCCTCCAGCGACGCGCGGATCGCATTTCGGAACGTGACGCTGTCGTCGATGAGGAGTACGGACGGCCGCTTCTCGACGTCGTTCGCGCGGTGACCGCGGAGCAGCTCGTGCGCCCGCGAGACGACCTGGCCGCGATCGTACGGCTTGCCGACGTAGTCGTCCGCGCCGACGGTCAGCCCTCGGATGCGGCTCTCCACCTCGGCGGAGGTCGACAGCATGAGCACCGGCATGCGAACGACCGACGGCGCCGCGCGGATCTCCGACAGCAAATCCAGCCCGTCGCCGTCGGGGAGCTGCACGTCGAGGACGGCCAAATCGACGGCGCTCCTCGCCAGCGCGGAACGCGCTTCGGCGAGCGTCGCGCATGGAATCGGCTGAAACCCTGCTTCGGAAAACGCCTCCACCAGATCCATGCGAACGGTGAGGCTGTCGTCCAGAACGAGCACCCGCTGCGGCGTCACGACGGCCCTCCCCCGGTGTCGACGAGGTGGAGCCGCGCCGGACCTATGCTGTCGATCGGGAGCGCGCGCTCCGCTGCGGCGCCGCCGTCTTCCGAGGCGATGGACTCGAACAGCACGCCGACGGAAGGGTCCTGTTCCACCTTCACGCGCTCGCCTGCGGCCGGATGAGCTTCGCCGATTCGCGGGACAAGCTCGCGAGCTGCGAAGCCGTTTGCAGCGTCCGAGCCGAGCTCGGCTCGGACTCTTTCGTGGCCTGTGCCACGTTCGAAACGGCCGCGTCGACCTGCTCCACCGCCGTCGCTCGCTGCTTCGTGCCGAGCTCGATCCCACGAGCCGCGTCGGGGGTCGTGGAGACCAGGCCGACGACGCGCGCGCCCGCGCGACGCGTGAGCATCGCGCGTGAGGCAGAGGCCATCGAACCTCGAGCAGAGTCCGTCATCGTCCCCGTCTGGCAGTACGTGAAAACCCGACCCTCGATGGTACACGATTGAACGGTAGGTCCGCACTCGTGCCTCGCCTAGTGAGTACAAAACCGAGTTCAAATCGTGGCGATGTGCCCCAAACTGCCCCATGTATCCCCATGCATATGGAGTGTTTGCGGGACGTGTGTAGTGCACACTGGACACCTGGATCGAGAAGCTAGGTGCGACACGCACCTACTGCTACTGCCGGAAGCTCGCCGCCTCGCCCCGGGATTTCGCTCCATCCGCGACGTCGCTGCGGAGAGGCAGAGCCGGCTCTTACGTCACGCGTCATCAGCGCCGAGAAAGCAGCCCGCTCCGGCCGCGCCGGTTAGTTCCGTGGTTCGTGGCGATCCGCTCGTGATCTGTTTTGCCAAAGACTCCGACAGTAGCGTACGTGCGCGGCGGGCGTTCCCCGGACGCAGCGGGTAAAATCCATGGGTGACCGCCATGGACCCGCAGACCTCGATCCCGGGGCATCTCCGACGGTTCATCGTCCGCCAGGATTGGGATGCCTACAACGAACAGGACCACGCCGTGTGGCGGTTCGTCGTGCTGCAAACGCACTCGCGGCTCCTCTCCACGGCGCACGAGGCGTACGAAAAAGGGTTCGCCGCCGCCGGCATCTCGGTGGATCGCATTCCGCGCATCGACGAGATGAACGAGAGGCTCGGCCGCTTCGGCTGGGGCGCCGTCTGCGTCGACGGGTTCATTCCTCCTCGCGCGTTCCAGGCGTTTCAGGCGCGCGGCATCTTGCCGATCGCCGCCGACATCCGGACGTCCAAGCACCTCACGTACACGCCCGCGCCGGACATCATCCACGAAGCAGCCGGGCACGCTCCGTTTCTCGCCGAGCCTCGCTACGCGCGCTACGTGCAGCGTATCGGAGAGGTCGCGCGCAAGGCGTTCGGATCGCCCGCGGATCGCGCCGTGTACGACGCCATCTACGCGCTCTCGGAGCTGAAGGAGGACCCGGCGAGCACGGCGCTCTCCATTCATCGCGCCGAAGAAGCGCTCGCCGCGGCCTCCGCCCAGGTCGCCGTCGCCAGCGAATCGGCAAAAATAGCGCGCCTGTACTGGTGGACGGGCGAATACGGGCTCGTCGGAACGCCGTCGGACTTCCGGCTCTACGGCGCGGGCTTGCTCTCCTCGATCGGGGAAGGGCACTTCTGCAGACTCCCGAACGTCGAGAAGATCCCGCTGACCAAGGACTGCGTGAACGTCGACTACGACGTGACGCGCGCTCAGCCGCAGCTCTTCGTCGCGAAGAACTTCGCCGAGCTCGACGACGTGCTCGACGAGGTCGACGCGACGCTATCGTACCGCATCGGCGGCGTCGCGGCGCTCGAGACGGCGCGCCGAAGTGAAGAGCTCGCGACCGTCGTGCTCGACTCCGGCGTCCACGTCGTCGGCGCCGTTTCGGCCATCGACCATCACGGCGGGCAGCCGTCGCTCGTCCGCTTTGAAGGGCCGTGCGCGCTCGCGCGCGGGGATCACCTCCTCGAAGGCATGCCGCGACGCTCGGGCTACGCGCTGCCGATCGGAGCGCTCGTAGATGGCACACCGCTCTCGGCGATCACTCCGGACGCGCTCATCGCGCGAGCCCCACGGGGTCGCCTGAAGCTCGAAACGACCTCGGGGCTCGTCCTGTCGGGAGTCGTCCGCGCGATGGTCCCGGTCGACGGACGCGTGGCGGCCGTTTTGCTGTCGGAGTTCGAATTGTATCGCGGAGAAGAGCGGCTGCTCGCGGCGGAGCTCTACCCGCTCGCGTTCGCCGGAAGCATCGCGACGGCCTGGGCGGGCGCTCCCGACGCCTTCTTCCCGGATACTCCCGTGTCGGAAGTCAGCGTGCCCAAGGCGCGCACGTTCAGCGAGGCCGAGCTCGAGTTGATCGCGCTGCACGAGCGCTCGGCCGCGACATTTCGCGACAGCGTGCGCGCCGGCACTGCGGACGAAATCGCAGCCATCGCGGCGCGGCTCGACGAGGCCTATCCGGAGGAATGGCTCCTCCGGTGGAACCTACTGGAAGGCCTGGCAAAAATTCGCGAGCAGCCCGAGCTCGCGGCGCGGCTCGAAGCGCAGCTCGAACACCTCGAGCTCCGTTTCGAAGGCCTGGAACCGATCGCGACGGGGCTCGAGTACATCCGCGGGCTTACCCAGGCCGCGACGCCGCGCGGACACCGCTTCGCGGGCTGAAAGGACGGAGGCGATGCGGCTCGCGACATTGCGTGACGGGACCCCGGACGGCGCCTTGGTCGTCATCGGCCGAAGCGGTGAGCATTTTGTCCGAGCCGGCGGCGTGGCGCGCACGCTGCAGGCCGCCCTCGACGACTGGGAAAATGCGCGCCCGGCGCTGGAACGCCTCGCCGGAGCGCTAGACGACGGGAAACTCCGCGGCGAGCCTGTGGATACGCGCGCGCTCACGGCGCCGCTGCCGCGCGCCTACGAATGGGTCGACGGTTCCGCGTACCTGTCGCACATCGCGCTCGTCCGCAAGGCGCGCGGCGCCGAGCTGCCGAAGACGCTGCGCACCGAACCGCTCGTTTATCAGGGCGGGTCCGGCGTGCTCCTCGGTCCGCGGGATCCGCTCGTGCTGTCGAACCCGGATTGGGGGCTCGATTTCGAAGGAGAAGTCGCGGTCGTGCTCGGTGCCACGCCGCAAGGGACGCGCAGCGAAGACGCGGCGCCCTATATTCGACTGGTCCTCCTTGCGAACGACGTGACGTATCGCGGGCTCGTCCCGGCCGAGCTCGAAAAGGGCTTCGGGTTCTTCGTGTCGAAGCCCGCGACGGCATTTTCACCGTTCGCAGTGACCCCGGACGAGCTCGGCGGCGCCTTTCGCGAGGGACGGCTGCACCTGCGCCTGCGCACCCTGTTGAACGGCGCGCTCGTCGGCGACCCGGACGCCGGGGCTCCGATGCACTTTTCCTTCCACGATCTCGTCCAGCACATCACGAAGACGCGGAGCTTCTGCGCGGGCACGATTCTTGGAAGCGGAACGGTGTCCAACGAGGACCCGGCGCGAGGTGTCTCCTGCCTGGTCGAACGACGAACCCGAGAGACGCTCGACTTCGGTGGCCCGAAAACTCCTTACTTACAGGCCGGCGACCGCGTCCGCATCGAGATGCTCGACGCCGGCGGCCGCAACGTGTTCGGCAGCATCGAACAGGAGGTCGTTGCTCCGTGAAGCTCTACTCTTATTACCGATCGAGCTCGGCCTGGCGCGTGCGGACGGTGCTCGAGCTGAAGGGGCTTCCGTACGAGTATCACCCGACGAACCTCGCGCCCGGGGTCTCGGAGCAGAGGGCCCCGGAGTTCGCGAGCGTCAACCCGCTGCAGCAGGTGCCGACGCTCGAGTGGGTGGAGAACGGTCGCGTGGTGCGACTGACTCAATCGGTCGCGATCGCGGAGTATCTCGAAGAGACTCATCCCGATCCGCCGCTGTTGCCGCGCGAGCCGCTCGGCCGCGCCCGCGTCCGGCAGATCGTGGAGCTCGTCGCCTCGGGCATTCAACCGCTGCAGAACACCGGCACGCTCGCGCGGGTCGGGGAGCTCTCGACGGAGCAGCGCGTCCGCGAGTGGGCGCAATCCTTCATCTCGCGCGGCCTCTTCGCGCTCGAGACGTTCGCCCGCGCGTCCGGCGGCCTCTTCGCGGTCGGTGATCACGTGACGCTCGCCGACGTCTTCATCGTTCCGCAGCTGTACAACGCGCGTCGCTTCGAGGTGCCGCTCGCGCCGTACCCGAAGCTCGTCGAAATCGACGCGCGCGCCGCGGCGATCCCGGCGTTCGAGCGCGCGCACCCCGATCGCCAGATCGATTCGCCTTCCCAGGTTACCGCACGGTGAAAGAAAGGACACGCGTCGTGATCCATTCGTCTCTCGGTATCAAGCGCTTGCTCGGCCTGCACTACTACGTCCGCGATCTCGAGCGGAGCCGCGGTTTCTACGTCGAGAAGCTCGGCTTTCACGAATTCGGAAGGAGCAGCCCGGAGCTCGAGCAGCACGGCCATCAACGCTCGATCGTCTTTCAGTCGGGCGAGATCCTGGTGACGTGCTCGACGCCCGTCGGAGAAGGCGGCCGGGCGTACCGCTACCTGTCGAAGCACCCGGACGGAGTCGGGACGATCGCCTTCGAGGTGGAGGACATCCAGCGCACGTTCGCGCTGCTCGAGCAGCGCGGCGGAACCGCGATCACCGACGTCCAGTCTTTCCACGAAGCCGACGGGGACATCGACACCTTCTCGATCACCACGCCGTTCGGCGACACGACGTTCCGCTTCACCGAGCGGCACGGCGCGAAGGGCATCTATCCCGGGATGGAACCGCTGCCGACGCCCATCAACCCGGACTCCATCGGCCTCGTCTCCATCGATCACGTCACCTCGAACTTCCAGACCATGAAACCCGCTCTCTTGTGGCTCGAGCACGTCATGGGCTTCGAGCCGCTCTGGGAAGTGGAATTTCACACGAGCGACGTCGCGAAATACGAAATCCGGGACGGATCCGGGTTACGCTCGAAGGTGATGTGGGACCCGAAGACGGGCATCAAGTTCGCGAACAACGAACCTTATCGTCCGGCGTTCCGGCAATCGCAGATCAACCAATTCTACGAGGAGCACCGCGGCGACGGCGTGCAGCACGCGGCCCTGGTCACGCGCGACATCGTCCACACCGTCGAGGCGCTGAAGAGCCGGGGCGTGGAGCTCATGCCCACGCCGCACGCGTACTACGAGGCGCTCCCCGAGCGGATGGATCGCCTCGGCATCGCGCTCGAAGAAGACATCGAGACGCTCGAGGAGCTCGGCATCCTGGTCGATGGCTCCGGCCCGGGGCGCTACTTGCTGCAGATTTTCTTGCGGGACGCGGCCGGGCTCTATCACGAGCAGGAGGCCGGGCCCTTCTTCTACGAGGTCATCCAGCGGAAGGGAGATCAGGGCTTCGGCGCCGGGAATTTCCGCGCGCTCTTCGAGAGCATCGAGCGCCAGCAACAGGCGGCGAGCGGGGGCACCTGAATGCTGGATCGCGTCGCGGTCGGTGACCTGCCTCCGAAGCACCACGTGGCGCTGCGCGGCCCGAAGGGCGAGCTCCTTTACGAAGAGTGCCTGACGCGCGCGGGCTTCGAAGGGCCGTACACGATCCTCTATCACCAGAACCGACCGCACGCGCTCGCCCCTTCACCCTCCGGACACGTCGCCGTCTCGCCGCGGGCGCCGCGCGCCGCGGAAGACGACGACGGGCTGCGGCGCCGTCACTATAGAACGCAGGAGCACGCGCTCGCGGGAGCGCCGATGGACGCGCGCATGCCGCTGCTCTTCAACGACGACGTGACCATCGGCGTCATGAAGCCGGCCACCGAAGACACGGCGTACTTCGTGAACGCGGACGGCGACGAGCTGTTCTTCGTGCTCGCCGGGCACGGCATCGTCCGCAGCGTGCTCGGCGACGTCGCGTTCGGACCGAACGACTACGTCTGCATCCCGCGCGGCACGCTCCACCGCATCACGATCGAGGGCGGCCGGCTCGACGCGCTCACGATCGAGTGCCACGGCGGCGTCGGGATACCGAAGCAGTTTCGCAACGAAACCGGGCAGCTTCGGATGGACGCGCCTTACTCGCATCGCGATTTCCGGAGACCGGTCTTCCGCGGACCGCTCGACGAAGGCATCCGCGACGTCGTGGTGAAGCGGCGCGGCGTTTATCACGGCTTCCGCCATTCCCACTCGCCGCTCGACGCGGTCGGCTGGGACGGAACCGTGTACCCGTTCGCGTTTCCGATCCTCGCGTTCCAGCCGAGGGTCGGCGCGGTGCATCTGCCACCGACGTGGCACGGCACGTTCGCCGCGCGCGGCGCGCTCGTCTCGAGCTTCGTCCCGCGCCCGCTCGACTTCCACCCCGACGCCATCCCCTGTCCGTATCCGCACTCCTCGGTGGACATCGACGAGGTGCTCTTCTACGCGAGCTCCACGTTCACGTCGCGCAACGCCATCGGGCCCGGCAGCATCACCTTCCACCCCGCCGGCATCCCCCACGGCCCCCATCCCGGCCGCTACGAGGCGAGCCCCGGAGCGCGCCACACCGAAGAGATCGCCGTCATGCTCGATTGCGAAAGGCCGCTGACGCCGACCGCGCAAGCGCGGAACGTCGAGGACCCCGACTACGAAGCGAGCTTTTCCGCGTAACCCGTCCCGCCCTCGCAGTGGGTCCGAGAGCCCCAGCTCGTTCCGGCCTCGCCGGTTTTTCTCGTGGCTCTTGCCCTCCACGACGATCGTGATCTGTCCTTCCAAGACTCGCTCAAGTCGAGACTCGCGACCGCGCAACGATAGTTCGTATACGTACCTTCGTCTCCGCATCGATACCCACCACTACGAGCTCTACCGCTGCTGGCGCCCGAGCGCGCCGCCGCCCGCGCTAGGTCTTCTCGCCGTCCTCGTCTTCGTCCGGAGGCGGCTCCTCCGGATATTCAGTCTGTTGCTCCAAGTCCTCGAGGTCCTTGTCGAGGTTGAGTACCTCGAGTTTTCCCGCTAGCTCTTCAACTCCCGCAACAGCTCCTGCGCTTCCCTGTGCCCCGGGTTCTCCCCCAGCGCCTTCGACGCCATCAACCGCGCCCGCCTCACGTCGCCGTCGGCTCGCGCGATGCGGCTGAGCTGATAGTAGGCAACGGCTTTCGACTCGGCGCTCGCTCCGTCGGTAGCGCCGGGTTGGCGCACCTTCATCATCGTGACCGCGCGTAGAGCCTTCGCCGCGGTCTCGCGATCGTCGACGTCGAGCGCGAGGTGCGCGAGCCGCATCGCGAGCTCGCCGTTGCGCATGTCGAGCTCGAAGGCGCGCGAGAGCGCGTCGAGGGCTTTCGAGAGATCGCCCGCTTCGAGGTGCAGGTTCGACAGCTCGCCGTGCACCAGCGAGAGCTCCCGATAGCGGCGGCCGCGGTGGACGGCGAGGACCTCCTCGAGCGCGCCGATCGCTTCTCGCGGACGTCCGGTGCCGGCGAGCGCCCGCGCGTAGAGTACCGCGCCCATCACGTGCTCGGGGCTCTCGTGGCGGACGTCCTCCAGGATCGCCATCGCCTTGCTCCACTCGCCGCGGTCGAGGAGCAGCTCCGCGGCGCGGGTGAGGAGCTGCGCGCGCGGGGCTTTGTCACTCTGGGCACGCGCCTCGCGCACCAGCAGGTCCGAGAGCTCGCGCACGGCGCCGGTGCGTTCGTAGATCTCTCGTAGTCGCGCCCGGAGCTCGGCATTTTCGGGGAGCGAAACCAGCGCGCGCTCGAGCCCGCCGCGCGCGTCGCCGAGCCTGCCGCTGTGCTCGCAAGCGTCCGCCAGGTTCATCGCCGCGCCGATGAGCGCCTCGCCTTCTTCGAGCGGTATGAGGCGGCGGTACGTCGCCGCCGTCTCGTCCCAGCGCGCTTCGGCCGCGCACAGGGACGAAAGCCGGCGGAGCGCGTCGCGGTGCCGCGGGTGTTCCTTGAGCAGAGCGGAGAGGCGCTCGCGAGCCGTCGCCGTCTCGCCGGTGCTCTCGAGGACGTCGACGAGCGCCAGCGTGAAATCCGCCGCGGCGTCGCCTTTGGACGCGTTGACCGCCGCTGTGAGCGCTGCGAGCAAATCCGAAGTCCGTGCGCCCTGGGCCTGGGCGGCGCGGAACGCGTCGATGGCCGCTCCCGGGGCACCGAGCAACACGAAGAGCCGCGCGCGCTCCAGATGAAGCTCGGGTCGGTCGGCGTCATCGCCGTACGCGGAGAGCGCCTCGACGGCGCGCTCCGGCTCGGCGCCCCGCTCGAACGCCTCCGCCGCCCTGAGCAGCAACGAAATGTCGCGGCGCTCGGCCTGGAACGCGCGATAGAGCACCTCGCCGGCGCGCGCCCACTCGGCGCGTTCGAAGTACCGCGCCACGAGCGGCTCGCGAACGGACGCATCCAGCGGACTTGCCTCACACGCGATCTGGAGGGCTCGCTCGACGCGCGCGGCGTCGCCGGACGCCGAACGCAGAGCGACCAGGCGCGTGGCCAGAGCCGGCACTCGCTCCGGTTCCTCCGCCGCGATGAGGCGTTCGATGGCGTCCGCGAGCTCGTCTTCTCGCGACGGGACGTCCTCCAGGCGCACGAGGGCGCGCAGGGCCTCGCGACTGACGGGGTCGGAGTCGAGCACCGAGCGATACGCGGCGAGCGAGGCGTCGCGATCGCCGGCGCGCTCGTGGAGCGCGCCGAGCTTCAACCGGAGCGCCAGCGCCGCGGTGGGGTCCTTCGCCGAGCGGGCGCGCTCGAGCTGGTTTTGCACGAGCTCGACGAGCTGTCCGAGACGCCCTTGCCGCTCGAGCAACGTCGCCAAAAGCTCCGCGGCGGCGGACATCGTCGCGTCCTCGGACACGATGCGCTCGAGCAGACCCGTGGCCTCGTCCGTACGGGCCGGGTCTTCGAGCATCAACGTGGCCTCCTCGAAGCGCAGGCGGCTGCGATCCTTCGCGCTCTCGACGAGCGGCGCGGTCGCTCCGATGAGCGCGATGATACGCCTGCGGTCGCCGAGCTTGCGATACACCTCGAGGAGCGGCTCCCAGGCGGCACGATTCCTCGCGTCGCTCTCGAGGGCGCGTTCGTACAGCCGAGCCGCGCGATTCGGATCGCCGAGCTCCGCGTCGCAGAGGCGCGCCGCTTCCACGAAACGCCCGTGCGCCGCGGGACCGCCCTCGAGGTTCGCCGCGTCCTCGAGCAGCGGGACGGCGCGCGCGAAGTCGCGAAGCGCGACGAGCCTCCGCGCGAGCTGCTCGAACAGCCACGCGCGATCCGCGGCTTCGTAGACGGCGTCGTTTCCGGCGGCTCCCTCGAGCAACGCGAGGGCGGACGGTTCGTCTCCGAGCTCGGCGGCGAGCGCGACGGCCGCCCGGAGCTCGCTCGCGCCGAGGAAACCGAGCTTCGCCTCGCGAACGGCGACCTCCACGAACGCCCGTTCTCGCCCCGGCTCCCGCGCGATGCGCTCGAGCAGTCGCAGCACGCCGCGGTGTCCGGAGCCGGCGACGGCGTCGTCGTGGAGCAGCTCCCACGCCCTGCTCGAATCCGCGCCGGCGTCGAGCGCGCGCCCGATGAGCGCGACGCCGTCGTCGCGGCGCTCGGGATCGGCGAGCCGGAGGCGCGCGAGCCGCAGGACGGGCTCGACATCGAGCGGCGCCGTCGACGAGAGGAGGGCCTCGACGCGCCGCTCGAGCGCGCTCGCTTCGCCGCCCGCGTCCCCGAGCCAGCCGTAGACGACGGCGAGCGCCGCCCAGGCGGAGGCGTCCTGCGCCGCGGCCGTCTCGAGGCCCCGGTGGATCTGAGACGCCTCCTTGACCACGCGCCCCGCCGCCGACGGCGCGTTCGTCTCCGTCGGCCGCTCCGCGTAGAGCATCACCAGATCGGAAAGCGCGCGCGCGGCCGAAGAGGGCTCGGCCGCGGCGCGCACGCGCGCATCGATGGCCCGCGCGAGCAGGGAGAGGCGTCCGGCGCTCCGCAGCGCGCGCTCGAGCGCCGCGGCTTCGTTCGCGCCGTCGAGCGCCGCTTCGAACGCGGACTCGACCAGCTCCGCCGCGCGCTCGGCGGCCCCCTCGCGGCTCGCGATCTCCGCGAGGTCGAGGTAAATTTCGGCGCGAGCCGGCGCCCCCTCGACTTGCTCGTCCGGCTTTCGCAAGACCAGCAAGAGCGCGCGATACGTGCTCTCGGCGCGGGCGAGCTTGCCCTCCCGCATCGCGACGCGCGACAGCTCGTGCAGGATGCCGGCGTGCGCCGGGTTTATCTTCGCGCCGAGCTCGAGCTCTTCGAGCGCCTCCGCGCTTCGACCGCGCGTCAACGCGACGCGCGCGAGATAGAGGTGGACGAGCGCGCGGTCCTTCGGCCGCCGGTGGCCGTAGCGCTCGATCTGCGCCCGGAGGACGGCCGCCGCGGCGTCGTACTGGCCCGAGGCGCGCAGCGCGTCGCTGAGCGAGAGCCGGAGCGCGGGCTCCTCCGGGTCTATTTCCACCGCGCGCTCGAGCAGCGGCACCGCCGCCGCGGGGTCGCCGCGCTCGGACGAATGGAGGCGGGCCGCTTCACACAAGAGAGCGAGCCGCGAACGATCGTCGGGCGCGCGGGAGGCGTCCTCGACCAGCAAGTCGGCGAGCGGCGCCCATTTCGCGTGAGCGCGGTAGAGCTCGGCGAGGCGCCGGCGCACCTCGGATGCGTCCATGGCAGTGGTCGCAGCAGCCTCCAGGCGCGCCTGCGCGCGCTCCCACTCGCCGAGGGCGAGGTAGGCTTCGGCGAGCCGGAGCGCGCGACCCCCGAGCTCTTCGCGACTCGATTGCGCGACGAGCCACTCGAGCGCCGTCGCCGCCGCGCGCCAGCTCTTCTGCTCCGAATAGATGCGGGCCAGCGCTTCGAGCGACGCCTCGCCGCCGATGGCGGCGCCCTGGCGATACGCGGCGATCGCGCGCCGGTCATCGCCGAGCTCCGCTTCCCAGATCCCGCCGGCGCGGGCCCAGAGGAGCGCCGACGACGGACGGTCCCCGGCGTCGGCGCGACAGCGCGCTTGCCGCTCCCAGAACACGGCGAGGTCTTCGGTGCGCCCCGCTTCGGCGAGGAGGCGCGCGAAGCGAGTGACGGACGCGCTCGCGACGTCGTCGTTCGGATCCTCGTCGAACAGCTCCTCCAGGATCCGGATGGCGCGCGCGGGTTGATCGAGCCGGTCGCAGCTCGTCCACGCCGCTTCGCGCTTGTAGCGCCGGCGCTCGGCGCGCTCGAACGGCAACGACGCCGCGAAGAGTTGCGTCTCCACGACGCGCTCGCCTTCGTCCCCCTCGAGGTGGCGGCGCACCAGCGTCTCCACCGCGCAGCGCGCCGCGGAGACGACGGCCGGGATCCCCGCAGGCTCTCGGGACTTCCACTCGGTCGCCGCGAGCGACAGCAAGCGCGACGCCACGGCGATCGAGAGCTCGCGATCGGTCAGCATGTCGACGACGGTCACGGTGCGCTCGAAGTCGTCCGCGCGGACGTAGGCCTCCACCGCTTGCAACGGCTTGCCGGTGCGATCGCGATGCAGATCGCCGAGCACGCGGAATAGCTCGCTCTGCCTGGGCCCTTCCGCGCTCGTCGCGGCGGCTTCCACCGTCTCCGCGAGCTCGTCCCATCGGCTCTCGGATTCGAGCAGGCGCGAGAGCGCCTCGAAGCTTTCTTCGTCGGCGCCGAAGTCGCGACGGATACCGCGCCACGCCTCGATGGCCGCGCCGGCGTCGCCGAGCTTGCCCGAGTACAGGCGCGCGATGCGCACGCGGTCGGCGCGCGCTTCGGGTCCCGGCACGAGCTGCGAGCGCGCGCCGAGGACGCGCACGAGATCCGCGTGCCGCTCGGCGGCGGCGTAGACGGCCTCGAGCCCGTTCAGCGCGTCGAGGTCCGTCGGATCGGCCGCGACGCGGGCGTCGTAGGCGCGCGCGGCGCGATCGGTGTCCCCGAGCTCTTCGAAGGCGATGCGCCCGACCACGCCGAGCGCGGCCTTCCTCGCCGCGGGATCCTTCTCGAGCGCGACGATCCGCTCGAGGACGTCGCAGCGTTCGCTCGCGACGCCGAGCTCCGAGAGGACGGGCTCGACGGCGCGCGCGACCTCGAGCTCCTTCGCGCGGTCGCCGCGAGCCGCCGCGAGCGCGCGGTAATACGCGAGCTTCGCCTGCTCGAGCTTGCCTTCCGCCGCGAAGACGCCGCCCGCTTCGCAGAGCAGCGACAGCGCCGTCGCGCGGTCGGCCGACTCGGCGACCTCCACGAGGTGCGCGGCGCGCCGCTCCTCGGCGTCGAGCTTCGACGACAGCGCCGCGAGCCTCGCGCGGTGCGGCGCGCTCGAAGGCGTCAGGCGGACGAGGGTCATCGCGTGCTCGAGCGCGCGCGAAGGCTCCTCGAGGCGCGTGAGGTAGAGCGAGATGAGCTCCTCCACGAGCCGTTCGCGATCGGCGCGCGACGTCGCGAGCTCCGCCGCGGCTTCGAGCGCCCGCGCGAGGCCGGCGTCGTCCCGGGTCGCGCGAAACCGCGCGGTGAGGATCCGGACCGCGTCGTGTCGCACGTCACGCGGCGCCTTCTTGCGGGCGCGCGACGAAATCGGCGGCGGGGACAGCTTCACGAGCCGCTCGAGGAGCGAATAGCCGTCGGGCTCTTCGGCGTCGCGCGCCAGCGTCTTTTCGATGAGCTCGAAGGCTATCTTCGCCTCGCCCCTGTCGAGCCACAGAGCGGCGAGCCGCCGCTCGACGCGTCCGAGATCGGGCTCGGCGAGCGACGCGCGGCGCGCGTCGAGGAGCGCGATGAGCTCCTTCGTGCGCCCCGTGCGCTCGTAGAGACGCTCGAGCATCCCCTCGATGCGCGCCTCCGGCTTTCGCGCGAAGAGACGCTCCAGATACCCGACCGCGCGCGCGGGATCGTTCGCCAGATCCTTCGCCGCGAGCGCCGCTTCGTCGAGCAGGTCCTCGAGCTCGCGATCGTCGATCGCGCCGCCGATGGCTCGGTCGTAGAGAGCGAACAGCTCGTCCCAGCGCGCGCCTTCGTTGTACGAAAGCTTGATGCGGTCGAGCGCCCAGCGGGCTCGGGGGCTCACCGAGAGCACGCGCTCCAGCAAGCGCTCCACGGTGACCGGGTCGTCGAACCACTCCTCCTGGAACTCCACGATGCGGCGCCCGAGCTTTTCGCCGAGGCTCGCGGCGAGCGGCGCGTCGAGAGCGCGCGAGTACGCCTCGGCGACGCTGCGCGGGTCCCCGAGGCGCCGCGCGAGCCGTTCGGCAGCGTCCCAGAGCGCCTCGCGATCCGGCAGCTCCAGGGCGGCGGCGACGGCGTGGGCGAGCGCGCGCGGCGGATCGTCGGACAGAAGGCCGATGAGCCGCTCGTGCCACCGCACGCGCGCCTCGACGACGCCTTGCGCACCCTTCGTCTGCTCGAGCAACGACTCGAGCAGCAGGCGGCCGCTTTCCCCCTCGGCCGCGTCGGCCGCCGCTTCGAGCAGCAGCGCGAAATCGCGACCGTGAGCCCCCGCTCGGAGCCCGGCGCGCGCGATGCGAATCGCCTCGACGTCTTCCGGAGACCGCGCGAGCGCCGCTCGCAAAATCGGGAGCGCCTCGTCGGCGCGGCCGGCGTGCTCGACGAGCAGCGCCGCGATCGCGAGCTCGACCTCGCGCGACTCGGTCTTCGGCAGACGCCGGCGCAGCGCTTCGAGCGAATCGAGCAGCTCCGCGACCCGCCCCTCGCCGACCTTCAGGCGAACGAGGCCCTGAAGCGCTTCGCTCGCCGAGGGATCGGCGGTGAGCGCCGCGTCGTACGTCTCGACGGCCCGGTCGACGTCGCCGAACAGGCGTTCCTCGGCGTCGGCCCACTCGACCAGCACCTTCGTCTTGTCCACGGAGGTCCGCACGCGCCACTCGAAGAGCCACCGCCGCTCGCTCGTCGAAACCACGTCGAGACTTTCGCGCTCCACGAAGCGACGGAACGCTTCCGCGTCCTGGGCCTCGCCGAACGTCTCCACGAGCGCCTTGAACGCCGCCGCGGCAAGAGACTTCGTCGCCTCGTTCGAGGCGAGCGAGCGGGCACGAAGCGCCATCAATTCGCGTCGCCTCCTGCCGGCGTCCGCGGCGTCGCTTCCGAGCGCCTCGTCGATCATCGCGACGAGGTGCGCGACGGCGTCCGGCGCGACGGCCGCCGATTCGAGCGCGAGCAAGCCGTCGATGGCGTCGCCCGCGTCCGCGCCGAGGACGACGCTGAAGGCGCGCCGTGCTCGGTCGAAATCGTTCTGCGCCGCGTGAGCTTCGAACGTGAAGTGGGCGCTCTCGCGATCTCGCGGGAAAAGCTCGAGGACGCGCTCGTACAGCCGCGCGGCCGTCGCTTGCTCGCCTTCGATCTGCCGCGAAGCGCGCGCGGCGCGCCGGAACGATTCCGCGGCGGCCGCGGCGTCCCGCTTCGCCTGGACGTCCCCGAGCCGTTCGATGGCCCGCGCGCGCTCTCGTTCGTCCGAGGCGCGCTCGATCCGCTGCTCGATGACCTGTACGAGCAGCGCGTCGTCGCCGAGCCGCGCCGCGAGCTCCTCTACTTCGACGAAGGCCGAGGGCGGAAGCTCGTCGCGCGAGAGCAGCTCCCGGTAGTGCTCGACGGATTCTGCCCGCTTCTCGAGCGTCGCGTAGATCCTCGCGAGGCGAAGCGAGAGCGCGGCGCGCCGCTCGCCGGTGACGAACCGGAAGGCGCGCGCGAGCTCCGCGGCGAGCGCCGCCCTGTCTCCCAGCGCTTCGAGTCCCTCGGCGAGAGCGTCGTGCGCGGCAACGTCTTCCGGGGAAATCCGGACGAGCTCGGTGAGTGTCTCCACGGCCCCGCGCACGTCGCCGAGATCGCGGCGCTGGATGCGGCTGATGGTGTGCAAGAGGTCGCGTCGCGCGGCGTCGTCCGCGGCCCGCGCGAGCGCCGCCCTGTAGAGCGCCACTCTTTCGCCGGGATTCCCCTGTTCGGCGTAGAGCTCGTCGATGCGCCGCAGGAGGGCCGACGACGCCGGATCGAACTGCAAGAGCGCTCGATAGCGCTCGATGCCCGCCGCGAGATCGCCCGCGGCGACGAACGCCTCCGCCGCTTCTCGGCCGAGCTCGGCCGCGACGCCGCGTTCGATGGGCATCCCGGACACCGCTTCGCCGAGGAGCTCGGCCCGGCGAGCGGGATCGCCGGCGCGCGCGGCCACTCGACGAAACCGCTCGAGCCACCACGGCACCTCCGCCCACCTGCCGCGCGCGGCTTCGCGGAGGCCGCCGCCGGCGATCTCGAGCAGCCGCTTCGGCTCCGTGACGTGCTGCTCGGCGATGGAGTACGCCTCGTCGAGGTCGGCGAGCCGCCCGCCCGAATCCGACGCGAGCGCGGCGCGGGTCTCGAGGACGCGGACGACGCCGGCGTGATTGCCCTCCGCGCGGTACAGCGGGTCGAGCAGCGCGAGCGCGTCGAGTCGGTGATCGCCTTCGGACAACATCTTCTCGGCGATGCGGCGCGCCGCCGGCTCCTTCGGATCGGCGGCCAGCGCGCCCCGGAGCGCCTCGAGCGCTCCGAGCGGATCGGCGAGCTCGTTCAGCCGGATCTTCGCGAGCCGCGCGAGGACCCCGGCGCGCTCACCCGGCGGCGCGTGTTCCGCGAGTAGCGACAGCGTGGACGCGACCTCGCGGAAATCGCGCTGCTGCTCGAGCAGCGTCGCGAGCCGCGCGAGCGCGTCGCGCGACGGCCCGTACTCGCCGAGCACGTCCCGGAACGCCTCGATGGCGCGGGCGCGATCCGGCGCGCGCGCGGCTCTGGACTCCGCCGCGCGGAACGCCAGGGCTCTCGCCTTGGCCGGATCGTCGGCGCGCGCCGCGCGTTGCAGGAGCACGTCCGCGAGGCCTTCGGCGTCGCCCATCGCGGCGTACAGGTTCTCCAGACGCAGCAGGGCCTCTTCGACTCGCGGCGACGCGACGAGGGCTCGCCAGGCGACGACGGCGAGCGCCGGATCGTCGACTTTCCCCTCGCACAGCTCGGCGAGCCGCTTCGCCGCCGCGATGCGCGCCGGAAGGTCGGGCTCGCGGCGGATGACGGCCTCGAGCGCTCGCGCCAGCGCCCTGGGATCGGCGCCGTCCTGGTACAGCTCGACCAGACGCACGCCGATCGCGAGCCGGCGCGCGTCACCGAGCGACGGCTCCTCGGAAAACGGCTCGAGCACGGCGCGCGCGCGCCGCAGGTCCCCTTGCTTGGCGTACAGGCTGGCGACGTCGAGCGCGATGGCGGCGCGCACGTCCGCGTCCTTGGCCGACGGAAGCGCGCGCGTGAGAAGCTTCGCGGCTTCCACTTCGCGGTGGAACGTGGTGCTGACTTCCATGTACCGGCGGCGCAGATCGGCGTCCGAGGGGTCGCGCGCGACGAGCGGCTCGAGCAACTCGAGCGCGCCGGCCGGGTCTCCGAGCACGTCTTGCCGGAGCAGCGCGAGGCGATGATGCACCTCGGCGAGTCGTGGCGGACGAGCGAGCTTCAGCTCGAGCGAAAGGGCGCTCGCTTCGTCCTCCAGCCGGCCGAGGCGCCGGTACGCCGCCGAGAGCAGCGGCACGATGCGCGCCGCGGAAGGCCGATGATCGACGAGCGCCTCGGCCGCTTTCAACGCCGCGGGATCCATCGGCTCGCGCGACAAGAGCGACTCGACGTGGCCGACGGCTTTCGCCGGATCCCGCAGCTCGCCGCGGTAGAGCACGATGAGACGGAACCGGTGATCGTCGGAGCTCGGTTCGCCGCCGCGCCGCGCCACGGCTCGCTCGAGCAGCTCCGCGAGCTCCCTGAAGCGACGGGTCGCCGCGAAGTGATGTTCGAGCGTCTCGAACGACGAACGATCCTCCGCGTCGAGCGCGACGATGCGCAGGTGGGCGCGCACCAGGTCCTCGACGTCGCCGGAGTACGCTTCGTAGAGCTCGACCGCGGCGCGCAGGAGGCGCAGCTCTTCCTTCGGATCTTTCATCCGCGCGGCCGCTTCGGCGTAGAGCTTCGCGAGGCGGCCGCCTTCTTGCGCGGTCGCGAGGACCGTCTCGAGCTGGTCGAACGTCTGCGGGTCGTCCGGCGCGAGCTGGAACGCGCGCTCGCCGTGGGCCAAGGCTCGGTCGAGGTCCGACGCGACGTCGCCGAAGAACCGCGACGCCGCCAGGAACAGCTCCGCTTGCTTCGATTTGGAGAGAAGACGCGTCCGGCCTTCCTTCGTGACGCGCTCGTACGCCGCGGCGAGGCTCTCGACGCGGTTCTGCGCGAGCGCGGCGTCGTGGAGCCGCGCGAACCATTCACGCATCGGCTCCCCGGCGCTGAGGCCGGAGAGCAGCGCTTCGAGTACCCTGCCTTCGTCCTCGAGCGGCTTGTCCAGCAGCGCGGCCACGGATTCCGAGCGCGACGGGCGCAAGCTCGGACGGATACTGGGACGCTCGCCTGCCGGAAGGTCAGCCATGCTTGCTCTGACCCTCCCGCCCCGCCTGGCGAGAGAGCCAATTAAAACAACTTACCGCGACGGATTAGTCCGTCGAAAGGCCAGAAACAGGCGCTCGAAAACCGCTCGGCTCGCGGCTGCCCGGATGAGCAGGAAAATCGCCCCTTGACCCCTTTCGCACCGTCCCGGGCGGTGCCATCTTGCGAGTCATGAGTCAGCCATTCGACGTCCGTTACACCGGCGCCGCCCGCACGAACATCGTGGATCGGCGCGCGCGGTTCATCGTTCGGACCTATAACCACCTCTTCGGGGCGATCGTCGCCTTCGCCGCCATCGAGTTCGCGCTCTTCGCCAGCGGCGCAGCCGAAGGCCTCGTCCGCGCCATGCTCGGCACGAGCTGGCTCGTCGTGCTCGGCGCCTTCATGCTCGTGAGCTGGATCGCCAGCCACTTCGCCTACTCGACCACTTCGCGGGCCGCGCAGTACGCGGGTCTCGGCGCCTACGTCGTCGCACAGGCGATCATCTTCGTGCCGATGCTGTACATCGCCAACCGCATCGCGCCAGGCACCATCCAGAGCGCGGGCATCGTCACCATGCTCGGGTTCGGCGGGCTCAGCGCCGTCGCGTTCATCACGCGGAAAGACTTCTCGTTCTTGCGAGGGGTCCTGTTGTACGGCGGCATCATCGCGCTCGTGCTCATCGTCGCCGGGGCGATCTTCGGGTTCCAGCTCGGGACGTTCTTCTCCGTCGCGATGGTCGGCTTCGCCGGCGCGGCCATCCTCTACGACACGTCCAACGTGCTGCACCACTTCCCGGAAGACCGCTACGTGGGCGCGGCGCTGCAGCTCTTCTCGTCGGTCGCGCTGCTGTTCTGGTACGTGCTCAGGCTCATGATGAGCCTCCAGAGCCGGAACAACTGACGGCTCACGTATCGTCTCGCTCCTCGAGCGATCTGAGCGCTGCACGGCCGAGCTTGCCCTTTTCGGTGAGCTCGGCCACCCAGGCGTCCTTGTGCGGGCGCAACGCGCGGACGATCGCCTGAGCGACGGCGAGGTTCCTGTACCACTTCGAGTCCGCGGGGATCACGTGCCACGGCGCGAAGTCGGTCGAAGTGTAGGCGAACACGTCTTCGTAGGCTCGTGAGTATTCCGACCAGTAGCGTCGCTCTTTCCAGTCGTTCGGGTTGAGCTTCCAGGCTTTGGAAGGATCCTTCTCCCGATCGATGAGGCGCTTTCGCTGTTCCTCCTTCGAAATGTGAAGGAAGAACTTGAGGACGATGGAACCCTCCTGAGAGAGCATCGTCTCGAAATCGAGGATGTGGCCGTAGCGCGCGCGCCATTGCGACTCTGGAACCAGGCCGTGCACGCGAACGACGAGGACGTCCTCGTAGTGGGAGCGGTTGAAGATCGAAAGCTCGCCCTTTCTCGGCGTGTGCTTGTGAATCCGCCAGAGGAAGTCGTGTTGCAGTTCTTCTTCCGTCGGCACGCCGAAGCTCGCCACGTGGACGCCGCGCGGGTTGAGCGCCCCCACGACGCGCTTGATCGTGCCGTCCTTACCCGCTGTGTCGCGCCCCTGGAGCACGATGAGCACGCCTTGCTGTCGCGCGCCCCACATCAGCTCTTGGAGCTCGCTGAGCTCTTCTTCCAGCTCGGCGAGCTCGCGGTTCGCGTCGTCCTTGTCGAGCGACTTCGGGGGCTCGGTGGAGATGTCGTCGAGCGAAATACGCTTGCTCTTGTCGACGAGGATCGCGTGCATCGCGCTGGTCCCTGGGCAAGGCGAGGCCTAGCCGCCGGAGGTCTTCGGGAATGGTTCGCGCGTCGCTTCCGGGATGTTCGACTCATCCGTCCCTTCGGCGAACTCCTCGGAAGCGGGCGTCTCGACGAAGGGCCCCCCGGTCTCTTCTTCGGCGCTCTCGTCGAGGGAATCGGGGAGGCTGTCTTCTCCCGTCGTCATGTTCGTAACGGTCCCTTCGCCGAGCTCTTCGGCGATGGATTCTTGGGAGCGGTGCGTCTTCACGAAGCCGCGGTCGTCGCCGCCCGCCTGGTTCTCCCTCGACAACTCGAGTAGCCGCGCGGCGTGGGCGGGGTCGACGTGACCCGCCCCGTCGATCCGCTTCACGCCCGTCTTGGCCGGCGTGCCGGAGGGCTTCGCGGTACCCGGCTTTTGCTTGTCGATCTTCTTTTTCTCTTTAGTGCTCATGGCTCTCTCCTGCGCCTCTGAGGCGCGTAAGGCTGCCCCGCTGGACTCGCCAGCGCGGTGAAGAAGACGTGCGAAAACCGTGCCTAAGGCTTCCTCTCCAGCGACTTTGGCTGGTCCTCGGCGAGAGTTGCAAACCCTGCGCCCCTCCGGAGAAGCGTGCACCGAGCGCCGGATTCGCCGTCGGGTCTCTCGTGAACGGCGAGTTGCAACCCCCGCGCCCCTCCGGAGAAGCGTGCACGGGTGTCGCGCCGCGCGCCGGTTCAGTGCGTCGCGTCGAGCTCTGCGACGGCAAGCTCGCGGAGGTCGCTCGCGGAGCACGGCGTCACCGACGACGCTCCCGAAGCGGCTACGAGCGGTAACCGAAGTAGCCACCATGAAAGGCTGCCCCGGAATCCGCTCCCGCTCGATTGAAAGCAAACTCGCCGTCGACGACGCTTTCCCAAGCATGCCTTGCCATTGTCGTCGCTTTCCCGCAGGCGATGACGTGGTCCGCGATCGCAGGCGGGCACGAGCCGAGCTCGCCATCGATACGCGTCGCGCCACTTCGTGATGTGCACCGAACCGTTCGGTATTCGCGACCGCTCGGGTTGCCGGTAACCACGCGTACGTTCGAGCGATCGCGCCGCGATGACGATCGATGAGCCGAGCCGAGGAGCAGCTGACACTCTCGTTTCATTGGCGAGATAAATTTCTTCGAGCTGCACCAGCGTAGAGTTCCGTTATGATTATCGCCTGGGTTAAAGTCCCACTCGACCAGTCGGGGTCGACTCGCGGGAGCGCGCGGGGAGTCGCCGGCGTTTGCATTGGAAGGTCCCATCAATGACATCTCTTCGGCCGTACATGGATTGGGAGGCGAACGGCCCGTCCTACCTCAACGACGTCGAAGTCGAGGACGAAGGCACGAATGCGGCAGAAGAAGAAATCTGGCACGTCGCGGTTTCGTGGGACGACATCAAAACGATGACGGTCGATCAACTCGACGACGCGTTTCGTCTCGACGTCATCGCCGCAGACACCCCGGTGTGGAAGGAAGGCATGGACGGCTGGCAGCCGCTCTCCGTCGTCGCCGGGATGGAGGACGGCGACGACGAGGAAGAGCGCGCCGACGAAACCGACGTCGTCGAAGACGAAGACGACGAAGCGACGGTGATGCGTCCATTCCCGTTTCCCGCGCCGCAGCGAAGCGCGGGCCCGCGCGCGCCGAATCCACCGCCCCGTCCACCGGCGCGCGCGCAAAATCCGCCGCCGCGATCGGTCGTGCGCGTGCCGAGCGCGCCGCCCGCTCCGTCGCGTGGACCGAGTCCGCAGCCGGTCACGTTGCGAAATGCGTCCGCTCGCAACGCTGGGCCGTCGCGTCCCGCGCCGCAGGCCCCCGTAAAGACGCAACCGCGCATGAAGGCCGCGCAGCCGTCGCCCGCGGCGCACGTCTTCGCTCAACCTGCTCGCTCCGCTCCGCCGCCCGCGGCGCACGTCTTCGCTCAGCCTGCTCGCTCCGCTCCGCCGCCCGCGACCGACGTCTTCGCGGCGCCGCCTCGCACGGCTCCCCCGCCGGCCCTTTCTGCGTTCGCCCCGCCGCCGCGCGCTTCGGCGTATGCGCCGGCGCAATCGTTCCCGCCGTCGTATGCGCCGGCGCAATCGTTCCCGCCGTCGCATCCCCCGCAGCAGCCGTACCCGGCACAACCTTTTGCTACCTCGCGCCCCGCGCCGAACCCGACATCATTGCCGCCGAACGCCGATCTCGGTTTCGCGCGCAGCATGGCCCCGGCCAGGCCGTTCGCCCGCCCGCGGCGAAGGCGCAGCAGCGGCGCTCTCTACTTCTTCATTCCGCTCGCGCTCTTCGGCGGCTTGTTCGCGGCTTATCGCACCGACCTGTTGCGCGACGCGGCCCGCGCGCTCCATCAGGAAAGGAGCTACGTCCAGCTCGAGCGCGCCCTGGTCGGCATCCCCGGCTTCGGCACGCCGCGTTCCGTCGCGGCGTCGGGCCTGAACGTCGACAAGGCGAGCGACTCCGCCGCCGATTCGACGTCGGAGCCCTCGCGCGACGACACGGCGCACCGCACTTCGCTCGACACGCGGAGCGCGCCGTCGACCGACGACCATTCGACGACGCCGTCCACCGTCGCCCCGAAGGACGATTCGAAGGCGGAAGAACCGAAGGCCGTCGAAGCGCCCAAGCAATTCACCCCGACGCGCTCCGCACCCACGCGGGACGAGCCGCGAGCAGCCGCCCCCGAGCGCTCCACGCCGAGGCCCGCGCCGGCGCACGTCGCCGTGACACCCCCCGTCTCCCACGCCACGCCGACGCGTTCCGCGCCTCCCCCGCCCTCGGAACCGCCGCGCGCGGTCGCCTCCTCGACGAAGCACGAAAACCACGACGTGAAAGCGGCGAAGGTCTTCCTTTCCGAGTCGAACGACGACGCCCCCGCGCCGCGTGCGTCGAAGCGCGCCGCCGCAACGTCCGCGACGACGAAAGCCGCCGCGAGCTTCGGCAGTCTGGCGGCGCACTCGGAAGACGAAGACGAGGCCCCCGCACCGAAAGCAAAGCCGGCACCGAAGCCCGCACCGGCACCCAAAGCCAAGCCCGCGGCCGCGCCTCCGCCGCCCCCCGCCACCGTATCGAGCGGCAACTCCTCACTCGACGACGCCATCCGCAGCGCCGTGAACAAACACACGCCCGCAAAGAAGAAAGCCCCCGGCGCAGACTCCGACCCGCTCAACGGCTCGCTGGACTGACGCGGTCACCCCAATCGAGTGTGCGCCCCGCTGTAACGGAGCGCGGCAAAACGCGCGGTGCCGCACCAGGTGCCGCGTCCAGAAAGGCGCGGCATCGCAGCCGCGC
>DASZVB010000094.1:0-215469 GCA_035547195.1 Polyangiaceae bacterium
GCCGCATCCCACACGTGCGGCGGAAGCTTCCCCGCGCACTCGTCGCAGATGCCCCCCCCAGGGCTCGCGAGGTATCGCTCGACGCAGTCGTCAGACCCGCGGCACCACGGCGCGGTCCCCCCGCACATGTCGCAGGTGAAGGACTGCCCCCGGAGGCACATCCCGCACTCGCAGGCGTCCTGCGCCGTGAGCAGGGCGACTTGGATGAGGCTCACGAGAGCGCCTCCGAGCCGAGGAATGGATCACGGCGGAACGGTGCCGAGCCCCACTGTGCAGCGCGCTCGCGCACCGTCAGCGGCGCCGCAGAAAATTCCAGCGCGTTGACGCCTAAATTGACGCTGTTGCTGGCAGGGCGTTTTTTATGCCGTAACGGGGTGGAGGCGCCGGGAATCGAACCCGGGTCCGCGAGGCTTCCGATCAGCCCTCGTTCACGTGCGTAGTCGCCATGTCCCTGGCGACTGGGTTCGCGGATTCGGCCGCGACCTAGCCTCTACTGTGTCTCGGCAGCGCTATCAGAGGCGCTCTTGCTCTGCCCAGCCTTGGTGTCACGCCCGACGATTACTAAGGCTACCTTATCGCCGAACGGCTCAGCGGTTCTTAGGCCGCGAGAGCGATTGCGTTGTCGTTCGCAAATAACGTACCGGTTTTGACGTGGGCCGGAGCCACTGCACGCAGATTGACCTTCAGTCCCCACGTCGAAGCCGATCGCCCCCGTGGGATGCGCGCAGCATAAGTACGCGGGCGCTCCTTTGCAAGCGCGCCGGCCGTTTGCCGGGCCGACGCGACCCCGTCCGCCCGTTCGCGTCGTCGGGGGGGCGCGTCGTCGGGTGTGTGTGCCGTCGGGTGTGCGGGTTATTCGCACCCTCGGGAGCTTCGGGGTGTGTTCGGGTCTTCGGGGTGTTTGCGCCGTCGGGTCTTCGGTTTTCGCGCCTCGCACGCCGTGTCGACGAGGCGTCAGCAGGTGCCGGCCAGCGCCTGTGCAGTTCACGTCGAACCGCGTGCGATCGTAGCCGACGATTAACGTGACGCGGATGAACGGCGTCGAGCGACGACGTTCGTCGTCGGGGCCGTTCGCACACTTGTGCAGTTCGGATTCGCGTTCGTGCGATATGCAGGCAGGCGTGCACATCGTGCTCGGTCACGTCGCGCCTGTGACGTTCACGCTGACGTTCGCAGGAATCGCCGTCGCGATAACGAGAAATGGCGGCGGAGAGGGCGGACTCGCGTGGGCGTTCGGCGGCATTGGTAGAGCGGTTGTTCGTCGGTGTTTTTCCGGGGAGACTTTTCTGGTTGCCCGCGCGGGCGTTCGGCGGCATTGGTGGGAGGCGGTTGTGAGGAGCCGCGTGGAGCATGCTGACGCAGGTGCAAATGCTGGTTTCGGGGCATCCGCAACCCACGAGCGGGCACTTCGTGCTGATGCGTGGCGATCCGGTGCAGCGCCCTTCGGATCTGGGGACGGTGACGGCTTCGCCGCACGAGGCGCCGCTGCCGAGCGGGTCTTACGTGCACAACGGCGGCGAGGGACTCGATGTCGCGCGCGTGTGGCTCACGCCGACGGACTTCGCGGCGCTGTGCGCGTGTCTCGCGACGTGCGAGACGGAGCTCACGCTGTCGCGCAGCGGTTCGGTGGTGACGTCGTTCTCGTTCGCACCGGTGCAGGCACCGCTGCAGAGCATGTCGCATGCGCTCCGCGCGCTGGAGCGACGGATGAATCAGCTCGATCCGGAGTCGCTGCGCGCGGAGATCACGGCCATCCGCGGGGTGCTGGACGAGCTGCTGCGGCGCTTGCCCGAGCCGCGTTACTCGGACCGGATCCGTCGGCACGACGACGAAGACGACGAGCCCATGCTCCTCGTGTCGCCTTCGTCGAAGCGCGTCGGATGACTCGCGAGTCTCGGCGGATCAACCCCAGCGGGTGCGCCTGCGGCGAATGAGGCCCGCGACGCCCAGGAGGGCGAGCAGGGAAGCTCCGGTGGTGTCGGCCTGGCCGGCGCTCATCTGGCAACCACCGTTGTCGGAACTGCTGGACCCGCTGCCGCTGTTCGCGCTGTCGTTGTCGCTCGCCGCGGCGGAGCCGGCGGAACCGGTCGTTCCGCGAGGCACGCCGTCGTTGCCGCTTCCGGCCACGCCACTGGTCGAGCCGGGGGCGCCCTCGACGGGCGTTCCGTCGGGGGCTGGCGCGCCGGCGGTGGGCGCCACGCTGCCGGTCGTGCCTTTGGAGGCGCTCGTGCTGGCGCTGAGAGCCGCGCCGTAGCTGCCGCCGTAGTTTGGCGCCTCGCACTGGTGCGTGGGGGGCGGCGGCGGCGGGCACGTGTCCATGATGAACTTCGTGCCGCCATCGGGCAGGCTTTCCGCGGCGCCGCCGCAGGCGACACCAGCGTTGATCGTCTCGCACGTCCACGTCGCGGGACAATCCGAATCGGCTGCGCACGTCGTTGCCTTCGGCGTACAGTGGTTCGTCGTCGACGGCGTGCAGCTACAGCCCTGAGGCGGCACCGGATCCGGCGTCGGCGGCGTGGTGCTCGTGGGGACAGGGGTGGGCTTGCCTGCTCCCGCGTCCACCGCCGCGGATCCGGAAGACCCCGCGCTCCCGCCGCCGCTGGTCACGACGCCACCGCCCGAGCACGCGCACGAGTCCGGATCCGGAACGCACGAGAACCCATCGCCGCAGCTCGCGTCGGTCGTGCACGGCAGGTCGTAGCGCGGGACGCAGCGGTTGGTGGTCGTCGTCGTGCAATCCGGGGGCGTGTCCGCCGGCGGGTCGCACTTCGTGTTGGGAGGGCAAGCGGCGGCCCTGGGCGGCGACGCGCACGTCGTGGACGGGATCGCGTAGCAGACCATTCCGTCCGCGCAGTCGCTGTGCGCCATGCAGGTGCCGGGCACGCATTCCTTGATGACCTGCGCTTCGCAGGGCGGCGCCGGTGGACAGGCGACGCCCGGAGCGCAAGCGGGCGTGGCGCAAGCGGTGCCGCCGACGACCTCGCAATCGAAGCCGTGTGCGCAATCGGAATCGACCGTGCAGCTTTGTCCGGCGGACGCGCTGCCGGCGGTGAGAGAGAACGCCGCCGACGCGAGGAGCGCGAACGGCGCGAGCAGAGGGCGAGAGACGTGCATGAGGGAACTCCCGGCCGTGGTGGGGGCAACGGCCGGGAATGCATTCTGCAGGCCGCATGCCATGCAGTACAGGCAGTGATTTCGCTGAGTTCTCGTCGTTGCTGTGCCATGTGTGCCAGCTTTCGAGGGGTGCAAAACGACTGTGTTGCCGTGGCGCTGCGAGCGGTTACGCGCTGCTTACGGGTCCGGCGATGAGCAGCGGATCGCCTTCCGCGAGCCGTTCTCGCGAACGGATCGCCGCGCGCTTCCAGCCGCTGCGAGCGACGCGCGTGCCGAGGATGACCGCGCCCGTTCCCCATTCGGCGAGCAGCGCGAGCCACCCACCGACCGCGCCGAGCCCGAGGTCCAGCGCGAGCAGCAACGCGAGCGGCGGCGTGACGACCCACGCGACGATGACTATCGCGAGCGTCGCGAAGCGCACGTCACCCGCGCCGCGCAGCACGGAG
This sequence comes from Polyangiaceae bacterium, assembly GCA_035547195.1. Classification (GTDB taxonomy): domain Bacteria; phylum Myxococcota_A; class Polyangia; order Polyangiales; family Polyangiaceae; genus DASZVB01. The sequence continues at coordinate 3,561 of DASZVB010000094.1, forward strand.
GCCGCGACGAGGTACACGGCGTCGAACGCCTGCCACGCCGCTGCGATGAGGAGCAAGTGCCGAGCGACGCGCTGAACGCCCGGGTCCGTCGTGAGCGCGCCGACGATGGCCGGACCGAGCACGACGTAAACGAGGGCGCAGAGCGCACCGTACGCGGCGCCGGTGAGCACCGCGACCTTCGCGACGCGGATCACGAGGCCGTCCTCGTTCGCGCCGACGGCTTGCCCGGTGAGCACCGCGGCCGCCTCCGCGAACGCGAACATGGGGAGCAGCGCGAACAGGTTGAGCTGATTGGCGATTTGATGAGCCGCGAGGTCCGTGTCGCCGACGCGCGCGAGCAGCGTCACCAGCAACGTGAACGAGGCTACGTTGAAGAACCGCTCGAGCCCGAGTGGCCAGCCCGTTTGCCAGAGCTGCTCGACGTCCCGGCGCGTCCACTCCGACAGGCCGAACCCCTCTTCCTTTCGCTGCACCAATATGAGCAGCAACGACTCGAGCGTCTGCGCGATGACGGTCGAGATGGCCGCGCCGTGCACGCCGAGGCCAGCCCAGAAGATGAGCGCGGCGTTCAGCGGGATGTGAAACGTGTTGGCGATGAGCGCGGTTCGCATCGGCGAGCGCGAATCGCCGAGTGCACAGCGGATTTCCCGGATGGCGAAGGCCACGAGAATGGCCGGCGCCGAGAGAACGCGGATCGAGACATAGCGCTGCGCGAGGTGCACCGACGTCGAGGCATCCGCGACGGCGGGCAGAACGAGCGACACGAACTGCCCCACGATGCCCACGCACGCGCCGACACCCACCGCGAGCACGAGCGCCGAGCCGACGTGTCCCGCGATCTTGTCGCGCCGGCCCGCGCCGACGGCTTGCGCGACGAGCACCTTCGCCCCTTGAATCAGACCGATTCCAAAACAGAGCAACGTGAACGTGACGACGCCGCCGAAACCGACGGCACCCACTGCGGTCGCCCCGAGCCGGCCGGCGAACACCGTGTCGACGAGTGTCATGACGCTGTAAGACAGCATCGACACCGCGATCGGCCACGCGAGCCGCACCAGCTCGGGGAAAGGTTTGAGGCGCCACCGTAAGCGCTCTCTCTGCGTATCGTTCGACATGATGGTCACTTTCGGGTTTCGGAATCGGTGCTGAAGGGCAGAAAACTCGGGAAAAAAAGGACAAATGCGCAAAGCCGCGGGACCCTTCTGGGTGCCGCGGCGCGGGGATTGTCGGGATGCGGAAGGGTTACGTCATCACGACCACGCGAACCGCGGCAACACCAAAGCACGGCGCCGTAAGCGCTACATGCTTGAGGTGATTAATCGGTTGCATGGACATGAACGTGATGCCTTCGTCGCTGACGAATTCTTATTCGCACATTCTCTTGCGTTCGTCAACGGTGCTTCGAGGACACCGCTCGCTGCTTCATACGCGTCGGCGCTATTGCGGGTTACAGGTGCCGGTTTTCGTATCGAAGAGCGGGATCGAATCGACGGGTCGGTCCGGAGGCGGATCGATCTCCACGCTGGTCTTCGATCGCGTGAGCGTGTCTTCGCAATCGAGGACTTGCGAATCGAAGCTGCCGTCGCTGTCGAGCCAGATGTCGATGTGATACTTGTGGGTATTCCAGTCCTGGATGCACTCCGCGCAGGAGTCTTCCATGATGACGTAACGCTTCAGGTACGGGACATAGAGGATGGTGCCGGGCATCCACTCCGTCGGATCCGTCGCGAACGTAATCGGGTCCGCGAACGTTCCCGTGCCGGACGCGCCCTTGTGAAGTTTGGGGTACGCGATGCCGTTGCCTGCCGGGTCGTTGTCGGGCCACCCGTAAAAAGTGACGTAATGATCGATTAGCGTCGGAGCCGCGGCATCATTCGGACTTCCTGCGGAGTTCTTTGCGCCGCCGCTGGATGCACCGCCGGAAGCGGAACTGTGACCGGCGCTGTTCGTCGCGCCGGCATTTGCCGCGCCTCCATTGGCCGCGCCGGCATTCGACGAGCCGCCCTGGAAAGCACCGCCGTTTGCCGCGCCAGCGCTCGGAGCACCGCTGCTCGATGCGCCACTATTCGACGCACCGCCGTTCGATGTGCCGCCGTTCGACGTGCCGCCAGTGGTTGTCGAGTGGTTGCGAGTGCCTCCGTCCTTGCGACTCGTGGTCGACGAGTCGGTGCTACACGCGATGAATGATGCAAGAAGGCTCACCAAGCCGAGAGCCGCACCGACGTACGAGAGTGCGGTGAGCTCCGGCGCGCTGGGGCAAAGCGGTCGGCGGCGGCGAGAGTGCAACTTGCGCATAGTAGAAGACTATCAAGTCGTCCGGTGTGCAGGGCGAAGGTCGCCTGCTCATTTTCGTGTTCATATGAGCTCTGCGGCATCCGTAACCTTGACGGCTCAAGGTTTGAAATTTAGAGCAATGATCTCGGTTGCTTCTGGAGGTGCCTTGATCCATCAAGGTGCCAACCACTGCGACTCGATCCGACGCACACGTGGCTGCGCGTGAGTAAAGCGTGCCATTCGCGGGACAGCCTGCAGTCAGGGGCATCTCGTCGTCACGCGGGCTCCGCCACGGTGACGAAACCTTCCGGTCCCGGGGACCGGATGAGGTCGCCCGGGCTCGGGACGACGTCGATCACGGCGTCACGTTCGCGTGCCTCAGTCGTCGATCGGAGGAGGCTTGCTAGACGTTTGTCGGCCGTTTGCAACGGGCTGTGCCGGTGTTCGTTTGCGACAGCGCCATGCGTGACCACGCCGGCGCCTTGCAATGTGGAATTGCGGCGTTCGCCACAACGCCAGGCTGCACGACGACACCGTCGTTTAGGGCGCCACCCCAAATCAGCGAGCGACGGCGAGGGCTTTGCCCAATGCGAGCGTGGCGAATGCACCGAGGACGAGGGCGGATGCGACGTGGATGAGGCGCAGGGTTCGCAGGGTGAGTCTTCGTGAGCCGAAGCGGACTCCGCTGGATAGGAAGAGCCACCCCGCCGCGGAGCCAAAGAAGACGCCGGAGGCGAAGACGGTGGCGCGGTCCGTTCTTGCGATGCCCTGGCTCGCGGCGATGGCAGCGAATGAAAGGATGGTCGCGGAGTTCGCGGCGGTGACGAAGATGGTTTCGCTGAATGCGCGCGAGGCGGAGCGACGTGGCGGCCGTTGCGAGGGCGCCGATGGGGCCGACGGGGGGCGGCGACGGCGAGGCCGATGACGATTCCTTGACGAAAGCTGTCCATTGCGAGGCTCCTGTGTTCGCCGGACACGGAGCTCGGAACGCAGACGAATCTGCGCTACCGGACACGGAGCTCAGAACGCAGGCGAATCTGCGCTGCTGGACACGGAGCTCGGAACGCAGACGAATCCGCGCGGCCGGCTCCGAATCCGAAGCCGGCAGCTGCGGGGCGCGGTTCGCGTGCGTCGTTCGACGGCTCAACCCATTGGCCAGATTTTCTGGACGATGGCGTCGAGTTGCTTCACGGTGTCGGGCTTTAGGCCGCGGTTTGGATGCGGCCAGGCAAAGCTGCGCGCCTCCACCTGATTGCAGCTGAAAGAGATGAGCATGTCGTTCGGCGGGCCGCCGAGACTGCCGGTGAACGAGAGCCCCATCTCCGCGTACATGCAGTTTGCGTGATCGGGTTGGAAGTTGTCGGGATTTCCGAGGAGGTTGCCGAGCTGTTCGCGCAGAGACGGATCGATGACCTGCGCTTGACTCAGGATCCGGAAATTCGGCTGGGACATGGGAAACCGGATTTCTTGCTGCTGTTGCACGGGCGCTGGCCCCGGGCCTTGCAACAAGCCGGGCGGCAAGAGACCCGGCGGCAGCAGCTGCTGCAATCCCGGGAGCGCTTGCTGCGCCCACTGCGTGATTTCCTGCGGGATGTTCGCCATCAGTCCGCCGGGGCTCGGTGCGGCCTGCACGGCCGCGGGCGGCTCGTAGTTCTGCAAGCGGAACGCGCTCACGTTCGCGTTCTTCAGCGTGTCGAACGGTGCAGCGGGGGCGCTCGCGCAACCGAGACCGAAGAGACCGAGCAGAGCAAGGGTGCCGGGACGAAGGGCGTGAGCTAGGTTCATGGGCACCACGGGTATCACTTCTCGTGGCGATAGGAAATCGCCGTCGGGGGTTCCACGGACGCTCGGGCGAGTTCCCACGTGAGTACGCCGCTCTCGCCGACCAACGGCGTTGTCGAAAAAGGGTGTGACGCGCCATGCAAAAGATCGTGATCTCGGGCGGTACCGGTTTCATCGGTCGCGCAGTCGTCCGCGCTCTCCTGGCCCGCGGCGACGACGTCACGGTGCTCACGCGAGACCCCGAGCGGGCTGCCGGCAACGCGCCGGCGCGGGCGCGCTTCGAGAGCTGGGCGTCGGAAGGCGACGCCTTCCCGAAGTCCATCGTCGGCTCGAGCGCGGTCATTCATCTCGCGGGGCACCCCGCCGTCGGCGCAAGGTGGTCGCAAAAGGTGAAGCAGGAGATCATCGAGAGCCGGGTGAGCAGCACCGAGCGGCTCGTCGCGGCGATGAGGGCGGCGGACGTTCGTCCGGACGTATTCGTGTGCGCTTCGGCCATCGGTTACTACGGCGCGCACCAAGACGAGCCGCTCGACGAGACATCGCCGCCGGGCGATGGGTTTCTTGCGCGCGTCACCGTCGAATGGGAGTCCGCGGCGGCGCAAGCGGAGGCGCTCGGTGTTCGCGTCGTGCGGCTGCGTTTCGGGATCGTGCTCGGGCGCGGCGGCGGCGCCCTTTCGGAAATGGTGAAGCCGTTCAAGCTGTTCGTCGGGGGGCCCATCGCGTCGGGCCGTCAGATCGTGTCGTGGGTGCACCTCGACGATGTCGTCGGCGTCATCGTGCGCGCCGTCGACGATCCGCGACTGCACGGTCCGGTCAACGTGACCGCGCCGAACGCCGTCACGAACGAAGAGCTGTCCCGGGTGATCGGCAAGGTGCTGCACCGGCCGTCCGCCATGCGAGTGCCGGCGGCCGCGCTGCGCGTGCGCTTCGGAGAAGGGGCGGACCCCCTCGTCACGGGGCAGCGCGCGGTGCCGAAGGTGCTGGAGCGACTCGGGTATGCGTTCCGATTCGTGCGCGTCGAGGACGCGGTGCGCGACGCCGTAGGCGATACGCCGAGCTAGATCGCGTGAACCTCGGCCGCGGACGACTTCGCTCCATCGTCGAGCGCGGAGCGTCCGGTAGAGAGGGATTTCACGGGCGAGAGAGAGCGGGGTTATCGGCGGGTGGCTGGTCGCTCATTTGGCCGTCTAGGACGTGCAAGTCGTTCCGAAAGGCTAGATCGGTTTCGCCCTGTGGTGTTGAAACGGGTGTCCGTCGGCGAAACCTTGACGGCTCAAGGTGGCTTTCGAGCGAGCCAAGAATAAGGGCTTTCAGAGGTTACCTTGACGGCTCAAGGTGGTTTTCGAGCAAGCCAATAATAAGAGCTTTCAGAGGTTACCTTGACGGCTCAAGGTTTGGACGCGCGGAGAGACATGCAAACGAGATCGGACGGACGAGCATAGAACGCGGATAGACGCGTAGGAGTTCGTGCATCGGGCTGCCCGGCGTCGTTCTCCGGAAGCCGCGTCGTTCGCCGCTCACGCGAGCTCATTCAGCGCCGGCGTCGTGACGCACGAGCTCGCACTGCAACGTTCGCGGCAGGTACGACGGCTCGCGCTTCCACCATGCACCCGTGGCGCGCCGCTCCGCGGCGGTCGTGAAGTGATAGCGATAGAACGAGACGCGCGCCGCCTTCGGCGAAAGGGGAAGCGGCCCGACGAACAGCGGCGCGACGGCGTTCGGATCCGTGCAGAGGCGCTGGAGGAGAGCGGCGACGTACGTCGGCACGCCGCGATCGGCGTTGAGGCCGTAGAACCAGAGCTGGAAATCGACGCGTGGTTGGTGCGGCGCCACGAACGGGGGAGGGCGCTGGGGGTCGCCGGGCTTGTAGTGGAGGTCGTGCTCCGTCCAGCGCGCGCCGTCGAAGGTCTCGAAGGTCGGCTCGATGCGGTCGCGGGTGATGCTGCCGAACAGGTGGTACGTGTCGATGATCCGGAACGGCGCGAAGACCGCGGCGAGGCTTGCGCCGGGCGGCTCCGTGACGGCGTCGCGCGCGAAATTGCCGAGCCCTTCGCTGAGCGATACGACGACATAGACGAACGAGACGGCGCTCGCGACGCTGAGGCGAGCGAGGTAGGCGATGGTGTCGTCGCGGGGCTTCAGCGGCTTCGTCATTCGCGAGCCGGCTCTCGCGGCGCGACGGAGCGCGAGGCGATGGACCACGCGCGCGCGCCGCAGGGCGCGATGCAACGACGACAGCGACGGCGGGAGTCGCTTCGCGATGCGACGGGACGCTGCGTGCAGGCGGCGCACGTCGCTCGCGTCGAGCAAGACGAGCCCGAGGACCAGCGCGAGGTAGCTGAAGAACCCGTAGTTCGCCGTCGCGATGTTGACCAATTGAAAGCCAGTGAACACGAAGAGCGCGACGAGACGGGCCGGACGCGGTCCGAAGACGAGAAACGGAACGAGGACCTCGAACGCGAGCGTCGCGCGGCTCTCCAGCGCGTGGAACCACGGCGGCGAGTGATGCGCGTACCACGCGAGGCGCGTCGGGATCGGCGCCGTCTCGTAATAGTACGTCATCGCGGTGCCGTCCTTCCAATCGCCCAGGTACGACTCGTACTTCGCGATACCGGACTCGAAGTAGAGCTTGAAGAGGAGCAGCTCGAGCAAGAACATCGCCCAGCGCGAGCGACGCTTCGTGGGCAAGAAGACGGCGAGAAAGCCGCACTCGAGCAGCAAGTTGTCCCATTGGAACGACAAGAACGTGCGCGCGACGACGGCGTAACTCAGATAGAGCAGCGTCGACACCGCGAGCGCGACTCGAGGGACGACGCCGAGGACGATGAAAGAACCGAGCACGACCCCGGCGTAGATACCCGCGTGGAGCGCGCCGTCGCTCGCGCCCCAGCGAAAGATCGTCGGCGCGTCGAAGAAGGTGACGTCGGGGTGTTCCTTCAGCGCGTCGAAGAGATCCTTCGCCGGCAAGAGCCCGCGGCTGCCGACCAGGACGTCGATTTGCATGCCGAGCGACACCCAGGCGACGACGAAGGTGACGCCGAGCCAGCGCTGAAAGAGGCGCGCGACGAGATCGACGCCGCGCGGGGGGCTCATCGACGCATCATCGCACCGGCGGCGTGAAGCGGTCGATCAATCTCGTTCCGCTCCGAGCTCACGGGGTGGGCGGCGATGGCATGGTCGAAGACCGATCACTTTCCGGCGTGGTGAGTCACGGGCTCGCCGCGGGGAGGCGGTATGGACGGAGTCTTTCGCGGCATCGGACGGCCCGCGCGTTCGGCGAGCGCGAGGAGCCGGCCCGGCGCCGCTCCCCCGGTGATGAGCCGCGCGCCGCGCTTGTACGTCAGGTAGCTCCATGTCCAATCGAACAGCACGACGAGTCGATTGCGGAAGCCGATGAGGTACCAGATGTGCACGAAGAGCCACGCGAGCCAGGCGATCAACCCGCGAAGGCGTAGCTTGCCCGTCTGCGCGACGGCTCGCGAACGCCCGATGGTCGCCATGATGCCCTTGTCGAAATACCGGAAGAACACCGGCGGCGGCCGCCCGTCGACGCGATCCTTGATGACCTTCGCGACGAAGCGCGCTTGCTGCATCGCCACGGGGCTGAGGCCCGGCAAAGGGTGCTCGGTGCCCGGCGGCGTGAACGCCGCGGCGTCGCCGATGACGAACGACTCCGGGTGGCCCGGGATCGAGCAATCCTTGCCGACGATCACGCGGCCGGTGCGATCCACCGGAACGTGCAGGGTTCGGGTCAACGGCACGGCTTCGACGCCCGCGGTCCACAGCACCGTCGGCGTCTCGATGAATTCCTTGGCGAGTCGCACGCCGTGCTCGTCGATGCCGACGACGGTCTCGCCGACGCGCACCTCGACGCCGATCGCTTCGAGATCGCGCTTTGCGGCCTCCGAGAGTTGCTCCACGAAGCCGCCGGTCAAGAGGCGGTTCGCTCGTTCGACGAGGACTACTCGCGGCTTCTCCGAGCGGATGCGCCGGAAATCGTCGGCGAGCGCGAATTTCCCGAGCTCGGTCAAGGCCCCCGCCACTTCGACGCCCGTCGGGCCGCCGCCGATGATGACGAACGTGAGCAGGCGCCTACGCGCGACGGGATCGTCTTCGCGCTCCGCCGCCTCGAACGCGAGGAGCACGCGCCGGCGCACCTCGATGGCGTCGTCCACCGACTTCATCCCGAGGGAGCAGGTGCGCCAATCGTCGTGACCGAAGTACGCGGATTGCGCGCCGGCGGCGAGGACGAGGTAGTCGTAGTCGAGGGGCGCGCCCGTCTCGAGTTCGATCTGCTTCTTCTGCAGGTCGACCCGCGTGACGTCCGCGAGGAGCACCGTGGTGTTGTCTTGACGGCGCAGGACGGTGCGGATCGGCGCTGCGATGTCGGCCGGGCTCAAGCCCGCCATCGCGACTTGATAGAGGAGCGGCTGGAAGAGGTGATAGTTCGAGCGATCGACCAGGGTGAGCTGCACGTTCGCTTTTTTCAGCGCGCGCGCCGCCGTGAGACCGCCGAAACCGCCGCCGATGATGACGACGCGAGGACGCTCGCCGGAGTGGGTGGTCATGACCTGCCTTTGTGAAGAGCCCGCGGGCTCAGCCCGTCGATTCCTGGTACCCCGGGCACCGGACGACCGGCAGCGGGGGGTACTTCCGGAAACCTGGGTCCGACCTCGACTTTTCGCAAAGCCAGAAGACGCTTCCCTTCGCCGAAACGACCCGCCGGCCATGGGCGCACGTCGCGCACAGGCCGACACGTCGGCGCTCTTCGGGCGAAACTTCGGCGGGGGTTGTCACGTCCGCGAGACACTCGTGTCGCAGCCGCGCCCGCGGTGCAACAACGTTTCGCGGCTAGGCGACGCGCTCGTCTTGCTCGCGCGTCAGCTCGAGCAGCAGGGCGTGCGTTCCCATGTCGAAGCGGTCCGGGCGCCGCACGGGGATGCACACGAAGGAGAACTCGCCCTCGGGCAGGGATAGGAGCTCCGCGAGAGCGTCGCGGGGATGCATGCCCGGAGTGTCGCGATCCGCGTCGACGATACGGCCGCCCGAGAAGTAGATGCGGCCCGCGCCGCGTTCGTTGGCGACGGTCAGGATGCCGTCGAGCCGTTCGAGCTCCGCGAGCGCGAGCACGCTCGCGAGGTGCACGCGCGAGAGCTGCCCCGAGAGATCTTGCGGTTTCGCGTCGAGCGACGCGACGCGCTTCGGCGCGATCAATCCGTCCACGAGCGCTTCGACGGTGCGCGTGGCGTAGGCGTCGTCGTCGCTCGAGGGCGGCCGGAACCGCACGACCACGGAGTGACGTCCGTGCGGGTCGGCCAGATCGGGCTCGCAGAACCCGACGACGCCCTGCACGCTGATATGCCCGCCGCTCGGCTCGGCGATGTCGAGCCGCACCTCTTCGCCCGAGGGGAGCGCCGCCGGCACGCTGATGACGATGCGATCGCGCCCGAGGTTCTCGAGCCGAGCGACGACCGCGGGTCCTCTGGTGCGGCTCACGCGCACGGCGTGATCGTGGTCCAGCTCGACGCCGCCGCACATGCCGAGCGCGAGCGAAGTGACGTGCCGCACCAGATCGACGACTTCCGCGTGCGGGCGCCCGACCGGCAAGAATTCGAAGCCGGCGCCGACGACGGCCGCGCCCCGGTGCAGATCGTCTTGTCGGATCACGCGGGTCACGCGGGCCATCGTCTGCGCGGACCGTACTTTGTCGATCGAGCTGAGGCTCACCCAGAGCACGTCGCCGGGGCTGCCGACGGCTTCGTCGATGCTCACGTAGAGGCCGGTGACGCTGATGTTGCCTTTGCGCGGGCGGGCGGCGGCTTCGACTCCGCCCACGCGGACCCACAGGTCACAATCGATCCGGCTCGCGCGCCGTGCTTCGGGCGGTCTGGACCGGTCGAAGGCCCATTCTCCGCTGGCGTCCGAGCGTTCGTGATCCATTTCCGGAATAGAACGGATGCGCTTCCTTGGCCTTGAATCGCGCTGCCGCGCGCCTTCGGCGACCGCGCGCGTCAGCTCTTCCAGAAGAAGCCCCGGGAGCGGCGATCTCTGCGGAACTCGGAAAGCCGTTCGAAATCCAGCTCGTACGACCGCGCGTCCCCCGTTATCGGCGAGAAGAACGCCGCCGGGTTCACGGTGGTCGGATCGGCGAGGCCGCCCACGCCGCTCGCGAAGAGGTGCTCCGGCGTCGGGACGTGGGCCCAGTCGCTGATACCGACGTACGTGCCGAACTCGTACGCGCGGGCGACCGCGAGGTGCCGCCACAGGGCGCGCGAGTAGTCCGGTGTCGGTTTACGGGTGACCGACAGCGCGGGCACGAGCACCACGTCGGGCAGGGCTTTTGCGCTCGCAAAGAGATCCGAGAACCAGAAATCCGCGCAGATGAGGACGAGCACCGCGCGGCCGGCGATGGTGAGCTCGCCGAAGGAGCTCCCTTGAAGGACGCGATCGCGCTCCGCGGCGTAAGGGCGCACCTTCTCGTAGCGCGCGGTGATCTCGCCGCGGGGGTTCGCGACGACGCCCGAATTCACGCGCGCGCCGTCGCGCACCTCGTGATGCGAGCCCCCGACGACGTTGGTCCCGAGCCGCCGCGCGAGCTCGCTCACACCCGCTTCGTACGCGCCGCGATCCTCGCGGAGATCGAAGTGCTCCGGGAGCAACACGATGTCTTCGCCGCCGAGCTCGGACGCGAACCGCTCCGTGATGCGCGTCACTACTCCGAGGTTGTCCGCGTCGGGTGCGTACGAAAGCCGCGGTTGGACGAGGAGGAGCTTCATGGAGCCAACGGCGGAGCCGTGCGGATGTTTCGAACCCCGTGTAGCGCGGGACGTCGACTCGGCGAAGACCCATCTTTCCCGCTTCTTGGCCGAGGTGGAAGCCGGCGAGGAAATCGTCATTTGTCGGGGCAATGTGCCGGCGGCTCGGCTCGTCCCGGTATCGCGTAAGGCTGCTCGACGACGGCCCCGGGTCGGTACGCCCACGTCGGCGCCGGTGCAGCTCGCAGAGGACGCTTTTGCGCCGCTCTCCCCGGACGAGCTGGCTCACTGGGACCTCTGACGTGCTTCTTCTCGATACGTGCACGTTCATCTGGCTCACCAGCGCGCCGAGCCAGCTGAGCGCTCGCGCGGCGTCGGCGCTCGAGGCCGAAGGCACGATTCATCTGAGCGACGTCAGCGTCTGGGAGATCTGCCTCAAGTGGCAGACGAGGAAGATCGCGCTTCCGTCGCCTCCACGCGTGTGGATCACGGAACAGATCGACATTGGGGAGCTCGGGTGCGTGCCCATCGAGCCCGAACATCTCTACCGCTGCGTCGAGCTGCCGGACCTGCACAAAGATCCGTTCGATCGCCTGCTCGTCTCTCAAGCGCTGACACGCGGAGCAAAGCTCGTAACGCCAGATCCGGCCATTCGCGCATACCCCATCGCCGTCGTGTGGTAAGGCCGGTACAGCTTCGATCGATCCGTCGCCGTCATTCGCCGCGAAGCAACTCTGCCGGACGTGCCTGCGTTCGTGAGCCCCACGCGACTCGACGGTCTCGTGTACACAGCCTTCCGGCGCTGCTTCACATGCAGGGATCGCTGACGCAAACGCCGAGCCCGTGGATCGAAACAGCGTACTCCGCGTCCGCCGGCAAGCCGGTCAGCGACCAGTCACAAAACGTCATTAGCCGCAAATCGTCCGCCTCTGGGGGAGTGGGGGATGGGAGGCATCCCCCACCCGACCCGTGACGCGCGCAGCGCGAGCGAGCAGCGCAGCCGAAGGCGAGCAGCGCAAGCGAGAGTTCCGCGGCGCCCCGCGACAAGAACCAGAAAACCTCACGACGCCAAAAGCCGTCTCGTCGAACAATGTCCGCCTCTGGGGGAGTGGGGGATGAGAGGCATCCCCCACCCGAACAGTGACTTACCGGGCGCGAGCGAGCACCGCAGCCGGAGGCGAGGAGCGCAAGCGAGTGTTCCGCGTCGAACCGCGTATAAAAACCAAAAAACCCCACGACGCCCGAGTCGTCTAGAAAAACGCCTCGATCAGCCCCGTCGCGCCTTGCCCGCCGCCGACGCACATCGTCACGAGGCCATACTTCTTCTTCTCGCGGCGCAGCGTGCGAAGGATGTGCCCGACCATGCGCGAGCCGGTCATGCCGTAGGGGTGACCGATGCTGATGGAGCCGCCGTCGGGGTTGAACGTCGCGTTGTCGAAGCCGAGCGTGTCGCGGCAGTACAGGCACTGCGACGCGAAGGCCTCGTTCAGCTCGACGATGCCGAGGTCCTTGTTCGTCAGGCCCTTGCGCTTCAGGAGCTTCGGAACCGAGAAAACCGGGCCGATGCCCATCTCGTCGGGCTCACAGCCCGCGACCGCGAAGCCGCGGAACGCACCGAGGGGCTCGAGGTTGAGCTGCTTCGCCTTCTCGGCGCTCATGAGGAGCGTCATCGACGCGCCGTCGGAGAACTGCGAGGCGTTGCCGGCGGTCACCGAGCCGCCGAACGCCGGCGGTAGCTTCGCGAGACCCTCGAGCGTCGTGTCGGGGCGGTTGCACTCGTCCTTGTCGACCGTCACCTCGACCTCGGTGGTCGTGCCGGTCGCCTTGTCCTGCTTCAGCATCTTGACCGTCATCGGGACGATCTCGTCCTTGAAGTAGCCGGATTCCTGCGCCTTCGCGGTCCGCTTCTGGCTCTGGAGCGCGTACTCGTCCTGGTACTCGCGGCTGATCTTGTACTTCTCCGCGACCTTCTCCGCCGTCATGCCCATCGGGTGATAGATGCCCGGCTTGTGCTCGCCGACCCACGGGTTCGGGAGGTTCTTCATGTTCATGTCGTTTTGCAGCATCGTGATCGACTCGGTGCCGCCGGCGACGATGATGTCCGCGTCGCCCGCCGCGATCTGCGCGGCGCCCATGGCGATGGACGCGAGACCCGACGCGCAGAACCGGCTGACGGTCACGCCGGGCACGGAGATCGGAAGCTCGGCGCGCACGGCGACGACGCGACCGATGTTCATGCCCTGAGGGCCTTCCGGAATGCCGGTGCCGACGATGACGTCATCGATGGTGGCCGGATCGAGCTTCGTGCGCTTCACGAGCGCCTTCACACAGTGAGCGGCCATGTCGTCGGGGCGGGTCTGGTTGAAACTGCCGCGGAACGACTTGGCGAGCCCGGTTCGGACGCTATCAACGATGACGACTTCGCGCATGGTGGTCTCCTTCTCATCGGCTTGGGGCTATGGAAGTCCCCGTGCCACGGAACATTGCCGGCACAAATTTCGAGCCGGGAGGGGCAAGCGTGTACCGCGAGGCCCCTACAGCAGCAACCGGAAAGATGACGCTGTGGTCACCTTCAATCAACGAGCGAACGTGCAGTCCACGGCTGCATCTTCGCTCGAGGCCCGCTTGCTTCGAGCACGCGCCCATCTGGCTGCTCTCGGTGCTCGCCGTGCCAGAGCACGCTTGCGCGCCTCACCCAGCCATCTGGGCACGCGGTCTTCGCAATCGGGCCTCGGACGTTTAAGTTTTACAAAAAGAAAGCGCCCAGGCCACATTGGGACCTGGGCGCCGCCGCGAAGGCGCGAGGGCTCACGCTAACGCGGCAACCGGGAATCGGAGGCGGCTGAGCAGCTTTCGTAGCCTTCTCATCATGATGACACCTTGCAGGGGTGAGCGGATGTAGGTGAGACTTCTACGCCCCTTATGTGCCGTATCGCAACTATTTTGTAAAAACGCGCGAAAGATCGAGGGGATGCATCGACCATGCAAGGCGCTCTAAGAGCTTCGGATGCACCGGCCTCGAGTCCGGGGCCCGCTTCCACGACGACGCCCGCGGGCGTCGGTGCCTCCGGTCCGGCGCGGCTGCTCGTGGTGGGCGCGGGCGCGATCGGCGGGGTGCTCGCCGCGAGCTTACTCGCATCGGGACACCGCACCGACGTGCTCACGACGAACGCGAACATCGCCGGTGCGCTCCATCGCGACGGGTTTCGCGTCACCGGGAAGAGTCGCGTCCGCCACGCCCGCCCTTGCGGCATTTACGCCAGCGCCGGGGAGACGGAAGGGCCGTACGACTACGTGCTGCTCGCGACGCAACCGCCTCAAGTCGAGGAGGCAGCCGCGCAGATCGCGCCGCTGGTCGACCGCGACGGTCGCGTCGTCTGCTTTCAGAACGGCCTCTGCGAGGTGCGCGTGGCGCGCGCCGTCGGACGCGAGCGCGTCCTCGGCGCCGTGGTGGCCTGGGGCGCGTCGATGCCCGAACCGGGCCTCTACGACCGGACATCGTCCGGCGGCCTGACGCTGGGCCGTCTCGACGGTCCGCCGGACGCTCGCGTCGAAGCGCTGTCGCGTCTGCTCGGCGACGCTTTCGGCGTCCGCACCACGTCGAATCTGCTCGGCGCTCGCTGGTCGAAGCTCGCCATCAATTGCGCCATCTCGACCCTCGGCACGATCGGGGGGGCCCGGCTCGGGCAGCTCATCACGCATCGTTTCGTCCGGCGGCTCGCGCTCGAGCTGATGAGCGAGTGCGTTTACGTCGCGCGCCGGGAGGGGGTCCGGCTCGAAAAGGTCGCCGGCACGGTGGACCTGGACTGGCTTGCTCTCACGCCGGCGGACGAGAGGACGTCGGGCTCTCTGCTCCTCGGCGCAAAACACGCCGTCCTGCTCGCGGCGGGGGTGCGCTACCGGCGCCTCCGCTCGTCGATGCTGGCGGCCATCGAACGCGGCCGGCCCCCGGCGGTCGACTTCTTGAACGGCGAAGTCGTCGATCGGGCCGAGCGCTACGACATCGCGGCGCCGATCAGCCGTGCCGCGCGCGATTGCGTGTGGCAGATCGCTCGCGGGAAATGCGCTGCATCCCTGACGACCCTCGAGAGCCTCTACCGCGACACCCGCGCTCGCCGCGAAGGGGCGTGACCTGGTTCCGCGCCGCGGCGATCGGGGCCGCGCTGACCGCGGGCGTCCCGTTCGCGGCGGCGGGCTTCGTCGCCGGGTGCCATTCGCAGCCGGATCTGCCGAGCTTCGGCGCCGTCCCCGATTTTTCGCTGACCGATCAGGCGGGAAAGCCGTTCACGCGCGATTCGCTGAAGGGAACGGCCTGGGTCGCGGCGTTCGTGTTTACGCGCTGTCCGAGCGCCTGCCCGCGGGTCACGCGCGTCATGAGGGATCTGCAAGTCAAGGCCGCCCGGCGGAACACGAAGCTTCACCTCGTCAGTTTCAGCGTGGACCCCGAGTTCGACACACCGCCGGTGCTAGAGCGGTACGCGAACGAATACGGCGCGGATCTCGCCACCTGGTCGTTCGTCACCGGCGACGCGGACACGATCCAGAAGACGGCCGAGCAGGGGCTCAAGATCGCGGCGCAGGGGAAGGCGGATCCAACGAAGGCGGACTTCGGGATCACCCACGGCACGCAGCTCGTGCTGGTCGACGGCCGCGGGACGATCCGGGGGTACTACGCGTCGAACGACGACGCGGCGCTCGCGCGCCTGCTCGACGACGCCGCTCGACTCGCGTCCTGACGTGGTATAGGGCCCGGCTCGAAAGGTCGCCCATCCATGCTTTCCGTGCTGGTTGCCAAAGAAAGAGTCGACGGTGAAACGCGCGTGAGCGCCACGCCCGAGACGGTCAAGCAGATGATCAAGGCCGGTCTCGCGGTCGTCGTCGAGTCCTCGGCGGGCGAGCAGGCGTTCATCTCCGACGCGCAATACAAGGACGCCGGCGCGCAGATCGCGACCGATCCGAAGGCGGCGTGGGGCGCCGCCGACATCGTCCTCACGGTGCGCGCGCCGCAGAAGCACGCCGCCTTCGACGAGATCGAGGCGACGAAGGACGGCGCGACGGTGATCGGCTTCCTGGCGCCGTACGCGAACGACGCGATGATCCGCCGCTACGCCGAGAAGCGCGTTTCGTCGCTGCCCATGGAGCTCGTGCCGCGCATCACGCGCGCGCAGAAGATGGACGCGCTGTCGAGCCAGGCGAACATCGCCGGCTACAAGGCCGTGCTCGTCGCCGCGGCGAACTTGCCGAAGTACTTCCCGCTGTTCATGACGGCGGCGGGCACCGTGAAGCCTTCGCGCGTCGTGATCATGGGCGCCGGCGTCGCGGGGCTTCAGGCGATCGCGACGGCGAAGCGGCTCGGCGCGGTCGTCGAGGCGAGCGATATCCGCCCCGAGACCAAGGAGCAGGTCCAGTCGCTCGGAGGCAAATTCATCGAGCTGCCGAAGACGGAAGAGAGCGGCGCCGGGGCCGGCGGTTACGCCCGCGAGGTGAGCGCCGATTTCCTGCGCCAGCAGCAGGAGATCGTCGCGCGCCACGTCGCGCAAGCGGACGTCGTGATCACGACGGCGCTCGTCCCCGGCCGCCCCGCGCCGAAGCTGCTCCCCGCGTCCATGGTGGAGAAGATGAAGGCCGGCTCGGTGATCGTCGATCTCGCGGTCGAGCAAGGCGGCAACTGCGAGCTGTCCGAGCGCGGCAAGGAAGTACGCAAACACGGCGTGCTCATCGTCGGACATCCGAATCTGCCGGCGACCATGCCGGCCGACGCGAGCATGCTCTACGCGCGCAACGTCATGGCGTTGCTGCAAAACGTGCTGAAGGACGGCGCGCTCAACTACGACCTCACCGACGAGATCACGAGCGGCACCCTCCTCACCCACGACGGCAAGATCGTCCACGCGCCGACCGCGCAGCGGCTCGGCGCCTGAGGTCGAGCGTCAAAACATCTCCCCGGCCCCGAAATATCCGCCGATCGGGTGCGCGTCCGGCGACCACGCCAGGTCGAGGCGGACGAGGAACGTGCTGCCCTGTTGCAGGCGGAGCCCGCCGCCGGTGCCCCACTTCAGGCCGAGGCCCGTCCCGTCGAGCTCGCGGTGCGAGTTGATGTCGGCCCAGACGCGTCCAGCATCGAAGAAGGCTGCGACGCCGAAGTCCAAGTGGTTGCCGAACAGATGGAACGGAAAGATTCGCCAGCGCCCTTCCAGGTTGCCGAAGGCCTTCACTTTGCCGTAGTAGCGCTGCGCGGGGACGCCGCGCACGCCCTTGCTGCCGCCGAGCGCGTAGGTGTCTTCGAAGCGCGCCAGCTCGTAAAACGGCGGGTTATCGAGCTGCAGATCGAACACGCCGCGCGCTGCGACGGTGATCTTGTCGCCGGCGAACGTGTAGTACCAGCGCGCCACGCCCTCGAATTGTTCGTAGCGATACGGGAAGAACCCCGTGCCGCCGGGGCTGTAGCGCACCCACGCTTCGTGGTACTGGCCGCGCTTCGGGATGGTCTCGTCGTCGCGCGTGTCGTAGACGAGGGCGTATTCGAAGAAGTCGACGGCGTGCGACTTGGGGGTATCGAGCAACTTGCGTAGCTCGGGATCGTTCGCTTGCAGATCTTGCTCGAGCTTCGAATTCTGCGCGAAGACGAAGGTGTTGTAGGTGAAGTAGTTGCTGAGCCGGACGTACATTCCCCCGATGAGCGGCAACCGGACCGTCGCCTGCATCGTAGGGTGCGTGCGGCCGTACTCGTTGTACGTGCCCTTGTCGAGCGACGGGTCCCGCACGGAGGCGTTGCCCATCCCGTAGTAACGAAGGGTCGACTCGTGTGTGTACGAGGGGCGCAGCTCGAGGCGGACGCCGCGACCCATGTCGCGAATCGTGTACTTGACGTAGACGTCCGTGTACGGAATGTGCGAGAGACCGCCGCTCGGGTTGTAGGTGATGATGCCGCTCAGCTCGACGCGCCAGCGGTACTGCTGCTCGCCGGGGGTGAAGTGCGCGATGGACCCGACCGCGCCGCCGCCGAACCCGATGTCGCTGCTGCCGCCGATCAGCGGGAAGGCGCCGATCTCGGTCGTCTTGTGATCTTTTGTCTCGGCTTTTTCGTCCGCCTTCGCGGAAGGAGCTGCCATGACCATCGAGGCAATGGCGAGGAAGCGAAAACGCACTTCCGATGCCTAGGGCGCGTGACCAAAACGGCCACCCACGTTGCCGAATCGACGTACGAGAACGGGCAGCCGGACGCGGCGCTCACTCCGCCGCGTCGAGCTCTCGCGCCTCCACGGTGTCGTGAAACAGCGAGTAGTCGATCCCCATGCGACCATCCGGCAGCCGATGTGTGACGTCGACGAAACGGTGACCGACACGCGCGCCTTCCGCATATGGACGTGGCGCGCGTACGTCGTCTGTCCGTACCGTCCCCTCGAGACCGATCAGCGTCACGACGACGGCCATCCGATCTTTCGGATCGCGGAGGTCCACGTCGGCGAGCGCGCCATTGGCGTCTATCTCGTGCGTCACCGCCCAGGTCATCGTGAAGAGGGACGAATGCCCGCGGACGAGCCGGCAATTCGTGCATTCGCCGCAGGTGCTCTCCTGTTCACGCGTCACGTCGTCCTTCAGCGCGGTGACGGCAGGTGCGCGTGCACCCAGACGAAGGGCGGCGCGTTCGCCGCGGATGGTCGAGCCGGCGACGTCGTCGAACCAAAGCCACCACGGCGAGCACACCCCGGGCGAGCACCAGCGCCGCCGTGGGCAGCGACAGCCGAGCGCACTCACCCGGGGGCACGAGCTGCAACGCAGCGGAATTTAGCTGCCGGCCTACGGGCCGGGGCGCCCGCTTCGACGACCTGCGTCACGGCCGGACGTCGCCAGGGTAGGGTACGGACGTGCTCCGCGTACCCCCCGGCGACGATCAACTGCACGCGCTCGTCGGGGCCGAGCTGCCGTCGACCGTGTACCCGGGGGTGACGTTCAAGCTCGAACGCGTGCTCGGCGCGGGCAGCATGGCGATCGCGTTCCTCGTCGAGCGTCGTTCGGACACCGGGACGGGCGTCGCGGTGATCAAGATGGCGCGTCCGGAGTTCGTCCGCGCCGCCGCCGAGACGGCGTTGCTGACGATCCGGAAAGAGTCCGTCGCGCTCGGGCGGCTCAACGAGCGCGTGCCGCCCACGCCGTTCGTCGTGCGCTTCATCGAGAGCGGCGAGACGGAGGTCTCGTACGGCGCGCTGAAGCTTTTGTTGCCGTGGCTCGCGATGGAATACGTCCACGGCGAAACCCTGGAGATCCGCGTCCGTAACACCTTGCGCGGCACGGGCTGGGCGTTCGATCCGGAGCGCGCCGCGCGAGCGGTGGAGGCGATCGCCGCGGGGCTCGACGCCGTGCACTCGGTGGACGTGCTCCATCGCGACATCAAGCCGAACAACGTCCTGTGCTGCGGCGAGGCGCCGGACGAAGCCTTCAAGATTTCGGATTTCGGCGTCGCGCGTCCCGTGGGGCTGCGACAGACCTTCGTGCAAGGTTCGATGGGCACGCCGGGCTACGCGTCCCCCGAGCAGATCGTGATGGACGAGAAAACGATCGGCCCGGCCTCCGACGTGTTCAGCCTCGCGGCCACGACGTTCCACATCCTCACCGGCGAGGAGCTCTTCATCGGCGAGAGCGTCATGAAGATCCTCGAGCTCGCGCGCGCGCGGCCGCGACGCAGCATCCGCGAATGCGCGGGCCTCTGCGAAGAGTTGAAGCACCACCCGAGCGCCTGCGCCCAGATCGACGCGGCCATCGCGTTCGGGACGGCGCCCGACGCCCGCGATCGCCCGCAGTCGAGCGGCCTCTTCGGCGCGATGATCATCTCCGCGCTGCGCAGCGACAGCGTGCGCGATCAGCCGCCCTTGTCGGTGCGACGGCATCAGACCGATCGCTTCTCGGTGCGCTCGTCGGCGAGCTGGAACTGGAAGGTGCGGCACTCGCCGGGGGGCGACCGCGCGATTCGCAGCGTGGCGTGGGACGCGGCCGGCTCGTGCCTCGCCGCGACGACGAACGGTCTTTCGTTCTGGAACGGCACGAACTGGGCGGACGTGCCGCTCACGCAAGACGTCGCCGAACGGGTGCGGTCCGTTCATCACGTGAGCCCCGGACACTGGCTCGTCGGCGGCGAGCGCGGGCTCTTCGCGTACTACGTGTCGCTCGAGGGCATGCAGCGGCTACGCCGTGCGCGCACGCCGGCGACGTTCGAGGCCGTCAGCGGCAACCCGGACGACCTCGCCGTCGCGGTCGGCACCGTGGACGAGCACGCGCCGCTGCTGTTCGGCATGTCGGGCAAGCGCTGGCTGCGCGAGCTCACCGTCCCCGACGCGATGTCGCTGATGGGGCTCGCCCGCTTCGACGAGGAGCACTGGATCGTCGTCGGCCGCAAGCGCGAGGGCGGCGCGTTCGCGGGCCTCTACGACCCGCTCCGCTGGGAGCTGCACCCGGTGCCGGCGCCGACCGTGCGCACCTTCACCGCGTGCGCGGCCGTCGCGGAGGTCGGCGTCGGGGTCATCGTGGGCGCGGAGGGGAGCGCGCTGCGCGTCACCGCGGGCGCGCTGGAGCAATCCGTCGTCCCAGGTGCGCCGGATCTTTCCGCCGTGGTCGTCGAACCGAACCGGCGCGCCTGGACCACGAGCCTGGGGCGCATGTGGGTACAAACTCCGCAAGATCCGCGGCGCTGGTCCCTCGCGTGGCAAGACAACGACTGGCGTGTTCCGATCATCAGCCTCTTCGCGGATGGCCGGCGGGTGATCGGCGTCGCCGCCGATGGCGCGGTCATCGAAGGATGCGAGTATTGAGCGCTCGTCCATTCGTGGGACTCTAGGAACTTCCGGCCCCCACTAAGGTGAGGGCCGAAAGTTCCGTCGTCCGGGCCACGGGTGTGACGAGCGCCAGGGTTTTTCCGTGTCGCGCGACTGCGTCGCGCTCCTGCGACCAGTTACGTGGTCGCTTGCGACAGGAGCATGAACCGAGTGCTATAAAGCCGCATGCGCGTCGTCCTGCTGTATCCGCCGCCGTGGAAGATCGCGGCGCCCGGTGAGCCGCCGTACGAAGGGGGTGACGGGGAGCCGGAGGGGTACCGCGAGGGCGACCTCGACGCGGACTTCCACCAGACGCCGTACGGCTTGTTCTCGCTCGGCGCGCAAGCGATACGCGCGGGGCACCCGGTCAAGGTCTTCAATCTGTCCGCGTTCTCGTGGCGGCGCGTCGAAGAAGTCGTGGCCGCTCTCGACGCGGACGTCTTCGGCATGTCGTGCTGGACGGCGAACCGCCGCGGCGTCGCGCTCGTCGCGAAGCTCGTCCGAAAGCTGCATCCCCGCGCGCACATCGTGATCGGCGGGCCGCACGCGACGCCGCTCGCCAGCGAGATGCTCGCGCACTACCCGGAGATCGACACCGTCGTCACCGGGGAAGGCGACGTCACGTTCCTCGAGCTGCTCGAGCGGCTCGAAGCGGGCGCGCCCACCGCCGGCGTCGCCGGTACCGTGTATCGCGACGGCGCGCGCACCGTCTCTGCGCCGGAGCGAGCGTCGGTGCCGAACCTCGACGACCTGGCGTCGCCGCACGACTACTTCTCGACGCACATCGTGATGACGTCCCGCGGCTGCCCGTGGCAATGCACCTTCTGCGGCGCCGAAACGACCTGGGGTCGCGGCTTCCGCGGTCAATCGGTGCCCTACGTCCTCGACTCGCTGGAGAGCGCGCTCGCGCGGCTCCCCATGCGCATGATCCAGATCAAGGACGACACGTTCACCACGAACAAGAAGCGCGTCATCGAGATCTGCCGCGGGATCCGCGAGCGCAATTTGAATTTCTTCTGGAGCTGCGACACGCGGGTCGACGTCCTCTCCGACGAGCTCCTGCGCGAAATGCGCCTCGCCGGCTGCGAGCGGCTGAGCCTCGGCGTCGAATCGGGCTCCGCGTCGATCCTGAAGGCGATCAACAAGAAGATCACCGTCGATCAGATCATCCGCAGCACCGAGCTCGCGAAGAAATACGGCATCGAAGTCCGCTACTACATGATGCTCGGCAACCGCGGCGAGACACGCGAGACGTTCCACGAGACGCTCCTTTTCCTCGAGCGCGCGAAGCCGCACCAGTACTTGTTCTCGTGCCTCTCCATCTACCCGGGCACGCTGGACTTCGAGGCCGCCGAAAAAGCCGGCTGGCTCGACCGAGAAGTGTATTTCAGCGGCGACTTCCAGGAGTTCAAGACGCCGTTCGACGCCACGCCCGAAGACACCGCGTTGATGAGCGACTGGTTCGAAAAGAACCGCGGCCTCCGCGTCGGCTATCGGCCCACCAGCGCGGACTGCCGCGGCATCCTCGAACGCCTCGGCGACTATCACGGCGCGCACATGGATCTCGCGAGCGCGCTCTATCGCGAGGGCGACGTCGCCGGGACGGAAGAACACGCGCGGCGCGCGCTCGCTCTCGGCTATCCCGCCCCCGGTCTCGTCTTCAGCCTGCTCGCGTGCGTCGCGGCCGCGCGCCACGACTACGCGTCCGTCGAAGACAACCTCCGGACCGCGCTGCGCCGCGATCCCCAGCACTGGGTCGTCGCGCGCAACGCCGAGGCGTTCCGCGCGTTTCTCGCCGGTGGCGGCGCGGCGTCCGCGCGTCCCCTCGAGCTCAGCGCGGGCCACGGCTTCGCGCTCTTCGAGCGCACCGCGCAGCCGACGCTCCCGGGCCCACTGCCCGACGACTACGCGAGCTGGTCGGATCCCTCGGCGGGCGGCGTCAAAGTCGCAAAGCGCGTGAACGACTTCGTCTGGACGCCGGATCGAAGAGTCCGCTTGCCGATGATCTCGCCGTGAGTCTCAGCGCCCATAGTCCAGCCGTCCTTGTCTCAGCGCCCCATAGTCCAGCCGTCCTTGTCTTAGCGCCCATGGTCCAGCCGTCCTTGTCTCAGCGCCCCATAGTCCAGCCGTCCTTGACCTCGAGGACGTAGCGACCGCCGCTCTTCAGGTCCAGGTGCTTCACCAGCTGCTCCCGGTGGTCGTGCCCGACGACCAAGATGTCGTAGTGCTCGGCGCCGAGGCGTAGCCCGTTCCACGATCTTCCGTCGGGAATACCCGCGTTGCCGAGCTGATCGTCCCCCCAGAGCGCCTCGTCCGCCGCCGACCCAGCGCTCGCGCCCGATTCCCGCGCCTGATCCACCGCTTCCGTCTTCGCCACGTACAGCTTCTCGATGCTCTGCCCGCTGGCGTTCTTGATCGTGAGCTCCGGCGCGCCATCGCCGGTCGGCTTCCCCTTGCTGTGAAGAACGGAAACCGCGCCACCCCCGCAAGCAACGACGAATCCCGAAATCACGAAGGCCGAAAGAAGACGAAGACCGGACATGAAGCGACTTTAACATCGCAAGCGTCCGGTTTGGAGCGCCCCCCTGATACGGGGCGCGGCGCCACACGCGGGCGGCACGAGCGCAGTCCTACTCGCCCCCGTCGTCTCGAAACCGCGCCGGCGCCCCGCTGTCGCGCGCCCAGTTCGTGGGCGATCGAAGTCGAGCTTCGAGAGCGATCGGGCTCGAGCTTCGAGGGCGATCGACCTTGAGCTTCGAGAGCGATCGAGGTCGAGGTTCGTGGGCCGATCGAGCTCGAGCTTCGTGAGCCGATCGAGCGTCCATGCGTTCAAGCCGTTGGATCCCTCGATACGAGGGGATGCCTCAAGTACGAGGTGATGCTTGGCGTTCGGCTCGCGGCCTGCCCCGCCCGCTCCCACGCAAGTACGAGGTGATGCCTGAGGTACGAGTGATGCCTGAGGTACGAGTGATGCCTGAGGTACGAGTGATGCCTGAGGTACGAGTGATGCCTGAGGTACGAGTGATGCCTGAGGTACGAGTGATGCCTGAGTACGAGGTGATACCTCAGGTCCCTGACCGGTACATCGAAGCCTCCATGAGTGCTCGGGGGAGCGCTCCGATTCGGCTCATTTCCTGCGGATCAACGCCCGCCGAGGAGCATCGAGGGACATCAGCGGGACATAGACGTTCCCATGTCCCGCTGATGTCCCGCATTGCGGGAGGTACCCCTGGGTCGAGCCCATTTCGGCTTCGTTGACAGCTCTCGCCTGCGAGCGAGGCAGGCCAACATGTCCCGCGCAGGTACCTGTCGTTCGTGCTCACGAACCACCACCTAAAGCGCCCTCCGTTGACAGCTCTCGCCCGCGAGCGAGGCAGGCCAGATGTCCCGCGCAGGCACCTGTCGTTCGTGCTCACAGTCCACGACCGCGGGATCGGTATTTCGGTCGGGCTCCTAGCAGGCACCGCCGCCTCGAGGCGGCGGGTTTTTCGAGCGGCGCCTCAAGGCACCTGAACTTCGCCATGACCGCCGTCATTCCGTCACCTGAAATCAGTTCCATTGGGGACGGGGCGGCGGCGGCGTCCTCGGGCTCCACGTCCTGGTCAGCGATGTACCGTGCGATGACGTCATCTGTGACATGGCCGCTCGTTGCAACGAAGTCCCCTCGTGCCCACAGGTGACAAAGTACCGCAAGCCGCCTCAAGGTTTCGCCTCACGGCGAGGGGGGTTCACCCATCCCGGGTGGGAGACCACGACCTGCGCGCGGCGCGCTCTTTTAGCGGGGAGCGCGCACGACGTCCGTGGAAGCGCACGTGAGTATTTCTTGTCGCTCGGAGTCGCGATAGAGGAAGAGCCGCGGGTCTTGAATCTCCGTGACACGATTCTTCGCCACACCGAAGTCGCCCCCGCGCGCTTGTGCCCCGAGATCCGCCTTCATCTCGTGACGGCTCGCTGCCCGCTGTTTCGCGCGACGGAAGACGAAGCGGCGCGCGCGGGTCTCGTCGAGCCGTACTGGGCGTTCTCGTGGGCCGGGGGTCAGGCGCTCGCGCGCTATGTGCTCGATCATCCAGCGGAGTTCGCCGGTCGCACGGTGCTCGACTTCGGCGCGGGTGGCGCGGTCGAGGGGATCGCCGCGGCGCTCGCCAGCGCTTCGGTGCTCGCGGCGGACATCGACCCGATGGCGATCGAAGCCGCGCGCTTGAACGCCGCGCTCGCCGGCGTGGTCCTCGAGACCACGACCTGTGATCTGGTGGGGCGGGTCGACCGCGCCTGGGACGTCGTGCTGGCCGGCGACGTCTTCTACGGCTACGAAATGGCCACTCCACTGGTCACATGGCTCCGCGCGCTCGCGGCGCGGGGGGCGACGGTGCTCATCGGCGATCCGGACCGCGGTTTCCTGGATACGACGGGGTTGGTCGCGCTGTCGCGCTACGACGCGCCGGCGGACAACGACGCCGACGGTTCGTTCTTGCGCCCGACGACCGTCTATCGCGTGACGCCGGTTTGATCGCCGGCCTCCGCGGTCTCTTCGGCGTGCGTGTCCAGGAGTTGTCGCACCGCCGCGAGCAGGGCGCCCTCGGACATCGGCTTCTGGATGAGGGGTCCGAGCTCGCGCGCCTCCTTGTTGGCTTCGAAGAGATCCCGCGGGTAGCCGGACATGAACAGGATCTTCAGCGCCGGCGCCCGCGCGCGCAGCCGCATCGCCGTTTCGGGCCCCGAAAGCTCCGGCATGACGACGTCGAGCACGGCGAGCCGGATCTCGTCCCGGTGCTCGTCGAAGATCTCGAGCGCTTCACGGCCCGTCCGCGCTTCGAAGAAGGTGTAACCGCCTCTTCGCAGCATGCGCCCCACCGAACTTCGCACGATGGGTTCGTCTTCCGCGAGAAGGATCGCCTCCGGTCCTCGCGTTCGCGTGGTACCCGCATGCGGACTGATACTCCTCGTCTGGACGCCGTGCGCCGCCGCGGCCGCCCGCGGGAAGCGGAGCTCGAACGCGGTGCCCCGACCGACGACGCTGTCGATCTCCACGACGGCCTTGGCTTGGAGAAGGAGCCCGTACACCGTCGCGAGCCCGAGCCCGCTTCCCGCCCCCGGCGACTTCGTCGTGAAGAAGGGGTGGAAGAGGTTGCGCTTCACGTCTTCGGTCATTCCGTGTCCGGTGTCCGCGATCCGGCAGAGCACGCAGTCTCCGAGCGTGGCGTCCGTATCGTTGCGCGTGGTGATGCTCAGGGTGCCGCCCGACGGCATCGCGTCGCGAGCATTGACCACCAGATTGGTCACGATGCGTTCGAAATGACGCGGATCGATCAGCACGAGCGCGAGCGTCGGCGAGAGCTGCTTCGACAGCGCGATCCGGTCGCCGAGGAGTTGTTCGAGGAGACTCGAGAGGCCCTCGATGAGCTCGCTGAGGTTGCTGGGCGCCGGGATGCTCGGCTCCCGGCGCGAGAACGCGAGCAGATTGCGCGTCAGCTGGACTGCGCGGCTGCCCGAAATGAGCACCTGCCCCAGATCCGTGCGGCGCTCGTCGGTCGCGTCGAAGCTGTCGCGCACCAGGCTCGTGAACGTCATCACGCCCGTGAGCAGGTTGTTGAAGTCGTGCGCGATGCCGCCCGCGAGTCGACCGACCGCGTCGAGCTCCTCGGCTCGCCGCCGTCGGTCCGTCTCTCTGCGCCACTCCGTCAGGTCGCGAATGAACGCGACGAGCGCGTCCTCGCCGTCCCAGATCACCTTCGAAACGTGGAGCTCCCCTTCCACGATCCTGCCCGGAGTGACGATGTCGAGCCGGACCGGTCCGTGTTGATCCATCGAGAACGTCGGCGGCCGTCCGAGGAGTTCGTCTCTTCGATGACCGAACAATGTTTCGGCGGCGCGGTTCACGAAGCACACGACGCCGCTTCCATCCACGACGACGACCGCGTCGGGGAGGGCATTCAAGACGTGGGTGAGTTGGTCGTGCTCCTGGCCCTCGTCGTTTTCGTCGGTTCCCGCCCTGGCCTTTCCCATGATTCGGGGTCCGCCCGTGCCGTGCTCTCGATGTACGCTGCTTCTTATAACGCCGACAACATCCGCAGCGGCGCGAGTGCCCTTTGGCCAAGCCGAGCCTCAAATTGGCCATACAGGACCGTCGGTCCACGGATTGTGACGTGACCAGGTGACTGGTCGAGTATACGCTCGCCGATGGTTTCGACGCGCCGTCCGGCGCCCGCGATCCTCAGCCCGACCGCGGCGCTCGGGCACGCGGCCGGCGGCGAGCGCTCTTCCGGCCCGGCCGATAACCTTGCTGCGACAAGGTGCCGCGGATGTGGTCGCCGGACGTCTGCTCGGTGACCGCGCGCTCCGCGCGCCGCCGTCGCTGCTCGAGCGCTTCGCGCGGTGGACGCTCGGGGATGAGACAGTCGCAGCCGCTCCCGATGAGATCCGCGCGGCCCGCCTTGATCAGCGCTTCGTGCACGTCGAACCAGTTTTCGGGCTTGAAGAACTGGAGCAGCGCTCGTTGCATGCGCCGATCGCGCAGGGCTCGCGCCGTCTTCACGGGGCGCATCGTCATCGGATCGTAGCCGGTGTGGTACATGCACGCGGCGACGTCGAAGGGGCTCGGGATGAAGTCCTGAACTTGATCCGGAGCGTATCCGTTCCGCTTCAAGAAGAGGGCGAGCTCGATCATCGACGCGAGATCGCTGCCCGGATGACTGGCGATGAAGTAGGGCACGAGGTGCTGAGTCTTGTTCGCGCGCTTCGAGGCGGCGTCGAACTCGCGCGCGAACTCGAGGAAGTCGTCGGGGCCCGGCTTCTTCATCAGATCGAGCACCGACGCGTCGGTGTGCTCGGGCGCGACCTTGAGCAGACCCCCGACGTGGTGGGCGGCGAGCTCGCGTAGATACTCCGGGGCTCGCCGCGCGAGATCCATGCGGATGCCCGAGGCGACGAACACCTTGCGCACGCGGGGCGTGCGGCGCGCTTTCTTCATGAGCGCGACGAGCGGCGCGTGATCGGTGCCGAGCAGCTTGCAGATGGTCGGGTGCACGCAGCTCTGCCGCCGGCACGTCGCTTCCACCTCCGGGCGCGTGCAGCGCATGCGATACATGTTCGCCGTCGGTCCGCCGATGTCGCTGACGACGCCGCTGAACGACGGATCGCTCGCCATCGTCCGGAGCTCGCCGAGCACGGACGCTTCGCTCCGGCTCTGGATGATGCGGCCCTCGTGCGCGGTGATGGAGCAGAAGGTGCAGCCGCCGAAGCAGCCGCGCATGATCTGCACGCTGGTCTTCACGACCTCGAACGCCGGGATCTTCCGGTTGCCGTACGACGGATGCGGCCTTCGCGTGTACGGCAAGCCGTAGACCCAGTCCATCTCCGCCTCCGTCAGCGGGAGCGCGGGGGGCGTCACGACGACGTGCTCTCCGGCGTGCGCCTGCACCAGCGTGCGCGCGTTCAGCGGGTTCGTCTCGCGGTGCGCGAGCCGCGTCATCGTCGCGAACGCGATCGGATCCGTCGCGACCTCTTCGTAGCTCGGCAGCACGACCACGTCGTCGCCCGCGGGCGGCGCTTCGCTCTTGCCGAGCCGGTACGCGATGCCCCGCAAATCGCGGAGCTCCCGCACCGTCTCTCCGGCGTGGATCCGCCGCGCGAGCTCGAGGATGCCGCGCTCGCCCATGCCGTAGCCGATGAGGTCCGCCTTCGCGTCGAGCAGGACGCTGCGCCGGACGGTGTCGCTCCAGTAATCGTAGTGGGCGATGCGACGGAGGCTCGCCTCGACGCCCCCCGCGACGATCGGCACGCCGGGGTACGCCTCCCGCGCGCGCTGCGAATACGCGAGCGTCGCGCGATCCGGGCGGCGTCCGATCTCGCCGCCCGGGCTGTAGGCGTCGTCGTTGCGCACCTTCTTGTTCGCGGTGTAGTGGTTGATCATCGAGTCCATGTTCCCGGCGCTCACCGCGAAGAAGAGCCGGGGCTTGCCGAATTTTCGGAACGCGTCCGCGCTGCGCCAATCCGGCTGCGACAGGATGGCGACGCTGTACCCCGCGCTCTCGAGCAGACGGCCGAGGAGCGCCATCGCGAAGCTCGGGTGATCGACGTAGGCGTCGCCGCTGACGAACACCACGTCCACTTGCGTGTAGCCGCGCGCGCGCACCTCTTCCGGCGTCATCGGCAGAGGCCGGCCCTCCGCGTGACGAGAGAGCGCGACGCCGCCGAAGGGCGGCACGTTCTTCGGCTGCAGCAACGGGAGGGCGCGCATGACGCGGGCCGGGTTTAGCACCGCACCACGAGCAGCGCGACTCCGGACACCGTCGCGGCGATCGCCGCGAGCCGTCGCGCGTCGAACCGGTCCTCCCCCGCGGCGATGGCGAACGGCACCGAAATCAGCGGCGCGAGCGAAGAAAGCGTCGCTCCGACGGCGAGGTCCGTGTGCGCCAAGCCGTAGACGTAGGAGAGCGAACCGAGCACGCAATCGACGAGCAAAGCCGGGAGCAGCGAGCGCCAGCCGCCGCCCGGCGACGCCGCGCGCGCGCGCTCCGCGGGGAATCGGAGCTGGGGTAAGAGGAGCAGGAAGGCCGCGCCGAAGCGGAAGACGTTGACGTCGAGCAGGTTCATCCCGACGCTGCCGCGCTTGATGCCGATGCTGTTGAAGGCCCAGAACAGCGACGTCACGAGCGCGAGCGCGATCCCACCGCGGTCGCGGCGATTCGCTTCGGCTCCTCCGTCGCCGCGGCCGAGTCGCACGAGCCAGGTCACGCCGCCCACGGCGAGCAGCATGCCCGCGCCGCGGAGCGCTCCGAGCGGCTCGCGATCGATCACCGTGCCCCAGAGCGCCGCCCAGAGCGGATACGTCGACGCGATCGAGAGCGCCGTCGTGACGCCGACTCGACGGCTGGCCGTCAAGAAGAGAGAGTCACCGAGCGCGTAGGAGCAGACGATGGAGAGGACCAGCCAGCTCGCGGCGCCGATCGTCAGCCCGGACATCAAAGGTCCGCCCCCGGTGGCCAGGCGCAGGGCGGCGAACGCCGAGGTCGCCACGATCGCCCGCGCGAGGTTCACTCGCGCCGAGCCCACCTCGCGCGAGGCGCGGGAATACCGTGTGGTCGCGAACGCCCACGTTGCGGAAGCCGTGAACGCAGCTACCGGGCCGAGGAACACGAATGGACAGCCCGCGCATCTCACGAGCGCGCGCGTCGCGTCAAGCGCGGTCAGAGAGCGTGGCGCTTCAGCTTGTCGTACAGCGTCGAAATCGCGATGCCGAGGGAGCGCGCCGCTTGCGACTTGTTGCCCCCGACCTGCAGCAGCGTTTGCCGGATCGCCTCGCGCTCCAGATCTTGGAGCTTGAGGCCGCCGAGAGCGAGCCTCTCGAGGCCCACCTCTTGACTCCGGGGCTCCGGCAGCCGGAGGTGCCGCGTCCGGATCGCCTGGCCGTCGAGGAACGCGACGGCACAGGCGAGGACGTTCTTCATCTCGCGCACGTTGCCCGGCCAGTAGTGCCGGGAGAGCGCGTCGACGGCGTCCTCGGCGAGGATCACGTCATGATGACCGAGATCCGACAGGAGCGCGCGCGCCAGCGCCGGGATGTCTTCGCGCCGATCGCGGAGCGAAGGCACCGCGACGACCGCTCCGGCGAGCCGGAAGTACAGGTCCTGGCGGAACCGACCCGCGGCGACCTCGGCTTCCAGGCTGCGGTTCGTCGCGGCGACGACGCGCAGATCCACGCGCCGCTCTTGGCCGCCGCCGACGCGGCGCACGGTGCGGTTCTCCAGGGCCCGCAAGAGGCGCGGCTG
This sequence comes from Polyangiaceae bacterium, assembly GCA_035547195.1. Classification (GTDB taxonomy): domain Bacteria; phylum Myxococcota_A; class Polyangia; order Polyangiales; family Polyangiaceae; genus DASZVB01. The sequence goes on from DASZVB010000094.1 coordinate 33,948, forward strand.
GAGGTCGAGCGGCAGCTCGCCGATCTCGTCGAGGAAGAGCGTGCCGCCGTGCGCACGCTCGAACGCTCCGAGGTGCACGTTGTGAGCGCCGGTGAACGAGCCGCGCTCGTGCCCGAAGAGCTCGCTTTCCGCGAGGTTCTGCGCGACGGAGCCGCAGTCGAAGACGACGAAAGGACCCGTCGCCCGAGGGCTGAGCTCGTGCAGCGCGGCCGCGAGCACGTCCTTGCCCGTCCCGGTCTCTCCGACCAGCGTGACGGTCACATCCGAAGGAGCGATCCGCGACAGCGCCGCGATCACCGTGTGCATCGCCGGCGATTGCGTCGCGAGCGTTCGTTGCGCTCGACCGCCGCCGAGGCTTCTGGCGGGCCTGAGGATCGAGAGCGGTGGGGCCGGGCAGCTGTCTTCGTTCGGCCTTCCGTCGGCGAGGCGGAGGGCGTGTGGGGACTGCACCTGCATGGGCGCGGGTTATATCAATGGCCGCCTTGCCGCGAATGTAACGTTTCCGAGGACGCCGTGCGGCTCGCCGGTCACAGTTCCAAGCGCGAACCGAGGCAAACGTCGTGTCCATCGGTGCACCGCCGCTTCCCAAGGATGTCACTCGACATCCGACCTCACCGCGTGGGTCACCGCCCAGGTTGCGCTCGAGCGCGGCCGGCTTCGCTCGTTCCTGCAATTGTTTCAGCAGCTCGGCGGCGTTTTTCGGAAATGTTGCGCCGGGCGAGAGGGCGGACGAAATTCAAATGAAGCTGCGCGCCAGGATGTGGGCCAGGCGCTCGTAGAGCATCGCTGCGAGCCGCGTATCCGACGCGCAGACCTCGCGAAAATCGTCCGCGCGGATGCGCAGCGCGCGCGTCCGCTCGAACGCCTTGCACAGCTCCCCCTTGCCGCCGCCGGCGAGCGACTCCGGATAGACGACGGAGGACGGACCCAGCGTCCATCCATTCGGCGAATCGATGCGCCCCTCGAGCACGACGTAGCCGACGCGGTCTCCGGTGAAGTAGCGCGGCACGGATTCTCCCGCGTCGAGCTCGATCTCCACCGCCGCTCGCAGCGCGCGCGCCACCAGCGCCTCCGGCACGCCCGAGAGCAGCGCGGAGTGCGTCGCGAATGCGTTGTCTTGCGCCGAGAGCCCGCCGGCCGTCGCGGCGCGATCGGCGCGGCGGGGCCCGACCGCCACCACGAGCGCCGTCGCGTTGTCCTTGCCGCCGCGGGCGAGCGCGGCGTTGACCAGCGCGATGGCCGTGTCGTCGGCGGCGCCCTGGACGAGCTCGCTGATGACGCTCTCGTCGTCGAGCCCGGCGAAGACACCGTCCGTGCAGAGCAGCAAGCGATCGCCCTCGGCGAGATCCACGAGGACTTCTTCGACGTGGATGTCGCCTTTCTTCCCCACGGCGTTGGTGAGCAGGTTGCGAACCGCGGGCGGCTCGGAGGGGCGGAGCAGCCCCCGCGCGACCAGCGACCCGTGCACCGTGTGATCTTGCGTCAGCTGGATCGTCGTCGTCGGGCGAGCGAGGTAGCTCCGGCCGTCGCCGATGTGCGAAAGAAAGGCCTTCGTGCCGATGAGCAGGGCGGCGTCCAGGGTGCACCCCATGCCGCTCTGCCGGACGTTCTCCTGGGCCATCTTTCGTATGACCTGGTGCGCCCCTTCCGCCGCCGACTCCAGGACGGCGAAGACCGCGCGGCGCGCGTCGAGCGTGGGCGTCGCCGCGAACGCGTCGAATACCTTCAGCGCCGCGGGGGTGCGCAGCGCCCGTCCGACCTCCTCCACCGCGGCGCGAGAAGCGACTTCACCCGCGGCGTGCCCACCCATCCCGTCGGCGACGAGAAAGAGCCCGAGCCCCGGGTCGGCGCGCCAGGCGTCCTCGTTCGACGTGCGCACCCGCCCGACGTGCGATGCCCCCGCGAAGTCCACCAGGTGATTGAAGCGAGGGATCGCCCAGGCCATCACAGCACACGATACACGAGATCGCCCCTTTCCGGGCGCGTTCTCAGTACGGCATGCCGGGGATCTGGGTCTCTAGCTGGAACAGGCCTTTTTGCGCGCCGGTGCCGAGAGCGGTGATGTAGAGGGTCGGCGCTACCGCACGAGGACGCGCAGCACAGCAGCACGATGCCGCCGCCCCTCGCGACGAGCGAAATCGAACAGCGTGGAGCGACGCGCAATGCTCGATTTACTTCGTCGGGTCGGACCCCGCGAGGATCTTCTGCGTCTGAGAGGCGCGGAAGCGCTCGAGCGCCTCGCGGACGTCGTCGTATTTGTTGGAGAGGATCGCGGCGGCGAACAGGCCGGCGTTGACGGCGCCGGGTTTGCCGATGGCAAGCGTCGCGACCGGGATGCCGCCGGGCATCTGGACCATCGAGAGCAGCGAGTCGAGACCGTTCAACGCCTGGCTCTGCATCGGAACGCCGAGAACGGGCAGCCGGGTGACGGCGGCGATGACGCCCGCGAGATGGGCTGCGCCGCCCGCGGCTGCGATGATGACCTCGACGCCGCGCGCTTCTAGACCGCGCGCCCATTCGACGGTCGCGTCGGGGGTTCGGTGCGCGGAATACACGCGCGCTTCGCTTCCAATTCCGAGCTCCGTGAGCGTATCGACGGAGTGACGCATGGTCTCCCAATCGCTCTTCGAACCCATGACGACTGCTACCAAGAGCTTGCTCTGTGCCTTCACTACGACTCCGATGGCGTGTGGACGGCGACGTGCCGACCGTTCGCGTTCGCGAATAGGACTTCTTGCGGAACGGCGCAATGGGACGCATGCCCTTTGCTGGTAGAGTGCATCGCTCCGGGGCCCCTCGGGCATCCGGGTGGACGGTCTTAGCCATGAAAAATGCCGAGAAATGGGCCGTTCTGGCCGCGTCCTTGCCCGTTCTGCTCTCGGGCTGCGCGGCGCACACGGCCGAGGTGCCCGCGGTCAACGTCGCCGCCCCCGCGCGCGCCACGGACACCGCGACGGGCCCCGCCGCGCTCCCCGCGCTGACCGAGGAACAACGCGACATGGCCGGGCGGCTCCGCGAGACCGTGCAGCACTTCGCCGTGGAGATCGGCGAGCGCAACATCGAACAATCCTGGAACTTGGCGACGGCGACGGACGACCTCGCGACGTCGCTGGAGAAGATCGGGTACGACGTGCAGCGTCAAGGCTTGGTCGCCGGAGACGCCGTGGTGCAAAACATCGTCGTGCACGTCGCCGGCGGCGAGCACGGCGGGGAGGCCATCGTCGTGGGCGCGCACTTCGACACCTTCGCCGGAACGCCGGGCGCCGACGGCGACGCGAGCGGCGTCGCCGCGTTGATGGAGCTCGCCCGCTCGTTCCAGGCGAAGAAGGGCAAGCGCTCCACGTATTTCGCTTTCTTCGTGAACGGCGAAGCGCCCTATCTGAAGACGGAGCAGATGGGGAGCCTGGTGTACGCCAAGTGGCTGAAGGAACAGAAGCTGGACGTCCGCGGCATGTTGAACCTCGACGGGCTCGGCGCTTACTCCGACGCGCCGCCGGCGCGGCCGTATCCCGCCGGGCTTTCGCCGCCGTATCCGGCGACGAGCAACTTCGTCGCCATCCTCGGGAACGAGGCGTCTCGTCCGCTGCTCGAGCAGGTCACGACGGCCATGCAACGCGGCAGCATGCCGGTCGTGAGCACCGTGGTCGCAGAAGAGCAAGCGCTCGCGTCGGACTCCGACCAGTGGGCGTTCTGGAAGCTCGGTTTACCGGCGCTCCTCGTCACCGACGTCGCGGCGTACCGTTACAAGGATCACCGGCAGAAGACGGACCTGCCCGACAAGCTCGACTACGAGCGCATGGCGCGCGTCGTCACCGCGCTCCAGGCCACCGTCGCCGAGCTCGTCGACGGGTGACCGTCACGCCCCGATCAACGAGACGCCGAGGCGGGCCAGCGCACCGGCGAAAATACCGGCAATGAGATCGTCGGCCATGATCCCGACGCCCGCGGGGCGCGCGCGCTCCGCAGCGCGGATCGGCCCGAGCTTCGTGATGTCGAAGAAGCGAAAGAGGACGAACGCGGCGACCGCGGCGAGCGGCGCCGCCGTTCTGACGCACGCCATCGCGATGAGGACGCCCGCGACTTCGTCGACCACGACGCGCTGTGGGTCCTCTTGTCCCAGGTTGTCGGAGACGCGCTGCGCCGCCCACGTGCCGAGGATCGTGAGCGCCGCGATCGCGAGAGCGTGGTACGCGAGCGGCAGACGCGACAGCAACAAGTGCAGCGGTATCGCTCCGAACGAACCGACCGTACCGGGCGCTTTCGGCGACTGACCGCAGCCGAACCACGTGCCGACCACGAACGCGAGCCGATCGAGCGGAGTCACGGTGTGTCCATGCTCTTCGAACACGCGAGCGGCGCTAGCTGTTGTTCACCGTACACGATAGAGCACGAGCGACCCATGCGTTGTGCTCGGTTTGCCAGGTCGCGCCGATGTCCCACCTGAGATCGACGGAATCGAGCCGCTTGAGGAACTTCACCTTGCACGTGACGTCGAATCGGCCTTCCCGCTTCACCGGGACCGCCGCGGGCGGCTCGCGGTGAAGGCGCATCGCTACTTCGGGCTGCGCCCACAAGCCGGAGAGGAGAATGAGCGCGTTGTCCGGGGAGGTCCGGTAGGGTTGGATGATCTTCGGGCGGTTGTCGTCGGCCGGATCGTTCGGGCCGCGACCCCAGGGGTTGTGGTCCGCTCCGAACTCGCAATGCGTGCCCTCCAGGTTCGTGGCGCTGGCGCACGACAGCCGAGTCGAATCCGCGGTGATCAGCGTGACGCGCACGTCGGCCTCGCTCCCCTCTTTCCATTTCGCGAAATCGGTGTGCAGATCCTCCGGCGGGGCGTAGCTCATCACACACGAGTTGAAGCGCGGATTGGCGATGAGCCCGAAGCCGAGCAACAAGGCGATCGCGATCCAGATCCTGCCGGCGAGGATCGGCTTCGTCTCGACCGCAGGTGGACGCGGGGGAATCGGCTTCTTCTCCTCTGCCATGGCGGGTCAGCCTGATACCCCAGAAAGGGCCGTTCTGTCACTCGATTGGACGCGCCGGCCGGGGGCCCTACGCCGGCGCCGCCGGATCGGGCGGATCAGACCGGATTGGCGCGGCGGAGCTCCGTCGAGCTCACGTCCCAGCGCCCTTCCACTTCGACGCAGAGATCTTCCGGGGCATCGGGGATATCCCGGAGCGTCACGAGCTTGCCGTCGACGAGGCGGCTGGTCACGTAGAAGCGCGTACCCAGTCTCCGGAATTCGCCCACGAGCTCGTCCACCGCGGGCCCCCACTTCGGGTCGAACATCCGCGCGAGGGCGTCCGTGCCGATCACGAAGTGACAGCCGGGGTAGCGGCGCGCCTTGTCGAGGTAGAGGGGCTCGCCCGGTGTGAAGAGTACGTCGTGCCCGCGCAAGAGCCGCGCCCGTCGGAGCAGCTCCGGGAACGGCACCGCCGGCTTGTGCGGCGGCTCCGCCGTGATCCAGAACACCGCTTTCCGGCCCGCGAGCGCTTCGACCGCGGCTGCCATGCCGAGATGGCCCTGGTGAGGCGGGTCGAACGTTCCGGGGAACGCGAGCCGCACGTCTCGCGGGAGCTCGTGCCGCGCGCCAGTCGCCCGGAAGAAGGGGTGCGCGTGGAAGCGGTCGCGACCGAGCGCGTCTCCGCTCGCGGTCACGTGTGCCGGCAGGGCGGACGAAACGGCGTCGCTCGGCAAGCCCACCGCGTCGAGCAATGCGACGAAACCCAGGTTATCCGCGATCGCCCCGTCGCTCGCGCGCGCGGTTTGCCCCGACGCCCGCGAGAGCTCCAGGGCGTAAATACGGCTCCCCGCCCGCGTGACGCTCGCGGCGTGGATGCGGTGCTCGCCGCGGTGTGGGCGGAGCGACGCGACGGAAGCCGTGAGCCCGACGCCCACCGCGTCGCGGCCCGCGCCGGCGTGCATGAACGCCGTGGACGCGAGATCGACGGCGGTCGCCTCCGAACAATAGCGCGCCACCTCGAAACCGACGAATTCGTCCACTGCGCTGGTCGCATAGGGCAGACTCGCCCCGACCAGGAACGACGACGCACCGGGGACGCTCCACAAAAGCTGAGACAGCCCGGCGCCCGCCCCGGTGCAGGCGACGTAGACCCGCGCCCGCGCTTCGTCGCGGAGCCGTTCCAGCAATTGCATTTCGGCGGTCATCGGCAATCCGAGAAAACGGCGTCGTAGAGGGCGTCGGCGATCTTCTGGTGCGCCGCGGGGCCGAAGTGGAGCCCGTCGTGGAACGGCGGAGCGAGGGCGTCACAGAGCTTCTGCGGGTCGCCACAGGAAAGGAGCGGGTACGTGTCCACGACGAAATCCGCGGCGCCCGTCTTCTGCTGATCGACGATGAAGCGGTTCAGCGCGAGCGTGGTCGCGCCGCGCGCTTCGGTGAAGTAGCGGTGGAAGCCACCCCAGGGCGAGACGGTCAACGCGATGACCTTCATTCCGCGATGGTGCGCGTCCGCGTACATGGCCGAGAGGTCTTTCGCGATCTTCGCGACGGTGCGGCCCGCGGTCTGATCGCTGTACAGGTCGTTGACGCCGCCGAACACGATGAGGTGGGTATAGGGAACCGACGGCGCCGCGAGCACGTCTTTTTCGAGCCGCTTGCGCATCTGGTTGACCATGTCGCCGCCCTTGCCGAAGCTCTCGAACCGGCTCTCCGGGCAACGCTCCTGTAGCGCTTTGAGGTAGCCGCCGCCGTGCGCGCGGAAGTCCGTGAGCGAGTCGCCGATGGCCGCGACGACGTACGTGCGACGCGCAACCGCGCGCTCCGTCGGCGGAGGCTGCGGTACAGCGGGCGCGACTGCGGAAGCAGACGCGGCCGGCGACGGTTCCGGTGCAGCGGGCGCGACTACGGAAGCAGACGCAGCCGGCGATGCTTTCGCCGTGGGCTCCGGTGCGGCTTGCGACGGTTTCGCCGCGGGCTCCGGCGCAGGCGCCCTTGCGACGTCGGTGCGGACGGGCGCGAGGCATTGGACCATGAGCAACGCGACGAAGACCGCGCCGAGGACGCGGGGGAAGGCCTGCCGGGCGCTCGCCATCGAATGCCGTCAGCCGGCGCGCATCTTGCGAACGACTTCCCCGACGAGCTTGCCGTCCACCACGGCGCCGCTCGCCTTCAGGGTCTTCATCGCGATGCCCGTGGCCTGGCCGTCGTTGCCGGCGGCCTTGATGGCGTCCCGAGCCCCGGACAGCGCGGCCTCGACTTCTTCGAGTCCCAGCGCTTTCGGCAGCAGCGACTCGAGCACGGCGATCTCCTCTTCGAGGGTCTTCTTCTGTTCGGCGGACTCGGACGCCGCGAGCGTCTCGCGATTCGATTTCACGATCTTCCGGACGATGGCGAACCCTTCGTCGTCCGAAAGGGTGCCCTTGCGCGCCGCCTCGGTCTCGAGCTCGCCGAGCGCGACTCCGAGGATCTCCTTCTCGACGGTCCGGCGTGCCTTCAGCGCGGCCCGCATCCGCTCCTTGATCTGGGGGATGAGCATCTCCGTTCGTTAGCGGGGCGGGCCGTCCGCCGCAACCGAACGGGGACGTTCGCGATTCCGCCGCGCTTTTGATGCTATCGTCGCGCACCGCTCGAAGTATCTTCGTCGCGTCTTGCCGACCGTGCCGACCGTCGCGGAGATCTACCGGCGCACGCGGAAGGTCCCCGATCTTCCGTGGAACCAGTACGTCTGCCGCCCCGTCGCGGCCGTCGTCGTTCGAGCGGTCGCCGACACACGCGTGACGCCGAATCAGATCACCGTCGCTTCGCTCGGCGTCGCGGCGATCGCCGCCGCGCTCCTCGTCGCGCTCCCAGGCCGGTGGGGCCTGGCGCTCTCGATCGTCGTCTACGAAGGGTCGTACGTTCTCGATTGTGCGGACGGTATGCTCGCGCGACTCCGCAACCAGCAATCGACCGCGGGCCATCTCTTCGACTTCCTCATGGATGAGATCAAGGCGTTCGCGGTGCTCGGCGCCTCCTCGGTTCGGCTCTGGTTGGATGCCGGTCACGACGACACGTACTTGCTCGTCGGTATCGTCGCGCTCGTGTCGTTATCGACTGGCGTCGCGCTCACTACCTTCGTGCGTCGCCCGGAGATCGAGCCCGCTCGTCCGGCGGCCACCGCGGTTTCAGCGCCGTCGCAAGCACCGTCACCGCTTCGGCGCGGGCTCGGCTTCGTTGAAAGCATCGCGAAGTTCGTGATTCACTATCCATCGTATATTTGGCTCGCCGCATTCGCGGGCCGGCTCGACTGGTATCTCGTTCCCTATGCCTGCGTGAACGCACTGTACGCTGCGCGTACACTTGCGAATGTCTCGCTTCGATTCGGCCGCGCGTGAGCGGCGACCGCGTGCGGGCGATGGGCGAGAACTCTTCGACGTGTCTGGATTCTCGACTTCAGCGCTCAGGATCTCGTCTTTGGTCGCGTGCGAGTTACCGTCGTTCGATCATTCGATACAATCGATGACGAACGCGTGCGCGGCTTTGCATTCACGCTTACGGATTCCATCTGCGGCCGATGAGCTTAAACGGTAAGTAAAATCGTACGTTAGTGCGTTGCTACGACCGTTCGAAAGACGCAGAATCCACGTCGCGTGCGGCCGTGTTCCGGCGGCGGTTCAGCTGCTGCACGAAGCGTACTTTGCCGCGCGGGCCGAGCTCGCGCGATGCAGTGGAGTGGTGGAGGAACCTGACATGAAGATCCGAAATGCGTCGTTCTCGCTGGGCTCGCCCTCGTGCGTTGCCGCGCTGGCACTAACCATGGGCATCGTCGGTTGCGGCTCGTCGAACGATGGCGGCAGCAGCAGCGGCGCAATAACGGGTGCGGGCGGCACGCCGTCCGGTGTTCCAACCGCGACTCCGGGTGCGGGCGCTGCCGTCACCACACCGCCCGCGGGCTCCGGCGCAACGGGCGCGGTGACTCCACCCGCGTCTGGTGCCGGCGGCACCACGTCCGTGGGTGGTCCGCCGGCAGGGACGGGCGCTACTCCCGCGGGAGGTCCCCCTGCGGGTACCGGGGGATCGGTCATCACTCCGCCCAGCGGCACGGCTGGCGCGGGCGGTGTCGTCGGTGCTGGCGGCGCTGCCCCCGCGGGCGGCGCGCCCAACGGCGGCGCGGCGGGATCGACCGGTACGGATCCGTCGCAAGGCTGTGGCCAGGGGACGTTCTGCATGGCGGGTAGCGATCTCGCGCCTCCCGATGCGGCCGACGGCGTTCAGTTCGTCTCGCCGTCGTCGATCAACATCCAGCCGGGCGGCGAGCAGTTCTGGTGTTACTACAAGAACATGCCGCCTCCTCCTGGCGGCGGTGCGACGGAAGTCGGCGGCTTCAAGTCGTGGATGACCGCACAGAGCAGCCATCACTTCATTACGTTCCTCGGGGGTGCTGGCTCGACGAGCTTCCTGGGTGGGTTCGGTGGCGGCGTTCAACCGGACGGGTCGCTCCAGCAGTGCTCCTTCGGCGCGGGCCAGTGGGCGTACGCGACGAGCAAATCCGGGCTCGTCGTCGGCATGAACATGCCCGACGGCGTGGGCCTCGAGATCGCGCAGGGCCAGCAGTTCATCATGAACATGCACCTCATCAACACGGGCGACGCGCCGGTCACTCCGGTGGTGAAGCTGAACGTCTATTACGCGCAAAACGTGAAGTACAAGGCTGCGGCGATGGCGTCCTTCAACGTCGGCATCAACGTGCCGCCGATGGGCACGCAAACCGTCCGCGGTACGTGCACGCCGCCCGCCGGTTCGAATTTCTGGCTGCTCACGACGCACACGCACAAGTTCGCGACGGCCGCGGACGTCAACTACGTCACCGGCGGCCAGACGACGAACCTCGTGCACACGACGGACTGGGAGAACCCGGGCACCCACACGTGGGACGCGCCGAATTTCCTCACGACGAAGGCCGGCGACACCTTCACGTACAGCTGCACGTATTCGAACCCGACCAGCACGGCGGTCACCGTCGGCGAGACGGCCGCGCACAACGAGATGTGCATGGCCATCGGCTACTTCTTCCCGGCGCCGACGGGCACTGCCGGGACGATGTGCAACTAGACGTAAACGTCACATAGCGGAAGGCGCACCGACGTGATCGCGTTCGGTGCGCCTTCTGACTTTGTGCGGACCATTCCGACTACTGCAGCGGGCGGAGCGATATAGGTAAACGGCGACGAGGTGGTGATGGTTTTCGGCGATCGCCGGTGGCGTGTACGCAGCCTTCCGCAGAAGGTGTCGCCCGGGTCGCTACGCGTGAACGTCCTCGTCTCTCGGGAGGGCGGCGCCTTCCACGTGGACACGCTGGAGCTGTACTCGGCGCGGCAGCGCGCGCAGTACACGACGCTGGCGAGCGGGGAGCTCGGGGTCGAGGAGCGGGTGGTGAAGCGGGACCTCGGGGAAGTGCTGCTGCGGCTCGAGGAGCTCGTCGAGCAGCGCGGGCGCGAGAGCGAGCAGGTGAAGGAGCTGCGCCCGCCCGCCGGAGTCGCTCGGCCCTACGGGACACGGGGCTTGCAGCGCCGAGCTTCGACGGGGCGGCTCGCGGCAAGCCCCGCGCCCGAGCCTCGCTAAACCGGAAGGTTATGTTACCTCCCTCCGGCGGGCCGGCTCTGCTCCGCGCGAGAACCGGCGCGGTGAGACGGAGGCGCCGTGAACAGCTCGCACCGTGTCGCCAGCGCCGAGGTGAACGTCGGATGCAAACGACGCGAACGGCGCGGGCGTCGGCGACACCGTGCTTGGTAACGTCGCGGAGCGCGGGCGCGCCGGTCGGTGTCACGGTGCCACCCCGTCCCCACAGTGAACGCTACGGCCCGCGCGGGCCCCTCCCACGCGGCCTCGGTGCGTCCGGGGCCCCACCCCTAGCGCGTCATCGTCGCGGCGCGTGCCTCTCGGCGGTGATAGCCTTCCGGACATGCAAGCGCTGAGAGCGAAGGTCCGAAACGGCCGCCTCGTACTCGACGAGCCGACGACCCTCCCCGAGGGAGCGGAAGTGCCCCTTCAGATTGCCGATGGCGATGATCTGACCGATGAAGAGCGGGCCGCGCTACATGCGTCGTTGGAGCGAGGGCTTTCCGACCTCGAGGCTGGTCGAATCGTAGATCACGCTCGGATCAAAGAAGTGCTACGAGCAAGCCGCACCGGCACGTGAAGCTTGTTTACTCAGAGGAAGCTGAACGTTGCATCGCGCGTGAAGGCGCAGCGTGGGCTGCGTACGCCGATTACCCGCTGCTCTTCGAGGAAGAGCTCGAAGCCGTGATCAATATGATCCAAGACGGTCCGGAACGGCCCGTGTACACAACGACACGTCGGGGAGCGATACGGCGGGCGCTGATGCCGAAAACCGGGCACCCACGTGTACTTCATCTACACGCGAGCGACGCAAACGATCGAGATCGTCTCGGTGTGGGGCGGTAAGAAGAAGGGCCCGTCCTTCGACGAATAGCTTGCCGTCGTCCGCGACGGGGAACACGACGAGCAGAAGACCCACGTGGGAGGGGCCCGCGCGGGCCGTCGTGCATTGACGGGGTGGGCGGGAGACGAGGCTGCGACGTGAAGTGAATGGTGTGCGACGCGCTACCTCGCGAACCACGCCGTACCGAGCGCGATGCCGAAGGCATGGCGCGGCCGCACCCGCACGCGCCGCCGAGAGCCGCTTTGCGAAACGGAGCGGAGCCGGCCCGCCGCGGAGACATAACGCTCGCGTTATGTGTAGCGGAGCGAGGGAACCGCAAGGCGCGCACCAGGTTGGAACGACCTATTCGTTTTGTAAAAGGCTACCGGTCGCGCAGCCGGTCGAACGCCGTCACGACGGTTTGCGAATGCAGCGTCGCGACGTGGCCGGGTTGGGCCGGGATCAGATCGGTACCGACGTCGGCGCCGGGCGCCGCCGCGACGATTGCTTCGGCGTCGAGCGGCCGCCTTGATGCGACCACGAAGCTTGCCAGGCCCAGGGTCGGTACGGGGACGTGGTACGGCGTCGTGTACAGGCCGATGCTCGCGAGCGTCGCGACGACGTCCGCGAGCGCTCCCTTCGCCGTGAAGGCGGAGCCTCCGGGCACGACGAGGACGCCGTCCGGCGCGAGGTGGTCCGAAAGCCGCTCGAAGGCGTAGCGCGTGTAGAGCTTGCCCTCGCGATAACCGAGGGGCCAGGGGAAGTCCGCGACGACGACGTCGTAGGCGTCACCCGGGTGTCCGGCGAGAAAGACGAGCGGCTCGGCGATCACCGTGCGTACCCGCGATGAATCGAGCGCCCCCTGCGCGCGGCCCGAAACGAACGAGAGCCGGCGCGCGAGCCCGAGCCGCTCGACGTCCGGGCACACGACGGTGAGCTCTTCTACGCGCGGGTCGGCGAGCAGCCGTCGTTCGACGATGCCGAAGCCGCCGTCGAGGAGGAGCACCCGGCGGCGCGCGCTCGCCGTCGCGAGCGCCGGCGCCGCCAGAGCGGTGGCGCGGCGTTCTGCGTCGAGGCTCGAGGCCGCGAGCTGGCCGTCGCGGAACAGCTCGTAACCCGACGGGGACGCGACGACGGTATAGTCGGATTCGTCCGTGCTTTCGGCGAAGACGACCTCGTCGGGAAAACGGCGAAGCTCGCGCGCCGGCAACAGGCGTCCGGCGAAAATGAGCCCGGCGAGGGCGACCGACGCGACGAGCGCGCTCGCCGGCGCAAGCGCGCGCGCGCCGGGCAACCCGCCTTCGTACAGGGAGGCGTACGCGGCCGGATACGATGCGGCAAGCGCGATGGTCGCGAGCGCGAGCATCGGTCCCGCGCGTAGATTCCCCACGCGGCTCGACGCGACTTCGACGAGCACCACGAAAGCGAGCGTCGCGGCCGCCCGCGCCGGCGCGAGCACGTACGGCACGAAGCCGAGCGACAAGGCGTGACGCCCGAGGACGCCCGCCGCGGAAAGAGCGGCGCTGGTCGAGAGCGCAGCGGTGGCCGCGGCGCAGGCCAGCGCCGCGCGAACGCCCCACGCTCCCCGGTCGAACGCGACGAAGGGCACGAAGCTTGCCGCGATCAGCGCCGCGGCGAGCGCCAGGAGCTGCCAAGGGACGAGCCGCGCCGGGAAGCGCCGCGACGAGCCCGCGACGGCCGCGCCGGTCAGGGCACCCCCAAAAATCGCAACGGCGCCGAGGCCGGGTGCGGCTGCGGGAGCAATGTAGAGCGCGAACAGGCGATGGACGGCCTCTGCGGTCATCGCCAGGAGCGCCGCGGCGGAAAGGAGCCAGACGTGGAGCTCCTTCACTTGCCCCCGTAGTACCAGCCCGAGCCGCCGAACACGCCGCCGCCACCGCTCGACCCGCCGCCGGAGCCGTCGAAGAGATCGTGCAGGAGGAGAAAGAGCACGATGAGCACCACGATGGCGACGACGAGCGCGTTCTGCGGGCGTGCCGAACCTGACGATGCGACGGCGGCTCCCGGTCGCGCGAGCGGGAGACCGAACGCGCGCGCGAGCACCGGCCAGGGGATGGGCGTGGAGTAGCTCCAGCGCACTTCGCCCTCCGTCTCTTCGCGCGACAGCACCGTGGGCCCGAGGACGTAGTCGCTCGCGTACACGGTCTCGCCGACCTGGCAGCGCCAATAAACCTCGCCGAGCACGTATTCGACGCGCGCGACGTTTTGATTTCGGAGCGCGTAACGCTGGCCTCGCCAGCGCACCGTGGACGGCATGCCGCGGAAATCGAGCTCGGCGAGGTTCACCGGGACGACGAAGAGCCACGCGGTCTCGTCGCGTACGACCCACCGGAATCCGACCCCCGGCGCGAAGAGCAGGAGCTCGAGCCACGTGAAGCGCTCGCCGGAAAACTCGCTGCTCCGCTCGAGGCAAGCGATGCACGCGTAGCTCACGCCGCCGAGCATGCCCGTCGCGCCGATGGGTATGGGCGAGGCGAGGCGAGCGGCGTCCTGCGCGGCGATCACGCGACGTTCGGCGATGTCGGTGACGGCGCCGCAGTAACGGCAGCCGACGCGCTCGGCGCGCTCGCCGGAGAGCATCGGGAGATCGCCGCCGCAGTTCGGACAGCGCAGCATGCCCACGTCGACCTTGGCGACCGTGCGCGGACCGCGGGCGGTCAGGACGAGCTCGTGCTCCTGGAACCGACGCCCGACGAAGATCTCCGGCGCGCCGGTGCCGTCGCCGTAGTCGATGGTGGCGAACGCCGGATCGACGCCGAAGAGATCCGCATAGCGGCGCTGCAAGCCCGGAGGGATCCGCGCGGGCAGCTCGCCCTCGGCCGACACGACGCGCGCGCGCTTCACCTCCGCGACGCGGAACGGGCCGGCTTCACCGAGCAGGACGTCCGTCTCGACGTGGAGGCGCTCGAACGCCGGCACCGGAACCTTCGTGGGCGAGAGCGACGTGACGTACCAGACGCCCTCGGCGTAGGCGAGCCATCCCCACGCCGCGCCGCCGCCGAAGGCGACGTAGTACTCGTCCCAGGGCCCCGCGCCTTGGTCGAGTTGCACGCGTCCGGCGACGCGAAAGGGGCGGCCGCCGAGCGTGCCTTCGTCGTCGACGGCAATGAGCGAAGGAACATTCGCGAGCGCGGCGACTTTGCCGAGGTCTTCGAGCCCGCGGTCGGTGCGATAAACCGTCGCCTTGCAGTACGCGCAGACCTTCGAAACGCTCGCCCCGACGGAAAACTCGATGGGAGCTCCACAGCTGGGGCAGTTGCCGGAAGCGACGGGCATTCTGTCGCAAGTCGTAACACGGCGCGGTGAAGACGAGCGCAAAAGCCCCGATGCTCCTTGTCTCCTCAGACAAGAGTGGGCATCTGGAGCATCGGATTGACCCCTTTTGGGGGCTTCGTTGCTTCGGCCGAATCGAACCTTCGCCGAATCGAGTCTCGTCGATGATGCCGAGCGGAACCTCGCCGAAGCGCCCACGAATCCTCGCTGGCGACGATGGCGCCGCGCTTGGCCCGTTAAATCGCTCTCTGTGCTCGCCGGCGACCCGTTGGATCCGCGAGCAAAGGCGAGCCGCTCCTTCGACGATGTCGTCGCTCTCGGCACGCACCAGTTCGCGCGCGATGTCACTAGATGCACGTCGCCGAGCGAAAACGAATCTCCGCCGATTCAATCATGGCGCGCCGATTCTGCATTCCCGCACCTTGCAGGTGCGCTGTTTCTGCCCCATATCCCCGGGCGGGGAGAGCACGAGGAGGAGATATGCGTAAACAGCTCGAGCTCGCGTTCCGGTTTCGTGGAGGTGCTCGAAAAGGTGCGGGTCGGAAACCAGTCGGCGCGAAGGCAGGCGTACCGCACGCGCGCCGACCTGATTTCAATCGACGACATCCGGTGCACGTCACGATGAAAATTCGACAGGGGCTTCCAAGCCTTCGGCAGCGGGCACTCGCTGGGCTCGTGCTGTCTGCATTCCGGGTCGCCAAGCAGCGGCTTGGAGCGCGGCTCGTGCAATATTCAATTCAGAGCAATCACCTGCACCTCATCGTCGAGGTGAATGGACGAACCGCGCTCTCACGGGCGATGCAAGGCCTCGCGGTGCGCCTCGCCCGTCGCTTGAACACGCGCATTGGGCGTCGCGGCTCCGTCTTTACGGATAGGTTTCACGCTCGCGCACTTCGCACGCCGCTCGAGGTCCGGCGCGCGCTTTTGTACGTGCTGCAGAATCATCGGCACCACGCCGGCGTTCATCGCGCCGCGGGCGTAGACCGACTATCGAGCGCGATCTACTTCGACGGCTTTGCCGACGGCAAGGCGGCGCACGCCGGCCGTAACTGTCCCGTTGCGCAGTCCTCGACGTGGTTGTTACGCATCGGTTGGCGTCGTCACGGGCTGCTCGGGCCGCGCGAGGGTCCAGCATCGTAATGTCGGGGCACCGTGGCCGTGACCGGCACGGGCGCTGACGAGCGTGGGCAAACGCTTCTCACCACGAAGTCCGAGGTCCAGAGCTATTCCGCGGCGACCACCGTGCTGACGGCCGCGCGTTCGCGCTCCAGGCGTCGCTGCAGGATCAATTCGGCGAGCTCGAAGTCTTCGGCGGTGTCGATGTCCACGGTCTTCTTCGGATCGACGAACATCGCGACGGTGCGGTCGTTCTGCAGTTGCGCGTTGATGGTGTCGAGCTCGGCGATGGGAAGGACGCAGGCGAACGTGGTGAGCTCGTACGCGACGGGGTAGTCTTGCCGGCGGTAGAACTGGTTCGGATCGATTCCACAGAACGTCGAGGGATGGGCGTTCGCGTCGAGCGAGTAGAACAGGTACGGGTGCGTGTGCGAGCGCTTGACGCCGATCACCGGCCGGCCGCCGCTGCTGGCGTACGTATCGTAGGCTTCTTCGACGTCGCGCGCCGTGCGCAGCGGGTGCGTCGCGTACATCACCATCACCGCTTCTGGCGCGTCGCCGAGAGACGCGAGATGACGGCCGAAGTCCTTGATGACGGCGCCCATCGGCGCGGTGTCGTTCGCGAGCTCGGCCGGCCTTCGATACGCGCGCGCGCCGTACTCTTCGGCGATGCGCAGCGCGTGCTCGTCGTCGGACGTAACCCACACGCTCTCGATCTTCGGGCACGCGAGCGCCGCCTCGATGGACCAGGCGAGGAGCGGCTTGCCGCAGAGCAACCGCGTATTTTTGCCGGGCAGGCCTTTGGAGCCCGCGCGCGTCGGCACCACCGCCACCACACGTCTGTTCGTCATCGTAGTTGTGCTTTCGGCGCCGTGCGTTACGGGCGTCATCGGTCGACCCGCGGCCTCAGCGCATGTCCAGGATCTTGAACGTCTCGCCGCGGTTCACGTATTCGCGAGCCTCGAGGAAGCGCTCGAGATCCATTTCACCGTAATAGAGCGGCTCGCCGCGGGGGCTCTTGAGCACCTTGGTGGCGTCGTCGAGCTCGAGGACGTAATAGTGTAGGGCGTCGTCGCAGATCGGGTGCCCGCTCGCGTCGAAGGAGATGCCGAAGTTTTCCGTGAGCAGGCGCTGCACCTTCGGGTGCTCGAAGAGATCCGTGCCCGGATACGCGGTCGCCGTGAACATGCGGCGGTTCACGCCCGCGCGGTGGATCTCGTACTCCTCGGTGCCGGGCGTCAGGCCCGCCGTGTAGTACTCCTCTTGCCACTTGATGAACGCGACGCTCGTCTTCAAGTTGTCGAGGCCTTCGCCGGGGTATCCCATGATCCACGTACAGTTGCCGTGGACGCCGCTCGCCTTGGTGTTCTTCACGCCCTCGACCATCGTGCGCGGGAACGAGTAGCCGCCCACGTCGACGGTGCCGTTCGCGAGGATGAAGCCGCCCTTGCCCATCTGCTCGAGCACGTAGGGATCGGCGCTCTCGGCGCCGAAGCCGATGTAGACGCAACCCGCGTCGCGCATCATGTCGACGCGCCGCGGATCGGCCATCAAATAGTGCGTCTTGTCCTTGGGATCGGGCCTCAGATCGGCGGCTTCGTCGAGCCTTCCGTGCGTGCCCCAGCGGATGCCGTGGTCGCGCACGAGGTGCTGCATGAGCGGCACGAGCTCCGCGATGCGCTTCGGCTGGACCATGAAGTTGTCGTCGCTGATGCCCACGAAGTCGACGCCGTACTTCGCGACGAAGTGCTCGATCTCGTCGGTCAGCCGGCGCGCGGAGCGGACGCCGTAGTTGCGCTCTCCCTGCGAGCCGCGGAAGCAGAATTTACAGGCGAAGGGGCAGCCGCGGGACGACACCGTGTTCACGCTGCGCTTCATCGTGAACGGCGTCGCGGAGCTGTTGTTCGCCGCGAGCCCCCAGATCGGGTTCGAGAGATACGCGTCCATGATGCGGTACCCGTCGACGTCCGTCTCGAGCAGGTCGTAGGCAGGGAACGGGATCGCGTCGAGATCGGCGGGCCTCCCGCCCTCGTAGAGGAAGCGGGGACGCCCCTCGTGCTCGCCCATGAGGTACGGCTCGAGCCGTCCGGATTCCATGGCGCGCGCCGGTCCGAGCTCCACGACCTGCTTCGCGTCGTAGGCGATCTTCACGATGACGTCGTCGCCCTCGGAGTGCGCCACGCCGTCGAGCTCGGGGATCCATGAGAAGAGACCCGCCCGGAACTCCGTCGCGAGCCCGTTTCCGGAGACGAGGAGCGCGCGCGGCTGCAGCTTCCGGGCGATCTTCGCGATGCATTCCTGCCAGCGCAGCGTGGTGATCTTGCCGCTCAGGCCGATCAGGTGCTGATCGCCGTGCTTCGCGAAGTGGCGCTCGATGAGGGCCGCCGCTTCTTCGGGGCTCAGGTGGCGTCCGTTGGGCAGCCCGCGCCGGGCGGCCTCGTCGTCGCGGATGCGGTAAGCGTTGAGATCGATGATCGACGGCACCGCGCCCCAGTCCCTGAGAACCGCGGCGAGGATCGCCGGGCCGAGCGGCGCGTTGTTCGGCGGCGCCGCCTCGCGCAGCGGCATGTTGATGAGCGTCACGCGGACGCCTTCGAGATCGCGGCGTGACAGGTTGGAAATGACCTGGCCGGGATGTACGTAACGCCGCGCGCGGACGAGCTTCAGCGCCTTGGGGGGAGCACCCTGCTGTAGGGCGACGGGGGGAATGGAGCGCGCTCGGTTGGACACGCCGGGGGCGTGAGCAACCGCCGTGCCGCGCTCGCTCCATCGAGGAGCCGCGCATGGACCGTCGTTCGGTTGTCGCTCGAGGTGATGGCCGTCAAGCGGCTGACGGTACTGGCGTCAGCCGCCCTCCATGCACGCCATGGACTCGTCGGAGGTGAATTTCTCGTCCGGCTGAACGCCTTCTAGGTAGTTCGTGAGCGGCTTCGTGTCGTCGAGCAACGTCTCGGTGAAGTCTTTCAGGCTGATGTGGGCCGCGGGGATCTCGCTGCCGTACCAGGGGTTCGACGTCAGATACTCCAAGTGGTCCAGCGGCGGGATGGAGACGCAGTGGCTGCAGTTGTCCTCCCGGAAGTACGGGACGTAGTAAGCGAGGTTCGGGTAGCCGTCGTACGTCTTCATCAGCGCCTGCACGTCTTCCCACCAGTAAGCGTGGATGTCCGCCTCTGTGGAGCCGGGGAAAAAGCGCTGATACGAGTACAGCGAGTAGTTCAGGTCTTCGCGGTAGAGCGTGAGGCTCAGCCGATCTCGGGGGAACTCGAGCGCGAGCCCGACGTTCAAGAGCCCGAAGTCGTTCTTCAGGTCCGCGACGCTGATCGGCAGCTTGCCTTGCAACGTGTCGAGCACCGAGTCGACGTTCCACGCGGCGCGCACCGTCTCGTGCAGGTGCTTCGAGGGCCCGTCGCTGTGGAAGATGGGGCCCGAATCGTCGAGCAGGTAACCGCACTGGACCGCGCTGCCGAGGCCGTTGCGGATGAAGTGGTAATTGATGATCGCGCCCGCGCCGCCGGCGCTACAGCCCGTGACGAGCAGCTTCGGGACGTTCGTGAAATGGGCCTTCACCCAGTCGATGACGGCCAGCGTGTTCTCGTGCCCGGCGTGATGGAACGTGAGCGAGTCGTTCCCGCCGTCGGCCGCGTCCGTGTAAGTGATGACGTTGTTGCCGGTGTGGATGTCGCCCGTGCAATAGGGCACGAACACCATGTTGTAGTCCCGCGCGGGGTTCTGATCCGTGCGCTGCAGCAGGTTCAGGTACTTGTACGTGTCCATGTGGTTGTCGGGAATCCCGTCCGGATTCGCGGCGCCACGGATGCCCGTCTTGCCCGAGCAGCTGTCGTAGTCCCAGCACGCGCCGCCAGGCTCGAAGCTGATGACCAGGTCGTTGCTCGTGTTCGAGTAGTTGACGAAGAATTTGTACGGGCTGCCGTTGCCGCAGACCTTGCCCGGCAGATCGACCTTCACCCAGTCGCCACATCCGGGCAGCGACGCCGTGCCCCCGTCGACGGGCGCGCAGCGATCCGTCGGGACCGGGGCGCCCTCGTCGGGGCTGCAGGGCGTGACCGGCTGTACCGTGACGTCGCTCACCGGCGCAACGGCGCTATCCGCGAGCCCCGCGTCGGTCGATTCACGGTGGGGTTTGTCGTCCGTGGTGCAGGCCGCCGGCGCGAGCGCGACGAGAACGGACAATGCGAAGCGAGGGAGAGCCGCGTGGACGCGCATGTGTATGAAGACCCTTCCGGTGGGAGAAGAGCCGTTCAGCGTACCACGAGCAGGCGAGCTCGATCAGCCGCTCAGTGCCAGGCGCCCGCCGTTTGAACGGGCTGGCCCGTCCTGTCGTGCTCGTCGAGCAAGCGCTGCGACGCCTGGACGCACGCGCTGCAGGTCGGGAACTTCGACCCGTGCTGACAGGCGATGATCTTCGCGGTCGGCGGCGAGGCGTGGAACTCCTCTTGGTTGATGTGGCGCCCGCACGCGATGCAGTGGATGTGCTGGTGCTGGTGCTCGTGCCCGGTGCCGGTCTCGGCGGCCTTGCGCTCCCGCTTCGTCATCCGCGGCTGCTTCTTCATGACGCGGCTCTCGTGCCTCGCGGCAGGCGGGGAGTCAAGCCCGCAGCGCGCGAAGCCCGACGTCGACGGTCACTCGCGCCCTGGGCGGGTCAGGTACTCGTACTCGCCGGTATCGAGCCCGGCGATCGCGTGAAGGCGATCCCACCGTGCTCCGCTCGTATCGCCGGCGCAGAAAGCGGCGGGCGCCAGCTGGACCGCGCTTCATGAATCGAGCGAGCGGCGTGCTAGCACTCCCGCGTGCCCGTCCGGACGAAGCGCTGGAATGACCCGACCGAGCCCGAAGACGGCTTTCGTCTGCTCATCTGCCGCTACCGCCCGCGCGGAGTGAAGAAGGCCGACGAGCCGTGGGATGCTTGGTGCCCGGCGCTCGCGCCGAGCCCGGCCTTGCACCGCCGCGCCTATGGCAAGGACGGCGAAGCGATGTCGTTCGCCGACTACGAGCGCGCGTTCATGCGGGAAATGGAGCCCCGCGGCTATTGGATCAACGGCTTCGCCGAGCGCGCCCGGCGGGGCGAGACGATCACGCTGCTCTGTTCGTCGGCTTGCACGGACGAAGCGCGCTGCCACCGGAGCCTCGTCAAGTTGCTCATCGAGCGCGCGGCGTTCCCCCCGCCGCCCCCCGCGCGCGAGACCGTGCTGCGCAGGAGGCGGTAATGTATGCATAGGGGGCCCTCGCTACGGATATTGACCCGACTGGAACAAATCCGAGAGTGCGTTGGCGCTCGACACCTTCGACAGCGTGGAGAGGTTCAGGATGGCCTCCACCGACTTGATGATCGAGCTGTGGTTGTAGCTCACCGTGCCGGTGTAGCCGGCTTTGACGCCGGGGCCGACCGCGATGAACGGCATCTTCAGCGTGCTGCTGCCTTCGTCCCAGGTGATGAAGATGACGCCCGCGTTCGCGTTGACGTAGCTGATGAGCCGCGGAAGCTCGCTCTTCAGCCAATTATCGCCGGATTGGACCAGGTTCGAGTTCGGGCATCCGGAAGCGCCGTGCATGTCGTTGCAGAGGTTCGGGGTGATGAACGTGTAGCTCGCCACGTCGCCGGCGGCGAGATCCGAGGCGAACGCGCTGTAGGCGCGGTGGTGAGCCACGCAGTAGGCGTTGCTCGCCGACGGCGGGCTGCCCGCCACGTCCTTGTAAAAGACGAACGGGTCGTGCTTCGCCGCGTAAAAACCGCTGCTGTGGATGGGGCACGAGCCGGTGGAGGAGTTCAGCCCCTCCTGGTACGTGCGCCAGGTGACGCCGTTGGTCGCGTTGTTGATCTGCGTGGCTAGGTGGCTGGTGTTGCTGGTGCTGTTGCTGCTGCTCGGGTCGCTGTCGCTGGTGAACGTGTGATCCGAGAAGGCGTTGGTGCCCGCTTCCATCCACACGTAGTGCGGCTCGCTCGGTATCGAGAGCGCGAGCTCGTCGTTGAAGTTGGTGGAGTGAGCGTAAGCCGGGAGCAGCGTGTTGTTGATGTACGGAGCGTCGGTGGTGTCGCCGTATATTTGCGAGGCGTCGTGGTTCTCCATGGCGATCACGAAGACGTGCTTGATGGCCGACGTGGTCGCCGCTTCCGTCGCCGTTCCGACGTCTTCGGTCTGTGCGCCTTCCGCGCCGGTTTCCGTATCCGAGGATGCACCGCAACCCGTGGCCAGGACGAGCGCACACAAGGATGCAAGCGGAGCGCCCAGCGTAAGCGAGCTCTTGTTCATCGACCACCTCCATGGCGTTGGCGTTCGGGCACCTCGCCCGAGACAGGACCCAACAGCGTCGCACTAGACACGGCTTCGGTGAACGACGTGCGAGGAGACGAGAACTATTTTGTGAATCGCGGCAATCGCGATGGCCACGACGGCGAGATGCCGCGACCGTGGCGATCTGCAACACCGCCGCGTGGCACGTTCGCTTCGCGCGGGCGCCATGAAGTCGACACGCTTCGTCGGTTCGATCGGCGATCGCGCAACCTGCGTGCGGAGCAGATGCTTCTTTCGATCCTTTCATCGCGGCGCAAAGTCTGGCCGCTGGCGGCGCTGCTCACGGCAGCGGCGCTCTTCGCGATCCTCTCGGCGCGTTCCGGCCGCGCGCGGCGCAGCGCCGCCGTCGTGCATCGAGCACGCGCGACGCGGGCGACCTCCGCCACCGCGCCGAGCGGTCGCGCCGCCGCCGAGGTCCCGCCGCAGGAGGACGAACGCCTGGTCCTCGGCAGGAAGATGTTCTTCGACGCGAGTCTCTCCGTGCCGGAAGGCACGAGCTGCGCGTCCTGCCACGATCCCGCCCATGGTTTTGCCGGGAACAACGGTTCCACGGTGGGCGTCGCGCAAGGCAGCCGGCACGGGCGATTCGCGCGGCGCAATACGCCGTCCGTTCTCTATCTCCGCTTCGTACGGCGCCTACACCTCGTTTGGGATGACGACGCCGAGCGCCCCGAAGCGTACGGCGGCTTCTTCTGGGACGGCCGCTCGAGCTCCATCGCAAGCCTCGTGCAGCAACCGCTCTTGAGCCCCGACGAGATGGGCAACCGCGATTTGCGTCAGATCGCCGAAAAGCTCGCCCGAGCCCCATACGCCGACGACCTCCGCGCCGTGTTCGACGACGTCTTCGCGACGCCCGAGAAGACGGTGGAAGCCTTGGGGTTCTGTCTCGAAGCGTTCCTCACGAGCCGCGCCCTGTCGCCGTTCTCTTCGCGCTACGACGATTTCGTGCGCGGCACCGCGCGGCTCACGGAGCTCGAAATGCGAGGCCTGGCGCTGTTCCAGAATCCGGAAAAAGGCGCGTGCAGCTCGTGCCATCGGCTGGATCCGGCGTCGCACGAGCCGGCGCGGTCCATGTTCACCGACTACGGGTACGACGCCGTCGCCGCGCCTCGGAATCGCGCCCTCCACGCGAACGACGACCCGCGTCACTTCGACCTCGGCCTCTGCGAGCGCCACGATCCGAAGCTGCACACCGACGATGAATGGTTCTGCGGGAGCTTTCGTACGCCGTCGTTGCGCAACGTGGCCCTCCGCGGGCGCTTCATGCACAACGGCGTCTTCTCGAGCTTGCACGACGTGGTCGCCTTCTACGCAACGCGCAGCAACGACCCCGGCCGCTGGTATCCGCGCGGCGAGTTCGACGATCTACCGCCGAAGCTTCATCGCTACGTCAACACGACCTCGCCGCCGTACGACCGCCCGGAGGGGGATCCTCCGGCGCTGGACGAAGCCGAGATCGAAGCGGTGGTGGCGTTTCTCGGGACGTTGAGCGATCGGGTCGTGCCGGCGGGGACCGTGCGCGATTGACGCTGCGATTCGACGGAGACCGTAAGAGCCGGCAGTCCGGCGTGTCGCTGCGTTACGCCGCCGCGGCCGTGCGCTCCGCCGGGTAGCGGATCTTCTGCGCGCCCTCGACGTCGATGATTCGCAGCGCGGCGAAGACGCGAATGGCGAGGTAGGTCGGGTCGAGCTCGAACCAGCGCGCGGCGAAATTCGGGCTCATGCCGAACTTGTGGTGGTTGTTCTGGAAGAGCTCGCCGGCGGTGAGGAAATCGAAGGGGAGCGTGTTCCGCGAATCGTCGCCGTTGTCGTAGTTGCGATAGCCGTAACGATGACCACCCCAGTTGACGATCGCGCCGTGGATCGGGCCCATGACGTAGTGGAACGGGAGCAGCGCGAACATCCACGGCGCCGTCGCGAACCTCACGTAGAAGAGCGTGTACGCCGCCACCCAGACGCCGCGCATGATCCAGGACTGGCCGAGCTTGTCGACGAAGCGCCACTCCGGATAGCCGCCCTTGAACCGCGCCTCGGGCTCGACGCGCTCGTAAGCGAAGTCGTCGTAGCGATGCTTGGTGTCCAACATCATCGCGAAGGCGTTGCCGTAGTTGCGCGGTGAGTGCGGGTCTTTCTCCGTGTCGCTGTAGGCGTGGTGCATGCGATGCAGAATCGCGTAGCCGCGCGGCACGAGGAAGCTCGACCCCTGCGTCACGTACGTGAACAGGTAGAAGAAGCGCTCCCACCCCTTCGACATCGTGAACATGCGGTGGGCGCCGTACCGGTGCAGAAAGAACGTTTGCGAAAAAACCGACAGCTGCCAGTGCAGGACGAAGAACGCGATGACGATCACAGGACCTCTTTTCGCCGCTAGCGGCGCCTGGAAGCATAGTGAGGGCCGGCCGTCCGCAACGTCATTTTCCCGCAGCGCTCTGTCAGTGTTTCGTCATGGAGCAGGGGGCCTCGGTGGTGTCCCGATGACCCGCTGCGTAGAGCCTTTTGCAGCGCTCGGGATGCGGATCGGCGTCCGGACGTCGGGCATGGTAATGCCCTGCGCGCCACGGCGGCGCCGTGGCGCCGAAGCCCAGTGATCACCCGCCCGAATCGATACCGCCCATGACCGCCGATCCCATCGCGCAACGCCGTACGTTCGCGATTATTTCCCACCCCGACGCGGGCAAGACGACGCTCACCGAGAAGCTGCTCTTGTTCGGCGGCGCTATCCAGCTGGCGGGGGCGGTGAAGGCGCGCGGAGAACAGCGTCGCGCCCGCTCCGACTGGATGAAGGTCGAGCAAGAGCGCGGGATCTCGGTGACCGCGTCGGCCATGTGTTTCGACTACGCCGGCCTGACGTTCAATCTACTGGACACGCCCGGTCACGAGGACTTCAGCGAGGACACGTATCGGACGCTCACGGCGGTCGACTCGGCGATCATGGTCATCGACGCCGGCAAGGGCATCGAGACGCAGACGCGCAAGCTCTTCGAAGTGTGTCGCCTGCGTGACGTGCCGATCATCACGTTCGTCAACAAGATGGACCGCGAGGGGCGCGATCCGTTCGATCTGCTGGACGAGATCGAACAGATGCTCGCGCTCGACGTCACGCCCGCGAGCTGGCCCATCGGGATGGGGCGATCGTTTCTCGGCTGTTACGACCTCTTGCACGACCAGCTGGTGCTCTCCGAGCGCGGCGAGAAGCTCACTCGCGACGAGGGCGTGACGTGCCAGGGGCTCGACGATCCGAAGATCGACGAGCTGCTGCCGTCGTCGGCCGCCGAGACGCTCCGCAAGGAGGTCGAGATGGCGCGCGGACTGTGCAAGCCGCTCGAGGTCGCGGCGTACCGCGAAGGGCACCGGACGCCGGTCTTCTTCGGCAGCGCGATCAACAATTTCGGAGTCCGGATGCTGCTCGACGGCGTCGCTCGGCTCGCGCCTCCGCCGCGGCCGCAGAAGGCCGTCGAGCGCGTCGTGAATCCCAGCGAGGGGAAGGTGACCGGGTTCGTCTTCAAGATCCAGGCGAACATGGACCCGAAGCACCACGACCGAGTGGCGTTCGTGCGGCTCTGCTCCGGTCACTTCGAGCGCGGCATGAAGCTCACCCACGTGCGCAGCGGCGGCATCGTCAAGGCGCACAATCCGCTGATGTTCTTCGCGCAGGACCGCGACGTCGCCGACGAAGCCTGGGCCGGCGACATCATCGGCTTACCGAATCACGGCAAGCTGCGCATCGGCGACGCGCTCACCGAAGGCGAGAGCCTCCACTTCACGGGGATCCCGAACTTCGCTCCCGAGCTCTTGCAGCGCATCCGCCCCGACGACCCCATGCGGGCGAAGCACCTCGGGCGCGCGCTGGAGCAGCTGGCCGAAGAAGGCGCGGCGACGGTGCTCAAGCCGCTGTCCGGCGGCGGGTACATCATCGGCGTGGTCGGTTCGCTGCAATTCGACGTGCTCGCCGATCGCATCCGCACCGAGTACGACATCCCGGTGAAGTACGAATCCGTCGCGCTCTTCGCCGCGCGCTGGATCGAATCGGACGATCGCAAGACGCTCGAACGCTTCATCGAAGAGAACGCGGGCAGCATCGCCGACGATCACACCGGGGCGAAGGTGTTCCTCGCGCGGAATCGATGGCACCTGGATACCGCGATGGCGGAGTGGAAGGCCGTGCGATTCTTGGAGACGAAGGAGCACGCGGAGTGAGCGAACGAGGTAGAAAGTCGGGGTAGAATTTAGGGTGGGAGATTGGGGGGGAGCGGCGCGGAGGACGATAGGGATTGGGTCTTGGCGGTTACGAAGAGGACGGCCAAGGTCCAGGTGGGGAAGAGGTCTGCGGTGGGCAGGGCTTCGGCGATGAACGTGGGAAGGAACGCGACGTGAAAGCCGCAAAGCCAGCAGAGGACGGCGCCCACACCGACGTCGAGGACGGCGTCGGCGCCTTCGGGGACGCCGCCGGCGAAGAGGGGAAAGAGCACCATCTGGAGGGCGTCGGCGGCGAACGCGACGCCGCGCGCGATCCAGATTTGCTTCGGGGTCATGGCTTTGGGCATGGTGCACACATCGTCGCTTGCCGGCGTGCTTCACCGCGGCTCCGGCAGCACCCAGGAATACACCGAATACCGTAGCTCGCTCCACGCCTGCGCGGCGGGCGCGGCGCCGGGTTGAAGCGGCAATCCGAGTGGTCGGAATACGACGCGGACGCGCACCGCGGCGCGGCCTTCCGTCAGGCGCGGCGGGACCAGGAATTCGTCGTCGCGGAAGCGCCGGTTCGACGTCTCGACGACGGGCGTCGCGGGGTCCGTTTCGCCGGGCGGATTCGAGTACACCACCGTGTTCGAGCCGGCGAGGTACCAGGTGCCGGCGGGAGCGAACGGCGCGCCGTCGCGATCGTCGGCGATGAAGACGTCCGCGTTCTGGTCGGGGTACGCGTAGTCGAGTTTCCGGCGGAGCAACGCGCCGACGTTGCGCGGGTCGAGGCGGACTCGGAACTCCGTCGTCCCGGTCATGTGGCGGCCCGTGTCCGTCGTCGCCGGCACGACCTCCGTCGCGCCGACGTGATCGACGCCGACCTCGTAGCGCGAGGTGATCGACTCGACCGGGGAGGCCGTGGGCGAGTCGTAGGCGTGCGCTTTTTCGTCGTTCGGGTCGCCGACGTGGAGCGAGTCGGTGAGCACGAGGCACGCACCGGGCACGCCGTACCAGTAAGCGACGGAGCGATAATGCTCCGTCGATTGGTCCGTTCCCCCGTGCTCGAGCTGGATACGCGCGTTCTTCCCGAAGGGCATCGCGTCGGCCACGAGCAGGCGATACGCGCTCTCGATGGCGTCCTCCGGCGTCGTCGCCGCCATCGCGCTGGGAGCGCCGACCGGATGCCCCGCGAGCGGCAACGTCACGGTCTGACCGCCCCAGTAATCCCCGCCGCCGGCCCACTCCTCGGTGCCCGTGCCTTGAGCTTGCGGCGTGCCGCTGTCGTCGAAGAAAAATCGCGGATCGCCTTCGAGCGTCGTGAGGACGGCGTGATCCGAGAAGATGAAGCTCATGCCGTTGAAGCCGCCGCAGAAGTCGCCGCCGCCTTCCACGGTGGTGGTGTCGAGCACGACGAGATCCTTGCCGCTGACCGGCGTTCCGTGATCGACGTAGGTCGCGTGGAAGTAGCCCGCCGTGCGCGGGCTGTCCGTGTTCGGAACGGTGCGGAGCTCCGCCGTCAGCCCGGTCACGTCGGACGCGCCGCCGACGAGCTCGATGCGCGCGCCGCTGAAGAAGGGCATGGGGAAATACGTCGCGAGGTCCAGGTCGGCGGCGCCTTCGTGGATGCTCACGAGAAGCGCTTTGACCAGCCACTCCGCGCCGCTGCGGTCGTAGAGCGTGCCGGCGCCGAAGAAGAGCGGCAGCGGCGCGTCCACCGAAGGCGCAGCACGGCCGTCCCAGGTGATGCGCAGGCGCACGTCCGAAAGCGCGCTCGCTTGCGCCTTCGCGGCATGAATCTTCAAGGCGCGAACGGTGCGCGCCCCTCGAACCGCGAACAGCTCGACGGCGGCTCCGC
The DNA here is from genome assembly GCA_035547195.1 of Polyangiaceae bacterium. GTDB lineage: Bacteria > Myxococcota_A > Polyangia > Polyangiales > Polyangiaceae > DASZVB01. The sequence continues at coordinate 62,088 of DASZVB010000094.1, forward strand.
TGGGTACGTCCACCGACGCGGCGTGCGTCACGTCCGAGTCCGAAGGGGAAATGTCTTGCCCCGCGCTCGAGAGCACATTCGCGATGACCGGGTCCGGGGGCGAAAGCGAGAAGCTCGACGGGGGACGTGAGGCGTTTTCGGCGCCGTCCGGAAAGAGCTGATAGATGAAGTATCCCGTGCCGTAGTGCGTGCGTTCGTAGGCGATGGTCAGCGAGCGCTGGAACGGCATGGGCACCCAGCTGAGATCCGAGCCCTTCGTCGTGGACCACGTCAAGGCGAGCGGCGCGGGGAACGCCGCGGCGGGGAGATACGTCGATCCGGCTGCTGGAGTGGTCGGGGCTGCCGTGGCGGATTCCTGGACGACGTCGTCCGTGCCGTCGACGGCGTAGTGCCAGGGGCTGCCGTGCCAGTGATTGGCGCGAGCGAAGTAGAGGTAACCCCGTCCGGTGACGTCGAGCGCAACGGCGCGATCCGCCGCGGCCATGCGCAAGAAATGGCTCGAGTCGGCGCCCTCGTTGCCGCCGGCGCGATCGTACGTGCTCCTCATGTACGTGCGCGTCCCGAGCTTCACCAAGGGCAAGCGCCCGAGGTCGCGGTACGCGTCCGGGCCGACCGCGACGATTGGAACGGCGGGCTCGGCTCCGCCGTCTTCGGGCGCGGCGTCGGGCTCGGGCATGTTGCCGCTGCCGCCGCTCGCCCCCTCGGCATCCGCGTCGGCGGATCCGCCCGTGCCCGCGGGCGGCGTTCCGCCCGCCGCCGCGCCGCCGTTCGACGGAGTGGTGCCGCCGTCGCTCCACGTCGTCCCGCTCGTCCCCCCGCGGTTCGACGTCACCCTTGCTTTGCCGCTCTCCCCGTTGCCGGACGCCGCGCCGCCACCCGTGCAAGCGACCAAGGCTGCTGCGGCGCCGATGCCCAGGAGATGCCTCACGCGGCCATTGTAGCCGTGCTCCGGCGCCCTCGCACTCAGCCCCGGCCCTCGAGCGCCAGCCGGTCGACCCTCTCATACAGATCCGTGAGGTTTCCCGCCGACGCGCGGAGCATGGCGATGCCCATGTCGGGGTGGTCCTCGATGACGTCCATCAGGAGGGCGGCCTCGCCGCGGAGCGCAACGACGTCGGTCTCGGCGCGGGCGATGTACCAGCGCGGCTCGCCGGCGATGGAGTCGATGCCGCCGACGACGGAGTCGGGGCCGAGGCGAAAGCGCTGGCCGGTCTCGGTGATGCACGACACGACGCCGCTCCACACGACGAGGCAGTGCGGCGCCGGCTCGCCGATTTGCCAGATCTGGGCGCCGGCGCGGAAGGCGACCTCGGTCATTTCGCGCGCGAGCTCGGCGAGCGCTTCGACGCGCGGAGCCCCGAAGGCGTTCAGGCGTCGCAGAAAGAGCACGCGCTCGACGAGGCCGAGCGACGTGCTCGTGCGGACGGGTTCCGACGGCGGCGCCGAGTAGCCCGCGTCCTCCGGGATCTGCAGGCGGCATTCGAGCGCTCCGCGCAGGATCCCGCGGAGGGCGGCGAGCAGCAGCGCGAAGCTCTCTTCCAGCACCTCTTCGAAATCCGAGACGTCGATCTCGAACGTCGTCGTGTCGCTGACGGCGAGGACGTGCTGGCCCTGCGGCGTGCGCGTCAGCGCGGCGATCGCCCCGACGATGTCGCCGCCGCGAAAGGACCGCACCGGGATGCCTTCGCGCAGGATCGCCACCTCGCCGCGGCGGATGAGGTGCATGGAGCGAACCGGCGTGCCGGGACTGAGGATCGCTTCGCCTCTGCGGAACGAGCGCTCTTCGGCGACCTCGGCCATGACCGCGAGGTGCGCCGGATCGACGAGGGCCAGGCCCGGAAACGAACGCAGGGCGAGGACGCGTTCGACGCGGCGGCTCGGCCGAGCGACGCCGTCAGCCGGCACTGGTCACCTCCAGGAGCCGTTGTTCGAAGAGGTCCATCGCGTGCCCGCCGAGCTCCGCGAGCGCGCTGTCGCCGGCGAGCGCGAGCGCCCGCAGCTCCGGTTCGAGCTGGCCGAGCCCGAGCTCGGCGATCCGGTAGCTGGCGACGCCGCGGATCGCGTCGCTGCTGTCGCCGAGCATGTCGCGCAAGCAGGTCACGAAGAGCGCGTCGCCCTCCGTGGTCCGCTCGCGCTGCGCGCCGTTCGCCGCGCCTTCCGGTCGGGTGACGCGATCGCCGCGCGCGCGCGTGCTCGGGTCGTAGAAACGCGTCGCGAGGCGAAGGCGCGCGCCGGCCGCGGCGTCGTCCACCATGGCCAGGACGCCGCCGCGCAGCGGCTCGGGAACGACGTGGCTCAAGAGCTCGCGTCCCGACGCGCGCCGCCCGGCGTCGGAGCTGCGCAAGCCCGCGAGCAGAATCTCGAACTCTTCCGAGGGATCGAGCACCTTGAGGATGCGGAAGACGCGATCGAGCGCGGCGTCCTCCTTATCCGCCAGGAGCGCGAGCAACATCTCCGCGACCGCGGTCCTGGCCTCGGGCTGATCGGTGGAGAGCTCGTCCATCGTGACGCGCCAGGAAAGGAGCGTCACGGCGCGCTCGAGGGTGCGGCGCGCCTGCTCGAGGAGCATCGGTCGATCCACCGCGAGGCGAGCATCCGCCGCCCGCAGGCGCCCGAGGGCGCGCACGATCTTCGTCTCCACGACCTCGTCGGTCTCTACGGCGAGGCGCCGCGCGAGGATGCTCACGGCGGCGCCGCCGCCGAAGCGCGCGATGGTGCGGGGCAGGTGACGCCGCACGTGACGCGTCAGGCTGGGATCGAAGAGCGCCGCTTCGAGCGTGCCGAGCGCCGGCTCGCCCAGCGCGAGGATCGCCGAGCGGGCGTCCTCGCGGCACTCCCGCGTCGAGAGGAACCGGACGAGCGTGGGGACGTACTCGAGGTCCGGCGCTGCTGCCATGGACCTGGCCACTTCCACGGCGAGCCCCGGCTCCCGGATGTACGCGAGGCGCACCAGCGCCCAGGAGTAACGCCCGAGCGGCAAATCACGGGCCGCGAACGCGAGCGCGCGGCGCAGCTCGGGCGAGCCGTTGTCGATGATGTCGCGCAGGACGTCGCCGCCGCGCCATTCGTCGATGGCGCCGCGGCGGATCAGCTCGACGACCGCGGTGGTGCGCACCAAGGGCGAAGGATCCTCCGCCGCGCGTCCGAGCAGGTTCGCGTCGGCGCGCGTCGCCGTGTAGCGCAGGGCCGCCGCGCGGATGCGCTCGTCGTCGTGCGCGATCAGGCGATCCACGAGCCGGTCCACGTCGAGGCGCGACGCGCCGGAGAAGAGCGCGAAGGCGTGGAGCACCACGTCCGTAGACGGGTGATAGAGGATGAGCGCGGGCACGAGGTTCGATTTGCCGTACGTCGACAGCAGATCGAGCGACGCCATGACCTCGTGGTCGTTGTGCGAGCTGAGCGCGCTGATCAAGGCCTCGAGCGAGTGCAAGTCGAGATCCGGCACTTCGACGTGTGTCTCGAGCACGCCCTCCCGGAGGTTCTGGCGGAAGAGCTCCAGATAGTGCGGCTTGATGCCGCTCGTCGCCACGATCCAGACGACGGCGACGCCGATGAGCGCGGTCGCGACGTTGACGGGGCGCGCGCCCGAGTTGACGGCGAAGAGCAGCAGCACCGACGCGAGCCCCTGCCCGCCGCGCTGCCCCGCGGCCTCCACGAAGCCCTTGAAGCGCTCGCGCACGTCGGGGGGCAGCGGCACGTAGAGGATCTCCGTGCCGGTGCGGTGGAGCGAGTGGCGGAGCGCGCCGTCGGCGCCGCGCATGAGGAGCGCCGCGCCGAGGCCGCCGGTGAGCACGAATCCGCCCGAGCCGAGCAAGAGGAGGATCGGAAGCAGGAACAGCGAGCCGTTGACGCCGAGCACCCGCAAGATCCGCGGCGCCGCGAAGAGCTGGACGACGAGCGCGACGGTTCCGATGACCGCATAGAACCGCGCGAAGAACGGGCCGAGCTGGTCCGGCGCGAGATCGACCGAGGCGACCGCCTTGAAGACGAAATCCGCGCCGGTCAAGAGCACGCTGGAGGCGAGGGCCGCCCAGAGCAAACGCCGGAGATACGGCTCGCGGCGGATCATCGCGATCCACGACGCGGGGGCTTCTCTCCGTCGCTTGGGAGCGCGGGCCGTCGTCCGGCCTTTGGAGAAGAAGAGGGGAAGGATCCCGGTGGCGGCCATGATGCCGCCCGACGCCAGGAGCAGCGCCCCGGGGCGCATCTCCATGAGCAGCGCCGAGGCCAGCGTGGCGCCGAGGACGGCGCCCGCGAGACCGCCGGCGGCGACGATGGAGAAGACGCGCTTCGCTTGGCCGAAGTCGAGCACCTCGGCGAGGAGGAGCCAGAGCTCCACGACCACCACACTTGCCAGAAGTCCCGTCCACACGTACAGGGCGAGCAGCATCGCCGGCGAGCGCCAGGCGGACATGACGTGGAACCCGGCGGTGACGGAGCCGCCCGCGAAGAGCGACAGGGTGAGCGTCACCCGCCGGGGCACTCTGCCCTGGAGCCGGCGGCTCACCGCCGCCACGCCGAGGGAGATCACCGCGATGGCGATGTACGCCCACGGCAGATCCCGCGCCGGGAGCTTCGAGAGGAAGAGGGAGTCGCGCGCGGTCTCGAGCAGCGCGTGCGCGGTCATGATGCCGAGCAACGTGAGGAACGCGACCGTGGTGTCCCGCCGGTCCTCTGGGCGGATCCCGAGTAGGCGGCTCAGCACGGGGCGCAGTGTAGCAGCCCGGCCGGCGGCGCCAGCAGCTGCTGAATACGGCTATTTACAGCTGCTGTAGTCGGAGCCGTTGCTCGAGGGGCGGCACGTGCCGTTCCCCTTGCACTCGGCGTCGGTGCGGCACAGCTGCTCGCCTCCGTCGTCGCAGTGGGCGGCGCACGCGGCGCTCGGCGTGGCGCCGGAATTGTCGGCGCAACATACCTGGCCCATGGCGCAATCCGTCGCGTCGTCGCACGCGACGGGGGTGCCCATGTTCGAACACTCGCCCTGGACCAGTGGCAAGCAGAGTGTCGGGTAGGGCGACGCGGCGACGCAGCACGCCTCGGCGACGACGCCGCTCACCGTGAGCGCGCAGGGGCTTCCCGCGCACAGGACCGAGCCCGGCGTGGGGCCGGAGCTCGTGCCGCCGTTGCCGGGTGGTCCGCCGCTCGAGCCGCCCATGCCTTTGCCACCTGCGCCACCTGCAGCGCCAGCGACGCCGGTCGATCCGCCGTTGCCCAGCCCGCCCCCGCCGCCGGACGCGCGCCCGCCGCTCGCCGCACCGCCGGCTCCGGCGCCGCCACTCGACGAAGCGCCGCCATTTGCGCTGGAGCCGCCGTTCGACGAAGCTCCGCCATTCGCGCTCGTGTCGCCGCCGTTCGACGCGGCGCCGCCGTTCGACGAGACGCCGCCGTTCGACGAGACGCCGCCGTTTGACGAAGCGCCGCCGCTCGACGTCGCTCCCCCCGGTGTCGTGCCGTCACCGCCGGCTGCGGCGCCGCCCGTACCGGTGTCGCCGCCCGAAGCGCCGCCGCCCGAGCCCCCCTGTCCACCGCCGGTGCCGGAGTCGTTCGCTGCGGCGCCGCTGCTCGCCGAAGCGCCGCCTTTCCCGGACGATTTTCCTCCGGTCACGCCGATCGTGGTGTCGTCGCCGTTCGAGAACAACTTGTCGTTCGAGTTGCTGCCGCAGGCCGCAAGGAACAGCGCGGCGCCGAGACCAGCAAAGCGAAAAAGACGCATCCTAAAAAGATAGCACGACTCATTTCCACGCCCCGTCGAGAGCACCCCCATCGCCACCCGCATGATCGGGTGAGGCACCCCGGACCGGGGGCTGGGCAGCCGTCGGCTGTGGCGTGCAACGATGATTGAAACCTGACGGCTGATAGCTGATAGCTGATGGCTGAAATGCCTGGAACAGTTCGGATCGAGAAACGAGGACACCTCGGATATCTGGTGTTCGACTACCCGGAACGCCGCAACGCGATCTCGCTCGCGATGTGGCGCGAGATCCCGCGCGCCGCGGCGGAGCTCGAAGCGGACGGCGACGTGCGCGTCGTCATCCTGCGCGGCGCGGGAGAAGTCGCGTTCATCTCCGGCGCGGATATCTCCGAGTTCGCCGAGACGCGCGTCGGGCAGGCGGCCATCGACTACGAAGCCGCGAACGAGCGCGCGTTCGAGGCGATCCTCGGGATGAACAAGCCGGTCATCGCGATGATCCACGGCTTCTGCGTCGGCGGCGGCGTAGCCATCGCGCTCACCGCGGATTTCCGCTACGCGGCGGAGGACGCCGTCTTCGCGATCCCCGCGGCGCGCCTCGGGCTCGGGTACCCCGCGTCGGGGATCGAAACGTTGATCTCGGTCGTCGGCGTCTCCGCGGCGAAGGAGCTGTTCTTCACCGCGAGGCGCTTCGACGCGCGGCAGGCCGAGTCGCGCGGTCTCTTGAACGAGGTGAAGCCGAAGGCCGAGCTCGAAGCGTTCGTCGCCGAGGTGGCCGGGCAGATCGCGCAGAATGCGCCGCTCACCGTCCGGAGCGGCAAGATCATCGCGCGCGAAGTGCTGAAGCCGCCCGCGTCGCGGGACGCCCGGGCGATCGAAGAGAGCATCCGGCGCTGCTTCGCGAGCGAGGACTACGCCGAGGGGGTGCGCGCGTTCCTCGAGAAGCGGGCGCCGGAATTCAAGGGCAGGTAAAGAAGCGTCGCGGCGTCAGCCGGGGATCACGACGCCTTCGTGGATCTTCCGGAAGAGCTCCGGCGTCACGCGCACGTAGCGGTCGTCGAGCAGCGCGAAGATGGAGTCTTGCGTCCGATCCGGGTCGTACCCTTCCGATTGATAGTCCGCTTTCTGGTGCTTCAGCGTCGAGGTGACGCGCATGTTGCCGAGCAGGCGAACGAACAACGGGCGCGAATACCGCGGCAACTCGGTCCCCACGTGCCCTGCGAACGCCTCGATGTCGAACTCGGGCGCCACGACGAGGCATGCCATGCCCGCCCTGCCCTCGGTGCCGGGGATCGAAACGCCGAACACGCTGCTCTCGAGCACGCCGCGTCCGCGGTTCAGCGCGAGCGCGACCTCGCTCGTCGACACGTTCTCGCCCTTCCACCGGAACGTATCCCCGACGCGATCGGCGAACGAGACCCAGCGGTCTTCGTGTAGCGTCATCAGATCGCCGCTGTTGAACCAGGCGTCGCCTCTACGAAATACGTCGTGGAGGATCTTCGCTCGCGTCGCGGTCTGGTCGACGTATCCGTCGTACTTCAACGTGCCGCCGATCTTGCCGATGTACAACCCCGTCTCGCCGGGCCGGTGGATCCGTTCGCAGCGGCCGCGCGCGTCTCGCCGCACTTCGCCCGTCGCGACGTCGCACGCGACGAGCGCCTGACGCCGGCCGAGACGGCCGAGCATGCCGCGACGGCCCTCGATGTTCAGAATGGGCGCGTTGCCCTCCGTCGCGCCGTAAAACTCGAGGATCTCCGGGATCGCGAAGCGCGTCTGGAACGGCTCCCAGATGTCGGGCCTGAGGCCGTTGCCGACCGCGACCCGGACGGAATGCGCCGTGTCGTCGGGCGACGGCGGCTGGTTCAGCAGATAGCGGCAGAGCTCGCCGATGTACACGATCCGCGTCGCGCGGAACCGGATCGCGTCCTTCCAGAACGCGCTCGCGGAGAATCTTCGTCGCAGCGCGAGCGCCGCGCCGGTCGCGAGCGCCGCGCCGACGCCGCCCCACTGCGCGCTGCCGTGATAAAGGGGCAGCGCGACGTAGATGACATCGCCGGGCTTCGCGGCCTGGGCGACCCTGCCGAACCCGATACTGGCGACGAGGAACCGTCGGTTCGTGACGATGGCCGCCTTCGGCAGCCCCGTCGTCCCGGACGTGTAGATGTAGGTCATCGGATCCGCGGGCATCGGGGGAGGCCCGCGGAGATCGTCCGATGGCATCTGCTCGACGCGCGCGTTGACGGCGCCGGGACCGGGCGGGACATCTCGATCGGCGTGGACGAGCATCCTCGGCGGTGGTCCGAACCGGCGCGCCTCTCCGAGCACCCGCTCCACCGCGTCTTCGTGCTCGGAGCCCGCGATGACGAGCCGCGCCCTGGTGATGCCGATGGCGTGCGCGAGAGGCGGGCCGGACACGTTGGTGTTCACGCAGGCCACCACGGCTTGCAGCTTGCTCGCGCCGAGGAGCGCGAAGACGAATTCGGGACGGTTGTCCATGACGAGCGCGACGACGTCCCGCCGCGCGACGCCCTCGGCGGCCAGCAGCCGCGCCCAGCGGTTCGCCCGCCGGTTCACCTCCGCCCACGTGTAACGTTCGTCCTCGAAGAGGAGCGCCAGGGCGTCGCCGTGCTCGCGCGCGTTGCGCTGGAGCAACGTGGCGGCGCTCGCGTGCGCGCCGGGGAGCAGCTCGCCGATGTGCGAGAAGAGACGCCCGGCCGCGCGCAAGCGCAGCCGGAGCGAGCGCAGCCGTTCGAGAGCGTGCATCGGCTCAGCCCGAGGACACCACCCGGTTTCGACCGCCGCGCTTCGCCAGATAGAGGCGCCGGTCGGCGGTCGCCACCATCGCGTCGGCGGTGGCCTCGGTGACGCAAGCGATGGACGCGACGCCGATGCTCGCCGTGCACCGGATCACGCGCCCCTCGTAGCTCACTGTTTGCGCCGCGATGAGCTCGCGCACGCGTTCGGCCGCCACCACGGCGTTCGGGAGCTCGATGCCGCGAAGGATGACGGCAAACTCTTCGCCGCCGTACCGTGCGACCACGTCCTCTCCTCTCAACGTGCCGGAGACGGCGGCGACCGTCGCGACGAGCACCGCGTCACCGGCAGGGTGACCGTACGTGTCATTCACCTTCTTGAAATGATCGACGTCGATCATGAACAGCGACAACGGTGTCCCGTGGCGTTTCGAATACGCAACCTCCGTCTTCAGGCGCTCCCCGAAGTACTCGCGATTGTGAGCTCCGGTCAGCGAATCCTTGACGCTCGATTCATAGAGCTGTCGCAAAATCTTTTCTTCGCCCGGATCGGTGACCGAATAGCGGAAGACCACCCGCGGTCCGAACTGGATGACGTCGCCGTCGGAGAGCGTGTGCGTCGTGATCCGCGTGCCCTGCACGAACGTCCCGTTCGCCGACGCGAGATCCTCGATGAAGTACTTGCCGTTCTTCAGCACGAGCCGCGCGTGCTGTCGGCTCACGCCTTCGAACGGTAGGTGAATGGTGTTCTTCGCGACCCGTCCGATCTCCACGACTTCGCCCGTCAGGCGCGTCACCTGTCCGACGTTCGCGCCGTCCATGCGGACGAGGACGTGCATCCGATCGCCGGGGGAGGGCGGCACCGCTTCGAGAGCGCTGCGCTCGAACACCACCGTGCGTTCAGCTGTATCGTCGTAGTCGTCGGGCACGCGTCACCGAGCCGAAAAGTTAGAGAGGCTCTCCTTGATAATCCCCGGAGTGGCGTCGAAAGTCGAGATGAACGGGGCCGGCGACGAAACAGCGGATTTGGCCGCTGGTAGGTCCCGGTACGAGCCCTCAATTGTCGTGAAATGAGGGCGGGAGTGCTATCACCACCCCGGTGACGCGCATGACACCCGGCGCCCTCGTTTTCGACGTCGTCGTCGTCGGCGCGGGGCACAACGGCCTCGTCGCGGCGGCGTTGCTCGCCAGATCGGGACTACGCGTCAAGGTCGTCGAGGCGCGGGCGCGGCTGGGTGGCGCGGTTCGCACGGAGGCCCCGTTCCGTCGCGCACCGGGGCTGCGCACGTCGACCGGCGCGTACCTGCTCGGGCTCATGCCTCCGGAGCTCGTCGCGGAGCTCGGCATATCGATTCCGCTCCTTCGCCGGGACCCGCACTACTTCCTACCGACGACGGGCAAGGCGCACCTGCTCCTCGGTTCGGATCGAGCGCGGACCCGGGCGCAGCTCTCGTCCTTCTTTTCGGCGCGCGACGTCGCGGCCCACGACGCACTTAACGAAGAGATCGCCGCCATCCGGGAAGACGTCGCGCCGACCTGGCTCGAGGAGCCGGAGTCGATAGAGGCCACGGCGGAGCGCTACGTCCGCCCGGCCCTGCGCCGCGCGTTCATCGACCTCTGCCGGAAGCCCATCCGCGACTACCTCTCGCGGTTTGGGTTCGAGAGCGACCTCATTCAGGCCATGTACGCCGTCACCGACGGCTTCTCCGGTCTCTCGGCGACGTGGGACATGCCGGGGACGGGCATGAATTTCCTGGTCCACAACATGTGCCGATTGCCGGGCAGCGACGGCACTTGGATGATCGTGAAGGGGGGCATGGGCGTCGTGACCGACGAGCTCGCCCGCGTCGCGCGCGCGCACGGCGCGGATTTGGAGACCTCCGCTCCGGCGAGCCGCATCGTGTCGCGCGAGGGCTCCGTGGAATCCGTCGTGCTCGAGGACGGCCGCGAGCTCCGAGCGCGCGCGGTCGTCGTCGGCGCCGATCCGTTCCGCATGCGCGACCTGATCGGAAGGAGCGCGCTGCCCGACGACTACAACGCGCGGCTCGACGGCTACGTGCGTCCGGGGATGACGCTGAAGGTGAACCTCGCGTTGTCGGCCTTGCCTCGCTTTTCGTGCTTGCCGGAGCCGGTCGGACAACACCGCACCACCATTCACCTGCTCCCGGAGGAGGACGTCCTCGGCGAGCTCGTGCGCGCCTTCCGACAGGCGAAAGCGGGCGAGCTGCCGGAGCGGCCCACCATCGAGTGGTACATCCACACCGCGGTCGACCCGTCGTTGCAGGACGATCGCGGGCGCCACAGCTCCGCGCTGTTCGTGCAGTGGGTCCCGAACGACGTCGCCGGCAGCACCTGGGACGCGGAAGAGGACCGCTACGTCGATCACCTCCTGTCGATCTGCGACCGATTCGCGCCCGGCACTTCGGCCCTCGTCGTCGATCGATTCACGCTGCATCCGAAGCGCATCGAGCAGTACTTCGGCATGACCCACGGCCACATTCACCACATCGACAATTCGTTCGGCTTCGACGAACGGCTTCCCGTACGGACGCCGGTCGCCGGGGTCTTCTCGGCGAGCGCGGGTTGTCATCCGGCGGGGTCGGTGATCGGCGCGGCGGGTTCCATCGCCGCGCGGCGTGCGCTGAAAGAGCTGGGCGTCCGCTAAGAACTCGCAAGGGCTTCGCGGAAGCCAGTTGTTCTATGATCGAGCCCGATGCGAAGGTTCGATCTCGCGAATTTCAACCTGAACCTGCTCCTGGCTCTCGACGGGCTGCTGACGCACCGGAGCGTGACGGCGGCCGCCAAGCGCGTCCGCGTCACGCCTTCGGCGATGAGTCATTCGCTGTCGGAGCTGCGGAGCATCCTCGACGACCCGCTGCTCGTGAGATCCGGCCGGGGCATGGTGCTCACGCCGCGCGCCGAAGCGCTGGTCGGGCCCCTGCACACGCTCCTCGGCGACGTCGAGCGCCTGCTCCGGGAAGGCGGCTTGTTCGATCCGGCGACGGCCGCGCGACGCTTCGTGATCGCGGCGCCGGATTTTCTCGCCACCTTGCTCGTGCCGCCGCTGATCGCCGCCGTCGCGCGCGAGGCGCCGGGCGTTTCGCTCGAGATCGTGCCGAGTACGCGTCGCGGCAACGCCTGGCTCCTGGAGACGGGGGACGTCGATCTGGCGCTCGGCGCCATCGTCGACGAAGCGCCCGGGATCCGGCGAATGGATTTGTGCACCGAGGGGTTCGCCTGCGCGGCGCGCCAGGGGCATCCGGCCATCGACGGCGCGCTCGATCTGGACACGTACGTCGAGACGCCCCACCTGCTCATCACCTTGGGCGACGACGCGGCGCCCACCTGGGTCGACGAGGCGCTCGCGAAGCTCGGGAAGAAGCGGACGGTCGCCGTGCGCGTCCGCTACTTCACCGCCGCGCCGCTCATCGTCGCGCGTTCGGACCTGCTCTTGACCGGGCCCAGCATGCTCGTTCGCTACTTCGCGGATCTCGTGCCGCTGCAGGTGCTCCGCCCGCCGATCGAGCTGCCGACGTACCCCGAAGAAGCGTACTGGCACGAGCGCTTCGACGACGACCCCGCGCACACCTGGTTGCGCAATCACGTGAAGAAGACCGCGCGCGAGTTCGGCCTCCGAGAGCGACCGCGGAGGCGTTCTTTCTGAGCCGGACCTGAACGGCGCTCAGGTGCCGTTGAGCATTCGCAAACACCGAGCAGCGGCGGCGCGGCGTAGATTGCTCGTCGTTGGGGGACGAGCCCAAGGAGACGACCATGAGCACCTTCGATCCCGAAAATTACAAGCGAACGACGCGTGAGCAGTGGGAAAATGCCGCGGCGGCGTGGCACGAGTGGGGCCCGACGCTGCGGCGCTGGCTCGGCCCGGCCACGGAGCGCATGCTGGATCTCGCCCGCGTGGGCGCGGGATGTCGCGTGCTCGACGTCGCCGCGGGCGCGGGCGATCAGACGCTGGCCGCCGCGGCGCGCGTCGGCGCGGGCGGCAGCGTGCTCGCGACGGACATCTCGCCGTCGATCCTCGATTTCGCCCGAGCCGAAGCCGTGCGCGCCGGATACCGAAACGTCGCCACGCGGGTGATGGACGGAGAGCAGCTCGAGCTCGAGGACGCCTCGTTCGACGTCGTGATCTCCCGCGTCGGTCTCATCTATTTCCCGGACCAGCAGCGGGCGCTCTCCGAAATGCGACGGGTGCTCGTCCCGGGCGGCCGCGTCGCGGCGATCGTCTACTCGACGCCGGAGCAGAACGGCTTCTTCAGCGTGCCGGTGTCCATCGTGAGGCGCCACGGCAAGCTCGGTCCGCCGCTCCCTGGACAGCCCGGGCCGTTCAGCCTGGGCGCGCCGGGGGTGCTCGAAGCGGCGTTCTCGCGCGCCGGCTATCGCGACGTGAAGGTGGAGACGGTCCGCGCGCCGCTTCACATGAAGTCGTCCGCCGAGTGCCTGCGCTTCGAACAGGAGTCGTTCGGCGCGCTTCACCAGATGCTCTCCGCGCTCGACGAATCCGCCCGGCAAGCGGCGTGGTCGGAAGTGGGGGCTGCGCTCCGCGAGTTCGAGGACGAGCAGGGCCGCTTCGTGGGGCCGTGCGAGCTCGTCATCGGCGTCGCGACGAAGTGACGCTCACGGCCCCTTCCAGCCGCGCCTTGCGCGCGGCTCGATGTGCACTCCACGCGGGACTGCAACCTTGATGACTCAAGGCTCCAAAACAATGTGAGCAAATTCAGTGGCTTGCGGGACGACCTTGAGCGATCAAGGTAGCGCTCCGCGAGCACCCTGAATCGGAGGAGGCCGTCGCAGCTATCCGGCCACTCGCCCTTGCCGCAAACGTCGGTTCTCCCACGTCGGGGTTGCTCGCGACGGCCCCGCGGCGCGCGTGCCGCGCACCGACCCCCCCTCAAACCACAGCGATTGCTGCCTAGCTTCCGATGGCGATCCCGAGCGCCTTGCGCGCCGCGAAGTACTGCTCGCTGACGGCGTATTTGTAGATCTCTTCCACGCGCTGCTCGGGGGTCGCGGAGCTCGACGACGGATCGGCGGCGCGGATGACTTCGACCGCGGTGGCGAGATCGTCGCTCATCAGGAGGCCGGCGCGGTCGGCGGTGAGGTCCACTCCGCTGACCCACTTCTTGAGGTCGAGCGCGGTGCCTTCTTGCACCAGCTTCGAGACGACGCGCGCGAGGTGATCGCGCTGCTGCGCGGCGACCACGCGATCGAGGGCGATGAGCGCTTCTTGCACGGCGCCCTGGATGTCCGGCGGAACCGGGAACTGCGGCGACATCAAGCGCATCGCGGCGAAGAGCCAGGCCTTGAGCCCGGTCGTCGTGGGGACCAGCTGCCGGACGTAGAGCCCCTGCCGGTAATACGTGAGGTGGCGCGCCGCCATGAACGACACGGTCTGCACCGGCAGCGCCACCCCGATGATCGCCGTGCCGACGACGATCGACGGGTGCTGCGCGTGCAAGAAGGAGAGCTCACCGAGATCTTCGGGGTTCTGGAAGAGCGGCGGGCAGGGCATGCCGAGCACGTCGGAGACGTACGGGATCATCTGCGCCGAGGCGAACTGCTGCCCGAGCGACGGATCGATGAGAAGTTCCGGCCCGTAGCCGAGCTGCTGCAGCGACTTGGAGCGCGCGGCCATCACCGCGGGTTGGATCACCGTGAAGAGCGCGGTGAGGAGCGGGTCCGCGTCCTCGTGGACGAGCGCGGCGTGGAAATCCGGCTCGGTGAGGCGCGACTTGGGCTGGATGCCCTCTTCGCTGCGCATGCGCATGTAGAAGCGCTCTTCGTCCTTGTCGGCTTGACCGAGGACGACCAGCGCCTGGCAGCAGCACCACGCGGCGTCCGGTCGTTGCGCCTCCGTGTGCATGACGCGAAGAGCCCGGTGCGCCTCGGGGCGGAATGGATCCTTGTCGAGGATGTCGAGCTGCGCCTTGAGGGCCTTGTCGCGATACCGGCTCGCGTCCGAGGCGTAGAGTCTCGCGAGGATTTCCTTGCGGTCCAGGTTGTCGGGGTCGATTTCCTCCGCGGCTTCGTAGACGGCGATCGCCTGGTCGAGTCGCTTGAAGCGCCGCAGGTAGAGCTCGGCGAGCGTCGTCAGCGTGCGGAGCATGAGCTCGTGATCGCCGGCGTCCGACGCGATCTTCACCTGGCGCTTCAGGGCTTCCTTCAACGCCTCGGCGTTGTTGGCGGCGGTGTGCACCTCGACGCCGTCCTTCACCGCGCTCTCGTTCTCGGGATCGAGCTCCATGGCGTTCGCGAGGAGCTGGCTGCCGAGCTTCGCGTCGTTCATCTCCTTCCAGGCGATGCGCCCGGCGGTGTGCATGTACTTGGCCTTCTGCTTGTCGTCGTCGACGAAGTCGGCGAGCTTCAGCACCACCTTCACCAGGCGATCCCAGTTCTTCTCGGCGCTGTACAGCTGCATCAGCTTGGTGAGGACGCGGCGGTCGTTCGGCCGTTCCCCGAGCGCGCTCATGTAGCTCTTCGCGGCGAACGAGGCGTCGTGGAGCTTTTCCGAGGCGATGTCGCCGATGTCGAGCAGCACCTGCGCGCGCGCTTCGCCCGTTTCGCACTCGAGCTGCCGGTAGAGCGTGCGGATCGCGAGCTCCCAGCTCTCGCGCGCGAGGTAGAGCTGGACGAGCGCCTTGAGCGCGAGCGTCGATTCGGGTTCGAGCGACGCCGCTTCTTCGAGCGGCCCCTCCGCCGCGCCGAGATCGCCCACGCGGCGCGCCGATTCGCCCAGGCGGTACAGGATGCGCGCCTGGAACTCTTCGCTGGCGTCGCTGGGCAGCCGGTACTTGAGCTGCCAGTGAAGCTCGAACGAGCTCTGCGGGTCGCCCTGCTCGAAGACGAGCTCCGACACGCGGGCGATGACGTCCGGCGCGTCGGGCGCCAGCTTGAGGAGCTGCTGCGCGACCTCCAGCGCCTTCGCTCCGGCGCCGTTCTTCACCAGGCACTCCGAGTAGTCCGAGAGCACGCGCACCGCGTCGGCCTGCGCGAGCGCGTCCGTGCGGTTCGAGGCTTGCTCGAAGTAACGCGCCGCCTCGACGTAGCGGCTCGCGTCGAACGCCACTTCGCCCATGACGCGCAGCGCGTCGAGGTTCGTCGGATCCAAGCCGAGCGCTATTTTCGCCCACGTCTCGGCGCGGGTGTCGTTCTTCAGCCGATCCCGGCACAGGGCCGACATCTCGCCGGCGAGCTTCGCGCGCGTCGCCTCGCCCTCGGTCTGCTTGATCTCCTGCTCGAGCAGCTCGGCCGCCGCGTTGACGTCGCCGCGCGCGACGTACGCCGCGCGGAGGATGAGCGCCGCGGAGCGGTCCTTCGGGTTGGCCTCGACGGCGAGCTTGTAGCGCTCGATCGCGCCGTCTTGATCGCCGCGCGCTTCCAGGATCTGCGCGGCGCGGATGAAGTGCTCGGCGCGCTCGGCGGCCGAGTGCGCGTTGTGCGCGAGCTGTTCGATCGCGCTGACGGCGCCGTGGGTTTCCCCGGTGTTGACGCGCAGGCGCGCGAGCGCCTCGAGCGCCTCGGAGTTGCCGGGATCGAGCGACAGGGCGCGCTCGTACGCGGCGATCGCGCGCTCCGGGACGCGCAGCCCTTCGGAGAGCACGCGCCCGAGCCCCAGCGCCTTCTCGATCTGCCGCATGCGGTCGCCGCGGAGGAGCTCGAGGTGCCGCTCGTAGACGAGGACGAGGTCGTTCCAGCGCTCGAGCGCGCGGTAGTGGCGCGCGAGGTGGGTGAGCGCGGAGTCGTTCTCCGCGTCCAGATCGAGGACGTTTTCCCACGCCTCGGCGGCCTTGCCGTGATCGAGGAACTCTTCGTCCCACACGGCGGCGATGCGCTCCCACAGGGTGATCTTCTGTCGCGGCGTCGCGGCGACGGCGATCTGCTGCTCGAGGTTCTTCACCAGATCGCGGAAGCGACCGGCCTGGCTGTAGCAGCGGTCGAGGCCGTGCAGGGCGTCGAGGTGCTTCGGGTTGTCGGCGACGACGCGCTCGTACCTGCGGATCGCTTCCGGGACGTCCTTCAAGTAGAGCTCGGTGGCTTCGGCGATGCGGAACAGCGCCGCGCTCCGCTCTTCGCCTTTGTAGGCGACCGCGCGCGCTTCGAGCGTCTTCACGAACCGGGGGAAATCGCCGGCCTTCTCGTACATGTCGACGAGGGCTTCGCCGGCCTTCTTGTGCGTCGGATCTTCCTCGAGCACGCGCTCGTAGAGCTCGCGCGCGGCGTCCGCCGCGGAGAGCTTCGTCTCGAACAGCTCCGCTGCTTCGGCGCGCAGGTCCCGGGCCTGCGGCGCCGGCGTCTGCGGCGCGTCCGCGCGCGCCAGGAGCGCCGACGCGAGCTCGTTCCACTGCTGCGCCTTGCGGTAGACGTTCGCGACGCCGTCGAGCGCGACGTCGTGCGTGGGATCGGCGGCGAGGACCTTCGAGAAATAGGGCAACGCCAGATCCGGGCGGGCGAGCTTCGTCTCGTACCAGCGCGCCATCGTGAGGAGCAGCGCTTGCTGCGCGGCCGCGGGGCGTTCTTCCTCTTCCGCTTCGGAGGCGGCCGAGAGCACGTCTTCCCAGGCCGCGGCCGACTTGGCGTGCCGCTCCACCTCGAGCGCCGCGGCGGGCGTCGGATCTTGCAAGAAGCTCTGGGTGAACGCGACGAGGCCCTGGTCGGCGTCGCCCAGATCCGACACGTACACGCGCCCGATCTGCGCCCACAGGGCGGCTTTCTGCGCGGGGTCCTCCTCCGCCTCGCAGCGCGAAAGGAGCGCCTCGACGATCTCTTCGTGCTTGCCGAGGTGGCGGCGGAGCCGTTCGAGGACGCGGGCGACTTCTTCGTCGGAGGGCCGGAGCTCGGAGAGCCGCGCGTACAGCGGCTCGGCGGTCTCGGGGTCCTTCAAGTTCGTGGCGTAGAGCTTCGCGGCGCGTTCGAGGAGCCGCTCGAGCGCCGCGAGCTCTTCGGGGCCCCGGTCGGCGTCGAGCCTGTTCGCGGCGAGCCGGAACGCCTCGGCGATGCGCGCGGCGCTCCCACCCTCGCGCAGCGCCGCGTGCAGCCGCTCCGCCGCCGTCGCGCTCGTGGGCTCCCCGAGCAGCGTGCTCACGCGCTCTTCGAGCTCCTCGTCGGTGATGAGCTCTTCCGGCGCGCTCTCGGTCCCGAGCGCGTCGAGGGCGGCGGCGACGGCGAGCGTGTCCATCGGACGGTACGCCGGGTTCTTGCTGAGCAGCTGGGCGACGAGCTCGTCGACGTCGGGCCCCGCCCAGCCCGAGGGCGCGACGCGGCTCGGGAGCCGCGGCTCTCGCGTGAGGTGCGCCATGAACGCTTCTGCCGCGCTTTGGCCTTCGAACACCGGGCGGCCCGTCAGCACCTCGTAGAGCACGGCGCCGAAGGAGTAGAGGTCGCTCTTCGCGTCGGGCAGGCGGCCCTCGATCTGCTCGGGCGACATCGCCTTGTACGATCCGATCGACGCGAGGCGGTCGCTGCGTCCGTTCGCCGGGCCCGGCGCGGCCGTCAGGTGGTACGCGCCCGCGTCGACCAGGACGACGACGTCGGTGCCGTCGTTCTTCGTGCCGATGACGACGTTCTCCAGGCGCAGGCTCCCGTGCACGAGCCGTTTCGCGTGCAGCTCGCCGAGCGCCTCGAGGATGTTCTGGAGCAGGCCGCGCGCCTCTTCGACGTGCATCGCGCCGGTCTTCGCGACGCGCGCCGCGAGCGTCTGTCCTTCGACGTAGCGGTGGGCGACGTAGAAGCGGCCGTCGAGCTGTCCCGCGGACACCGGACCGGGCAGGCCGGGGTGCTCGACGGCACCGACGAGCCGGCTCGCGGCGAGGAAGCGTTGCAACCCGATGCGATCGTAGGTCGCCTCGCGCCGCAACACTTTCAGCCGGACGTCTTCGCTGCCGCTCCGCGCGAGGTAGACGCTGCCGAGACGACCGCGCCCGAGGCGACGGAGCACGAGGTACGGGCCGAACTCGTCGCCCAGCTCGAGCTCGTCGTCGCTCTTGAGCCCGTGCGACCGTAACTCGGCGACGCGCGGATCCAAGTCCGCGCGCGCGACGGTCATGGCGTCGCAAAGCGCCACGATGGCGTCCGATTCGACGCATCGCTCGGTCAGCGCTTTGACGAAGGACCCTTTGGCGACACTGCCGCCTAGAGTCTCAGGTTCCACGCCGAGCACGTCTCGGCTCATTTTTTTTAGTTCTTCGAGCTCGAAGAGGCGTTCGAGCTCGGCACAGAGGGCGACCAGATCCGTTTGCATTTGCGCGGAACTCCGTCGTTGGGAGCCGCGATTTTAGTGAAGTCTCAGCGCATTCTGTAGGGACACCGGTGCTTTCCGGCGGATCGGTGCGAAAAGCGTCCGGTGAGCACGCAATATTCGCTCTGTGACGAAATTGTCCACCTGCGGTTCGGCGGCACGCGACAGGTTTGCTGGAGGCGGGGTCGGGGCCCCGCCGACCCGCGAGAACAGACTTCTGTCCGTATGCGGCGAGTCGCGAGCACGTCTCGGATCGCGAGCACGCGGAAGCGCACGGTTCGATCAAAGCAACGGACTGAATAAATGGGCGGCGGACTCGAGCAGCTTCTCGCCCGTCGACCGGTTGCGCACGTCGCCGAGGGTGACCCGGTGCGAGCTGTCGAGCAGCTCTTGGAACCAGCGCGTGATGCGTCCGCTCGCTTCGAGGTCGCTGATGAAGCACCCGATCTCGAAGCTGAGGCGGAAGCTTCGTGTGTCGACGTTCGCCGAGCCGACCGCGGAGATGTCGTCGTCCACCAGGAACGCCTTCGCGTGGAGCATCGGACCCTGGTACTCGTAGATCTTCACGCCGGCGGAGAGAAGATCCGGGTAGAACGAGCGCGCCGCGTGCTTCACGACGAAGACGTCGGACGTCGACGGCAACAGCACGCGGACGTCGACGCCGCGCCCCGCCGCGGTCGTGAGCGCCGTCTCCAGCGCGTCCGTCGGGATGAAGTACGGCGTGACGATCCAGATCCGCCGTACCGCGCGCGTGAACAAGATGAAGTAGGCGTCGTGAATGTAGGACGCCCGCTCCGGACCGCTGGCGACGACCGCGCAGTCCACGTTACCCGTGGCCTCGAGCGGCGAACGGTCCGGTAGCCGGACGTCCTCTTCGCTCGCGAAGTACCAGTCGTCGAGGAAGACGTGATCGAGGGCGCGTGCGGCGGGCCCCTCGATGCGCGCCATGACGTCGCGCCAGCGATGTGCGTACTCGTCGCCGATGTTCATGCCGCCGAGGAACGCGACTCGATCGTCCACGACGAGGAGCTTTCTGTGGTTCGCGAAGTTGAAGCGCGGCGCGAGGATCGGCATGAAATGCGACGGCAGGAACGCGGCGGCGCTCGCCCCCGCCGCGCGGAGCGGATCGCTGAATTTGCCGGTGAACCGCGGCGTGCCCCAGGCGTCGACGAGGACGCGGACGGTGACGCCCGCTCGCGCCCGCTCGACGAGCAGCTCGCGAAAGCGGCGGCCCGTCTCGTCGTCGCGGAAGATGTAGAACATGACGTGCACGGTGCGCTTGGCGTCCCGGATGGCCGCCTCCATCGCCGGAAAGGCCGAGGGGCCGTCGAACAGGAGCTCCACGCGGTTGCCGTGGCTGGTGAACATGGATTCGCCGAGCGCGCGCGGCGGCAGGAGACCGTCGAACGCGGCGCACGGCTCCGTGTGGGGCGTGCCGTAACGGGCGGCGAAGTCGCGCGCGCGCGCTTCGCGCTTGCGCCGCTTTCGCACCATGCTGGTACGCCCCATGAGCCACCACGAGACGACGCCGAAGGCCGGCAGCGCGAACATCGCGAGCAGCCAGGTGAGCGCGGCGCGCGGCTGACCCTGACGGCGCAGCAGCACCGACGGGATCGTCATCAGCGCGATCAGCTGGGAGACCACGGTGAGCGGGCCGTACCAGTGGTTTCTGTCCTCGCCGATGAGTTGGTGAATCAGATAATCCATGCTTCAGCGAGGGCTCGCGCCGTTGCGCGCGAGCCGGAGCGCGACCTTCGCTCCGCCCTCGGGGCGGTTTTCCGCCCACGCCGCGCCGCCATGAGCCTCGGCGATACGGCGCACGAGCGCAAGGCCCAGGCCGAGCGACGTCGAGCCGCGCCGCTCGATGCGCCCTCGCTGAAATGGCTCGAACGCGCGCGGCAGCGTATCGGCGTCGAACCCGGGGCCGTCGTCCACGACCTCCATGACGATGGACGTTGGGCCGTCCTCACGAATGAAAAGGCCCGTCGCGCCGCCGCCGTGTCGGGCGGCGTTGTCGAGCAGATTGGCCAGCGCCCTGGCCACGAGCGTGGCATCGCCTTCGAATGCGAGGTCGGTCGTGTGCATCTGAAGCAAGCTGGGCGAAAGCCCCGCGCGGTCGAGCGCGTCGGCCGCGAGCTCGCCGGCGTTCAGCGTCCGGAACGTGAACATCGAGAGCTCGAGCCGCGAGCTGGCGAGCAGATCTCCCACGAGCGAGTCGATTTCGACGATCTCGCGCTCGAGCTTGCCGATGGTCACGTCGTCGGCGGTGCGGCCGCGCAGCATCTCGACCAGCATGCGGAGCCGCGAGAGCGGCGCGCGGATCTCGTGCGACACCGCCGCGAGGAGCTCTCGCTGATCGGCGAGCTGCTTCTCGATGCGCGAGGCCATGTCGTTGATGGACTCGGCGAGCGCACCGACCTCGCCGGGCTGGCGCCACCCGAGGCGCGCGCGGCTCTGGAGGCGGCCCGCGCCGATCTCGCGAGCGACCGCTTCCAGATCGCGGAGCGGCCGCCCGAGGCGCCGCGCGATCGCGAAGGAGGCGAACCACAGGACGGCCCCAGCGGAGACGAGCGCGACGAAGAAGGCGTGCGGATGCGCGCGGTAAGGGATGCACGCGCGCGCCTCGCCGAGGCGCGCGCCGCCCGGGCCTTCGACCGGCACCGTGAAGACGTGGCTGTCGCAGGCGGGACCGGCGCTCTCCAGCGCGCGTCCTTGCGCGTCGAAGAGCTCGATCCGGACGCGGAGGTCGCGCCCGACGGCGTCCACGAGCTCCTTGCGCGCGGGCGGATCCGTCCACACGCGCGCGAAGCGGCTCCCCGCGAACGCGACGACGCGCGTCCAGTCGTCCGTCCCTTCGCGCACGCCGAAGTGCGACACGACCGAGCCCGCGACGGCCCCCATCAGCAAGATGGAAATCCCAAACCAGAAGAACAAGCGTCGATGTAGCGGCGCGCCGCGATAACCCGCGTGCCGGTGCCAGCGCCCGTGCCCGTGGCCGTGCGCGTGGAAGCGCCGGTGACCGAAATGGTTCATGACTCCCTGGAGAGCACGTAGCCGATGCCGCGGACGGCCCGGATCAACGGCGGTTTGCGCTCGCGATCCCCTATTTTGCGGCGCAGGTTCGAGATGTGCACGTCGACGGTGCGCTCGCTGACGGTGACGTCGCTACGGCCCGCTTCCTCGAGCAGCGCGGCGCGCGGCACGACGCGGCCCGCGCGCCGGAGCAGCGCGACCAGCAAATCGAGCTCGAGCCCCGTGAGCTCCACGCTGCGGCCACCAACATGGACGGATCTTGCGCCGGTGTCCACGACCAGATCTCCGGCCGTCAGGCGCTCCTCCAGCGCGGACGGTTGCGCGCGCCGGAGCACCGCGCGCAGGCGGGCGAGCAGCTCCCGGGGGCTGAACGGCTTCGCGAGGTAGTCGTCGGCGCCGAGCTCGAGGCCGACCACGCGATCCGTCTCGTCGCCCTTCGCGGTGAGCATGATGACCGGGACGTTGCCCTGGGTCCGGAGCTTGCGCAGCACCTCGAGCCCGTCCATGCCGGGCATCATGACGTCGAGGAGGACCGCGTCGAAGGCCCCGCGCGCGAGCTCGTCGAGGCCGCGGCGGCCGTCCTCTGCGTGCACCGCGTGGATGCCGTTCTCGTCGAGGTAGCTCTGGAGCAGCTCGAAGAGACGCGCGTCGTCGTCGATCACGAGGACACGGGCGGCCACGAGGGATAGCTTACTGCGTCGTGCGCGCGTGGGGGGATCGGCTCGGGAGGACCCTTCGCCCGCTCGCCCAACGGGCGGGCGAAGGTCCCGACAGCGACTCTATCGACGAGCGCGCAGCGCGGCGTCGGTGCAGACGTCGGCGACGTGACGCTCGAAGGCGTCGTGACGCTCGTGCAGGTGATGCGCGGCGGACATGAAGCCGATGATCGCGCCGAACGCCAAGACTACGATGCGCAGGCGATACATGGCGCGCTCCTCAGTAGCCCCAGCCGTAGCCCCAGCGCGTCGATGACGCGATGAGGTCCGAGAGCCGTTCGCGCTGTTTCGGCGTCAGGGTTTCGTGGATGACGCCCGCCGTCTTCGTGGCCTCGTCGCGCAGCTGGTTCAGGCGCGTGAGCGGCTCGTCGAAGATGGCCGTGAACGACTGCTCGTCGAACGCCTCCGCTCGCATCGCCTCGGCGATCTTGCCGCGGAAGTCGGGCAAATCGCGCCGCGCGTCGCGGGCCGCGTCGCGCAGATCGTCGATGGCGCCGAGAATGGCCTTGTCTTGTCCCGGCGACGTGTCCAGCCGATCGAGGATCCGGTACAGCATGCGACGGCCGAAACCGCCCATTTTGGGTCCGAAACCGCCCCCGAATCCGTGATGGCCGAATCCGTGATGACCGAATCCATGCCGGCCAAATCCGCGATGGCCGCAGCCGCCGCCGTGGCAGCCGTACGCGCGCCCGCGCGCCGCCATCATCGCGAGACCCGCCACGCAGGCGGAGCCAATGAGAAATCCAAACATTTCGCTCTCCTTCTTTCGTCACCGCGAGCGGTTCTCGCGGCACGACCAGGAGATTGCGGCGCCTCCGTTAAGAGGCAGCAGGGCCCTTCGTTAAGAAGTGTGAAGGACGGGGACGCCAGCGCTCAGTGAACGACTCGGAGCAGCAGCGGGGTCAGGCGCCAGCCGTTTTCGGAGAACGTGGAGTGGGCGTCGCGGTCGTATTCGAAGCGGGGGCCGAGCTTGATCGTGGGTGAGCCGATGCGAAGATCGACGTAGCCGCCGTACGAGAAGGTGCTCTGCGGCGCGTCCGGCACGTTGAAGAGGGAGCTGCCGAGCCCGATGATCGGCCCCAGATCGATATCGACGTAGCGAACGGGCGCGATACGCAAGAAGACGTTGGCGTAGGCGATCTGCAGATCCGGATCCCACCCGAGGCTGTTGTGGCCGATCTTCGCGATGCGATAGAGCGGGGGTCCGAGGCCGCCGCCGGCGCCGAAGTACAGCACCGAGCCGGCGAGCGCCCACGTCTGGTACGCCGCCACGGAGACGAACGCGAACTCGTAGTTGGCCGGGTTGCGGATGCGCGGATCTACGGGCTCTTCCTTCGGGGCCGAGTCGGCCTCGGGAGACGCGCCTTCCGCGCTCGCCGCGGCCGTGCTGTCGCCGCCGAGCGAAATGCTGGCGCTCGCTTCGGCGTCCGCTGCCCGAGCGAGCTCGGCGCCGCCGCACAAAGCGAAGATGCCGCACAGGCTGGCCGTCGCACTCCGGACGTACTGTCTCCGTCGATCCCTCGCGTCCGACATCCTTAGCTTTCTGGTCGCCCCTGAAGGAGAGACCGCGAATTATCCTACCGCGGGGCGTGACGCAAGCGGCCTCGCTCGGCGAGCGACGGCGGCGGACCCCGACTCTGGCGTCGCGAGCCGCCCCGGGGAGAAAATTACCCGTCTCGATGCTGCGCATGGCGCGCGCCGCGGCCCCGGGAGCTAGCGGTGCGACGTGTGCTTCGCGCCCGCGGGCGCCCTCATTTCAGGCTGAGCCGCTCCACGCGGCCCGGGCAATCCGAAGCGTCGCACGCTTGAGACGCCGTCCAGAAGAGATCCGTCTCATCCGTGGCGACGGAGTCCAGATCGCCGCGGTCCGAAGCGAGCGCGAGGGGCGCGCCGCCGCCGAGCGGGAGCGTCCAGACGACTCCCGTGCTCGTGAAGTAGACGCCGGAGTCGCCGATGGCGAGCGCGAGCACCTCCGCGCCCGCAGCCGTACCCAGCGTCACGGGCGCGCCGCCGGCGAGCGGGATCTTCACGACGACGTAGCCGGCGGCGACGTACAGCGCAGAGCCGGCGAGCGCGACGGCGGATGCGCCGCCGAGGCCCGACGCGAGCGTGGCGACGTCCCCGCCGTTCTTCGCGACACCGTATACGGAGCCGAGCACCGGGTCCGCCCAGTAGACGTCGTGCTCGTCGAGCACGGGGCGTGTCGCACCGCGTTGCATCGGCAGGGACACCAGCGGGGCGAAGTCGCCGCCGTCGAGGGGCGCCTTCAAGACGGCCGTCGCCGCGGTCGCGTAGAGGTCCGAGCCGTCCGTGGCCAGACCGGCGAGCGGCGTCGCTGCGTCCACCAGTGTGGTCGGATCTCCGCCGGCTGCGGGCACCCGCACGACGCCGTCGCCCGCGAGGCCGGCGACGTACACGTTGCCGGCGTACCAGACGACGTCGGTGGGGCACGCGGGGCCGCTCGCGAGCTCCACGGCCGCGCCGCCGGAGAGCGCGACGCGCCGTACGGAGCCGGGACGCGCGCCGACGTCGCACGCCGTGAAGTACGCGCTGGTGTCGTCGAGCACGAGCCGGGTGGGGCGCGGCGCTTCGGCGAGCGTCGTCGGGTAGCGCGCCGCGCAGTCGCAGGCCTTCGCGCCGTCGGCATTCCGCGCCGCGTCGCCGGGGGTTGCGCTGGTTCGCGCTCCGTCGATGCGGCCTGCATCGGGCTGCGCCGCGTTGCGAGTCTCCGGTGCGCGCGTCACCTTCGCGCACGCTTGCAGTTCGAGCAGGACGGCGAGCGCGACGAGCGAGAGCGGTTTCATGGAGCCGCCGGCGTCACGGGCTGAGGCCAATGGCGGAAGGTACGCATCGAGCTCGATGATGCCCGCGCTCATTCGCGCCGCCCACGCGAGCCGAGCTCCGACTTTCGAGCGGTGGTGGGATCGCTACCTTGACTGCTCAAGGTTCCAAATAAAAACCAACGATTTCAGCGGCTTTACAGAGTGCCTTGAGCATCCAAGGTTCCGCGGGCGCGATTCCCCTACGAGGGCGGTCGGGCATGGGCGGCTCGGGCGAGGGAGCAGCCCCCTACCGCACCACGCGCGCCGGACAGCCCAAGGAGACGACGACCTTCGCCGCGGGATCCGCGCGCACCTGGTCGCAGACGCTGCCGCAAATGCGAATCTTGGTCATGTCGAGTCCTCCGTGTCGAAGCGTGATTGGCCGGCGATTGGCGTCGTTCTGATCGAAATCGACTGCGCGCAATCGATTGATGCCTGATTGCACGCGCGAGTGGTTACGCGCTAACCCACGGTGCCAGCGCGGCGCTCGTCGTGTCCGAGCGTGGCACTCGTTCGATTCGAACGACTGACTGCTAGCGGCGCGTCACCGCTTCGTGTCCGCGCGCGGTAACGAAATTAGCCGAGCCACGCGCGCGCGTTTCGGAAGAGGCGCATCCACGGCGAGTCGCCTTCCCACGAGCGCGGCCGGTACGAGAGCTGAACTGCGCGAAACACGCGCTCGGGGTGCGGCATCAGGATCGTCGCGCGGCCGTCTCTCGAGGTCAGCGCCGTGATGCCGTTGGGCGAGCCGTTCGGATTTTCCGGGTACAGGTCGGTGGTCCTTCCGCGGTGATCGACGAAGCGCGCCGCGACGAGCCCCGACGCTTCGACAGCGTCGCGCTCGGCGTCGTCCGCGAACTCGGCCCGCCCTTCGCCGTGCGAGACGACGACCGGCAAGCGAGCATTTCCCATCCCTTTCAGCAAGATGGAGGGCGTCTCTTCGATCTTCACGAGCACGAGGCGCGCCTCGAACTGCTCGGAGCGGTTGCGGACGAACCTCGGCCAGTGCTCCGCGCCGGGGATGAGCTCCCGCAGGCCGGACATCATCTGGCAGCCGTTGCAAACGCCGAGGCTGAAGGTGTCGCTGCGCGCGAAGAACCGCGCGAACGCCTCGCGAGCCCCCGGGTTGAACAGGATCGTCTTCGCCCAGCCCTGGCCGGCGCCGAGCACGTCGCCGTACGAGAAGCCGCCGCACGCGGCGAGACCGCGGAACCCGGCGAGATCGACCGCGCCCGAGAGCACGTCCGTCATGTGCACGTCGACCGCCTCGAAGCCGGCGCGGTGGAACGCGGCGGCCATCTCGAAATGGCCGTTCACGCCCTGTTCACGCAAGATCGCGACGCGGGGACGCGCTCCGGTGTTCACGAACGGCGCCGCGATGTCTTCGTTCGGGTCGAAGTTGAGCAGCGGGTGGATGCCCGTGGCTTCTGGATCGCCGCGCAGCGCCTGTTCCTCGCGGGCGCACTCCGGATCGTCGCGCAGCGCTTGCATCGCGTACGTCGTCTCGGAAAAAATTGTCCGGAGCGTCACGCGCGAAGCGTCGAACAGAACGGTCCCGCCGCGCCGGATCGCGACGCGCTGGCCGCGCGTCGGGCTCCCGATGCGCTGGACGGCGGTGGCGAGCCCGAGCCGCCCGAACGTGCCGGTGACGCGATCCACGTCCGAAGTGCGCACTTGAAGCACGGCACCGAGCTCCTCGCTGAAGAGCTGCGAAAGCGCGTCGCTCGGTCCCTCGGGCAGCTCGACGCTGAGCCCCGCGCCGCCGGCGAAGGCCATCTCGCAGAGCGTGACGAACAGGCCGCCGTCGGAGCGATCGTGATAGGCGAGCAGCACGCCGCGCGACGAGAGATCTTGGATCGCGGTGAAGAACGCGCGGAGCGCCTCCGGATCGTCGACGTCGGGCGGCACGTCGCCGACCACGCCGTAGACCTGGGCGAGCGTCGAGCCGCCGAGCCTGTTCTTCCCCCGTCCGAGGTCGACGAGCACGAGCTCGGTATCCCCGACGTCGAGGCGAAGCTCGGGAGTGAGCGCGCGCCGCACGTCCGTCACCGGCGCGAACGCGCTGACGACGAGCGACAGCGGCGCGGTGACGCTCTTACGCGCACCGGCTTCTTCCCACACCGTGCGCATGGACATGGAATCTTTGCCCACGGGGATGGCGATGCCGAGCGCGGGACAAAGCTCGGCGCCGACCGCGCGCACGGCGTCGTAGAGGCGCGCGTCTTCTCCGCGGTGGCCGGCTGCGGCCATCCAGTTTGCCGAAAGTCGGAGGTCGGAGAGCGCCGCGATCGGCGCGGACGCGATGTTCGTGATCGCTTCTCCGACCGCCATCCGCGCCGACGCCGGAGCGTCGAGCAGCGCGATGGGCGCGCGCTCGCCCATGGCCATCGCTTCGCCCGTGAAGCCCTCGAAGCCCGAGAGGGTGACGCCCGCGTCCGCCACCGGAACCTGGAATGGGCCGACCATTTGATCGCGCGAGACGAGCCCGCCGACGGTGCGATCGCCGATCGTCACCAGGAACGTCTTGTCGGCGACCGCGGGGAAACGGAGCACGCGGAACGCCGCGTCTTCCAGGTCGATGGCCGCAAGATCGATCGGCGACGGCCACGTCGCGAAGTGCTCGGCGCGGCGGACCATGCGCGGCGGCTTCCCGAGGATCACCGAGAGCGGCACGTCGATGGGGGCGTCGCCGAAGTGCGCGTCGCTCACCACGAGCCGTCCGTCCGACGTGGCCCGGCCGAGGACGGCGTACGGGCACCGCTCGCGCCGGCACAACGCCTCGAACGTCGCGAGCTCGCCGGCGTCCACGGCGAGGACGTATCGTTCTTGCGCTTCGTTGCACCAGATCTCGAGCGGGGAGAGCTTGGGTTCGGCGTTCGGGATGCTGCGCAGCTCGAAGCGCGCGCCGCGCCCCGCGTCGTTGACGAGCTCGGGGAGCGCGTTGGAGAGCCCTCCCGCGCCGACGTCGTGGATCGACAGGATCGGGTTCTTCTCGCCGAGCGCCCAGCAGCCGTCGATGACCTCTTGGCACCTTCGCTGCATCTCGGCGTTGTCGCGTTGCACGGAGCCGAAATCGAGGTCCTCATGCGACGAACCCGTGGCGACGGAAGACGCCGCTCCGCCGCCGAGGCCGATGAGCATGGCGGGTCCGCCGATGAGCACGATGGGTGTGTCCTCGGGGAAGTCTTGCTTCTTCACGTGGCCACCGCGGACGTTGCCGAGGCCGCCGGCGATCATGATGGGCTTGTGGTAGCCGCGCACCTCGCGGCCTTCGGGCCCCTCCACCTCGATCTCCAGCGTGCGGAAGTAGCCGCTGATGCAGGGGCGGCCGAACTCGTTGTTGAACGCCGCCCCTCCGATGGGCCCCTCCAACATGATGTCGAGCGCCGACGCGATCCGATCCGGCTTCGACGCGCTCCCCGTTTCCCACGGTCGCGGTAGGTCCGGCAGACGCAGGTGCGAGACGCTGAAGCCGGTGAGCCCGGCCTTCGGCTTGCCGCCGCGCCCGGTCGCGCCCTCGTCGCGGATCTCGCCGCCCGCTCCCGTGGACGCGCCGGGATACGGCGAAATGGCCGTGGGGTGATTGTGTGTTTCGACCTTGATGAGGACGTGGACCGGTTCCTCCGTCGCGCCGTAGACGCGCGTCGTCGGGTCGGGAAAGAAGCGCGACGCGGTCGGGCCTTCGAACACCGCGGCGTTGTCGCGATAAGCCGAGAGCACGCCGAACGGCGTCACCTCCGTGCTGCGCCGGATGAGCTGGAACAGCGACGCTTGCTCCGGAGTGCCGTCGACGACGAAGCTCGCGTTGAAGATCTTGTGGCGGCAGTGCTCGCTGTTCGCCTGTGCGAACATCATCAGCTCGGCGTCGGTCGGCGAGCGGCCGAGGGCGCGGAACGCTTCGAGCAGATAATCCATTTCGTCCTCGGCGAGGGCGAGGCCGAGCTCCGCGTTCGCCCGCTCGAGCGCCGTTCGGCCTTGGCCGAGCACGTCGATCACCGTCTTCGGGCGTGGGGCTTCGCGTTGGAACAGCTTCTCCGCTTCCGCGAAGTCGTCGAGCACGGACTCGGTCATGCGGTCGTGGAGCGCGCGCCGCAGCGCCCCCTCGTCATCGACCGGGCCGGCGACGCGATAGGCGACGCCGCGCTCGATGCGACGAACCGCGGAAAGGCCGGACAGATGCGCGATGTCCGTCGCTTTCGACGACCACGGGGAGATGGTGCCGAGGCGCGGGACGACCAGCACGAGCCGCGCCGCGAGATCGCGCCGCGGGATGCGCGGCCCGTAGACGAGCAGCCGCTCGAGGGTCGCCCGCTGGGCGTCGTCGAGCGGCGCGGAGACGTCCACGAAATGAACGAACTCCGCGTAGAGATCGGAGACGCGCGGGTTCTTCGCGGCGAGGGCGCGGAGCCGCTTTTCGAGCCGGGCTGTGGAAAAAGCGGGCGAGCCGACCAGGGTGAGCATGGCTTTGCCGAGGCGGTCCCTTGTCCGCGCCGAGCGCGCTCTGCAAGCGAATTCGGGAGCGCGCCCGAAAGGTAGCAGGTTCCGCCGGCCGCGGGACGGATTATAGGTCGACGCCGTATGCGCGAGATCGCGAGCTTCCCCGAGGAGAAGGCGGCGAAGCTCTTTGCCGACGTGCTCTGCTCTCGCAACATCGACACCGAGGTTTCACGAGCGCGCGACGGCACCTTCGTCGTCTGGGTGCTCGAAGAGCGCCACGTCGAGGCGTCGCGCGCGGCCTGGGCCGCGTTCGACGCGAATCCGGAGGCCCCGGAGCACACCGCCGCGGCCGGCTGCGTCGAGAAGAAGACGCGAAAGGAGGAGGTCGAGCAGCGGCGGTCGCGCCACGAAATCATCAACGTCCGCACGACGTGGAGCTCCTCCGGCGGCGGCCGGCCCAGGTTCACGCTGCTCCTCATCGCGCTGAGCATCTTGACGACGCTGAGCACGTCCTTCGGCCACCGGGCGGATCTCGTCTCGTACATCGAGATCGGCACGCCCGAGGAGCTCCTCATCGGGCAGCCGTTCGCGCACGTCCTGCACGGTCAGGTCTGGCGGCTGATCACGCCGATCTTTCTGCACCTCAGCTTCTTTCACATCCTCTTCAACATGTGGTGGCTCTTCGACCTGGGCACGGTCATCGAGACGCGCATCGGCACGGCGCGTTTTGCCGCCGTCGTCCTCGTCAGCGCCGCCCTCTCGAATGCAGCGCAGTACTGGTACTTGCCGAGCCCGGCGTTCGGCGGGATGTCGGGCGTCCTCTACGCGCTCTTCGGTTACGTGTGGATCCGCGGAAAGCTCGACCGGGGCTTCGGGCTCCAGATGCCGCCGTCGACGGCGGTGATCCTCCTCGGATGGATGATGCTCTGTTTTACCGGCCTGCTCGGCAACGTCGCCAACGGGACGCACGTCGCCGGCCTCGTCGCCGGATGCGTGATGGGCGCCTTCGCCGCCGCGCGCGGGCGAGCGCCGCGCTGATACGCCGCTATCGAGGCAGAGCGGGCCAGGTCGTCGATTCCCCCCGACGTGCTACTCGCGAGCGCGCAACGATGGTTCGTATACGTACCTTCTCCCCCGGGACGTGCTACTCGCGAGCGCGCAACGATGGTTCGTATACGAACCATCGTTGGTACGTATACGTACCTTCTTCTCTGTGTCGTACCCCCCGACGACTGCTAGCGTTCGAGCGTGCCCCGGCCGTTCGCCGCTCTGGGCCGACGTCCTAGCCTCGAGTTTCGCGATTTTTGCGTGCAGAAATTCGCGATTTTCCGCGCTTCGCGCGGATTTCTCGACTTCGGGGTCGATGCGGCATGCTTCAAAAGTCGCGCGTCTCTCGCGACCAGAGCCCCAGCTGGCTCCGGCGTCGCCGGTTTTTCTCGTGGCTCTTGCCCACTACGACGATCGTGATCTGTTCTTCCAAGACCGCTCAAGTCGAGCCTAGCTCTTCTCGGGTGCTTTTTCGCTGACGCCGAGCAGCGCCGGGAGCTCGTTCGCCGGCGTTCCGAGCCGCGCGACGGCGTTCATGTGGTTCAACAAGAACGCGCGGTTGTCGGCGACGGAGAGGTTTTGCATCTCGAGCGCGCCGATGCGATCCGACGGCGAAAAGGCAGCGTCTTCCACGCGCTCCATGGAGAGCTTCTCCGGCGCGTACGCCATGTAGTCCGCCTGCGTGTCCAGGATGCTGTAGTCGTCGCCGCGGCGGAGCTCGACGGTGACCGTGCCCGTGAGGCTCGGCGCGAGCCAGCGCGTGAGCCCGTCCTTCAACATCATCGCCTCGGCGTCGAACCACTTGCCCTCGTACAGCAATCGCCCGAGCCTGCGTCCGAGCGAGAAGTAGAGGTCGATCGTGTTCTCGTTGTGGATCGCCGAGACGAGCCGCTCGTAGGCGATGTGCAAGAGGGCCATGCCCGGCGCCTCGTAGACGCCGCGGCTCTTCGCGTCGATGACGCGGTTTTCGATCTGGTCGCTGGTACCGAGTCCGTGACGGCCGCCGACGCGGTTCGCCTCGAGCAGGGCGTCGATGGCGGTCGTGAAGCGACGCCCGTTGATGGCGACGGGAACGCCGCGCGACAGCTCTATCGTCACGCTCTCGGCGTCGATCGGGACGTCCTTCTTCCAATGCGCCACGCCCATGATCGGATCCACGATGTGGAGCCCCCGGTTCAGGTGCTCGAGGTCCTTCGCTTCGTGCGTCGCGCCGAGGACGTTGGCGTCCGTGCTGTACGCCTTCTCCTTCGACATCGTGTAGGGCAGCTTCACGCTCTCGAGGTACTCGCTCATCTCCTTCCTGCCACCGAAGGCGTCGACGAATTTCTGATCGAGCCACGGCTTGTAGATCTTCAGGCTCGGGTTCGTGAGGATGCCGTAGCGATAGAAGCGCTGGATGTCGTTGCCCTTGTGCGTGCTCCCGTCGCCGAACACGTCGACGCCGTCTTCGCGCATCGCGCGGATGATCGACGTCGCGGTCACGGCGCGACCGAGCGGCGTCGTGTTGAAGTACTTCTTCCCGGCCGTCGACAGGTGGAACGCTCCGCACTGCAGCGCGACGACTCCTTCGCGCGCCAGCGCCTCGCGGCAATCGACGAGGCGCGCGAGCGTCGCGCCGTGCGTCATCGCGATGGGCGGGATCGCGGCGGGGTCCTTCTCGTCGGGTTGAGCGAGATCCGCCGTGTACGCGCACACGGCCATGCCTTGTCGCGACATCCAGGCGACGGCGCAGCGCGTGTCGAGGCCCCCCGAGAACGCGATGCCCACGCGAGTACCCGCCGGAGGGAGCGACCGATAGATGCGGCTCATGGCGCGGGGCGATACCACGCGCCGAAGGGCGCGACTACAGCGCTCGTGGATAGGGGTGCTCGCGCTACGACTTCGCTTCGACCGGCGCGGACTCGCCCTCGTCCGGCCAGACCATGCGGTAGCCGAGCCGTTTCACGTTCTCGAGGACGGACTGGTGCTGCCCGAGCTTCGCCCGCACCTTGTTCACGTGAACGTACAGGCTCTTGCGATGGTGCAGGCGCGCCTGTCCCCAGAGCTCCGCGCAGAGCTGCTCGGCCGTCACGAAACTGCCATTCGCGTCTTCGAGGACACGGAGCAGCTTGAACTCGGTGCTCGTCAGCTCGACCTCGTCGTCGTAGATGCGAAGCTTCAGCGTGTCGCGGAGCAGGCGGATGGGTCGCAGCGGCGTTCGCGCCGAGGGTTGGCCGCTCGCCGCCGCGCGGCTCGTCAGCACGCGGATGCGCGCAAGGAGCTCCGCGAACTCGAACGGTTTCGTCAGGTAGTCCTCGGCGCCCATTTCGAAGGCCGAGAGCTTCGTGTCCAGATCTCCCGCCGCGGTGAGCATGAGCACGCTCGCGGCTCGCCCGCGCCTGCGGACCTCGGCCCCGAGCTCCAGGCCGTTCATCCCCGCGCCCAGGTGTACGTCGATGAGCGTCAGGTCGTAGGTCTTCTCTTCGCACATCGCGAGCGCTTGCTGCGCGGTGGTCGCCACGTCGACGAGCATGCCCTCCGCGCGCAGCCGCAGGCCGATCACGCTTGCCAGAGCAACTTCGTCCTCTACGTAGAGGATGGACGTCATTGGGCCCAATAAGGCGCTTACCGCCTCATGTCGTTTCAGACAAGTGGAGTCAGTCTACTTCGCTCGGCGTTCTGAATGCATTTCAAATGAATCGCCGTGTTCGCGCACGTTGGCCGGTCTCTGAGCGGGCGCGCAACGGACGGGATGCGGCATCGGTAGTTCGATGCGCGGACGCGTCGAATCGATCAAGGCCGGATCGGTCGGCCGGATCGAGTGACGCTTGTGCAGGCCGGCGATCAGCGCGTCACGAACCGTCGTGCCCGTGTTCAGCGTGACGCGTCCCTCCGGGAGATGCAGTCGCGTGAAGAGTCCATCACCGCCCAGCGCGAGGAAATCGCTCGTCGCCACAGTGAGGAGCTCGTCGGGACGCACCGCGGCGCCATCCGGATGCTTCAGCGTGACCTTCAACGCGCCGTCCTCGCACTCGGCCGAGACGCGGATCCCGGAGATCGCCGGTTCTCCGTGGTCCTCGTCGAGCAAGCTCGCCGTGAGCGCGCGCGCGAACTCCGCTCCGGTGACTTCTACTTTTGCGAGCTGGTTGTCGAATGGCATGACGTGGTGCAGCTCGCCGAACGTGAGCTCTCCCTGCGGAAGGACGTCGCGCACGCTGCCGGCGTTGCCGATGGCGGCGTCGCTCCCCGGCACCGCTTCGCGCATGATGTCGGCGAAGAGGTTTCCGAGCGCCATCTCGCCGTGCTTCACGACGGGGAAGGGCGCCTCGACGAAGACGCCGACGGGCTCGTTGCGGACCTCGCGCGCGTCCTGCAGCGCGGGGCGAACCGCGAGCGTCGTGTTCCAATCGGCCACGACGGGTGCGCCTTCGTAGTTTCCTGGATTGCAGCCGCTCTCCATCGGTACGGTACACACCGGATGCGGGGGCTCGATGTGACGGCTGATCACGCGCCGCGTCGCGGGATCGAACACCAGATCGACGCGCGAGAACGCGACGAGGTTCGAGGGCGCGTGCACGATGGGAATGCCCTCGACGAAATGCGCCACGCCGGCGTTCTTGTGGCCGCCGACGATGACGTCGACGAGCCCCTTCGGCAGCGCCCGAGCGAAGCGGAAGATTTCGCTCTTCGGGTTGCAGCTCGAGAGGTCCTTCGGGTCGTCGAAGCGCGTGCACTCCCCGCCTTCGTGCGCCAGCACGACCACGACGTCGGCGCCCGCCTTGCGCAACCTGAGCGCCTCGTGCTCCGCGACCGGCGCCATCGGCGTCGCTCGCAACCCGTCGAAGTTCGGCCGCTTGATGACGTCGGCCGCCCCTTCCGTGAGCACCCCGACGATGCCGACGCGAACGCCGCGGACGGTCACCTCCGTCGAAGGCAAGAGATTGGGCCAAGCCGGCGCATGGCCCGTCGCGTCGACGATGTTCGCCGCGAGAATCGGGAAGTTCGATTCGGCGACGCGCTGCTTGAGGGCGCCCCTCGGGTCGTCGCTCGCCGATTGCGGGGACGACGAAGGCCCGAGCGGACCGAAGTCGAATTCGTGATTTCCGAGCGTCATCGCCGAATAACCCATCGCGCGATAAGCGGCCATGACCGCGCCGCCCTCGTTCAGGTTCGATTCGATGGTGCCCTGAAAGGCGTCTCCGGCGTCGAGCAGCAGCACGCCGGAACCCGGGTGCGCCTTCCGAAGGTTGTTCACGAATCCCGCGACGATGGGCAGTCTCTCGAGCCGTCCGTGGACGTCGTTCGTCGCGACTATGGAGAGGGACACGGGCGGGCACGCCTGGGCGGCCGAGGCGTTCGGCACGGTAGGAGAGGGCGCTTTCGCGCCGCACGCGCAGCACACTGCGAGGCCGAAGCCCGAGGAGACGCGCAGACCCTGCATGGGCGGATGCTGCCACGCCGATTTGGCGGCGTGCAAACGAGGCCGTCGTGGCGCGCCAGATCGAGCTATTGTACGAGTCTCGTCGAATGGCCTTTCGCAGACGCCTCGCGGTCGTGCCGGCGTGGAACGAGGCGTCGAGCATCGCGCGCGTCGTCGCGGAGCTCGCCGCGCTCGAAGGCCCGCCCGACGTCCTCGTGGTGGACGACGGATCCACCGACGACACCGCGAAGATCGCCCGCTCGGCGGGCGCTTCCGTGCTGAGGCTCCCGTTCAACTGCGGTATCGGGGCGACGGTGCAGGCCGGCATCGCCTGGGGCCTCGAGCGAGACTATCGCGCCATGGTGCGGCTCGACGGCGACGGCCAGCACGATCCCGCGGCGGTCGCGACGCTCACGGCGCCCATCGAGGCGGGGGAGGCCGATTTCGTCCTGGGGTCGCGGTACATCGAGCGCGCCGGCTTTCAATCGACGTGGGCGCGACGGCTCGGGTCGCGGTGGTTCTCCTTTCTGCTGCGCGTCGTGTGTGGGCTCACGATCACCGATCCGACGTCCGGGTGCTGGGCCGGCAACGCGCACGCGCTCGCGGTGCTGCGCGCTGACTACTCCTCGGATTATCCGGAGGTGGACTCGCTCGTCCGCCTGCAGCGAGCGGGCTGTCGCATCGCCGAGCGGCCCGTCCGCATGCGCCCGCGCGGCGAAGGCGAATCGTCGATCAACTCCATCGCCGCCGTCTACTACATGCTGAAAGTGACCATCGCGCTGCTCATCGGTCGCGTGGATCGCGCGGCGTCGCACGCGGGCTCGGTGCATCCCGGGCCCGGGGAGCTATCGACCCGATGACGTTCGAGCCGTATCAGATCATCGCGGTCGTCGCGTCCGCCGTCGCGACGTTGCTCGTGATCGAGCTCATCCGGAGGCGGCGCATCCAGCCCGTGCTCTGGTTGCCGTGGCTCGGCGCGGCGCTCTTTCCCGCCCTGCTCGCGGCCTGGATTCGCCCCTGGGCGGCGGTCGCGAAGTGGTTCGGCATCGTCTACGAGCCGCTGTTGCTCGTCGCGCTGGCCTCGCTTTTGTCGTTCGCGATGCTGCTTTATCTGACCGTCGTGGTCTCCGGGCTCATCCAGAAGAACCTGCGCCTGGCGCAGGAGCTTGCGCTCCTCCGGAGCAAGCTCGATGAATTCGAAGAGCGCGCCCGTCCTCCCGGCTAGCCCAAGGGTCGGGCGCCGCGCCCCGCGGTCCGATGCTCTTTCAGGAAATTGCAGAAGTGTCGCGAGCCGTCGCGGACACGCGCGCGCGCTCGACGAAGATAGAGCTGCTCGCGGCGTGTCTGTCACGGCTCTCCCCGGAAGAAGCGGAGATCGGCGTCGGCTTCCTGTCCGGCGAGCTCCGGCAGGGGAAGATCGGGCTCGGCTACGCGACGATCCGCGGGCTCGAACGGGCCGCGCCGGCGCCTTCGGCGTCGCTCACGCTTCTGGACGTCGACGCGGCGCTCGGCCAAATCGCCGGGATCCGCGGTCCGCGGTCCGCGGCGCTCCGGGCCGAGACACTGGCCGGGCTCTTCGCGCGAGCGACGGCGATCGAGCGGCCGTTCCTCGAGCGGCTCCTCCTCGGTGAGCTGCGTCAGGGCGCGCTCGAGGGCATCCTGCTCGACGCGGTGGCGAAGGCCGCGAAGGTGAGCGCGAGCGGCGTGCGGCGCGCCGTCATGCTCGCGGGTGACGCGAGGCGCGTCGCGGCCGCGGCGCTCGCGCGGGGCGACGCCGGGCTCTCCGATTTTCGCGTCGAGCTCTTACGGCCCATCGGGCCCATGCTGGCGCAGACGGCGGCGTCGCTCACCGAGGCCTTCGACGGAAGGCCAGAGCTCGCGCTCGAGCACAAGCTCGACGGCGCGCGCATCCAGGTCCACAAGGACGGCACCGACGTCCGAATCTTCACGCGCAACCTGAACGACGTGACCGCGCGCGTCCCGGAAATCGTGGAAGCGACGCTCGCGTTACCCGCGAAGCAGCTCATCCTCGACGGCGAGGCCATCGCGCTCGGCGCGGACCAACGCCCTGCGCCGTTTCAGACCACCATGAGCCGCTTCGGACGCAAGCTCGACGTGGACGCGATGCGGTCGGCGTTGCCGATTCATCCCTATTTCTTCGATCTGCTCTACCTCGACGGCGGCGAGCTCCTCGACCACGCCGAGAACGACCGCTTCGAGCGCCTCGCCGAGCTGACGGCCCCGTCCCAGCGCGTCGAGCGCTTCGTCGCGACCGACCCGCAGCAAGCGGAGGCTTTTCTCGATCGCGCGCTCGCGCTCGGGCACGAAGGCGTCATGGCGAAGGACGCGACGGCGCCGTACGAGGCGGGCCGCCGGGGCGCCTCGTGGATGAAAATCAAAAAAGCCCACACGCTGGATCTCGTGGTGCTCGCGGCGGAGTGGGGCTCGGGTCGCCGCAAGGGCTTTCTCAGCAACCTGCACCTCGGCGCGCGCGACCCGAAGACGAACTCCTTCGTGATGCTCGGCAAGACGTTCAAGGGCCTCACCGACGAGCTTCTGCGGTGGCAGACGGCGAAGCTCCAGTCCATCGAACTGTCGCGGAGCGACTGGGTCGTCTACGTGCGCCCGGAGCTCGTCGTCGAGATCGCCTTCGACGGCGTGCAAGCGAGCTCGCAGTATCCAGGGGGAGTCGCGTTGCGCTTCGCGCGCGTGAAGCGCTATCGCGAGGACAAACCGGCGTCGGAGGCGGATACCATCGACACCGTGCAAGCGATCCACGCGCGCGGAATGTAGCTACCCGATCTACCGGCTCACTCTACCGTACAGGTCGCGCTGCAGCCGTCGCCGGAGACGGTGTTGCCGTCGTCGCATTGCTCGACGCAGCTGGAGCTCGCGCCCGCGGCGCCGCCGATAGCTGCGCCGCCCGAAGCCGTCTCGCCACCCGCGCCCGGCGAGCCGCCGAACGCCGTGCTCGATGCGCCTCCTGCTCCGCCCGAGCCGCTATCCGGGTAGTAACAATCGACGATGCCGTCTCCGCAATGCGGCTTACGGCACGGTCCCCCCGTCGGATCGCAGACGTATCCGGGTTCCGTCTGGCACATCGCATCGCAGCCGTCTCCGTCGACGAGGTTTCCGTCGTCGCAGCCCTCGGCGTAGTAAGACGCGGAGCCGCCCGCCGCCGCAAGGCCACCCACGCCGCCCGTGGCATCGGTGCCTCCAGCGCCGGAACCTCCGGCGCCGGTGAAGTAAAAGTCGACGACGCCGTCGCCGCAGCGCGGTTGCCGGCACGGTTCGTCAGGGACCGTGCAGACGTAACCCAGTTCGATCTCGCAGGTCGCGCTGCAGCCGTCGCCGGAGACGGTGTTGCCGTCGTCGCATTGCTCGTAATAGTAGGTGCCAGCGCTGCCGCTGGCGCCGGCCGCGCCGCCCGCCTCGAGGCTAGGCGAGCCGCCCGCTCCGACGTCGCCGCCTTGGCCGCCGGGTGCCGTGTCGTTGGCACCGTCGCTGGGCAAGAAGACTTGATCCTCGTAGCCGTCGCCGCAGCGCGGCTCTCGGCAGGGCTGTCCGGCGACCGGGCAAACGTAACCGGGCTCGATCTCGCAGGTCGCGCTGCAACCGTCGCCGGAGACGGTGTTGCCGTCGTCGCAGGCGTTGAATATCTGAATGCCATCGCCGCACGGATCGTCGGGATAGCCCGCGCCGCCGGTGCCCGCGCCTGCCGCGCCGCCGAACGCCTCGCCCCCAGCGCCGTTCGTCGCGCCGCCGGCATCGCTCGTCGCGCCGCCAGCGGGGAGGCTCGCCGAACCGCCGGAGGAGAACGCGCCGCCGGAGCCGGACGCAGGCGCCCCCGCTGCTCCCGGTGCGCCGCCGGCGCCGCCGTGCGGCCAGTGCGGTGGCCGGATGAATAGGTGACGACGAAGATCGCGGAGGATTCGCGGAGGAAGCGGCGGACGCCGTGGCACCAAGTGCAGATCGTCCTTCGACGACCCGACCAAAGACGGATTCTCGCCGACGGGATCGGCCGCTGCGGAACAGCCTGCGGCGAACAGAACGGCACCCTGGCACACCCACCGCGCAATCCTCGATGCTGCCTTTTCGGATCTTTTCATAAGAACAACCTCCGGACGGCGTTCGCTCGCCCGCACCCGCTCGCGCGTGGCACAACTTGGCAAACTCACTGGCGTCGGTGCCGTATCAAGCAGCATCCGTGCCGTTACTCGTGTGACGATTCGGCGGCGGTCAGCGTCGCGCGACGCCGCTCAGCGGATCGTGCCGGCGCGCGCCGTCGGGAATGCCGGTGGTGACCGCGGCGCGGGGGACGCCACCCCGCGCCCAGAGCGTCCGCTCCACCATGGCGAGCAGCACTCGTTCCAGCGCGCGCTGCACCTCCACGCTCTCGAGAATGCCCATCGCGCGCGCGATCGCCTCGAGCGTCGAGAGACCGTCGTCGTGGGCTTCGGCACGGAGGCGGTACGCCGACGGAGCGCCTTCGGGGAGCGACACGCACGGCAAACCGAGGAGCCCCGGGATCCGTTTGTACATCTTGGAGGCTTGTCGCCAGTTGCCGTCCGGGACGACGAGCGTCACCGAAGCCTTGCGCGGCTTCCACCGGTCGAGCGGGGTGGCGCCTTCGTACGGGAAGAGCACGAGCGGTTCGGAGTCGTCCTCGCAGGTGAAGGGCGCTGAACGATCGTCGCGCCCCCCGCGGTACCGCACTTCGCTCCGCGTGAGGCACGCGGCCGCGAGCAGCCCCGTGTTCGTCGGTTTGCGCTCCTCGAATCGGTGGATGTAGAGGACGAGGCCGGTGCGCGTCCGGAGGCGCGGAATGAGCGCGCAGAGACACAGGCTCAGGTGCATGCGACATCCGCGGCACCGCAGCGCGCCGTTTCCTCGACGAGTCATGACCGAAGAGCTTATCCGCCTAGGCGACCTGCGCGTGCGCGAAGCGGGAGGGCTCCGCAAACGGCTTCTCCGCGACGAGGGCGCGAAAGCGGGCGACGTTTGCGTCTTCCGAATCCGGGACGTCGAGGAAACGGTGCAGCGGGCGCCACGCGGCGCGCAACCCGGCGAACGTCGCGGCGTCGACCACCCACGGCCGCTCGATGCCCATGAGCGCGCGCAGGTGCGCGGGAACGAGCCCGATTGCGGCCGCGGCGGCGACGCGGAGGCTCAGGGTGACCTTCATGTTGCGGCGCGCGATGGGCGGCGCGACGAGAAAACGAATCGCCGTGAGCGCCGATTGCGACACGCACAGCGACGGCCGCACGCGCTCGAAATACGCGCGCATCTCGCCGTGCGACTGCGGGACGATCTCCTTCGGGATGC
The DNA here is from genome assembly GCA_035547195.1 of Polyangiaceae bacterium. Classification (GTDB taxonomy): domain Bacteria; phylum Myxococcota_A; class Polyangia; order Polyangiales; family Polyangiaceae; genus DASZVB01. The sequence continues at coordinate 102,555 of DASZVB010000094.1, forward strand.
CGACGAGCGCCGCCGCGCGGACGCTCTCGGCGAAGTATCGATCCCGCTCGGCGGGCGATATGACGCCGCCGTAGGCGCGATAGGCGGTGTAGAAGGAATGCACTTCGGTGCAGTGCACCCACAAGAGCGTCTCCGGATCCTCGGCGCTGTAGCTGCGGCCGGTGACCGGATCCACCCCGCGGATGGATTGGTGAACGCGGCGTACTTGCGCCCCGGCGGCCTCCGCCGACGCCGTGTCGCCGAACGTCACGGTGAGCACGTATTGCGTAGTCCGGCGCAACCGGTGAAGACCGCGCGTCCTGTAGTCGCTGTGCTGCGCGACGCCGGCCATCGCCAGCGGGTGCAACGTCTGGATGAGCAACGCACGCAGTCCGCCGATGAGCATCGCCGGGCTCGCGTGGACGCGCCAGGTGACGCTGCGCGGGCCGAAGAGTCCGTCGTCGTGCAACGTGGCCGGACGTTCCTGGGTCATCGAGAACGGGATACCTCCGCAATCCGGAGCTCGCAAATGAAGTTCGCCGCTGACCCATGGAGGCGCGCGCGCCGCGCGCGGTTCACCGGCCGAGCCACAGCGCGCCGAACGTCGCCGCGGCGATCGCGCTCGGCGCGCCCACCTTCAAGAAGTCCAGAAACGAGATGGACGTGTGCTCTCTCGCGCGCTCCACCACGATGATCGTGGCGAGCGAGCCCGGGAGGGTGAGATTGCCGCTCAGCGTCGACGCCATCGCCAGGGTCAGCCACGCGGTGTGCGGGTGGGGCAACGCGAGCACGCTCGATTTGAGCACCATCACCGCCGGAACGTTGCTCACGACGTTCGAGAGCACGGCGGTGAGCGCGGTCAGACCGAACACGGTGTCCGTACGAAAAACGGCCAGGGCGTTACGGACGTCGAGCGAGACGCCGGAGGCGTCCAGCCCTTCGACCACGATGAACAGCCCGACGAAGAGCGCGAGGAGGGTCCAGTCGACGTGCTCGTAGAGCTTTTTGGACTCCGTCGCGCGCGACAGGAGCATCGCCGAACCGCCGAGGATGGCGGTGAGCGCAGGCGGCGCCCCGAGCGCGAACGAAAGGACGACCGCGCCGCTGACGAGCGCGCCCTTCCAAATCGACGAGCGGCGCACGCTCGGCGGGATGGTGCCGTCGCTCTTCGCGAACGGCTTCGTCAGCTCGCTTCGATGGACGAACCCGATGATGCCGACGTTCATGACGAGCGCCACGACGGCCACCGGCGCGAGCTCGGCGGCGAAGGCCCCGTACGCGATGTGAGACAGCGAACCGATGAGGATGTTCTGCGGGTTGCCGGTGATGGTCGCGACGCTCCCGATGTTCGAAGACGTCGCGAGCGCGAGGAGATACGGTTTCGGGTCGCAATCGAGCGTCTCCGTCACGGCGAGCAAGAGCGGCGTGAAGGCGAGGCACACGACGTCGTTGATCATGATCGCCGAGAGCACCGCGGACGCGACGGATACCGCGACGAGGAGGGTGAACGGACCGTGGGCGCGCCTCGTGACCTGCCAACCCGCGAGCGCGAAGAGCCCGGAGACCTCGAGCGCCGCCGAGATCACCATCATGCCGAACAACAGCGCGATGGTGGCGCCGTCGACGGCGCGCTGCGCTTGATCGAACGACAGGACGTGGAACGCGATCATGAGCGCCGCTCCGACGACCACCGCGGCGACGCGATCGGAGCGAAGCCCGGGGATGCGCCCGATCGCGAGCGCTACGTACGTCGAAGCGAAGATGAGGGCGGCCGCCATGCGTCGCCTGCCCGGTAGCACGAAGCGCATCGACGGGCGGCTCGTCGTCGCGCGATGGGCGGCTCGTCGAGCACCGGCGGCTCCGGCGGTGCGGGGGGTTATTGAGGCGGCGGCGTGTCCGGCGCGGGTGGAACGATCGCGATTGGCGGTACCCAGAACACCTGGCGGTCTCGTCCTCGGCGTTGGCGGTGTCATCGTCCTCGGCAGCGGCGGGGTTCTCGGCCTCCAAGGCGCTGGAACCGTCCTGCTCGCGGCCACGCGAGGGCGGCGCGTTGCGTCAGCAGGTTTTTGACGCAAGGGGCCTGGGCAAGCTCGGCTATCGTCGGGTCGATGCCGACGAACCGCGAATGGCTCGAGCATACCGAGCGCGCCGCGTGGGACACCGTGCAGTCACTGCGGCGACAGATAGAGGAGGAGAAGGTCCGGATCCTGCGGCTCACCCCGCTTCGGGAGAGCTGGCAGCGGATCATCGAGATCCTCGATCTTGCCAAGGTCGAGCACGGCGTCGCGGCAGAGCACTACGCCGACGTGGTGGATGCGCTCGTCGCCGAGCTGCGAAAAGCGAAGGAAGACCGCGAATTTCTCGCAGCGAGGCTCGAATCGGAGCAGAAATCGGCGCAGGGCCTGTCGCAGCGAGTCGAGGTCATCACCGTCGAGCGGAACGAGCCATTCCGGAAGGGGGCGCGCGTCCGGTGGTTCGCCGGAAGGATCGCCGCTCTTCGCCGCGAACGCGCTCGATTGCTCAAGACGAACCGGCAGCCGAGCCTCGAGCGGCTCGTGATCGCCCTGGAAGCGAAGGTCGAGGAGCTCGACGGCGCTTCGTCGGACGAGCTGACTCGTATTGCGGTCGATCTCGGCGCGCTCGCGCTCAGCGTGGCCGAGCACGCGGAGCTCCGGAAGAAGCGTCGCTCCTCCTCTTCTTCCGACGAAGAAGAGTGAACGGATAAGAAGTCCGCGTTCCGATCCGGCCGTCTCCTGATTCGTCACGCTGAAAACTTTCGGCGATGACAGAACTTGCGTGCAAAAGGGGGTAATCGAATCGCGCAGGAGCTAGCAGAAATCGACACGAGTTATCTCGAGACGCCGACCGATTCTCATTCTTGGTTACACTTTGGCTGGGCGCCCCTTTCCTTGGCCGGTGGAGAACATGGGAGACATCGCCTTTTCGCATCGTATGACCTCGCCGATGCGCCAGCGTCCGGTTGGCATCGCCCCGTCAGAAGCCCCGGACGTGCGCCTCTGCACCTATTCCGCTCGCCTCTTCCAACCATTCATCCGTTTGATGCATCGGACGGCGCTCATCCCCGAGGATTGGGCGAACGCGCTCCGCTCGATCGAGCCGGAAGAGCGGATCCCCGCGAGCGTCGCTCATCAGCTGCTCGATGGCGTGCTCTCGCTCGGGGTCACTCCGGATCTCGGGCTCCTCGCCGCGCGGGAATGGAACTCGGGTGACGGGGGGGCCCTCGACTACGCGGTGACCTCCGCCGGCACGGTCCGCGAGGCCATAGAAGCAGCGCGACGATACATGCGGCTGGTGAACGACGCGGCCGCCATCTATCTGGTCCTGTCGCGCGACATGGCCGAGATCCGGGTCGAGAACTTTCTCCCCATGACCCGCGTCGGCCTCGACTTTCAAGCCGGCGCGTTCTTTCGATTGTTCCGCTGCATCTGGACCTCCGGCGGGCGCGAGAGCCTGCGCATTCATCTGCCGTACCCGGCGCCGGAGTCCACGTCGGAGCACAAGGTCACCTTCGAAGGCGCACCGGTGGTGTTCGACAGCCCGTGCCCGGCCTTCGTGTTCGATGCGCGGCTGCTCGATCGCCGCCTGACCAGCGCCGATTTCAGGTTGCACGACGCCATTCGCCTGCACGCCGAGCAGATGTTGCAAGAGCTGCCGCGCTCGCGCTCGCTCACGGGTTGGATCGAGAGCGCCATCGCGGCCGAGCTGCCGAAGGGTGCCCCGACCGTGAACCGCATCGCCGCGCGCCTTCGGATGAGCACGCGGACGCTCGAGCGCCGCCTCGAGCGCGAGGGCACGACCTTCAGCGATCTGCTGGAAGATCTCCGTCGACGGCTCGCCGTGCGCTACGTCACGAACAACGGCATCCCCCTCGGGGAAATCGCGTTCCTCCTCGGCTTTTCTCACACGACCGGGTTCCACCGCGCGTTCAAGCGATGGACGGGCGAGACGCCGCTCGGCTATCGTCGCGCTCAGGGCACGCGCGCTGCGACGCCCGGCGCCGCCGAGTGACCGGCGCCGGATCGGGCGCGCTTCACGTCTCCCACTTCACGTCCGGGAACGGGCGGCCGGGCTTCGCGATGAAGTAGCCCTGCAGTAAATCGCAGCCGAGGGCGGTGCAGGCGTCCCGCTCGGCCCGCGTCTCGATGCCCTCGGCCACGACGACGATGTCCATGTCCTTGCAGAGCGCGCACATCGAGCGCACGAGCTTCTGCTTCACCGCGCTGTCGTTCACGTCGCGCACGAGCGACATGTCGAGCTTCACGAACTCCGGTTCGAGCTGTGCGAAGCTGGTGAGGCCGGCGTAGCCCGCGCCGAGATCGTCCACGGCGATGCGGAAGCCCAGCTCGCGCAGGTGCGCGATGCGTTCGCGCGCGTTCTTCACCCCGTCCAGCGACGCCCGCTCGGTGATCTCCAGCACGACCCTCGGCGCGATCCTGCAGAGCGGTGATTCTTTCGAGAACAGCGACGGGTCTTCGAGATCCCGCGCGTGCAGGTTGACGAACAAGAGCGCGGCGGGCGCCGCGTCCGGCATCGCACCCGCCGCCTTGCTGCGGATGCTGCGCCCGAGATCGCTGAGGCGCCCCAGGCGTTCGGCCGCGTCGAGCACGGCCACGGGGCTCGGCAGCGTCGGTTCGCCGCTGCGGAGCAGCGCTTCGAAGCCGAAGAGCTCGCCGGTCTTCGCGCTCACGATGGGTTGGTAGGCCATCCAGAGCGAACCGAGCGCGCGCTCGAACGTCACCTCGAGCCCGGCGCGATCTCCGGCTTGCGGCTGATCGATCCCGAGCATGCGGAGCGCTTCTCGCTTCGCGCGCGCGAGGCGGCTCATGTCGATGGCGCGACGCATGGCCCGCGTGAGATCCGTCGGCAGGACCGGCTTGAAGATGTACTCGCAAGCTCCGTACTGCACGGCGTCGGCGGCGGTCTTCACGTCCGGAGCGCCGGTCATCAATAAAACCGGGAGCTCCAAATCTTGCTCGCGGGCGGCGCGGAGTAGATCGATACCGCTCATACCGGGCATCATGATGTCGGTGAGCACCGCTTCGAACTTGGCGCGCCCGAGCTCGTAGACCGCCTCGCGGCCGTCTTGCACCGTCGTCACGTCGAACCCGGCCGTGCTCAGCATCCGCTCGATGGCTCTTCGAACCATCGCGTCGTCGTCTACCACCAGCACCCGCGGGCGCGGCCCTGCGGCCTCTGGCGCGTTTCCCGCACCCCCTAGAGCCATCACACTTCCCATCTTCGAGTCACGTCGACGTACGAGCTTACTCTGCCGCCAAAGCAAGCGCCACGCGGGATATCCCCGACGCACACGTCCCAGGTGTAAGCGCGCGGCGCACGTTGTGGGGCGTTTCTCGGCGTCAGACTTCTGCCGAAAGTAAGTGAGCTTGATGCGTCCGAACGCGAACGTGGTCTCGACGAGCGGCGAAGTAGCGCTCGTTTACGGCGTGTCTATCCAAGTCGACGATGTTTCGAAACCCGAAGCGCGCCATGCGCGCCTGCATTTCGGGCGGTTCCATGCGGGTGCGGAACGGCTCTCCCACCCTGGCGACGCGGTAGGCCATGAGCGAGAGCACGGCTCTTTCTAGGAAGGGCAGCGACTCTAGCGGCAACATGTAGTCGAATGCGATACCGCCGCCGGCTGGTGTCGCCGCGACGAACGCGAGGGTAGCGTCGAGAGCCGGCTGGGTGAGATACATGGTGACGCCGAGCCACGAAAAGAACGCTGGCTCCTGGCGCGAGAACCCCGCGTTCGCGAGCCCTTCCGCGAGGCTCTCGCGCTCGAAATCCGTCGGGGCGTAGGAGAGCGTGGGCGGAACGGAAATGCCGGCTTCTTCGAGACGAACGCGCTTCCATTCCTGGGTCGCGGGATGGTCGACCTCGAAGACGCGGAGCGCTTGCCCGTGCGGGTTCCTGTAAGCGAAGGTGTCGAGTCCCGCTCCGAGGATGACGTATTGCGTGACCCCGCGCGCGAGCGAGCGCGCGAGCTCGTCTTCGGCGAAGCGGCTCCGCGCGACGATGAACGCGCGCCCCGAATCCGACGCCGGGTTGCGCTCGCGCCACGCGGTGCCGCGCAGTCGCGCCAGCTCGTCCTCTCCGAGGATGCGCACGGCGAGCGGATCTTCGAGCACGAGCGGCGGCGCGTCCAAGAGCTGATGCGCCGCGCGCCAGGACGCGACGCGCATCGCGGTGCGGCTCGGCTTCTTCGGCAGCATCAGCGGTACGCCCTGAAAAAGAAGAACGCCGTCATCGCCCAGGCCACGAGGATCACGAAGCGACGCACCCAGGCGGCGTCGAGGCGGCGCGAGAAGCGCGCGGCGCCGTAGCCGCTCGCGGTGGCCCAGCCGAGCATCCAGAGCCCCGGAGCCCAGGTGATCTTCCCCATCACGATGAACGTCGTGATCGCGGCGAAATTGATGAGCACCGCGAGGGTGTTCTTCAGCGCGTTCATGGCGTGGATGTTCGAGAAGCCCATGGCCGCGTAGGCCGCGAGCATCACGATGCCCATCCCGCCGCCGAAGTAACCGCCGTAGAGGGCGACGATGAACTGAAAGAGCGCGCCGCCCGCCCCGGTGAGCCGCGGGGTGCTCCGCGCCCGCACCAGCCTCTTGCCGAAGGTGAAGACCAGCGCGGCGACGAGAAGGAGCCAAGGCACGAGTCGCGAGAAGGTCGCGCTCTTCGTGCCGAGCAGAAGCGCGGCGCCGGCGAACCCGCCGAGCGCGCTCACGACGCCGAACGACGGCAAGAGCCGGCGCACCTGCACGAGCTCGGAGCGATAAGCGAACGCGGAGGCGACGGCCGCCGGCCAGAGGACGACGCTGCTCGTGGCGTTGGCGGTGATGGGGTCGATCCCCGCGACGACCAGCGCGGGAAAGGTGAGGAAGCTGCCGCCTCCCGCGACCGAGTTCAGCGCGCCGCCGACGCTCGCCGCGACGGCGAGGAGAAGTCCGTTCGAAAAATGCATGCGCTTTGGCTAATATCCCGCTACGTGGCCGACGTGACTCGCGCGCGCTTCGTTTTTTCGGCGGCGCTGCTCACGGCGGTCGTGGTCGGCGGCGGTACGGTGTTCTGGCTCTTCGTCGGGGACACGTATTCGTTCTTCGACTCCATTTACTTCGCGCTGATCACGGTGTCGACCGTGGGTTACAGCGAGCTGCCGCGGATGGAACTGCACCCGCCGGCGCGGCTCGTGGTGATGACGCTCATCGTCGCCGGCGTCGGCGCGGTGGCGCTATTTCAGTCGTCTCTGACCGCGGTGCTGGTCGAAGGCGTCATCGGGCGCGCGTGGCGAAAAAGGCGCATGGAAAAGAAAATCTCGTCGCTTTCGGGGCACATCATCGTCGCGGGAGGCGGACGCACCGGGCGGTTCGTCATTCACGAGCTCCGCGCGAGCCGGCTCCCGTTCGTCGTGGTCGACAAAGATCCGGATGCGCTCGCGCGCCTGAACGCGGAGTACGAGGGCGAGCTCTTGCACGTCATCGGCGACGCCACGGACGACCTCGTACTCACCGCTGCCGGCGTCGAGCGCGCGTCGGGCATCGTCACCGCGCTGGCGGAAGATCCGGAGAACGTCTTCGTGACGATCTCGGCGCGTTCGCTGAACCCGCGCGTGCGCATCGTCGCGAAGGCGGTGACGCTGGGGAGCGAAGCCAAGCTCGCCCGCGCCGGGGCCAACGCGATGGTGAGCCCGCACCGCATCGGCGCCCTGCGGCTGGTGACCGAGCTCTTGCGCCCGCACACCGCGGAGTTCTTGGACTCCATGATGCGCGGGACCGGCGAAGAGCAGCTTCGCTTCGACGACGTCCAGGTTTGCAAGGGCGGCAAGTTCGAAGGGCGCAGCCTGCGAGAGGCGCCGATCCGCGAGCAAGCGAACGTGCTCATCGTGGCGATCCGCGGGCCCGACGGGCGGTTCGTCTACAATCCGCCGGCGGATCAGCGGTTGGAGTCGGGTTCGTACGTCGTGGTGCTCGGAACGCGCGACGGCGTGGCTCGTCTTCGCGAAATGGTCGGCGATCCCGGCTGACCCCTCCGGCGCGGGCCGCATCAGCCGGCCCCTTCGCGGCGCGCCGTCTCGACGCCCGCGAGCAGGCTGTCGTTGCTGGAGCGCGCCTGGAGGCTCCCCGAAACAGCGAGAATCTTCATGGTATCCGCCCGAGCAGCGGGAGGATGAACTTGGGCCGAGACACTGGAACGGCAAGCCTCGCGGTCGCTGCGGGTTCGAGCGGTGGCGTCTCGAGGTATTCCCGTTGTCGCGAACATGATGAGCGACGGATTCGATGCCGAGCAGCGCGTGCGAGCGATGTGAAGGATTCGACAGCTTCCGGTCAATCGCTCGCGCGTCGTGTCGCGATTGCGCTCGGCGAACCGCGCCGAACGAATCGAACTCGGTTCACTCTGGAACATTTCAGCGTGTGCGTGGTCTGGGCAGTCACGCGAACGCGTCCGCTCGTAGTCACTCGGAGAAGTGTTCGCGATGCGCTAATATCGAGCGCGCGACGTGACGGACACACTGCGTTCATCGATACGCAGGTCGTCCGGGGAGCAACCGATGACCAACATTGGATGGCTGTGTGTGCTGGCCGCGGGCGCGAGCCTGGCCGCTATGGATCTTGCCGCGTGCTCAGCGAGCACGGGTGGCAACAACGGTGCGGGCGCTGGCGGCGCCGCCCTCATTTCTGGAAGCGGCGGCGTCAGCGGCGCTTCCGTCAGTCAAGGCGGAGCAGCCGCGAGCACGACCGGCACGGGGGCAAAGGCCGGCACCACCACTCCCATTGGGCCGCCGGGCTCTCTCGGCGGCATCACGTCGCGCCCGATGGACATGGGCAGCGGTCCCGACGGCTCCTGCGGCGAGCTCCCCTTCATGGCCGAGCAAGTGGTCAAGATGACGACGACCACGAAAGTGATCCCGCAGCCGATCGACCTCTACATCATGTGGGATCAATCGCTGTCGATGACCTGCGCCATCTCCAGCGGTGCCGGCGGCGCCGGCGGGATGGGTGGCATGGCCAATACGGCAGGAGCGCCGGCGGCCGGCGAAGACCGCTGGGACGCCGTCAAAGGCCCGCTCAGCCAATGGGTGATGTCCGTGCCGGCGGATCCGCCGTTCAACGTCGGCATCGGCTACTTCGGCGACATGCTCATCGGGTCGTGCTTTCCCCAGACGTACGAGACGCCCGACGTCGAGATCGGGCCGCTCCCGCAGAACGCGAACGCCATCGTCAGCTCACTCAACGCGCACATGCCGAACTCGAACACGCCGACGCCCGCGGCGATTCAGGGCGCGCTCAACCACGCGACCGCCTGGAAGCAGATGCACCCGAACGACGTCGTCGCCGTCGTGCTCGTCACCGACGGCGAACCCAACGCCTGCGGCGCCGTCGCCGACGTCGCGAACATCGCGGCGCAAGGCTACAACAACGGGATGGGGATAAAGACGTTCGTCATCGGCGTCACGAGCCCCGGGACCACTTGCGCCCTGGATCCGAATCCCCCGAACGTGATGGATCTCGACACCGTCGCGAAGGCAGGCGGCACCGGCCAGGCGCTCGTCGTCGACGTCACTCAGGACGCGTCGAAGCAGCTCACCGACGAGCTCAACATGATCCGCACGAGCATCACGATGACCACGACCAAGACAATGGTCGAGACGAGCAAGCTGCAGTGCCAGTTCACGCTGCCGATGAACGTCAACATGACCCAGGGCGACAACGTCGCCTTCGACAAGGACAAGGTCAACGTCGAGCTCACCAACAACCAGGGCGTGAAGTCGCAGGTCTACCGGGTGGACTCCATGGACAAGTGCTCGGGCACCAACGCGCTCGGCTGGTACTACGACAACGACGACAAGCCGACGCAGATATTCTTGTGTCCCAACGCTTGCTCGGTGGTCCAGGTGCCCATGGTCGACGGCGGCGTGGATCCGACGATCGCCGGCATGGCGCCCAAGGCGAGCATCCTGCTCGGCTGCAAGAGCCTGTACGCGCCGCCGGCGTGAGCGACGCGAGCGCGAAGTAGCTCGCGTGGTTCGCCGGCTCGGCGGCCCGTAGAACGGGGCGGTCGCCGTGCGCCGCGCCTGGTACCCTCGTCGCTCCGACGATGGTCACCAAATCGCGGGACGAGGGTTGCGCGGAGCGGGTCCGGCTCGCGGAGGACGAGCGCCGCGAAAAGAACTGGAAGCGGTGGGGGCCCTACCTCTCCGAACGACAATGGGGGACGGTTCGCGAGGACTACTCCGAGCACGGCGACGCCTGGGATTACTTCCCGCACGATCACGCGAGGAGCCGCGCCTATCGCTGGGGAGAGGACGGCCTGCTCGGGATTTGCGATCGGCAAGCGCGGCTCTGCTTCGCGCTCGCGCTGTGGAACGAGAAAGATCCCATCCTGAAGGAACGCCTGTTCGGGCTGACCGGCCCCGAGGGCAACCACGGCGAAGACGTCAAAGAGCTCTACTATTACCTCGATGCCACCCCGACGGCGTCGTACCTGAAGGCGCTCTACAAGTACCCGCAGGCGGCGTATCCGTACGCCGATCTCGTCGAGGAGAATCGCCGGCGCGGGCGCGACGTGCCGGAGTACGAGGTCGTCGATACCGGAGTCTTCGCCGAGAATCGCTACTTCGACGTCTTCGTCGAGTACGCGAAGGCGTCGCCTGAAGACGTACTGGTGCGCGTGACCATCGAAAATCGGGGGCTCGAAGCGGCGCCGATCCACGTGCTTCCGACGCTGTGGTTCCGCAACACGTGGAGCTGGGGACGCCGGGGCGAAGGGCACACGACGCGTCCGCGTATCTCGCGCGTCGGCGCGGCGTCGCTAGCCGTGTCGCACGAACAGCTCGACGAGATGACCTTTCACTTGGACACGGGCGGCGGCGTGCCCGAGCTGCTGTTCACGGACAACGAGACGAACACCGCGAAGCTCTTCGGCGTGCCGGCGAACACGCGCTTCACCAAGGACGCGTTTCACGAACGCCTCGTCGGCGGTCGCGTGGACGCCGTGAACCCCGACGAATACGGGACGAAAGCCGCCGGGCACTACCGCTTCGTTCTGCCGGGCGGAGCCGGGATCACCCTGCGCGCGCGCCTCGTCGCGAAAAAGGTGGATCGCGGCGCGCCGTTCGGCGCCGAGTTCGACGCGACGTTCGTCGCCCGCAAAGAAGAGACGGACGAGTTCTACGCGAGCATTCTCCCCGCCGAGGCCACCCCCGAAGAGCGCGCGGTCGCGCGCCAGGCGCACGGCGGACTCGTGTGGTCGAAGCAATTTTATCACTACGCCGTGACGCACTGGCTCGACGGAGATCCCGCGTATCCGCCGCCCCCGCCGGCGCGCCGGTACGGTCGCAACAAGGGCTGGGCGCACTCCTACAATCGCGACATCGTCTCCATGCCCGACAAATGGGAGTACCCGTGGTTCGCCGCGTGGGATCTCGCGTTCCACACGATCCCTTTCGCGCGCACGGACGCGCACTTCGCGAAGGAGCAGCTCACCCTCTTGCTGCGCGAGTGGTACATGCACCCGAACGGGCAGCTGCCGGCGTACGAGTTCGCCCTGGGCGACGTCAACCCGCCGGTGCACGCCTGGGCCGCCTGGCGCGTCTACAAGATGACCGGGCGTCGCGGCGAGCGCGACGTCGCGTTCCTCGCGCGTGTTTTTCAGAAGCTTCTTCTCAATTTCACCTGGTGGGTCAACCGCAAGGACACCGAGGGCAACAACCTCTTCGCGGGCGGTTTTCTCGGGCTCGACAACATCGGCATCTTCGATCGCTCCCGGCCGTTGCCGACGGGCGGGCATTTGGAGCAGGCGGACGGAACGGCCTGGATGGCCTTCTACGCGGCGACCATGCTCTCGATCGCGCTCGAGCTCGCGCACAATAACTCCGTGTACGAAGACATGGCGTCGAAGTTCTTCGAGCACTTCGTGGCCATCGTCGACGCGATGAACTCGCTCGGCGGCACTGGGCTCTGGGACGAGGTCGACGGCTTCTATTACGACCAGCTCAGCGTCGGCAGCGACGTGACCCCGCTGCGCACCCGCTCGATGGTGGGGATCATTCCGCTCTTCGCCGTCGAGGTCCTGGAAGATCCCGTCATCGACCGCTTGCCGGGCTTCAAGAAGCGCATGCAGTGGTTTCTCGAGAACCGCGGCGATCTCGCCCGCCACACCACCTACATGACGAGCGGCGACGGCGGGTATCGGCTGCTCGCCGTGCCGTCCCGACAAAGGCTCGTGCGAGTGCTCCGCTACGTGCTCGACGAGAACGAATTCCTCTCGCCGTACGGCGTGCGATCGCTGAGCCGCGTTCATCGCGATCACCCCTTCGTCCTATCGGTAAACGGGCACGAACATCGCGTGGCGTACACGCCCGGCGACTCCGACAGCTGGCTCTTCGGCGGCAACTCGAACTGGCGCGGTCCCGTGTGGTTCCCGGTGAACTATTTGCTCGTCGAAGCGCTCGAGCGGTATCACCACTTCTACGGCGACTCGCTCAAGGTGGAGTGCCCCACCGGGTCGGGTCGCTTCGTCACGCTCGACGACGTGGCGGGCGAGATCGCCACGCGGCTAGCGCGCCTCTTCTTGCCCAACGAACGCGGCGAGCGGCCTTGCCATGGGGGCGACGCGCGCTACGCGACGGACCCGCATTTCAGGGATCTCGTGCTGTTCAGCGAATACTTTCACGGTGACGACGGCCGCGGCGTGGGAGCGAGCCATCAGACTGGCTGGACGGCCCTCGTCACCGCGTGTTTGGAGCAGGTCGCTCAGCGGCGACACCGGCTGGCGACCGCGGCGGAGTGACGCCTACGTCCTGACGTTGCGGCCCTGCCTTCCGGAAGTACCGGGGAGGCCGGACGACATGCCGAGGAAATAGACGATGTAGGCGACGGTGAGAATGAGGAGCGTCGCCACCGCCAGGAAGTACTTGTGGAGCAGGAAGAACGTGATGCCGGGCACCACGAGTATCAGAAGCCCAAGCAGTGCCTTCGTGACGCGCGACACGCGCTGGCGAGGGATCCCCATGTCTTTCTCCTTTCCAGGCAAGGCGCCTGGCCATGAAGATTCAGCAACGAATGTGCCGTCCGCAAAACGCGCGACCTGAGCGACGCGCGGTGACTTCCGGGCCGCACCGTGTCGCGGAAGCATGCCATGCTGACGCGGAACGCCTCACCGAGACGCCCGGCCGGAGCGCCGCCAACTCTCAGCAGAGTCTTTGGCAGAACAGATCACGATCCGCGCGTAGGGACACGAGCCACGAGATGAACCGGCGAGGCCGGCGCGCCTGGTTTTCAGGCTCGAGTCAGACGCGCGAGCTTTCGACTCGATCCGATGTCGGAGGGGGAGTTGGGGAACGCGGGAGTCCCGGGCATATTCAAGGATTCCGGCAATAGTAGTGTTAAGCCTTATCCATCATGGCCCAGAGCCCGCTCGCCGGAAAGCCCGCCCCGCGCAGTCTGCTAGCCAACGTTCCCCGTCTCGTAACCGCGTATTACGAGGAGCGGCCGGATCCCGACAACGCCGTCGAGCGAGTCGCGTTCGGCACCTCCGGACACCGCGGGTCGGCGTTCACGCGAACGTTCAACGAGGCGCACATCCTCGCCGTGTCGCAAGCGGTGTGCGAATACCGCGCGCGGAAGGGCATCGACGGACCGCTCTACATCGGCATCGACACGCATGCATTGTCGGAGCCGGCGTGGGCGAGCGCGCTCGAGGTGCTCGCGGCGAACGGCGTCCAGGTTCGCTATCAAGCGGGGCGCTCGTACACACCGACGCCGGTCGTGTCGCACGCCATCCTCACCTACAACCGCGGCAGGAAGAGCGGGCTCGCGGACGGCGTCGTCGTCACTCCTTCCCACAACCCGCCGGAGGACGGCGGCTTCAAGTACAACCCGCCGCACGGTGGTCCGGCCGAGACGGAAGCGACGTCGGCCATCGAGCAGCGCGCCAACGCCATCCTCGCCGGCGGGGGTAGAGACGTGAAGCGCGTGCCGCTCGCCGCGGCGCTGTCGTCTGGGCACGTCGAGGCGTACGACTTCGTGCAGCCGTACGTGCAGGATCTCGCCCAGGTCGTCGATCTCGACGTGGTCAAGTCGGCGAAGCTCTCGCTGGGCGTCGATCCGATGGGCGGCGCGAGCGTCGCGTTCTGGGGACGCATCGGCGAGGCGTACGGGCTCGACATCACCGTCGTGAACGAGGACGTCGATCCGACGTTCCGGTTCATGACGGTCGACCACGACGGGAAGATCCGGATGGATTGCTCCTCGCGCTACGCGATGCAGCGGCTCATCGGCCTCCGCGAGCGTTTCGACGTCGCGTTCGGCAACGACACCGACGCGGATCGGCACGGCATCGTCACCAAGCGCGCGGGGCTCATGAACCCGAACCACTACCTCGCGGTCTGCGCGTCGTACCTCGCCCGCAATCGCCCGTCGTGGGGCGGTTCGGTCGCGATCGGCAAGACGGTGGTGACGAGCGCGATGCTCGATCTGGTCGTGAAGGACCTCGGGCGGCCGCTCGTCGAAGTGCCGGTCGGGTTCAAGTGGTTCGTGACCGGCTTGCACGAGGGCAGCCTCGGGTTCGGCGGCGAAGAAAGCGCGGGGTGCTCCTTCCTGCGGCGCGACGGAACGGTGTGGACGACGGACAAGGACGGCATCATCGCCGACCTGCTCGCCGCCGAGATCACCGCGAGGACGGGTCGCGACCCCGGCGAGCTCTACACAGACCTGACGGCGCGCTTCGGGGAACCGGTGTACGAGCGCATCGACGTGCCCGCGACGCGGGAGCAAAAGCGGGCCCTCGCGGAGCTCTCCGAGAATGACGTCACGCGGACGACGCTGGCGGGCGACCCGATCACGCAGAAGCTCACGCGCGCCCCGGGCAACGGCCAGAAGATCGGGGGGTTGAAGGTCGCCTCCGCGAGCGGCTGGTTCGCGGCGCGCCCGTCGGGGACCGAGGACGTCTACAAGATCTACGCCGAGAGCTTCCGCGGGGCGGGGCACCTGGCGCAGATCCAGGACGAGGCCAAGGCGCTCGTCGCCGAGGTGCTGGCGAAGAAGTGAGCGAGTCGTAAAGGCAGAAACGTCGCCAAGGCTCCCGGGCGACTCCCTGCGTCGCGCGCGTTCGGTGCTCGACGAGCCCGGGTGTCCATCGCCAAACCGGGTGAGCCGTCTGGGGCTGAATTTTTCTTCGGGGGAGCCGTAACTGACGTGTGTCGGGAGACCTCCTCGACGGCGGGCGTCCGAAACGCCTCGTATTGCGCCAAGGACGCTGGTTTTTGGAGATTTCTCGGCTCGTCTCCACGGGCGACGGGGTCTTTCAGCCGCGCAGCACGCGCATCGAAGGCAAGGGCGCCATCGTGGAGGCGCTGCGTCGCAGCAAATACGGAAAAGGTCTCGTCGACGGCGCGGCGAAGCTCGTCGGAGGCGGGACGAGCCAGGACGACGCGAGCTTCGACGCCGTCGACGGTGGGTGGGTGCCGTCGTCGCGTTCGCCGTCGTACGCGAAGCAAGTCGCTCACGATGTCCCGCCGACGCCCGCGGAAGCCGCCCTCCTCGCCGAACTGACGGTGCTGCGCGCCAGCCACGAAGGGCTCGTCGCGCGCGTCGCGCGGCTCGAACGCCTTCTCGCGCGTCGCCTCGACGGCGCGCCCGTCCAGGAAAAGCCCTCGCGACGCGGAGCGCACGCCGCTTCGGCGCCGCCGCCGCAAGAAGCCTCCGCCGCTTCGGCGCTGCCGCGAGAAGCGCCCGCTGCGGAGGTGCCCTCGCCGAGCGCGGACGAGCCGGCCGAGTCGCCGCCAGCGCACACGAGCGACGATCGTGCTCTCGGTGCGATCGAGTTTCCGGCGCTCGGGTTGATCACGGATGCGCTGAAGCAGCTGTGCGGAAACGAGATCCCGCTCAAGGAAATGAAGAACGCGGGGAGCGCGTGGCTGAGTACGCCCGAGCGCTTCTACGCTTCGTGGCTCGTCGACGAAGCGGGGGAAGTGCAGGGCGGCGTCGTCTGCGACTGCGAGGCGGTGGCGCGGCTCGGCGGCGCCTACCTCGCCATGCCTCAGGCCGACATCGAGGCGCAGGCGGCATCCGACCAGGTCGGCGAGGAGCTCGTCTCGGCGACCTCGGACATCTGCACCACGTTCGCCGGTCTGGTGAACGACTCGCGCGACAACCCGCGCGTCCGCGCGACGCCTCTCGGTCGCTTCGCAGAAGGCGCGCCGCCGTGGATCGAGTCGCCGAGCGTGCGAACGGTGTGCGTGCACCCCGGTGGCGGCACGGTCGCGTTCCTCTCGCGCTGATCAGCCGGCCTTGCCGCCCTTCAAGAGCCGCGCCGCTTCCACGGCCCCGTACGTGAAGATCACGTCCGCGCCGGCGCGCCGCATCCCGAGGAGGCTCTCGAGCAGACAACGCTCGTAGTCGATGAAACCCGCTTGCGCCGCGGCCTTGAGCATCGCGTACTCGCCGCTCACGTGATACACGGATACCGGCAAATTCGTGCGATCTCGCACGAAGCGCACGACGTCCAGGTAAGGGAGCCCGGGCTTCACCATGAGCATGTCCGCGCCCTCGGCTTCGTCGAGACGGATCTCGCGGAGCGCCTCGCGCACGTTCGCGGGGTCCATCTGGTACGTCTTCTTGTCGCCGCTCTTGGGCGCGGAATCGAGCGCGTCGCGGAACGGACCGTAGAACGCGGAAGCGTATTTGACCGCGTAGCTGCAGATGCCGACATCGGTGAAGCCGGCCTCGTCGAGCGCCGCGCGGATCACGCCGACGCGGCCGTCCATCATGTCGCTCGGTGCGACCATGTCCGCGCCGGCGCGGGCCTGGGCGACGGACATGGCGGCGAGGATCGGCAGCGTCTTCTCGTTGTCGACGCGCCCGTCCACGACGACGCCGTCGTGGCCGTCGGAGCTGTACGGGTCCAGGGCGACGTCGGTGATGACCAGCAAGTCGCGTACGTTCTCTTTCAGGGCGCGGACGGCGCGTTGAAGCAGGCCGTCGGGGTTCGTGCTCTCGCGGCCCTCCGGGTCCTTCAGCGAGCCTTCGATGGCCGGAAAGAGCGCCACCGCGGGCACGCCGACGTCGCGGGCCCCGCGGGCTCGTTCCACGAGCAGGTCGATGCTGAGCCGCGACTGGCCCGGCATGGATCCTATCTTCGTCTCGTTGCGCTGTCCCTCTTGCACGAACAACGGCCAGACGAGGTGGTCGGCGGAGAGCGTCGTCTCGCGGACGAGGCCACGGATCATCGGCGTGCTTCGATTGCGTCGCGGTCGCACCAGCATGGTGCAAAAAGGCTAACACCGGCGCGCGCGCCCGGCGAGGAGGCCCGTCCCGGCGCGCTCAGCCGAAGACGAACTCGTTGCGCGCGGCCGGTATATCCACGACTTCACCGTCCTTCTGCGGCAGCGAGAACGGCACGAAATGGTCCTTTTGCCAGACGACCCACTTGAGCTTCGGCGCGTCGAGGGGCTCGGCGAACGTGAAGGTGGCGACCGCGGGACGACCGTCGTCCGTGACGCGCGTCACGACGATGCGCAAGCCGTCGAGCTCGATCGTGTCACCGGCCTTCATCGGATGCTCGGCGTCGCGGTGTAACCGGAGCGGCACGTCTTCGAGGAGCCCGTGCTCGTAGGTGAGCTCGAGCGTGTGGGCGTCGAGGCGCTCGGCGTGCATCGTGACCGCGCCGATGGACAGGATGCGCAGCTTCTCGGGCGCGGGCCTGCCGGCTGCCCGCTCGATGAAGGGCGTGAACTCCCCGACGTAGTACTCCGGCGCGGAGACGATCACGAGATCCTGATGCGGAACGTCGGTCATCGTGGCGATCGCGCTCGGGATCGCTCGGTCGGCGATGGTGTGCGTCAGCGCGACGGTGCACGCAGCGAGCGGAAGGAGCAGCGGCGACACGAAGACGTGCAAGCCGCCGGAAAGGCCGACGACGAGCTGCGACACCTTCCGCGCAACTCCGGTCGGTAGGCGCGCGTCGTTCTTGCTGAACGCGTCGACGGCGACGGCGAGCAGCCCCATGGCGCCCAGGCTGGGGAAGAAGAGCAGGCGGTTGTGCGGCACCGCGGAGCACGCGGAGAACAGCGAGAGCGCGCAGCCGAGCGCCC
This sequence comes from Polyangiaceae bacterium, assembly GCA_035547195.1. Lineage (GTDB taxonomy): Bacteria > Myxococcota_A > Polyangia > Polyangiales > Polyangiaceae > DASZVB01. Next base: position 120,643 of record DASZVB010000094.1, read on the forward strand.
AGAAGCGGGCGAGGGGGTCGAGCCGCGCAAGGCGCGCGAACGCGACGACCAGCGCGAAACAGAAGCCGACGGCGCACACGAGCCCGATGCGCGAGAGCGCCGGCGTCGTGAAATAGAAGCTCTCGGCCATCGGAAAGCCGAAGAGGCCCTGCACGAGCAGCGGAATGCGTGACGGTAGCGCACGCAAGAAAGCGAGCGGCTCGCGCCCGGGATCGAGGTAAATCGCGCTGCCGTACGCGCCATAACCGAGGAGCGAATAGACGGTGCGCCAGGCGATGGTCATGCCCGCATAGGGCAGGAGGCCGCGCACGCGCGCGCCCGGGCTGCGCCGGTCGAGGACGAGGGCGTGCGCGACGAGGTACGCCCAGGCGCCGAGCGCAATTTCGCCGCACAAGAAGCCGAGGAGCAAACACGCGACGCCGCCCAGAGTCGTGCGCGGGGAGGGACGTCGCGTGGAGCGCTCGTAGAGGACGAGCGCAGCCGTGGCCAGGCAGGCCGACATGACGGCGTTGCGGTTCGCGATCCAACCTACCGGAACGCCGTGGACGTGATCCACCGCGAGCGCGAACGCCGCGCCCATGCTCACGGTCCCGACGCCGATCGTGGCTCGATAGAAGAGGGTGGCGAAGAAGATCGCTCCAGCGAGCCAGGCGATGCTCTCCGCGTGCATGATCGCCGGGCTGTTCGGGAACAGGTGATAGTCGATGTAATGGCTCAGGCCGGCGAGCGGCCGCATGAACCGGATGATCAGGCCGCTGTACGCCCAGAACGGAGAAAAGCCGTGTTCGATGCTGCGGTGCATGAAATCGGCCTGACCCGTCGCGATCGCGAACGGCTCGAGGGGTGATGGGCACAGCGCGTCGGAGCCCGCGTTGCCGAGGATGCAGAACCGATGCGCGTAGTCGTCGAGCTGAAACCCGGTGAACAGCGAGGGCGCGACGAGGACGGCCGAGACCAGCGCGAGGTAGAGCGGCAACCGCCTCGACAGCGCGAGCGCCTTCAACGTTTGCGCTAGTTGTGCGCGACCTCCTGGCGCATCGATGAAACGATCGTTCTCTGCGACCGCTTTTATCGAGTGTGCGCGCCGATGAATCAGAAATCGGCTTTCCGGCCAGGCGATCCGCATGTGCCTCACGCCGCGTTCTGCAACAAGCGATCCGCCGTGCGCGATCGTCGTCGAGCGCGCAATCAATCGAGCTCACGCCTGCGTGTCGAGCGCTAGCGCGAACCAACGACTCGAAGCTCGGTGCACGCGCGTCGAGTCGAACGATGCGCGGCACCGCAGTCGATTTGCGCTCGGCTTCGGCGCGACGGCGCTCGTCGACTCGGCATCGCGAACGTCGTGTCGAACGAACGCGACGCGCGCGCGATCGATTCGTGTACGCGCGTTGCGCACGATGATCGATCCACGCGCAGTTCGCGTACACTCGCGTCGGGTGCGCGTTGGATCGTGGCCCGACGTCGTCCCGGCAACCGCCGCGAAAACCGTTGTTTGGCTGAAGATTGGCTGGACCGCCCGGAGAGCGAGGGCATACTCCCGCCCCGAGAGGCCCCGAATGCTATTCGCGATTCTTTGTTACGACTCCGAACAGGTCGTCTCCTCGTGGAGCAAAGAAGAGGACGACCGTGCGATGACGAAACTCGGGGCAGTGCAGGCCGAATGGGCGGCTCGGGGCAAGCTCGGCCCCGTGGCGCGCCTGATGCCGACGAGCGCCGCGACGACGCTTCGTAAGGGGCGCTCCCAGGTCGTCATGGACGGGCCGTTCGCCGAGACGAAGGAGCAGTTGCTCGGGTTCTTCGTGGTCGACTGCGCATCCATGGATGATGCAATCGAATCCGCGCGGGAGCTCGCGCGCTGTTACAGCTCGGACGGCGCGTACGAGGTGCGGCCGATTAGCTTTTTCGCGCCGGGCGCGCTCGGCTGAGCGTTCGAGCGAATCATACCCGCTCGGGCTGCCGGGTCCTCGCGGACGTCGCAATTTGATGCGAAGGAGCTACGGGATCCACGATGGCGCGAAGCCGCAAAGAGCAACGGCGAACGAAGGCGCGTCGCCCTGCGCCGGGCGCCACGAGCCCAGTCACCTTCCGGCTACCGGAGATGCCGAAATCCATGCCAAAGCGCGCCGCCGCCGTGCGCGCGGACGGCGGAGAGGGTAAGCCAGTGTCGCTAGCGGCGCTGCTGCCCGACGTCGCGCCGCTTCGAGCTCCGGAACGCGTCGCGCGGGCGCCTCGACGATCTGGCGCCGAAGCCGTGGCGCGTTCCGCGCCGGCTCCGGGATGCGCGCCGACGTTCGTCCTCGAGCGCGACGGCGCGCGCGTCGACGGACATCGCTCCGATTGCGCGCGGTCGCCGGTCGCACCCGGTTGGCGTCGCGATTGGGTCCCCGCGGTTCGAGTCGATCTACATGGTGTGCGGATTCGCGAGCTCGAGCGGCGGCTCACGCGCGCGATCCACGAATGCGTGCAGCGCTCCAGCGCACGACTCCTCCTGATTCACGGCAAGGGACTCCACTCGGCGAGCGGCGCGAGCGTTCTCGCCGAAGCCGTCGTCGAGATCCTCACGAGCGAACGGCACGCGCGCCACGTGCGCGCGTTCGCGACGGCGCCGCACCGGCTGGGAGGCACCGGCGCGCTCGCGGTCGAGCTGGACCTCGGCGGAAGAAAATGAGCTGAGAGGGGCGACTCGAACGACTGATCTCATGTGGCGATGGTCAGGCGGTTGGCGCGAGAATTTTACGCCGGGGTTGCAGGTCTTTGCGTTGTTATGGCGCTCGGTTGCTCCGGATCGACGGGCGGATCGGGAGCGAATGCTGCAGGCGGACAGACCGCGGCGGGTGCCGCCGGCGGCGCCGGTGTGGGCATGGGGGCAGCGGGAAACAGCGCTTCCGCGGGCACGACGGGGAGCGGCGGTTCGTCGAGCGCGGTCACGGGCAGCGGGGGAACGGTCGCCGGAGGCGCGACGAGTAGCGGCGGCGAGGACACGGGAGGCGCGTCCAGCTCCGCGGGGGGCGCGAGCGCAGGGGGGGCGTCGAGCGCGAACGGTGGGAGCGCGAGCGGCGGCGCCGCGGGTGCCGCGGGCAGCGGCGGAGACGTGGCCATTCCGACGTCGCCCGATTGTCCGGCGCCGACGGGCGCCGACGTCACGATGACCCAATCCGGATCGAGCATCGTCCTCTCGAACGGCCTCGTGAAGGTGACCGTCAACGCCGCGGGTCAAGTCACTCAAGTGTCGAAGGACGGCAAGAATCTGATGGCGTCCGGAGACACGCTCTACGTTTCCGAGAGCGGCGGGAGCTCGTACTACTCGATCTCCGCGAGCTCACACTCCGTCGTGAAGCAGAGCGCGGATCTCGTGGAGCTCTCGTTCGTCGACACGTCCGGCGCGCCCCACGACATGGACTGGGACATCCACTACGTGATGCGCCGCGGGGTCAGCGGCTTCTACTATTTCCTGATCACCAAGGTCGGCACGAGCACCCATCCGAACGCCGCGACGTTGAGCGAGCTGCGGACGGTTCAGCGGTTCGACCCGGCGATCCTTGCAAACGGGTACAACGGGGAACGTCACGGCGCGCTACCGACCGCCGCACAGAACGCGACGTTCTCTTCGTCCACGCAGATAGAAGACGCGACGTACCCGCTCACGGTCGCGCCGACGTCGCTCGCCGGGGTGTCGTCCGTGCCGGGCGTGAAGGGCCAGCACTACGACGAAGGCCCGGTGTTCTCGAAATACGACTGGGCGTCGTATCGCACCGAGGACCTCGTGCACGGTCTCTACGGCAACGGGTACGGGGCTTGGTTGCTGTCGCCGAGCTGGGAGTTTTACACCGGCGGACCCGTGAAGCAGGAGCTCATGGTCCACCACGACAACTTGATCCTGAACATGTACCACGGCGGGCACTTCGGTTCGGCCACGACGGCGGCGTCGCCGTCGAATTGGCAGAAGATATACGGACCGAACCTCGTCTACGTGAACTCCGGCGCCGACGACGCCGTGATCGCGGACGCCCTCGCGCAGGGCGCGATCGAACGGCGGCAGTGGCCCTATTGCTGGATGAACGACGCGCTGTTCCCCCTCGCGGCGAATCGCGGCACCGTGACCGGCTCGGTGCACGAAGCGCACGGCCGCAGCGTCGACGGCGCCAGAGTGGTGCTCGCCGCGCCGGGGCCGCTCCTCACGCAGGGCTACGACTATCTCTTCTGGTCGCGCGCCGACGCGAGCGGCAACTTCACGATCCCTGCGGTGCGCCCCGGCTCGTACGCCGTTCACGTCTACGCCACGCAAGGCGACATCGTCGACGATCCCGACCACGGCGAGATCGTCGGGACGATCGACGTGGCCGCCGGCATGAACGACGCCGGCGCGCTCACCTGGTCGCCCCCGTATCACGCGAACCAGATCGTCGTGATCGGCGTATCCGATCAGCGCTCCGGCGAGTTCCGTTTCGACCCGGCCGCGCCGCCCGGGATCGACAACACCGCTGGTCTCACGGGACGGATGTACGGCCCCGACGCGACGCACGGAGTCTGGACGGTGCCGCCGGCCACGTTGACGTACACCGCCGGGACGAGCACCCCGCAGAACGACTGGTATTTCGTCCAGAGCGTCGACGGCGCGTGGACCGTGAGCTTCGAGCTGCCGAGCGTGCCGTCGGGCGGCGCGGCGCTGACCTTGGGCATCGCCGGAGCGGCCCGCAACGCGCACCTCGACGCCGCCGTGAACGGACACAATGTCTTGAGCCAGGGGTTCGGCAACGACCAGTCGCTCTACCGGAGCGCGCTCGAGGGCGGCAGTTTCGCCATGCTCACGGCAAACGTCCCCGCGTCCGATCTCGTCGCGGGGCACAACGCGCTCACGCTGACGCTCAATACGAAGGGCAGCGCGGGCGCCGGCGTCTACTACGACATCGTCAAGCTCGAAAGCGACTGAGCGCTCACACGATCTCGTAGAAGTGCACGTGCACCCTGCGCGGCTCGGGCTCGACGCGGCTCAGGAAGAGCGAGCCGTTGAGCCATTCGTAGGGGCTGCCGAGCGGCGCCTCGAACTCTGCGCACGTGCGGAAGTAATACTCCGACGGAGCCACGGTCTCGCCTCGCCGCATCCGCGCCGAGACCTCCGGCGGCGCGCGAAAAATGCCTCGATTGACCACCATGATGGTCACTTCGTCGTGCGTTTCGATGGCGTAACGCGCCTCGACCTCGAGCACCCCGTCCGCCCGGAAGAGCTGAAAATCCGCGCCCGACGCGAGCACCTTGCCCCGCGCGCGAGCGCCTTCGAACGTACCGCCGACGATGGGCACCATCCGGCGCAAACCGCCCGCGCTCTTTCCGATCACCACCGTCTCGCCGAGGTCGACGTGCGCCTCGAAGGCAGGCTTCGTTTCGATCATGGTCCCTCTTTCCGGTTCAAGTCGTGCTGCCGCCGCGCTCGCCGCCGCCGTCGTCGAGGAGGCGCGCCAGGGTTTTGCGATCGATGCCGAGCTTCTCCGCGGTGAGCATCTTGCGACCCCCGAGCTGTGCGATGGCCCAGCGAGCGTAGCGCCGATCGAGCTCGTCGAGCGGCAAAACGGGACCGTCGAACCGAAGGTCGTCGCCGGTGATCGCGCCCATCTCCGCGGGGAGCTCGGCGGCGCCCACCTCCGGGTTGCGCCCGAGCAAGACGACGCGCTCGATGACGTTCTCCAGCTCGCGAACATTTCCCGGCCAGGCGTGGGCGGCGAGCCGCGCGAGGGCGTCGCGACCGATGGCCTGCACCGGAGAAGTCGGGTGGCGAGCTTTGGCCCGCGCGAGGAAATGAGCGACGAGCGCCGGAAGATCTTCCGGCCTTTGCCGTAGGGGCGGGATTTCCAGGCGAACGACGTCGAGGCGAAAGAACAAATCTTCGCGGAATTTGCCTTCGCGGACCCAGGTCCTCAAGTTGCGGTGCGTGGCTGCGATGATCCGGACGTCGACGGGGCGTTCGCGATCCGCGCCGAGGGCGCGAACGACCCCGCGCTCGAGCACGTCGAGCAGCTTCGCTTGCAGCGCGAGCGGCATCTCGCCGATCTCGTCGAGGAACACGGTGCCGCCGGATGCTTGTTCGAAGAGGCCCTTCCGCGGCGCGGTCGCTCCGGTGAAGGCGCCCTTCACGTGACCGAAGAGCTCGCTCTCGAGGAGATTTTCGGGGACCGCGGCGCAATTGACCGTCACGAACGGCGCATTGGCCCGAGGCCCCTCGCCGTGGACGGCGCGGGCCACGAGCCCCTTGCCGGTGCCGGTCTCCCCCAGGACGAGGACCGGGGTCGTAGCATCGGCCACGCGAGTGGCCAGATCGCAGAGCTCGCGCATCGCGCCGCTCCGGCCGATGACATTGGCCAGCGCGAACTGATCGATCAGCGCGCGGCGTAGCGCGCGCGTTTCGCGCTTCAGGCGAGCGTCGGCGAGGGCGCGCTCCAGGAACAGCGCGAGCTCGTCCACCTTGAACGGCTTCGTCAGGTAGTGGTACGCCCCCTGGCGGATCGACTCGACGGCGCTCTCCACCGCGCTGTAAGCGGTCATCACGATGACCGGACGCTCGTGCGAGAGACGGCGAGACAGCTCGAGCAGCCCGAGTCCATCGACGCCGGGCATGCGCAGATCCGTCACCAGGGCGTCGAAGTCTTCGTTTCCGAGCCGCTGGGCGGCCTCGCTGCTCGACGCGACCGTGACCGCGTCGTAGCCGCGGTCGGCGAGCCCTTCGCCGAGCGTCTCGGCGAGCGCGCGATCGTCGTCCACGATGAGGACCCGCGAAGGGCGCGCGTCAGGCACCGTCCATCTCCTTCACCGCCGCGAGCTCGACCGCCGCGCGCGTCCCCCGAGCGCGGTCCCGCGACGTGAGCGTCAGGTCGCCGTGGTGGTGCTTCACGATCTCGCTGGCGATCGCGAGACCCAGGCCGGTGCCCGACCCTTCCGCTTTCGTCGTGAAGAAGGGTTCCGTCGCTCGCTTCGCGACCTCGTCGGTGATGCCGTGACCGTCGTCCGTCACGACGAAGGCGATCCGCTCGCCCTCGGCCTTCACGGCGAGGTGCACGTGGCCGCCTTCGCTGCAGGCGTCGCAGGCGTTCAAGAGCAGGTTCACGAGCACTTGTTCGAACAGCTTGGGATCGCACGCGACGCGCGGCAAGTCCTCGGGAATGTCGCTCGTCAGATGCACGTTGCTCTTCGTGAAACGGTGCTCGACGAGCTCGACGGCGGCGCGAGCGACGGCCGCGGGGGAGACCTTTTCGAGCGACGGAGTGCCGCCGCGCGAGAGCGTGAGAAACGCTCGCACGATCCGGGTGATGCGTTCGGCCTGCTCCAAAATGGCGTTGACCGAGCGCTCCGCGCGTTCGTCCCCGCGGACCTTGGGCAAGAGCTGTTCGGCGCGGCCGACTATCACGCCGAGCGGCGTCGATACTTCGTGGGCGACGCCCGTGGCCAGCGCGCCGAGGGTCGCGAGCTTGTCGGCTCGCACCAGGCGTTCGTCGCGCAGCTGAATCGCCTCGGCGCGCGCGAGCTCTCGGGCGAGCGCGAGCTCCTTCTTTTGCTTGGACTCCGCGAACAAGCCGAAGCCCGCGACGAGCGCCGACGTCAGGGCGAACCCCAAAATGAGCCGCGACATCGCGCGGGATTCACGGTCGCGTACCCTGAGCGCCGTCGCGACGGTGGCGACTCGCCACGTGCCGCGCGCTCCTCCGTCGGCGACGGCGAGCCCGGCGATGGCCATGCGCGCCGGCAACCCGAGGTGAGCGGCTTCCTCGCGTGACAGCCGGACCCAACTGTCGCCGCGCGCGAACGCCGTCTCGATGGGCGGGGAATGGACCATCTCGCCGGAGATGGTCGTGAGCGCCGCGGCGCCGGGCGCCTGCACCAGGGCGACGAGCACAGAAGGGCGTTCGACCGCGCCGACGACGCGAGCGGCGCGCCTGGTCAGGCCGACCGAAGAATCGTCGCCGGCTTCCAGCTGGGCGGTGAGGGCCGAGGCCGCCTCGCGGGCGAGCGTCGATTGATCCATGGCGAAGTCGTCGAGCGCGGCGGCGGCTTCGCGTCGCTCGTCCCACGCCGCGATCGCGCCGAACGCGAGGATCGACAGGAGCATCAGCAGCAGGATGGGGGGGCGGCGCACGGTCCGCTATTCTACGCGAGAGATGCATGCTTCGGTCGGGCGCGTCGCGCGTGAAGCGGTGGCCGTCGTGTTCGTCGCGCTCGGCGCGGCGGCTTTCGCGGTGTTCTTTCGGACGGCCATCAACGCCGTGTTCGTCCATCTGTACCGCGCTCGGGACGTGCTCGCGGCGTTCCGGACGATATCCTGGCCGTGGCGGCTCGTGATCCCGGCCGCGGGCGGTGCGCTCGCCGGCGCGATGAGCGTCGTCGCGTCTCGATTCAAAGGGGGGCAGGGCGTCGGCGACGTCATGGAAGCCGTGGTCCTCGGGCGGCGTCATATTTCGCTGCGGCTCGCGCTCTCGAAGGCGCTCGGCTCGTGGTTCGCGATCGTCTCGGGCGGCTCCGTCGGTCGCGAAGGCCCCATCATCCAATTCGGCGGCGGCCTCGGGGGTGCGGTCGGCCCGCTCTTCGATCTGGGAGAGGGCGAGACGCGTGCCCTGGTCGCCGCGGGCACGGCCGCCGGCTTCGCGGCCGCGTACAACACGCCGCTCGCCGCGGTGCTCTTCGTCGTGGAAATCGTCACCGGGGTCATCGCCCTCGACGTCGTCTTACCCGCGATGGTCGCGACGTCGATCGCAACCGCCGCCACCCGCCTCGCCGCGGGCGCGGGTCCAATCTACGGCCAGCGCGCCTTCACGGTGCAGTGGAACCTCGAGCTCGTCGCTCACGCGCTGCTCGGCGTCCTCGCCGGGCTCACCGGTCCCGCCTTCATGGCGCTGCTCGATCGCGGCGAAGCGGCGTTCGCGAAGCTCCGGCTGCCCAAGCCGCTGCGCGCCGCCGTCGGGGCTTCTTGGGTCGGCGCTCTCGCGATCTTTCTGCCGGAAGTGACCGGCAATGGCTACGAAGCCATCAACCTGGTGCTCGGCGAGCAGGTCACCATCGCCCTCGCGCTGCTGCTCATCTTCGCCAAGGCGGCGGCGACCACCGCGTCCGTATCCTCCGGTAGCCCCGGCGGCGTCTTCACGCCCTCGCTGTTCATCGGCGCTGCTCTGGGCAGCACGTTCGGACAAGCGCTGACGGTCGTCGCGCCGCACGCCGTGGGCGCGCCCGGGGGTTATGCGCTGGTCGGCATGGCCGCCTTGATCGCGGCGACGACGCACGCGCCCGTGCTCGGCGCCGTCATGGTCTTCGAGCTCTCCGGTGACTACGCGATCGTGCTCCCGCTGCTCGTCGCGACGGCGACCGCGACGCTCGTGTCGCGTCGCCTCCGGCCGAGCTCCATTTACATGGAAGAGCTCGCCCGCCGAGGGCGCGGCTGGGAGATCACGATCGAGGGCCGGCGCATGCGTCAGAAGGCGCCGCAAAGCGGCTCGCCCGAAGGCTGAAGCCCGCGTCGTCCGAGTGGTGCCCGTCGCGATGCTATAAAGGAGGCACATGAAGGATCACCTCGTGCGTTTCGGCGTGGCCATGGAGGCCTCTTTGCTGGAGGAGTTCGACAGGGTCGTCGAGGAGCGCCACTGCACGCGATCGGAGCTGCTGCGCGACATGGCGCGCGCAGAGGTGGCCCGCTCGAAGGTCCGTTCGGGCGTGGAAGCGATCGCGACCTTGACGGTGGTTTACGACCATCACGTCCGCGATCTCAGCGAGAAGCTGAACGAGATCCAGCATCAGCTCGGCGAGCGCGTGCGCTGTACGACTCACGTGCACTTGAGCCACGATCTCTGTCTCGAGGTGATCGTTCTACGCGGGCGTGCCGACGAGCTGCGCGCCGTGGCAGAACGCATCCTCGCGACGCGCGGTGTGAAGCACGGCGGTTCGGAGATCATCGCGGTCACCGGACTCGAGCCGTCCCTGGGGCACGACGCGCCCTCGAAGCGCCGGCGGACCGCCAAGGTGCACGCCACCTAGAGCACCGAACGGCTCGCGCTCGCGCCGGCGTCGCGCGCGGCAGGGTATCCGTTCCGGTTGACGATGCTCTCTCGTGAGAGCGAAGACATACCGGCGGAGCCGAACATGGCGGCCTCGGCGAATACGCGCTACGCTGTCGCACACACGTATGAAGAGCTTGGATGCCGTTCTGCGTGCGCGCGCTTCGGCGCTCGCACTGTCGCTTTTGCCTGCCCTCGCCGCCTGTAGCCAAGACAAGGGCGAGCCTCGAAAAGATGGCGGCACGACTACGCCGACGTCCGGCGGCGCGACGTCTTCGTCCGGTGGCGCGACGTCCTCGTCCGGCAGCACGACGTCTTCGTCCGGCGGCGCGACGTCGACGCCGTCGGACGGCCCCGCGCCGCCGACGATGTCCGATTTCTGTTCGCTCCCGGGGTCCATCGTTTTCGACGATAGCGGGCGGCACGTCGTCGGCGGGGACACGGGGCAGCTGCCGTGGCTGACGTTGCAGAAGGGCTTCTGCGCCCATCACTTCGCAAAGCTCACGTCGGTGCGCGAGATCCGCTTCGGTCCCAAGGGCGAGCTGTTTGCTTCGTCGCCCGGGCGCACGTGCGTGGGCGGCGCGGGCATCGGTCTCGGCGCGGTCGTCATGATCCCCGACGACGACGGCGACGGCCTCGGGGATGCACCGATTCAGATCTTGTCGAACCTGGAAGCCGCGCACGGATTCGCGTTCGCGCCCGGCGTCATCTACTACCAGGCCACGGTGACCCAGATCCGCAAGGCGCCGTACGACGGCGGCCGCGCTCCGATCGCCAACGCGGCGAGCGCCGGTGAAGCCGTGGCCGACATCACCGTCTACCAGTCGGACGTGCACTGGACGAAGACGATAGACATCGCCGACGACGGCACCGTGTACGTCACGAACGGCGGAGACAACGGCAGCATGTGCGGGGCGACGCAGCCGTTTCAGGGCGGCATCTTGAAGATCGACGGGTCACCCGGGGGCCATCAAGTCGCATCCGGTTTCCGCAATCCCATCCGCGTGCGCTGCCAACATGGCCACAATAATTGCTTCGCCCTCGAGCTCGCGCGCGACGGCAGCGGGTCGATCGGCGGTCGAGAAAAGCTCGTGCTGGTGAGGGAAGGCGACGACTGGGGCCATCCGTGTTGCGCGACGAAGGACCTGCCATTTTCCGACATTGGGGCGGGGGCGGACTGCAGCAAAGTCGCGAGCGAAGACAACGCGTTCGTGATCGGCAGCACTCCGTTCGGGCTCGACTTCGTTCCGTCGAGTTGGCCGGCTCCGTACGCCGGCGGCGTCGTCATCGCGCTGCACGGCGTGTTCGCGCAGTGGCAGGGCGCGAAGGTCGTCGCGATCTCCGCCGATCCCGTCACCGGCATGCCGATCAAGACGTCGACGACCGGCTCGACGCCTTCGGGTCCCATCTCGGATCTCGCGACGGGTTGGGACGACGGCACGCGCGCGCACGGCCGCCCGACGGTCGCGACGTTCGGCCCGGACGGGCGCCTTTACATCGGCGACGACACCGCGAACGAGATTTTCTGGATCGCGCCGGTGGTCAGCCACTAGCGCACAGCCGTCGAGACACGAGCACCCAGCAACGTGAACGGACGATGGCGGCGTGGGTGGCGCCGCGTGCTCAACCGCCTGCCGCCCGAGAGCTCGTTTGGGTCGGTACCGATACAGAAAACGATGGTACGTATACGAACCATCCCGCACGGTCGCGAATAGACCGTCGCGGAGACAATCGACGGAACCGGCCATGCGTTCGACCGTGGTCGACGTGACCTCGATGACGGCGTCCTAGCCTCGACTTGAGCCGTCTTGGAAGAACAGCGATTGTCGTTCCCGCAGGTGAACGAGCCGCGGCGGCCATGCGTGTTTCGCAGAGACATTGTAGCGTCGCGAGGCGCAGCCGGCGTTCGCGTGCCCGAGTCGGAGTCCCCTCGCACGTGCGCGCGTCCGTTGCCTGGCGCCGATTTTTTCGAACGTCGTGATCCATCTCGTCAGTCGAACCCACATGAGTCGTGTGGCGCTTTCGTGACGGATGGTAAAAGACGATGACACCTTCGAGCAGGGTATGAACGGCTTTTTCTCAACGCTTCGCGTCAGGGCCGCAGTGCGACCGCACTGCGCGTCGGCGCGCGCGCAAACCCTTCGTCGTTCCGGCGGCGGAGTGCGGCTTCGAATGGGAAATCAAGAATGTTCGGTCGCCTACTTCCCCGAGAAACATCGTTCTTCGACTTCTTCGAGCAGCACGCGACGCTCACCGTCGAAGGCGCGCGCGAGCTCGCCTCGCTCGTCAAGGGCGCGGGCAACGTCGACTCGACGGCTCGACGAATCAAGGAGCTCGAGCACGAGACCGACGTCATCACGCATCGATGCGTGGAGGCATTACACAAAACGCTCATCACGCCGATCGATCGGGATCAGATACATCGCCTGATTACCCGCATGGACGACGTGATGGACTACATCGAAGCAGCGGCGGAGCGAATCTCGCTTTACAAGTTGCACCAGATGACGCCCGAGGTGCAGGAGTTCGCGAACGTGCTGCTGCGCGCAACGGGCGACGTGCTCGAGGCCTGTAAGCTCCTCCGGAATCTGAAGGAACCCCAGGCGATCCTCGCCAAGTGCATCGACATCAACCGCTCGGAGAACGACGCGGACGCGATCCTGCGTCGCGCCGTGGCGCGTCTGTTCGACGAAGAGCGAGATCCGGTGTGCATCATCAAGTGGAAGGAGGTCTACGAGACGCTGGAGAGCGCCGCCGATCGCTGCGAAGACGTCGCCAACATCATCGAGGGAGTCGTCCTCGAGCACTCCTGATCGAAGATGAACTCTACCGTCGTCTTCACCGTCGTCATCGCGCTGATTTTCGACGTCATCAACGGCTTCCATGATGCGGCCAACTCGATTGCCACGATCGTCTCCACGCGCCTGATGTCGCCGGGGCGCGCCGTCGCGTGGGCGGCGTTCTTCAATTTCGTCGCGCTCTTCGTGTTCCATCAGGGCGTCGCGAGGACGGTATCCAGCCTGGTCAAGGTCGATTCGACGGATCCGGGATTCGTTTGGGTCGTCCTGGCCGGGCTCAGCGGCGCCATCTTCTGGAACGTGCTCACCTGGTTGCTCTCGCTCCCCTCGAGCTCGTCCCACGCGATCATGGGTGGGTTCTCCGGCGCCGGTCTGGCGTTCCGCGGCGCCGGCGTGCTGAACGGGCCGAAGCTGATGCTCGCAGCGGAGTTCATCGTGCTCTCGCCGCTCATCGGGTTCGTGCTGGGCGCCATGTTCCTGGTGGCTCTGTCCTGGGCGCTGCGGGACATGAGACCGCAGCGCGTCGAGAGGGCCTTCCGCTACGTCCGCTTGCTGTCGGCCGCCGCTTACTCCGTCGGCCACGGCGGCAACGACGCACAGAAGACCATCGGCATCATCCTCGCCGTTCTCGTGGCCGGCGGATACCTGCACGAGAGCGCGACGGAAGCCCCGGTCTGGATAGCCCTCGCGTGCTACGCGGCGATGGCGTTCGGAACGGCGGCCGGCGGGTGGCGCATCGTCAAGACGCTGGGTTCCAAGCTGACGAAGCTCGACGCGCAGACTGCGTTTTGCGCCGAGCTCTCGGGAGCGGTGACGCTGTTTGCTGCGACGCTCCTCCAGATCCCGGTGTCCACGACGCATACGATCACCGGCGCGATCGTGGGGGTCGGCTCCGCGCGCAAGGTGCGCGGCATCCGCTGGGGTCTCGCCGGCAGCATCGTCTGGGCCTGGATTCTCACGATCCCGGCGTCCGCGGCGACGGGCGCCATTTGCCTGAGGGCGTTCCAGGCAGTACACGCCTGGTGAGCCAAGCGGCGTCGGCTCACGGCGCGCAGGCAGTCCCTGGAGGCAGCGCGATGTAAGTGCCACCGCTCTGGATGGCGTCGCAGGTCGATTTGCACGGAGGAGGGCCCCCGCCTCCGCTCGGCGGCGGACCGCTTCCGCTCGGCGGCGGACACAAGACCCAGCCCCGCGAGTCGGAGGCCGCCGAGCAATCGGATGGAGTGACCCAGCACGTGCCGGGCCCCGGCGGCGCGCAGCCGAATACCGCCGGCAGCAGATGAGAGCACGAAGCGCCGGACACGCCGCAGTCGCCTCCGCTGAAGCAGGATGCCGCATCGGAGCCACACTGGCCCGCGCTGCTGGCAGCGACGCCGTATTGCTGGCGAATACAATCGTTCCAATAGGTGACGTGATCGCACCCACACACGGGGGCGGCGGCCGGGTCGCACAGAACCGGTCGCGGCTGGCAAACGCCGAGCATGTCCCGGCACGTTCGTTTCGCGCAGGCCCACGCGATCGAGCAATCCTGGGAGCTCTGGCAAGGCGTCCCACCGCCGGCGTCGGTGGCCGTTCCGCCGCTGCCGGCGATCGCCCCGCCGTTCGAAGACGGTCCGCCCGCCGCGGCGCTCCCGCCGTTCGGTGGCTGCCCTCCGGAGCCGCGGTTCGCGTCGGCTCCATCGGCGCTCCCGGCGTTCGCGGGGACTCCGCCCGCGGGCGTCGTGAAGACGACGACGTCACGTCCATCACAGCTACAGAGCGCGAACGCGGCGAGCGCAAGCCAGCGCGTCATCGGCGCGGCGCGGTTGCGTCGCTGGCCGGGCGCGACGGATTGAGGGAAATGAAGAGGCCGATCAGCCCGAGGGGTGCGACACGGGGAGGTTCGAACAACGCCGCCGGGCCGGAAGGTGTCGCGACGGCGTACCCGTGGCGGAAGAGATCGACGTCGGCGCCGCAGGCCGCCATCGCTCCAGCCCAGCGCCCGAGCCACAGCGACACGCCGACGAGGCCCGTCCCGATCGCGTTCACCGTCGCGGCGCGGGTCCGAAGGGCGCCGCCGGGCGGCGCGGCAGCGTCCGTCACGCGCATCCAGTCGACGCCGCCTCCGACGCCCGCGAACAAGGAGACGAACGACGACGCCCGCCACTCCAGGGTGGGCACCAAGCGCGTCGAGATGGCCGCGAACGAAGCCTCGCCGCCGAAGCGATCGACCTCGTTGGGGGCGTAGCCCGTGATCGATAGCTGCGCGCCGGGGCGGACCCGGCGATCACCGAAGGCGAGTCCGAAGGACGCGCCCATCCCGACTGCGGCGCCGAGGCCGAGATCCGTGACGCTTCCATACACGGCGACGCTCGGTTCGATGGCGGTCTCCGCTCGCCGGCCATGCGCCGCGTTCTCATCGAGAAGAGGCGGCGCGGAGTCGGGAGCAGGGACCGGCGCCGCAGGCACGACTCGTGGCGCCGCCTCGGCCGGGACACGGGTCGCCAGTATCGAGTCGACGGCGCTGCAGACGACCTCGGCCGCCGTCTCGATGGACATCTCGAGCGTCGACGGCGACGGCAAGGTCCGGCGCTCGATCGTCTGGCGCGATTCACCGTCGACGACGACGACCTGGCCCGGCGCGTTCGGTCTCAGGTCGACGTACGCCTCGGCGAGTCCGGACGGATGCGTCGCCGACAGGAGACGCTCGTCGGCTCCCGCGGCGTCGCGCACGATGACCGCGACGTTCGAACGGGCGCAGAGATCCTCGATGGCGTCCCGCGTTTCCGACAGCGCCTCGTCGGAGCCGGCGACGAAGACGCGCACGATGGGCGGTGGCGACGGCTCGGCCGTCGCGAACCGCGTCACGGCGAGCCCGACGGCCACGACTCGAAGAGTCGTACGCCGGTGTCGCCGCGTCATCGCGATTCCAGCGCGGCCAATCGACTCGCCGCGAGACGGGCGTGGACGGAGTGCGGAAATCGAACGAGGATTTCTCGCCACGTCGCCACCGCCGCGGCGCGCTCGCCGAGCTGCTCGAGAGCACGCGCCCGCCCGACCAGCGCCTCTTCGCCGAGCACCGGCGCGTCTTGTGCGAGGTAGCCGTCGAATCCGGAGAGCGCGGCGCTCGGGTTGCCGTCGTCGAGCAGCAACCGGGCGAGCAGCGCGCGCGACAGCTGCGCCTCCGGCGCGTTCGGAAAGCGCGTCTCCAGGGTGCGATACAGCTCCACCGCGCGCGCGGCGTTCCCGTTGCGCCGGGCACGGTTCGCTTCGGCGAAGAGCGTCGCCGCGCCGTCGGTCGGACGCGCCGAGTCCGCTGCGACCGGCGCCGCCCTCGCGGCCTCCGCACGAACCCGCGCGCCGGTGAGCGACGGAGCCCGAGCCGTCCTGCGCGGCGGGGAGGCGAGCGGCGCGCCGAGGCGCGGGGATGTAGCGGCGTCTTCGTCCTCGGCGCGAGGACCGACGGAGGCGATCTCGGGGACGGCGACGGCGGATGCGCTGGGTTCGCTGCTGTCCGGCACACGCGCCGCGAGTGGCGACGTGCGCACCATGGAAGGCGACTTCGCGAGGGCCGGCCGCTTCACGGCGCCGCTCGCCGGCGAGTCGCTCTTGCTCGCGCCGCCCCGGGGCCAGCGCGCCCACGTCGGAACCGGTACGACACCGGAGAGCGCCGCCAACGCCCCACCCGTGCCGAGCACGAGCGCCGCGATCAACAGCGCAGCGCGCCGCCTCACGCGCGCTCGCGACACGACGCGGGCAGCGAGCGGCTGTGCGGGTGGCGGGTTCGGCGCGGACACCGGCGACTCATCGCCGCCCGCTTCCTGCCCGATGCCGTCGAGGACCGCGATCTCGAAGCGACAGGGCGCGCAGTTCGCCAGGTGCGTGCGCAGGCGGAGTTCTTCGGCGGGACTCAGAGTCCCGGCGATGAGCTTGTCGATCAAGTGTTCGGGATGGATCTTCGCGACGGCCATCACGAAATCTCCAGCCCCTCGACCAGAGTCGGGTCGGCCTCGATGCGCTCTCGCAGCGCCTCCTTCGCGAGGCGAATGCGGCTCTTGATCGTGTTCGGGGGGCTGCCCATCGCGGCCGCTATCTCTTCGATCGACCAGCCGAGCACGACGCGCAAGCCGAGCGCCTCCGCCTGTTCTCGCGGCAGCTCCGAGAGCAGATCCCGCAGCGCCCGCTTCCGGCGGTCGTTGGCGAGATCTTCGATCGGCCAGGCGATCTCTCGGTCGCACGGGGCCGCTTGCGCCAGAGATTGCACGCGCCCGCGCCGCATCGCGCTCTCCTTCCGAGCGTGCAGCGCCGTCCGCATCGCGATCCGCGACGCATAGCCGATCGGATGACACTCACCCCGGAACGCACCGAGCGCCCGCAAGACCGCGAGGAGCGATTTCTGGATCACGTCGTCCAGATCCGCGTGGTTCGCGCCGAGGATCCCGGTCACCATCCGCGTCAGTGGTTTGCGGATGATGTCGAGGAAGCGCCGCGTTGCGCCCGGGTCGCCGCTCGCCGCGAGCTGCACCAGCGCGAGCATTTCGCCCAAGTCACCGTCCTGAACGGCGCGCGTGGCCTGGCTGGTCAGCAAGGGACGCATTCGGCTCACCTATTGAGTGTGCCGTGACTGGCGAAACGGATCATCCCCTGGAAATACTTCGCAACCATGTGGGCTTTTTCCGTTGTGGATGGACGCTCTGGCGCCATTTCCCAGCGGTATCGATTCGCCCTGCCCCCCTCAGTGGGCTCGATTCTTCGCTCCCGGCGTGGCGTCGCAAGCGACGAGATCGCCCGTCCCGTCCGGAATACGGCACGCCGTCAAATTGGAGCCGGCGTCGAAGGCCAGGTTCGCCGGGTAGAACGTGTCGACGACGGCCGTGTCGTCGGGCGACAAAAGGTGCACCGCCTCGCCGCGCGCCTCGCTGATCGAGAAGTCGGCATAGAAACAGCCGACGTCCACGCCCGCGAGGCAGGCATCGGAAGAGTACGGCCCCGGAGTGGAGTTCTTCTTCCCGAGCAGCACCAGCGTGAACCCCTTCCCGGTGATCTTCGTCCCTGCGGGGAAGCGCGCGGCCTTGTCGAGCCGCGGAGAGCCGGTGGTCTTGTCGGTGTCGGTGACGCCGTAGTGGCTCAGATCGAAGTCGCGCGAGCTCGAGTTGTAGAGCTCGAGCCATTCGTCGCCGCTCGCGCTCATCTCGTTCACCACGACGTCGCTCGCCGCGGCCTGTGACGTCGACTGATCGCCGCCCGAGCCGTTGGAGCAAGCGGAAGCGACCGCGCAGAACAGGGGAAGGAACCAGGGCGAAGATCGCATGTTGACGGGTCTCCAGTCGAGCGGGGTCAGCTCGGCGTTTTGAAGATGTGGATGGACTCTTCTTCTTTCGTGCATTCGTCGGTGCCGTCGCTCTTGTCGGACACGAAGGCGAGCACGTCCGGTCCGAGGAACGTCACTCCCTCGACCGAGCAATACGCGACGCGCCCGTCGTCGCCCGGGGGAAACTCGTAGAACTTGCTCGGACCGGCGAGCGCCCAAGGCGACGTCGTGAGCGTCCCGATCCACAGCGCGGACGATCTGTGAGAAACGACGGCCGCCGTGTAAGACCCGTCGCCGTTCGCGCGGATCGCGAGATCCGAGTAATCGAGGAACTCGACGTCGTTCGGTAGCTTGAGTGACACGGCGGTCGTCCACACGCCCCCGGCGAGCTCGAGGACCTTGACGCGGCCCTTGCCCGGCGTGGTGTCGTCGTCCTTGCAGTCGTTGTTCTGGCAGAGCGCGAGGAGGTATTCGTCGCCGCCGTTACGAAGCCACGCAAGTCCTTCGAAGCCCTTGTTGAACTCCCTGAACGTGACGTCGGTGAAGGCGGACCGCACGAACGCGGTGGAAGCATCGAGCTCGACGACCTCGCCCCGCAGATCGGTCTCGCTCGCGGTCTCGATCATCACGTAGAAGCGACCGTCGTCGGTAGCCGTGATGGCCTCGTACTGGGACGAGGTCACCGTTCCCGGGCCGAGAGCGCCGCGATCGAGCGCGGTGTCGATCACCGCGATGCTCGTCGTGTCGTCGGCCGCGACGTACAGCGAGCCGCCGGAGACGACGACGCCGCTCGCCTCGTAGTCTTTGCCGATCTTTCCGGAGAGGAGCTTCGAGAGCTTCTTCTCGGTCACGAGCTCGAGGCGAACCGGCGCGGGGGGGCTCGCGCCGTCGGATGCGGCGGGCGGGACCGCGCCGTTCGAGTGACACGAGAGCGCGGACGCGCCGGCGAGCAGGGTTCGACGGACGCGCGCGAACGGGGTCATCGACCGCTCCGCCCGTAGGCGCCGGCGGCTCGCGAGAGGGCTATTTCCACCTTGCGCTCCGCGAGGCGGGCCTCCGTGTAGTCGATGCCGCCGCGGGTGACCATGTCTTCGGCGGCGAGGACCGCCGTCAAATCGACTTCCATGCCGGCCAGCGCCTGACGGACCAGCTCGGCGTGAGTCCGGAGGACGGGCGCGATCGCCTCCGCATAGTGACGCGAAAGCTCGCTGCGCCGCGCCTTCTCCGCGCGGAGCACGCGCACGTCTCGCGCGATCTGGTACCGGTGGAGCGCCGCGAGATCGGCTTGCTGGCGCTTCTGGGCGGCGGCCGCATCCACCGCGCCGCCGTTTTGGTTCAGGATCGGCAACGTGACCTCGACTCCGAGCGTCACGTCGTCGGGGTAGTTGGACTGATCGTGGTGTCTGTATCGCCCCTCCACGGTGAGCCACGGCCACCGCCGCGCGCGCTCCGTGGCGAGGTTCGCGTCGGCGGCGAGCGCCCGCGCCGTGTCCGCCTGTATCACCGGCCGCGCCGAGAGCGCGCTGTCGACCTCGGGCTCCTCGGCGGACCGAGCGGGATCTTCCCGAGGCGGAGCCTCGTCGAGGCTTGCTTTCGAGTCGATCTCGAGCGCCGTGCCCGGCGGTAGACCGGCGAGCGAGCCGAGATCGGCGACGGCGCTGGCGCGGGAGAGGACGAGCAGATCGCGCTCCTGCTCGCCACGGGCGAGCGACACGGTGACCAGGCTCAGCTCGATGCGGGTCGCGGCGCCATGCTCGACGCGCTCTTGCATGGCCTGCTTCAACTTGCGCCGAGTTTCGATCGATTGCTCGGCGAGGGCGATCTCCTCGCCCAGCGCAGAGACGTCGGAGAAGCAGCTGCGTACGCGCGCTTCGAGATCCGCCCTCGCCTCCGCGTAGTCCTCCTTCACCGCGCGGGCGCGGGCACTGGCGGCGTCCTTGTGATTGCCGTACACGCCCGGCCGCGGCGGCGTCCATTGAAGCCCGACTCCCCACCCGTACTCCTGGGCGGACTGCACGTGCAGCCACTCGCCGCGGGCCGTCGGGTTACCGATCTCGGCGGCCGTCCGGGCCTCGGCCGTCGCGATGTCCTGCTGTGACCGGAGGACGCGTAGATCCGGGCTGTTCGCCAGCGCATAGCGAACCAGCCCGTCCTCGTCGTACCGGATCTCCGCCGGAGCGGCGACGACGTCGCGCGCGTGCAGCGCGGCGACGCATGCCACGGCGGCGGCCAAGGCGCGCGCTCGCGTCATGGCGGCAGCGGCCTCTTCGTCCAGACGGGCTTCTCGCCGTCGCGATCGAACACGATCACCAGCGCGCCGCGATCGGGCGACACCGTCACCCCCTCCGGCTTGAGTCCCTCGAACCGCTCGATGAGCCGAGGGGTCGCCCCTTTGACGTCGAGCTGCCACAGCGCCCCGCCACCGTCCGAAGGCATGCCCTTCGGGGAATTGGCGACGACGAGCAAGCGGCCGTCGGGGCGAAATGACAGATCCGAGATCCCCTCGTGCACCGTCGCGCCGGCGTGCGAGACGGCGAAGCGCGGGTGCGCCCAGATCTCCGCCGCACCCGGGTGAAGCGTCCCCGAATCGACGACCGATTCCGCGGCCGCGATGCGCAGGATGGTCGTGGCCCCGTCGCTCGCGAGCGGCGATTTGAGCCCGATGTAGAGGGCGCCGTCGCGAAACGCCAGCGCTTCGACGTCGAGGAGACCACTCCCCCACGGCAGCTCGCCGCCCGCGGTGCGCGCGGTGGTCAGGTCGATCTCGCCGAGCTCATGGGCGTGGCGATCCGGCGTGAGCTTCAGGTGCAGGAGACGCCGCCGGCTACTCGGCAGATGGCCGTGCTTGTTGAGCGAATGCGACGTCGCCACGAAGAGCGTCCCGTCGGTGGCCTCGGTGATCGACTCGAGGTCGTTCAGCTCGCCCACGCCGTCGATCGTGATCGGCGTCGCGTCCATGTGCCCGTCGAGGCCGATCGAGAAGAGGAGCGGCGCGTGCTTCTCGCCGCCGGCGACCGCGTCGTCGGAGACGACCACGTAACGCGCGATCGCGCGCGACCAGGTGATGCCCGACAGCTCGAGCGGCGTGGCGCGGTCGAGCGAGGGCGGGACCGTCAGCGGCGCGATGGCCGCCGCGCACGCGAGGAGGCCGGCGCACGCCGCGGCAGGCCCGAGCACGCGCCGCGTCCCGAGGGTCGCGAGCCGTTCAGTCCAGCGCGACATTCACCGCCTGCCCGGGGAGCACGTCGGCGCCCCCTTCGAGTTGTATCGTCGCGCGACGTCCCCACGCCGCGATGCTCGGCGACGGACGGGCGCGCGGGATCATCTCGTCCACCTCCGGCGCGAGCTCGAGCACGTGCCCGCGCAGGGAGCGCGAGAAGAGGTCTTTCGTGTGGATGTTCACGCTCTGCCCGGGGTGCACTCGCGTGGCCATGCCTTCCGGCAGCTCCGCGATCACGACGCCCGGACGCGCGCTCACGACGGAGAGCACCTCGACGCCCGCGCCGATGATCTCGCCCGGACGGTGCGAGAGCGTCGACACGATTCCATCCACCGGCGACTTCAGCGTGAGCTGTTCGATCTGCACGTCCAGCTGCCGGATCGCCGCTTGCTGCACCAGGACGGCCCGGCGCAGCGGCTCGACGTGAACGTCCACCGCGTGACCGTGGTTGTGATTGCCGGCGCCGCTCTGCCCGAGGCCCGCCTGACCTCGGGTCTTCGCTTGGTCGAAGGTCTCGATCCGCGCCTGTAGTTCGCTCATCTCTTCGCGCGCCTGCTCCGCCTGCGACGCGGGGATCATCTGCCTGTCGAGGAGGCCGTTCAGGCGGTTCATGCGCTCGGTGATCTCCGCGTAGCGCGCGCGATCGCCGTGCTCGTCGGCGCGCGCCTTGAGCACCCACAGCTCGCTGCGGGTCACCTGGAACTCCTGATCCTGCGAGGACGCGGCCACCGCGGCCTCGTACTGGGAGAGCTGCGCGAGCGCCTTGTCCCGCGCCGCGGCGAGATCGCGGCCATCCATGACCGCGAGCGTTTCCCCCGCCTTCACCTTCTGCCCGACGGTCACGAGCAAGGCTTCCACCCGTCCGAGCGCGATGGGGGAGACGGAGTGATGGATCG
The DNA here is from genome assembly GCA_035547195.1 of Polyangiaceae bacterium. Lineage (GTDB taxonomy): Bacteria > Myxococcota_A > Polyangia > Polyangiales > Polyangiaceae > DASZVB01. The sequence goes on from DASZVB010000094.1 coordinate 142,875, forward strand.
ATTCGGCGTACGCCACCGCCGTCCCGCTCGCGCCGAGCCCCTTGCCGTGCGTCAGCGCGGCGAACCCGAAGATCGCCGCCCCCACCGCGCCGACGTACAGTGCGCGGCGCGGTATCGAACGCAGCGCGTCGGCCCATCCCGATGAGGAAGAGAGCAGGAACAAGTCAGAGCTCCAGCGAGGCGTCACGGGTGTAGAGGACGGCGCCGCCGACCCCGGGGACGCTCTCGAGCTCGCGCAGCAGGGCCGCTTCGGTTTCCACCTTGTTGAGCTTCAGGTGGTAGGCGAACTCGTGGACGTTCTCGCCGGCGCTCCGCAAGTCGATGAGGGAGAGCTTGCGGCAGTAACGCGACAGGACGGCGCGCACGCGCTCGCCCTGCTCTCCGTCCGACGGCCCCTGGAAACGGAGCACGACGTCGAACTGGAGCCGCGCCCCGAACTCGGACCACGACAGGTACAGCGCGGCGAGCGAGAAGGCCAGCGTCCCGAGGATCGCCACGCTGAAGGCTTGCACGCCGCAGGCCACGCCGACGCCGAGCGAGGCGAACACGAACACCAGATCGCGCGTATCCTTGAGCGTCGTCCGGAAGCGGATCAGGGTGAGGGCGCCGACCATGCCGAGGCCGCGGGCGACGTCGTCGCCGATCGCCAGCATGACCAGCGCGGCGACCAGGCCGCTCATCGATATCGTCTGCACGAACGTCCGGAGATACCCGATGCCGTGATACGTGATCGTGTAGATGGTCGCGATGACCATGGACGTGGCGAACGACAGGAGCAACGACGCCGCTGCGATGTCCCATCCGACACGCGTCCCCATCAGAGCCTCCAGCGGAGCTGCTGCGCGGCGGTCGTGTATTTCGAGAACGCCACGCGCTGGAGCCCGAAGTGCTTGACGAGCTCGACCATCCACCTCGGGCAACCCCCGTCGAACTTCAGCTCGAGCATCGCCCGCCGGCGCCCGAACGCGGGCCGGGGGTCTTCGCCTTCGCGAATGTTCGTCCAGCGTCGATCGTCGGGAGTAAACTCGTACCCGGTCGCCGGCTGATAGACGAGCTCGCGATCGATCGTCAGGCGCACGTCTTCACCGGGGATGCGCGACTCGAAGGCTTCCCGGTAGCAGGCCACGAACACCTTCGGCTCGGCGCGATGCAGTCGCATCCGGAACACGAAGTCGTCGAAGGTCTTTCGCTCTTCCGTCGCGAGCCAATAGACGGCCCGCTGGCGCCCGAGCACCTTGGCCACCTCGGAGACGGGCAAGGCGAATCGATTCTTCACGGTGATCGATTTCATCTTCCGCTTCACCTCGAAGAACGCCGTGTCGCCCAGCGGCTGCCCGTACACGCGGAGCCGCAGCTTCAGCCGATCCGGCGAGAGCGCGAGGTGATCTTCGCAGAACCGAAAGCCCCGGGTGTCGAGGTAGAGCGTGGTGTTGCGCTGCGATTCCCACGTCGACGAGTGCGGATCGCGCTTCAGGTAGGGCTCGGCGAACCGGAGGACGCGATCGGCGACCGGCTCGGCGATCCAGTACTTGAGCTCGAAGCGCTCGAACGTCGTGCGGACTTCGGACGCCGCGCCGGCGCTCTTGCCGGCTCCGGCCGAGCTCCTCTTCTGGTCGATGACTCGCGGGTCGAGCGCGTCCGGCGTGGCCGGAACGAAGCCGAGGACCTTGGACTCGATGGTGGCGCTCAAGGCTGACCTCAGTTACCCCTGCCCGGGTACGGACGCGCCTGCTTCACGAACAGCGTCGCCGGAGCCGAAGGATCGGCCTCGTTGGAGAACTTGAACTCGCAGTCCATCGCGTAGAAGCCGGTGTTCCCGGAAGCGGGTCCGTAGGCGGGCGAGAACCGCTTGTGGATCGCGTCGAGGGCCACGCCCAGCGCATGGATCTGAGTGCGCGACAGCACGGTGCTGCCGGCCGTGATGATGTTCGAGTGCCCGAGGTACGTCATCGGCTGGTTCGGGTCGTCGAAGAAATAGAGGATCTGATCGCTGGTCGTGCCGGGCACCGGGGCGACGACCTCGACCTTCGATCCGTACTGCGCGTTGATGTAGAAGGCTGGCTCGAGGCCGCTCTCGTCGAACGGGTTGTTCGTGATCGCGACGCCGTTCGCCTTCTCGTAGTCGTCCGGGAAGTTGTCGTGGACCAGGAGCGCCATCCCGACGCTCTTGTGGTCGACGCTGTAGTACGCCCGCTCTTCGAAGGTGCGAAACTTCCAGATCGTCGAGTAGGTGTACTTGATGGCGTTCATCACGTCGTCGGGGCCCTTCGACGGATCGCCCTTCTGCGAGTCGTAGCAGCCCGCGCAGGGGAACCCTTGGAGGTCTTCGCTGTTGGTGCTCGTGCGGAAGCGGATCACGTGGTTCGGGTACTCGTTGGCGAGCTTGGTCATGACCGCCGATTGGAGATCCGGCGAGACCGTCCCCGCCATGATCGCGTTCTGGAAATCCGTGAGCCGCGATAGGCGCGTCTCCGAGTCGGACTGGAACGTCGAGTCGGCGAGCATCGCGTCGAGCTGATCGAAGAGCCCGTTGCGATCCATGAACTCGTAGTACCAGTACACCGGGATCGCGAACGCCTTCTCGATCGGGACGTCCGGGGTGCGGTAGAGGATCGAATAGTGAGCGGCCTTGCCGCCGTACGTCAGGACCGCCGTCTTGATGGCGTCGCGCAGCGATCCGTCCGCGTCGGGCTCGGGCGTGACGTCCTCGATGTCCTTCAGGTCCGTGCTCGTCTTGTCGACCGTCGGGAGCGTCACCGGAGTCGGCTTGTGGGCGTCCCAGAACGCCTCCGCTTCGTCCTCGGTCACTTCGTGCACGTCCCACGACGTCGCTCCGACGGTGAGCTGGACGAGCTTGCCCTCCAGCGCGCGGAGCTTCTTGTTCGTCATGGCGCCGCGAAGGCCCATGTTGGGCGTCTTGCGGTTCGCCGACAGGACGTTGACGTGCGAGAGCGGCGTCTGAAAATCCTGGGAAATCAGCCCCTCGACGACGGGTATGTCGTTCGGCGCGTCGTCCACGACCACGATGTCGGTGTACGAGATCGCCGCGTCGTCGATGGTGTCGATCGTCTGGAAGCGGAGCTTGCCCACGCCGGTCGAGAGCACGAGCGGCTGATAGTCGATCCCGGCGAACAGCTGGTCGGTGGTGACGAGCGGAATGTCCGACGGGAGCTTCGCCGCCTCGACCGCGCTCGCGTCGGAGGTCGGGTGAAGCTTCAGACCGGGGCCGAAGAAGGCGTGCGCCTTCACGCTCTCGTAGAGCTTGGCCATCATGTCGGCCGTGGCGGTGTCGTAGGGAGCGAACTCGAGCGCCCACACGTCGGGCCCCGAATAGTAGGTGACCGCGCCCAGGATGAATCGACGATCGGGCTGGTAGTATTCGATCGTGTTGAACTCGTCGAGCGACGGCACCACCGGCAGGCCGTTGCCCGAGAGATGCGTCGAGGCGAAGTCGTAGTGCACCTGGTAGAGCACGCTGTTCTGGAAGTACTGGTGGTCGTCGTCGGCGGTATCGAGCACCACCTTCACCGAGCGCGCGCCCGGAATGCTCGCGTCGATGGGCTGCGACGCCAGGGCCTCGAAGTCGGATTTGCATCCGATCCGTTCGAGGTACTCGGTCGCCGTCGCGCCGCCGTCGGCGCTCCCGCCGTCCGCGTCGTTCGGGGAGATCTGGCACGCGCCTTCGACGATGGCTCCCGCGCTGCTACTCGCGCTCTTGTGCGCCGAGCCTCCGTCGCATGAAATGGCAGAGAGCACGACGGCCGACGCGATTGCGAAGCGCTTCGGCGTCGTCATGGCGTCATCGCGAAGCAGTAGAACCCGCCGTATCCGCCGCCCGAGCCCACGGTCACCGCGTTCTGCTGCGGAGGCCCCATCTCGATGAGGCTCGCGCCCGCCTTGCAGCCCGACTCCGTGAGCGCCGACATCCAGCTGTCCATGTTGCTGCCGCCGGGACCGCCGAGCCCGCCGCCGCCGCCCCTCGGCCACGAGTGACCGACACGCGGCTTGCCTTCCTTCGCGGTGTCGCCCACCGCGCTCGTCCAGTCGAGACAGGTGGCGGTGCTGCCGTAGAGCTTCCCGGTCGTATCGCTGCCGGTCAGCATGTCGTGGTTATCGACCGCGCCCATGGTCGGATCCGGCGCGTGATTGGGAACGCCGTCCTCGTTGGGGAAATCGTTGCGGATCGCCGTATCGGCCATCGTCGGACGTGCGGCGTTGATGTCCGCGACCGAGTTGCCGAAGAGCCTGCCCAGGCGATCGTACCAGGGGCCGCTCCCGATGCGCTCGATGGCGTTCACCTGCTTCCCGGTGCCGTCGTCGGACGCGCTGAGGAACGCGTGCCAGCCTTTCGCGCCGGCGCCCGGCATGCTCGTCTCGGCGATGGTCGCGCAGATCTTGTCGGCGCCGCGGAGTCCCGCGCCGGCCCCCGTCTCGCCGAAGCGTAGATCGCCGCCGAACCCGTCCTGGCTGTTGGACAGGCGCTGCAACGCCGCGAAGCTCGTCACGAAGAAGCTGAACTTCGCGAGCCCGCTCGCGCTGCCGCCGGTCCCCGTCGCGCCGGCGCTGCCGCCGTTGCTCGATGGCGTCCCCCCAGCTCCTACGGTGCCGCCGGTTCCGATCGCGCCACCGGCTCCTACGGTGCCGCTGGTTCCCACGGTGCCGCCGGTTCCTACCGCGCCGCCAGCTCCCACGGTGCCGCCGGTTCCTACGGTGCCACCGGCTCCTACCGCGCCGCCCGTGCTGCTCGAGCCGCTGGTTCCGACGACTCCCCCCGCGCCGCTCGCCGACGATGCGATTCCCGCGCTGCCGGATGCGCCGCCCGCGCTCGCGCTGCTGGAAGGTTCGTCCGAACCGCCGCAGCCCGCCGCGCAGAGGCACGAGCCGAGCACCACCAACGAAACCGCCGCCTGTCTCGGAAAAATGGTCGCCTTCACTCGTCTTCTCTCCTCCGCCGTGATCACTCGCAGCTCAGATCCGTTTGGCAGGTCTTGCCGCTCGGGCAGTCCGAATCAGCGGTGCACGACGTCAACCCCTCGACGGTGATCGCTTGCTCGACCACGGAGCTCACGATCAGGTCTACGCGCCCCGCCGAGATCACGGCGGACCCGTCAGAGTGCCGGGTCACGATGACGCTCGGATACCCCGCGACGCCGAGCCCGATGAGCTTCTTCACCAGGGCCGCGCTGATCGTCAGCGAGCCGGTGTCCTTCGTGTCGCAAAGGATCTGCCCCTTGGTGCCCCCGTGATGGCTGATGTCGAGCTTCACGTTGATCGAACCGTTTGCCGACGCTCCGGGGGTCCAGGTCAGATTCACCGGATCCCCGGATTTGAGCTCGATCGACGTCGACGTCAGCACCAGCGGGGCAATCCCGGTCGCGTTCAGCGTGAAGCCGGGTAGCGCGCCGCCGCTGGCCACGAAGCTCACCGCGTCGCCCTCGGAGAACGGCGGATACGCGAGCGTCGTTCCCGCCGGCGGCTGATAAGCGTTGGAGATCGCCGTCATCGTGAAGCTCGACGCGCCGCCGGTGGTCCGCAGTCCGCTGACCATCACCGCGCCGACGTCGTGCGCCGTCGGATAGGCCTCGCAGGTATCGTCGGCGACGCAGGCGGCGGAACCGCCGCACGGCGTGTTGCAGAAGGGCACCCGAGGCGTGGTCAGCGTGCAGTCGCCGTCGGTCTGCGGATTTTCCCAGATGATCGTGCCCGGCGTCGGACCGTCGTAGACCTTACCGATCACCGCCGTGGTCGCCGGCGACCCATCCACGGCCCCGGTGAGCTTCACCTGGAACGTGCCGACCAGCGTGTTCGCGCCGGCGTCCGGCACGGGGACGCTGTTGCCGCCGGAGGCGCCGGCGTCGTTCGACGGGGTCGTCGCCGTCGAACCCCCCGCGCCGTTCGAGAGCCCGGCGTCCTTTCCGTTAGCCGTCGAGCTGCCCGAGCCGCATCCGCCGAGGGCCGAGCCCGCGAGTCCCAAGCCGATCCACAGCCAGCTGCAGAGGCGATCCACGTAACGGTTGTGTGGCGTTCCTGTGAAATCGAATCACGGCTCCGTGACGTTTTTCGACCGTACCGAGCGGTTTCGGCGGGTCGTCCTCCTTAATATGGTCGGTACGGCGACGGAGAACGCCTCATTTCGCGTAGCTCACCGGCACGAGCCGATAACCGACGCCGAGCGCGGTGAGGAGTCGACGCGGGCGCGAGGGGTCCTCTTCGATCTTCTGCCGGAGCTGGCGCATGTAGACGCGCAGGTACTGCAGCTCGTGCGTGTATCCAGTGCCCCAGACGGCCTTCAAGAGCCGCTGGTGCGTGACGACGCGATCCGGTTCCTGCGCCAGCAAGTGAAGGAGCTTGAACTCCGTCGTCGTCAGCGCGACCGAGACGTCCCGGACGAACAAGCGGCGCTGCGTCACGTCCAGGTGAAGATCGCCACAGCGGATGTCGCGACGCTCCGAAACGGCTACCGGCCTTCGAAGCGCGGCGCGGATTCGCGCCATCAGCTCGCCCTCGCGGAACGGCTTCGTCACGTAGTCGTTGGCGCCGTCGTCGAGCGCGCGGATCTGCTGCTGCTCCTCGTCGCGCGCGGAGAGGACGATGATCGGCAGCTCGTGCGCCCGGCGGATCCCCGCGGTGACCGCGAAGCCGTCGATGTCCGGGAGCCCGAGATCCAGAAGCACGACGTCGGGCGTGTGCGACTCCACTTCGTGCAGCGCGGCCTGTCCGGTGGCAGCGGTCTTCACGTCGTACCCGTTGCTGCGGAGGGCGACGGTGAGCACTCGCCGCATCACGGCGTCGTCCTCGACCACGAGCACGAGCGGCCGCGTCACGACATCACCGCCTCGTCACGATCGCCCGCGTCGTCGGGTAGCTGCGGCAAGCGCGTCGCGACGGGAAGCGTGAACTCCACCAAGGTGCCCCCGAGCGCGCGCGCCCTGGCGGCGATCCGGCCGCCGTGCGCGTGGACGATGGCCCGGCAGATGGTCAGCCCGAGCCCGACGCCTCCGTCGGACGTCCTCGCGCCGCCGGCGCGGTAGAACTTCTCGAAGACCTTTTCGCGCTCGTGCTCGGGGATGCCGGGGCCATCGTCTTCGACCTGGACGGTGACGACGCCCTGGCCGGCGGTCGCGTGCACCCGAAGCGTCGCGGTCGCGCCGGCATGGCGTAAGCCGTTCTCCAGGAGATTCCACAGCAATTGTTGCAGGAGGAGCGGCTCGACGGAGACGAGGGGAAGGTCGGGCTCGATATCGACCTGGACGAGCGGCTTTTCGAAGCGCTTCGAAAACCGATCGACGACCAGCGTGACGACCTCGTCCACCGCCTGCGGCAGCCGGCGAAGCTCGAGAGTGGGTGACTCGAGTCGGGTGATCGACAAAAGATTTGCGATGAGCTCGCTCAGCCGCTCGCCCTCGTTCACGACGTCCGAGAGCAACGAATCGATCAGCTCGTCCTCCAGCGAGCGATGCTTGTGCAACAACGTCGTCGCCGCCGCGATCATCGTCGCGAGCGGCGTCTTCAAATCGTGAGAGACGGCGCTCAAGAGCGAGCTGCGGAGCCGCTCCGTCTCCTTTTCGATCTCCGTGCGGTGGACGGCGCTCGCGAGATGGACGCGATCGGTCGCCGTCGCCAGCTGATTCAAGCACGCGATCAGCAGAAAGCCTTGCTCGGATTTTTCGGCGAACGCGGTCGGACCGGTGAGCCCGACGACGCCGAGCGGCGCGTGGATGCCGGTGATCGGAACCCAGATGGACGAGGCGTCCGGCGCGTCCACGCGCGTGAACTCGCCGCGAACCCACGCCCGCTCGGCGTGCTCCAGCTCGAGAGCGCTCGCCGAGCCCTCGAAGCCGCCCTCCGGGGTGCGGAGCAGAATCGTCGGCCGCGCGCCGAAGATGCGCTCCAGGTGGCGCGCGGTGACGGCCGCGAGCTGCCGGGCGTCGGTGAGCCGCGAAAGCTCGACGTTCAGCGCGTGCAGCGCTTCGGCTCTGAACGCCGCGAGGCGCGCCACCAGCTCCTGCTGTCGCATCCGCTCGGTGAGCGTGCTGATGACCCCCGCTACGACGAACATCGCGATGAACACGAGCGAGCTCTTCGCGTCGGTCAGCGCGAACCTGTACCGGGGCGGAATGAAGAGAAAGTCGAAGGACAGGATGCTGACGGTGCACGCGATGAGCGAGTCCCTCACGCCGAAATGCAACGCGATGAGCACGATGGCGAGGAGATGAATCATCTCGACGTCCGAGTGCTGCGCGTACGGCCGCACCACGAACGCAAAGGCGGCGCTCGCGAGCGCGCAAGCGATGGCGAAGATCGTGGACCGCGCTCCGCGGGCCGGTTCCGGCATCGCCCAATCCTAAGCGATCTGCCCGCGCCGCGCCGACGCCGTCCCGGCGCGTTCAGGAGGAGTAACGCACTCTCCTCGCACAGGCCGCGCTGAAAAATAGCGTAACCGCCAGGAGCACGCGCCCGAACTGCAAGCTGAGCCCCGAAGCGAGCGCGCAGAGCGCGACGACGAGCACGGGCGTCACGATTCCGAACAGGCGTGCCGCGACCGCCAGCGCGTCGACCGTGACTCGCGCGCGCCGAGCGCCGTCCTTCGGCGCCCACGCCGCGCCCCGCTCCGTCGAGATCCAGACGATTTTCACCCCGAGATAGCGTCCGAGCGTTCCCCTCAGCCACGGGTCGATGCGAAGCCAGAACAACCCCCAGAAGCTCCACACCGCCGCGCAGATCGAGACGACGATCGCGGCCGCGAGCAGGAGGTGAGGGGCGCGCATCTCTCGAAGCACAGCCGGCGCGCGGGGATACGGCCATGCGGATCTTCATAAATCCGCCAGGACGTCATGGCCGCGCGGCGCTGCACGGTGGCATTAAAAAGAATTTATATCTTTTGCCGGATCTCGATCGGCCGTCGAAACAATCGGTGCCGCTCGAGACGGTACCAACGGCTCATGAGCACTCCCACAGCGCCAGAACTCTCATTCGCGCAGAAGCTTGCGCGTCTTCAGTTTCGGTTACGAGACCCCGAGTGGCGAAGGTTCGGAAAAACCTTGCTGCTCGGCAGATGCTTGGGCCTCCTCGCGCTTCCAGTAGCGATCCTCGCCGTGCAGCTGATCTTGAATCTCTTCACGGTTTCGGTCGCCTACGCGGACACCGCGCCCGCGGCCACGCCCGTCCTGTCGAGCGACCTCCTCGACATGACGAAAAATCCCGTAATCAACCCGCTCAACACCGCCTGGGTGCTGTTGGGCGCATTCCTCGTGTTCGGCATGCAGGCCGGCTTCACCATGCTCGAGGCCGGGTTCTGCCGCAGTCGTGAGACCGTCAACGTGCTGGTCGAATGCGTGTTCGACACGTGCGTTTGTGGTCTTCTCCACTGGGGGTGGGGCTTCGCCTTCATGTTCGGCGGCGGCAACGCCTTCGTCGGCTGGCACCTGCCGCAGGACGCCTCGAAGAGCCTCATCTTCATGAAGGACGTCGACGTCCTGTCCGTCTACGGTGCGACCGGCATCCCCATCTTCGCGCACTACCTGTTCCAGTTCGCGTTCGCGGACTGCGCTTCCACGATCTGCTCGGGCGCCATGGTGGGCCGCACGCGGTTCATCGGCGACGTCCTTTATTCGATCGGCGTGTCGGGGTTTATCTACCCGATCTTCGGACATTGGTGCTGGGGCCCTGACGGATTCCTCGCCACCATGGGCTCGGCGGGCGGATTTTTGCCGAGCCTCGGGATGAACTTCCACGACTTCGCGGGCTCGACCGTCGTGCACTCGATCGGCGGCTGGGTCGCCATCGCCGGCGCGATCATGCTCGGCCCGCGCCTCGGTCGAAAGTTCAAGCGCGACGGGGGCGGACCGATGCTGCCGCACGATCTCACGATCGCCGTGATCGGCGGCCTCATCCTCTGGTTCGGATGGTACGGCTTCAATCCCTGCTCCACGCTCTCGATCATGGACCACGGGGGCGTCGGGCGCGTCGCGATGAACACGACGCTCGCGGCGTGCTGCGGCGGCATCGCCGCCGAGGTCATGGTCGTCCTGATGGTCAAGAAATGGGACACCGCGGCCATCATCAACGGCTTCCTCGCCGGTCTCGTGGCCATCACTTGCCCCTGCTACTGGGTGAGCGACGTCGGTTCCTGCATCCTGGGCGCCATCGCCGGCGTCCTCGTGATCCTCGGCATGGAGCTGCTCGAGTACCTGCGGATCGACGATCCCGTCGGCGCCTGGCCCGTCCACGGTCTATGCGGGATCTGGGGGACCCTGTCCTTGGGCCTCTTCGCGTGCGGCCGTTACTCGGCGGCGGGTTCGAGCCCGACCGGGGTTCCCTCCATCGTTCCGAACTCGGCCGACGCGCTCACCGGCTTGTTCTATGGCGGTGGGTGGAAGGTCCTCGGAGCGCAGTGCATCGGCAGCTTCATCGTTTGCACGGCGACCTTCGCGTCGGCGATGGCCATGTTCGGCGCGCTCAAGGCCGTGCGCCTGCTCCGCGTCACGGAAGAAGGCGAGATCGAGGGCCTGGACCTGGATCAGCACGGCAACACCGCGTATCCCGAGTACGTCATCTCGACGCTCAGCGCGACGCACGCAGCGGGCTCGGACGCCGCGGACGTCGCCGCCGTCGTCGCCGCGCCGCAGGTGGCCACGGCCAAGTAGGCGTTCTTCGCTTCCCTTGTCGGCTCGGCCGACACGACGGGGGATCGCCTTGCGCGCATCCCCCGTCGTGCGTTCAGCTTCGGTGCATGACGAGCGCGGTCACGAGAAATACGCGATCGCCAATCGACCAGCGCCACGGTGGACGGCGTTCGAGGCGAGCCAGTCGCGTCCCGTGCCGGCTCGTCAGCGCCTGTTCGATCGCGTGAGGGTTCGTGCCGTGGAAGTAGTTGTGGCGGGCGATGAGCTGATCGCGGAGCTTCGACAGCTGTAGCTCGGGGCAAGTCCGTAGCTCGGGGGCGGTATCGGACGACACGAGATCCGTGACGAGGATCGCGTGGCCACCCGGCGCCGTGGAGCGGAGCAGGACGTCGAGGTGACGGTCGCGGACCGCGACCGCTCGCTCCTTTGCCGCGCCGGCGCTCGAGCTCGCTCTCGCGACGCTGTCGATGAGCTGACTCAGTACACAGGTCGAGACCACGACGTCCGCCTGCGGGAGCACGCCATCGACGTTCGCGAGATCCGAAAAATCGACCCCGCCGTGGAGCCGGATCTTCTCGTTCGATTCGACACCCTGCCGGACGATGCCGGCCCGCATCGCGGCTTCGTCGATGTCGACGAGGTGCAATTCGTCGAAGCTCGAGAGCAGGCGCGGGAGCTCGAGGTCATTGCAGTTGCCGGCGCCGAACACGCACGAGCGGCCTCCGGCGCGCGTTCTTCCGATCTCGTGCATCACCCGCCGCCGGTGCGGGCTCATCGCGTCCCACAGGTCACGAGTATTCTCGTTGTGCCTGCGCTGCACCTCCAGAGCGCTCGTCGCCATTCCCGAGGAATATCGCACAGGACGCCGCGGCAGCCAGCTCACCGGACGGCCTTCGGTGCGCGCCTCGCGGCCCGCGCTTGCGCCCGCGCGGGCCGTGAACAACTCATGAGGGATGCTGGTCGAGTTCGGCGTGATTTTCGCCCTCGTTCTGATGAACGGGGTCCTCGCCGGCGCGGAGATCGCCGTGGTCCGGGTCGATCGCGCGCCGCTGAAACAGCTCGCCGAAGAGGGAAAGCGGAGCGCGCGCATCGTCGAGGGCCTCCGCGAAAATCCCGAACGTTTCTTCGCGGCCGTTCAGATCGGCGTGACCCTCGTCACCGCGACGGCCAGCGCCTTCGGCGGGTCCAGGGTCGCGCGGCATCTGGAGCCGATCATCGCGCGCGTGTCCTTCATCGCGCCCATCGCGCCCGAGCTCAGCTTCGTGACGATCGTCGGATTCGTTTCCTTCCTGACCATCGTCTTCGGCGAGCTCATTCCCAAGTCGCTCGCGCTGCGCCATTCGACGACCTACGCCCTGGCGATCGGTCCTTTGATCCAGATGGTCTCCACCGCCGCGCGGCCCCTGGTGTGGTTCTTGACGACCGTCTCGAACGCCGTGCTCGCGCTCTTCGGAGACAGCACGACGTTCTCGGAGGCCCGGGTGTCTCCCGACGAGCTTTTGTTGCTCGTCAACGAAGCCGCGGAGAGTGGATCCCTCCACCCCGCGGCGGGCGAGATCGTCTCGCGTGCGCTCGAGCTCCCGGAGCTCACGGCGGCCGACGTCATGGTCCCCCGCGCGCGTGTCGTCGGGATAAAGCGCGACGAAAGCGTCGCCGACATCCAGCGCATCGTGACCGAGACGGGTTACTCGAGGCTCCCCGTCTACGGTGAGAACCTCGACGAGATCGTCGGCTACGTCCTGGTGAAGGACTTCCTCGCCATGGCCTGGGAGCGGCAGCTCATCGTGCTCGACGATCTGATCCGTCCTGCGTACTTCGTCGTCGAAGGAACGAAGGTGCCGGCCCTGCTACAGGAAATGCGAAGGCGGCGGGTCCACCTGGCGATCGTCGTCGACGAGCACGGGGGCACGTCCGGCATCGTGACGATGGAGGACGTGCTCGAGGAGCTGGTGGGCGAGATAGTGAGCGAGCTCGCCGACGCGGCGGAGCCGTTCCGCCGCATGCCGGACGGTTCCATCCTGGTGCGAGGAGACACCCCGATCCGAGATCTGAACCGCCTCGCGGGCGTCGATCTACCCGAAAGCGACGATTGGTCGACGATCGCCGGGCTCTCGATGGCGCTCGCCGGCCGGGTCCCGCGCGAGGGAGCGGTGCTGTCCCTTCCGGACGGCACCGAGCTCGAAGTGAGAGCCGCGACGGACCGCACGGTGAGAGAGGTGCGGATTCGGTTGCCCGCCGTCGGTTAGCACGACCGACGGCGGGAACGGTGCTGTCGGATGACCGAGTGCACCGCCGTCGAAATAGCGTCCATCACGGCCGCACGAATGGGGTGCTTCGGTCGACTACTTTATGACGAGCTACTCGCGACCGCGCAACGATAGTTCGTATACGTACCTTCGCCTCCGCATCGATACCCACCACTACGAGCTCTATTGCTGCCCGTACCCTGCCGCGACGACGTTCGCTTGCACGGCGTCGTCGGTCGCGTCCGACGGATACCCCGCCGTCATGCACCCCTCGAAGAAGGTTCCGACGGCGCTGTTGCTGTTGTCGCCGCCGATGCCCAGGATGATCGCTCCCTCTTTCTTCATGGGATCGTACCCGGGCGTGGGACGCGCGCCGTCGTACATGGTCTTCAACATGCCGGATTGCGCATTGCCGCCCTTGATCGCGAAATGCCCTTGTTTTCCTTTCACCATGGCCGTGACGTAGTCGGAGGTGAGGGGCGTGTTCATGTCGTTGGTACCGTTGGTTCCCGCGAAGAGGCCGTTCTCCAGATCCGCCATCACCCAAGGCCCGTTGCCGCTGCCGCGTCCCCAGGAGGTGGAATTCCCGAAGTAGACGGCCTCCATCGTGCCGTTGCCGTCGTCCTTATTGCTCGTCTCGGCGTTGCCGTAGTCGAAGCAACATCCGCCGTTGTAGTGCTTGCCGCTCGTCACCATGTACTCGCCCTCGGGCAGATCTTTCGTCGCGATGCCGGACGTTGCATCGTTCCGATAACCCATGCCCGCGTTGATGTAGACCGCGTAAACGGGATGGCCCGAGATCGTCAATTTGAGACCGGTCGCGTTTGCTTCCTGGTCCGGTGACGGCTTGTAACCGCCGGCGGGCGCGCTTCTCAGGTGATTGCCCTTCGGCGACTGGTCGTAGATGACGGAGATGGTGCACGCGGAGCCCGAGCAGAACGAGTCTTGCGCCGCGGAGTCGGCGAAGCCCCCGGGGCCGAGGACGCCGATGTCTTTGGTCGTCTTGTCCGACGTGCGCCGGACTTGATACAGGTTTCCGCTGTACGCGCCGTAGAGCGCGCGAACGGTGCTGTGCGCGGCGACGCACGGAGTGTTTCCCGCTTCGTAGATGTCACACGGTCCGGTGACGGCCGACGTCGAGCCGCCGCTCCCCGCCATTCCGCCGGAGTCGCCCGAGCCGCCGGCGCCGCCTGCATCGGTACCGCCCGCGCTGGTGAAGCCGCCGCTGCCGATGGAGCCGCCAGCAGCCGACGTCCCGCCGAACGCCGTCGTTCCGCCCGTCGCCGTGACGCCGCCCGCTCCGATTGTGCCTCCGGAGGCGATCGCTCCGCCGGTATTGGTGATGCCTGCGCCCGCTACACCGCCCGATGCGCCGCCAGCCGCAGGGGCCGCACCGCCGCTCGATGTACCACCGACGGCAGTCTGACCGCCGGTCGCTCCACCGATCCCGCTCGAACCGCCTCCGTTGCTCGACGCGGTGGACCCGTCGTCCGTGCTCGAACACGCGAGAATGATCAACGCAGGTCCCAACGCCGCGAGCGCCAGCAAGGTGTTGTTCGTCACGTGCGTACGTTGCCGGTGAACGCCGATTCGTGTCAGGAAAAGTGGCCTGCAGCGCGCAGATCGCCAGCAGCAGTTATGTACCGCGCGTTCCGGTGATCACCTCGAGGTGCAATTTGCCGCCAGCATCGTCATCGGCCGCGCGCGCTCAGCGCGTGGAAGTTCTGGAGCTCGATGTCGGTTCGGGTCAGCCCGGACTCATCGACTTAAAAATCGATGTCCCACGTGCCCGATGCCTGCTCCACGGCGATGAGGGCGCGCGCCGCGTCGGCGAGCGAGTCGTAGTACGACAGATAGACGTCGTTGTCGGTGTGCTGCGCGACGAGCACTTCTACGAGCGTCGCGCCGCCGCGCTGATAGTTGTAGAGCGTCTTCTCGAGGACCGCGTCGGCGTCGGCTAGAACGCCCTTCGTGTAGAGACGGACTCGCGCGGCTGCTGCCTCGTAGTGGGTGATAGCTTGGCGGACTTCGGCTTCCACGCGGACGCTCGTTCCTCGGGCGAGCGCTCGCGCCTGATCTTGCCCCGCGTAGGCGGCGTCGAGCTCGCCTCTGTAGAGTCGCGAGAACGGGATCGGCACCGTGATCGTTCCGCCGATGAGATCCGCCGCCGGAAGCGGCGGGGCGGACCCGACCTCGAAGTTGTGCTGCCACGTCGCGCCGAGCGTGACGCCGATGACGCGGTTCGCGCGCGCGAGCTCGATCTGGCGATTCGCGGCCGTTACACGCCGGCGCGCGGCGAGCAGATCGGGACGGTTCGCGAGCGCCGTCTTCACGAGCGCGTCGACCGAGAAGTGACGATCCGCCGCGTGCCGCAGATCGCCGTCGAGCTCGACTTCCCTTCCCAGCCGCGCCGAGGCGCCCGTCCCGAGCAGAGCCACGAGCGCGATGTCCGCCGCGCGCACCTCTCCTTCCGAGTCGAGCACTGCGGCGCGGAACTGGTTCGCCTCGACACGCGATTGAATGACCTCGGCCTCTCCGATGTCGCCGGCCTTGAAACGCTCCTGGTTGACGGTGACCAAGCGCTCGAGGCTCGCGAGGGTGCGCCGTTGTCGGTCGAGCACGTAGCGCGCGTGCAGCGCTTCGACGTAGTCGGTCGCGCCCTCCGCGAGAAGGCCGCGGACGAACTCCAGGACGTCCGCGCGCGTCGCGGAGAGGTTCGCTTCGGCGACCGCGATGCGCGCGCCCCGCTGTCCTCCGATTTCCAAAGGTACACCGAGCGTCACGAGCGTTTCGGTGGGGTTGCCTTTGCCGGTGACGTCGTACTGGAGCACTCCGGCGGTGACCTGTGGATCCGGAAACACCCGCGCGATCGCGATCTGCGCGACGGCGACGGAGACGGACGCTCGCTGCGCCACGAGGTCCAAGTTGCCCCGCCCGACGTCAGCGAGGTAAGCGCGAAATCGGAAGTGCTCCAGTGCCGGAGCGGCGGCAGTCTCCGTGCGCGCGGGGTTCTGCGCGGTCTGGGCCCCGACGCGGGCGCCCAGCGTCGCGCACATCGCGACGACCGCGAAGTAAACGCGCTTCATGAGTCGTCCGGCTCCGAGCTTTCGGAGGGCGGCGCCGGCGATCGCGGTGGCGGCGGATTCAGCGAGACCCTCGCCGGCGGAGCGGGAGTATGGAAGCGTCGCTCGATGACGAGGTAGAGCGCCGGGAGAACGACGAGCGTCAAGAGCGTCGCGCTGACGAGGCCCCCGACCACCACCGTCGCGAGCGGCCTCTGAACGTCGGAACCGATTCCCCGCGCCAGCGCCGCGGGCAAGAGGCCGAGCGTGGCCACGGTCGCCGTCATCAGCACCGGGCGCAGCCGCTCGAGCGCGCCGCTGATCACCGCTTCCGGCAGAGACGGGATGGAGTCGCGCCGGTGATTCAGGTTCGAGACCATGATGACGCCGTTTTGCACGGCGACCCCGAACAGCGCGATGAAGCCCACCGCGCTGGAGACGTTGAGCGTCATCCCGCGCACGTGCAGCGCCACCATGCCGCCGAGCAGCGCGAGCGGCACGCTCACGAGGATCAGCGCGGCGTGCCGCAGCGTACCGAACGCCGCGTAGAGCATCAGGAAAATCAAGCTGAGGACGAGCGGCAGGATGACCGCCAGCCGCGCCTGCGCGCGCGCCTGATTTTCGAACTGACCGCCCCAGGTGATCTCGAATTTCTCGTGATCGTACTGGACGCGCTGGGCAATCTTCGCGCGCGCCTCCTCCAGGAACGAAGAAAGATCGCGCCCGCGCAGGTTCAGTTTGACGGTCAGGTGGCGACGATTGCTCTCTCTCGTGATCGTGCTCTCGCCGGTGCGGACTTTGATGCTGGCCACCTGTGACAGGGGGATGCGCTGTCCGCCGGGCGCCGCCAGGAGCAGGTTGCCGATCGCGTCGACGCTATTTCGAACCGAGTCGATGAAGCGGATCGTCACGTCGTAGCGCCGCTCGCCGCGGAAGAGCTGCCCGACGGGACGCCCTCCGATGCCGATCTCGATGAGATCCGCGATGTCGGACACGTTCACGCCGAAGCGCGCCGCCGTCTCGCGGTCGACGTTGATCTGGACCTGGGGCAGGGGCGGCTCTTGATCGATGGCGACGTCCGCCGCGCCGCGCACGGAATTGAGGACCTGGACCGTCTCGTTCGCGATCCGGCGTGTTTCCGAGAAGTCGTTGCCGTAGATCTTCACCACGAGCTCGCTGTGAGCCCCGGCGATCTTGTCGTTGACCCCGTCGATCATCGGTTGCGAGAACCCGACGACCATACCGGGGATGTTCGCCAGCCGCTTCGAAAGGCGCTCGACCAGGTCCCGCTTCACCATCCCCTCGGGCCACGTGGCGTAAGGCGTGAGGCCGACGGACGACTCGATGTGAGAGAACGTCCACGAGTCGGTGCCGTCGTCGTTGCGACCGAGCTGGGTCACGATGTAGCTGGTCTGCGGCGATTCTCGGACCGCGTGGCGGAGCTCACCGGCCATCTCGCTCGCCTTCTCCAGCGAGAGCCCGGGAGGCAACGTCACCTGCAACCAGAGCGACCCCTCGTCGAGCTCCGGCAGGAATTCGCGGCCCACGGTCGCGGCGAGGAGCACCCCCAAAATGAACGCGCCGATGCCGGGAGCAATCGCGAGCCAAGGGCGCTGCACGATCCTGCCGAGCAGCGCGTTGTACCGATTGCCGATCCACTCCAGGACGGGGTTGTGGAATATCTTGCGCGGCTTCGCCATCGCCGCGAGGGCGAGACCGGGCACGAGCGCGAGGGCCACCAGCGCCGCGCCCGCGAGCGCGTAACCGACGGTGTATGCCATCGGGGTGAACAGCTTCTTCTCGACGCGCTGAAACGTGAAGAGCGGCAGGTACGCCATGACGATGATCGTCATGGCGAAGAACATCGGCCGCGCGACGAGGGACGCCGCTCGACGGGTGTCGCCTTCGGTCAAACGCTCGCTCGGCCGCTCCTCGCGACGCCGAAGGATGCTCTCGAGCACGACGATGGATCCGTCGACGATGATGCCGAAGTCGATCGCGCCGAGGGAGAGCAGGTTCGCCGGGATGTCCGTCACCGCCATCAGGATGAACGCGATCAAGAGGGACAGCGGGATCGTCAAGGCGACGATGAGCGCGCTCCGCGGGCTGCCGAGGAACGCGATGAGCACGATGAGCACCAGGGTCATGCCCTCGAGCAGCGTATGAGAGACCGTGTGCAACGTCGTGTGGACCAGGTCCGTCCGATCCAGATACGGGACGATCTTCACGTCCGGCGGCAAGCCGTTGCGGTTCAAGGCGTCCACCTTGGCGTGAACGGCGTCGAGCACGACGGACGGGTTCACGCCGCGGAGGAGCAGCACGATGCCCGTCACGACGTCCGGGTTGTCGTCCTTTCCGGCGATGCCGTTGCGCGCGAGCGCGCCGAGCTGTAGCGCCCCCAGGTTCTTCAAGAAGACCGGAGTCCCCTGGTGCTGGGTGACGACGATGTCGCCCAGGTCGTCGAGGTTGCGCACCAGCCCGATGCCCCGGACGACCGCGGCTTGATCGCCACGGACGAGGATGCTGCCGCCGGCGTTCGCGTTGTTCGACTTCACCGCGTCGACGACGTCGCCGAGCGACAGGTCGTACTGAATCAGACGAGCCGGATCCAGCGCGAGCTGAAACTGCGTCGTCTCGCCGCCGAAGCTGGTCACGTCGGCGACGCCGAAGATCTGCTTGAAGGCAGGGATGACGACCCATTGCTGCAGCTCCCGGAGCTCGCGTTGTCCGCGGGTCTCCGAGACCAGCACGTAGCGGTAGATCTCGCCGATCGGCGAGGTGAGCGGGTCGAGATCCGGGGAGGCGCCGTCCGGGAGCGTGACGCCTTCGATGCGTTCGCGGATCCTCGTTCGCGCCCAGTAGTCTTCGACGCCGTCGCGAAAGACGAGCGTGATGAGCGAGAGCCCGAAGGTGCTCCGCGACCGCATCACCTGGAGCCCGGGGATACCGTTGAGCTCGCGTTCGAGCGGGATCGTGATCTGCTCTTCGACCTCTTCGGCGGCGTGGCCGGGGAACTGCGTGATGACTTGCGCCGTCGTGTCGGCGATGTCCGGATACGCCTCGATGGCCAGGGTCGTCCACGAGTAGTAACCGAACACCGCGATCATCGCGAACACGGCCACGACGAGCCATCGCTTCCGCAAACACACGGCGACGAAGCGTTCGATCATGGCAAGAGCACGGCGTTCTTCGTGACGATCCTGGCTCCGACGTCGAGCCCCCTCGTGACGGCGATTCGATCGGCGAACTGTTCGCCGACTTCGACTTCGCGCTTCTCGAAGGTCCAGGGCGCCGTCTCGACGTACACGCTGCTCTTGTCGCCGTTCACGACGACGGCCGGCGTCGGCACCACGATTTCGGACGCCGCCTGGCTCCGGAACGTCACGGTCGCGAACATGCCCGGTTTCAATCGGAAATCGGCGTTCTTGAAGGCGACGCGTACCTTTATCGTCCGCGTCACCGGATCGAGCAGGTCGCCGACGTAGAACACGCTCCCGGTGAACGCTTCACCGGGATACGCGGCGAAGTTCGCGCTCGCGTCATCTCCCTGGTGCACGCGGCGAATGTCTTTTTCCTGGACGTTCGCGGTGAGCCACACCGTCGTGAGATCTGCCACGATCATGAGGACGGCCGCGGGATCGTTCTGGTACTGGCCCGGCGCGGTCGACAGATCGATGACCCGCCCGGCGATGGGTGAGGCGACCGTGAGCGGTCCGCCGACCCCGCCCGGTCCGACGCGCAGGAGCTGAAGGCGCGTCGTCGCGCGCTGGAGCTCGCTCTGGGCGGTGTCCCGAGTCGTCTGCGCTTGCTCGAGCTCGCGCTCGGCGCCGATCCCGTGCTCTTGCAGATCTTTCTGGCGGGTGAGGTTGCGTTCTGCTTGCGAGAGCTCGGACTTGGCCTTCAGATAGTCGGACTGCGCGGCGACCAGATCGGGGGAATCGAGGGTGAAGAGCGGCGCGCCCTGTTTCACCTCGTCCCCGAAGTGAACGAAGAGCTTGACGACGCGGCCCGGCAGCGGCGGCGCGATCTTGGCCATCTGGGTCGGTTCCGCTTCGACCGTCGCAGGGGCGGCGAGCTGCGCGCGCACGCTCTCCATCGAAACCGCGTCCACCGTGAGCCGCTGTCGCAACGGCGAGCCGTCCGGCACCACGACGTGCCCGTCACGCAGATCGAAGGCAGGGGGCGGAGTATCGTCCTTGTGCGCGGGGGCGTGCCCCCCGCACGCGAGGCAGATCGCGCCGGACGCGACGATCACCCAATGTGATTCGAGACGGATAGACCCGGCCATCGAAAGCCTCGTGCTCGCTTGCGGCCCCTGTTTAGCAAAACAACACGAATCCAGAAAGGATTCTATGTGCTTCCACACACCGTGAGACTGCCTTCACGTTGAGCGGCGACTACTCGATGCCCGCGTGGCGCTCGTGGACGCGTCCCTGCTTCGAGGATCGAGCATCGCCTCGGTCCGCGACGGCGCGACGGCGGCTGCCTGCAAAGCGCCCTTTTCGAGGAGTACAAATAATCGTACCTTGGACGGTCCGCGGCCCCACGAGCTTGACAGAACGCGAATCGTCGCGCCGTCACTCGAGCCCGAGCAACGGGCAGAGCTCGGCGTACGAACGGATCACGGCGTCCGCTTCGGGACGCGGACAGCGCGGCGCGCACCCGGCGGCGGCGCAGTCGATGACGCCGGCGTTCGGCCCGGGACCCTCATCGGCGTCGTCGTGATGTCCGGCAAAGCGCACGGAGCCCATGTTCGCCGCGCGCGCGCCGGCGATGTCGCTCCGTCGCAGATCGCCCACGTGGACCGCGCCGGCCGCCGATACGCCGAGCGCCGCGAGCGCCGCATCGAACGCGCGGACGTCGGGCTTCGGCACGCCGACCTCTTCGGAGAAAATGGTCACTTCGAGCAAAGGCAAGAGACCCGTGCGAGCGAGCAGCCGCCGGACGACTCGCCCCGGAGTGAAGCCGGTGTCGCAGATGAGCGCGCGACGAACGCCGAGAGACGCCAGCCGTTCGAGGGTCCGCGCGGCGCCGTCCACCGCGACGATGTCATGGTTCTGAATCTCCTCTTCGAGCAGGGTGACCAACTCGTGCAAGCGGCTCGCTTCGAGCTCGACGCCGAGCGTCTCGAGCGCGCGCTTCGTCATGGCACGACCGTCGAAGACGGTGCGGCGGTGCCACTCCATCTGGTGGCGCTTCCAGGCGTCGCCGAAAGCTTTCGCGATGGGTTCGAGCTCGCGACCCGTGAAATCCGCGACGATCCGGGCTCGGGCGTCGCTGCCGCTTCGCGAGCCGCCTTCGTAGAGGAGCGTGGACCAGCAATCGAACGTGACCGTGTGCGGTCGGTGTAGCGGGGATCTTTCGGTCGTCACTCGGCCAGAATGAATAGGCTCACGCGCGTTCACGTCAAGTAAGCTCGAGCGCTTCGATCGCGGCGACGCG
Source organism: Polyangiaceae bacterium (assembly GCA_035547195.1). Taxonomy (GTDB): domain Bacteria; phylum Myxococcota_A; class Polyangia; order Polyangiales; family Polyangiaceae; genus DASZVB01. Next base: position 164,250 of record DASZVB010000094.1, read on the forward strand.
TCGCGCCCGCGTCCTTTTCCGTTGCTCGACGGCGGAGCTCACCAGGCGCCCGAGATGCTACGGGCCTGCGAGGCGGAGTGCGATATCACCTATACGGGGGACGTGTGTCAGCGGTTCCCGCCGCCGGAGGCTGGAAGTAACTGACGGGGCTCGTATCGGCGGGCGAGGGCTTCTTCGCCGGAGGACGCCGGCCGATCTCGACGAAGTCTCGACCAACGGAGTTGCCGAATTGGTCGTTGACCTGCACGCGAACGATCCAGGGCCCCGGTCCGGCGTCCGCGGGCGTGGGGACCTCGGCGACCAGGGACGAACCCTGTCGCGTGAATTCGACGGGGAGGGGTTCGATTCCGAGGGTGACGACGGGATGAAGCTCGACGTTCGGCGGCGCCGCGCCGCCGTGTCCGTCCGTCGCGCGGATGGCGATGCGGACCGGATCTCCGGGCCACACGAGCCGCTTCGGACCGACGCTGACTTGAACCGCGAGGCGGCGCGGTTCGAGCCGCAGCTCGAACCCGGCGGCGTCCCTCGGATCGCGGAAACGGACGACGGTGGATTCGCCGCGGAAGAGGCGCACCTCGAGCGGCGCGGCGTTCCATTCTCGCGCTCCGCCGTACGCGACCAGAAGACCCGTGGCGTGCGTGAGAGGCACCGGCTCGCGTTCCGCGATGTTGACCGACCCGTCGTCGGCGAGCGCCGCGCTGGACGGCAACGAGACGCCGACGACACGGAGCGAGAGCGGCGTCGATTCCGGCCCTTCGAGCCCGTGCTCGTCGACCGCCGCGACCGTCGCTCGATACTCACCGGGGGGAACACGCAGCGCGCGCGGCTGAGACGGCTCGGTCGTCTGCAGAGTTTCCGTCGCGCCCGAGCCTTCGGGACCGAAGCGCATCACGTAGCTTCTGGCCCCTTCTATCTTCGACCACTGGATCCCGTCGATCGTTGCGTCGCCGGCGATCCCCGAAAAGGCGTGACGCGTCGCCGTGAGCGTTGGCGCGGGAGCGATCGCAAACGGGTTCCCGCCGAGCCACGACGTCGACCAACCCGTCCCGGGATCGAGCGAATGCGACGCGCCCTTCGGGCTCGCCCAGGCAGTGCCCTCCAGATTCGCGATGGCCGACGAGCGGCCGTCGGTCACGACCTGGAGTCGGCCACCGGCGGTGACGCCCGCGAGCCCACCCGGAACCTGAACCAACACGGCGCGTCCCGTCTTGCGCTTCGAGATCGGATCCTCGACGACGACCGTGCCTTCCAGAAGTCCGAGCGCGTCGGTGGGAGTGGCGGACGCGCCGCCGAGCGACAAATGCGTGTTCGGCCACCAACGAACGCGCGCGTCAGGCCCGAGCCGCAACACGACGCCGTCGTCGAGGGCCACGACGGCGCCGGTGGCTCCCGCTTTCCATTCGGTCTTGTTCTCGTTCAGCTCACCGCTCACCACGCGGTGTGCCTTCGGCGCGGCCGCGAGATCCGGCGCTGCCGTGACGAGGAGCAGACAGGCTGCAACTCCACCCAGGACTGACCACCTTACGGACGCTTTGAGCGGCGGCTGCGAAGGACGCTTGACCATGCAAGTCCGACAGAATCGCGCCTCGGCGAACGCGATTCCATGGGCTCCAAGTAGTCCGGATTCACGCGAGCCCAACCACCTGTATTAATTCATTAAATTTGGATGCTCCCCCGCTGAGCACGAGGCTCGAACTCAGCGACGGCAGGGGCGCGGTACCTGATGCTGCGAGACCGGAGCTCGCTGGGAGTGCCGCCATCGACACCGTCGCCTAAGCCATCTGCGACGGCGGGCTAATCGCGCTGCCCGAGCGCCGGCGTAGCGCGTGCTACGGGTTTCGCGTGACTGGCAGGAAGCATCCGGCAATCGCAAGGTTTCAGCGATGCGCGCCGCGCTGACGCTCATTGGCGCCGTACTGTCGTTGTCAGGCACGTTGTTCGGCTGCGACGACGAAATCGCCGCGCCGGCGGCGAACCTGGCCCCGGCGGTGAACGCCAGCGGCAGCGGGGGCGTCAACGCCGGCGGCATGGTCGCAAGCGGCGGCGCAATCGCGAACGGAGGCGTGACCGCGAGCGGCGGTGTGAACGCTGGCGGCGGAGGCATGACCGCGAGCGGAAGCGTGAACGCCGACGGCGCGAACGCGAACGGCGGCGTAACGAGCTCGTCTCAAAATGGCGGAGCGGCGATCGGTGGCACGTCGACGAGCAGCTCCGGTGGAGCGCCGATGACCGCCGGGAACGGCGGGGCGACGAATGCGAACGGCGGTACTTCGGGCGTCGCGGGAACGGACGCGGGAGCCGCCGGCGCGGGCGGCACGACTCAGTCGATACCCACGCCGGTGACGACTCCGTACGTCTGGGGCGTCGGCATCGGCATCACGGACGTGCCGGCTGCCGTGAAGTTCTACACCGACGTCATGCACATGACCGTCGAGCAGCAAGACGTTCGGCGCGACGATCGAACGGAGACGGTCCTCGCTTCCACGGAAGCCATGCGCGGATCGCGCGTGGTTCTGATGAGCTTCGACGACAAGCGCAATACGACGGACATCACGGCCAAGCTCGTCTGGCAGGCTCCGAATCCGACTGCGGTTTCGCTCGCTGCCGCCAGCTATCCCGGTTACGTCAGCCGCCTGACGGGTCTCATCGTTCAGTTCGACGGACCGGAAACGTACATACAAGAAGTAGGGAACGCGTTCGATTCCGGAGGTGCGGGCATCACGGTGCCTTATCTCATCGCCCTCGGTATGAGCGTGAGCGATCAGGCCGCTTCGACGACGTTCTACACGAGCGCCTTCGGGATGACAGGCGCGCCTACGGGAACATTCCCGCTGACGGACGCTACCGGCGCCGCCACAGTTACGGAGTACACGGTGCAGTATTCGACGCAGGGCGGGGCGGCCATCGTTCTTCAGGCCTGGACACCGCCGCGGAACTCGAAGAACAACCCCGTCAAGATCGTCCTGTTCGTCCCGGACGCGCAAGCGGCGGCCGACAAAGTCGTGGCGGCCGGGGGTACCATCTTCAAAGCGGCGGAGCGGACGCCGGTCTACGACAACCGAAAGCTCATCGTCGCGAAGGATCTCGACGGATACGTGATCGAGCTCGTCGAGTGACGCCTCGACTCGCCGGCTGATCTCGCCGGCGCGCATCGTATTCGCTACCCGTCGCGGCCGCGCGGGTCCATATCCCGACCAGCACGATGCGCGCATCCCTCGGGAAGCTTCGGAGTCTGGCGAACGCCGTCCTTTTCGCCACGGTGCTGGCGAGCGGCGGATGTAGCGGCGGTTCGAAGAGCGAGCCGCCGCCGGCGACGCCCACGGCCGGTGCGACGGCCGACGACGAGTTCGCCACCGCCTTGAGGGAGCACCACCGCTTTCATCATCACGGCGGCGTGACGCTCTTCATCGCGATGAGCCTCGAGACGCTCGCCGTCCCCACCGAAAAGCGTGCAGCCGTCGACCAGATCCACGGCGAGCTGATCGCGAGCATGGAGCCCGCGCGGGTCGCGGAGCAAACGCTCCTCACCGCGCTCGCCGACGGCGTCACTTCGGGGAACATCGACGGCGCGGCAATCGACGCGGACATCCAGCGCGTGACGTCCGCCGCGCGGACGGTCCACGACACCTGCGCCGGCGCGTTGAACCGCTTGCACGCGCTGCTCTCTCCTTCGGAGCGCGCGGCGCTCGTCGACAAGGTCGAAGCGAACTGGGCCGTCTTTCGGCGAGTCAACACGACGGGAACCGCCGACGAAAGCGTCGAGGAGCAGCACGAGCTCGGGAACCTCACGGCGGAGCTGAATCTCACGCCGGAGCAGATGCAACGGGTCGACGCGGCGCTGTGCAGCGCGACGGCGGCGGTTCCGCCGCTCGATTCGAGGGAGATCGACGCGGAGCTCTCCGCCTTCGGCGACGCTTTCCGCAGCGACACCTTCGACGCCAAGGGGCTCGGCGCAGCGGACGACGCGAACGCGCACATGGCCGGCTGGGCCGCGGCGCACCTCGCGCACGTCGTGGAAGCGGTGAGCCCGGTGCTCACCGCGGATCAGCGCACCGCGTTCGCCGAACGCCTTCGCCTCCATGCCAAGCACGGCCCGATCGCGGAGGCGAGCCCGTGATGCGCCACGCGCTTCGAACCGTCGCGCTCGTCACGGCGATCGCCGCGTCGCTCGGAGCCGTCACTGGCTGCGAGGTGGGCGTCGGACCGGCGTACCCGGAGGATTACTACGACTATCCGCCGGACTGGTACATCGCGACGACGGCGCCGGTGTACTTCGGTGGGTACCCTGCTTACTGGTACCACGGGCGGTGGTTCTATCGGGACGGCGGGCGCTGGAATTACTACGCGCGAGAACCTCACGCCCTCTATCAGTACCGAGTGCACGCGCCGCCCGTGCGCCGCAACTACGAGCCCGCCTTTCGACGTTCCGCGGGGCCGTCGGTCCGCGGTCACTTCGGCGGCGGTGGCCGTCATCGCTGAAGCGACCGACGCTCTTCGAGCTTTTCGCGCGCGAACCGATTATCCTCGCGCGCCTTGCCGTCCGCGACTCGTGACCGCGTGGAGCGGCGACTAGACCCAGCGCTCAGCGGGGTCGACCATACCTGGGTAGCGATCACAGAGCTCAGACCTCTGCCGGAGCAGAGTGTTTCGCCCCGCTCGTCCATCGGGCGGGGCGAAGCACGGTGTCGACTCAGGCGAGCTCTGGGACTCGGAGCCGCGATCGGAGGTCTCGTCGCGCTCTGTCCGCTGCATCTCGCTCGCGCTCAGACGGACGGAGGCGTCGAGGCGGTCCACGTCGTCTACGCCGCGCCGCCGGAGTGTCCCGCGGAACAGAGCTTCTTCGACGCGGTTCGCTCGAGGACGGTGCGCGTTCGTCGTGCGCAGGGCGGCGAAGCGGCGCGCACGTTCTCCGTTGTCGTGGAGCAAGCCGGCGCCGGCTATCGCGCCGCGCTCGACGTCGTAGACGTCGCTGGTGCGGTCAATCGCCGTGAAGTAGACGGAGCCGATTGCGCGGAGGTGGTTTCGGCCGTCGCCCTCGTGGCGGCGCTGGCCGTGGATCCCGCGGCCGGCGCGAGCCCGTCGGGCGCCGCTCCGGTGACCGTCGCGCCGGAGGCCACCGCAACACCGCCGCCGATCGCCGCGAACGCGCCCCCCGCTCCGCCCGTCGTTCCGGCACTTCGAGAACCAGCGCCGGAGCCGCGTCCTTCGTCGCCCGTCCGATATCGCTGGTCGGTGGGCGGCGGCGGAGAAGTGCGTTTCGCGGTGGTGCCGGCGGTCGCGCTGGGGGGAGCGATCCACATCGATGTCGCGCCGACGACCGGCGTGTTCGTGCCTTCGTTTCGTTTGAGCGCTCACGCCGTCACGACACGCGTCGAGCGAACCGGAATCACGGCCGATCTGACGTGGTGGTCGAGCCGCTGGGACGTCTGTCCGTTGCGAGCAGCGGCGTCGCCGCTGGTCGTGGAAGCCTGCGGCGTGCTGGATCTCGGGGCGCTGACGACCTCCGGCGGCGGGGTCGAGCGGCCGAGCAATGCGACGCGGTTCTGGGGCGCCGCCGGCTTTTCGCCGAGGCTGCGATGGGCCGCGACGCCGAGCGTCGAGCTTTCCTTCGAGTCCGCGCTGGAATTCCCGTTCCGAAGATACGAGCTGACGTACGCGATCCCCAGCGGTAGCGGTTCGCAAGCCGTCGAATTCCTTCAGATGTCCACGCTGTCCTGGGACCTCGTGCTCGCCGCGGCGTACCGCTTTCCGTGATCCGAACGCCCGGGTCGGGCCATTGGCCATGACGAAGCAGACGATGACCGGGACGAGTCTCGTTGGCCCGATCCCACGGGAAAGCGCAGGCGCAGCGAGCGAAGCATTGACGCCGGAGCGACGGGTTCGGGCTTTCGTCGAGTCGCATCACGAGTTCGTCTGGCGCTCACTGCGAAGGCTCGGGGTGCGCGACGCAGACGTGGAGGACGCCGTACAACGCGTGTTTCTGGTAGCGACGCGAAAATTCGACGCGATTCGATCGGGCAGCGAGCGATCATTTTTGTTTCAGACCGCCCTGCGCGTCGCGGCGGACGACCGAAGGCGGCATCGCCGGCGGCGCGAGGTGCCCGCGTCGGACGAGGACGAAAGCGAGCCCGCGGTTCCGTGCGAGACGGAGGAGCTCGTCGACATGCGGCGCGCGCGCGCGGCGCTGGACGAGATCCTCGACGGCATGGACCTCGATCAGCGCGCCGTCTTCACTTTGTTCGAGCTCGACGAATTGACGCTGACGGAGATCGCCGAGCTGTTGTCGATCCCGCGGGGCACTGCCGCTTCGCGCCTTCGCCGGGCCAAAGCATACTTCCGGGACAAAGCGTCTCGGTACGCCCGGCAGCGAGAAACGAAAGGCCGGCGATGAGGGATCCGCGACGAATCCAAGAGGACAACGCGTCCGCCGTCGAGCACCTGCTGCTCGGGTCGGCGCGGCTCGACGTCCCTCGGCCCGGGAGCAAGGCGCGCTTGCTCGCCGGGCTGGGCGTGGCGACGGCGAGCGGTGCCGCGGCGGCAGCGACATCGGGCGCGACGGCGGCGTGGACGGTTTCCAAGTGGGCGGCGCTCGGCATGCTCGCCGGCACCGTCGCGACGGGATCCGTCGAGGTGATTCGCGCGCATCTCGACTCTGCGGGCGCAAGGCCCGACGCGCCCGTCGCGTCCGGCGCGGTTGCGTCGCCGCCGCACCACGTCGAAGCGACGCGCGCCGTCGCGAGCGCAACGATCGCCAGCGCGCCGCCGGTCGTGGTGTCTCGCCCCGCGCTTGCTCACCGCCCGGCGTTCACGGTGGACGGCGAACCACCGCGGTCGTCGCAGCCGTCCTCGCCGTCGCCGTCCGTGCCGTCGCTTCCCGCGCCGGCGTCGCCGGCTCCATCGCCCGCGCTGGCCGATGAAATCGGTGCGCTGGACCGCGCCCGGCAATCGCTCCAAGCCCGCGATGCATCGTCCGCGCTGCGTACGCTCGAGGCCTTCGAAGCGTCGTTTCCCAACGCCCGCCTTCGACCCGAGGCGCGCATGCTGCGCATGGAGGCGCTGCTCGAGGTCGGAAATTACCAGGAGGCCCGCGCGATCGGTCGAGGCTTGCTCGAAGCCGATCCGTCGAGCGCGCTGGCGCAGCGCGTGCGCACGTTGCTCCGGAATGTCGAAGCGCGCGGGATCCAACCTTCTCCCTCCGGCCATTGAACGAGCAAGGAAGGGAACACGAGAATGTACATCCGACCCACTGCTCGCTGGTTGCTACTGTCCGGCTCGATCCTCGGCGCCGCGTGCGGCAGAGACATCTCTCTGGGCGAGAACGAAGGTCACAGCGCGCAGAACGCAGGCTCGAAAAAAGGGGGCTCGAGCGGCGCCGCGGCGACCGAAGCGCCCGACGCAACGACGCGTGGCACCGCCAGCGCGGGCGGCTCATCGGCGACGACGTCGTCGAGCGGAGGCTCGGGCGGATCGACCGGGGCCGGATCCGCGAGCGGCAGCGCCACGGGCGCTGCGGATTCGACCGCGGACGCCTCGACCGTCGGCGCTTGCGATGACGGCGACGCGGTCGATCTCGTTTCTGACGATTGGACACTGGAGCCCGGTCAGGAGCTGACCGAGTGCGCGCTCACGACTGCAACGGCGGATCTCGACCTCACCACCTTGCGGCTCGAAGCGCCGAGCGCGGTCGAGGCTTCGTTGCACCTTTCGTCGGCCGGCGACGCCGGATCGGACGGCGAGCTGTGCGAAGGGATGTCTGGCTCGGTGGTGTTCTCGATCGGACCGGAGGCGCAGAGCGGCGGCGGTCTGTTCGCCGGTGTCACCCTGCCCGTAGGCAAGGCGATCCACATCGAGCGTGGTCAGCGGCTCGCTCTGCAGACGCGCGTCGCCAACACCTCGGCCGACCCCTTGTCCAGCCTCTTCGTCGTGCGAAGCGTGTCCGGTGATGGGCAGCTCGAGCCTCAGCCGTTGCCCGTGACGCTACAGAACCAGGCGGCCTGCGATCCCTTCCTGCTGCTGGTGCAAGCGTCGTGGTCGGTGCAGCCCGGCGCCGAGGCGGCCTACTGCGCGCGAAAGACACTCGCGTCGGCGATCGATTTCAATCTGCTGCGCGTCGACACGCCGGCGGGAACGCACGACTACTCGCTCAGCGTCGGCGCACCTTCCGGTCGAGACGGTGTCGGTGAGTGCGACCTGAACACTCCGGAACAATCGAAGCTCATCGTCGCGTCGCCGGACGGAACATCAGCCGTGTACGGCCCTTCGGACCTCGAGACGCAGCACGCGGACGCTGGCGAGCAAGTGCTGCTCAAGGTTCACGTGGTGAACACGACGGCATCGCTCCTCGACGGAACGACGCGCGCTTCTCGGCTCTGAAGGGCCGAGTCGGAGCGCACCGAAGGCGACGCGCACGCACTACTTCTGCGCGAGGGCCACCGCGCTCCGAAGCGCGTCTTCCGTGACGTCGGCTCCGCCGGCCCAGCTCACCCTGCCGTACGGAGAAATGACGAACAGCGCCGGCATCTCGGTCACCTGATAGTCGTGCGCGATGTGTCCGTTCTCGTCGATCACGACGGGGAAATGGACGCCCAGGCGCTCGATGAGGATCCGCGCGTGGGTCGGCGAGGCGTCCTCGGAAATCCCGACGACGATGGTGTCCGAGTGGCTGGCGTAAAAGCTCTGCGCGGTGGACAGCGTGCGCGGACAGTCGGCGCAGTCGGAAGAGAAGAAGTGCACGATCATCGGATGATTCGTGCCCTGGGCGGAGTAGAAATGGTTGTGGCTCAAGGTGTCGCCTTCGAAACCGGGGAGGCTGTGCGAGAGCAGCGGGCTCGGCCGCGACGGGGGCGGGGGAGCGCTCGCGCACGCGGCGGCGGCGAGAAGTGAGCACGAGTACGCGAACCCCCGGAGGCGGCGAACGAACATGGCGCGCATTCTGCCATGCCGGTGGCCGGCGAAGCGCGACTTCTACACGTTCCCGACATCGCACGCCCCTGGCAGCCAATCGGCTCGCGTAGAATGCGTCCCATGGATCTCCAAGGCAAAGCAGCGATCGTCACTGGAAGCGGCACCGGCGTGGGGCGCGCGACGGCCGTTCTACTCGCCGAGCGCGGCTGCTCGGTGCTGATCAACTATTCGCGCTCGAAGGAAGCGGCGGAGCGGGTGAGCGCGGAGGTCCGCGGGCTCGGCGTGAAGTCGATCCCGTTTCGCGCCGACGTGGCGAACGACGCCGATTGCCGGGCGATGGTCGCGGCCGCCGTCGCCGAATTCGGGCGGCTCGACGTGCTCGTGAACAACGCCGGCACCACGCGGTTCATCGGTCACTCGGACCTCGAGGCGGTCGGCGACGCCGATTGGGACACGATCCTCGGCGTCAACTTGCGCGGCCCGTTCCAGTGCGTGCGCGCGGCCCGGAGCGCGCTCGAGGCGCACGGCCAGGGCAACGTCGTGAACGTCTCGTCGATCGGCGGTCTGCGCGCCATCGGCAGCTCGATCCCGTACTGCGCGTCGAAGGGCGCCCTGAACACGCTGACGCTCGCGCTGGCTCGCGCGCTCGCGCCGAAGATTCGCGTCAACGCCGTGGCGCCCGGATTCATCGCCGGCGAATGGCTGCAGCAAGGTCTCGGCGACGGTTACGAGCCAACCAAGCGCTTCTGGGAAGGCCGCGCGGTGCTCGGCAAGGTCTGCGAGCCGAGCGACGTCGCTGCGGCCATCGTTTCGTTGATCGCCGGGTCCGAGCTCGTGACGGGGCAAATCATTCCCGTCGAAGGCGGCGCACACCTCGCTTTGTAGCGATCCCACGAGCGAGCGGCGCGACGCCGAGCTCGAACGCCTCGCCGACGCCGAGCGCCGGGCCGCCGACGCCGAGCGCGAATCGCACGACGACGAGGAGCAATCCCGATCCCAGGGTGAACATCGAGCGTGCTCCGCGGGGAGGCCCGTCCCTCAACCGAGCGGCAACGCGACACGTCCAATCCGTCCGCTCTCGACGAGCTCGGCGAATTCGTCGCCGAGCTCGTCACTTCGCTTCACGACTTCTCTCCACGCTGCCAGGCGCTCGTCATCTCGAAGCGTCGAGAAGTCTTCGCGATCCGGAATCTTCGCGCGCGGGAGAGACGCGACGAAATCGTCGCTCGGAGCGAGTACCACGGCACGGCGTAGGCCGCGGGTGCGGCGCGAGCGCAACGGCTTGTCGAACCAGCCGGGGATCAGGTGCGAGTAGAAATGCGGATACAGCGCGAGCCCCGAGTCCGGATCTATTTCCTCGCCAAAGTGATAGTCCGCGACGCCGCCGTCTCGGTAAACGCCCGGTGGCGCGCCGCTCGGATCCCGCACGCCGCGCATGACCGCCGGGATCGCCGCGCTCGCCGAGAGCGCCGCCACCAGGTTGTCTCTGGTAAGAGCGACATGACGGGTCGGGAGGTGACGCCACGGGGCGAACGGTCCGGGATCTCCTGCCGCGTCGAACACGACTCGCTCGATCGATCCGGAAAGTGCCGGACGCGCGATGGTGTTCAGCGCCGCGGCGAGCGCGAGCCCGGCGAGCTGCGCGACGCCCTCGAACGCACCGAGGTGACGAAACCGAGCGGTGACCACATGCAGGCGTACGAGCGCATGATCCACGATGGACCCGGCGTCGCCGTCCCCGAGAAACGTTCCGAGGATCCGCGCTCCCTCGTTGCTGACGACCTCCGGAGACGGCTTGCCGACGTAGCGCTGCTCCACGTACGCCGTCTCGAAGCGTTCGAGCGCCGCGAGCGGGTCGGGCGCGCAGAGGCACGCAAAGCGCCAGGACCCTATCGAAGACGCGACGGCGTGCACGGGCTCGCGCACTCCCCGGAGCAGCCAGGGAAAGAGCACGCGATCGAGCCCGCGTAATACGAGCCACTTCGGTCCTCCCGAGGCGCCGACGAGGACGCGCACCTGGTAGGCGGACAGGCCGCCGTCGCGGAGCTCCATCAGCGCATCCGGACCAGCGAGGACGGCAAGCCGGGGAGTACGCGACATCTCGACGTGGAACACCACGAACGCCGCGGCGCGACAACGAAATTGAACGCGTCACTTTAGCTACCCGACGCTCATTTTTGCGACGAAGTCGCTGCGCGCGCCACTAGCACTCTGGTCCGGGACGGATGGGCCGACCGAAGCGGCGGAGCGAAGGGGCCTACGCCTTCGTGGTCGGATGGCGCAGCAGAGGGCAATCGCGATGAGCAACGCTTCGCGGCTTCGCGGCACGCGACCAATGGCGCAGGCGCAGCTGGCCGCGTCGTTCCGGTCGCCAGCGCCGCCTTCGTCGAGGACGTCATGAGTCGTCTCTTCATTGGGCGCGACTCGTCCGCCGAGCGCGTCTCCGTTGGGACTTCCCCAACCGGTTGGGCCGTCGTATCCGCTCCCTGCCGTGCAAAACTTCGGAGTCGAACAGGTCCCATTGCTGCCCGAAGTAACGTCGTAAAAGTCGGACGAGTGTGCCCAGATGAAGGACGGATCGGAGGACACCCCGAGCAACGTGAACGCGCCGGCGACGAACGGGGCTGCGACGCTGGTTCCCCCGGAGATTTGCCAGCCCGGGTCGCTTCCACAGTCCGAGCAGTAGACGGCAACGCCGGTGCTCGTGTCGCCGACTGCCGCAACGTCGACCGACATTCGGTTCGGGCAGCCGGTGTCGGTTTGCCAAGGTGGCTTCGGGATGAAAGCGCTGCATCCGCTGCCGCCCGAATCCCACGCGGCCTCGGCCCATCCCCGCGATGACGTGGACTTCGTGAGGGTGGTGCCGCCGACGGACACCACGTGTGCGGACGTGGCGGGGTATGAAGGACCATATCCCTGGTCTCCCGCGGCGACCGTCACCAATACACCGGGTTGGTCGTAATAGGTTTCCAGCTGGTTGACCGTGTCGTCCTCCGGTCCTCCGAAGCTCAATGCGATCGCCGACGCGCCGAGCTTCGCGGCGGTCTGCACCGCGGTTCCGACGTCTTCGTCGGCGGTCGTGTTGGCTTCCACGAGCAGGATGCGGCAATCGGGACACGCCGCGCTCACCATTTGCGTATCGTTGGCCACTTCTATCGACCATTCGACGCTAGCCGGCGGATAGTGCGTCCCTCCGTCCTGGTCGACCTTCCTGAAGCACCCACTGGCAGCCGTGCATTCGGGTTGGCCATACTGCTCGCGATAAGTCGCCAGATCGGCCTCTGCCGAGGGCGCGTCGAACGCGTCGACGATCGCGACGATCTTGCCGTCGCCGCCGGTCTCCGGCAGTCGATAAGCGGAGCGCAGATCGGCCGGTCCGTACCCGCGAGGCGTCGAGAAGGGGACGTTCCCGCTTCGCGTATAGGTGGCGATGCGAGATAGGCATCGCACGTGCCCCGGCGGGGGCGTATCCGCACAGGCCGCACGCTCGGGCATTCGAGACACGTTCGCCAGGGCTGCGCGATCGGCCACTTCGTCGGGCTCGGTCGTCGCCGCACGGGCCCTGGGCTCCCCCGAAAAGAGGAGCCCTAGGACCAGCGCGAACCGTCTAATCACAGGATTGGCTGGGCCAATCATCCGTTGAAATAGAACCCACCTACGTACTGAATGTCGCCCCAGCTCCCGCTGATGTTACCATTGTAGTTGTATTTGCTATAGTGGCCATAGGGGAAGCTGCTATATGGAGCCGTGTGTGAGTACCACCGCCATCCGGGCGACGGGATCGACCACGACGCGCTGTACTGACCCCCGCTGCGGGAAACGCTCATCGTGATGTTGCTGCCGGACTCGACGCACGCAATCGCGTTGTCGCCCGTCAAGTTGGTGCCCGACGTCCACGAGCCAGGCCCGGTGTCGGCCCAGCACCACGTGTAGCCCAGCGTCCCATCGTTGTTGCAGTCGGCGTACACGTACCCGCTGGGGTCGTTGGCTTTCAACCACGAGAAGCTGCAGAAGGTATCCTCCGGCGCGACTCCTTGACGACCCAGCTCGCCGGAAGGACCGGTGCTGGGAGTGCGCGCGCCCGAGGGCGTCGCAGTGGGGCCCTGCGAATCCTCGTGAGGCACCAGGTTCACGGCGTCCTGAACGACCGCGCCGGCGGCGATCGCTTTTTCTTGCGCCGCAGTCAGCTCGGCGGGGATCGGCGAGTTCGGCGCAACCGCCGCGTACATTTCGGTGGGGAGCTTGCCGTTCAACCCTTTCGTCGGCGTCGAATTCTCGCCGCCCGCCTCGCTGACGAGCACCTCACCCTCCGTCGGTTCGTAGAACTCGAGAATGCCGCCGTTCGGAGTCTTCACCCGCGTGATCAGGTGAAGAGCGGCGTCGGCGGCCTTGTTCGCGAGCGCGATCGGATCCTGGTTGGCGTCGCTGTCCGCTTGAGCGGCTTGCGCCGGCTTCGACGCCGTTTGCTCCGCCGACGTGGGAACGCCGGTCTGGCTCGCGTCCGGGCTGCCACAAGCGACGGCGCCCATGCCCAGGGTGATCATCGAAAACAACAATCTGCTTCTCATCGTGTCCTCCTGTCGCGGGATGCGACTGCGTGCTTCCGTGAGTCGCGTCGCGCGACGGTCACGGCACGCCGCGCACGCTCAGCAAGTATCGGGCCGCTGAGCATCGATGCTCGCGGAGCACGTTGCCATTCGCCGTCGCGACCGATGTATCGGGCGTTTTCTTCGTGATCTGCCGGCACTCCGCGAGCGACAATAAGGGGACTGCTCAGCGGAAGCCGGTCAACTACGTGCACCGCATTGCACGCAGCGGACGAGCTCGTGTAGCGAGCTACACGACGATCGGCGCGTCACACCAGCTCGACGTCAGAGGCCTCCGTCGAGAGTGAGAGGGCGCTGAACCGAGCCGTCCGAGGCCCGAGAGACGACGCGCTTCGAGTCCGCCAACCGGTTGCGCTTGACAGCGCGGAGGCTGTTGCCTATCGGAATGCGAGGCGAGTGCCCAGGCGACCGCTCGGCACACAAATAGTACAAATGGCCGAATACGCAGTAGGAATCCCGCGTCGGCCCCGGCTCTTGGGTTAGATGACGATGCAACGCCTTACCGAAGCGTTTCCGCTCCGCGGCGTTGCAAGACGATATCTGCTCGCGTCGATCGCGTGGCTCGTCCTGGTCACGCAGGCTTCGAGCTTTGCCCACCTGCTCCTCGTTCGTCACGCCGTGTGCCCGCAGCACGGCGAGCTGGTCCACGTGGGTGAGGACGAGGGTCCGCCTTCGGTCGATTCCGCGCTTCCGAGCGAGCAGGATTCAGGTGGCTCTGCAATCAGAGCGGGACATGGGGCGACGGAGGAGCACGTCCACTGCCTGCTTGCGATGCATCGCCGGCAAACGCCGGTGGTGCCGCGCAGTGCTTTCACCATCGCGCCGGCGCGCGTCGCTGAAATCCGTGTTCTCACCCTTGGAAGCAGTCCGCGGCCCGCGCTCGTCGCGCTTTTCTCGCTGGCGCCGAAGACCTCTCCGCCGGTCGTCTGAGCCGCGCATTTCGTCTGCAGCCTGGTGCTGATCGCTCCTGTGCGAGCGGTCACCGCATGCATTGGGCTGCTCATCGAAACTCCAATCACTTCGGCGTCTGACGACGTTTCGTCACGCCGAGATCCGCGCGCTGACGCCGCCGCACGCCGGCGCGCATCCGACGCCATTGCTGCGGCCTCGGGAGCACCACGTGCTGGAGTCACCGAAGCTCTATTTCATTTCGAAGTGTTCCGCTTTCGTCACGAGCCGCAAGAACGCCTGGCGATGGGTGACCATCGTGCTCGCGCTCTCGGTCGTGACCAAGGCAGCGGCGCAGGTCCCTGCGCCGGCTAGCCTCGAGTCTCGCGAGGCTCCCGTCACGCCGCCCGCCGTCGTGACACGGGTGGACGCCGCCTATCCGCCGGAAGCGTTGGCCGCGCGCCAGGAAGGCACGGTCACGCTGCTGGTGACCATCGGCGTGGACGGAACCGTCATGGACGCAACCGTCGCCGAATCAGGTGGGGACCGCTTCGACGGCGCTGCTCTCGCCGCCGTGAAGCAATGGAAGTTCACGCCGGCGCGCCGCGCGGACACGCCCATCGAGAGCCGGATCCGAGTTCCGTTTCGATTCGCGCTGCCCGCGGTCGAAACGGCTCCGCCGCCCGTCACCGTAGCCCCGGCCACCCCAGCGGCCCCGGCGCCGGAAGCGACGCCGCCTGCTCCGAAGCCAACCACTCGTCCCCCGAGCCCACCCGAAGCGGCGATCGACGTCACGGTACGCGGTCGCTCGCGTCCTCCGAGCCGTGGCGCGTCGGACTATCAGATCGAGGTCGGCGGTCTGGCGACGGTGCCGCGCCAGAACGCGGCCGAGATGCTCAAGCTCGCGCCGGGGATCCTCCTCACCAACGAAGGCGGCGAGGGTCACGCCGAGCAAGTCTTCTTGCGCGGCTTCGACGCGCGCGAAGGACAGGACATCGAATTCACGGTGGATGGCGTGCCCATCAACGAGAGCGGCAACCTCCACGGCAACGGATACTCGGACACGCACTTCATCATCCCCGAGCTCGTCGACTCGCTTCGTGTCGTGGAGGGTCCGTTCGATCCGCGGCAAGGCAACTACGCGGTCGCTGGCTCCGCCGACTACCACCTCGGGCTCGCGCTGCGCGGGATCACGGCGAAGTTCACGGCCGGGAGCTACGGCACCTATCGCGAGCTCGTGACGTACGGGCCGCCGGGCGGCAGCCCCGGGACGTTCGCCGCGGGCGAGCTCTACCAGACCTCGGGCTTCGGCCAGAATCGCGACGGGCGGCGCGGCACCGTCATGGCGCAGTACGAGGCGAACGCAGGCGCCTCGACCACGTATCGACTGGCCGCGACCGCGTACAGCGCGAGCTTCCATACCGCCGGCGTGCTGCGCGACGACGACTACCGCGCAGGGCGTGTCGGCTTCTACGACACCTACGATCCACTCCAGGGCGAGGACTCGTCGCGCTACTCGGTGTCCGGTGAAATCGAGACGCACACCGGGAACATCGTCACCCGGAACCAGCTGTTCGCCATCGCGCGCCCGCTCCGGATCCGGGAGAACTTCACGGGGTTTCTGCTGGACGTCCAGGAGCCGCAGCAGGATCCGCACCCGCAGCGTGGCGATCTGATCGATCTCCACAACCAGGCGTGGACGATCGGCGCGAAGGGAGCCGCGCACGCCGCGCAGGCCGTGCTGGGCCAGCGCCAGGAGTTCGAGGTCGGTTACTTCGCTCGCGGCGACTTCGTCTCGTCGATGCAGCAGCGCATCGAGGCCGCGACGGGGCATCCGTACCACACGGACGTCGATCTCGATTCGACGCTCGGGGACTTCGGGCTCTACGCGGACGCGAACCTGCGATTCACGCGCTGGCTCTCGGTGCGTGGCGGGGTCCGAGGGGACGTCTTCACGTTCGACCTGAACGACAAGTGCGCCGTGCAATCCGTGGAACACCCGTCGATGACCAACCCGCCCGACGATCAGTCGTGCCTGTCGCAGCAGAACTTCGGCGCCTACCGGGATCCGAATCAGCGCGTGTCGACCGCGAGCACCGCTTACATGCCCCGCGGCTCGCTGATCGTCGGCCCGTTCTACGGCGTGAGCGCCTCGGCGAGCATCGGCAAGGGCGTCCGATCCATCGACCCCATCTACGTCGCGCAAGACGTGAACACGCCGTTCGCCAGCGTCGTCGCGTACGAGGGCGGGCTCAGCTACGAGCACCGCTTCGCCTCGGGAATCGACGTCGGCGCGCGTTCGGTCGTCTTCGATACGCACGTCGATCACGATCTGATCTTTTCGCAGACCGCCGGTCGCAACACGCTCGCCGGGCCCACGACCCGGCTCGGTTCGGCGAGCTCCGCGCGCTTGACGGGCGGCTTTTACGACGTGGCGGCGAACCTCACGTACGTCCACGCCACGTTCGACGACACGCACCTGCTGATCCCGTACGTGCCGGATCTGGTGCTGCGCGTCGACAACGCGTTCTTTGGCGATCTGCCGTGGTGGACGCTCGCGGGCCACGCTCTCCGGGCGTCGTTCGCGACGGGCGTCACGTACGTCGGGCCACGCCCGCTCCCCTACGACACGCGATCGGACACCATCTTCACGATCGACAACAACCTGACCGTCGGCTGGTCGTTCGTCGATCTGTCCCTCTCGATCCAGAACCTGCTCGACTCTCGCTATCGACTCGGCGAATACAACTACGCTTCCGACTTCCACAGTCAGGCGTTCCCGACGCTCGTTCCCGTGCGCCACTTCAGCGCCGGCGCGCCGCGGATCATCCTGTTCTCGATCGCGCTGAACTACGGAGGCGGGCGATGAGATCCATCGTCTTCTTGTCGCTGCTCCTCGCCGGGTGTGGTGGGAGCACCGGCAGCGGTCTCGTGACGTTCGACGGCACGGCGTCCGGACCGAGTGACGCGAACGGTGGTCCGCTGTCGTTCACGTCGGGAAGCGGCGCCGCCGTCACGCTGACGAAGGCCGACCTCCACCTCGGCGCCGTCTACCTGAACCAATCCGTGCCGCTCTCCGGCGCCGCCGCCGAGCCGTGCATCTCAACCGGCGTCTACGTCGCCGAGATCTTCGGGCCGCTCGACGTCGATCTACTCTCGTCCTCGCCCGTGCGCTTTCCGTCGGCAGGCGAAGGGACGAAAACCGAAGCGAAGACGGCCGAAGTCTGGTTGACCAGCGGCGACATCAACGCGACCGAAGATCCGACCGTCACCCTGGACGTCGAAGGGTCGGCCGATCAGGGTGGGCAGACATACCCGTTCACCGCCTCGGTCACCATCGGATCGAACCGGACGCCGCAGGTCACGAACCCGGCGATGCCGAGCGCGAGTCCGATCTGTCACAAGCGGATCGTCAGCCCCATCGCCATCGACATCACGCCGACCAACGGCGGGACGCTGGCGCTCGCGATCGACCCCCGCCCCATGTTCAACGCCGTCGATTTCTCGAAGGCGATGCAAGTCTCCGAGATGCCGCCGGCGTATCAGATCCCGGATACCAGCGACGCACCCGGGGGCGCGCTGTTCCAAGGGCTGACCGCCAACTTCGGCGTCTATTCATTCACCTGGAAGAAGGGAGGGCGCTGAAAGTCGGCGCCGTCCCCCATGTTCCATCGTTCACCCAAACACCCAAGAGAGATCGAGAGAAGAATCATGAAAAAGACATTCATCGTTCGTACGTTCATCGGATGCCTCGCCTGCACGGCGTGCGGGAGCTCGACCAATAGTGAAGGAGGCAAAGTCCAGTTCACGGCCTCCGGGGAGGTCCTCGCGCTCGGTGGGTATGCGTTCCCGCCGGCCACGAGCGACGATCCCGCGTTCGTCGACGGCTGGGAGGTGAGGTTTTCGAAGTTCCTGACGACGATCGACCACATCACGCTTTCCGAGAACCCGGACACGTCCCCGACGGATCAGTCGAAGACGGGCAAGAAGATCGCGGAGCTCGACGGCCCCTGGGCCATTGACCTTCACGAGGGCGGCCCGCTGGAGGGCAAGGGCGGATCCGACGAACAGGCTTACCCGATCGCGACGCTGGCGAACCAGAACAAGAACGGCGGCGCGCCGTTCGATTCGACGGTTCGTTACGCATTCGGATTCGACCTCGTGCCGGCGACCGACTCCGCGAAGAAGCTCCAGCTAGCCTCGGACGATCCCGACTATGCGGACATGGTGACGAACGGATGGGTCGTCCTCTACGTCGGCACGGCGACATGGAAGGGCGGTTCGTCGTGCACCTCGACGGATTCGAGCTTCGATTTCTCCAAGCTCCCGAGCCCCGTGAACTTCCGGTTCGGGTTCAAATCGCCCACGACGTACGTCAACTGCCAGAACCCCGACAACGATCCGGCGAAGGGCCTCGACGACGAGGAGCATCAGCGGGGGGTCCAGGTGAAGGCCAACCAGACCGTCACGGCCCAGGTGACGGTGCACACCGATCATCCTTTCTGGGAGAGCTTCGTCCACGACTCACCGGCACACTTCGATCAGCTCGCGGCGCTTGCGACGAAGGACGCCCAGGGAAATTACAACGTGACGCTCGATGACACCACGGGCGTCGACTACACGGCGTTCGAGTCCGGCTCCGATCCGCTGCCCTGGCGTTCGTGTCTCTCGACGTATACCCCACCCAATATGAACAAGCAGATGGGGTTCGATTCCTTGACGATCCCCTACAATCCTTCCGGGGATCCATCGACGTCGATGCGCGACTACCACGACTACATGACCTACGACCAGAGCACGCAGGGACACCTGAACTCGGATGGATTGTGCTTCGTCGAGCGGCACTATCCCTCGCCGCCGTGAGCGAGGTCGAAGGCGAGCATCGAAAGGAGATCACCATGACCGCCGTAGACGCCGTGAAGCAGATCCTGCTCCAGTCCGGAAGTGGCTGGGTCCTCTGGTTCCTCGCGCTGCTGTCGCTCGCGAGCGCCGCCATCATCGTCGAGCGATGGCTCTCTTACCGCTCGAGAGGCGGCGACCTGCAAGCCATGGCCGAGCGCCTCGACGGGCACCTGTCGCGTGGTGACTTCGCGGTCGCCACCGAGGAGCTTCGCCGTTCCAACTCGATCGCCGGAAACATCGCCGCGGCTGGGCTGCGCCTCGCGGATCGAGGTCCTGCCGCGGCGGACAAGGCGATGCAGAGCGCCGCGGCGCTCGAGCGCGGCCGGCTCGAGCAGTGGCTCGCGTATCTCGGCACGCTCGGAAACAACGCTCCCTTCGTCGGGTTGTTCGGCACCGTCATCGGCATCATCGGCGCCTTCGAGGAGCTCGGTCACGCCGCGCCCGGGCACGGCGCCGGCGGAGGTGCAGCGGCCGCAGCCCAGGTCGCGTCGCAGGTGGTGATGGCGCGCATCGCCGAAGCGCTCGTCGCGACGGCCGTCGGGATCCTCGTCGCGCTGCCGGCGGTCGCCGCGTTCAACTACTTCCAGCGCCGGATCGCATCGCTTCTATCGGGCACCGAGGTCCTTTCGAACCTCGTACTCGCGTACCTATCCGACCGGAGTGACCCACCGGCGGGTGGTGGGTTCCGTAATGTACCACCGAGCAGCGAGCCCGAAGGCGAGCCGTCGGTTGGCGTGCGCGCGCCGAGCCGGAGCGCAGGCTAGCCGTGGCATCGAGCTCGCCGAACGGCGGTGGGATCATCTCCGGCATCAACGTGACGCCCCTCGTGGACATCACGCTGGTGCTGCTCATCATCTTCATCGTGACGGCCAAGATCATCGTGACCCCGGCGGTTCCGCTCGATCTCCCGCGCGCCACGCAGAGCGAGGAGCTCCAGGTCGTCTTCTCGGTGATCGTGCCAGTCAGCGGGCCCACGCTCGTCAATGGAGAACCGGCCGGCACCGACGACGCGGTCCGTAGCTTGGCGCGCGACGCAATCAGCAAGGACCCCGAGACCCGTGCCGTCATCGACGCGGACGGCGCCGTCCCGCATCGACGCGTCATCGAGCTCCTCGACATCCTCAAGGCCGCGGGGATCGTACACGTCGCGTTCGGCGCTCTGCCGCCGGAATCGGCAAAGTGACCGACCCCGGCCAGAAGAACCAACCCGAACCGCGGCCACGCATCGTGGACGTGGTCTTCGGGGTTTCGGCTCCGGGCTGGCCGCGCCGCACGCTAGTCGCACTGACGGTAGCCGCAGCTTCGCACGCGTCGCTCTGGATTTGGGCCCGAACGACGCAGCGTTCGCTCGAGTCGTGGTCCGCCGAGCTCGCGGCGAAAGTCCATGCGGAGCTCTCGCGCGAGGAAACCATCGAGCTTCCGAAAGTGCCGCCTCCACCTCCGCCCGAAGCACCCGAAGCGGAGGAGCAACGGGCGCGGCCCGTGCAGCACACCCCATCGCAAACCAAGGCGTCGAAGCCGCCACCCCCTGCTCGGGCCGCCGCCGTCGTCGCTCGCGAGAACGCTCCCGCGGATCTCACCGGCGAGACCTTCGTGACCGGAACGGCGAACGCGTATGCAGGAGGCGTCACTGCAGCGACTGGCACGAACACGAACGCGGTTCAAACCCGCAACGTCAACCCGAACGCGCCACCGGGTGGCGCTTCCGGCGCGCCCGATCGCTCGAGTCCCGTCTCGCTGGCTTCCCAGAGCTGGTCGTGTCCCTGGCCCCGCGAGGCCGACGCAGAAGACATCGACGAGCAGACCGTCGTCATCCGCGTCGTCGTACGCCCCGACGGCTCCGTCGAGTCGGCGAACGTCGCCTCGAATCCCGGTCACGGTTTCGGCGACGCCGCCGTTTCGTGCGCGATGAGGACCCGCTTCTCGCCGGCTCGCGATCGAGAAGGTCGGCCCATCCGATCCGCGTCTCCTCCCGTCCGGGTTCGGTTCACGCGATGAACACCGCGAGGTTCAGCTCCGCGCGGAAGCTTCGGCGCGCTTTGTACGCGGTCGGCTTCGCGTCGGCGTGCTCCGTCTTCGGGGTTCTAGGATGTCGGAGCGGGCGCGCCACCGCCGACGACTGCGCCCGCATCCTCGACAAGATCGTGGAGCTCGAGCTGCACGAGCGCGGGTTCCGCGACCCGGTGCTGTTGCAACGAAAGCGCGACGAGCTCCGCCGCCGTCTCGGTTCAGAGCTCGATGAATGCGAGGGGAAGTCGATGCGAGCCGGCGCCATCGGATGCGTGGAACACGCGACGACGACGGAGGAGATCAGCCATCAATGCCTTCGATGACAGTAGTCGCCCGCGCCGCGCGCATTCGAATATGCCTAATATCCTGATTTGACTCGCTTCAATGTTTCGTGAGCCATTGCTTTTGGGGCAACCGGAGTTGCATTTGTAGTGCGCGTGCTGGACGAGGGGCGCATCCCGTTTCGGAAAGACGGGAGGCTAGAAGCGTGTCGTCCGGCAGGTTGCTCGGGATCGCGTGAACGGTCTGTGCCCGGGCGTGAAGCTGTCCGTACGCCATCACGCCTGCCATCCCGAGGACGAACACCGCGAATCCGCGACGGAGGGACTCCGCGCGAAAGCGTCGAGCGGCGCTCGCGCCGGCGTAGCTTCCGATCACGGCCGCGACCGTCACGGCCGTTGCGACCTTCGGATCGATCGAGACGTGTCCGATCTGGCCCAGGAAGCCCGCGAAGGAGTTCGCTCCAATGACGAGCAAGGACGTGGCGATGGCCTCGGGCATCGAGAGCCCGCCGAGGACGGCGAGCGCGGGGACGACCACGAATCCCCCGCCGGCGCCGACGATCCCGGTGAGCAAGCCCACGCCCACGCCGAGCACCGCGGTGCACTGGTTCGAGATGCAGCGTGGACCATGAGCGCCGGTCGAGCGCTTCCGGAGCATCATGATTCCGGTCACGATCATCACCGAGGTGAAGCCGCCGAGGAGCAGGCCGTCCGGCAGAAGTTCGGACAGCCGCCCCCCGACGAACGCGCCCGCCATCGACGCGGCGCCGAAGGTCGCTCCAATTCGGTACCGAACGCGCCCGGCGCGCGCATGGACGACCACCGCCGCTAAGCTCGCCGCCGAGACGACGAGCAGCGACGTGGCGATCGCGGGCTTTGCGGCGAGGCCGACGACGTGGACCAGCACGGGAACAGCCAGGATGGAGCCGCCGCCCCCGAGCAACCCCAGCGAGAGCCCGATGGCGACCGAAAGGACGGCGGCGAGTGACATCAGTTCCCCGCGCCTGCTAACTGCCCACAGGCGTGGTTCGCGGGAACTGCGGTCGCGATGTTTCGCGGCGCAGGCAAATCGAGCTTGCTCATCAGTGCGACGAATTCCGGCTCTCCCCTTCCGGCGATGCGCCGGTTCCAACGTTTCTCCTCACCGATCGTCGAAACCGTGTGGCCGCTGTAGTCGTGCCCGGGGTAGACGAGCGTATCGTCCGGGAGCGCGAAGAGCACCCGTGTGAGCGACGAGTAAAGTGCCTTCGCGTCGCCGTTCTGAAAGTCTGTTCGCCCGCAGCTCCGGATGAGCAACGCGTCTCCGGTGAACACCCGGTCGCCCGCGAGAAAGCTGATCGAATCGTCGCTGTGTCCCGGTGTCGCGAGGGCCGTGATCGATAGGTCTCCGATTCGTAGGACGTCGCCGTGGCTCACGTGTACGTCGGCGCACGGCGCTCCGCGCTTGGACGCGACGGACCTCGCCGCCGATCGGTCCCGAATGGCGGCGGCCGCGGTGACGTGGTCCGCGTGCACGTGGGTGTCCAGCGTATAGGTCAGATCGAGGCCGAGTTCGTCGATCAAGGCGAGATCCCGGTCGAGTTGCTCGAGGACCGGGTCGATGAGTACGGCCTGTCGCGTAGATTCGTCGCCGACGAGGTATGTGTAGGTCGACGTCGGTGCGTCGAAGAGCTGCCGGAAGATCATGACTGGCCTCCTGTCCTCATCGCATCACGCCGCGCGTCGCGAACGCTGGCCGGCATGCGGCTCTTCGAATCCCGCCACGCCGATGAGGTAGGCAGATCCGACGACGAAGGCCGAGATCAAGATGGCGACCGCGGCGAGGTAATTGTTCATCATGAATGCTTCCACGAGCAGCGCGACCGCGGCGATCGATCCGAACTGAATCATCCCGAAATGCGTTTGCATGGGTTCCTCCGGAACGGTTCTGGAGCCCTCGGCGGGCTTCCATACTGGGTTCAAGGGGTCAGAGCCGCCGAGGCGGTCGAAGGGTTCGCCGTCCCCATCACTCCGGCCTGCACGCAGAATTGCTTCCCCTACCGAATCCAAATCGTCCCGTGCTGGCTCGAAGGGTTGATACGTTCAAAGGAGCTCGATCATGTGTCGAAAAGTGCAATGCTCGAAGTGTGGCAAGCCCACGTTCGCCGGATGCGGCATGCACGTCGAAGAGGTCCTCGGCGATGTCCCGCGGGACCAGAGGTGCCGGTGTCACGACGAAACCTCGAAGGACGCGGCCAGAAACGCCGAACCGCCGTCGTTTTTCCGACGGCTCCTCGGGCGTTGACAATCGCGTCCAGCAACTTGTCTTGACCTGAGAACGCGATCAGGCCGTCTGCTAGCTCGTCTTCGGAGTCGTGCGGATCGCGCCGGGTCTCAGACTCAGGGGGCGTTTCGCGCGGCCCAGGTTCGCACCGCGGCTTTGACCTGCGCCTGAACTTCCGACGGCACGGGTCCGGCGCTCACTCGCTGACAGGCGAAAAGAGTGCGCTTCAGCGCGTCACATGCGGCGCCACACGCCGGACAGCTCGCGAGATGCCTTTCCATCGTGGCGCAATCGGCGGCGCTCAGATCGCCCTCGACTTTTTGCGACCAGAGCGCGACCACATCGGGGCAGCCGGAGGATGCTTGCGCCCGAGCGGGCTCGAGGAGCGGAGCGAGTGCCCTACGGAGAATCTCGCGGGCTCGATGGAGCCGGCTCTTCAAGGCATCCACCGAGATCCCGAGCGCGGAAGCAGCCTCCGGCGCCGAAAGACCTTCGACGTCACGGAGCAGAATGACCTCGCGATGATCGTGGGAGAGGCCGTCGAGCGCCGCGGATAGCGCCGACGCGAGCTCTTGGTCGGCCGCCCGCGCTTCGGGGGACGGCGCGGGATCGGGTGTCGCAGCGATGTGCTCGTCGGACACCGGCGGCTGGTTCTTCAGACCGCGCCGCTTCCGTGCGCAGGCGCTCCGCGTCAGCGCGAATACCCAGCTCGAAAGCGACGACCGCCCTTCGAAGTCCCCGAGGTGATCGGCGATGTTGACGAGCGTGTCCTGAAGCACGTCCTCGGCGTCGTGGACGTTCCTGCACATGCGAAGTCCGAACCGGTGAACAGACGGAGCGACCGCGGCCAGTACGGCTTCGAGGGCCTCGCGATCTCCCCGACGAGCGCGGGCAATCTGCTCGGCCATGTTGCTCGCCGCCGTCAGTTCTCGCGTCGACATTCTCCCCGTTCATAGCGTTCCGCGCAGACCGGCGCAAAGAATGCACGAACCCTTTCGCCCAGAGGCAGGTTCTGACGGCCATGGCCGGACAGAGCAATCTCCCACGTGGACGCTGGCGCGATCTGTCGATGAGCTACGAGGAGGCCCTGGCGCGGGCATGCCATACACCGGCCCGCTTCGCGAGGTGTTCCATGATCAGCCTGCGGGTGGCGATGCCGATGAAGATGTCGCGATCGTCGACAACCGGAACGAAGTTCTGTGCGACCGCCCGTGCAATCAGCGTCTCGACCTCCGCATCGATGTGGACAGCGCGGTTGTTCGTTCGCCTTCGGATGTCCCTAAGCAAGGTGCCCTCGGCCGTGGTGAGCCACTTCTCGCCAGAGCCGAGCGCGTGCCGGAGAATGTCGCCCTCGGTCAATGTACCCACGTATCCACCGGAGTCGTCCAGCAGGGGAATCGCGGTGTACCCGTGCGCATTCATCCGCTCGAACGCCTGACGGAGAGTCGCCGTCTCCGGCAACCAGACCGTCTCGCTCTTTGGAGTGAGAAAAAAAGCGACCTTCATTGGACTGATGCGACCCGCGGTTCGCTCGCAGGCTCATTGCTGCTTTTCGGCCTTTGCCTGGTCGTCCTGGCTCTTCGCCTCGGCCTTCGCCTGGTCGTCCTGGCTCTTCGCCGCAGAGCTCGCGGGGGGCGACATGGACGGCTTCCCGCTCGGCGCGGTCTCGTCGAGCAGCTCGCGGAGGCGCTTGTCGCGGTCGGCGTCGCTGCCGCCGAGCTTCGACGTATCGAACGTGAGCAGCGGCATTTGCCCGCCGTTCATGAGCGGCATCTTGCCGTCCCAGCGCTCGACAGCTCGGTACTGGAGCACCGTTCCCGTGGTCGAGTAGCGGATGATCTCGTTCGCCTTCGCGTCGGCTCGAGCATGGATGAGCACGGCGTCGGCTTCGCCCTGGGCGCGCTGGCGTGCCGCCTCCGCCGCACCGTGCGCCTCGGCGATGGCCTGATCCGCCTCCGCCCTCACCTGGCGCACCCGGTTCTCGGCCTGGATCGCGTTCTGCGTCGCTTCCATCGCCCGGTTGATGGCCTGCGCGACGTTCTCCGGAAGGCGCAGCGCGCCGTTGATGGTGATCTGGTCGATGACGAACCCGTCCTTGCCCAGGACCTCACGCAGGCGGTCGTTCACGTCCGTCACCACCTTGGACTTCCCGGCACCGTAGATTTCTTGCACCGGCAGCTTGGACGCGACGACGTTGAACGCTTCGCGCACGGCGTTCCGCATGTAGCCGTCGGCGAGCAGGAGCAGGTCCGGCTGGCGGAACCTGAGGTACAGGTGCGGTGCGAGCGCGGGGTCGATGTGAAACGACAGCCCGATGTCGGCGTTGATGTTCACGCCCTCCGCCGAGGAGAACGTGATCGACTCGTCCGAGGAACGTCCTTCGTTCACGGAGGCCGTCCAGACGACGTTCTGAACGCTCGTCGGGAACTCGACGATTTGCTCCGTGAGCGGATCGAAAAACACCCAGCCCGTGACCACCGGGATGTCCTGGACGCCGCGCGCGCTGCCGGCGAGTCGCACCCGGATGCCCACGTGGCCCGCGTCGATGCGCGTCACCGTCGCCGACGTCACGACGAAGAACGCGACGAGTGCGACCGCGGCGACCAGGACACGGCGTACCAGGCGCACGATGTCCGCTTCTTTGTCGAATTGGATTTTGCTGGGCGGAGCCAAAGATGTTCCTTTCGATTCGAGAGGCCGTCTCGTGCGGCGCGGCGGAGCCTGGCACTGTCGTTCGCATCCAGCCATCGCGCGCGGATCAAGACCGGGGCGATTTCCATCAAGATTTCGTGAAGGCCGCCTCGAGCTGCGCGCTCCTTTGCGCCGTTATCCGGGATGGCGAGCCGGCGCAGCTCGACGTTGGCCCGACACCGGAAGGCGCGAGCGTGCGGGCCTGGAGCGAGCTTCGCCGCGTTAGGTCTGAAGCGCGATCCCCGGACGGCGTTGCCCCACTAGCAAGAGGTGAGCCGCACGTTCCATGAACGAAGGGTTCGTAGAGAAGGTGTCCTCGAGCCGAGCAAGCTCCCCGCACAATTGAGCGTTTGCCGAAACGGAGGCGGGATTCCAACGACGATCGGGCGAGAACCGACCGTGGAAGAGATCGAGTCCGCGAAGGTCCTCTATCTCGAATCCATCGGCGAAATAGCGGCGCAGCTCGGCTGCCTCGAATAGATGGAAACGAGCGCCGATCCGCCGCCCGTTTTCCATCTCGATATCGCACCAATCAGCCTGCTCGTCGCGCTGAAACCGGCGCGCCTTCTCGATCGAATCGACGAAGATGGTCGGGGTGCTTCCGACAGGGCGGACCGTCGCGACGACGTGCCCCGCTGTGACCCGCGCGAACTCGGAGCACACCTCCGCAAGAGAGGCGACAGGCAAATGACTGAGTACGCTGTAGAGACACAGGGTGAGATCGACAGAAGCGTCACGTTCACGGAGCGCATACTCGAGGTCTGCCACGTCGAAGGTCAGCGACACCCCAGGAAGAGCGTTCTGCTCGCGCGACAGAAAGCGCGCGCTCCGAATCTGCCGTTGAGACACGTCGAAGCCTCGGGCCGAGATGGACGTGAACCCGAGTGTTTGCGCGTGCGCCACCACTCGACGCAGCCAAGTCCCTGGACCACAACCGGCATCGAGGACGCGAATCGAGGTCGCGCCCGAGGCACGCCGCCGTCGCAAGAGCTCCGCGAGCACGGTCCACAGACGCCGATCGGCGTAAGCGTGCAGGCCATCGAAGGCGAACAGCTGCCGTGGATCCCCATCGGCGTACGCAACGTAGGCGTCCCCCGCTGCATCGTAGATGCCCGCTATATTCGAGAGCGTGGCCTCTTCAAGCAGCGGGTGCGAGTGCCGAGACTTCGTTCGAATGATTGTAGTCAATGCTGTCTCCTGTCGGGCCCGTCACGAGCGCGACCTACGGTGGAACACGCTCGAAACTTGGGCCCCTCGCGCATCATTTGGGCATCAAGACGAACTCTTCGTGCATCAACTTTGCGTCACGCTTGCCCATCGGTCGGCAAGCGCGCGATCCCCGTCGAGGCGTACGTTCAGGCCAAGGGCGGCAGCTCGTAACTTCCGCGTTGATCCTCCGGTGATGCTTTCCCCCCCGAGCTTGACGGCATCTTGATCGCGCCGCTCCTAAGTTCCCAGTGGTGAACGAAAGGAGTCACGCGATGCAACCCATTCTCTGGATCGCGTTCTACCTGGTCGCTTGGGCGCTCTTGGCTGTTTGGACCGTCATCAAGTCGAACCAGATCGGACGGCACTTCGATCCACGTAGCCCGGCTTACGCTTTCATCCCCCGCCGCGGCGCGAGCGTGCGGCGCTGAACGGAGCAACACGACGGACGCGAGCCGGTGCGCGCTTCGAGCGCCCGCTGGCTCGCGTCGTCCATCGTGCCCGGTCGTCTACCGTTCCAGCAATTCTAGTCCAGTCTCCGCGATCGAGAGCGACCCGGACGGGTGGCGGGAGCTGTGGACGGAATACGCGCTGATTCAGTGTGTGCCAATCTCGAACAGTTTGTTTTGTGACCAGTCAGCGATGAGTAGGTCACCGCTTGGAAGAACATCGAACCCACCAGGCGTGTCGAGGCCACCATAGCGCCACACGATGTCGCCGTTAGGCGCCACTTCGATTAATCGGCCGTTGCCCTGATCGTTGATCAGCGTGTGCCCATTTGCGAGCCGAAGAACCCCGTACACTCCGTAGATTCCCGATGCGAACGTCCACACGACTTTGCCGGTAGGGTCGACTTCGATGACGCGCGCTGTTCCAGAAAAGTAACCTGAGTTGTCTCCGATCAGCGTATTGCCGTTCGGAAGTCGTTCCGCGCTCGGTGCGAGCAGCCCAACGCTATCGCCTCGGAATGACCAAACGAGATCGCCTGCGCTGTTCACTTCCACTATTTCGGCTGGATTCGCTTCGGTATAGTCCCCCTGGACCGTCAAAAGAGTGTTCCCGCTGTCGAGCCGCTGGACGCCATAGAGACCGACCAGCCCGTCCTTCTCCCATACCAACGTGCCCTCGGACGTCACCTCGATCGCCCGCTGCCCATCGCGATCTGCAATCAAGGTATTCCCATTCGAGAGGTGCTCCGCTGCGGTGGGATAGGCAACGTGTGTGTATTCCCATACCACAGATCCAGCGGGGCTAATTTCGACCACTCGATCGCCCGAGCTTTCGGCAACCAGGACGTTACCGTCGCTCAGGTAACGTGGATTGAGCGGGCCAAGATGGATTCCGAAGTCGCGAACAGTCGGCTCCTGAAAGCGAGTTAGTAACGAACCTGCCTGTTGTTCCAGCGAAAAGGAGAGGAAGTGCACCTTCTGGACGTTGTCTGTTAGTTGCTCGGTGTCCGACGTTGTTTTGGCGCCGGCGAGGGCGGCTGTGAGCGCATCGGCGGAATCGCCGACACGCCGCAGGTCGATCAGCAATTGGTCGACGATGGCGACGCGGAGCTGGTCCGCTGGCGGCGGGGAATGGGCGGCCAGTTTCTCGATTCGACGGAGGGCCGCGGCGGCGGCGACCGTCATCGTGTCCAACTCGATGAGGGAGGCCGTCACGGCCCCAGACGACGCGCCCGCGTCCGTCGGAGTATCGGCGTCGGACGCATCGAAGAAGGAGCTTGCATGAATCAAGTCATCGACGACCGCGACCCGACCAACGAGCTCGGCGAGCTGCGCGTCGAGATCGACCACGTCCACGGGCGTGTTCGCATCCCCGACTTCGCCAGCATCCAGGCCTGCGTTCCCTGCGTCCACGCCTTCGGAGCTCGCGCCGCCATCCAGCCCGGTAGGTTCACTGATGGGCTGCGCCAGCTCGATGTATCCGTGGATCCAGCCCGTGCTGGAGATGCCCCACGCTTGCGCTCGGTATCCAGAACCTGGATCGAAGACGACGGGCTTGGCGGTGATGTCCGATAACTTGAAGATCGGTCCGTGGGTGAGAGAACTGCCTTCGCCATCGTCGTAGCAGCCGGCGATTTCTCCCCGATCGTTGATGCCCGTCAGCTGCGTCGAATACGCGCCGGGGATATCGTACGAGGTGACGTCGAATCCGACGCTGCTCCGTTTCGCGAAAAAGCCGTGATTCGGCTCCGCGAGTGTCTTCGACCACAGCCCAACGACGGCTTGCTGCGCGTTTATCCCGAGTGGCGATACGTTCGAGGACGCGGTGGTCCCCGGGGGGACCAGAGGGACGGGAGCCGCCGAGCCGGCGACGAACCAGGCATTTATGTGGTAGTCGGGCTGCACGAAGCAATACACGAGGAGATCGCCGTTGTCGTTCGCACGCGAGGCTCCCGTGCCGCTTTCGCACCCGGATTGGGTGATCACGTGCACTGCTTGCGAGGTGCGGTCCCAAAGGAAACCGACGCTCGGGCCCGCATCCGTTCCGGCGATACCTGCAACATAGCGGAGATCCAGCGACGTCCCCCGTGCGACGGCCCACGACTGTTCGGTGGGATTGGTCGGGGTGAACGTCGAACTGGCGACGTCGAGCACGAACGTCCCGGCCGGGGAGGTAGCCTCGTCGTCGGTCAAGGCAGTCCATCCGATCGCCGTCTTGGCATCCGGGCTGAGGCCCACGATCACCGTGCTCCGCTGACCGGGCATCGCGAAATAGTGGAACGCGCGGCCATCATGAATGAATCCGACGCGGCGAAGATGGTGGAGATCAGAGAGGGCAGCGTTGCCGGTGATGTCGTTGGTAGAGCCAGCATCTCGAGCGTCGTCTCGCACCGGGCTGCCCGCCGTTCCGTGCGTCGTCGCGCCGGAGTCAGTATCACCAGACGCTCCCCCTGAGCCGCCTTGGGGGGCTCCTGCGGAGCTTCCGCATCCGCTGCTGACGCACGCCGTTAGCAGCAGAAATAGCGCTGAAGCGTAGGAGATTCGTCTCGGTAGTTTGGTCATTGTGCTCTCTTGAAGCTCGCGCAGCGTTCTGCCGGGGCGCACGGGGCGGTGGTGCAGAGCGCTCCGCCGATCGCATCGTCCGTTCTCATAGATGCAACCATGTTGCAACAGAAATCTGCGGGGGAACCCGTCGCCGCTCGAGCTAATTTTGCAACTCGGTTGCAACTACTTCTTGGTCATGTTACGCGCCCGCTTACCAATGCAGCGGCCGTCCCTCTTCGTCGTCTCCCGAGCGTGGCTCGCACGGCGAGGCGTCCGCCGGCGGTGGCTCTTAGTGAGCACGGCCTTCTCGCTTTCATTCGGAGGTCATCCGGCGCTCGCTCAGGATGTCGTTCCGCCGGTCGCGATAGAACGCGTCGACGCCGTCTCCCCACCGGAAGCAGAAGCGCTCAAGGCGCCGGTGACGACGTCGGTCGACGTCGTCGTAGGCCCCGAAGGAAAGGTCGAGGAGGCAGTGGTTCAAGAGAGTGCCGGAGAGCCGTTCGACGCCGCCGCCGTCGCTGCAGCGAAGCGATGGCGGTTCCACCCCGCGCTCCGCGATGGCCTTCCAGTTCGAAGTCGCATTCGCGTCTCGTTCGCCTTCGCCCCCGCTGCGCATCCCGCAGCCGCTGCCAATCCGCTTCCGCCGGCAGAGGCTCCGTCGCCAACGTCCGCTCTTGCGTCGCCAGCAGGCCCCCCGACTTCACCGAGCGCTACCGCACAACCGGCAGAGCCCAACTCGGCGCCGTCCCCGTCGTCCACGGTTACCGTCCACGGGACGCTGAGTCCTCAAAATCACGGTGCGTCGGATTTCAGGATCACGGTGGGCGCGCTCCGGCTCGTGCCGCGTTCGAATGCCGCGGATTACCTGAAGCTCGCACCGGGCATCCTGCTCACGAACGAGGGCGGCGATGGCCACGCCGAACAGGTCTTCCTCAGGGGATTCGACGCGCGCGAGGGGCAAGACGTCGAGTTTTCAGTCGACGGCGTGCCGATCAACGACAGCGGCAACGTGCACGGGAACGGATATGCCGACACGCATTTCATCATCCCCGAGCTCATCCTCGGACTCAGGGTGACCGAGGGCCCATTCTCGCCCTCGCAGGGGAACTATGCCGTGGCGGGCAGCGCCGACTACGAGCTCGGCCTCGAAACGAGAGGCACGACCTTCAAAGCCACGTATGGAAGCTGGAGTACCCGTCGCCTGCTCTTGCTGTGGGGTCCGCCCGACGATTCGCGCAGAACGTTCGCGGGTGCGGAGGTGTATCGGACCGACGGCTACGGCCAGAACCGTGCTTCCGAACGCGCGTCGGCGATGGGCCAATACGAGATCCCGTTGGCAGCCGGAGCGTCCTTACGCGTGGGCGGCCAGGCATATGCCACTCATTTTCAAAGCGCGGGAGTGATGCGGCAAGACGACTGGCAAGACGGACGCAAAGGATTCTTCGATACGGAAGACAACTTGCAGGGCGGGGACGCATCGCGGTTCTCTCTGTACGCGACGTACGACAAGACCGGGAAGACCTCTGCGTTCGAGCAGAACCTCTTCCTTGTCCGTCGCGGCATGCGCTTGCGGGAGGATTTTACCGGCTTCTTGCTGGACACGCAGAACATCCTCGATACCTTGCACGACCAGCGCGGGGACCTCATCGACATGAGTTACTCCGGGTGGATGCTCGGAGGGCGCGGCCTCGGGAGATTGTCCGGGACGCTCGGCGGCCTGTCGCAATCTCTGGACGTCGGTTACCTCGCGCGCGTCGATCTCACGAACTCGACGCTCTACCGCGACACGGTCCCCGGGAATATCCCCTATCGGTTGGAAACGGATCTCGACTCGACGTTGACGGACGTCGGTCTGTTCGCCGATGCATCGCTCAGGCCTTTCAAGTGGCTCACGTTTCGCGGCGGGGCCCGCCTCGATGCGTTCTCGTTCGACGTCTTGAACAACTGCGCCGCGCAGGGCGACTTCGACAATCCGTCGAAGAGCCGTCCGCCGACGAACGAGTCTTGCCACGATCAAATGCAGTTCGGCGCGCACCGCGAACCGGTCCAGCGCTCCTCGACCGGCGCCGTCAAGGTCATGCCGCGAGTCACGGCGACCATTGGGCCCGTTCAGCACTTTCACTTCTCGTTGAGCTACGGCGAAGGTGTCCGCTCGATCGATCCTTCTTACATCGCTCAAGATCTGGATACGCCGTTCGCAAGCGTGCAGGCGTACGAGGGGGGCGTCGTCTACGCTCGGGAGCTCGGCGCACTCAGCCTCACGGCGAGATCGATCTTCTTCGCGACGACGGTGGATCATGACCTGATCTTCAGCCAAACGGCGGGGCGCAACGTCCTCGCGAACGGAACGACGCGCGTCGGCTGGGCTGGCGCCGTGCGTGCCGTTGGAACGTTCTTCGACGAATCGGCGAACCTGACGCTCGTGCGGCCGACGTTCGACGACACACATCTTCAAATCCCGTACGTCCCTACCGCCGTGCTTCGCGAGGACCTCGCGGTCTTCCAGGACCTACCGCTTCGGATGGCCGGCAGCGCTCTTCGGGGTTCCTTGGGCATCGGCTACACGTACGTCGGCCGCCGTGCGCTCCCGTACAACCAGACGAGCGACATCGTGTCGGTGGTCGATCTGAACGCCGCGCTCTCCTGGAGAGGTTGGGAGCTGTCAGCCGTAGCGACGAACCTGCTCGACGCTCGATATCGGCTTGGCGAGTACAACTACGCGTCGGATTTCCACAGCTCTCCCGAGCCGACGCTCGTTCCGTCGCGACACTTTGCGGCGGGGGCGCCTCGCGGCGTCTTCGTGTCACTGTCCGCAAACTTCGGGAGTCCGTCATGAGGTGGACCGCTGGTCCGTGGTTTCTCGCGGCCGGGGTCCTCGCCGCATGCGGGCCTCGCGACACCGGCGGAGAGCTCGTGTCGTTTCACGCTTACGCAAGCGGACTGTCGGATGTGGATGGAGAGATCGACTTCGACACCGGCGCCGGTTTTCACGTGCGGCTCAGCGAGGCGCGCATGCACTTGGGAGCCGTGTACTGGCGGCTCGGCAAATCGAATCCCGGTTCCGCGAACGCGAGCTGCGTCGGCGACACGACGTACGGGCTCGAGGTGCCGGGCGGGGTGGACGTAGACGTGCTGTCCGCACGCCTTCAGGAATTTTCCGTGCTCGGGAACGCGACGACGGACCTCGATCAGAGCGGCGAGATCTGGCTCGTCGACGGCGACATCAACGCGATCGGCAGCACGACCGTGGTGGTCGCCGCCAAGGGCGTGGCTTCTCGAAACGAAACCTCGTTCCCTTTCGAAGGCTCGATCACCATCGGTCAGAACCGCCTCGTGCCGCCGTCGAACCCGGCGCAGCCCGGCGAAAATCCCATCTGCAAGCAGCGGATCATCGCGCCCATTCCGCTCTCCCTTCGACCGGCGCCCGGAGGGGATCTTTTACTGCGCGTCGACCCCCGGTCATGGCTTGGCGACGTCGACTTCTCGACGCTCAGTCCGGGCGAAGACGGCACGACCCTCGAAATCCCGGACGCGACGACGGGGTCGGGGACGGACGCGGCCGCCGGTCGCGCGTTCTTCATCGGGGCTACGGGCGCGTCTGCGGAAACCTATCGCTTCTCTTGGATCCATCCCTGAATACCAACAAAGGAACCTACCATGCATTTTCGAATTGCTTCATATTGTGCGATCGCGGCTGGAATCGTTTTTCTCTTGGGTTGCTCTGATTCCGACAAGGGCAATGCCACTTCGCCCAAGGTGAAGGGGGACGCCGGAACAGGCGGCGACAAGACGCATCCCGCCAGCAGCGCGGATTCGGGTTCGCCCACTAAACCTATGGCGGTGACAGACCCCGGACCGGGCGGGCTCTACCTCACCGCGTCGGGCGAAGCGCTCGCCGTAACGGGCTACGACTTTCCACCGGCGACTCCGGACGACACGTTCCTGGTCGATGGATGGATCTTCAGGTTGCGGCACGAGATCGTGACCATCGATCACGTGAAGCTCTGGGAAAATCCCGACATGGTCCCGGCGGACCAATCACAGCACGGTAAGCAGGTCGCGCACTTGGACGGTCCCTGGGCGATCGACCTTCACCAGGGTGGCCCGTTGACCGGTGAAGGTGGCGCTCCCGAGCAGGCACAGCCATTCGCGGCTATCAAGGGGAAGGACGACGGTTCGGCGTTCGATACGACGATGCGCTACGCATTCGGCTTCGACACCGTTGCCGCGACGAAGGACGCGACCGCCGTGAACCTCGATGATGACGGTCGAGCGGACTACGACTTCATGGTGGCTCAGGGATACACGGTCCTCTACGTGGGCACCGTGTCCCGGCCCGCTGACGACGGCTGCGACTCCGGAGGGAACTCATACGATTTTTCCGTGCTGCCCAAGACGCTCGACTTCAAGCTCGGCTTCAGCACCCCGACCAGCTATGTCAATTGCCAGAACGGTAGTGAGTTTCCTGGCGTACCGGGTTTGAACGGCGAGGACTACCAGCGCGGAATTCAGTTCCGCTCCGATCGCTCGGTGATCGGTCAGGTCACCGTGCACGCGGACCATCCCTTTTGGGAGAGCTTCGCGGAGGATTCCGCCCTTCGCTTCGACCAGATTGTCGCTCAATACGTGGGCGTCTCGAACCCTGTCGCCTCCGTGGAAGACATGAAAGGCGTGGACTTCACCGCCTTCACCGACAAGACGGGGAAGGCGCTCCCCATGCGAACCTGCGTCGACTCGTCGCTGTACATGCCACCCTATGCGGCGGGCCAGCAGTTGCACTTCGACCCGCTCAAGGTGCCGGTGAGCAAGTCAGCAACGGACCCCGCCAAGGCCATCCGCGACTACTACGACTACATCCGCTACACGCAATCCACCCAGGGCCACTTGAACTCGCAGGGCCTATGCTTCGTTTCGCGCAATTATCCTTCGCCGCCAGGCGGGTCGTGAGACGGGACGCGCTCATGATGGAGCGCAGGAATGCATGTCGTGGAGCGGCATTACCGCGAATTCCGGAAGCGCTTTCGGAGCGAGCTCGAGGCGGCCGAGGCCCGCGCCCCGAGGAAGCAGGGCTGCTCGGTCCCGAAGACCGGCGCCTCATTTGTATATCACGCAGGAGTGCGCTGCGCTGAGCCGCCTTCCGCGTCCGTACTGAATGCGCGAAGGCTGTCGTCGCCGGCGTTCTGGTCGAAGATCAGGGCGAGGGGGAGCTCGCTTAGCGTTCGTGTCGGCTCACCCCAGACGGCTGTAATCGTGGCCGCCCGTTCACGTCCGTCGGACGGCTTGCGCCCAGGCGTCGAAAGAGGGAAGCTAAAAAGAGCATGACCCGGAAGCTCAAGGCGGTGAAGGACGACGACTTGCGGCAATTGCTTGCCGGACGGGGCATTCGCGTCACCACCCAACGGATGACGATCTTGCGCGAGCTCGCGCGAATGCGCGGCGCTGTGAGTCATCCGGAGCTCACTGAGCGGCTGGCTTCACCTTCGCTCGACCGCGCGACGATTTACCGAAATCTGGTGTCCCTCTCGGAAGCAGGGCTGCTCGTGAGGACGCAGCTGGGCGACGGCGTCTGGCGTTACGAGCTTCCTCGCAGCGCAGCGCATGAGCACGGTAGCCATCCGCACTTTGTCTGTACCGATTGCGGCGACATACGGTGCCTGACCGCAGGGACCGTCACCATCCGAGGAGAAGCCGCCAGGAACGAAGTTTCAGAGGTGCAGCTTCGAGGACGCTGCGTCGAGTGTGTTCGCGCCTGAATAGTCCCGCACCTGGAATCCTTCCGCTTTTGCAACTCGATTGCAGATTGTGTTGACAACACCGGCAGGCGCGTAGACTCTTCGTACGCGTGCAGAAGCTCCCCCTTCGAACATTGCGCTCGTCGCGCATCGCGTCGGCGATCCTTGCCGCCGTCCTTGTGGCCGCTCATACAGCTTGCGTGCGCGGGCAGCGTCGCCCGCATCCGCGCGGTCATTGGCCCAGCACCGGCTCAGGCGCCGTGTCCAATCCACCCATCGCGTACGCGACCGGATTTCAAATTCTATCTAGGTACTTGCATGTCGATTCCTCAACATTTTAAGCATTCGCCGGCGTGCGACTGCTCTCATCATGTTCATGAACATAAAGAGCCAGCGGCCGCGCGGACCCTGTGGACGTTGCTCGGGCCACTCGTCGCCTGTGTATTTTGCCCTGTCTGCATCAGCCATTGGGCTCCGTTCGCGGCGGGGATCGTGGGTGGAGTAGCGATCAGCGAAGGGCAGCATCTCGCGGTATTGCTCGGAGGGTTAGGGGTAGCGCTCGTGCCAGCCCTCATCGCCGCGCGAAAGACCGGTCGACGCGCGGCGGCCGCAGTCACGGTCTTCGGTGTCGTCGTGCTACTTGCCGACCACTTGATCAAGGAGCGTCCAGCAATCGAAGCGTTCGGCATGCTCGCCCTCGTTGCGGGCGCGGTGCTCACCCGACGCACCGGGGGTGCTCAGGCGGCGCAACCTGCCCGTCACGAAGGATCTTCGTGACGCCGGCTACTCCTGGCGCCGCTCTTCCATCCACGCAAATTGTCCCGAGGTGATCGCTCGAACGAGAGCAAAGCGTCGTACTCCCGAACCCCATCCGCGGCGCCGTCGTCAGCCGGCCTCGAGCAGATTAGTCACGGGCTCTCTACGGTGCTCGCGGTGAGCACGACGCGGAGCTGGCCCGTGGCTTCGACGGGAGGTGACCTGTGCACGGCGCCGAGGCCGTGCGGGTGAAGGGTGCCCTTCATCACCAGCACGTCGCCTGGGCCAGCGCGACGAATGGCCGAGACGTGGCGAACGATGGCTCGGTTGGCCTCGGAAGGACAATCCGCTGGACGTTTCAGCGCTTGCCGGCAGACGGCGTGCTCCGGCACCCATTCGGTGCCTGGGCCCGTGTACGTGGTGACGAGGCGATAGTTGACATAGTCCATGTGGAATTTTTTGCACTGATCGCTCGACACCGCGCCAAACGAGACGCGTAGGCGCGAAGCCTTCGTGAATCGCGCGAAGCGATCGAGCAAGGTCGCGATGTCGTCCGCGAGCCAACAGCGAGCCGCGTCCGGCAATCCACGGATCGCGCGGTCGACGTCGTATCGAGGCGCGCGGAGTATCCGATCGAACTTCGGGGGAGCTCCGCGCGCCCACGTCGCGAGCGGGGCACTGAGCCAACGAGGCAGAGCGCGTTCGAGAGAAATGAGGTTTACCTCGACGGGGCGAAGAAGGTGGAGATTGTCGAGGCTCGGGCACGTCTGCCGGGAGATCGGAGCCGCATCCACCGTCGCGGGAACATCAGGCAACACCTGTGCTGGCGGCACGGCTCGCGCGCCGGCGCGAGCCGCCGTCGGTCTTTTGGTCCGCCGTAAGCGAGAAAGGGTTTCCATCACGTCACGTGTCCCCTCAGCAGCCATGAGTATATGCAGCTGAGTTGCACATACTGGCTCGGGTGCGCCTGTGCCGCGAGGAGGCTGAAGACTGACGCGCTAACGAGACTCGTCAGCGCCTGACGTCCTGCTACGGCTCCTGCCGTTCTCCATCCGAGCTCGCGGGCGATGGCAGCGAGCGTGACCAGGCAGGGCGTGAGCGTGCTCGCGAGGTACACGACGACAAAGAGCTGCCCTGCGGAGAGCGTGCGCAGGAGCGCGCCGCCGTCGGCGTTCAGGAGCAGCATCCCGTCCTTGCGTGGGATGCTGAGAAGCACAGCGGGCGCGATTTCCGTGGGAAGACGGAAGAGGCGCGCGCACGGTCCGAGGAGCACGGACAGCGATCTCAACGCGCCGGTCTGTTCGAGCAGTGAACAGATGACGCAGAGGCCGAGGAAGATGGGCATCGCTTGCAGCAGAAACTGCTTGAGCACTGACCCGACTCGCCAGAGCACGGCTCGCGCTGTGGGCGATTGCAAGTACGCGCGCTCCTGCAGCGGAAGCGCGGCGTGATGGGCGAGGGCGCCGTGCCACACCCGCGTGTGCACGAGGCCGACGACGAACACGCCGACGAGGTACGGCGCAAACATCCACGAACGCCCGGCGGAGCCGAACAGCGAGAGGCTCGCGCCGATCTGGTAGCTGCACGCGCTGCCGAAAGCGACGAGGCTGACGCAAGCCTTCCGTGAGCAAGACGAGCAGGCCCGCGAGTGGAGCACGGCGACGACGTTGCACCCGAACCCAGTGAGGACCGGAACGAGATCGCGCCCCGACAGCCCGACGTGACGAAGCCATGGATCGAGCGCGCTCGTGATCCGATCGTGCAGTCCGGTCTCTTCCGCGAGGCTGCTCGTCATGGAGAGTAACAAGACGACCGGGAAGGCCCACAGAAACGAGTACGAGCCGAGCGTCATTAGGCCGTATGGGCCCACCAAGATGGCGACGAGCGGCGGCCACGCACCCGTGAGCGCTCGCGTAATCGGGTCGATCGCGGTGGCGTCTACAGCGGCCTGCAACCAGGCTGCCAGATGAAATGCGCACGCGACCGGGAGGGCCAGGAGGCCTGCCATCGCCCCCAGAGCCGCCCACGGCCCGAGCGACCGGTGCTCGAAAATCGTTCGGGCCGGAGGGCGTGCACGGAGCTGAACGAAGGTATCTTCGAGATGCGTCTCAGCCAGCGGCCGCGCGTCGCGAATCGCGTCGAAGAGCTCGCTTCGCGCGGAGTGTATCGCACGCGCATCGACGGCAACCACTGGAACGCCGAGACGCGTCCGAAGCTTCTGCATGGCCGAAGCGAGCTCCGCCGACACCTTGTCGGCGAACGTGATGACGATCGCTAGCCGGCGCCGCCCGAGGCGCACCGTTCGCAGCAGTGCGCGCGTTTCGTCCGTGAGATAGGGTGCGCGGACGACGAGCATCACGGCGTCCGCCACGCCGAGCGTCTCGAGCGCGAGCATAGTGGTAGCGCTGTCTCCCTCGAGCCGGATCCCTGGGGTGTCGACGAGCTCGCAGCCGCACTCTTTCAGGTGACACCGGCGGCAAACCACCGTCGAGCCCCGGAAGTTCGCCTCGTCCCCGGTCGCGTGCCCCGTGAGGCCGCGAAAAATAGCCGATTTGCCGACCGACTCGAGCCCGACGAGCACGATGCTCGTGAGCGCGTCAGCAGACACAGAAGACCTCCTTGCGTTTTCCCGTGAGCTCTTCCCCGCGGAGGAGACGCTCCGCGAACTTCGCCGGTACCTCGCGGGCTCGCATGGCGTGCACCGTCTTCTCGACGTCGTACTCGACTTCGCACAGCTCGACGTCGCCCGAGTGAGTGTCGACGATGGCGTAGGTGGCGGCGCGCCCGCCGTGCCGCGGCTCGCCGACGCTGCCGGCGTTGACGATCGTCTTCGGAGCAAGCGTCACAGGGCGGGCAGCTTCCGGCGCGCCGAACCGCGCGCGGTAGATGCGGTCTTTGACGGTCGTCTCGGCGCGCACCTCGAGCGTGCCAGCCACCTGCTTGACGTAGGGCACGTGCGTGTGCCCACAGACGAGAATGTCGCAACCGGCGCTCGCCGCGCGCTCGAAGAGCACCAGCTCGTGCGTCGACTCCATCAGGTACTCGGACGTGCTCGCGGGGCTGCCATGGACCGCGACGAGGCGCCCGCATGGGAGATCGAAGGCCGCAGTCATGGGCAATGTACCGAGGTAGCTCTTGGTATCTTCGGACACGTGCAGCGTCGTCCATAAGAACGCCATCTCCCCGAGCTGCCCCTCTTCCTGAGAAACGAAGGTGCACCCGCAGTTCTCGTTCTCCTCCGCGATGCCCTCATCCCAGCATCCGAGCAGGGCCGGGATGCCCAGCGCTCGAATTCGCGCCGTGACCTCGTCGGGGAACGGGCCGTAGCCGACGAGGTCGCCCAAGCAGAGCAGATGGTCGACCGCGCGTCTTCGTAGGTCCGTGAGCACGCTCTCGAGGGCCTCGAGATTCCCATGGATACAAGAGATGATCCCGAGACGGCGGCCCTGCTCGACGGACGTCGAGAACATTTGCTCCGTCGCGCGCTCGATCATTGGAGAGCTTCTTCCTGTAGCCAAACGCCGTAGAAGCCAACGATGGGCGGCGAGCCATCGGCGCGGACGACGCCGAAGCAGCGTGGTCTAGTGACGAGCGAGAACGTCCCTCTGAGCCACTCGGTGCGCACCGCGAAACGTTGCAACAGGTTCCACGACGGACGGGGCGCCATCGAGCCTTCACCGAAGATGAGCACGCCGGCTCGAACGTGCCTCCCGTGCTCGCGATCGTATACGGGGCCCACGCTCACAACGGGTCGCGGAATCGGCGCGCTCGAGGACGACGACAGGAGTGGGTTGCGCATCGCGAACGTGTGTAGCTCGAGCCGGTATTATTTGCAACCAAGTTGCATCTATGGCACACCCCGGCGGGCACGATGACGGTCCCGATCACCATCCTCAGCGGGTTTCTTGGCTCGGGCAAGACCACGCTCCTCAACTACGCACTTCGTGGGCCGCTGCTCGAGCGAGCCCTCGTCATCGTGAACGAGCTCGGGGACGTTCCTCTCGATCACCTCCTCGTGCGCGAGGTGCGCGAGGACGTACTCCTTCTCGATTCGGGGTGCGTCTGCTGCGCAATCCGAGAGGATCTCGTGAATACGCTCCTGTCGGAGACGGAGCGCTCGGGCCGCGCGCCTTTCGATCGCATCGTCGTAGAGACGACCGGACTGGCCGACCCCACGCCGATCGTGGCCACGCTCGTCCGTCATTCCGGCTTGACGCAGCGCTACCACCTCGACGCCGTCGTCACCGCGGTCGACGGAGAGCTCGGAGCATCGACGCTTTTAAACCACGAAGAGGCCGCGAAGCAGGTGCTCATTGCCGATGATCTCGTTCTGACGAAGGTCGATCGCGCTAGCGCAGCAACGCTCGGTCAAGTCCGTCACGCGGTGGCTGCGCTACGTCCTCACGCACGCATCTTCTTCGCGGAGCGCGGGCTGTTGGATTGGCGACCGCTGCTCCAATGGTCGCCTTCCACGCTCTCGTCGCGCCTAGATGTCGAGCACGCGGGGCACTTCCATGCGGAGGGCCTGCGGTCGTTTTCGGTGCGTTCCGATCGTTCAGTCGACTTCCGAGCGTTCGCGCTATGGCTGTCGATGGCGAGCCAGTTGCACGGGGAGACGTTGCTTCGCGTGAAAGGGCTGCTCCGCGTCGATGGCGAATCGGGGCCACGGGTGGTGCAAGCAGTGCAGCACGTCGTGTACCCGGTTTACTCGATGCATCGCTGGCCGGGAGACGATCGCTCGACGCGGCTCATGGTGATCACTCGAGGAATGCCCCTCACTTTGGTGGAGTCGCTCCAAGCAAGCCTCGAGAACGTGCTCCAGGCGTCGTCGGCGAGGAAGAACGTTCACGCCTCTGCATGAGCGTGGCCGTCATGCGTGGAAAGCGAAAAGCACGCGGGAAGGTGACCGCATCTTTCTTTTTGCAACCGAATTGCATAAATGCGAACCACCACGAGGAGGCTTCATGCGGCGACTTCTGCCCGTAACGGTGCTGAGCGGGTTTCTGGGCGCAGGGAAGACGACCCTGCTCAATCACGTCCTGGCCAACCGGGAAGGGCGTCGCATTTGCGTCATCGTGAACGACATGAGCGAGATCAATATCGACGCTCAGCTCGTGAAGATGGGCGGCGCGGCGGTCGGGCGCACCGAAGAGAAGCTCGTGGAAATGTCGAACGGATGCATCTGCTGCACCCTGCGCGAGGACCTGCTCGTGGAGGTGACGCGCCTCGCCAAGGAAAATCGCTTCGACTACCTTCTCATCGAGTCGACTGGCATCGGCGAGCCCCTGCCTGTCGCGGCGACGTTCTCGTTCCGCGATGAGAACGGCTTCAGTCTCACGGACGTTGCCGAGCTTGATACGATGGTCACCGTCGTGGACGCCGCGAATTTCCTCCGGGAGTGCGGGTCCACCGACGACCTGCGCGCCCGCGGCATCGCCCTCGGATCCGAGGACGCGCGCACGGTGGTCGACTTGCTCGTCGATCAGGTGGAGTTCGCTAACGTGCTCGTAGTGTCGAAGACCGATCTGGTGACCGCAGACGACCTCGCTCGGCTCGAAGGGATCCTTCATCACCTGAACCCCAGTGCGCACATCGCACGTGCAGAGCACGGACGCGTTCCGTTGAGCGCCGTCCTCGATACCGGGCTCTTCGATCACGACAAGGCAGCCTCATACGCCGGCTGGGCGAAAGAGCTAGCGGGGGTCCACACGCCGGAGACGGAGGAGTACGGGATCGCTAGCTTCGTCTACCGCGCACGCCGTCCGTTCCATCCCGAGCGACTGGGCGCGCTCTTCGCAAGCGAATGGCCCGGCGTGTTGCGCTCGAAGGGCTTTTTCTGGCTGGCATCGCGCATGAGCGAGGTCGGCTCGTGGTCACAGGCGGGACCAGCTTGCCGAACCGAACGCGCTGGCTTCTGGTGGGCTGCGGTGCGAACGTCGGCGTGGCCTACGGACGCCGCGGCTCTCGCGGAGATTCGGCGCGATTGGCGCGAACCCTTCGGCGATCGCCGACAGGAGCTCGTGCTCATCGGCATCGGCATGAATGAATCTGCGATGCGCGCCCGTCTCGATCGATGCTTGCTGACCGAAAAAGAGTTCGCGGCGGGACCGAAAGCGTGGGCTCGTTATCGCGATCCGTTTCCGTCGTGGGGACCCGTGTCCGCCGACCGCTAGGGCATGAGCGTCGTGGAGCACACGTTCCCCACACGGCGGGCAAAGCGTCGCCCCCAGGATGAAGTCTTGCCGTAGAGGTTCGGAGCTTGCTCCGAACAGATCGCGCCCCCGGCACGAGCGAAGCGGAGCCCGGCGGAGCGGAGCGCTACCAGGATGCTCTCTTGCCGGCTGGCGCGCGCGCTTCGCGCGACGCGCACACAGCGCCCCCGGCAAGAGTCGAACTTGCGACCTTGGCTTTAGGAAAGCCCGCCCTCGTGTGCGTC
The DNA here is from genome assembly GCA_035547195.1 of Polyangiaceae bacterium. GTDB lineage: Bacteria > Myxococcota_A > Polyangia > Polyangiales > Polyangiaceae > DASZVB01. The sequence continues at coordinate 207,919 of DASZVB010000094.1, forward strand.
CGTGGCGTCTTTCGTGCGTTTTCGTGAGCGTCTGTCCGCGGCAGAAGGCAACCCAGAGGCAACGATCGGGGGCAGAACGGGCAGGGCCTTGGAGAGCCTTTCAGCAGCCGCGCGGGTGGCTTCCGTGGTCAGGTGGGCGTAGCTCCGCTGGGTCACGGCAACGTTCGAATGGCCGAGAAGCTTGCTCACGACCTCGAGCCGCTCGCCGGCGTTGATCAGCGTCGTCCCGACGTGCCGGCGCAAGTCGTGGAACGTGACGTCCGGGCACTTGGCGCGATCGGCGACGCGGGCGAAGTGTTTCGAGAAGCCGTCGACGGTGTACGCCTTGCCGAAACGGTTCACGAACACCACGCCGCTCTTTTTCGATCCCGGCTCGGCCATCGCCTCTTTCAGGAGGGATGCGAGGGCAGGAGTGATCACGACCTGGTGATTCCGATTCTGTTTCGTCTTCGACAGGTCGATCACCTTGCCGCGAAGGTCGACGTCGTCGACACGCATCGCGAGGATCTCGCCAAGCCGGCACCCGGTGAGCAGCGCGGCCGCGATCACCCGACGAGCGAAGCGTGCATCGGTGCGCTTGAACGCGGCGAAGATCGCATCGCGCTCCTTCGGTTTGATCGGACGCTGGCGGCCGGGCGGTTCTTCGAGCATCCCTACCTCACGAATCACGGCGGCGCGCTCGCGGTCGATCCACCCCCATTCGGAACGCGCCGCGAGCCCGCACATGTGCTTCACGACCATCATGCCCTTGTTGATGGTCGCCGGCGCCGTCTCGGCCGCCTGGCGCTTCGACTTGTAGCGTTCGAGCAACTCGGGGCCGAGGCGGTCGATCGGCACATCGCCGACGACGTCGATCCAGACCTTCTTGATTGAACGGCGTTGCTTGTACGCCTTCGGGCGGTTCGTCTTGACCCATTCCAGATAGGCGTCGAATGCCTGCGAGAGCCGCGTAACCTCGCCCGCCTTGGTTTTGGTGGCGCGGCCCGCGAGCGCGTCGCCGAGCACGGCTTGTGCGCGTAGGCGGGCAGCGCCACCCGTCGTACCGATCGGTAAATGCTCTTGGTGACGTCGCTCCGCACCCGTGCGCGGATCCGTCCAGCGAAGGTCGATGTGATAGCGGCCTTCGGCGTCTTTTCGAAGACCTTTCACGCCGGTTCTGTTCGCGCGCGGCACGCGTCGACGGTACCACAGGGTGGCATGTCGTTGACACGATGCTACGGTGGTTACTCGTGTTCCAAGTCGTGCGTATCCCCGTCGAGTGCAAGGAGTGCGGCGCAGAGCGTGACGAGCAGTGCTCGGAACCAGGGCTCGGCCGCGTTCGGGATAGGTTACACGGCAGTCGTATCCGCGCCTTGAAGGCGATGCGCGCGTGGGAAGCGCCTGCCCTTGGACATCTCAGCATTTCCCTCAGCGATCTATACCGATCGCGTGAGTTCGAGCATCAGAAGCAAGTAAACCAAGCACCGGTACGGGCGCCCCGAACGCGGGACGGAACCCCTGGCATCAACCAGGGGGTAGGCGGCTGGCGCGACTCTCCGAAAGGAAGCCGCCATGGCCCGCCACCCAAAGATCGGGATTCTCCCGCGTAAAATCAGAACGCAGATTGCCGCTCGCGCGGACGTTGACGAGCGAACCGTACATCGGTTTCTCGCCGGTGAGCGAAAGACGCTCCCTATCGTGGCGCGCGCGATCCACGAAGCCGCCAAGCGGCTCGGCGTCTACCTCGGAGTCACGCCGTGAGCGCGGCGAAGTACCTCACGCTCCGTGATGCGGCCACGCGCCTCTGCACGAGCAGCGAAACGATCCGCTTTTGGATCTACCAGGGTCGTCTCAAAGGCTACAAGCCCGGGCGATCGGTGCTTGTTCGCGAAACCGATCTCGATGCACTGATAGAAAGCTCGGCCATCGACGCGCAACGCGCCGAACGCGCGAAGCGTGCGCGAAGGGCGGCTCGGCCATGATCGCCACATCGATCAACGGCAACGGTCACGGCAAGTGCACATGTCCGCGTTGCCGGTTCGCTGCGTCGACAGGCCCATCGCTGGGCGCGTCGAACGCGCGCAAGGCAAATCTCGGTGCACGGCGCATACGCCGTGCGGATGAGGCGATCGCACGGCGCGAAGCTCGGGCTCGAGTTCGACAGGGGCGATCGTGAGCTCCGTCCCGCCGATGCCACCACCATGGGTGCATCTCACGATCCTGGTGCAGATAGTCGACGCGCTCGAAAAAGACGACTACGCGGCCGCCGCTCGTCAGGCGCACGCTTTGGGTCGAGTTTTCACGCGAGCCAGCCGGCACGTCAAAGCGTGCTCGAAACATCGCGAAGCGAAACGCGCAGCCACCGAGCGCAACCAACGGTTGGACGCACGTCTCGAAGCGATGCGCGCCGCGCACCGTAAAGCGCCGCGCCTCTGAAAACACGAACGCCCCCGTTTGCCGCGGGGGCGCCCGATCAACCCAATACGAACAATACGAACATGGCCAGTGTACCAAAGAAAACGAGCGCGGCAACGCAACACCAGACATCGACGCGTGATCCGTTGCAGCCAGAAGGCGAGCGCACGGCCGCGATCACGTTCTACAGCAGTGCGCGCAGCAACATGCCGGCAGAAGTAGCCGATCTCACATGGGAAGAGATCGCGCGCGAACTCTCGGCGCTCGTGCATGAGCCGCCGGCGGCGCCGCTCGACGCGCACCCCGAAGAGCAAAAGAAGCGGCTAATAGCGTGGTCACCGCACGCGCTCGGCCAAGGCAAGCGCGCACTGAAAAACGTTGCGGCCGTGACGCTGCTCGTGCTCGACATTGATCAAGGCGACCCCGAAACCGTGGCCGCGCGCATGCGCGCGCATCGCGTCGCCGGGCTGATCTACGAGTCGCCGAGCTCGACCGACGACGCGCCCCGCTTCCGTGTCGTCACGCCCGTCACCGAGGACATCGCGCCGTCGCAATGCCGCGACACGCGCCTTGCGTTCGCCGAGGCGCTCGGCCTTGGCCCGGGCTGTGGCGTCGAAGGCGCGATCGACGCTAGCAAGCTTTTCTTCATCGGTCGTTTGCACGGCACGCGGCCGCGGCGCGTGTGGCAAATCGACGGTACGCCGGTGAATGCGCTGACGTTGCCGGCGCCCGCGCTGGCGTGGGGCGAGTCGCGCACCGTCGCCGAAGCATCGCCGCTGCTCGGCGAGCTCCCGCCTGGCGACGCCGGGATCGTTGCCGCGCTCGGCGATTGGCGCGCGCATCAAGGCCGCAAATTCGATATGTGCGGTGCGCTCGGCGGCATGATGTATCGAGCTCTCTACACGCGGGAAGCGTGCGCAGCGGCGATCGTCGAGTGGTTGCCGAGCGACGAGCCTTCGGTGGACGTGGATGCCGGCATCGCGTGGGCTTTGGGTGCGTGGGCGAAAGAGCCGCACGAAGTTTCTAGCGTGGATCGCATGGCCGAGCTCGTCGGCGCTGATCATGCGCAAGTGATCGGCCACGCCGTGGACGCCGGATCGTTCGTCGGACAGCTGCGTGCGGCGCGCGCGGTGGTTGCAACGCCGTGGTTGCAGCCGGCGGGTGGCGGTAGCGGTCTCGGCCGTGTCGTCAACCTCGAAGGACCGGTTGAACCGCTCCGTTACTGGTGCCGCGGGCTCGGCATCGCGTGGGCCGGCAAGGTCGTTGGTGTGCACGGATACGCGGGGTCGTCCAAAGGGCTGTTCACCAGCCTACTGGCTCTCGGTGCAGCAGCCGGCGTGCCGGTACTCGGGCACGACGTCGCGCGGACGCCAGTCCTGTACCTCGACGCCGAAACGGGAAAGCTCGCCGAGATCCGGATCAAGCGTCTTCGCGACGGTCTCGGCATCGATATAGGCGCGCTTCAGCGCGAGGGCTGGTTTCGGTTCGTTCACATCGATCAAACGCTTGTGAGTCTTCTCCCAGTAATCGAAACGACAGCATGCGAGCTCCGGAAAACCGAAGGCATTCTGATTGTGCTGGACAGCTACTCCAGTGCGACGGGCGGCGACGAGATCTCATCCGAGTACGCCGACGGATTGTGGGCACTTGGCCAGCTTGGAACGCGGATAGGCGCATTGCCGATCGTCACGCTGCACGAGCGCAAGCAAGCCATGAGCGCGGTAAAGGCGCCGAACCCGCTAGAGGGCATCTCCGGAACGAACCGGCTCGCCGCGGCCCTTGCGAGCTCGATTCGCCTGACGCCAGACGAGGAGAACGATCGGCGCATCCTGGTGACGTGTACGCGGGCGCCGGCGGCCAAGTTCGAGCCGTTCCACCTGACCTGGTGCGGCGAGGGCGACGAGCCGCTCACGGCGACCGTAGAAGCGGCTCATGTCGCGACCGCGCGGGACAGGGCAGCAACGAAGCAGGCCGTGAAAGAGTCCAAGGCTAGCGAGAAGGTTCGTCGCGACGCGGACACGCTCGAAGCGGTGCTCCGGAACACTGGCGGGATCCCTATCAACACGGGCAAAGCCCGAACCGCGTGCGGGCTCGACGGCAAGTCGTGGGGCCCGGCGCTCGTCGAGTGTCAGCGGCGCGGCACCGTTCGAAGCACGCCAGGGCAGAACAATTCGATCGACCTCGTCGCGGTGCCGATCGAGGAGGTCGGCGTCGGCGGTTTCAGCGTCCAGCGCCCGGTGAAACCAAAACCCTTCGACTGGGAGAAATTCGAACCGGCATTCGAAGCTCTGCGCAGGGGCAAGCCGTGACCGCGTGGAGCGTGGCGGCCTTGGAGCGTGGAGCGCGTGGAGCGATCGCGCCTTGCCTGCTTCGTCGAATCGTACGGCGCAGCATCTTTCGTGCTGTGGAGCGTGGAGCGATTGGATCACGTTCGGCGATGGCTTCAAAGCCATCAAGCCGGAAATGGCCTAGATCGCGAATTCACTCCAAGCTCCAAGCCCAGAAAAATAGGCTTGGAGTAGTTTCTAGGAAGCGGGCTTGGAGCACTCCAAGCCGCGCTCCACGCTCCAAGCCCGCCAGGTTCGCGCGCTCGTTCGTGTCGGCGTGGCCGCGTCGCTGCCGTGGTTCGAGCCCTGCATTAATGCACGGGCGCTCGAGCGCATGTCGCACACAAGATCCAATCAATGAAATCAAGTGTTTAGGGGTATACGGCCGACCCCCCATCGGCTTCGAGGGGCCCTCCAACGTGGGTTTTCTGCACGACGGCGCATTTTCCGCTGCAGAAACGCAGCAACGAATCACGGGGTGACGCGATGGGACGACCACATCGAATTACCCCGGACGTCGCACAGCGGATCGAGGCGATGCGCGGCCGAGGGCCCATGTCCAAGGCCGGTTTGCGTCGCGCGCTCTCTGAAGCGGGCATCAAGCTCAACCCGCGCACGCTGGCCGCCTACCTCGCGAAGCCACCGCCGGCGCGGTACACGGGGCTTTCGCCGGAGATCGATGCGCCGCCAATCGCGCCCGCGCCGGCGCCGTCCACGGCCGATTTGGAGGGCGCCGTCGCGGCCGCGGTGGAAACTGATGACGTCGCGGCGATGGCCGCCCACGTGACCGAGGTCCGCACGATGCTCGGCATGTGGGCGGAACGCGCGAAGGTCGACCCGGCGGGCGCTAGGACCTACAGCACCCTGGCGCGTCTGCTCGGCGATCTTCGAGCTCGACTCGCGGAAATTCGTCCGCGGCCAGAGGTTGAGCGCGAGCGCCTAGAAGCACTCGGCGAGCAAGCGCGCGCCGAGCTCGTCGAGCGTGTCGAAAAATCGGCGCTCGAGCGCGAGGACCTACACGGAAAATTAAATCGCGCGATCAAATTGCTGAACGAGGCGGGGGATTAAATGGACCTCGCCGAGTGGCAAGAACACGAGCGCCGGATCGCCTCCGAGCAAATTCCGGACGGCGAACCGTTGCTCGATCGCCTGACGCCAGAGCTCGTGCGTGGTCTGAGCTCGCTCGAATGCCTATCGTTGAAATACTCGCCGAGCGCTTATCTCCGTCCCCGGCAAATAACCCCGAGTGCCGGCGGGTGGCTTGCATGCGTGTTCATGGCCGGGCGCGGATTCGGAAAATCCGTCGCCGCCGCGGCGTGGGTCGTCGAGCGCGTATTAGAAGGCCATCCAAGCAAGCCTGCTGACTACGTGCTCGTCGCGCCGACGCTCGATGAATGCTGGTCGCTGCAATGGCGAGTGATCCGAGATCTGATGCCGCCTTGGATACGCGCCGTAGAGCGCGCCGCGCGAAACGAGATCTTGTTTCCCGACCAAGGCGTGCGCCTCGCGATGCACTCCGCAGAAGTCATCGAGTACCGCGGCCCGAACCTTCGCGGCGCCTGGTGCGAGGAGCCCACGAAATGGCCGAGCGGCGCGACGCTGTTTCGAAATCTTCGGCTGGCCCTTCGCGTTCGCGGCGAGACTCCGCCGCGGGCGATCTTGACCACGACGCCACCGCGCGAGGCGAATTGGATCTTGGACCTCTGCGCCGAACCGACCACGCGCGTAGTCACAGGCACGATGCGCGACAACCCCACGTTGGATCCGGCCGCCGTTGAAGCGCTGTACGCAAGCATGGCGGGGACATCCGAAGGCGCGCGCGAGCTCGACGGCCGCGTGGTGCTCGGCGTGGATGGTTCGCTATTCAAGGTCGAAGATCTCGAGCGCTTCCGCGTCGCGTCGGCGCCACGCCTGGAACAAGTCGTGATCGCTGTCGATCCGGCGCAGAGCGCGCGGAAGGATGCCGACCCTGTGGGCTTGGTCGCGTTGGGGATCGCGAGCGGCGACTTGTACATCTTGGCCAGTTGCTCGGAACGGCTCGAGCCCGCGCAGTGGACGGCGCGCGCGATCCAGTGGGCAGATCTGTACGGCGCTGGGCGGTACATCGTCGAGCCTACAGGCTCGGGCGCGTATCCGCGTGCGACGCTTGAAGGTCAGATCCGAATATTCGGGGCCCGCCGGCTCCCGATCGTCGAGTCACCCGCCAAGGGCTCGAAAGCGGATCGCGCGCAACCATTGTCGGCCGCTTGCGCGGCTGGCCGTGTCCACTTGGTTGGCCGGAAACATGAAGCGCTCGTGAGCGAGCTCACGACATGGTTTCCCGGCGCTCGTTTTTCGCCGGGTGCGTTGGATGCTCTCGTCCACGCCGCCGCTGCTCTCACCAACGATTGGAAAAAAATATGACGTCAGACCAAGTCAAGAAAGCTCGCGCCGCCTATCGCAGTGGCACGAGCGTCCGCGCGATCACTGTGCTGCTTGGCGTTCAACTAGAAGAGGTACGCGAAGCAATACGCGGCATCGAGCGCACCGAGCCCGTTCCGAAAGAAAAGCAGGTCCCACCACCGCGCCGATTGAATCAGGTGGATGCCGACGTCGAGGGCGCGCGTCTCGCAAACACTGAATTGCAACAACGGCTTCGAGAGGCACCGCCTGACGTCGGCAGCATGGGTGGAAAGGGGAAGGTCTTACTATGAGATCGCAAAGCCTCGAAGGCCTTCGCCAGGCGCACGACCGCGCTACCTCGGCGAACGTGAAAGGGGCGGTTCGTCTCGACGCACGGCGACTCGCCGAACGACTTGGCGTGTCGCCGCCCGAATGGTGCGCGATGCGA